>CAWDND010000100.1:0-153295 GCA_963803395.1 uncultured Planctomycetaceae bacterium
GTCCGAAGAACCACAGTTGAACGCCAATGATACGGCCAGCTTACCCTCGTTCGTTACTTGCCCTGCTTCACGCTGCTGGCTTCGCCATCAGCGGACGACCCGTGTACGTCCACGGAAGGGATGTGCAAATACTCGATTGAAATATTCGATAAAATTCGACAGTTTATCACGCAAGTCATTCACCGAGGTGAACGAACCACGGCGAATCACTTTCCGCATGATCATCCCGAAGACCACCTCGATCTGGTTCAGCCACGAACTGTGCTTCGGCGTGTACACGAACCGGATGCGGTGACCGGCTCCGACAAGAACGCCTGGCGGCTCGCCACCGATTCCAGCACACCACGTACCCCCTTCTTGCCCAGCGCCGTGGTGATCTCACACGCCTGGGCCACCACCTGCACCAAGGTCTCCGAACAATGGATGTTCAAGTTATCCGTTACGAACACCCACGACGCACCCGGGTCAGTGGCCATCGTCTGCTCGATGTGGCTGGCGAAGTCGGCCTCGGTACGCGTCGGGCCGATCGTGGGAGCGATCAACTCCCCGGTCGTCACCTGGAAGTTGCCGATCAGGGTCAACGTCCCGTGCCGCTCGTACTCGAACTCGATCCGCGCGGCTTCCCCGCGATCATCAGCTTGGTGGCGGCGGTCCGCTCCAACGCCTGGATGCCCGTCATCTCGTCCACGCAGACGGTGTGGGTGTTCTGGGTCTGCTCCAACACTGGCGCCATCGCGGTAGGTGTCGCAGACCGCCTCGACCTGCTTCTGAAACTGCTCCGGGATCCTTCTCGGTGGTGTTGAGCCAATACCGGCTCTTGTGGGGCTGCATGGCGGCCTCGCGAAGGTAGCGGCCCACCTGGGACGTCGAGATCGACGCGACGATGCCCCGTTTGACGACCTCATCGGCCAGTTCGTGGGCCGTCCAGTGGGTGATGGGCCGGCCGGACTTCTCGGGGGGCTCGCAGGCGACCGCGAGGATCTGGGTGACTTGCTCCGGGGTGAACTTGCCCGGTGCGCCGGGGCGCGGTTCATCAGTAAGGACTGCTTCGATGGCCCGGCGCAGAGCGGCGTGGGTCTCGCTGCATTCGAGGTCAATGAGGCGGTTCCAGGCCTTGGCCCAACGTCGTCGCCAGAGTCCGACCTGGCGTTGCCCAAGGCCGACCTGCTCGGCGATGTCGTCATTGCGAAGGCCGTCGAAGGCCAGGAGGATGAGGGTGGCCCGTTGCCGGAGATGCGAGGGAGCCGTGACGGCGTCGTGGAGCGTGCGGAGGATGTCATGTTGACGTTCAGTGATGGTGATCTTGGCCGCCTTACCCGGCATGGTGAAAGCTCTCCTGGTAACTGGGAAACTAGCAAAGCCAGGTAATTTTAGCGTGACGGTCAACTTCTTGGGTCTCAACTACGGTTTGTGGGACTAGGCTCCCACAGGCCCAACGGCATCACGGCTGTAAGAGCGCCTGTTCGGAGTCAAGCCAGGAGACCTGTTCGAGCACGTCTTGGACCGGCTTGACGTCCCTGCTCGGCCTCCAGCGCCTCGGTCCCCCGCAACCATCCGCCGCGTGATTTCCGGAGCGGTGACCCAAACAACGATCGCGGCCTGCGCCTGCAAGGATAATTGCGAGCCGAATCGCCATAAACTTAACACCAATCCGTACTTCAGGTAGAGCTCGGGGGCCTCCTGACTCACATTGCAAGAAAAAATGGTCGCCACCCGAGGAACTGGCACACCATTTGATGTTAAGAATCATGATATTGAGCGGGTTTCTCCAGTAACCCCTGGCCCATAGCCGATGATAGCCGAGTCTCGCTTTTTGAGAGGCTTCGGATGACCGGTCCGCGAGTGGCTCTCTCCTGAAGAACTTGCGGCCCTCTCGAGAAAACATCCCGAGTCCCGCGGCCCGAGGCCTTCAAACTCGATGGTTGGGTAAGAGTCTGCTCGATTCATTGTTACGGTGAAATGAGCAGACCAGCCTGGACGATTCGTTAGGATGCGGGGCGTCGGGGATCGCGGGTCTGGCGGTTCACCCTGCGTCGGCAGCGACCTCCGACTCGAGGGTGACTGGACCACTCGCCGAATCAGGAGAATCCTCCTGACGTGCACTCCGGGGAGCCAAGGTCGTCGCATTTGAAAGGCGACGGGGATGGCCGGACTCAGGAGCCGAGGTGGTTCGATGGCAAAATCAGTGCTGGCGTTACTCGCGGTGGGGGCAACCTGTGTCTCGCTCGGATACTCGGGGCATGTGCTGCATCTCCGCCGCAGTGACAACCCGCCGACCAGCGCGACCGAGCCGGCCCGCCGGGTTGAGGCGGATCGGGTTGTGGCCCTGGGACGGCTCGAACCCCACTGCGGGGTCATCTCCATCGCCGGCCCCCCGGGGGCCCGCATCGCCCGCATCGCGGTCCAGGAGGGCCAGGAAGTTCGGCGCGGGGAGACGCTCGTCCTGCTCGAGGGGCAGGCGGAGCTAATGGCCGAGAAGCCCCACCTCGAAGCCCAGATCCGTGAAGCCCAGGACCGACTCGACGCCGAGCGGCGTTACGAGGAGGTCCTCAAGGCCGAGGCGAAGATCGAGCGGCAGCAAGTCGAGGAGCTGGAGCCGCGCGAGATCCAGGCGCAGCAGGCGAAGCTCGACTTGCTTCGCGAGAACCTCAAGAATTCGACCGCGAACCTGAACCGACTCGAAGGGCTCCCCAAACAGGCGGTCGTCTCGCAGCAAGAGTATGACCAGTGCCACCTCCTCGTGCGACGCGATCAGGAGGAACTGGAATCCGCGGCGGTCCTCCTCGACAAGCTAAAGAAGGCGCACGAGATCCACGAGGAGCGGGTCGATCTCGAGATCCGGAAGGCGGAAGTCGGCTCGATCCGGCTCCAGCGCAATTCCCATCGCCTCGTTACGGGCGAGCGTGGAGCTGTTGGACGCCCGGCTGGAACAGCTCGCGATCAAGGCGCCCATCGACGGCCGCATCCTCAAGATCCTGACCCACCCCGGCGAGGCGACCGGCACCCGGCCTCTCCTCCAGCTCGGCGACGTTGAGACGATGGACGTGGTCGCCGAGGTTTATGAGACCGACCGGAAGCGGGTCCGCGAGGGACAGCGAGCCGAGGTCGCGAGCCCGTGCTGCCCGAAGGGATTCCCATCCTCCATGGTGTCGTCGAGCGGATCGGCTGGACGGTCGCCAAGAACGACGTCCTCGGGCTCGACCCCGCCGCGGATGCCTACGCGCGCGTCGTCGAGGTCAGGATCCGGCTCGACCGCCACGACAGCCGGGCGGTCGCGTTCCTGACCAACCTCCAGGTTGACGTCACGATCGGAACCCCCGAGGTGGTCGCCCGGCCCCCCAGCGCGGCGCCGACCCGCGGGCCGGAGCACCGGCGATGAGGCGGACCCCTCTGGCCTGGTATAACCTCCTCCATGATCAGGCCAAGTCGCTCGTCGCCATTGCCGGGGTCTCCTTCGCCCTGACAGCCATCTTCATGCAATCGGGGTTCCTCCAGTCGGTCCTGCGGACCGCGACGATCGTCACGGACAAGCTCGACTACGAGCTCGTCATCATCTCGGACAATTACCTCTACCTGGCGGAGCCCAGTAGCTTCCCCAGGGCCTATCTCTCCCGCGCCGAGTCGATCCCCGGAGTTCGGCACGTCGCCCCGATCTATATCTTCACGAGCACGTGGCGCAACCCCGAGCGGCGACCCGGGACCAACGCTGAGACCTGGGAGCAGCAGCAACAGCGCCGGCCGGTCCTGGTGATCGGGTTCGACCTTGCAGACCATCCCTTCCGCTCGCAGGGGGCATTCCGCGCCGAGGAGGTCGAGGCCCACTGGGACTCGCTCAAGCAGACCAACGCCCTGCTGGTCGATCGGCGGTGCCGACGGGAATACGGGCCGCTCGACGTGGGCATCCGGCCCGAGATCGGCCTGAGGCGCTACAAGGCCGTGGGCCTGTTCACGATGGGCACCGGTTTCGCGGCCGATGGCGCCATCATCGTCGGCGACCAGACGTTCGCGCGGATCGCCGGCCACGACAAGCTCCATCGCCCCAACCTGGGGCTGGTCCAACTCGCTCCCGGCGCCGATGCCGACGCGGTCGCCCGGTCCCTCGCGGCACTGCTGCCTTCGATCGACGTCAAGGTGATGACTCGCGCGGCGTTCCGGGCCAGCGAGAGGTGGTACTGGATCGTCGGCAAGTCGATCGGAGTCATCTTCCTCATTGGAGTCTCGGTCGCGTTCCTCGTCGGCGTCGTGGTCGTCTACCAGGTCCTCTCCAGCGATATCGCCGATCACTTTGCCGAGTACGCGACGCTCAAGGCGATGGGCTACACCGCCGGGCAGCTCGCGTCGATCGTGCTCCAGCAAGGGCTGCTCATCGCCGCCGCCGCCTACGTTCCCTCGCTGGCCCTCTCGTGGCTCCTCTATCTCGCGGTCGAAAGGAATGCCATGATCCCGATCACGATGCACCCCTGGATCGCCGGCCCGGTGCTGGTTGCAGCCGCGACCATGTGCTCATCCTCGGCCGTCGTCTCGCTCCGGAAAGTCCACCAGGCCGACCCCGCGGACATGTATTGACGATGCCGACCTTCCGCCGAATCCCCCTGGCCTGGCTGAACCTGACCCATGACCCCCTGCGCCTGCTGACGTCGCTCGCCGGGATTGTGTTCTCCGTGATCCTGATGTTCATGGAATATGGGTTCTGGAATGCGTTGATGGACAGCACCGCGGAGCTGATCCGGAAGCTCGACGCTGACGACAATGACCTGATCATCATCAGCGCGAGCAAGCACACGCTGGCAGCAAAGGCGTGGTTCAGCCTGCGCCGGCTGTACGAGGCGCGGCAGTTCGATGCGATCAAGGCGGCTTATCCGATCTACACCGAGGCGCGCGCCTCGATTTGGAGGAACCCCGCCTCGGGCCGGGCGCGGAAGATCCGTGTCCTGGCGTTCAACCCGGGCGAACGGGTCTTCCGCCCTGACGTCGTCAGCCGCGCCGCGGCTGAGAGGCTGAGGCCGCCCGACACGGCCCTGATCGATGTGCTGTCGAAGCCGGTGTATGGTCCCCACGAGGTCGGCGCGGAGGCTGTCCTCTCCCGGCGCCCGATCCGGATCGTCGGGACGTTCCGCCTGGGCACTGACTTTGTTACCGACGGCAACCTGATCATGAGCGACCAGAACTACCTGCGCTACTTTCCCGATCGCCGTCTGCACCCCCCCGACCTCCGGGACGTCGACCTCGGCCTGATGAAAGTGGCGCCGGGCACCAACCTGCCGGCGCTGGTCGCGGCGTTGCGCCGGTCGCTGCCCGGCGACGTCGCGTTCTACACGCGCGACGAACTCATCGACAAGGAGCAGCGGTTCTGGATGAGCCACACGCCGGTGGGCACAATCTTCGGGTTCGGCATGGCGATGGGTTTCGTCGTGGGCGTGGTGATCTGCTACCAGGTCCTCTCCAGCGACATCCGGGCACAATTGCCCGAATACGCGACCTTGAAGGCCATGGGCTATGGCGATCGTTACTTCATCGGGGTGGTGCTTCATGAGGCGCTGATCCTGTCGCTCCTGGGGTTCATCCCAGGGTTGGTGATCAGCCTGCTCCTCTACGCCGGACTGGTGTGGGGCACCGGCCTGCTGATGGAGTTGTCGCCGGGGCGGGCGGGCCTGATCCTGGCCCTGACCGTCAGCATGTGCACCCTCTCCGGTTGCGTCGCGATCCGGAAACTCCTTTCCGCCGACCCCGTGGAGCTCTTCAAATGAGCGACCTCGGCGCGGGAATCGCCCGAAGCGAGGCGGAGGCTCCAACGGCCGGCGACCCGACCGAATGCGTCCGCGTCCGCCACCTGAGTCATCACTTCGGCGAGGGGGAGATCCGCACCGAGGTCCTGCGCGATGTCAACCTCGACCTCCGCAACGGCCAGGTTGTGATCATGACCGGGCGATCGGGCTCGGGCAAAACGACGCTGCTGACGCTGATCGGCGCCCTGAGACGGGTCCAGGAGGGGAGCGTCCGGGTGCTCGGCCGGGAACTTCGCGACCTGAGCGACGAGCAACGCGTCGCGGTCCGCCGTGGGATCGGGTTCATCTTCCAGGCCCACAACCTGTTCGCCTCGCTGACCGCCTATCAGAACGTCCGGATGGCGATGGAGTTGGGCAACGACCCGCCGGAGGAGATCGACCGCCGGATCACCGCGATCCTGACGGACCTCGGCCTCGAGGATCGCATGCACCACAAGCCCGCGAAGCTCTCCGGCGGCCAGCGCCAGCGCGTCGCGATCGCGCCGCGCCTGGTGCACCGCCCGCGCCTGGTTCTAGCCGACGAGCCCACCGCCGCGCTCGATGAAGAATCGAGCCGGATCGTCGTCGACCTGCTCCGAAAGACTGCCCATCGCAACAAGACCACCGTCCTCATTGTTACGCATGATAATACAATTATGGATTCCGCCGACGAGGTAATCAACATGTCATACGGCAGGATCGTTTAATCCTGAAACCAGCGAGGTCCGGCAATTGACATAAGGCTGACATTCGATTTGAGCCCTTGTTTTCAAGGCGATAACGATTCGAAGGAATTCGGAGCGAGGTATCGATTTCGAGTGAGCACCTTTCCGAATTTCTTCGGTTTGTTTCGCCCCTCATTTCATGGGGTCTGAGGCACTGTCAACACCATGTCACTTCTCGGACCTCGCTTGTTTCAGGTCTAGGGCGCGCTCGACCGGCTCCACCTCGGGGGATGGTCGGTGGGCGACACCGCGTTCTACGTCGAGGGAGGCGGGCTCGTGCACGTCGTCATTGGCACGAACGATGAGAACCGAATCCGGCCCCTGGCATGATGCCGGGGCCTTCACGTCAGTTGAGCAGTACGGCAGGTGGACCGATCTCGACGAACAACGTCACTGGTATCGGACCCTTGGCGGTGACGGACCCATCGTGGTGAAGTTCGGCCGGGGTCGACCACCCCGGGGCGATCTCTCGCATCATCGTCCAGAGCGAGTTCAGGCGATGGCCTCCCGGACTCAAGCGGACAGCCACCCCGAAGATCAGCTGTTCTTGGGCGTCGGACCAGGCGGCATCGATGCTGGGATACAGCCGGATGCGATCGCCTTGGTGTGCGGGTGACGTGAACGTATAGAATGGCAGTCTCTCCGGGGACAGCAACACCACTTCGTCCAGGTCGAATATGTAGTGCCGATCAAGTCCCTCGACCTTCACCCGCACTTCCCCACCGCCCTTGCCGTGGTCGATGATGTGCGTGATCGTGCCCACCGCTTCGGCTCCCGTGATCTCCTCCAAGTCATCTGAGGCCGCGAATCTCACGCAGCGTCCGATCAGATCATTCGGCGACATAGCTACCTCCTTCGTGATCATGGCCCGTTGCTCCCCCCTTGTAAGGAAAGGCTCCATCGACGTGTGGTGTCGGCCACCGATGGGGGAGTGCATCCACCGGCCTTCCCAGTTGCACGCGACGGATCAGGGGACCCGGCCTGTAGCAAGGTCCGCCCGCAGCCAGGTCCGTTCGTCGATCCTCCGTGCCAGGATGGCCCGATCCGCCTCGAGGTCGGCCAGGAAGTCATGCCGCCGGTCGGGCTCCTCGAACCGGCGGACCAGCGTCTCGGCGAGTTCGAGCGGGCTGCGATCGCGGGCCCGCTGGCTCGCGGCATCGGCGGCCGCGGGAGACCGGGCCTCGGCGGGCGCCTCACGCTTGTTTGAGGATTAGTCGCCAGATGGCACCTCATGGCAGCTTCCCTGGTACTGGGCCTACTTGGGGTACAGCGGGTGGTAGACCGAGTTGCAGATCTCCGGCTCGTTGTCCACCACCACCAGGCAGGGCTTGTGCGGCGTACTCATGGACCTGTCCTCTCCCCCCGACCGGCAGGATCACGCGGAAGCAGCTCCCACGGCCGGGCTGGCTCTCGACCTCGATCCGACCGCCGTGGTCGGTCACGATGCCGTGACTGATCGCCAGGCCCAGGCCCGTCCCCTGGCCGACCGGCTTGGTCGTGAAGAACGGGTCGAAGATCCGCGAACGGATCTCCTCCGGGATGCCGCAACCATCGTCCGCGATTGCAAGGATCACCTCAGCGGGGCAAGCTCGGGTGCTAATCTCGATCCGACCGCCGGCCCGGCCCGTGCTCTCGATCGCCTGCATCGCGTTGACGAGCAGGTTCAGTATGACCTGGTGGATCTGAGCGGCGGCGCAGACGACCCGGGGCAACTCGCCGTAGTGCTCTTCTACCTTGATATAACGCCGTTCCAACCGGCCCCGGATCATCTCCAGGCTGCTGGCGATCGCCTCGTGCACGTCCATCTGATCGAGAGTGGCCTGGCCGAGCCGGGCGAACTCGCGCAGGTTCTGCACGATGTCGGAGACGCGTTTGACCCCCTGCCGGGTGCTGCTCAGGAGCCGTCCGAGGGTCACCCGGATGTACGGCAGGTCGATCTCCTCGGCGATCCGGGCGATCCGTTCGACCAATTCGGGGCGGGGCGCTTCCAGCGCCGGCCGGGCCTCCTCGTAGGCGGCCAGTACCTCGGAGAGCCCGCAGTAATCGCGTTCGAGCACGGCCAGGTTGTTGGCCACATAGGCCAGGGGATTATTGATCTCATGGGCCACCCCGGCGCTGAGCAGGCCCAGCGAGGCCAGCTTCTCCGCCTGGACGATCCGCGCTTGCAGGCGCCGGCGTTCGGTCAGGTCGCGGATCGCGCCGAGGAAGACGACCCCCTCCGGCAATTCGATCGCCGAGAGCGAGATCTCGAGGGGAAAGATCTCGCCGCTTTTACGCCGGCCGTGCAGTTCGATCGTGCACCCGACGAGCCGGGAGTGCCAGGGCTCCACGGGATGACGGAGTGTCTGCTGGTGGTTCGCGTGGTCTTCCGGCGGCATCAGGAGGCGGAGAGGCCCGCCGAGGACCTCGCGCTCCTCGTATCCGAAGATCCTCCGGGCGGCGGGGTTGAAGAGCGTGATGATCCCCTGCTCGTCGGCCACCACGATCGCATCGCGACTGCCCTCGGTGAGTTGACGGTACATCCGCTCCGAGGTTCGCAGCGCCTCCTCCGCCCGCTGGCGGACGATGATCTCCTGCTTCAGGAGGGTATTCGTCCGGGAAAGCTCGGCGGTGCGCTCCTCAACCCGCCTTTCGATCTCATCGTACGCCCGCCTCAGGTTCTGGATTCCGGCGCGGTACTGGCTGTCGAGCGTCTCGCGGTGCTTGTTCAGCATGTCGATGACGGTCTCGGACCAATCCCTCTCGAAGGCGTGGACCTGATCGGCCCAACTGTTCGTGAGCATGTTCCCGGTGGTCGGGATGTCGAGCACCTGGGGCCACTGCTGGAACCACTGCCGGAACATCTCCTGCTGGTGCTGGATCGTGGAATCGGTCGCCTTGCGGAGATTATCCAGGACTTGGTCGAACACGGACATTTCAATATCACTCATTTCAGTGTCCAACTTACATTGCTGCCACAGCGGGTCGGGGATACGCCACGGGTCCGAGATCGGCTTGATGTCCATCGTGGGCTCCTGGTGCGACAGACCTTTCCTCCTGATTATTAAGGACTTATATCAAGCTCGCGGCCCGATGGCGCCAGGACTTCAATCTCATTGATGATCCTGCGCACGCTCTTGATTTCGGCGACCAGCAGCTCCCACGAGTCGGATCCGTTTCCCTTGGTGCTATCTTCGCCTCGGGACTGGCCGCCTTGCGGATCCTTTGCATCCTTTGCCCTCCTTCCGGGGTGGGCCGGTGATGAGGGACTCGCGGACCGCCTCAGTGGGTCATGCCTCTGATCCCACCACTTCGCGGCCCGAGAGCGCCAGGACTTCAATCTCATTGATGGTCCTGCGCACGCCCTCGATTTCGGCGACCAGATGCTGGGCGAGTTGCTTGAGGTAGTACGTGGGGAGGCGACCCCGGAGCGTGATCTCCTCGTCGTGGCACGTGCAGTTGATGTCCCTTAGCGCGAGATAGCCACTCCTCCGCAGGCGGCTCTCCGCTGATTCCTCAATTCTCCTCTCGCGGGCCGTGGTGCCGGCGGTTGCGACCCGGCGCTCGCGATTGGCATAGGCCAACGTCGACATCATGGCATTGCCTCCAACAAGGCCAGGGGGGTCGAACCGCGGCTGTCATGGCCGCAGACGATGGGTCCTCGTAGATCAGCAGAGTCTCGTGCTCGCGATGCCGGCAAACTCCTGCACCCCCTGACTTTTCCCCGAAAACATCCCGCACCCGAGTATCCCCCTGATGCCGCAACCCGTGCAAGTAGACATCCCGGACTATTGCGGTTCATTCTTGGGTTGCGCGTAAGCCACAGGATTGGAACCACCCCAGGATGTCCTGGGGACGGACCTGTTTCAACGCCTCTCCCATCGCCTCATATAACGCCTCGGTGGTTCGCGCCCCACTGCCCGCCTGGGGGCTGCATTCGTCGCGGCGAGCCGGGGGGCCCAGCTCGCCGAGCGGCTTCTGAGATAAGGGGGGAAACCGGCTCTCTGGGCACAGTCCTCCCCAAGTTTCACCGTCGTTCAGCCACCAAAGAGCGTCTGCGCATAAAAGTTGTAATCCCCCTGGGCCCGTGAAGTGTCGGCCGGGGCGGCGTAGCGTGGCGTCGGGCCGGCGTAGCGTGGCGCCGGGGCGGTGTAGCGTGGCGCCGGGGCGGTGTAGCGTGGCGCCGGGGCGGTGTAGCGTGGCGCCGGGGCGGTGTAGCGTGGCGCCGGGGCGGCGTAGCGTGGCGCCGGGGCGGTGTAGCGTGGCGCCGGGGCGGCGTAGCGTGGCGCCGGGGCGGTGTAGCGTGGCGCCGGGGCGGTGTAGGCCTGGGCCTGGACCGGCGAGGTCCCGACCCCCAGCAGGCTGCCGAGCACCAGGGTCCCCATCCCGGTGCCGGATCTCAAGGTCCGGTACATAGTATCCTCCTCGTCCGGCGCTGGCCGGTGATGCGGTGAGGGGCGCGGTTCTTACCTCGGGCCCGCGATGCACGGACCCGTGCTGGGCAGCGGCACCTTGCTCTTTTGAGTATTCTCTCAGGTCATTGACCCAGCGTATTTCTGGGAACACCCCAGCTTTCGGGGAAACCCGACTGAGACAACGCTGGACAGGTGATTGTGTCGAGCCTCCTATGGTCCGATACTGCCGCGAGTGTCGAGGTCCCCGCGTTCGAGGAATGCCCCGACGTCGGCGATGACCCGCTCCAGCATCTCGCGGTGCCAACCATCGAGATCTCAGTCCCGCTCGGCGGTCAGGTGCCGGAGCAGGCCCCCCGGCCGCCTCGCGGTGCGTCCGGCCCTCGCTGCAGAGATCGAAGCGGTCGCGATGACGGACGAAGGTGAGGGGCACGCCGGGGCGGGCCGGGCAGTCGCCGGCCTCGTTGACCAGAGGATTGTCGCACGCCGGCTGCGTCTCGATCAGGAATTTCGGTCCGTTCATCATGGAATGCCGGTACATGGTCATATTCCCGAGGTGTCCCGAGAAATTAAAAAACCCCGGCCGTGCGGAGGAGGCACGGACGGGGCTTCGTGGCCGTGTCGGCCTGCCGGACGGGGACAGACCGGACATCTCTAATATCCATAGTTATCGAGGGGTAGGTCCGTGTCAACACAATTTCTTGCCGATTTTCCTGCGGGAAGCGCCAGGCCGGTGAGCGTGGGCCTCCGCTCCATCCCGACGGCCGGGAATCAGGCGGGGCGGTCCGGGAGCCGGGCGCGGCCGTCCACCCCGCATCGCGTCGCCCGGAAAGCGCGCCCGGCCCATTCTTGCCCCGCAACGCCTCGGCTATAATGTTGGTGGGCGGATGGCACGCGGTGGATGCCTCGTGCCGCCACGATCACCCGGAGGCCCTCGAGGCGGTGCGATGGTCCGCCCATCTCCACGCTACGGCTTCGCCCGGGCGGAGGACCAGGAACCCGGATTACCAATGACGAGTCACCGGCTTCGGGCTGGTGGTCGTTAAGCGCGCGGGCGCGGGGCCAGGACCATGTTCAACCTGTCGCAGCTCGCCCTGAGCGATATGATCGAGTGCGGGGCCGTCCTCCGCCAGCTCGGCCAGGACACGCGAAGCATGGAGGAGGTGGCCGAGTGCATCGTGCGCTACCTCTACGACCACCTCGTGGACGGCCGGACCGGCGAGCGGGCCTGTGCCCTGGTCCGGTTCTTCAAAACCCATCCCTACGGCGGCCTTGACGAGGATCTCCGGCGCTTCGCCCAGGAGATGCTGGGCCGGCCGCCCGAGTCACCGGCCCTGAAGTGCCTGACCCTGCTGGCGACCGCCGGCGACCGACCGGAGTGGAACCGTCGGGAGTGGTCGCGGAGGCACCAGGCCATCCCCCTGCCCAGCGAGGAGGGACTCCAGCAGGCACCGATGATCGCCCAGCTCATCGCGCAGTTCGAGCTGGAGGCCGGGGCGATCCTGCGGCCCGATCCGGACGTGCTGCTCGACCTGGAGCAGCGGACCTACAACGTGTTCCACGTCCCCCGGGCGCGCGGCAGCCCGTCCATCCCCGCCCAGGACGAGTTCGTGGTCCCGTTCGGGATCGAGTCGGTGCTGGGTTTTGGCGGGGTGCTGCCCGCGGGGGATCTGTTCGCGGTGAACCTGTTCTCCCGCGTGCCCATCTCGCGAGCGACGGCCGAGCTGTTCCGGCCCCTGGCCCTGCACGTCAAGCTGGCCGTGCTGCCCTTCGACGGCGGGCCGGTCTTCGCCCCCGCCGACTTGGCCGCCGCGGCGGGCGACGACGTCACCAGCGGGGACCGCACGGGCGAGGATGTGGGGCGGTTACGCTCCCGGGCGGCGGCCCTGGAGCAATTGCTGGAGGTGCACGAGCGGAGCGTGCGGGAGCAGGCCGTGGCGCTGGAGCACGCCCTGGCCGAGGCGCGGCAACTGCTGGAATCGGCGCCGGATCCGATCGTCATCACCGACGACTGGGGGCGCGTCGTCCGCCTCAACCAGCAAGCCGAGGCGGCATTCGGCTACTCCCGTGAGGAGCTGCTCGGCCGGCCCGCCGAACTGCTGGTCCCCGAGGGCTTCCGGCTTCGAGAGGGGGCGTCCGGCATCAACAGCGGACAGGGGGCGGGGCCGCGGCCGAGGGGCCCGAGGCCGGACCTGTACGGCCAGCGTAAGGACGGCAGCCGGTTCCCCGTCGACCTCACCCTCAGCCCGCTGGAGGAGGTGGACAGCCCGCTAGCCATCGGCATCATCCGCGATATCACCGTGCGCCGGTGGGCCGAGCGGCGGCTGGCCACTCAGCTGGCCACGACGTGTGTCCTGGCCAACGCGGCGACGCTCGCCGAGGCCATCCCGAGGGTCCTCCAGGCGATCGGCGAGGGGCTGGGGTGGGACTTCGCCGCCGCATGGTGGGTGGACCCCCAGGCCCGGGTGCTGCGCTGCATCGCGACCTGGCATCGGCCGTCGGTTGCGGTCTTCGAATTCGACGCCCTGACCCGGGCGTCGACCTTCGCGGCCGGCGACGAGTTCCCTGGCCGCATCTGGGCCGGCGCCCGACCCGCCTGGATCGCTGATGTCACCCGGGACGGCGACTCCTCCCAGGCGCCGGCCGTGGTCGAAGCGGGCCTGCACGGCGCCTTCGGCTTCCCGATCCAGCTCAGGGGCGCGATCCTCGGCGTGGTCGAGCTCTTCAGCCGGGAGGTCCAGCCGGCCGACGACGCCCTGCTCGCCATGGCGGGCGGGCTCGGCAGCCAGATCGGCCAGTTCACCGAGCGCAACCGATTCGAGGAGCAACTCCTCAAGTTGTCTCGCGCCGTCGAGCAGAGTGCCAGCCTGGTGATCATCGCCGATGCCGCGGGCCGCATCGAGTACGTCAATCCCAAGTTCACGCAGGTGACCGGCTACGAGCCGGCCGAGGTCTTCGGTCAGAACCCGCGGATCTTGAAGTCCGGGGAGACACCTCCCCGGGAGTATCAACGGCTCTGGGAGGCGATCACCTCCGGCGGCGAATGGCGCGGCGAATTCCACAACAAGAAGAAGGACGGCGGGCTGTACTGGGCCTCGGAGTCCATCTCGCCGGTCCGGAATCCGCAAGGGATCATCACGCATTTCGTCGCGATCCAGGATGACATCACGGATCTGAAAGAAGCCCAGCGGTGCGCCCTGCTGGCGGAGCGGCTGGCGGCCATCGGCCAGACGATGGCCGGACTGGCCCACGAGAGCCGTAACGCCCTGCAGCGCGGCCAGGCCTGCCTGGAGATGCTCAGCCGGCGACTGACCGACCGACCGGAGGCGCTCGACCTCGTGGCCGGCATCCAAGAGGCCCAGGACGATCTGCATCGCCTGTACGAGGAGGTCCGCTCCTATGCAGCCCCCGTCCTCCTCGAGCGCCGGAGGTGCCCCCTCCGCGACGTCGTGCACGAGGCCTGGGCCCGCTTGGAACTGACGCGCCAGGGCCGAGAGGCCCGGCTCTCGGAGCGGGGCCTGCCGGACCCGGTTTGTGAGGGGGATCACTTCCACCTCGAGCAGGTCTTCCGCAATATCCTGGACAACGCCCTGGCCGCGTGTCACGACCCCGTGGAGATCGACATCGAGTGGGCCGAGGTCGACTGCGACGGGCAGCCCGCCGTCCGCGCCGCCGTGCAGGATCACGGCCCCGGCCTGACGGCCGAACAGCGGCGGAACCTCTTCGAGCCCTTCTACACCACCAAGACCCGAGGCACCGGTCTGGGCCTGGCCATCGCCCGGCGCATCGTGGAGGCCCACGGGGGCCGCATCAAGGTCGGCCCCGGGGACGGCCAGGGGACGACCATCCTGATCACCTTGCCGCGAGGTCGAGAGAATGACCCCTGCCCTGCGGATTGCGGTCGCCGATGACGAGCCCCGGATGCGGGATTACTACCAGGACACCTTGCCCCTGCTAGGCCATCGGGTGACCTGCGCCGCCCGGACCGGCCGGGACCTGGTCCAGCACTGCCGCGACGACCACCCCGACCTGATCATCACCGACATCAAGATGCCCGACATGGACGGCATCGACGCCGTCATCGAGCTTGGCCGGGAGGAGCCGATCCCCGCCATCCTCGTGTCCGCCTATCACGACCCCGAGCTGTTCGAGCGGACCAAGGGAGGGCACGTCCTCGCCTACTTGGTCAAGCCGATCAAGCAGACCGACCTGGAAGCGGCGATCACCATCGCCATGCAGCGGTTCGAGCAGTTCCGGACGCTGCGCCAGGAGGCGGGCGCGTTGCGGCAGGCCCTCGAAGATCGCAAGCTCATCGAGCGGGCCAAGGGGGTCCTCATGAAGCAGGCGGGTCTGGACGAGGAAGAGGCCTTCCTCCGCTTGCAGCGGCTGGCCCGCGATTTCAGTCAGAAGATGGTCGAGGTGGCCCGGATGATCCTGAAGGTCGAAGCCGCGTTTCAGCCCCCGGAGACCGATCGAGCCTGATGCCGATCGGCGGACGCGCAGAGCCTGTGTGGGCCCGCTCAACGACCGGACGACTCCAGCGATGAGATCCGGGCGGCGGCCTAATCCTAAAACAAGCGAGGTCGAGCAATTGACATAAGGCTGTCAGCGGCTCGGATCCCCTATTTTCCAAGAGAAGACGATCCTAGAGAATTCGGATTGGGGTGTCATTTTCATGTGAGCGCTTTTCCGAATTTCTTCGTTTCACCACGGATTTTCAAGGGTCTGAGGCACTGTCAGTACCATGTCAATTGCTCGACCTCGCTTGTTTGTAGGTCTAGGAAGGTCGGCGGGTCGTCGAACTGATCCGGACCCCGCGTTCCCGTGTGGCCTTGGCGCGGTGGCGGTCGTCGCCTCGCGGGAGACCTCTGACGACTGCAATGGGAAGCCGATCGTGCAAGTGGTCGTCCACAAGGTCGTGGCGGGGACCGAGATCGCGATGGAGATGTACGAGCAGGTCAAGTGTTTCTGCGAGCGGAGGCAGCATCGCATGGTCGAGCAGGAGCCGGGCCGGGAAACGGCCCCGTAGACCCTTGGCCGACCGCACCGGTGGGAGATCTTCGATGAGCGAATCGTCCCCATCCCCGCCCGTCCCGAGCGTGGAGCGAAGGACCCGCCGCGCCCGAGCCCTCCGCGTCGCGCGGCGCGTGCTCGGGGTGGCGTTCGCCCTGCTCGGCATCTCGCTGCTCGGTCCCCTGGCGCTGCTCGTTGTGGTGGCCGAAACGACATCGGGACGACTCGTCGGCGTCCTGGCAATCGTTCTGATCAGCATGATCTTGCTCCTGGCCACGTTGACCCGCTCGTTTGGCCACCCTTGGCTCTGGGCGGCGGCGCTGGTCGTCCTGAGCGGGGCCGCGATCGCTGTCGTCCTGATCCTTTACGGCCGGGTGCCTCCAGGAACGTCGACGTCTGAGTACGGCCTCCAATCATATTTTGTCGGGCCGATGGGCTACCGCGCGCATGCCCTCCTCAACATGCTGCCCGAGATCGACCAGGTCAAGCTCGGCGTCACGATTGCCACGCGAGTCGTCCCCTGGATGGACCGGGACAAAGCCCGCCGCATCCGCGCGATCACCCTGAGGCTCGACCGCGAAATCGAGTCGGACCCCACCGCCCGCGGCGCTCGGCTCGGTGTCTTACCTCGCGCTCGATGAGTTGCTGGGGCGCGACTTTGATGCCGGCCACTACTACGCCTACGTGCCGCGGCACGCGCCAGGGGAACGGCTCGCTGCGATCGTGTTCCTGCACGGCAACGGGGGCAACTTCAAGATCCTTCCCTGGGCGTGGCGTCCTCTCGCTGAGCAGGACCGGTTCGTCATCGTCTGCCCGACCTTCGGCGGTGGGTTCTGGGGTGTCGGGGGCGTCGAGGCGGTCGAGCGAGCGCGGGCCGACGCGGTGGCGCGACTTTCGATCGACCCCGATCGGGTCTACCTGGCCGGGGTGTCCGACGGCGGCAAGGGGGTGACTCGCTCGGCGACAGCCCATCCCGAGCGCTACCGCGGCCTGATCTACATCTCGCCCACGATGCGCCTCGACGAGTTGGCATCTCCCCGATTCGTCCAGGAGTGGCGCGGTCGGCCGATCTTGGTCATGCATGGGGGACGCGACTGGAACGTCCCCAAGGCGACGGTCGATCCGGCCGTCGACGTGCTCCGGGCGCAGGGCGGCGACGTGACCTATGTGGTCGATCCGGAGGAGGATCATTTCCTGTTCTTCGCCCGGTGTGAGGAACTGTTCGAGCAGATCCGCCGCCGGATGAATCAGGTCGAACGGGCACCTTGAATTGGTCTGGAGAGGATCGAGGATGCGAGCCATTGTCATCGACGCGTATGGGAACAGCGACCGACTCCAGCTCCGCGAGGTCGAACGGCCGAAGCCCGGGGCCGGCGAGGTCCTGATCCGGGTCCACGCGGCGGGCGTCAATCCCGTGGATTGGAAGATCCGGCGCGGCATGCTTCGCGCCCTGCTCTGGCTCCGGTTTCCCGCAATCCTCGGCGGCGATATCGCGGGCGTGGTCGAGGAAGTCGGACCCGGAGTCACCCGTTTCCGGCCGGGCGATCCGGTCTTCGCCATGCTCAATCCCGGGCGTCGCGGCCCCGGTGGGTTTGCAGAATTCGCGGTAACCGGCGAGCCCGCGATCGCCCGCAAGCCCGCCGCGCTGAGCTTCGAGGAGGCCGCGTCGATGCCGATCGCGGGACTGACGGCGCTGCAATCGCTCCGCGACCTGGGGCAGCTTTCCGCTGGCCAGTCCGTTCTGGTCAACGGCGCCTCGGGAGGTGTGGGCACCTTCGCCGTGCCGATCGCCCGGGCGCTGGGTGCCCGCGTCACCGGGGTCTGCGGTCCTACCAATGTCGAGTTGATCCGCGGCCTCGGCGCCGACGAGGTCATCGACTATACCCGCGAGGACTTCACGCGACGTTCCGGGGAGTTCGACATCATCTTCGACGCCGTCGCCAAAGCCTCGTTCTTGGCATGCGCCCGGTCCCTCCGGCCGAATGGGATGTACATCACGACGCTTCCGAGCCCCGGCGTGCTGCTCCGAAGTGCCGTGGAGCCGATCGTCGGCCTGCTCGGCTCCGGTAAGCGGGCGCGGTTCGTGATTGCCAGGGCCCGTGGCCCCGACCTGGAGCTCCTCGGCTGCCTGGCCGACGAAGGAAAGCTCAGGCCGGTCATCGACCGCGTTTTCTCGCTCGATGAGGCCAAGAAGGCGCACGACTTCAGCGAGTCGGAGCGGGCGAAGGGGAAGATCGTGTTACGCGTGGTCTGATCGCGATCCGGCTAGTCCCACAAACCGTAGTTGAGATCCCAAGAAGTTGACCGTCACGCTAAAATTACCTGGCTTTGCTAGTTTCCCAGTTACAAGGAGAGCTTTCACCATGCCGGGTAAGGCGGCTAAGATCACCATCACTGAACGTCAACATGACATCCTCCGCACGCTCCACGACGCCGTCACGGCTCCCTCGCATCTCCGGCAACGGGCCTCCCTCATCCTCCTGGCCTTCGACGGCCTTCGCAATGACGAGATCGCCGAGCAGGTCGGCCTTGGGCAACGCCCGGTCGGACTCTGGCGACGACGTTGGGCCAAGGCATGGAACCGCCTCATTGACCTCGAATGCAGCGAGACCCACGCCGCTCTGCGCCGGGCCATCGAAGCGGTCCTTACTGATGGACCGCGCCCCGGCGCACCGGGCAAGTTCACCCCGGAGCAAGTCACCCAGATCCTCGCGGTCGCCTGCGAGCCCCCCGAGAAGTCCGGCCGGCCCATCACCCACTGGACGGCGCACGAACTGGCCGATGAGGTCGTCAAACGGGGCATCGTCGCGTCGATCTCGACGTCCCAGGTGGGCCGCTACCTTCGCGAGGCCGCCATGCAGCCCCACAAGAGCCGGTATTGGCTCAACACCACCGAGAAGGTCCCGGAGCGGTTTCAGAAGCAGGTCGAGGCGGTCTGCGACACATACCGCATGGCGCCAGTGTTGGAGCAGACCCAGAACACCCACACCGTCTGCGTGGACGAGATGACGGGCATCCAGGCGTTGGAGCGGACCGCCGCCACCAAGCTGATGATCGCGGGGAAGCCGGCGCGGCTCGAGTTCGAGTACGAGCGGCACGGGACGTTGACCCTGATCGGCAACTTCCAGGTGACGACCGGGGAGTTGATCGCTCCCACGATCGGCCCGACGCGTACCGAGGCCGACTTCGCCAGCCACATCGAGCAGACGAGGGCCATTGACCCGGGTGCGTCGTGGGTGTTCGTAACGGATAACTTGAACATCCATTGTTCGGAGACCTTGGTGCGGGTGGTGGCCAAGGCATGTGAGATCACCACGGCGCTGGGCAAGAAGGGGGTACGTGGTGTGCTGGGATCGGTGGCGAGCCGCCAGGCGTTCTTGTCGGAGCCCGGTCACCGCATCCGGTTCGTGTACACGCCGAAGCACAGTTCGTGGCTGAACCAGATCGAGGTGGTCTTCGGGGTGATCATGCGGAAAGTGATTCGCCGTGGTTCGTTCACCTCGGTGAAAGACTTGCGTGATAAACTGTCGAATTTTATCGAATATTTCAATCGAGTATTTGCACATACATTCCGATGGACGTACACGGGTCGTCCGCTGATGGCGAAGCCAGCAGCGTGAAGCAGGGCAGAGTAACGAACGAGGGTAAGCTGGCCGTATCATTGGCGTTCAACTGTGGTTCTTCGGACTAGGGATTGCGGCGGGCAAAGAACCAGCGAACCGCAGAGATGTCATCGAGGCTAATCTTCCGCCTCGTCCAAGGGCTCACCGCCCCTCGCCGACGAGAAGGAGCGGCCACCCGGAACCAGAGCCTGTCGATCGCTGTCACCGAACCGACCGCGACCTGCACATCGCGGAGAAGATCGCGCCGGTGAATTGCAATCCGGGCTCCTCCCACGCCTCGGTGAACGTGCGCGACAGCGAACGAGGCTCCACCCCAGACCGTTGAGGTTTGTTACAATCGATGACGACCATCCCGAGGAACCGGCTCATGAAGACTGCATCCCGTAACGGGCGACGGCAAACTGTTCCGCGTTTGACGCGACGCGATTCATACTTCTGAGCCTTCGGGACATGGCCCTTGTCAGGACGACCGCTGTCAGATGCACCATACATGATCCGGTTCCTCTCACTTTCAGAACCCCCCCCCAAGATGCATTTGCTATTTGGGGAGGAGGGTCGATGTTTCAACTTTGATCTGCCCCCAAAGCTTGACTCATTCACAACAACTTTTTGTGTTCAAGCCTTCGACTCTGGCGTGCTGGACACGCCGGTCCAGATGGCGTGCGGTACACGCCTTCACATTGCTCAGAGGATTCGACCCGCGATGAAATCGTTCCTGATGATCCTCGGCGTCCTTTCGGCTCTCCTCATTGTCTCGCAACTTGTCATGGGCCAGTTGATCCTGAGTGGCCAAGCCCAGTGGATCAAGCGGCATCAGCACTCGGGCTATCTCACGGTCGCCGTCGCCCTGGTTTATATCACCCTCTCGCTGCTGGCGATCGCATCGGTCCCCAGGCGCGAGAAGCCGTGAGGTCATCCATCCACCTTGAGGATCGGCGTGACGTCTCCTTCGCGATTGAAGAACCCGATCAAGAACCGGGCACGTGTCTGGTGGCCGAGGAAGGCGCGGGCGCGGGGCGGGCGAGGCTCCGGTAGAAGACCAGCGTCTCGTCGCGTTCCCAGGTGACCCGAACCGCGAAGGCAGTCCCGGGAGCGCAGATCCTCGATTTTTCCGAGATCGTCAGGGCTCGCCATTGGACCTGCGGGCGCTGGCGGAGCGGCTGCCACGAGACCAGCAGGGGGAGCCAGCACCGTTGTCCATCGCCGGCCTGGCTCAGGACTAGCGACTCGGCCTCGCAGGAGAACGCTCCGAGGTCAGTCGGGTAGGGACGACAGGGGAGCCCGATCGGCAAGACCTGCGCCGAGGCCCGGCCGCGCCGGCGCGAGTGCCATGCCCCGGCTCTTCGGCAGTAGGGCTGCCGTGATCCCTCCGGCCAGTGCCACTCGCATGGCCGGTCTCGCCTCGGGACCTTCGACCTGGTCGGCCAGGAGGGCCAGCCGGCGGCCCCGGAGCAACAGAGCGGTTCGGAGGACGCGATGGGAGCCTATCCGGAATGACCACTCGACCAGGTCGGCCGAGGAGTTCGAGACCCAGAGTGTCGGCCGGGCCCGGCCGACCGGCATCCCTGCCACCCCCGACTCCCACGACGGCCCCAACCACGTCCGACCCAGGCCGAAAAGCTCGGCGGAACACGACGCGCCCGGGGTGCGATGTTCGATCGCCAGGAAGTCTCCCTGGCGCGACCAGTCCGCCCGGAGCATCGCCAGGGGGTGGTCAGCCCGGGCTGTCGCGGGGAGCGGCGGGGTGCATGGCCCTTCACGCGCGTGGGGAACCACCAGTTAACCACGGTGGCGAGCCCTGGATCGCTGAGTTGCTCCGCCCAGTATCGGAAAAGGCGCCGGGGCAGGATCGCCTCGTCCAAGCTGCTGAAGACCGACGTGCCGTCGGGTCGGGAGAATCGGGGCGCCTGACGGAACAGCCCCTCGATTTTCACGTCGAAGAGGTTCGGCCATCCCGTCCCTCGGCGGCGGCGTGCCTCGGCCAGGGCGGCCAGGCACGCCGGCCACTCGGAGACCGGCATCTGTCGAGGCATCCCCTCGGGATCGAGGGTGCGTGCGAACCAGCGCTCCAGCGGCTTCGGCCGACCGTGCTCAACCCAGGCCGCGACAGCATCGGACAGGATGGCGACCTCCGCCGCCGCGCATCGAGGTTCACTCATGATCCATCCGATCTCCCACATGGCGATCTGACCCCACGCCTCACCCCTTGTCACAACGCGAATTGCCTGCGGATGCGCCGGAACCCAACTCTTCAGCCGAGGGACGATTCCCCACGAGTGCACACGAAATAGGCTTCGGTGCCCAGGGTTTGTTCGAAGAACTGGCGGAATCCGTTCACAGACCGAATGATTCAATTTCAAGGTATCGCCTCCCGGGCAATTTCGTAAGTCCCTTCCTCTCAAGAAAATAGAAATAATTCACGGGAAAAATCCTCGCGATTCGCGGGTTGATCGGCCGATATCGGAGATCTCCGGCACTCCCTTTGCAACATCATGAAAGCGTCGCAGGGATTATTATAGTTCATAAAACGTGTTATCCAGATGATAAATTTATTCAAGTAATTTCGTAATTGTTATCATCCCTTGCAAGACGCCCCTGGCGATGGTGGTTTCGGTCCATTGGCCGCGATGGCTGTCGCTGACCGGGCGAGGAGGATTCCTCGCACGACCCCCTGCTCGCCCCGCTTCTTCATCACGATCTTCGCTCTGCGGGCTTGAGGGCGTGCGTCCCGACTAGCCGGCCAGGCTGTATCGTCCAGGTCGCCATGGGAGAGGTGGCCGACCTGGAAGGATGCAATCTGGTCGGCTTCCTTGTTTTCCAGATCATCATGGCACAGATCAACTTCAGTTTCAGCATTTCCCCGCTCTTCCATCTTCTCCAAACTCGCCTCCATACCACCAAAATCGCTAATTTCCTCGACACCATGATCCGATGTTAATTCGGACTCGAAGGGTATTTCCGTCCATAATCCTGGGATGACGTCTGCACGGCCTCCTGTCCTGTGGTCCCATGCGTGACCACATCACAGGTGCGGCCGATCTGACGAGTTTCCCGTTCGTCCCGATCCGGAACTCGGCCTCATCGGATCTTGGAACCTCTCGAGCCCGACGAAGATGTGTTGATGAAACTCCTCGATTGATCGGCTCTCCCTTGGATGCCCGACACGGTGTCCTTGCCGATCTGGCTATTTCGGAACAACGCAAGCGCTGTCAGGATTTGCCGGAGGAGCAGGGAAGCGAGAAGGGCTCGCCTGGGTATTCCGCAAGAATGCTCGAGTTTGAAGAATGAAGACCACGAAGGATTCGTGGATTGTGAAGTCATTCAGGAGGATGACCATGAGAAAGCCGATCGCGCAAGGAATTGGCGTCCTAGGGCTTTTATGGGGGATCGGTGGGGGGGAGATCTTTGGGCAGGCGGGTGGCTCGGGTGTCTCCGGTCCGAATCGGTTCCCGGTGACACCCTCGGGCTCCTACGCACCGCCGAGGATGACGTACCCCATGGGATATGGCCCTCCGGCTCGGTTGTCGGCGTACCAGCCGCAACCACCGACTCCCGCGCCCCCAGTGGCGGGATCATCCGAACCGCCCTCGCCGTCCGGGTCTCCGGGACCCACCAACGAGACCGACGTCGCGCTGCCGAGGGCCGAGCGACCCGGCGGCGGGGGCGAGCCCACTGAGGCCGCCGAGGAAGGAATCAAGGAGGAGGAAGCCAAGGAGGAGGCCAAGGAAGAGGAGGCACCGGCGAAGGATGAGACCAAGCTCCTGATGAACGCCTTGGGCCGTGCCGACGCCCCCGTCAAGGTCTACGGCTGGATCCAGAACAGCTTCACGGGCAACACCCGGGGCACCCCGAAAAATGACCTGAACTTCGGCGTCAACCCGAACTTCGAAGCCAATCGCTGGATGGGTAATCAGTACTACCTGATCATCGAAAACCCGCTCGAGCAGAACGACCGGATCAACTTCGGGTTCCGGGTAGACAACCTCTTCGGCAACGACTGGCAGTTCAACCACATGCGCGGCTTGTTCGAGCACTCGTTCCGGCTAAACCACTTCGCGGGCTACGACCCCGCCCAGATTTATGGCGAGGTCCACCTCCCCTACTTGACCAAGGGGGGCATCGACATCAAGGGAGGCCGGTTCTACACGATCCTCGGGTATGAAGTGGTGCCCGCGATCGGCCGTCCGCTGCTCTCGGTCCCCTACATGTTCAACTACGGCCAACCGTTCACTCACCTGGGATTCCTCTCCACCCTGCACCTGACCGACCGCGTCAACATTTACAACGGCTCGGTGAACGGTTACGACCGCTGGTTCAACGATCACTACAAGTGGAACTACCTCGGCGGCTTCACTTACACCACGAAGAACGGCAAGGGGAACCTCGCCATCTCGTACATCTTCGGCCCGAATCAGTATCCGAGGTTCCTCCAGCAGAGCCCGCAAACCATCATCCTGCCCGGCAACACGGTGCCCCCCTACGAGGCCGGCCGGCGCAACCCGAATTACGGGAGCAACTGGCGGACCTCGTTCACCAATGTCTTCTCCTACAAGTGGACCGACAAGCTAACCCAGGTGATCGAGAACGACGATTCGTACGAGACCAATATCCCCGGCTCCGGGCCAGGTGGGACCAACCTCAACAACAGTTGGTACAGCTTCGGCAATTGGTTCCTCTACGCGTTCAGCGACAAGCTGACCGGCGTCTGGCGGGCCGAAGTCTTCCGCGACAACGGCGGGCAACGCACCGGGTTCCGCGACAACTTCTATGAGCAGACCCTCGGCCTGATCTGGAAGCCGAAGCCGTATATCTGGATCCGGCCCGAAGCGCGGTACGACTGGACGCAGTTCACCCGTCCCTTCATCGATGGCACGAAGAAGAGCCAGTTGACGCTCGCCATCGATGCGATCCTCCTCTTCTGACCGACGGATCGCCACTTCTCCCCATCCTCCTCACCCCTCCCGCTCGGCACGGGGGCCGCAGGCAACGGCCCCCTTGACTTCCCTCACCTCCATCGGTAAAGGTGCGCTGAACCCTCTGCCCGCGCGTCTCGGAGCGTTGGCCATGCATCAAGGCTCAAGGCGACAAGCAGACCCATTATCGGGGGGCCGCCGACCCTCGTCCGCTGGGTATCGTTTCGCCCCCCTTCGGCACGTCCCAGACCTTCACGGTCTGATCCCGACCGGCGGCCGCCAGGGTCTGCTCGTCGGGGGAGAAGGCCACCCTGTCGACAGCTACTCCCTGCCCCTGGGGGAAGACGACCTCCTGGCCGGAGTCAGCCTCCCAGAGCTTGACCTTCCGATCCGCCCCGGCCGAGGCCAGCCTCCTCCCGTCCGGTGAGAAGGCGACACGTGTGTCTCCCGCGGGATGCGCCTGGACGGAGAGGATTTCCTGTCCCGAGGCGGAGTTCCAGACCTTCACCTCCCCGGTCGCGTCCCCCGTGGCCAGGCGCATGCCGTCGAGGCCGAAAGCCACGCTCCTGACCCCTCCGGCTTGCTCCTTGAGCGCGAGCTTTTCCTGGCTGGTGGCGATGTCCCAGACTCCATGGTCTCCCCTTGCCCTCAACGCGGGCGGCTGTCGCGATGTGATTTCGGCTCGCCGCCGCCGGGACAGGAATCACGGACGGGCTGTGTCATGCGAACAACCCACGGTCACCCACCCCAAGTTGTGCTGTTGATCGTAGACCCCACGAGGCACGGCCTTGCGAATCCCGGATCGGGGAAATCATGGACATCGACCGGCACAGGTTGTCCTTCCAGTTGCCATTCTTGCCCGGAATTTGCGTGGTTTCCGACCAGTTCTTTCTTCTTGGTATCGACCGAGATGACGGGCCAACCTCGGCCCAAGAATGACTCGCTCTGGCGTTGGATGTAGCGAAACTGAGGATCCCGATCGGGGTGTTGTTTCCCTTCTTAGTCTTGGCATTCCCCTGCAAACTGTAGTGTAAAGCATATAACAATTGGGCGACCTGCATATGGCTGACCGAGTGTCCCCTTGCTGTCAGGAGGTGGGCTAACTGGCGGGTACTCTTACAGGTCCAACGTAACGGCGACATGGGATCGCCCCGGGTCTCAGGATCAATCAACGCCTCCAACGCTGGGATCAATTGAGGGTCGGGGACTTACGCGTGCTGTGCTGCCACCAACGAGGGAGAGCGAACGGCAGGGGCGAGACCGATCGCGACGCCCACACGATCCAGGGCAAACAGACCGACCAGCGTGACTGTGTTGATGGCAAGGACTCTGCCCTGGATCGCCAGCGTGTGGTTCTCGATCCCCCCAAGTAGCAGTGAGAAGACGATCAGGGTTGCTTCATAAGCCGTGAATGCTGCCAGGAAGGTGACGGAGTTACGCGCTATGGCCCGGACCTTGGCGAGTCGCCGTACGGTGAGACGGGCGGCCAGGGTAGAGAAGAGCGAGGTCACTCCCAACGCCACGCCTCAGGTGAGGCAGTTCCTCGTCCAGGGGTAATGGAGAAACCTGAAGCCGACCCCTTGATTGGTGAACCACACCGCACCGACGAGAGAATACGCATCGCGCCGATGCAGAGTGCATGCGGACGCGGCTGCGAACGCGGCGAACAGGACTGCACAGGCGAAGGTGAACGTGAAGGCGATGCTCGCGGCGACCAGGAGCAAGAGCCAGATCGGCCGCCTCTAGCCCCACGGATTCGGGTCAATTTCTTCTGGCACGACAAATTCCTCTTAAGGTCAGATGGTCTCAACAACGCCCGGGAATAACGTCTGGCCCGGGATAGAAGATCGCGCAGGGGATGAGGTTTTCGGGAAGCTCCAGTCCGGGAGGTGTCTCCCGACCTCCGGCGAGGTGAGCCGGCAGGAAGTGCGTGTGCGGACCGACTGGGGATTGTCCACCCGGCAAGGGAATCCGGGTGAATACCTCGATACGTCCGATCGAGCTCCGCGTCACCCGAGTCGGAGACGCTTGGAGGATCCGGTTACCCAGGCCCGCGAGGAGATCGTGCCATCCTAGGCCGCTATGGTCATTCAGCCCGTGTATCAAGTCGAGGTCGGCCGTGCGGATGCAAAAGTCCGCGGCCTGCATACCGAGTCCAAAATCGTAGAGCTGCTCGTCGCGGTCCTCCACCCGGATAGCGTCCCGGTCTGGCCCGAGCGAGGTCAGGCCCGTAGGTCTCGGCAGCCCGGCTCGGGCCCGGGGCATAGCTAGGATGATCACCCCCGTCTTCGTAGAGTCGACGGTCGCCGTCAACGCCAGGGCGCTGACGTGCTCCGAAATTCTGAAGCGGATGGACCCGCGCGGCGTCGCCGCGGCGAGACAGCTCACATCGAGATCGAGGTCGACGGCCTCGTCGGTTCCAACGCAGAATTCCGCAACCGCCCCGAAGACGCCGCATACCCAGGTACCGCCTCCGGCTCGCAAGGTTCCTGCGATGAAGGAGCGAATGTCGTCACGCATCCACACGAGACGATGCAGGCCAACGCCGAGCTTCGCTCGCCGCCCGGGCAGTTCTGCCCAGATCTGTTCTCGGACGGCTGTGGACGCTCCCCGCCAGGCCGCAACCTCCTTACTTGTCCGGCGCAGCCGACGCAAAAGCCAGAGGTTTCGTCGATGCGGCAGGTTCCAATGCAAGGGCTGGGTGTCAACACAAGTATCACCCCTTTCGATTTCGAAGCGGTTTCGGTCAGGAAGACCGTCAACATGCTGTTGCTCGCGACGGAGTATATCGTTGGCAAACAGACTCGCGAAAGGTCGTTACCGTTGCCTAGCCTGGATTCCCATGGAGGGGAAACTGGCTAACAGCATCACCAGTCAATTTATCATATGAGCAAACTGCGTCTACCCAGACCATCGGTAAGTCGGTGGTCAGAACGGCTCTTCCAGTGAAGTTGCCATCCTAGAAAAAAACCTGCAAGTAGCGCGTCCTTTATTAAAGGAAGGAGACAAAGAACAAGACATTTTGCACGAACATGGGCAATCTAGGCAAGAAAGAGCCGCCGGAGGTGGCGTTCTCCGAGCCATCACGTTATAAAGGGGGAATCCTGGGAGAACCGCTCAAAGAAGTTGCTGAGGTTCATCGCTGTCGCCTCCGCAAAGAGAATCGGTACTCAGTGCCTGGCAACAGCTTAGCAGCAACTGACGGTTCGGCCAATCCAAGAATGTCAACGTCTCCTCCGCCTGGAGGTAGTTCCGGATCTTGGACCACTCGCCACCGACAACTGGGGCAGTGCCCGCGCGATCTCACCCTTCGCCGAAGGGCGTTCATTCAACCGACCCTCGGGACGAAACATTTGCATGGCCGCGTGTGCGATCTTCCAACCCGCTTCGGATCGTTCGTACTGCTGGAACGCCGTCGCCGTCTTCTTCCAGGCGGAGCGTGCGGCGACTGCCGCGCCCGGAGGATCGTGGCCTAGTTGCTGCTGCATACGCGACCGGGCGATCGGCCGCTTCGGCCTGCTCCAAGAGCCGTTCCACGCGGCTCTAGATCTGCGCAAGACTGGCGCCTGCGCCTCCTGGGTGGTGTAGAACACATCGAGGCGGTTCTCCAACGGTGGTTTCACGTCCTGTTGCCGTTGCTGTTGCACCGCAGCGATCCCGGCTTGCAGGCCCGTTCCCGCATCCGCCAGGACGTACGAGAGCGATGAAAAGTCCTGCAACGCCCGCGACCAAGTCGACCCCGTGCGATCGTTGGCCTTCTGGCCCAAGAACCAGACCATGCTCGTCGGCTCAACGCCCACCAGCACCGGGCGACGGTGGAAGAAGATCTCATCGAGGCAGCCGACCAGCACCAACGCCTGACATCGCGCATCGAGGTGCTTCAGGACCCGCCCCGCCGCGATCCCGGCGGATTTGATCCAGCGGTGCAGCGTGGTGCGACCGGGGCGTGCCTGCACCCCAGGATCAGCGCCAGCAGGACGAGGATCTGATTGAGGCTCAGGCCCATGGCCGTGGCCGTGACAGTGAACTCGTGTAGCTTGACCATGGGAAACTCGACGGTCTGAGACAGCTAGTCCAGAGGTGCACATTCTCCTGAAGGAGGTCGGAATTCTCCTGGATCAGTTAGGCATGTGTAGGCCCGCCGGAGTGCTCGGTCTCGACGGCCGCCCGGACCTTCTGGGAATGGTGGTAGACGGTGTCGGCTGCAGCTGTCGCCTCCGCAGAGAATCGGTAATCAGTGCCTGGCAACAGCTTAGCAGATTCATGCGGACGACTCCAAAGGGCTGCTCACGCACCCTACTGGGAGAGACTCTTAACTAAAGTCAACCTGGCCGAGCCATCATCCCGGAAGCGGACACGGCGCTTGACACTCCGGCTCGGCCGATCGAAGCTATTTATGGGCCTTCCCCGAAGGCCTCTCACCTCGGTCCCCTCCCTCCGGGAGAGGCCGGGTTGAGGGTGCATCGAGATGACGATTGGGCAGCATCTTAACACCGTTTGAGGTCGAAACCGCCCGAAGGAATTCGAATCGGCCGCGGACGATGTATAATGCCATCCAACACAATTGCAATCTCCCGAGAAGAATTGCCGAGGTATCACACCGGAAATGCTCGTCCTCCATGCTGCGACCCTGGAAGGGAAGCTCGCCCTCTGGGGTGAGGCGCCGCTGGACCCATCGGCCGCTCCGATCCGGCGCCGGGGCCGACCGAAGGGATCAAAGGCCAACCCCGAGGCCCTTCCCCTGCCCTTCGACGCGGGTATCGCGCGGCTGACTGAGACGCTGACGAGCGCGATCGCGGGCTTTCAGGCCGATCGGGAGGACGCCGTGACCCGGATCGCCTGGCTGCCCACGATCAAAGGTCAGCCCGTGGCGTCCAGCCCCCTGATCGCCGAGACGCCTCCGGGAGCCGAGGGGGCCGAGATCGCTCCCTGGGCGGTATCGGCGCTCCGCCTGAGGGCCGATCAGGCGGTCGATCTGCTCTGCACCTGCATCGGCCGGCAGACGCTGGCGTCGGGGGTCGTCCTCGGCAAGACGCTCGAGTACCTGGGCGACCGTCTTCCGGTTCGCCGCAGCGCTGGCGGCGCGGCAGCAGTTCTTGCCCGGCATCGCACGTGATCAGGCGACCTATCTCGCCCGATGGGAGCCGGTCCTCGCCGGCGCCGAGTCGCATCGGCTGGGGCAACTGGCCCGCGCCATGCCCTCGGCGTGCCGCGCTGGGCCAGGAGACCGGCACTCCCCCGGCGACGAACGCGATGGTTACGGCCTCGGCGTTCGTCGCGGCGATCGTCGATCATCTCGTCCGGACCTCGGCGGAGTCGACGGCACCCGCCTACGAGGCTCGGCGGGGGGGCCGGAAGGCGACGAGCTTCAACAGCCTCCATGACCAGTGGCTCTACGCGCTCCGGTCGCCCGATGGACTCATGGATGGCGACCCGGCCGAACTGGACCGCTTCGCCGAGCAGGTTCGCCGGTGGCGTCTCCCGATCGCCGTGACGGCGGCCGCACCCTTCCGGCTCGGCTTCCGTCTCGAGGAGCCCGAGGAGACCGATGGCCCCGCTGAGGGCGAATGGACGGTTCGCTACTTGCTCCAGGCCAACGACGATCCCAGCCTGCTCCTGCCAGTCGCCGACGCCTGGAACCCTCGGGGACGCCAGGCGGAGATCCTCACGCGTGGCGGGTTCAAGCCGCGCGAATACCTGCTCGCGGCGCTCGGGCAGGCGGCGGCGATCTCCCCGCGGATCGAGGAGAGCCTGAAGTCGGCCGCGCCCGGCGGCTACATCCTCGACACGACCGGCGCGCACGAGTTCCTCACTGAGAAGGCGTGGCTCCTGGAGCAAGCCGGTTTCGGCGTGCTCCTGCCCGCATGGTGGAGCCGCAAGGGGACCAAGCTCCGCCTGTCGGCGCGGGCCGTCGTCAAGTCGCCCAAGATGACGAGCCTGTCCGAGCTGTCGCTCAACCAGATCCTCAACTTCAAGTGGGAGGTCGCGCTGGGCGACCAGAAGCTCACGCTGGCCGAGCTGAAGGCGCTGGCCAAGCTCAAGACGCCGCTGGTTCGGGTCCGGGGCCAGTGGGTCCAGCTCAGCGCCGAGGAGATCCAGGCCGCGCTCGACTTCTGGAAGACCAAGGGAGAGACGTCGATCACCGCCCGCCAGGCGGTGCACATGGCGCTGGGCGTCGCCCAGCCGCCCGGCGGCCTCGCGTTCGAGGGCGTCCAGGCCAACGGCTGGTTCGCCGAGCTCCTCGAACAGCTTCAAGGCGGCGAGGGGTTCGAGACGCTCGCCCCTCCGCGGGAGTTCCACGGGACCTTGCGGCCCTATCAGATCGCGCGGCTACTCATGGCTCGGTTTCTTCCGGCGCTGGGGCTTCGGCGCCTGCCTGGCCGACGACATGGGCCTGGGCAAGACGATCCAGACCCTCGCCTTGATCCAGCACGACTGGGAGTCGAGCAATCCCGGCGGCCGACCTTGCTGATCTGCCCGACGTCGGTCGTGGGCAACTGGCAAAAGGAGGCGGCCCGGTTCACGCCCGAGTCTGCCCGTGATGGTCCACCACGGGCTGTCGCGGACCAGGGGGCCGGAATTCCAGGCGCAGGCGACCCGGCACGCGCTGGTCCTCTCCAGCTATGCGCTGCTGCACCGCGACTTCGAGCTTCTTCCAGCGGGTACCCTGGGCCGGCGTGATCCTCGACGAGGCGCAGAATATCAAGAATCCGGAGACCAAGCAGGCGCGGGCGGCCCGGGCGCTTCCGGCCGACTATCGCATCGCGCTGACCGGCACGCCGGTCGAGAACCACGTCGGCGACCTGTGGTCGATCATGGAGTTCCTCAATCCCGGCCTGCTCGGCTCGCAGGCCGAGTTCAAGCGGACATTCCTCGTGCCCATCCAGGCCAACCGCGACGCCGAGGCCGCGCGACGGCTCAAGCGCCTGACCGGCCCCTTCATCCTGCGCCGGCTCAAGACCGACAAAGCGATCATCGCCGACCTGCCCGACAAGCTGGAGATGAAGGTCTTCTGCACGCTGACCAAGGAGCAGGCCTCGCTCTATGCGGCCGTCGTCGAGGAAGCCGCCGAGGAAATCGCGACTGCCGAAGGCATCCAGCGCAAGGGGATGGTCCTGGCGACGCTCTCGAAGCTCAAGCAGGTCTGCAACCACCCGGCGCAGTTCCTCGGCGACAACTCCGCCATCGCCGGCCGCTCGGGCAAGCTGGCGCGGCTGACCGAAATGCTGGAGGAGGCGCTCTCGGAGGGCGACCGCGCGCTGATCTTCACCCAGTTCGCCGAGATGGGCGCGATCCTGCAGCGACACCTCCAGGAGACGTTCGGCCGCGAGGTGCTTTTCCTGCACGGCGGGGTGCCCAAGCGCCAGCGCGACCTCATGGTCGAGCGCTTCCAGGGTGGCGACGGCGAGGCCCCGCGCCTCTTCGTCCTCTCGCTCAAGGCCGGCGGCACCGGGCTGAACCTGACCCGTGCCAACCACGTCTTCCACTTCGATCGCTGGTGGAACCCGGCGGTCGAGAACCAGGCGACCGACCGCGCCTTCCGCATCGGCCAGACCCGGAAGGTCCAGGTCCACAAGTTCCTCTGCGTCGGCACGCTCGAAGAGAAGATCGACGACATGATCGAACGCAAGCAGCAGATCGCCGGCTCCATCGTCGGGAGCGGCGAGGACTGGCTGACCAAGCTCTCCACCGAGGAACTCAAGGAACTGTTCACCCTCCGCCGCGGGGCACTGGGGGAATAGAATAGAAGAGATCGGTCGGCCCCTTGGTTGGCCCCGGTCTCCGAGTTTGGTAACATGGAGCGCCGGGAGACGACCTCCTCCGGGTGATCTGAGGTTATCGAGAATGGCCAAGAAACACCCTCCCAAGCGCTTGTTCAAGAATCAAGAGCGCCTCTCCCGCTACGAACAAAATCGCTCGCGGGCGCCGGTCAAGCTCATGAAGCGGATGGCGGGCGAGCATCAAGACGTGCTCCAGAACATCGAGTTCGCTCTGGTCAGCCGGCATCGCAAGAACCCGCGTATCGACGATCGCGCAGTCGACGAGGCGCTGCGCCGCTGCCTGAATGGGATGGAACCGACCGACGCGCAAACCTCCGAACTGGTCAAGGCCTTGAGCGAGATCCGGCAGTTCCGCGCGGAGCTTCCCGACGACATCTGGCGCGATGCCCTCCGGGTGGTTCGCGATTCGGTCCACAACCATTCACAACTCCGGCGCGGCGAGACCGGCTATCTCTCGTTCGCCGGCCAATTCGTCTGACGCCGGAGACCTCTCGCGGAACCCCGACCATGAGCTGGAGACGTGATCGCTGGGATTTCCTTCCTCGCTCGAAGCCGCGCGAGGTGAAGGGTGGGATCAAGGCGCAAGCGAAGCGCGGCGAGTTCGGCACGAGTTGGTGGGCCAAGCGCTGGATCGACGTCCTGCACAGTTTCAACATCGGGGCGCGGCTGGAGCGTGGCCGGTCGTATGCCCGTAAGGGGCAGGTGCTCTCGATCGACATCGAGAAGGGCCGGGCCCGGGCCGAGGTCCAGGGGTCTCGTCCCAAGCCCTACGACGTCGTCATCCAGGCCCAAACGCTCTCGGCCGCCGACTGGAAGTCGTTGATCGAGGCGCTGGGACGGCAGGCGATCTTCGCCGCCAAGCTGCTGGCGGGCGAGATGCCCCAGGACATCGAGCAGGTCTTCCGCGACGCCAAGCTGTCGCTTTTTCCGGAAAAGCGCGGCGACCTGAAGACAACGTGCTCCTGTCCCGACGATTCGAATCCGTGCAAGCACATCGCCGCGGTCTACTACCTGCTGGGCGAGGAGTTCGACCGCGACCCCTTCCTGATCTTCACCCTCCGCGGCCTGAGCCGGGACGAGCTGTTCGAGCGGCTTGCGGAGTCGGACGGCGGCCGCGACCAGCCAAGCCCGACCGGGCCGGCTCCGATGCTCCCCGAACCGCTGACGGCGGACACCGGAGGTTTCTGGTCCGGGCCCGGCCTCCAGGACGACCCGTTCGGCGAGGTTGTCGCGCCGCCCGTACCCGCCGGCCTGCCCAGGCGACTCGGGGGTTTCCCCTTCTGGAGGGGCGGGCAGCCGTTCCTCGATGCGCTGGAATCGGCCTATGCCCGCGCCTCAACCCGCGGCCTCGACGCCTTTGTGAGCCGGGAAGCCGCCGAGGCACCAACCGCGGATTCCCGCGACGCGGGCCGAAAATGATCCGCCTCCCACGTCATCGAGCGCGGTCGCCGAACCATTTTCTCTCCGTTCTGGCTCGATTGACGCTCTCGTGAATGACTTTCCTGTCATTTGCGGGGCGAGGCAGCGAGGGAGGAGGAGGTGCGTATAATGGGGATACCCTGGGGGCGGTGATCGCAGACGGGCCAGGCGGACCCCCCGAGGAGGTGGTGCACGACCGCTCCAAGGATCTCACATTATCTAGGGAGATGCCTCGAATGTCGAAAGTTGTCGAGCAGAAAATCGGAAATCCCTGGAAAATTGATGATGCGGTCGAGACTTATTGTATCCGCCACTGGGGCAAGGGGTATTTCAGCATCAACAACGCGGGACACGTGACTGTCCACCCCAATAAACGTCCCGACCAGGCGATCGATCTCAAGGAACTCGTCGACCAGCTCCTGGCACGCGGCATCCAACTTCCGATCCTGCTCCGCTTCACCGACATCCTGCGCCATCGCGTCGGCGAGATTCACGACGCCTTCCGCGCCGCCATTCGCGAATTCGGCTTTCAGGGCAACTACTGCTGCGTCTATCCGATCAAGGTGAACCAGCAGCGGCACGTCGTCGAGGAGATCCTCGACTTCGGCAAGCCGTTCGATTTCGGGCTCGAAGCCGGCTCCAAGCCCGAGTTGCTCGCCGTGCTCGCCCTGACCAACGACCTGGAAACGCCGATCATCTGCAACGGCTTCAAGGACGACGAGTTCATCAAGATGACAGTGCTCGCCCGCAAGATCGGCAAGCACATCATCCCGGTCGTCGAGAAGTTCACGCGAGCTGGAACTATCGTCCGTTATAGCCAGGAGCTGCACGTCCGGCCGATCATCGGGCGTGCGCGTCAAGCTGGCCTCGCGCGGCGCCGGCCGGTGGAAGTCGAGCGCCGGCTTCCGCTCCAAGTTCGGCCTGACCCTCACCGAGGTCCTCGAAGCGTATCGAGTATCTCAAGCAGCGCGACATGGCCGATTGCCTGCAGCTGGTGCACTTCCACCTGGGCAGCCAGATCACCAACATCCGCAACATCAAGGCGGCCTTGACCGAGGCGGCGCGCATCTACGTCGAGCTGTCACCGCGTCGGCGCGGGCGTCCGCTACCTCGACGTCGGCGGCGGCCTGGGCATCGACTACGACGGCTCGCAGACCGATTTCGAGTCCTCGGTCAACTACACCCTGCAGGAATACGCCAACGACGTCGTCTTCCGCATCAAGAACGTCTGCGACGAGGCCGGCGTGCCCGCACCCGACGATCATCTCCGAGTCGGGCCGGGCCGTGGTCGCCTACCACAGCGTGCTGGTCTTCGACGTGCTCGGCGTGTCGAACTTCGACCGATACCAGGTGCCACCGGAGGTTGCCGGCCGACGCTCCGCAGCCGATTGCCGACCTGTTCGGCATCTACCGCGACCTCACCAAGAAGAACATCCTGGAGAGCTACCACGACGCCGTCCAGGCGATGGACGAAGCGCTGAACCTGTTCAACCTCGGCTACCTGACCATCGAGCAGCGCGCCCTGGCCGAGCGGCTGTTCTGGGCGGTCTGCAGCAAGCTCCTGAGCATCGTCCGCGAGATGGATTACGTGCCGGAGGAGCTGCAAGGGCTGGAAGCGCTGCTGTCGGACACGTACTTCTGCAACTTCTCGATCTTCCAGTCGATGCCCGATAGCTGGGCGATCAAGCAGCTGTTCCCGATCATGCCGATCCATCGCCTCGAACGAGCCGCCGACCCGCCGGGCGGTGCTGGGCGACATCACCTGCGATTCGGACGGCAAGATCGACCAGTTCATCGACCTGCGCGACGTACGCAACACCCTGGAGCTGCACCCCTACGACGGCGAGCCCTATTACCTGGGGGCGTTCCTGCTCGGCGCCTATCAGGAGATCCTCGGCGACCTGCACAACCTCTTCGGCGACACCAACGCGGTCCACGTCAGCCTCGACGAGAACGGCGAGGTCGACCTGGACGCCGTCATCAAGGGCGACACGGTCCGCGAGGTGCTCGCACTACGTGCAGTACTCCGCCGACGAACTCATCGCCGGCATGCGCAAGGACGTCGAGCGGGCTGTCCGCATGGGAAAGATTTCCCTGGACGAGTCGCGGCAGTTGCTGCACTTCTACGAGTCGGGGCTCGAAGGCTATACATACCTGGAATGAGCATGCAATTGCTTATGCAGGGTTCCGGGGTGGTGATCTTCGGCCATCCCGAAGGGGCCGCTTTCGAGAGCCAGGGGAAACGCCGTTGCTGGTCTCCCAACCTTGCTTCCCCGGCACGACCCAGTCGAAGATGGCCGGGGAGCGGGTCGAGACGTTGGGGGAGTGCGTTTGCGGCGGGGTGTTCAAGATGGCAGTGAACTTGGTTGTCCTTGCGATTGCCGACGCCGGGCTCCTGGCGGTCGTCTCAATTGGCGCGGGCGCCGAAGACCGCCCTGAAACGGCCCGGTCGCCCGGTGCGCCCTCCGGTGGCGAGATCTCTCGGACAGCCTCCCGCGGGCCGCGTGTCAGGCAATTCGCCTTTGCCGGTTCTGAACAAGGGCCAAGAACCCGAGGAACCCGAAGCCCATGATGGCCATGCTGCCGGGTTCGGGGACGGGGGCGGGGACGATCTGCGCCGGGGCGGCGAACGATTGGTCGATGGCCGAGACCGTCGTGTTGGCGTCTGGGGTGCTGTGGAGCAGCATGTCGCTGGTGAGGGACAGCGTCGACTGGGGCGGCACGAGAGAGGCGAGGGTTTTCGCGTCCGACACGATGCTCGAGGTCGCCGTGACGCTGTTGCTGAGCTGCGCAACGTTCGGAATGCCCGGTGCCGAGGCCGTCAGGACGACATTCCCGAAGGGACTGTCCCCTGGCTGGGGCGTCCCGGCGATCGCGAGGTTGCTCTGCTGGTGGACGTCGCTCAGGACGGGAAGGGGCTTTCCGGATGGATCAACTGCCGTGACCTTGTAGGTCAGCAGGGAATCCGTCGCAGTCTTGTCGGCGGCATCGTAGCCCCCCAGCCCGAAACGGATGCCGGGATTGCCCTGCGCGTCGTGCCCGTCGGGGGGAAGGGGGTTTACAGTGATGTCCGATGCCAGCGGGGCGTTTCCACTGTTCGGCACGTAGCCGAAATCGCTGAAGACATAAGTGGCACCCGGAGAGCCTTGGGCGCGGGGACTGTGATCGACTCGTGGTTGGCGATGAGGTCAGAGAGCTGAGCAGCCCGGGAGTGGGGCATCCCGAGGACCAATCCGATCGGCGCGATGAGGAAGAGTAAGAGTAAGAAGCGACGCATCATCCCTCCTTGGACAACCATTTCCTGCACCCGGAATCCCACCGGATGCCGGCCAAGAATGACGCACACGCACGAAGTTTAGCTTTTATTTTCGTAGGGTCAACAGAAGAGTTGCGTCGTATTCCGTCTTCTCCGAGGCCTGAGGGGCGGTCGACCTGCTATGCGCCGAGCGGCTGTTTCTGGGAGGATCCCCACGCTGCGCTTTGTCCCATCCTCGACGAACCCCTGGCGAATCCTCTAACATCGTGGGAGTACGAGCCGGGCGCGCGGATCGTGCGCCCGGCAAGAAGGCTGACCCGGCCCGGTCATCGTTGACCGGGGGAGATCCTGGAGGATGCCATGACAACCATCGCCAGCGAACCGAGCCGACGGCTGGCCCCGATCCTGCGCGGGAACTTCCTCCTCGGCTGCTCCCGCGAACTCCTGCGCGACCCACTCAAGGTCTATCTGGAGGCCACTCGCCGGTTCGGCGATGTCGTCCGCATCCGGATTACATCCTCGCTCTCCATGTTCGTCGTCACCCACCCGCACGACGTCGAGCACATCCTCCAGAAGGATCAGAAGCACTACGGCCGAAATGTCCGGCTCAACAAGTCGGTCGGGCTGGTGCTCGGCGAAGGCTTGCTGACCAGCGTGGACGAGGTCTGGCTCCGGCAGCGCCGGCTGATGCAGCCCGCCTTCCAACCCCGGCGGATCGCCTCGCTCGGCGCCATCATGACCGACGAGGCCAGGGTGATGGTCGAACGCTGGGGCAAGATCGCCCGGCGCGGACAGCCGCTCGACGTCCTCCCCGAGATGATCCACCTGACGCTCGAGGTGGTCTGCCGGTCGCTCTTCGGCACCGACATCGGCGACAAGACAGAGACGATCGGTCGCTCGATGAAGGAGGCCATCGCGTATATCATCTATCGTGCGTGCCACCCGATGGCACTCCCCGAATCTCTCCCGACCCCACGGAACCGGCGCTTCCGGGAGGCGATGCGCACACTCGACAGGATCGTTTTCGGCATCATCGAAAGTCGCCGGCACGCGGACGTCGGGGTTGATGACCTGCTCTCGATGCTCCTTCAGGCCCGCGACGAGCAGTCGGGCGGGGAAATGGACGACCGACAGATCCGTGATGAGGTCATCACGTTCCTCCTTGCCGGGCACGAGACGACCGCCATCGCGCTGACGTGGACGTGGTACCTGCTCACCCAGCACCCTGACGTCGAGGAGCGGCTCCATGCCGAGCTTGACCGGGTGCTCGGCGGGCGATGGCCAACCGCGGAGGACTTGCCCCGGCTGGCTTACACGAGAAGGGTCTTCGAGGAGGCGCTGCGACTTTACCCCCCGGCGTGGAACCAGTCCCGGATCGCCCTTGCAGACGACGAGGTTGGCGGCTACCACCTCCCTGCGGGCTCGCTCGTCTCACTCTGTCAGTATGTCACCCATCGGCACCCCGATTTCTGGGAGGAACCCGAGCGGTTCGACCCGGAGCGGTTCACGCCCGAGCACTCCGCCGGGCGGCCACGATTCGCATACTTCCCGTTTGGCGGCGGGGCCAGGCAGTGCATCGGCAATCACTTCGCGATGATGGAGGGCCAGCTCATCCTGGCCTCGGTGGCGCAACGCTACCGGATGCGCCTGGTGCCCGGCCACCCGATCGAGCCGGACGCGACCTTCACCTTCCGGCCGCGTCCTGGAGTGCTCGTAACGCTGCAAGAGACGACGGCAAGCCAATGAGGCCGCACCGCATCGCCGAGCGCTGGCGGTGAGGAGCCTCACTGTACTTGCCCCCCTCCTGGGAGAGCGCTCAAGCACCGACCCGGCCTGCGCGGAGCGCGGCGTCGATTTCGGCCGAGGTGGGGAAGCCGAAGTCGAAGCGGTCGAGTACCAGCGCCGCGGCGGCCGAGGCGCGCTCGGCAGCGGCCTGGACCATCATCGTCTCGGCGACGCCGGGCCGCCAGCCGGCATGGAGCAGGGTCGCCAGGAGGGTCGCCACGTACGCCTCACCCGCCCGGTTGGTGTTGCGCGGCGGGTGGGTTCTCGGAAACGCCGGGACCTGAACCTGGCCCGGATCGCCGGCCGGGGTCGTGAATCGGACGGTGCTCCCTCGCGGGCCGTCGGTCCTCACCAGGAGGGTAACCCGCCAGGCCACCTCCTCGCGGTCGGCCAGGCTCTCCCACTCGTGACGGTTGCAACTGAGGATGTCGATCGCCTCGGCGAAGTCCGACAGCGGCGGATCACGGTCGAGCATGTTTCGCATCGCCGGCGCGAAGAACCGGACGGCCGCCCCGGCGCGCGCAACGCCTCGGCCGCCAGGCGGTTCGTCAACGACGCGACCACGCGGAGATCGCAGGGAGCTGTCGCGGGCCGGGGACCGACTTCAGCGCGGCGTGACAGCCCCGGAACCCAATTGGGAGCTTGTCGCCAAACACGCCGCTGGTCACAAGCAACGTCCAATCGGCGGGGTGGTTCGCCACGCGGATCGGCCGGTGCGCGATCCCGGCATGCGCCAACCGATCGGCCACGGCGCGGCTGGTCGGGTCGTCCTCGGGGCCGAGCGCACTGACCAGTTCGCCCCCCAGCGCCGCAGCGAAGCCGGCGCCCATTCCCCCCAGGTCGTCGTGCCAGGAGACCCCTCTCACCGCGCGGCGCCAGGGCTGGGGACCGCCTGGCAGGGCGCGCGACAGCGCAACCGCGCCAGTCGGCCCCGGCCAGTCGCCGGGCAGTTCGACGGCGATCTCGGACCCGTTCGGGTCGATGAGTGTGAGCCCCTCCCCGAACTTCCAGAGACCGTCAACGCTCTGATCCAGGGGGAGACCGAGTCCGGGATCGACCACCGGCCGGTCGACGTGCAAGACCCGGTCGAGATACGCCGGGCCGAAGATCAGGATCCGCCGCATCATGGGGCCACCTCTTATACCACACCGAGATATCGCCCGGTGGCGGTGGTCGATTATACTGGCATGATTCGTGCAAACCTTCTCGAATGGACCTCGGCAACACAAGGAGATGGGCTTGGCGTCGGACCTTGAAGCGACGGTGGAATCGCTCGACCACCCGGTGGACAACGCCCCGGTCCGTTCGCTCGTGCACAAGGGGCTGACGGTCGAGGGCTATTCGCGGGCCGCCGTGCAGACGTACTGGCGGGTGCCCGAGCTGAAGCTTGGCTTCGACCTGGGAGGCCAGCCCTGGTCGTTCATGGCGACGCCGACGTGGTTCGTCTCGCACACCCACCTCGACCACCTCGCGGCGCTGCCGGTCTACGTGGCTCGGCGGCGGATGATGAAGATGGAGCCGCCGACGATCTACCTGCCCGCCGAGTCGGTCGAAGGGGTCGAGATGCTCCTGCGCGCCTTCCAGCGGCTCGACCGGGGCCGGATGCCCGCGACGCTGGTGGGGCTGACGCCCGGCCAGGAGGTCGAGCTGTCGCGCGAGCTGGTCGTCCACGCGTTCGCGACCCGGCACACCGTGCCCGCGCTGGGGTTCCTGGTCTGGGAGCGCCGCAGGAAGCTCAAGCCCGAGTTTGAGCACCTGATCGGCAACAACGACCAGATCCGCGACCTGCGGCTCTCGGGCGTCGAGGTCTCGGCGGAGATCCGCCTGCCGAAGGTGGCCTACCTGGGCGACACCGCGCCACAGGGGCTCGACGCCTTCCCCGAGATCTACCGCGCCGAGATCCTGATCCTGGAGATGACGTTCGTCGCACCAGGCGAGCGCGCCTCGATCATCCATAAGTACGGCCACACCCATCTCGACGACATCGTCGCGCGCGCCGACCGGTTCGAGAATGGGGTGATCATCGCCTCGCACTTCAGCACCCGGCTGCACCCCGACCAGATCCAGCGGATCGTCGAACGGCGCCTGCCCGAGTCGCTCCGGGGGCGCCTGAAGGTCTGGCTCTGAAAGGCGATCCAGAATCGCATTCGTTAGCCCCGAGGGGGCGTCAGGAGTTCCGTCTTGCCTGAGACTGCTGTCGCCCCTTCGGGGCTGCAAATGGGATTCCGGAGAGCCTCTGGCTCAGGGAGGGCAACTGGTGGAGCGTGTCCCCCCTGGAGGACCAGCCCTTCGAGCAACCGGAGGGCCGTCTTGTGCTCCTTGGTCTCGTCTTCGCCTCCGTTGGGGCGACGGTTTGGGCCAGGAGCAGGCCCGATTCGTGAGCCATCAGGGAGAGCAGAGGCGTCGCCTGCTCCATGCCGTCGGAACTGCCGCGGGCCGTCTTGCCGTCCCAGGCGAACGCCTCAGGCGGCCCGGGCTGCTCCGGCGCGACGGATTGGTCCAACACCGTCTCGGCCCACCGGGTTAACGAGCGCTCGAAGGCCGGCATGGCCAGGGCGAGGAGCACCTTGCGGATGCCCCTTCATCTTCGGGGGGCGTGCGAAGCCGAGTCGATGCATGAGCTCGATCTCCTGATCCTCAGCCCGTTGGGCGATGGCCGTGTATCCCCGCGCGCCGCACATGATGGCACAACACACCAAGGCGAGGATGGCTGGGAGCGGGTGTCGCCGGCCGTGGCGGCTGCGTGACTCTGGAATTTCCGCAAGGAAGGTGAGCAAACCACCTTGAATCAACGCCGCCATGTCCTGCCTCCATGCAAGGCCCTCCGAGAACAAAGCCTTCACGGCGCCAGCGCCTTCTCCAACTCGCCTAGAGTAAAACTGTCACCAGCATTGTGAAAGGGGGCTTGACAAACAATCGCCGAGCACTTTAGATTGAGAGTGGCTGGTTCTTTCATTCAACAACCTGACAAACAGCTAGAACACAGGCGTTTTCGTGAGGAGGCGCAATTGGACTGCTCGCCAATGCGAACGCGTCGTCCCGTAAGTGCCGCTCTGGTAACAACTTACGGCATGAAGGCTTGCTCGCTTGTTTCAAGCCGTCAGTCAGGTCGTTGCATTTATTGCTCATGATGACATCTGAGGTTGGCCATGGCGGCCCCGTCATGCGAATGGCCGCATGGGCGGCATTTTTTCGTCCTGCGTCCCCATGGCCCGCGACGAGTGATGGGCTGGAGCGGGTGCCTGCGTACCTTTTCATCTGAGGGAAACTCTCATGGTGCCGCTGGAAACCCTGAAAAACATCCAATTCTTGCACGGTTTTTCGATCAACCACCTGCAACATCTTGCCTCGCTTGCAGAAATCAAGGAATTCCCGGCCGGCGGTGAGGTGTTCCGCGAGGGGCAACCGACCTCGTGGGTGTACCTGGTAGTCCAGGGCAACATCGTCCTGGAAATCAACGTGCCCACCCGCGGGACCATGCAATTCCAGACAGTGGGTTCCGGAGAGCTACTGGGCTGGACACCCGTGCTCGGCCCCGGGCCCATGACCGCAACAGCGCGTGTTCAGACGCCCAGCACGTTGCTGGTCCTCAACGCGGCGCAGCTGCAGGCATTTTGTGCTGACGACCTGTCGTTTGGGTTCACGTTCATGCAACGCATCGCCCAGGTGTTAACCTCGCGGCTTTCGGCCACCCGTCTGATCCTGATGGACGTCTACCGCGAAGAACAACTGCCATCGAGACAGGATCGGATCTCGTGAGCGCCTGAGCTCGACGTCTTGCTCTTTTGCGGAGCCCGATCGTCCGGTAAAGCCTGGGCAACCCGGCAATTTCGACTTTTAGAACACTCGCGATACCAGAGACTGTCACACGGTTACCGGGGCCAATCCGAGGCTTGCTCGGCGGGAACAGGAAGCATCGCCTTCGGACCCGCCCCAGGACGACGAGTTGGCCCCAACTCGGCGAACGGCTCGATCCCAAGCCTGATTGCGTGGACTGCACCAATACTGCCCGGTCATGCTGCGACAGTCTCAGCTTTTGAGGAAGTGAGAAGCGTCCTTCCTGCAAGCGGGGTCACCGACAACGCCCGCCATCAGAACCGCGCGAAGACGCCGCTTCAAGTGTCTCGCCACGCCCTACAGGGCTTCTTCCCGACCCGTGATGCCCCTCTCAACCGCGGCCGGTGCATCGCTCCTGAGCAGGTGGCCGGTCCCGACCAGGAAGAGCACGGCGGTCATGGCTCCGAAGGCGGCCAGCGCCGGCCAGGGGCTGTCGTTCCACGATGCGGACAGCCGCGTGGAGAGGTCGAGCCGCCGCGACGCGCCGGGGAGGATGGCCACGATGGCGATCAGGATGCCCGCGATCGCGCCTCCGGCGATGTAGCCGCTGGAGAGCAGGACCGCCGGGCTCGAATCCGACTCCTCGGCGGGCGTCCGCTGGATCCGATCGACCGCCGCGCGGACCAGACCGCCGACGAAGATCGGCACCGAGGTCGAGAGCGGCAGATACACCCCGACGGCGAATGCCAGGGCCGGCACCCCGGCCAACTGGATCACGAGGGCGAGGAAAACCCCGATCAGGACGAGGTCCCACGGGAGCTTCCGGGTCATGATGCCGTCGATGATGAAGGCCATCAGGGTCGCCTTGGGGGCCTTGTACTTGATAACCTTCGCGCCGTCGTCGCGCGGTCTCGATGACGCCGTTGATCGCCGGATCGACCAGAAACCGCGGCCGGCCTGCGTCATCGACCAGGTATTTGCCGGGCTGGGCGCCCGGGATCGGATTGACGACCCGCCAGACGTGGTAGGTCTTGCCCTCGTGCATCGCCGTCTCGGTCAGGACCTGGACGTCGGCCCGCACGGTCGGCAGGTATTCGGGGTTGCTCGTGACGATGGTGCCCGCGTCGTTGAGCAGCAGCAGCGTGAACCCGATGACGATGGCCGAGGTCAGCGCGCCGACCAGGATCGCGAGCTGCTGCGCCCTCGGCGTGGCGCCGACGAGGAAGCCCGTCTTGAGATCCTGCGACGTTGTCCCGCCGTTCGAGGCAGCGACGCAGACGATCCCCGCGATTGAGAGCGCCGCAAGGCGGTACGCGGGGCCGATCCATTTCATCAGGACGAAGATCAGGCACGTCAGCAGCAGCGTAGCCACTGTCATCCCCGAGATTGGGTTCGACGACGAGCCGATTTCGCCCGTCAGCCGCGACGACACGGTGACGAAGAGGAACCCGAAGAAAACGATCATTACCGCGCCGATGATCCGCCCCGTGAGGTCGATGGGCATCAGATTGGTCGCGGCGATCGCGGCCACCAGCCCGAGCATGCCGAGGCCGACGAACCAGAGCGGCAGGTCGCGCTCGGTCCGGCCCGAGGCGGTCGCACCGCCCGAGGCGCCCAGGTCGTGGAGCCCCGAGCGGATCGACCCCAGGATCAACGGCAGCGCCTGGAAGAGGCTGATGATCCCCCCCGTGGCGACCGCCCCCGCGCCGATGTAGAGGACGTACTGGCGCTGGATCTCCTCGGGCGTCAGCAGAGGGAGCGGCTTCGTGCCCGGGAAGATCGGCGCCGTCGCATTCTGCCCAAACAGGGCGATGGCCGGGACGAGGACCAGCGCCGCCAGCACGCCCCCGCCGACCATCACGCACGAGATCCGGGAGCCGATGATGTAGCCGACGCCCATCAGGATCGGGTTCGCCTCGAGCGAGACGACGGCCGCCTTGAACCCGTGGATCGCCTTCGTGGGGTATTCCTGCCAGAGCTTCAGCGCCTGCATCAAGATCTGGTAGACGAATGCCAGGGCGAACCCCGCGAAGACCGTCTTGGCACTGGAGCCCCCCTGCTCGCCGACGATCAGGACCTTGGCGCAGGCGGTCCCCTCGGGATACGTCAGCGTTCCGTGCTGCTTGACGATGAAGGCCCGCCGCAACGGGATCATCATCAGGATGCCGAGCAGGCCGCCGAGCGAGGCGACCAGCATCACCCGGACCAGGTCCAGGTCGTACCCGAGGATCATCAGCGCGGGCATCGTCACGCCGACCCCGAAGGCGATCGACTCGCCCGCCGAGCCGGCCGTCTGCACGATGTTGTTCTCCAGGATCGTCGCCTTCCGCGTCCCGAACGCCCGGGACAGCGCCCGAAAGACCGTGATCGAGAGCACGGCGACCGGGATCGATGCCGAGACCGTCATCCCGACCCGCAACACCAAGTAGAGCGACGACGCCCCGAAGATGATCCCCAGGACCGCCCCCAGCACAACCGCCGACCAGGACAGCTCGGATAACCGCGCCTGGTCGGGCACGTACGATCGATGCGCATGCGCGACCGGTCTCCGACCCGCATCCGGGACCTCGGCGAGTGGCGGCGATTGCACCGACATGTCCGGGTCTCCCCGAGTGTCAGTGAGTCCGTAGCCAGTCGTCCGCTGAGAAATGCGAACAAGGGATCGGCAATTGAGGATGTGCCTATTTCGCGTCCTCTTCCGACTGGCTAAGGACGATCCTCTTTTTCAACAACGGCCCGACAAACGCTAGAATGCCGAGGTTTTTTGAAGATGCTGCAGTTGTTTCCAGGAAAGGACTGCCAAAAGATTTACGCAAGTGTAGCCTGTCAACATCTACGGCATCTCGATTTTCCTCGGGTTTCTAGCCCTGTATCGGGTCGTGTTTTTCAATGACCCGACAAACGGCTAGAAACCCGAGGAAAACCGTGATGCCATAAGAGATTGGCAGGCAAGGACTTACAGGACGAGATCCTCCGCAAACCCTTTTCAGCAAACGACTTGCAGAATGTTCGAAAAACCTCAGCAATCTAGCCGTTTGTCGGATCGTTGTTTTTTTTCGAGCGACCTCACCTCTGGGACGAGACCGTCTCCGAGATGGCCGAGGGGCTGGGGGTGGTCCGGGTCTCTTGGATATCCGACATCCGGTCGACGATGTCGCGGAGGACTTCGAGCGGAGACTGGGAGGCGTCGATGTCGAAGACCACCTCGCGCGGGTAGAAGCTCAGGGTCTTGAAGGTCTCCTCGTAGTAGAGGTTGAGGCGGCGGCGGATGACCTCCTCGTTCATGTCGTCGAGGCGGTTCTCGCGGAGGGCGCGGGTCTTGAGCCGTTCGGACGCCTTGATGGTATCGTTAATGTTCAGGTGGAAGATCTGGGTGACGTCAAGGATGTGGTCGAGCCGCTCGGCCTGCGCGTAGTTGCGGGGCACGCCGTCGAGGACCAGCGTATGCTGCCCGGGCAGGAGCAGCTCCTGCATCTCAAGGATCTGGATGTGCCGCTCCCAGATCCGGACGGTGAGGTCGTCGGGCACCATCGCGCCCTGCGAGGTGTAGCGCGCGATCTCCTGGCCGAAGCGCCCGTACTTCGGGATCTTCCGGAAGACGTCCCCCATTGAGACGTGGACCAGGTCGGGCAACTGCCCGAGCACCGCCCCCTGGGTTCCCTTGCCGCTGCCGGGCATTCCGAACAGGAGGATAGTGCGGTACTTGTGTTGTTCGAACATCACAGATCCTCACAACGAGAGAAAGGGGGGAAACCAGTTTCTGGCCAGGTCGATGGGACGCAACCGCGCCGAGGGAGAGTCTTTTCCATCACCATCATGTCGTCAAGCAGCAACTCCCGACAATCCCGAATCGCACAGGAATCCAGCGGTCAGCTCCACGACGTCCTTGTTTCTGGTCTGGAGCGAATGAGCCGGGTCGGGGAGAGACACCGGCAGACCTTTGCTGCCCATCCTCGGTCCATGCTTCCTCGATCGCAGGGGCACAAAAAAAACCCCCATCTCTGCACCCAAATTTATGCAGAGCGGGGCCCTCGTAGCCTCCTGAAACATGCCCACCCTGAGCAAGTTCAGGTATTCTTCGCCAAAATGTAATAAAGTCGCAATCACAGGTCAAGATTTTTTCTTGGAGAGAATTGACCTCCGGGCCTTCTCATCCGGCGCCGGGCGACAGGCCCTTACCTGGCCTCATGTCAGGGTGAGGATCGCGTGACATGAGCCTGCCTCCCGGCAGCGTTGCGACAGTCTCCATTTTCCGCGGGATTGACCCTGGGAGCAAGACCTTGCGCGAGACTCGAATCCTCCTGCTCCGCCACGCCGAGACGTCAGCCCCCGAGCGGTTCCACGGCGCCGAGTCGGACATCGGCCTGGGAGAGCGGGGCCGACGCCAGGCCGTGGCCGTGGCCGAGGCGTTGGCGGCGGAGCGGCCCGACGCGCTCTATTGCTCGGGCATGCGGCGGCCGTCGAGACCGCTGAGCCGATCGGCCAGACCACTCACCTCGTACCGCACGTCGTCGAGGCGCTCCACGAGCGGCGCATGGGGCCGCTGAGCGGCCAGCGGCGTGAGGAAGGATGGGCCACCTACGTCGAGGCGAAGCGGCGCTGGATGGCCGGCGACCTCGATTTCACCCACGAAAGGGGAGAATCCTACGCCGCGATCCGGCGCCGTGTGGTCCCGGCGCTCCAGGTGCTGGTCCAACGGCACCCAGGTCAGACGATCGTCGTGGTGACGCACGGCGTGGTCATCCGAGTCGCCCTGACCTCCCTGCTGGAAGGGCACGGCCCCGAGGACTTCGACCACTTCGGCATCGCCAACACCGCCCTCCACGACCTGAGGTCCGAGGGCGGCCGTCTGCGCGTGGCCGCCTTGAATCAGGCGCGGGGCATCCCCTCCGAGGAGACTCCCGGCCCCGAAGCGCCCTCATATTGACGGTCGAAAGGGCCCTGGAGTCCTTTCTCCGAACGTGAGGGACCTCATGCGGGGTTCGCCGCGATCGGAACTTCGCCCCCGTTCTTCAGCGCCTCCCAGTCCTCCCAGGAGTAAAGCACCTCGCGGGCCGTGCCGCTCTTGAACTCGCCGACGATGCCGTCCTCGTACATGAAGTCGATCAGACGGGCGGCGCGGCCGTAGCCGATGCCCAAGGCACGCTGCAAGAGCGAGCAGGAGCCGCGGCCCTCGCGGATGATGATCTCGATGGCCGGCTCATACAGCTCGTCGCGTTCCTTCAGCGCCGCGCCGCGCTCCTTGCCCGCCGCACCGCCGCCGACCTGGAGCTGCATCAGTTCGCGGCTGAACTCCACGGGGTAGCGCTCCAGGTAGTCGCGGACGCGGTTGATCTCGCCGTCGGAGACGAACGTCCCCTGGGCGCGGACGATGTGCGAGGTGCCGGGGATGAGGAAGAGCATGTCGCCGATGACCCAGAAGCTTGTCGGCCCCCATCTCGTCGAGGATGACCCGCGAGTCGCCTCGGCTGGTCACCTGGAAGGCGATCCGCGCCGGCATGTTGCCCTTGATCAGACCGGTGATGACGTCCACCGTCGGCTTCTGGGTGGCGATGATCAGGTGCATGCCCACGGCGCGAGACTTCTGCGCCAGGCGGACGATGTGCGATTCGACCTCCTTGGCGGCGGTCATCATCAGGTCGGCCATCTCGTCGGCGATGATCACGATGTAAGGCATGTAGGTCGGGATCCGCGCCTGCTCCTGCTCGTCCTCGGGGCGGAGCCGCGCGTAGATCTCCTCGGCGCCGAGCTGGTTGTATGACTGGATGTTGCGGACGCCCGCGCGGGCGAGGTAGCCGTAGCGCTCGTCCATCTTGTCGCACGCCCAGGCCAGCAGCGACTCGGCCTTCTTCATGTCGGTGACGACCGGGTGCATCAGGTGCGGGATCCGCTTGTAGTCGGACAGCTCGACCATCTTGGGGTCGATCAGGATGAGCTTGACCTCATCGGGGCTCTTGGTCATCAGGATTGAGAGGATCATCGCGTTGAGGCAGACCGACTTGCCGGTGCCGGTCCGGCCGGCAATCAGCAAGTGGGGCATGTCGGCCAGGTCGAACGCCAGCGGGTTGCCCTTGACGTCCTTGCCCAAAAACAGCGGGATCTTGAATTTGCCGGCGCGGGCGTCGACCGCCTGGATGACCTCGCCAAGCTTGACGATCCCGCGGCGCTCGTTGGGGACCTCAATGCCGATGGTCGTCTTGCCCGGGATCGGCGCCACGATCCGGACGCTGGGCACCGCTAGGGCGATTGCCAGGTCGTCGGCCAGGCTGTTGATCCGCTTGACGCTCAGGCCCGCCTCCAGCGCGATCTCGAACTGGGTGATCACCGGCCCGGTGTCAATCTGGACGACGCGGACCTGCAAGCCGAAGTCGAGCAGCGTGCGCTCCAGCAGCATGGCCCGGGCGTGGATCTTAGCCTCGTGCTCGTGGATCGGGAAGGGGACTGGGGGCTCCAGCAGGTCGAGCGCTGGCAACTCGTAATGCGCACCGGTCAGCGCCGCCGGTGGACCGGCGCTCGCGACGCCTCCACCCTGGGGCGTGGCCGACGGCTGGAGGCTCCGCGATGTCGGGACCTCGCCATTCTCGGGGGGCCGGCTAATCACCGGCCGCGAGGCGATCGGCACCGGTCTTGGGCTGGTCTCGACCAGCTCAAAACTCGCCTGTGGCAGCAGCAGCGACGACTCCGGGGCCGGGTCGCCCGCCGCCTCGTCCGCCGCCGGCCCGGGACGGCGGGCGCGGAGGATCACCTGGACGGGCCAGAGCACCAGCGTGTCGTAGCAGAGCGCCAGCCCGACCAGCCCGGCCGCCAGGAGGATCAGGAGCATCCCGACCGGCCCGAACTGCCCCTCCAGGAACGCGATCGCCAGGGCGCCGAGGTATCCGCCGCCGCCGACGGGAGGGCTCGGCGCCAGTCCGGCGCCGAACTTCTGCACCAGCGCCGCAGCCCCCGTCAGCGCCAGGGTGAACCCCACCAGGCGGAGCCCTCGATCGGGGACCGCGCGGCGACCGAACCAGAGCACGTCGGCCGCCCCCAGGCCTAGCAGCAGGAGCCAGGACGACCACCCCAGCGTGGTGTAGCACCCATGCGCCAGCGCCGCCCCGACTGGGCCGCAGGGGTTGGCCACCGGGTCGTTGGCGGGCTCGGCGGCCGAGCCCGGTCGATCAGCCGGGTCGTAGAACACCAGGCTCAAGGCGAGGAAGATCAAGGCAAGCAGCAAGGCCGACGCCGGACCGTTCCGCGCCAGCCGCTGTCGGTCGAGCATGGACTCCCCTCGGCGCGCACAAAGCCGCGCGAGTCCGGACGCACGCTCCGCCCACCGGTCGCCTCCGGGCGCCGGACTCGTCCACTTGTGATCGGCCGGGGGGAGCTCGGGGGCTTTGGCAATCCTGGGGCGGGACCGACCGGCGCCGGCCCCGCCGCGCTCATTCTGACGGCTGCGTAAGATCGACCGTCCCCCCCTCTTCCTCCTCCATCGGCTCGTTGGTCTGAAGGTTGCCCGACATATCGAGGTAAATTTTATCCTGCATGATTTCCTGGATGACGAGCGTCATTTTGTCGGCGCCCCGGATATCGACCAGCGGCCGCGCCCCTTGGTTCAGTGCGATCATCCGCTTTTGAATCAGCGTCGAGAGTTTGAACCGGCCCCCGACCTTGTTGACGATCTCTTCTTCCTTCAGCTCTTCGAGCATCGAAGGATTATCCTCCACAATCATAGGTTTTTAAAATATCGATGAATTCTTCAATACAGCGATCAAGATCATCATTGATCAACTGGACGTCGTACCAATGAGCCTCGGCGAGCTCCTCGCGGGCCTTGCGGAGACGACGGAGGATGACCGGTTCCGCCTCCGTCCCACGCTGCCGCAGGCGCCGCTCCAGCGTCCGGAAATCCGGGGTCTTGAGGAACACAAACAGAGGCGCTCGGGGACTGTTGGCGAATCTGGAGGGCTCCTTTGACTTCGATCTCCAGGATCACGGACCGGCCTGAAGCGAGGGCATCGAAGACGGGCGTGGCCGGAGTCCCGTAGTAATTCGCGTTGTATTCGGCCCATTCCAGAAATTCGCCGCGATCGCGGGACGCGAGGAACTGGTCGAAATCCAGGAAGTGGTAATCGACCCCGTGTTGCTCGCCGGGTCGGCGTTCCCGCGTCGTCGCCGAGACGGAGAGCTGGACGTGGAGCTCGGACCGCTCCAGGACGTGGCGGATGATCGTGCTCTTGCCGCAACCCGAGGGTCCGGAGACGACCACCAGTTGCCCCGGCAGATCTCCCCTCCCCTCAACCCACATCGGCGGGGTCCCCACACCTCACGGAGTCACTCGACATTCTGGATCAACTCCCGGACCTTCTCCAGGAGCCCCTTGATCTCGACGACGCACCGGCTGATCTCGACGTCGTTGGCCTTCGAGCCGATCGTATTAATCTCGCGGCCCATCTCCTGGACGACGAACTCCAGCTTGCGGCCCGAGCTCTCGGACTCGTGAATCACGTCGATGTACTGCGCCAGGTGGGCGCGAAGACGGACAATCTCCTCGGTGATGTCGGCGCGCTCGGCGAGGATGGCGACCTCGCGGATCAGGTCCTTGGGCTCGACGGTCACTCCCTGGCCCTGGATGAGCGCCTGAACCCGCTCGCCGAGCCGTTTCTGATACGACGCGACGACCTCCGGGCCTCGGTCGGCGATCTCGCCGAGCTGGGTGGCGATCGCCTTGCCCAGGTGCAGCAGCTCGGTGGTCATGGCACGCCCCTCCTCGGCGCGGGCGGCCTGGAGCCTGGCCAGCGCCTCGGAGACGACGGCGGCCAGGGCGGGCCAGTCGCCATGCGGGTCGTCGGTCGCGTCCTTCCGCTCCTCGACCACGCCGGGCAGGACCAGCAGCGACGCCAGCTCGGGTGGCGGCGCGGCGGGATCCTGCACGCTCCGGAGCTGATCGCGGTAGCTGGTCAGCGCCACGAGGTTCAGCCGGTAGTCCTCCGTCCGTCGCGGGCGCTCCACCCGGAGGACGATCTGGACCATCCCGCGCCGGATCGTCTCGCGGACGAGCCGTTCCAGCTCAGGCTCCAGCGCTCCATACGGGTCGCTGATCCGGCGCTCATCTTCAGGTGACGGTTGTTCACAGTCCGCACCTCGACGCCCACCGACCAGCGCTCATCCTGAAGCCGGGCCTCACCGAATCCGGTCATGCTCAGCAGCACAGATCATCTCCTCGTCGAGGAGCCAGGGCGTCGTCGCCAGTCGTCAGGAGGAAGCGGACTTGTGGAAAAGCGCGCATCCGCAAATGACGGACTCTCGGCTGGGATGTCCCTGCTGACGGCTGACGACCGAGGATGCGCGACTACTTCGACTCGGGGGCATTGTCGTCCGGGATCGCCGGCACGTTCACGGGGAATGGTGTGGACGGCCCCGGGGAGGAGGGCGAGGACGGCGACGACTTCGGGCTGGAGGGGGTTTCCTTGCTCGTGCCGCCGGGCACGGCAGGGGCTTCGCGGGAGACCTTCGTGCTGGTCGACTCGTGGCCCCAGGCGGATTCGCCCCTTTGATTGGCGAGGATGACCAGGAGCATGCTCAGGATGATCCAGAAGCCCGCGACGATCATGGTCACCCGGGTGAACACATCGCCGGCCTTGGTCCCGAAGGCGCTCGACCCGCCCACGCCGCCGAAGGCGCCGGCCAAGCCGCCCCCCTTGCCGCGCTGAATCAGGACCAGGCAGATCAAGAAGAGCGAGGTCAGGACCAGCAACGAATTCAAAATGCCGTTCAGGATCGCCACGGCGTGAGTCCTTGCACGAAAAAGAAGAGGGCTCTTCCGGTGTTTCGGGGGGTAATGTCCTCAATTTCGCCAGAAGTCTCTTATTTTCAGAGGGTTGCGTCGGGGGCCAGGATTGCCGCCGCTCTTAATCTAAGTCTCTTAGTTCCAGAGGGTTATGGCGAATCCCTGGCGACTAACCCTCCGAAACACCGGAAGAGCCAAGAAGAGATCGAGGTTGTTTCACGAGCGACATCCGGGTCCCGCCCCAGCCTCCCCTTTCCCCAGGAGTGAGGGTCGAGGGGATGCGATTCGATCCGGGAGCGGCGCCAGGGCCGCCGGGCCGTCAGCCCTTGCCCTTGGTGGTCACCTCCTGCGCGGCCTTGAGGATGCCGAGGAAATCGCTGGCTTTGAGGCTCGCGCCGCCGACAAGCGCGCCGTCGATGTCGGACGCCGCCAGCAGCTCGCCCGCGTTGTCGGGCTTGACGCTCCCTCCATACTGGACAACGACCCGCGCAGCGATGGCTTCACCGAAGAGCTTCGTGAGCCAATCGCGGATGAATGCGTGGACCGCCTGCGCCTGGGCGGGGGTGGCGGTCAGGCCGGTCCCGATCGCCCAGACGGGCTCATACGCCAGCACGATGCCCGCCATCTGCTCGTCGGAGAGCCCGGCGAGCGAGCCGGTCAACTGGCCGGCGACGACGTCCTCGGTCTGGTTCGCCTCGCGCTCCTGGCGGGTCTCGCCGATGCAGACGATCGGGATCAGGCCGACGGTCAGCGCGGCAAAGAGCTTGGCGTTGACCTGCGCGTCGGTCTCGCCCAGGCCGTGTCGCCGCTCGCTGTGGCCGAGGATGACGTGGGTGCAGCCGGCGTCCTGAAGCATCGCGCCGGAGACTTCGCCGGTGTAGGCCCCGTCGGGCTTCCAGTGCATGTTCTGGCCGCCCAGGCCGATCGGCGAGCCTTCCAGTACCTTGTCGACCGCATGGAGGAAGACCGACGGGGGGCAGACTGCGACGCGGACGTCGGCCGCCTGGTCGACGTCCGCCTTGATCTCCTCGGCCAGCGCCACCGCCGCCTCGGGCCGTCGCTGGATTCATCTTCCAGTTGCCTGCGATGAACAGGGTTCGTTTCAACATCAGACAGTCACTCCCTCGGAGACATCGATCGTCTTGCCCAGGACTTCGGCGAGTTGCCTGAGTTCGTCCATGAGTTTGGCGTACTGGTGCGGCAGAAGGGCCTGCGGGCCGTCGGAGAGCGCCTTCTCCGGGCACGAATGAACCTCGACATGCACCCCGTCGGCGCCGGCGGCGACCGCCGCCCGGGCCATCGCCGGGATCAGGTCGGGCCGGCCGGTCGCGTGGCTCGGGTCGACGATGATCGGCAGGTGGCTCTGCCCCTTGACGTTCGGCACGATCGACAGGTCGAGCGTGTTCCGGGTCGAGTCCTCGAACGTCCGGATCCCGCGCTCGCAGAGGATCACCTGCCGGTTGCCCTGCGCCAGCACGTACTCGGCGGACATCGAGCAGGTCCTTGACCGTCGCGCTCATCCCGCGCTTCAGCAAGACGGGCGTCTGGGTCTGGCCGACCTCCTTGAGCAGGTCGAAATTCTGCATGTTCCGCGCGCCGACCTGGAAGATGTCGGCGTAGCGCTCGACCAGCTCGACCTGGCGGGGGTCCATGACCTCGGTGACGATCGGCATGCTGAACCGCTCGCCGGCCGCCCTGAGCATCTTGAGGCCGTCCTCGCCCAGCCCCTGGAAGCTGTACGGGCTGGTCCGGGGCTTGAACGCCCCGCCGCGCAGGACGTTGGCGCCGGCGTCGCGGACCTTGCTCGGCGATCTCGATCAGGATCGCCTCGCCCTCGATGGCGCAGGGCCCGGCGATCATCATCAGGTGGCCGCCGCCGACCTTGACCCCCTTGACCTCGAAGACCGAGTCGTCGGCGTGGAACTCGCGGCTGGCGAGCTTGAACGGCTTGAGGATCGGCACGACCTGCTCGACGCCCGGGATCGCCTGCAGCGGCTCGGCTTGCAGCTTGTCCTCGTCGCCGATGACGCCGATGATCGTGCGCGAGACCCCCTGGCTCAGGTGGGGCGTGAAGCCGAGGGCCTCGATCCGCTCGATGACGTGCTGGATCAGTTCGGGGGTCGGATGCGGCTTCAGCACGATGATCATCGTCGTCCTCGGCGTTCCCGGATTGCCTGATGTCCATCCATCAGCATCCCCAGAAATCGAACAACTTTCGTGGGGTGAACCCGAGAGTTTATCGCTCGCGCACGGGTCGAGGGAAGCGGAAACCGCACCGTGCGAGTTTTTTGTCGCCCGACCTTCGGAGGCAATCCGATCGGCCGATGGGACCGCGGGCGTGAGTCCGAGGGGTCCGTGTTCCCGGGCGTCGGCGCGAATGCACAAAAAAATGTTGACATCATCTTAAAACGAGAAGAGAATCCGAAGCGTCCCCCGTGCTTTCCGGAGAAGCACGCTTCAGCTCTCGACGCACTCGCCGCGGGGGTAGGAGCCGAGGATCTCCAGCCGCTCGGTCCGCTTGCGGACGGCCTCCAGGGCTCGCCGCACCGGCTCGTCGTCGGCGTGGCCCTCGATGTCGATGAAGAAGAGGTAGGTCGGGTTGCGGTCGGCGGTCGCCCTCGGCGGTGGGGAACGACTCGATCCAGGTCATGTTGACGCCGTTCTTCTCGAACGGGGCGATCGCCTTGGCGAGGGAGCCGGCCTGGTTGGGCAGGCGGAGCATCAGCGTCGTCTTGTCGCTGCCGGTCCGCTGCTCGGCGCGCTCGGCGATGACGGCGAACCGGGTGACGTTGTGGGGCTGGTCCTCGATGTTCTCGGCCAGGATGTTGAGGCGGTAGGCCTCGGCCGCGGCGCGGCTGGCGACGGCGGCGGCGAACTCCTCGCGCTGCGGCGTGCTCGGCCGCCGCGGCCGTCGAGACGACGTCGATGACGCGCGCCTGGGGCAGGTTCTTGCCGAGCCAGTGGCGGCACTGCGAGAGCGCCTGGGCCTTCGGAATAGACCCGCTGCACCTGCCCCCACTCGCACCGGCCGAGCAGGCAGTGGTGGACCCGGAGCCGGACCTCGGCGCGGATCTTCAGCCCTGGCAGCCGGACGAACATGTCGAGCGTGTCGGCGATCCGGCCGTCGGTCGAGTTCTCCAGCGGGACGATGCCGAACTGGACGTGCCGGCGGTTGACCTCCTCGAAGACGGCGGCGATCGAGCCGACCGGGACGTGCTCGACCGCCTCGCCAAACTTGGCCACCGACGCGAGGTGGCTGTAGCTGTACTTCGGGCCCGAGGCAGGCGACCCGCAAGGTCCGCTGCAGCGACCGGCTGAGCCGCTCATCAGCTCGCGGAAGATCAGCCGGAGGGTCTCGTTCGGGCAGGGGGCCTCGGCTGGCGGCAAGGCCCGCGCGATGACCTCGTCCTCCCGCGCCGCCGACCAGACTTCCAGCCCCTGCTGCTGCTTGACCTGGCCGATCTGCGAGCGCGATCTCCGCGCGCCGGTTGAGCAAGGCGACGAGTTCCTGGTCGAGCCGGTCGATCTCGCCCCGCAAGCTCGCCAGGGTCGGTGCGCGTTTCGGCGTCGGCCGGAGCCGCGGGAGGACGACGAGTCGGAGGGGGGCTTGCGGGGCATCGGTCCACTCGGGGCAAGGGAGCGGTTTCGAGGTCGACCGGTATTCAGACGCAAGGTTCGCAGAGATAAGTGGATACAAGAAACATCAACCCCTGTCAAGCCATTTCTGCCGGCGCCGCCGGGACCCGCCCCGTTCCCCTCGTCGGGCGTTTTCGGTAAAGTGAAAGGTGTGGCGTCTCCACGCGTGCAGATCGGACCCACCTGGGCACCGACTGCCAAAATCGCAGGATGCCTCCGGGACGCCCGATTCGCCACTGCCAGTTTGACAGCCGCTCTCGACAGACGGCCGCCGTGGAGCCGCTCGAAATGAGCCGAAGTCCTTGAGAGAAGGGGAGTCGCAGATGACGATTGCGCCTTTTGTTACCGATCTGGCACCGCCCTTGCTATAGGGACTCTCGTGACGTTGAAGTTGGGCGAGTCGGCGACACGGTAGAGGAATCGAGAGAGACCATCGGATGGCCTCGGTCGCCTGCGGCGGATCGAGCACGCGCCGCGGTGAAGTTCCATGCTCGCCCGCTCGTCACCGACTTCAACGTCGGAAAGGAGACGGGTCGTGGCAGAAGGTGAAAAGATCATCGGGATCGACCTGGGGACGACCAACAGCGTGGTCGCGGTGATGGAGGGAGGCGACGTCACGGTCATCGCCAACCAGGAGGGGAGCCGGCTGACGCCGTCGGTCGTCGCGTTCACCCCCAAGGGGGAGACCTCGTGGGCGAGCCGGCCAAGCGGCAGGCGGTGACCAACCCCACGGGGACCGTCTACTCGATCAAGCGGTTCATGGGCCGCCGCCACGACGAGGTCCGGACCGAGGAGAAGATGGTCCCCTACGAGGTCGTCGGCGGCGCCGAGCGACTTCGTCAAGGTCCACGTCGACGGCAAGGACTACACGCCGCCGGAGATCTCGGCGCTGATCCTGCGCAAGCTCAAGGAGGCCGCCGAGAGCTACCTCGGGCACAAGGTCCGCAAGGCCGTGATCACCGTGCCGGCCTACTTCAACGACAGCCAGCGGCAGGCCACCAAGGACGCCGGCCAGATCGCCGGCCTGGAGGTCGCGCGGATCATCAACGAGCCGACCGCCGCGGCCCTGGCCTACGGCCTGGACAAGAAGAAGAACGAGAAGATCGCCGTCTTCGACCTCGGCGGCGGCACGTTCGACATCTCGATCCTCGACGTCGGCGACGGCGTCTTCGAGGTCCTCTCGACCAACGGCGACACCCACCTCGGCGGCGACGACTGGGACGAGGCGCTGATCAACCACATCGCCGAGGAGTTCAAGAAGGAGCAGGGGATCGACCTCCGCAAGGACCAGATGGCCCTGCAGCGGCTCAAGGAGGCCGCCGAGAAGGCCAAGAAGGACCTCTCGTTCCAGGCCCAGGCCGACATCAACCTGCCGTTCATCACGGCCGACGCCTCGGGCCCCAAGCACCTGACGATGACCATCAGCCGCGCCCAGTTCGAGAAGCTGACCGACAGCCTGTTCGACCGCTGCCGCGGCCCGGTCCTCAAGGCGCTCGAGGACGCCAAGCTGAAGCCGTCCGAGATCGACGAGGTGGTCCTGGTCGGCGGCTCGACCCGCATGCCGCGGGTCCAGCAGATCGTCAAGGAGATCTTCGGCAAGGAGCCGCACAAGGGGGTCAACCCCGACGAGGTCGTCGCCGTCGGCGCGGCCATCCAGGGCGCGGTCCTCACCGGCGACGTCAAGGACCTGCTCCTGCTGGACGTCACCCCGCTGTCGCTCGGCCTGGAGACCAAGGGGGGCGTCATGACCAAGCTCGTCGAGCGGAACACCACGATCCCGACCGAGAAGAAGGAGACCTTCACCACCGCCGAGGACAACCAGACGGCCGTCACCATCAAGGTCTACCAGGGCGAGCGGCCGATGGCCGCCGACAACCGCCTGCTCGGCGAGTTCAACCTCGAGGGCATCCCGCCCGCGCGGATGGGCGATGCCGCAGATCGAGGTGGCCTTCAACATCGACGCCAACGGCATCCTCAACGTCACCGCCCGCGACAAGGGGACCGGCAAGGAGCAGACGATCAAGATCGAGTCGTCCGGCGGCCTGACCAAGGACGAGATCGAGCGGATGCAGCGCGACGCCGAGGCGCACGCCGCCGAGGACAAGCGGAAGCGCGAGCTGGCCGAGGCCCGCAACGCCGCCGAGCAGCGGGTCTACCAGCTCGAGAAGCTGATGGACGAGAACAAGGACAAGCTCGTCCGAGTCCGACAAGTCGGCCGCTCCGCGCGGCGATCGACAAGGTCAACGAGGCCAAGAAGGGCGAGGACGCCGCGGCCATCAACCGCGCCGTCGAGGACCTGCAACGCGCCAGCCAGGCGATGGCCGAGCACCTCTACGCCTCCGGCGCCGCAGGCGCCGGGGACCGGCCCGGGTCCCGACGCGGCGGCCGGTCACGCCGCCTCGCAGCAACGGCGGCCAAGCGGGCAAGGCCGACGACGTCATCGACGTCGAGTTCGAAGAGAAGAAGTGAACCGCAGCCGGCACGTCGGACGGGGCGGGGCGCAGGCCCCGCCCCGCTTTTCCTGAACCCCTCATGGCACCGAGCGGAACCGGGCCGTTGTCTCCAGGATGCCGCCCCTCCCCGGCGGCGTCTTGCCTCCGAGGAGCCGACGCGATGTCTCTCGATAGCGCGAGGGCGGTCTACCCGATCCTGGTCCGATTGGCCCACGACCTTTCTCAAGCGGCCCGCGAGCGGCGGACGGCCGTCTGGGTCTCCTACGACGACTTCTGCCAGCGTTGCAAGGAGGTCGGCGTCAAGGAGACCCCCCGCACCATCGCCACCAAGCTGCTCAAGCCGCTCCAGGCCGCCTGCCTCGAGCAGAACATGCCCGACCTCGAGCGCCCTGATCATCCAGAAGCCCAAGGCCCGCAGCGACTTCGGCAACCTGCTCCGCCCCTCCGACGGCTGGTGGGAGCTCTACGTCGAGCGCGGCGAGACGGCCGTCGGCGACGTCCCCTTCTGGTTCAAGCACTTCCAGGCGCCCGCGACTACCCCGACTGGCCCGAGGCCCCCTTCTTCTGAGGTCCGGCGATGGCTGCGACGACCGAGGACCAGGCCGCCCCCGACGTGCCGGACCCCTCGCAGAACACTGAGTCTCCCGCAATCGTCCCCCACACGTCTCCGAGCGCTTCTCGTGGCTCGGTTGCCCTCCCAGGGTTCTGGATCGACGTGGCCTGGCTCTGGGGGACACCTCCAGCCAAACGCGCGGCGCTGCCGGGAAGCGTCCTGCCGGGACCGCTCGCCTGATCTGAGAGATTCCGAACCCTTCGTCAAGGCTCCCGGAATCTGACCGACCTCGAGAGGGGCAACCGAATCTCAAGGCAAAATTGGCCATTTTTTGCGAACACCTGGGAAGTTGATTGCGTAGTTCTCGCAGGTTTATTCTCAACAAAGAAAAACAATTTCCATTCCGACGGCTTATGGGCCGCGAGGGGGTCAGATGGCGTTTCGTTTCGATCAATTGACGCTCGAAGAGCCAGGAGGCGGTGCAGACGGCGCAGGCGCTGGCGCAGGAGCGCGGGCATCAGCGACTGGAGCCGATGCACCTGCTGGCGGCACTGCTGGACCCCGAGCAGAGCGTCGTCCGCGGCCTCCTGGGCCAGCTCGGCGTCAATCCGGCGCAGGTCCTCCGGGCGGCCGAGGAAGGGCTGAACGCCCTGCCCAAGGTCACCGGCGGCGAGACGACGCTGGGGCCCGACCTGAGCCGCGGTGTTCGACGCAGGCGCAGGCCGAGGCCGACGCGGATGAAGGACCAGTACGTCTCGGTCGAGCACCTGCTGCTGGCGCTGACCAAGGTCAAGAGCCGGGCCCAGGAGCTGCTCGGTGCGCTGGGGGTCAACGAGAAGGAGATCCTCCAGGCGTTGCAGAAGGTCCGCGGCGGTCAGCGGGTGACCGACCAGAACCCCGAGGACAAGTACCAGGCGCTGGAGCGGTACGGCCGCGACCTGGTCGAGCTGGCCCGGCAAGGGCAAGATGGACCCGGTCATCGGCCGCGACTCCGAGATCCGCCGGGTCGTGCAGGTCCTGAGCCGGCGGACCAAGAACAACCCGGTCCTGATCGGCGAGCCGGGCGTGGGCAAGACCGCGATCGTCGAGGGGCTGGCCCAGCGGATCGTCTCGGGCGACGTCCCCGAGAGTCCTCCAGGACCGCAAGGTGATCGCGCTGGACATGGGCGCGCTGGTCGCCGGGACCAAGTTCCGCGGCGAGTTCGAGGAGCGGCTCAAGGCGGTGCTCAAGGAGGTCACCGCAGTCGGAAGGGCGGATCATCCTGTTCATCGACGAGCTGCACCTGGTCGTCGGCGCGGGCAAGGCCGAGGGCGCGATGGACGCCGCCAACCTGCTCAAGCCGGCGCTGGCGCGCGGCGAGCTGCGGTGCATCGGCGCCACGACGCTGGACGAGTACCGCGAGCACATCGAGAAGGACCCGGCGCTGGAGCGGCGGTTCCAGCCGGTCTTCGTCGGCGAGCCGTCGGTCGAGGACACGATCGCGATCCTCCGCGGCCTGAAGGAGCGGTACGAGGTCCACCACAAGGTCAAGATCAAGGACTCGGCGCTGGTGGCCGCCGCCAAGCTGGCGGCGCGCTACATCACCGACCGCTTCCTGCCCGACAAGGCGATCGACCTGGTCGACGAGGCGTGCCAGCCGGCTGGCGATGGAGCTGCAGTCGGTTCCGACCGAGATCGACGTCCTCCAGCGGCGGCTGCTCCAGCTCGAGCTCGCCCAGCGGATGCTCCAGCAACGAGGAGGAGGAGCACGCCCGCGAGCGGCTGGCCGAGGTCGAGGAGGAGATCGCGACGGTCGAGAAGGAGCTGCAGGACCTCGCGCCGCAGTGGGAGATGGAGAAGTCGGGCCTGGGCGACATCCAGAAGGTGCGCGAGCGGCTGGCGAGCCGTCCAGGTCGAGTACAACCGCGCCTGGGACGAGATCCGCCACATGCAGCAGCGGGGCGAGCGGCCCGACGAGACGCAGTACCAGGCGCTGGCCGCGCCTCGACGCCGAGCGCAAGGCGCTGGAGAAGGAGATCGCCGCAGGCCGAGGCGACCGGCGACGGCCAGCCCAAGGAGGCCCGGCGGCTGCTCAAGAAGGAGGTCGACTCCGAGGAGATCGCCGAGGTCGTCAGCCAGTGGACCGGCATCCCGGTGGCCAAGATGCTCACGACCGAGCGCGACAAGCTGCTCCGGCTGGAGGAGCAGATCCACCTGCGGCTGGTCAACCAGGACGCCGCCGTCCGCGCCGTCGCCGACGCGGTCCGCCGGAGCCGCGCCGGGCTGCAGGACCCGAACCGGCCGATCGGCTCGTTCCTGTTCCTGGGCCCGACCGGCGTCGGCAAGACCGAGCTGGCCAAGGCGCTGGCCGAGTTCCTCTTCGACAGCGAGACGGCGATGGTCCGGCTCGACATGAGCGAGTTCGGCGAGCGGCACAACGTCGCCCGACTGATCGGCGCGCCGCCGGGCTACGTCGGCTACGAGGAAGGGGGCCGGCTCACCGAGGCGATCCGCCGCCGGCCCTACTCGGTCGTGCTCCTCGACGAGATCGAGAAGGCGCACCGCGACGTCTTCAACGTCCTCTTGCAGGTCCTCGACGACGGCCGGCTGACCGACGGCCAGGGCCGCACCGTCGACTTCCGCAACACCGTTATCATCATGACCTCGAACCTCGGCAGCCAGGATCATCGCCCGGCTGGCCGAGACCGGCGACGAGGCCCGGATCCGATGCGCGGTCACAGAGGTCCTCAAGGCCGAGTTCCTCCCCGAGTTCCTCAACCGGATCGACGAGACGATCGTCTTCCACCCGCTCGGGATGGACGAGTTGACCAAGATCGTCGAGATCCAGCTCCGGCGGCTCCAGGGCCAACTGGCCGAGGCCGGGCTGACGATTCAGGTCACGCGACGACGCCAAGCGGCAACTGGCCGACGAGGGGTTCGACCCCGCCTACGGCGCCCGGCCGCTTGAAGCGGGTCATCCAGCAGCGGATCGCCAACCCCCTGGCCACCGCGCTGCTGGAGGGGCGCGCCAAGGAGGGCGGAGTGGTCGAGGTCGGCTGGAACGGGACGGACTTCACGTTCACCCCAGCCGAGCCGGAGCCCGCTCGGGCTTGATCCAGAATCGCACCACGGATTCACCGAAGGGACGCGTTTTCTGTCAGACTCGACTTTCGGACTTCTACGGGCGATCGCTTTCGCGGCCAAATACACAGAAGTCAGCACGTGTATGAAATCCACGATCGCGATCGCCTGCGAGAAGAACGTCTTCTGCAGCGTCCAGTTCCACGCCTGGCCCTCGCCCACGAACGCCTGACGGCCCGCCGCGCCGAAGTGCCGCGCCTCCGCCTCAGCGGCTACCATCGGACCGAAGTCGTCGCTGCTCCGCGTCGTGGCCACGCAGGTCCGCACCCACGGCGCGGGCGGCCACGGCGGTGCGACCGGGGTCACGTCCGCGTCCGGCTCCGGGGTCGACTCCGGAGGCGTAGCGGGGGCGGTCACCCCCTCTCGGTCGCTCAACGCCCCCTGGCACTGACGCCACGGACCAAGGCGGCGACCCGCGACGGGTCGCTGAAGCTGGCGGGCAAGTCGGGGTGAGGATCGTCCTCCTGCGCCGTGCTTGGCATCGTCACCAGGCAGGCCATCTTGTCCTCCTTCCAGGCCGGGTCATGCACCCCTCGGCCCGCGTCCGAGGCCCGCACCTGGAGCCGCCCGCCCTCGACCTCGACGATCGCCAGCGCCGGGACATTGGCCACCCGGGGCGGACGCGTCGACACGGCGGAGCGTGGCGTCTGCACCTCCCGTGTCGCGATCAGTTCGGTGCCGATCTGCTCGGTGATCCGTCGGACGTGCGGGACACCGAGGGTGATCTCGGCCAGTTCCTGAAGCCTCGTCGCGGCCAGTGCGAACGAGAGTGGTCGTCCCCCGGCGATCACAAGCTTGCGGAGGACGGCCGGGCGAGAGCCGTAGGTGTCCAGGTGCAACGCGGTGCGTCGAGGGAAAAAAATCCCGGGGACGAAACTGGCCGCGACGAAGCAGGAACCTCCGCGTGGAACAAAAAGCCACAACTAGGAGGACGGACGTAGATCGTCGTGTTGACGAGGGCAACGCGGCGGCGGTCAGGGGCGAGCATCGGCAGCGACCTTGTTCTGGAGATACCAACGGATCGTCGTTGCCAGGCCGGCGTCCAGGCTAGTCGGAGGCTCCCAATCCAGGATCTCCTTCATCCGGGAGACATCCAGCACCTTGCGCAGAACTCCCTCGGGCTTGGAAGTGTCCCAGACGATCGCTCCCCGGAAACCGGTGTGGCGGGCGACCAGCTCGGCGAGGGCGCGGATCGAGGTACCAATCCCGGTCCCGATGTTCAGTGGCGCGGTGTAGCCGCTCTTGAGCAGCCGGGCAACCGCCTCGGCGGCATCGGCAGAGTAGATGAACTCGCGCACCGGCACCCGGTCCCCCAACAGACTACGTGGTCGGCCCCGGACTGGACGGCGTCAGCGAACTTCTTGATCAGCGCCGCGGCGACGTGTGAGCGGTATTCGCCGAAGGCGTCGTGCTCGCCGTAGAGGTTGGTGACGACCGGCATCTGGCCTACGATCCCGTGGCCGCGGGCGTACGCATGCAGGCCGACCTCGAGGACCTTCTTGATGAACCCATAAGCCTCGACTGAGGGGTGGAGCGGGCCGGCCCAGAAGTCATCCTCTTTCATATCGCCGGCCACATCGTCCGGGTATGCGCAGGCCGATCCGATCGCCAGGAACTTGCGCACCCCGGCCCGGGCGGCCGCTTCGAGGAGGTTGGCCCCCATGATCACGTTGCGGTGGAAGATCTGGGAGGGCTCGGCGATGCAGACGCCGAGGCCACCGTAGTAGGCCGCCGAATGGACGACCGTGTCCGGCCGAAGCCGCTCGAGGGTCTGGCGAGTCGCGGCCGGGTCCATCAGGTCGAACTCGGGGCGGCCGGGGGTCGCCACCTCGTACCCGTGCCGCCGCAACACCTCGACAATCCGGCGGCCGAAGAAGCCGCTCCCCCCCGTTAACAGGACTCTCTCGGGCATGATGTTGGGCCTCTCGGTGGGCTCAGGCGTTCCGGAGCGGGTGGGAGATCGTCAGTACGCGGAGCACCTGGACCAGCTCCTGGATGCCCTCGTCGAGGCCGACTTTGGCCTGGAAGCCCAGTGAGCTCAGCCGGCTATAATCGACCTCGTAGTCACGCTGATCGGGGTCGTTGCCGATCTGGGCCTCGTGGAGGTAATAGTCCACGTAATTCTTCAGCCTCAGGGCGACGTCGCGCTTGGTGTAATTCATCGACTCGTCGCCGACATTGAACACCCTGCGAACCATCTGGTCGAAATACTCCATCGCGAACGGGTAAATTGCGACCGCGTCGGTGCTGTGCAGGAAGGTCCGGCGGAAGTGCCCCTCGAACAGGACGATCTGGCGGTTGTGCAACGCTTGGTACACGAAGTCGTTGATCAGAAGGTCGAGTCGCATCCGGGGCGAGCTGCCGAAGACCGTGGCGAAGCGGAGGATGACATGATCCCGCCCCGAGTCGCGGATCAGCATCTCGGCATCGCGCTTGGTCCGCCCGTAGAGGGTTAAAGGTGCGATCGGTGTTTCCTCGGTGGCGATCCCCTCGACTTTGCCGTAGGTCGAGCCGGTTGACGCGAAGATCAGGCGCTGGTACTTGCCCATCGCCTCGACGATGTTCCGGGTGCCTTCCACGTTGGTCGCGACGGCGAGGTGTGGGTCGGCCGCGCAGGCCGGGTAGCCGACGATCGCCGCGAGATGGAGCACCCAGTCGTGCTCCTTGACGACCTTGGTGATCGCGTCGGCGTCGCGGACGTCCCCCTTGATGATCCGGAGGTTGGGGTCCATCGAGAACCCGAGCAGGGAGAATGCTCCGTACATCAACGAGTCGTAGATGGTGACTTGATAGCCCCGTTTCAGGAGCGTCGGTGCCAGCATCGAACCGATGTAACCAGCCCCCCCGGTGATCAGGACTTTTTCCAAAGGTGGCACTCCATCACAGACCTGCGTGGCGCCTCGCAATCAAACCGTGGTGAGTCGCGTGTCTGAGCCGCCACGGAGTCGCCGGTGGTGTCCTAATTGCATTGAACGACCGGAAAATGAGCCATTCCTTCAGCGACCAGACGTGATCGGCTAACTCCGCCGCCATCGCCGGCGTCCGCTTGAGCCAACGACCGTCCTCGCCCTTGGTCCGCAGTGTCTGCACCGCCCAGCAGAAGTGGTCGCGATTCGTCGTGAAGTCGGCCATCGCCTCATGCACCTCCTAGTCCTTCGAGAAGCGATCCGTCCGACGCGACTTCCGCGCATCCCTGGCCCGGTCCGTCCCATGATGGCGCTCCACGAACGACGTGTTGATCGTCCGGCTGCACGCCGAGGCCTTGAGGGCTTGATCCACCCCCTGCGGGCCCTCCAGCACCACTCTTCGGTGGATCACCACCACGCGGACCTGCTCCCGCTCCTTATGCACCGTCGCGTCCGCCAGGCCCTTCTCCAGGCGGCGCTCGGGCAGCAGCGGACGAGCACCGGGCCGGGCCATCTGTTCCGGCTCGACGACCCGGCTGAACGTCGTCCGCAGCGCCGTCTCGTAGGCAGGGTCTTCGTCATGGTCATCAAGCGGGGCGGCTGCTCCTCGAGGCGATCCTTGAACTCGGTGACGACTTCCTCGACGCTCCCCATGACGCGCGCCCCGGGGACCACCGCCAGCACCAGCGAGTGCTCAGGGTCGGGGGCGACGTGGTCACACCAGTCGCTCTTGTGGTCATCGGACGGGTCGGTGGGGTCGCAGTTCTATGTGCTTCTTGCCCACCTGGACCTCGCGGGTTCGGGGGGAAAACGCCACGAGCTCGTCCTGAGCGTCGTGGGCGTGCTGTCCGGCGGTGCGTGCGCCAGCCGAACGACGGTGTCACGGTGAACGCCGACCAACCGTTCGGTCTGGCAGATGCCGTTGCCTTCGGCCAAGTGCGAGAGGACCGACAGGGCGGTTTGTTCCGGGAGTCGACAACGGTAGGGGGCCGTGCCCTTGCGCTCGGAGAAGCGGGCGCGGCAGCGATTGCAAAAGAGTTGTCGGAACTGCTTGTGCTTGCCGAGGCGGCCGCAGATCGAGAGGTTGCCGGCGCCGCGGAGGCCGTAAAGCGTACAGTCGGAATTCTGGCGGCAGAAACGCGCGAGGTCGTCCCTGGAGCGGGCTGACCCGGTGGGCTGGTACGGGATGCGATCAGGAGATGGGAGCGAAAGCCGTCACACATCCCACATCGAACCCCTCACTATGGTTCAACTGACCTGGGACACCACCCCTTGCGAGCGTGCCTCAATCAGAAAGGTAGAACACTCCAGCCCCGCTTTGGAGTAAGGATCACATCAGTATTGGGAATTAGGACTTTCAGTGAGCAGCACCTAGTGAACTAACGATCTGTTCACAATGGATTTTTGTTCGCTTTCAGGACGCAATTGCGTCGTTCTTAAGTGTCTGTGTCTCTGCACGTCAGTTCATTACCGAAACAAGGATTTCTTCGGGTTCCATGCGGCTTCGCCCTCCGAGACCTACGTCCAAAGGCTTAGCCCGGATGACGGAGTCCTCTCGTGGTGAGGACTGGTCGTCAATCCAGGGTCACGGGAGAAACGAATCCATCCGGCTTGACCGCGAGGACCGAGCAATCGACCCGCTGGAGGATCGCCTCGGCGGTGTTGCCGATGAGGAGGCCGGGGATGCCGGTGCGGGCAACGGTCCCCATCACGATCAGGTCAACGCGGCCGGTCTTCGCAAACTCCGCGATCACGTCCGCCGGGTCGCCCTTGAGCAGGTGCACGAAGCGGCGACCGGGCTGCTCGGGGAACCTCGCAAGGAGATGGTCGAGAGCCTTCCGGGCCTCAGCCCGCGAGTCCTCCACGTAGCGTTCGACCTGCGCCTGCGCCAACATCGCGTCCCCCCTGAGGAGTCCCTCGCCCGGGGCGGACCACGCATGAAGGACGTGAAGTTCGGCGCCCTCCCTGTCGGCGAGGGAGCCGCCAAGCTCGAGGATCTTCGCATCGAGGGCGGCGTCTTTCGGGGCGAGGTCCGCCTTGATGTGGAGGAGATCCGTCTCGTCCGCGGGCGGGGCGGGGTCGACCGGCGCGAGGATCTGCGAGAAGGGCCGATCCCCATGGCCGGGCTTCACGAGCCAGACCGGGCAGGGGCAGGTGCGGAGCAGATGCATATCGGTCGAGCCGAAGAGGACCTTCTCGTTCGGCTCTGCCTCCTTCATCAGCAGGTCGTGTCCGTCCCTCTGCACCTCCCGGATCATCTCGATGTGGCGCCGGCCCCGGAGGACGTTCGTGGAGACTGCCACGCCGTCTTGCCTGAGCTGCTCGGCGAGTCGTTCCAGGGCTTCGGCCTTGTCGCGGACGATGAGCGTCTGGAGTTCTTTCGCAGTGGGGAGGACCAGGTGTGTGTACCAGGGGAGGTCTTCGACCACCGCGACCAGTTTGATCGAAGCCCCATTCTGCTTCGCCAGACGGGCGGCGCGGGCGCACACGCCCTGCGGGGAGAGGTCGCCGTCGATCGCGACGAGGATGTTCCGGAACCGATGCATCACAAGGTCCCTTCTCGAGTGTGCGTCGAACGCTCCTGAAAGAGATGCGGCGAGGACGGATGGATGCTTCCCGCGAGACTCAGGCCTTGATCGGAGCCGACGTGCCGCGGACGACTCGCCTCGCCGCGACCTTGACCAGCTCCACGATCACTACCGGTGCCAGCGAGCAGGCGGCGATGACGGCCCACTCGGACGCGGTGGGCGGTACCGTGTGGAGCACGCGCCGGAGGAGCGGCAGCGAGACCGCAGCGACCTGGAGCAGGACGCAGATGAGGACCGCGACCCAGAGCCAGCCGTTCGTGAACAGCCGGGACGTAAAGACGGAACGACGTTGGGAACGAGCGTTGAACGCGTGGACGACCTGGGCGAGGGCGAGTGTCAGGAATGCCATGGTGGTCGCTCGGCGGACGCCGTCAGGCTCCGTCCCGTGCCAACGCAGGCCGAGGCCGAATGCGATCAGCGTGAGCGCCGCGATCATCGCCCCCTGCCACGCGACGAGGCCGAGGAACTGCCGGCTGACGAGGCCTTCCCGCGGATCGCGGGGCGGTCGCTTCATCATGTCGGGGGCCGATGGCTCGAGCGCCAGAGCGAGGGCGGGGAAGACGTCGGTGACCATGTTCAACCAGAGGATCTGGAGGGCCCCGAGCGGTAGCGGCCAGCCGATCAGAATGGCAACGAACACGGTGAGGATCTCAGCGAAGTTGCACGAGAACAGGTAGTGGATGAACTTCAGGATGTTGGCGTAGATGATCCGCCCCTGCTCGACGGCCGAGACGATCGTGGCGAAGTTGTCGTCGGTGATGATCATGTCGGCCGTCTCCTTGGCAACCTCCGTCCCCTTGATGCCCATCGCCACGCCGATGTCGGCCTGCTTCAGGGCCGGCGCGTCGTTGACGCCATCGCCGGTCATGGCGACGATATCGCCTCGCCGCTGGAGCGCCTCGACGAGCTGCAGCTTGTGCTTCGGCGAAACGCGGGCGAAGACGCCGGTCGTGGAAACAACTCGGTCGAAGCCTCCGGCGTCGAGCCCCTCGAGCTCGCGGGCGTGCACGGCCGCAAGCGGCCGGCCGAGCGGGTCGCGGTCGAGCCCGAGTTGCCGGCCGATCTCGGCCGCCGTGGGCGGCTGGTCGCCGGTGATCATGACGGTCCGGATCCCTGCCTCGCGGCAGGTGGCGATGGCGTCCTTCACCTCGTCGCGGAGCGGGTCGATCATGCCGACGAGCCCGACGAACACGAAGTCGCGGTCGAGGTCCGCGCGGCTGTAGTCCTCGGGAAGCTCGCGGTAGGCCAACCCCAGCACGCGCAGCGCGGCTCCGGCCAGCTCGCGGTTCCATCCCAGATGGCGCTCGCGGTCTCCCTCGGTTAGCGGCTCCACGCCGGCTTCGCGGAGATGGGCGCTGCTCAGGTCGAGCAGAGTCCCCGGAGAGCCCTTGATGAAGGCGACGGTGGTGCCGGCCGCGGTGCGATGTATCGTGACCATCCGCTTGGTGTGGCTGTCGAACGGGACCTCGTCGATGCGTGGATAGTCGCGGAACAGGGTCGCGCTCGTCATGCCGGCTTTCTCGGCTACGACCAGTAATGCCGCCTCGGTCGGGTCCCCGAGGACTGATTCGCCGCCGCCCGTGCGGTCGATCCGGGCGTCGTTGCACAACGCGGCGATGCGGAGTGCGAGGCTCAAGCGGGGGTCGGATGCGCGGATCGATCCGTGCGCCATGGGGGGCGAGGAACTCGCCTGCGGGAGCGTAGCCGCTGCCCGTGACCTGGACCCGCCGTCCGTCGAGGACGATCGCCTGCACCGTCATCTCGTTCCGGGTCAGGGTCCCGGTCTTGTCGGTGCAGATGACGGTAACCGAGCCGAGGGCCTCGACGGCGGGGAGGCGGCGGATCAGCGCCCGCATCCGGGCCATCCGCTGCATGCCGACGGCGAGGGTCATCGTCGCGACGGCCGGGAGCCCCTCGGGCACCGCCGCGATCGCCAGCGAGATGCCGACTTCGAGCATGTGGAGAAGGTCGTTGCCGCGGAGCCAGCCGGCCAGCACGATGACGGCACAGAGCGCGAGCACGATCCCGACGAGGGCCCGCCCGAGCCGGTCGAGCTTCTGCTCGAGCGGCGTCTCGCGGGTGCCGGCCTCTTCGATCATGATGCCGATCTTGCCGACCTCCGTCCGCATGCCGGTGGCGGTGACGAGGAGCCGGCCACGCCCGTCGGTCACGGTCGTGCCCATGAAGGCCATGCAGATCCGATCTCCGAGCATGGCCTCGGCGTCGGGGACCGAATCCGGCCGCTTGCTGACAGCTTGGGACTCGCCGGTCAAGGCCGCCTCCTCAATCTGCAGCCGCGCGGCCTCGATGATGCGGCCGTCGGCGGGTAGGCGGATGCCGGCCGTCAGGATCACCAGGTCTCCAGGCACCAGATCGGCCGCCGCGATCTGCCGCTCCGCCCCGTCGCGGACGACGTGCGCCACGGGCACGGACTGCTTCTGGAGGGCGGCGAGGGCCTGCTCGGCCTTCCATTCGGTCAGGAAGCCGATGGCGGCGTTCAGCACGATGACGATCAGGATGGCGACGGCCTCGACGTTCTCCCCGAGCGCAAAGGCGATGGCCGCGGCGGCGAGCAGCAGGAAGACGATCAGGTTCTGGAACTGCGCGCGGAGGATCACGAACGCCGAGCGACCGCGGAGCTCTGCGAGCCGGTTCGGCCCGAATTCTGCGAGCCTTCGGGATACCTCGGGCTCGGTCAATCCGCGTGCGGGATCGCTCCGGAGTTTCTCCGCGGCCTCGCTGACGGCGAGCGTGTGCCAGGCTACCTTCTCGAATAGTCTCTCTCGGCCGTCAGCGGAGCTTCTCTGCTCCTGCTCGTGCCCCTGCTCGTGCTCCTGCTCCTGATCGTGCTGGCTCCAAATGCTCATCTCGACTCCATCGTGAGGAGGTGTCGTTTCTCCTTGCAAACACAGTTAGCTCAATACAACTGGTGTCGCCCGGCGGTCACTCGAGCGAGATGACGCTGCCCGGTTCAGGACACTCGGCCTCGATGCCGATCCGGGTCCGCAGCGCGGAACGCAATCCATCGCATCCCTTCGGCTCGCCGTGGGTCAGGACGAATCGCGGGCGGGACGGGGCGAGGGCCTCGACATCCGGTGGCCCATAGCGCGGCGCGATCGCCTCCATCCCGGCGCGGAGCAGCCGGCGGGACTGCCTGGCCGCGTCCGCTTGCTGCAGCCGGGCCGAGTCGGTGAGGATGAGCTGGGCGAAGTCGACGGTCGCGGGCGTCGCGCGGATCGGGCCGCGGAAGCCGCGCGACGGCAGGAGCGGCAGTCGCCCCGTGTGATCAAGATGCGCATGGGTGGCGACGATGGCGTCCACGGAGAGCGGGTCGACCGGGGAGAGGTCCCGGTTGCGTGCCTCCGTCGCGCGACTGCCCTGGAACATGCCGAAGTCGACGAGGACGCGGGCTTTCGCGGTCTCGACGAGATACCCCGATCCGGTCACCTCTCGGGCGGCACCGCATAACGAGATCCGCATCGCTTGCCCTCGAAGCCTCAGCGGCCGGCCGTAGTATAAGAACCTTTCCCTTCCGAGCCGTCGCGTCCATCGTATCTTGGCGCACTCTACGGGGCCACGTCCGGGCGCGGCGCGAGACGGAGCCGGGCACTCATTCCCTGCGCCTATGCTCAGGGCTCGATTGTTCGCCGGAGTAAAGGCATCGTGATGTCGGCCGGCGCTCGGCCGCTGTGCGCGGCCCGTCGAAGGACAACCGCCTTCGTAAGAGGCCGGGCAAAACCCATCATCAACTACGCTAGAAGCGGGGAGATGAATTCGCCACCCGCGTCGACGTTGGGTCTGGGCCTACTGGTTAGAAGGGCATCCCTGACGCCAATCGACGCACCGGCGGTCCGGCGATCTCGCCGCTCTTTCGGGCCGTCGGCGGTTTCGAAACCGCCCCTGATTCCAAATTCGCCTTGATCCGAGGCCCAAACGGTCCGAATAATTGATAGGGATTCCCATGGGCCGGCGGGGATCGGGCGCGGCACCCTCCTCTTCCGGCATCGGGAGATCAATGATGCCCTTTGGTCGTGGGGACAGCACGAGTCTGTTTCGACCTCTCCTGATCGCGTGCGCGATCCTGGGGTTCCATCTCGACGTGCTACCCACCCCAACCTCGGGGGTTGACGCCTCGGCTCTGGCGTCGGCCGGAGGTGGGTCGCCGCTCGCGCCGCGGCCGGACGATTCCGAGCGGGATGAGACGCCCGACGAGGTGGGAGACCTGGCTTGGCCGCAGGTCAAGCTGGTGGCTCGCGCCGGAAGCCTCCGGCCCCGGGTCCGCTCGTCCTGGTCCTTCTTCGCTGGCCTGGGCGAGTCCGGGAGGGCCGGCCTCGGGCCCGACGACCTGCCTCCCGGCCCTCGTGACGGCCGGGACATCGGATCCTCCGTCGCACTGTCAGTCCTCCTCCGCCGCCTGATCTGCTGATCTGCCCTCCTTCTTCCTTCCACGACTGACGGTCCGCTGGCGCGACCGTCACCACTTGACCCCAGCAACAATCGTCGGGCCCGTCTGTGACGGTCGTAGGCCTCGGTGTCGGTTTGCGACGTCGTGCAGGTCGCCGGGCCCACGCGCTGATCCTCGTCCGGGGGTCCTCGACGCCGGGCTTTTCGGCGCCGTCACGCTGATGGTCATGGTGACCACCTGCCTCTGAGATCGCCTATGCACTCATCCTCCGTCGCTCCGGATCCATTCCCCGTGCACGCCCTATTTTCTCTGGCCCTGGACGATGCTGACGACCGCCGTGGAACGTTCATCCCGGCGTGCTGACAGCTCAGGCCACTTCCTCGCCACAGGCCGGACACTCCGGTATTGGAGAATGATCGAATGAGCGGGATGACAAATCGCACGGCGACGTTGGAGCCCCGCGCAGGCGGCCGGTATTCGCTCGATCTCCGCGCCCAGCTTGCCTACCTCTGGGAAGAATGGCGGCTGATGTTCCGGCCAGGCCTGATCGTTGGCGACGCGCTGTCCGGGACCGCAGTCGCTCTGGTGGCGTTGCCGCTCTCGCTGGCGATCGCCAATGCCTCGGGGGTCAAGCCGGAGGTGGGCCTGGTGACGGCCATCGTCGGCGGACTCGTCGTGGCGCTGTTCGGCGGTTGCCGGCTCCAGGTCTCGGGCCCGGCGGCGGCGATGACGTTCCTCGTCTACGAGGTCATCACCAAGTACGGCATGGGGGGCCTGATCGCGGCCACGCTGATAGCCGGGCTCTTGCAAGTCGTGGCAGGGATCTTCCGCCTGGGTCGCTTCATCCAGTTCATCCCGCGTCCCGTGGTCGCAGGCTTCATGTCGGGTATCGGGCTGACGATCCTCTGCACCCAGCTCTCGGTGATCCTCGGCTATGACGTATCCCACGATGAAGAGAGCGGCGCCTTCGGCTTGCTCTGGGGGACGCTGCGCCAGCTCGGGCACACCGACTGGCGCTCGGTCGCCGTCGGCCTGACAGCGCTCGCCGTGATGCTCGGCCTGCCGCGGCTCTCGCGCCGGCTGCCCACACCCCTGATCGCCGTCGCGGTGGCCAGCCTACTGCCGATCACCTGCGGCTGGACGCAGGTCCGGCTCCTGGGAGAGCTGCCCCGGTCGTTTCCGATGCCCACGTTGCCGAGCGTGCCCTGGGAGGAGTGGAACGAGCTGGTCATGGCCGCGCTGACGATCTTCCTGTTGGCCTCGATCGAGTCGCTCTTATCGGCCTCGGTGGTCGAGTCGATGGCCAAGCAGGCGCATGTGGACAACGATCAGGAGCTGGTCGGCCAGGGGCTGGGCAACGTGGCCTCGGCGCTGTTCGGGGGTATCCCGGTGACGGGTGTCATCGCCCGATCGGCAACCAATATCCAGGCCGGGGCCCGGAGCAGGTTGTCGGCGATCCTCCATGCACTGATCCTGCTCGCCTCGATGCTGTTCCTCGGCCCGATCGTGGCGCGGATTCCGCTGGCCGCGCTGGCAGGGGTCCTCACCGCGGTAGCCCTGAGAATGATCGAGGTCCGGATGCTCAGGGTGCTCTGGCGCGGCAGCCGGCCCGAGGCAGTCGTCTTTATGGTTACGTCCGGCGCGATCCTGGCGACAGACCTGATCGACGGAGTGCAGATCGGCCTGATCGCCACGGTGCTGTATTTCGTATACGAGATGTCCGACATGAAACTGCGGCCCATCCCACTCGCGCACGAGTCCACCGCCGACGAACAAGAGGCCGAGGTGATTCACTGCCCGCGCGTGCTCCTCATGCACGTCGAGGGCCCGCTGTTCTTTGCCTCAGGGTTCCACATGCGGAACACGATGAACCGCCTGAACAGCTACCGGTGCGTGATCCTGGACTTGGAGGGGGTATCGTTCCTCGACGTCACCGGTACCCAGATCCTGGACGAGGAGGCTACACTATTGCACCAGCAGGGCATTGAGGTGCTCCTGGCTCGGCCCGCCGAGGCGGTTCGGCAGCGGCTGAGCACCTTGGCCGGCGACGAGTTCCCTGCGATCCAGGTCTGCCCGATCTTCGACACCCTGACCAACGCGATGCGGCACGCAGATCGGGCCATCGAGGCGCACGGTCTCTGTGCACGGTGTACGGCTGCGGCACGGTGTCTCTCCCTGGAGCGCGCCCTCCGGAAGAATGGCGACCCCGGGACGCCGGGCTTCGCGGCCCCAGGAGAGGCAGGACCAGAGATCCATGTGGAGCTACCGGTCCGCGTGGTGGGGCACTCTTACCCCACCAATGACGAATCAAAATCCAGGTGATCGATGCTGGTGGGCAGGAGTGCCCCCACCTCCTCACTTCAGGGCGAGGGCATGGTCAACCCGCAGTCGATTGGCCGGAGCTTGGGCAAGATGGGACGCCCTGCGGGGGGTAACCCCGGTTTCCGACGACTTGCGCGAATTCACCAACAGTATCCGGCCCTTTATAGCTTCTCAGGAAAGTAATTTCCGTCCCCGGTCCAAGCAGCGATTACCAAGCGGCTGACCCCGCTCGTCGAATTCAAACGATGTTATTACCCCTCGATGCCGCGGCATGCTGGCCGCGTGCTCGTTCTCTCGAGATTGCGTGTCTTCGACTTGGTTGCCTGCGAAGAAAAATGAAAGGCCACCAGAGGCGTCAGCCAGCAACGGGTGAAGCCTCTGAGCGGCCGGGACGCGAGCACGTTAAGCGTGTCATGGAGGGCGGGTCTGCGTGTGGGCCTAGAAAAACTCGAAGCCCCCCACATCATGCAGAGGGCTTCGGGCGATGCTCGTAGCCACGCGAACTCGAGGAGCGTAATCGGAGCAAGAAGGGCCGGCAAAACGTTCAGGCGTTCATCATGGGAGACAATCAACCGCGGGCAAGAAAAACCGCGTAGGGGTCCTTCCTGGCGCGATCGGAACTACCGACTTAAGTAGGTGGCCAAAGGTTCTTGCACATCCACCGACGGAACGAGCTTGTTTTCAGGCTCTTTTTCGGGCTTCAGCCCGAGGCTTTGTGCAAAGACTTCTGGCCACCTACCAGCGATTCCCGGTCCGATTTAAGTCGTTGAGCAGCAAGGACTTATTCTGTACAGGTCTCGCAATCAGTTTAGCAATCCGCTCTAATGCCGTAACCTCTTTGCCTGCAATGGTTTGTATTGTTGGCTTTCCACCCTGTACGGGACTTTCTCACTGCCAGTGCCAGGACCAGTGGACAGCGCGGACACTTTGGGCGGCCAAGTCAGCCCGAGAAGCCGAAGCAACCCTCTGCAAGAGAAAGACTTCCGCGCCACCTACTGCCTCGGCGTCCACTGCTGAAACTGTCCGCGCTGTCCGCGCTCGCTGAGAAAGTCCCCCCTGTACACTAAGGACACGGGGAATTACGGACAATTCCTGGTCTCTATACTGAACAACCAGGCGATTTTCTTGAATCATAACTCTTGACCGAATCAGAGATTGCGACTCGTTGTTGACGCTTGTCCAAGTGAACGGGGTTTGCGAAATCCGGTTTCTGTAACCCCTTGTCGCATAGTGACTTAATGGCTGACCGGGAATCGCTGGCCACCTACTTAGCCTCTAGGCCCACCGTTCAATTCCGAACGAGTCTGGAGGTTCGAGCGACCGGTCAACTCGTCTGCCGGTCGATGGGCGTTTCGACTCGGACCGTCTTCCGTTACCTCCAGGCCGGCGGGTGATCGGACGGCGTCAGCGGTGATCCATCTCCTCGGCCCACCGCTCCTGGGCGCGGAGCAGGCGCCCCCGGCGTGTCGCCGCGCCCCGGAGGGGCACGGCCAGGGCGATCATCAACACGAGGGCGACGGCGGCCTGCGCGACGAGCATCATCGGACGTCTCCTGATCATCGAGGATTCAGAGCCTGTGAAACAATCGGGTTTGATTCACACACCGGGTTTTGGGCTTCATCGACGCAAGTCACTGAAAACCAAGAGATTCGGTAAAATGAAGGCCCGATAACCTAGTGTACGTTAGTCGAAAGTTTCACAGGCTCTCAGGACACGACAGCGATTCCCTGTCAGCCATTAAGTCACTGTGCGACAAGGGGTTACAGAAACCGGATTTCGCAAACCCCGTTCACTTGGACAAGCGTCAACAACGAGTCGCAATCTCTGATTCGGTCAAGAGTTGTGATTGAAGAAGATCGCCTGGTTGTTCAGTATAGAGACCAGGAATTGCCCGTAATTCCCCGTGTCCTTAGTGTACATGGCGGAAAGCCAACAATACAAACCATTGCAAGCAAAGAGGTTACGACATTAGAGCGGATTGCTAAACTGATTGCGAAACCTGTACAGAATAAGTCCTTGCTGCTCAACGACTTAAATCGGACCGGGAATCGCTGAGGACACGAGCGAGCCTACCCCCGGCCCCTGCCGGGGTTAAGACCTGCGGCCCGGAAGCAACATCGTGTGGTGGCGCAGGACGACGCCGGGTGATCTCCCGTGGGCCTGCGGCCGGCAAATGCCGCTGACGCGGGCACACGGAGCCGGAGCCCCGTGTCCCGGCCCGCCCGGGCCGCCGCCGCTCGTTCGAGGAGATGGGCCACCGTCCCGGTGGACAGCCTGCCCGCCGCTCGAGGACTCGCGTCATGCCGGCTGCCTGCAGGCCGGCGTGGCGCCCAAGGCGATCCGTCGCCGTTGCGGCCGGCACTTGTGGAGAGCAGCGCCCCGGCGAAGTCGCCGGCCTTGAAGAGCCGGTCGGCCTCGGCGGCCTGCCCCCTCGCCTCGGCCTCCACCCGACCTCGGTCCGGCTCCTCGGCCCGGCCGAAAGGCCCCACGACTCCGGCGATCCCCAATCCGATTCACACGGCCCGGATCAGGTGGCGCGCCCATGCGCCGGAGTCCTCCCTCACCAAGGGGTCCTGCTGGTTCCATAATCGATCCGGAGCGGGAGGGGCTTCTCGGGCTCAGACGGCGCCGGACGGCACCGTCGGCGGCGGCCGGGGCGATAGCGGTCGGCCAGGACCACGAAGGCGGGAACCAGGATCGGGCGGACGAGGAAGGTGTCGAGCAAGACCCCCAGGCCCAAGGCGAACCCGAGCTCGCGCAGGGCCGTCAGGCTTCCCGTGAGCATCGAGCCGAACGTACCCGCCATGATCAGGCCACACGAGCTGATAATCCCGCCGGTGTGCGCGATCGCCAGCCGCGTCCCCTCGATGGCTCCGTGCTTCTTCTCCTCCTCGATGACCCGCGACATCAGGAAGATGTTGTAATCCTCGCCCACGGCCACCAGGATCACGAACAGGAAGAAGCCGACCTTCCAGTCGAGCCCGACCCAGGGGTCGGGGCCGTGGTGCATCGCCTTGAAGACCAGTTCGGTCAAGCCGAGCGAGGCGAGGTAGCCGAGCACGACGGTCGCGATCAGGTAGAGGCAGATGCCGGGACGGCGGAGCAGGGCGACCAGGATGACGTAGACGCCGAGGGTCACCAGGACGTACATCCGCCGCTCGTCGCTGGTGGTCACCCGCCTCAGATCGTTGACCGACGCCGAGGCGCCGGCCAGGCCGACGGCATCGGCACCCGCCAGTGGCTGGCCGGGTCTCATCGCGTCCTTCAGCGTCTTGAACACGGCGGACAGCGCCTGGAGGCTCTGATCCGAGAAGGGATCGGTCTGAAACACGACGTCGATCTTGGTGATCTGGTTCTCTTCGCTCTTGTGCTTCGGCTTGAGGCTGACGTAACGGGCATCGATCGAGGGTCGCATGGCCTGGTCCCAGAGCCGCTGGACCAGGCTCATCTGGGCAGTCGGAGTCGAGGGGGTGCCCAGGGGCTGCGAGACCGAGCGGACCTCGGCGACGTTGGTGATGGCGGTGAGGCGGCGGCTGACCTGGTCGATCACGTGGCGCCCTGCATTGGAGCGGAAGCTGAGGTTGGGGTGCTCGATCAGGAGCGTCGTCGGGCTCAGCTCGCCGACGGCGAAGTAGCGCTGCACGACCTGCGCCCCGAGGACGCTCGGCTGGTCGGGGTTGAGGTCGGCGAGCTGACTGTAGTTGGGCCTGGTCCGCGCGCCGATCAGCGCCAACGGGGTGAGCGCGAGCACGCAGAGCGCCAGGATCCGGATGGGATAGTGGACAACCAGGTTGGCCACCTGGAGCCAGAAGCCCGACAAGGGGAGCTGCTCCAGACTTTCGCGCTCGCGATCGGCTCCTGCCTCGTGATGCGGCTGTCTGAACGGCCAGAAGACCGCGGCGCGGAGCCAGTGCAAGAGCACCGGCGCCAGGGTCAACGCGGCCATCAGCGCGATGGCCAGGCTCAGCGCGATCGCCGGGCCGGTGTACTGGATCTTGGCGAAGCTGGAGAACCAGAGCATCCCCAGACCGACGATCACCGTGCCAGCGCTGGCCACCAGGGCCCCGCCGACCTGCACGATCGCCTCGCGCAGCGCGTCGTCACGCTCGCGACCCCGGATCAGTTCCTCGCGATAGCGCGCAATCAGGAACAGGCAGTAATCCGTCCCCGCACCGAAGAGGACCACGATCACGAAGATGTTGGTGATGTTGATCACCTGGAAATGGAGCGCCGGCAACCTGGTCAACAGCGCGATCGCCATCATCGACGCCCAGACCGACAGCGCGATCGTTAGCAGCGGGATCATGGCCAGCAGCGGCGAGCGATACACGACCAGGAGAATCACGACCACCAGAGTGATCGTGGCATAGGTCGTATTGTTGATGCTCTCGATCGAGGCCTTGTTCATGTCGTGACCGACCACCGCCGACCCGGTCAGCGCCAGGTTCAGGCCGGAGGGGGCCGGGGGGAGCGACTTCAGCTCTTCCTGGAGCCGATCGACGGTCAGCCGGGTCGATTTGGACAGGTAGGTCCCATTGAGCGAGGCGATGGTCAAGACCGCCTGCCCCTTGTCGTCGCGGCTCGTGCCCAGGAGCCGGGGGCCGATGACGGGGCTCCGGTACGTGATCACCTGCTTGATGCCGAGCGCCGGATCGGACTGGAGGAGCCGATTCAAGAGCGCGACTACCTGGTCGACATAGGCGAAGTCGGACGGGGTCAGGTGGCCGCCGCGCCGCTCGGTGACGACCACCGCCTGCGAGCTCGACGCCTCGCGGGGGAAGCCGCGCTCGAGCAAATCCTGCCCGACCACGCTGGGATACCCCGGCGGGAAGAACCGCACGTCGTCGTCTCGGCTGACCTGCTCCCAGGGCGGCGCGATGCTGTAGAGAGCGGCGATCAGCGCCAGCCAACCCACCACGACGACCCATGCCCGGCGGATGACCAGGGCGGCGATCGATTCAAACATAGGAGATGTCGCATCCGTAAAGCGAGAACCGACCGCGTCTTCAACGGCGATCCGGGCTTCTCACCGTCCGGCCCGGGTGGGCGCTGAACGCGCTAACTGGCATTGACGAAACATAATGAAACGAACGCGCCCTGTCAAAGCCAATTGCCCGCACGCGGCGCGGAGAGCACCCCGGAGTCCGGCGCCACGGCCGTGCCGGCCCACGAATCGGCCTTGCCTCGGGCGCTAAGATAACCTATCAAGAGTCGAGTGGAAAGGCGCTCGGTCGATGCTTCTCCGTCGTTGAGGGCTGCATTTCCCGTGACCGCTTCCTCTCGCTGAGAACTGTCGCGAGGTCGATTACCAGAAGGTCGAACTCCGTCCCCTCAGCAAGTAGGAAATGGAAGACGATGGGATGATGGAGGTTGATCACCCCACTCTTCGCCCGCGCTTCCGACCGAGACGATGAAATTCGCGGATGCGCTCACTTGAAAACGTGACCACCTCGCAAACGTCTTTGACGTAAGTCTTTAACTATAAGGGTGAGGTCTCAAGAAGCCTCTTATTTCGAGGGCTTGGATTCGTGCTGCCTATTGGCAGTGACAATCAATGAGTTCCCCGTCCCCACAACAAACAGTGGGCCCCTCGAGATCACGATCTAGGTTGGACTCAGCATCCAATCATCCGACGCGAACGTGAGGCGAGTCTCATGGCACCGAACGGCCTCCCCTCCGCTCACGAGGCCCTGATCCGTCTCGAGCATGTCGCAAAGACCTTTCGCATGGGTGAGGTCGAGGTCCGCGCACTGCGCGATGTGACGTTGGATGTTCAGGCCGGCGAACTCCTGGTGATCGTCGGGCCAAGCGGTTCGGGTAAGACGACGCTGTTGAATCTCCTGGGGGGCCTCGACCTCCCCACGTCCGGCACGGTCCGATTCCGTAGCCTCGATCTCTCGGCTTTCGGCCCGAAGGAGCGCGGCGCCTACCGGAGGAAGGAGCTGGGCTTCATCTTCCAATTCTTCAACCTGATCCCCAACCTCACGGCGCGCGAGAATGTGATGGTCGCCGTCGAGATTAGCGATGATCCGATGGAGGTCGACGAGTCCCTCCGTCTGGTGGGGCTCGGTGACCGGATGGACCACTTCCCGGCGCAGCTCTCCGGCGGCGAGCAGCAGCGGGTGGCGATCGCCCGGGCGCTGGCCAAGAATCCCGAGTTGCTGCTCTGCGACGAGCCGACCGGGGCCCTCGACGACGACACCGGCAAGCGGGTCCTGCGGCTCCTGAGAGACGTGAACCGCGACCTCGGCAAGACGGTCGTCATCATCACCCACAACCTGGCCATCAGCCGCATGGCCGACCGGCTGGTCCGCATGCGGTCCGGCGCGGTCGTCGCGCTGACCGCCAACCCCAATCCGGCCGACCCGGAGGACATCACCTGGTGACGAGCGTCCTCGACCGCAAGCTGATCCGCGACCTGAGTTCCAGCGGCGGCATGATCCTGGCGATCGCCAGCATCATCGCCGTGGGCGTGGCCAGCTTCGTCGCCCTGCGCTCGGCCTACCATAACCTCGACGAGGCCCGGCACCGCTACTACGCCCAGTGTCGCATGGCCGACTTCTCGATCGAGTTGAAAAAGGCGCCCGTGGTCGCGCTGGACGCGCTCGCACGGCTCCCGGGCACCACCGAGATCCGCCCCCGGCTCCAGTTCTCCGTCACCGTCGATCTGGACGGGGTCGAGGAGCCCCTCAGCGGTCTGGTCTTCTCGCTGCCCGAGCGGCGCGACGTGCCGCTGATCAATGACGTCGTCCTGAAACGGGGCAGCTACTTCACCGACCGCCGTGACGAGGAGGTGATCGTCAACGACGCCTTCGCCCGCAAGCACGGCCTGCATCCTGGCGACCGCATTCACCTGCTCCTGAACAACCGGCGGCAGGCGCTTCAGATCGTCGGCACGGCCATCAGCAGTGAGTTCGTCTATTTGCTTGGCCCCGGCGCTGGTGCCCGACCCAGAGCATTTCGGCGTCTTCTACCTCAAGCAAGGCTATCTCGAGGAGGTCTTCGACTTCAAAGGCGCCTGCAACCAAGTGCTCGGCCTGCTGGCGCCGGACGTTCGCGACCGGCCCGACCCGCTGCTGGAACAGGCCGAGCGGCTGATGGCGTCCTACGGCGTGTTCGCGACCACGCCCCGGCGCGACCAGCTCTCGAACCGCTACTTGAGCAACGAGCTGAACGAACTGACCATCTTCGCTGTGATCATGCCGGCGATCTTCCTGACCGTCGCGGCGCTGGTACTCGGCGTCCTGATGGGCCGGCTGATCGAGCACCAGCGGACCGAGATCGGCACGCTCAAGGCGCTCGGCTATCCCGACGGCCTCCTGCTCGCCTACATCCTCAAGTTCGGCTTGGCGGTGGGCCTCATCGGCGGGGTCGTCGGCCTCGGGCTCGGTTACCAGTTGGCGGGTGCGATGACGCGGATGTACGAACAGTTCTTCGAGTTCCCCGCGCTGGTCAACCGGGTCGATCCGGCCGCCCTCGCCGTCGGCCTGCTCACCAGCCTGGCATGCACCCTGCTCGGCTCCATGCGGGGCGCAGGCGGTGCTGCGGCTCAACCCCGCCGAGGCGATGCGGCCTCGGTCGCCCCGGCAGGGAGGAACCATCGCCCTGGAGCGCATCGGTTGGCTCTGGGGGCGGCTGGGCACCGGCTGGCGACTGGTGCTGCGCAACGTCGCCCGCACTCGACGGCGCAGCCTCGTCGGGGTGCTCTCCGCGGCGGCGGCGACCAGTCTCCTGGTCGCCGGCTTCCTGTTCAACCGGGCTGCCTTCCACATGATGGAGTTCCAGTTCCACAAACTCCAGCGGAGCGACATCGATCTGACCTTCCGCGACGGGCGCGGCCGCGAGGCCCTGCTCGACGTCCGCCGACTGCCCGGCGTGGACCGGGCCGAGCCGATGCTGGCCGTCGCGTGCACGTTCCGGAATGGGCCGCACCACAAGAAGGGCGGGATCACCGGCCTGACTCGCGAGGCGATCCTGACCATCCCCCGCGACCGCGACGGCCGCCCCGTGCCCCTCCCGTCCTCCGGCCTGCTGCTGGAGCGGCACCTGGCCGAGACCCTCCGCGTCGGCCCCGGCGACATGCTGACGGTCGAGCCGATCAGGGGCCGCCGCGAGCCCCGCTGGGCTCGCGTCGCCGCGCTGCTCGACAGCTATCTCGGGCTGCTCGCGTACGCGGACATCCGCTACCTGAACCGATTGATCGACGAGGAGTACACCGTCACCGGCGCCCAGCTCGCGGTCGATCCGCTGCCCTCGCCTCGTGGCGCACTCTATGCCGAGTTGAGGCGGCTGCCGGCGCTCGAAGGGGTCAGCGACCGCGAGGCGCAGGTACACGAGCCTCATGGCCACGTTCGTCGGCGCCGTCCGGGGGTTCACCGGCTTCCTCATCCTCGCGGCGGGCGTGATCCTGTTCGGTACAACGCTCAATGCCTCCCTCATCGGCTTGGCCGAACGTCAGCGCGAGGTCGCCACGCTCCTGGTGCTCGGGTATACTCCGGGAGCGGTGGGCGGTCTCTTCCTCCGCGAGAGCATGGTCATCAATCTGGCCGGCACGCTCCTGGGCCTCCCAGGGGGCTACCTCCTCTACCGGGGCATCGGCCGAATTGAGGACGCCGAGCTGTTCCGTCTCCCGATCGTCAATCCGGCCTTTGCGTGGGCCTGGGCGCTGTCGCTAAGCGTGCTCTTCGTCCTGGCGTCCCACGCTGTCGTCCAGGTTTCGATCAACAGAATGGACTGGCTCGAGAGACTGAATACCCGCGAATAGCAGAGGTCCCCCGAACGTTCGTGCCGGGGGACCCTGGGTAGGTCGGGAGTGAGTGCGCCATGAGGGTCAGGACCGTCGCCGTCGTCTCCGCAACACTGGCGGTCGTATTGGTCGTGTGGGCCGCCTCCGGGATGCTCCCCGGGGGCGTCCCGGTCGACGTGGTGGCCGTCGGGCGCGGCCCGATCCGGGAGTATGTCGACGAGGAGGGGAAAACCCGCCTGCCCCGGACTTATCTGATCACCATGCCGTTCGACGGCCGCATCCTCCCCATCGAGTGTGAGGAGGGCGACCGCCTCGCGAAGGGCCAGGTGGTGGCCCGGGTCGTGCCCGAGGACCTGTCCGCCTCGGCCGCCGAAGCCGAGGCCGCTGTCGCCCGACTCGTGGCCTCGATCCGTGAGAGTGCGGATACCAGCGTCGAGCGGACCGCTCTGGCGCAGTCCCTGCGGCTATCTCGCCTCGATGGATCGTACCGTCGAGGCGGGCAAGGAGCAGGTCAAGGCCGGCCAGGCCAAGCGCGAGTTCGCCGGGCGCGAGCTGGAGCGGGTGCGCGTCCTGCACGAACGCCAAGCCGCCAGCACCCAGGACCTGAACCGCGCCGAGGTCGAGCAGGTGGAGGCCAACGTCGAGTATCAGCAGGATGTCCTGATCGCCCGTGCGCTGGAATCGCTCCGCGCCGCCACGGCGCTGCTACCCACGGCGGTCGAGCAGTACATCGCCCGGAAGGGGCTGCGCGTGCCGGTGCTGGAGCAGGAGAAGGCCGAAGCCGAGGCCCGGCTGGCGCAGGTGCGGCTCCGCCAGCGGCGTGGGACGATGATCAGCCCGGTCGATGGCGTGGTCCTCCGTCGCGAGGTGATCGATGAGCGACACCTGGCCGCCGGCACGACCCTGCTGGAGATTGGCCGGCTCGACGAGTTGGAGGTGGAAGCGGACGTGCTGAGCCAGGAGGCAGTGCGGATCGCCCCAGGGCAGGCCGCGGACATCTCCGGGCCGGCCGTCGGCGCGCCTGCTGCGCGGGGGATCGTCCGCCGGATCGAGCCGGCTGGCTTCACCAAGGTCAGCTCGCTGGGCGTCGAACAACAGCGGGTGACGATCATCGTCGCCTTCAGGTCCTCGGATCTGGCCCGTCTCCGCGCGGCGGATCGGCTCGGGGTCGGCTACCGGGTGCAGGTCCGGATCACGACCGCGTCGAAATCGGACGCCGTGATCGTGCCCCGTTCAGTCCTGTTCCGGGGCCCGGTCGGGGACTGGCGGGCGTACGTCGTCCACGAGGGCCGCACCCTGGTGCAGACCGTTCGGGTCGGCCTGATGAACGATGGGTGGGCCGAGATTGTACGCGGGCTGTCCAAGGGCGACCTCGTGATCCCCGCCCCCGAGGCCGACCTGGTTGGTGGCATGCGCGTCCGTCCGATGGCGGCCTCTCCCCCAGACCCCGACGAGCCGGAGGCTGAGCCAAGGACTGCGCCGGGGCTCGGGTCGCAGTCGGGATGAACTCTGGCTCCTCCGCTGGCTTTCCTCCCCTCGCTCTTCCGGAGTTTGAGAAAGCAGAGAGAATCCAAGAAGCCCCCGGAAGGACCCATCGATGCGGGAATTGATGAGGTCGTGTTCCTAAATCGTTGAACACGCGCCTTCACCGGCGAGCGTGCCGCAGGCGGCTTGGATGTCGGCTCCCCCGGAGTAGCGTCGCATGACCGGCTGACCAACGTAACGGGTCAAGGCATCTCGAAATGCACGCATTTCATCATGCGAGGGTGGCAGAAATCGGCCAGTCGGGTCGGTCACGTCGATCAGGTCAAGGCGAACCGCGGTATCACCAATCAACTCCCCGAGCGCGTGGGCATCGTTCTCACCGACGTTCACACCCGAGATGCAGACGTAGGCCAGCATCACCCGGTTGCGCCGCGCCAGCGCGTGACGACGGGCGGCGGCCATGACCTCCGCGATCGGCCACCGCGACGCCACGGGGACGAGTCGGGCGCGCTTCTCGTCGGTCGCGGCCCCGAGACTGATGGATAGGCGGTACTTGTGACCTTCGGCGGTGTACGCATCGATCTGAGGGACGATTCCGACGGTGCTGATCGTGATCGCCTTGGCAGCGATCTGGCCGCCGTAAGAGCAGGAGAGCAATGAGGCTGCAGTAAGAACGCGCGGTCTTACACTCTCGAGGAAGGGTTCGCCCATCCCCATGAAGACCGCGCCAGTGACCCGCCGGCCCTGGGCGCGGGCCAGGTCGCGCGCCTGGACGAACTGGTCGAGGATCTCCCAAGTCGCGAGGTTCCTCCGGCGGACCATCCGCGCTGTCGCGCAATAGAGGCACCCCATCGCACAGCCAACTTGCGACGAGAGGCAGACGCTGACAGCACCCGGCTTGTGGAGCGGGATCAGGACAGTCTCGACCGCCAGGTCGTCGTGGGTGACGAATCGGAGTTTCTGGAAGCCATCGCGCGCCGAGGTCACGACGCGGTCGCGCGTCAGCCGGGGCAACGTCCCGATCGCGTCGCTCAGCCGGCGCGGGACCTGGAAGGTGCGCCCCCACGCCGACGGATCATGGATCCCCTGGCCGAGGACAGCCGAGAGCAGGCGGCGCACCGCCAGGTCATTCGCCCCGAGCCGCCGCGCCGATCCCGCAAGATGGTGGACGCCACGTCACGCGGATCCAGCATGCCGCACCCCCGGAATTCTTGAAAAATATCATCGACGCCCGACCGAATTTACTTACAGTAACGGTCGAAGGGGCCCAACGCCAAGCGGCCCTCGGTGGCGATTCTCCGGAAGACGGCGAGCAGGGCGCGGTTTTTGCAAAAAATATCAACGACCCGCAAAAGGGCTAAAACTCCCAGAGAAATCGAGTCATCTCCGGCGGCTTGTTTTGTCGGCCTTTGAGAGGGGTTGAGCGTTTCGGAGGCTGGCGGGCAAGTCTCTGGCGCAATCCCAAGAATCACCGAGTTTTTAGCTCTTTTGCGGGTCGTTGAAAAATGTCGAGTGATCGGCCCTTCCCCAAGCCAACCTTCACGGAAGATCGTTCGTATCAGAAGGAGCGAAAGACGGGCACAGACCTGACCCGTCCATTTCCGGCAAGTTTGACGCAGATTCTGAGAGGAAGCACGATGACCTTCAGGAGATGATCACGGCATGAAACGCAATGCTGTTGCTTGGGCGGCGTTGATCGTGTCCGGGGTGGCCCTGGTGAGCTCGCGCGGGCTGACCCGCCCCATCCCCGCCGCGCCGTCTGTCCCCGCCGAGAGCCAGAAAGCAGCCCGCGCACTGTCCGAAGCGTACGAAGCGGTTGCCGACTTCGTCAAGCCGTCGGTGGTTCAGATCAGCGTGCAGCGCAAGGGCGGTTCCGGCCTCCGCATCACTCCCGGCCCGGGGGGACGTCGGATGCCGTTCCCGGGACCTGGCAGCCCCCTCGATCCGAAAGACTTCAAGGACTTCGAAGAGATGCTGAAGCGGTTCTTTGGCCCTGACTTCAAGAGCGAGAAGGAGCAGTTCGGAGGCCCTCTGGCCGAAGGGACCGGCTCGGGATTCATTTACGACGACAAGGGGCATATCCTGACCAACAATCACGTGGTCGAGAATGCCGGCAAGATCACCGTCACTTTCCATGATGGCATCGAGGCGGTGGCCACCGTTGTCGGGAACGATCGGGATACCGACGTCGCCGTCATCAAGGTGGACAACACGAGCTATCGGCCTCTCCCTCGGGGCGCGAGCAGCAAGCTCCGGGTCGGCGAGCTGATCATGGCCATCGGCTCCCCCTTCGGCCTGAGCCAGACGGTGACCACAGGGATCATCTCGGCCACCGAGCGGAACGACGTGAATATCAATCCCTACGAGTCGTTCTTGCAGACCGACGCGGCGATCAACCCGGGCAACTCGGGCGGGCCGCTCGTGAACATGGATGGCCAGGTGATCGGGATCAACTCGGCGATCGTCACCGGCAGTCGGGGCAACGATGGCGTCGGTTTCGCCATTCCGATCGACATGGCCGCCAACGTCGCCGACAAGCTGATCAGGGATGGCAAGGTCAGCCGTGCCCGGATCGGCATCGCGCTCGGCCCCCTGTCGCCTGCGTTGGCCAAGCAGTTCGGCCTCGATTCGAAGACCAAGGGTGTCCTGTGCAACGAGGTCCTGCCGGGTAGCCCGGCCGACAAGGCGGGCCTGAAGTCGGGCGATATCATCACCAGCTTCAACGACCAGCCGGTCGTCAACGTCCCGGCGTTCCGCCTGAATGTCGCCGCCAGCGACATCGGCAAGTCCTACAAGCTGACTTACCTCCGCGATGGCCAGGAGCGCACGACGACGATCACCCCCGCCCCCTCCGAGAAGGTTGTCTTCGCGCAGGAAAGGGAGTCATCGAGCGAGCCTGAGGCGCGGCCCGAACCCATCAAGACGTCGATCAATGACTTCGGCCTGGAGGTCCAGCCCCTGAGCTCCGAGCTGTCCCGATCACTCGGCCTGCCCGCCGATCTCCAGGGGCTGCTCATCAGCTCGGTCAAAGAGGGTAGCCCCGCCGAGGCCTCCGGCCTCGAGGCGGGCCAGGTCATCACCAAGGTCGTCCTCGACCGCAAGATCCAGCCGATCAAGACGGTCAAGGAGTTCCAGGACCTGGTCGGCAAGTCGGACGAGCTGGCGATCTACGTCCAGTCGAGCAAGGGCCCGAACCGGTTCGTGACCTTGAGCAAGAAGAAGGATTGAGGCGGTTGCCGCCTGATGGAGGGGTGATCCGCCATCGTCCCCTTTCCTGCGGGCCGGCACTCCACGGTTGAAACGTCGGGGTCGTCCCGGGAGGCCTCTCCCGGGACGGCCCCGCATCTTTTATCGGTCATCCGAACGGACCCGAAGGCCGGGGTGCTGAGGAGGCGGGTGTGTTCGCGTCGGCGGGTCGTCCCGGTGGCACGACTCAATATCGACTTGGGCCCTCGCGAAGTTCGCAAAAAAACCGGGAGGAGTGGCGTCGGTGTCCGGACAGTGCCAGCCTCGACGGCAGCGAGGTCGGCCGGTCGCGAGTCGTTCGCGTGTCTCTTAGGATTCTCATGGAGAGTCCCGCCTCCCGAAAACGGAAGACGGCGGGGTGTGCCCGGGCGGCTCGTCCGCTATAGTAGAGGAAGAGATACGCTCACGCTTCGGGCGCAAGACGGTCGGCTTCCGTGGTGCCAGGCTCGCCGCGGCCGTGGCCGCGGCCCGTTTCAGGATGTTTTCCGCAATGATCGACCATACGACCAATCCCGACGCGGTCGAGCCCCATGACCTTGAAGTCGCCTTGCGCATCCGCAACCTTCCGCCGTACTTGTTCGGCAAGATCAACGACCTGAAGTACCGCAAGCGGCGGGAGGGGATCGACGTCATCGACCTGGGCATGGGTAATCCGACCGATCCGCCCGAGTCGTGGGTCATCGATAAGCTCTGCGAGGCGGCGCACGACGCCCGGAACCACCGTTACAGCGTCTCGTCGGGTTTGTTCAACCTGCGCCGCGAGGTGGCCAAGAAATACGACGCGCGGTTCGGCGTCGGGCTCGACCCCGACCATGAGGTCGTGGCCACGATCGGCTCGAAAGAAGGGTTCAGCCACATGTGTCTGGCGCTGCTCGGGACGGGTGACACGGCGCTGGTGCCCGCGCCGAGCTTCCCGATCCACGTGCACGCCGTCGCCCTGGCGTCGGCCAATGTGATCGCGCTCGACTGCCGCGACCCGAATGCCTTTCTGGCGGACGTGAAGCGGGTCTGCGAGAGCCTGACACCCCGCCCCAAGATCCTCATCCTCAACTATCCGCACAACCCGACGGCTGCGGTGGTGGAACCGGCGTTCTTCGAGGAGGTCGTCGCGCTGGCCAGGCGGTTGCACTTCTTCGTCATCCACGACTTCGCCTACGGCGATATCAGCTTCGACGGCTACCAGGCGCCGAGCTTCCTGTCCGTTGCGGGGGCCAAGGAGGTCGGATGCGAATTCACGACGATGTCCAAGGGCTACAACATGGCCGGCTGGCGCGTCGGGTTCGCGGCGGGCAACCGCGACATGCTCACAGCCTTGAAGGCGATCAAGGGCTATTACGACTACGGGCTCTTCCAGGCCGTCCAGATCGCGGCGATCGTGGCGCTACGGCACGGCGAGCCGGGACGGCTGGCGCAGGTGGCCGAATACCAGTCGCGCCGCGACGTGCTGGTCGATGGTCTGAATCGCCTGGGCTGGTCTGTCGCGCGGCCCAAGGCAGGCATGTTCGTCTGGGCGCCGCTCCCCGAACCCTGGCGGTCGCAGATGGGCTCGATTGACTTCGCCATGAAACTCCTGGAGAAGGCCGAGGTCGCGGTCAGCCCCGGGCGGGGCTTCGGCGAGACGGGTGAGGGCTTCCTCCGCCTCGCCCTGGTCGAGAACGAGCACCGCCTGCGGCAGGCCGTCCGCCAGATCGGCCGTTGCCTGAAGCCGGAGAAAGCCGTGAGTTGATCAGAGAGCCAGTGTGTAGGGAGGCCGTCTCATGATCGTCTGCGCCTATTGCGAACGCCCCCTGATCTGCGACGGTTGCCAGGCGCCGTACACTCCCCCCTCGCCCGAGCAGTACGAGGCACTCTCCCGGGCCGAGGACGTGATCGCCTGCCCCGCGTGCGGCCAGGTCCTCATCTGCCACTGGTGCAAGACTCCGTACGACGGTGGGGGCGAGGAGGAGGTCGACGCGCCGGGGTCGCCCGAAGGGTGAGGGAATTGTTTGACTCCCAGCCATGTCGGTGGGCGGTGTCCACAGACATGAAAGCATGGGCGCGAGGCTCCCCACGAAACTGGAGAGTACCCGTTCACGGCCTCAAATCGTCGGTGCTCAGAACACCGACGACGACAAAACAGGAGCGACGGATACCCTACGATGCAATGATCTGGGGCGGCGGGCCCTACAATCGCACGGAATGCACGTTTCATTGCGCGCTGGATGTCGACGAAGTGATCGCGCAGGGGTCGCAGGCGAGCGACGCGGAACGGAAATGAGCGACAGGACGACGGGAGTCACTCCGGCCGAACGGGGTCTCGCTCACGAGCATCAGGTTCCGGGTAGTGCCGCATCAGCAGGCAAAGGGATGGGGTGAGCGGTGGGCGGGCCAACGGGGCTGGAACTGTCGCCGATTTTACTGTATATCTTCGTCCAATGTCGGTCTGCCACCGCTCTCAGGCTCTCCGGGAAAGGATTCTTCCATGAATGCAAAAGAAGCGATCCAGGCTGCCCTCGAGGGAACCAGATTCACTCTTAACTGGTTCGTCAGCGACCTCTCCGACGCTGACCTGTTCGTACGCCCAGTACCAGCCGCCAACCACATCGCTTGGCAGATCGGCAACGTGATCGTCGGCGACCGGTTCCTCGTGGCTTCGCAACTGCCCGACGCGGCCTACCCGGAGTTGCCCGCCGGCTTCGAGGAGACTCACGGCCCTGACGGGACGAAGCAGGACGGCCCGGAGGGGTTCCTGACCAAGGCGGAGTACCTGTCGTTATTCGACGCGGTCCGCTCGGCCACCATCGCCACGGTCGGCAAGCTTTCGGATGCCGATCTCGACCGCCCGGCCACGGGCAAGGTCGCCGCCTTCGCCCCGACCCTCGGGCACGTGCTCCTGCTCGTCTCCAACCACACGCTGATGCATGCCGGTCAGTTCTCGGTCATCCGCCGCCTGCTCGGGAAACCGGTGCTGTTCTGACACCGAGGAGGGAACCAGATCGGCCTGCGACCAGGATAGCGAAAGCGCCGGGGCTTGGGCAGTGGCAGCAGCGGCTTGATCTGCTCCCCCAGAGCGTCGGAGACAAGGAGCTTGGCTACGGTCGATCCTCCTGGGTCCACCCCCCCCTTTCCACTGCGAACGCCGCGCCGATCCCCGTCATTTTGTTAGGGCTTCTTAATGCTTTCTCCCATAAGTTCAACCTCATGCATAATTTATGACCAGTCCTGATCGTCCGTGGGACTCCTTCCTCGATGAACTTGCCGGAAGAGGTGTCCCACCGGCCGAGGGCTACCTGGCAGCACCTTCCAAGCCCAGGCGAGGACGGCTCTGCTCGCCATGCGGAAGAACGGCTCAAGCACCGGGGGGAGGACCAGCGACTCCGCCGGTTGCGCAGTTCATGCTTCGCGGTCGGTTACCCGGCGACCTACGTCGGGCGACTGCACGTGTTCGGGCCGGAAGCCGATGCCGATGAGATGCGCAGGGATACGCCGGAGGGGCGGGAAGGAGCGGAGGAGCCGCAATGGAAGCGGGAGGGAGAACTGGTTGCGGCTCGCGAGGACGCGGCTGATCACCCGGTCTTGAATGACCACCTGGAGCCGCTGCGTGAGCCGAGTCGGGAGCTCGCGCCTCCGCTGCACCTGCCGCAGGTCGACCGTTGTGACCCGGCCCTCCCGGAGCGGGCCGGCGAGAACGTTTGCGGCGGCGACGGCATCCTGGATGGCGAGGTTGATGCCCACGCCGCCGATGGGGGACATGGCGTGGGCCGCGTCGCCGATGCAGAGGAGCCCGGGCCGGTGCCACCGCCGGAGGCGGTCAACGACGACCGTTAGCAGCTCGATGTCGTCCCAGTCGCGGAGCTCGCCGACTCGGTCGCTCACGAACGGGGCAATCTCGGCGATGCTCGCGCGGAACGACTCGAGCCCCTTCGTCCGGATGTCCTCGAAGGCCCCTTTCGGGATCACGAACCCGCACTGCCAGTAGTCCCCGCGGTCGATCATGACGAGAATCCGCCCGCGGTCGAACCGGCCTGCCGGCTGCTCCGGGTCGCCGGGCCGGCGGGGGAGCCGCATCCACAGCACGTCGATCGGCGCGCCGACGTCATCGACCTTGAGGCCCGCGCGCTCGCGAACCGTCGAGTGGCGGCCGTCTGCACCGACGACCAGCGCGGCGCGGACTTCGAGCGGCCCAGCAGGCGTCTCCACCTTGACCCCGACGACGTGCCCGCCTTCTTCGACAACCTCAGTCACCTTCGCCTGCATTCTGAGGTGGAACGCGGGATACCGCCGGCCGTGCTCGACGAGGAAGTCCAGGAAGTCCCACTGCGGCATGAAGGCGATGAAGCGGCAACGTGTCGGCAGATGGGAGAAATCCGCGATCGTGACCGGCTCCCCGCCGACGTAGCCGGTGAGCTGCCGCGCCTCCTGGTGCGGGCGCATCAGGAACTCGTCGAGGAGGCCGAGTTCGTGCATCACCTCGAGGGTCGAGGGGTGGACGGTATCGCCGCGAAAGTCGCGCAGGAAGTCGCCGTGCTTTTCCAGGACCAAGACGTCCACTCTTGCGCGGGCGAGCAAGAAACCGAGCATCATCCCGGCCGGTCCGCCGCCCGCAACGCAGCACCGCACGTGCATCGTCTCAGCCCGGCTGCCGCCACCCTCAGGCATGAGAGTGTTCTCCCCTCAAACCCGCGCATTCATCGTGGGGTCCATGGCGTTCTCGTCGAATCCCCGAGGATTTTGGGCCATCCAGGGGTCGAATCAACCGCATCGGCCATCACGACGGCTCCCGCGGGGTCGACCTGATCCGGACGCTCAAGGCCGACCCGGACCTGGCCGCCGTTCTCGTGATGTTCGTCAGCAATGATCCAGAGGCGCTGGCGGAGGCGATCGCCCTCGGCGCCCGGCGGGGTGTTGGAAGTCCGAGCTGCACGAGCCGAAGACCATCCGAACCCTCGAATCCGGTGTACCATACCCCCACCACGATCCCCGGGTGCGCCGAGTCGCACGGGCCTCGGGGCACACGGTAGGTCTTACCGGAAAAGGCCGAAGAACGTAACGAAGAAAAGACAGAGGATGGATCTCTTCAACTCTTCATCATATTTCACTTGTACTTATGTGGCGAACTTTATTCTCTGCGCGTCGCCGGGCACCATTCAACCTCCATCTGCTCCACTTGAAGGGTAATGGAGGGGGGAGCCCGAGTCACAGGTCTGAGGTAACGATCCCTTCGAGGCGCGTTGCTCGAAGGACTCCACGGCCCAACGACAGAACATTTCGACGAGCGCGGCGACCAGTAAGATCGTCGCGAATGCCGATGATGCGATCACGAGCTTGAGCATGAATCCCGACCTCCACGGCTGTGGGGCAAAGCCGTGAGTTTTGAATGTCCGATGTCGGCGACCGGTACCGACCGAACCGGCGATAGGTTCCGGTAGGCCCAAGCAATTCCCAAGCCCATCGCCGTCCTTCCGAGGATCACCTTCCCGAGCCAGCGACGGAGCGATTCCCCAACTTCTTGCCGGCGAGATTCTTAAGACCGATCTCGTGGGAGAAGTTATTCTTTCGGTGAGGTAAAAAGGGTGTTGGAGTTGTGGCGATGTTGCCAATAATTGGGGCAATGATGGTGAGATGGCAAGCAAACTCTTCTCCGATGATGCCTCAATGCCCTATTTCTGCATCCATCTCACTCATCGAAACAGTGATGCACAGCCGATTGGTGTGTGCCCTTGTCGTCCTCTCCAGGTGATCGTGGGGGAGCACGGTTGGGGGCATGCGGCTGCGCCTCACATCGGGGGCGAATCCCGAGCGCTTGACTGTTCCTTAGAAACTATCTCAAAACCTTGCCGATTGCCTTGAAAACAAGGGGGCGAACCGGGTTTTGAGATAGTTTCTTACTGATCGCTGCGCAAAGGAGTAAAGTTCCAGGCCCTGCTGTCCCCAGTTTTCCAGGCATCAGATGCTCCGGCAACTTGAGTTCTTTGCGCAGCGATCAGTAATTCGGGATCATTCGCTCCAAGAGGGCCCGTGCGCACGAGAGCGAGGGAGCGCCTCGGATTTGTCTGTCGAACCCGTCGCGCCCACGGTCCTCGTGCTCAGGCTTCATTCGAAGGGGGGTCGGAATCGCCGCCGCGATGGCTCCTGCGTGCCGCCTTGATCGCAAGAATCAGGTGTTTCGCCTGCCGCTGGCTTTCGAGCGTCATTGCGCCTTCGGTCAAGATCCGTCTGAGCAACTGGCAGGCGAGATCGAGATAGAGTTCATTCTCGATGCTCTCCTGGCGCTCCTTAAACCAGGCCTCCATCAAGTCCTGGCTCTCGTCCGAGGCAGGGAAAGGAGTGGGCAGGCCGATCGAGGCGGAGGCCCCATCCGAAGCGGCTGAATCCCAGAGTTCTTCGAAACGCTTGATCATCGCTGAGGCTCCTTCGCCTTCAGCCATTCCTGAGGCTGTCTGATCGTTCTCGTCGTCCATGCGGGACGGTCGTTGCCGTGGGTTGCCGGAGAGGGGAGCGGGCCTGGGCATCAGGTGGCAACCAAAACGTCGTCGCGTACGCGGCCCCGCAAGTGGAGTCTCAAAACCACGATTAACATCTCGGCAAACTGAGCATCAGTTTCTGATGAAAGGGCGCGAAAGCAAGGGAAAGATGCTCTCGCCGCTGGGTGATTGGCGGGGCCTCACCCCTCCCAACCCCAACCCTCGGGTCATTCTCCCGAACCCTTCCGAGAGGGTCAACAAGAAAATCCGATTTGTTCGTCTTTTCCTTCCTTCGGGCGGATCCCCGACGGCCGGGGTGGGGGGACGAGCGAGGCGCAACCGTTTATGTTCTCCACTTACCGCACAGAATAATTTAAAATTAAGAAAAATGATCTTGTTCTTTGAGTAAGTGATCGGAGATAATCGAATGGTTGGACTCGGGAATTCCTGCCAGGCCGAGGCCTTCCCATGGGCTGTGGTCCAGGAGTCTCCCCTCGCATCCCTCCCACATCCATCGGAGGCATGCGGCATGACGGTGCGCGGGCCGCCCCGTCACATCCGAAACCGAGAACGAGAGGACCGTTGCGGATGGCAGCGACTGAACCGAGAGTGAAGACCGAGACGACGAAGTTGACCAAGGCCTCCTCCCCGAGGGGGCCGGAGTTGCAACGACTCAGGAAGGTGCAGCGCACGTCGATCCTGCTGAAACACGGCAGTGACCCGACCCGGGTGCAGATCCTCCTGCTGCTCATCGAAGGCGAGCGGCATGTCGGCTCCCTGGGCGAAGAGTTGAGTATGAGCCAGCCGGCCATCAGCCATCACCTGGCCTTGCTCCGCCACGGCGGGATCATCGCCCCGCGCCGGCAGGGCAAGAACAACTACTATGTTCTGACCGACGTGGGTCACGAGTTGGCAAACGTCATCCGGACGATGATCGGCTGAATCGCGATTCCAGGGGAGGCAGGAGGCGGTGGAAGTTCGGTCGTCGTGACGCCGAGCGATCAGGCTGAGTGCTCAAGCGAAGCCATTTTGCGCGAGATCTTTTTCTACGCATCCCAGGACGTTTCTGTCCACCGCCGAAGGCGGCGGCGCTCCAGCCAGGGAGCCCCGTCGTCCTCGGCGGGCACAAACGTCTAGGGTTCCGTATGTGACGTTGCTGATTTCATTGTTGCAGTTGCGTGTCGATCGAAGGAGCATCCTTGGTACGCTCCAGACCCGGCGCGAGGTTTCCGAAGGCCTGTCTGGCGCTTGGTGCGAGCGGCCGGTCGGCGAGGGCCCCAGGATGCAGCGCGGGAATCGCAGGCCGACACCGAAAATCCTGATCAAGCTCTGACGGACTCGTTCACGAGCCCGCGGATGCTCCTTCGTTTCTTCCCGTGAGGTCAGCTTCGGCCCGCCGTCCGATCCGCCGAGGCGTCAGGCGGAAGCCTCGCCGACACGAACGGACAACACCACCCCATTCCTTACCATCGGGATTTCCTCCCCTTGAGGATCGAAACCCGGTAGACTACCCCCATCGCGGAGGAGATTCCGGGATTTCGCGGAAGGCTCATGCGGGGTTGCGGGAAGCCCCCCCGAATCCCCGCATGAGCCTCGCGAAAACCCCTAGTGTGAAATCTCCCCAACGCGAACAGGCAATCGAAGACTTGGAGTGATCTCCGACATTGAATTCGGGTTGTCCTCGGATCGTGCTGAGGTGGCGCCGATCCGGGGGTAATTCTCCTCCCGGCTGGCGGACGTCCGGGAGCGTTCCGGCGGCGTGTCGAGGAAACGCATGCGTCATCCCCGCTTCATCTGCATCCACGGGCATTTCTATCAGCCTCCGCGCGAGAACCCCTGGCTCGACGTGGTGGAGGTGCAAGACTCGGCCGCCCCGTATCACGACTGGAACGAGCGGATCACCCGCGAGTGCTACGCGCCCCAACACGCGCTCGCGGCTGCTCGACGCGCAGGGCCGGATCATCAATTTGATGAACAACTACGCCTGGATGAGCTTCAACTTCGGGCCGACGCTGCTCTCGTGGCTGGAGCGACGGCGCCCGAGGTGCTCGAGGGGATCGTCGAGGCCGACCGCCTCAGCCGCGAGCGCCGCGGTGGCCACGGCAACGCGCTGGCTCAGGTCTATAACCATCTCATCATGCCCCTGGCCAGCGCGCACGACAAGCAGACCCAGGTGCTCTGGGGGATCGCGGACTTCCGCCACCGCTTCGGCCGCGACCCCGAGGGGATGTGGCTGGCCGAGACGGCGGCCGACCTCGCCTCGCTCGAGGCGCTGGCCGAGGCGGGCATGCGCTTCACGATCCTGGCCCCGCACCAGGCGCGACGTTGGCGGCGGCTCGGCGACGAGGAGTGGGTCGAGCTCCCGGGGGGATCGACCCGTCGCGCGCCTACACGATGCCGGCTCCCCTCGGGGCGATCGATCGCGCTGTTCTTCTACGACGGGATCGTCTCCCGCCAGGTCGCGTTCGAGCGGCTCCTCGACAACGGCGAGGTCTTCCTCGAGCGGCTTCTCCAGGGCTTCGACGACCGGCGCGAGCACGCCCAGCTCATGCACATCGCCACCGACGGCGAGTCGTACGGCCATCACCACCCGCACGGCGACATGGCGCTGGCCTACGTGCTGCACAAGCTGGGCCAGAACCCCGACATCCGCCTGACCAACTACGGCGAGTTCCTCGAGCTGTACCCGCCCGAGTGGGAGGTCGAGATCCACGAGAAGAGCGCCTGGAGCTGCGCACGGCGTCGAGCGATGGAACTCCGACTGCGGCTGCAAGACCCGAGGCGACTGGCACCAGAAGTGGCGCGGGCCGCTCCGCCGGGCGTTCGACCAGCTCAAGGACCAGCTCGACCACCTCTTCAGCACCCGCGGCCGGCGAGTGCTTCCCCGACCCCTGGGAGGCGCGCGACGCCTACATCGACGTGGTCCTCGACCGCAGCCCGAAGGCGGTCCGCCACTTCCTCCGCCGCCACGGCCACCCCGACCTCGACGACGCCCAGGTCCGCGACGCCCTCCGCCTGCTGGAGATGCAGCGCAACGGGATGCTGATGTACACGAGCTGCGGCTGGTTCTTCGACGAGATCAGCGGGCTGGAGACGACGCAGTGCCTGCACTACGCCGCGCGGGCCATCCACCTGGCGCGGAGCTTCCGCCGCGACTGCGAGAAGAAGTTCGTCCAGACGCTCAGACTGGCGCCGAGCAACCTGCCGCAGTTCAAGCACGGCCGGGGGGTCTGGGAGCAGTTGGTCCGTCCCGCGATGGTCGACCTCGACCGCGTGCTGGCCCATTACGCGATCAGCCTGATCTATCCCCGTTCAGGACGCGAACGAGCCGGCTCTACTCGTTCGACCTCGAGGTCCTCGACCACGAGGTCCGCAGCCGGGGCGGCAGCCACCTGGCCGTCGGCCGGCTCCGGGTCCGCTCGCGACCAGACCTGGGACGAGGCCGAGACGGCCTTCGTCGTCATCCACTACGGCGGGCTCGACTTCCACGCGGTCGCTCCGGCAGGTCGAGTCCCCCAAGGAGTACGAGGGCTTCAAGCAGCGGCTCCTGGAGGCATACAAGACCGGCTCGCTGGCCGACGTCACGGCACTGGTCGACCCGCGAGTTCGAAGGCAGGATCCACCGCCTCGACGACCTCTTCGTCGACGAGCAGCGGCGGATCATCGGGATCGTTCTCCAGGATCGGATCGAGGACTACCAGCGGACTTTCGAGCGACTGGTCAGCCAGGACGAGGACGTGCTCAACCGCCTCGGCCAGATGCACTACCCGATCCCCAAGCCGCTTCACGCAGCGGCCTCGTCGTACCTCGATCTCCAGCTCCGCCGGGAGATCGATCGGCTGGAGGCGGACGGCGAGCGTGGAGCGGATCCATGGGCTCTTCGAGCGCGGCGAGACCTGGGGCTACCAGCCCGAGCGCGAGCTGCTATCCAGGACGCTCTCGGAGGCGCTCGAGCGGACCCTGGACCGACTCGACTCGCAGGCCGATCTCTTCAAACTGGCCGCACGGGCGGGTCGGCTCCTCGACGCCGCCGCGCTCTTGGGCCTGACGCTCGACCTCTGGCAGGTGCAGAACGAACTGCTCGACGCGTACTCGGAACTCGTCGCGTCGGGCTCCATGACCGACGCGATGCACGACCTGCTCGCGAAGCTGGCCGCCAAGCTCAACCTCAGCCGCGAGCTGCTCGGCTGGAGCCCGTGATGCTGCGCCTCGCGACGGCTGGCTCCGCCGGGCGGAAGAACGGAAGGAAGAGGACGGAAATCCGAGATCATCCGCAGATTCTTGGATGGGTGTCCCGAATTCCCCACCGGGGATTAACCAACCCAGCGGCTGATTGACGCTCAGGAGGTTGGTGCGGAAGGGTCCATCGGATCTGCGCGCTCGAGGAATGTCCTGGGCAGCAGGCGGATGGACAAACTTTACGGACACGTGTATAGTATCAGTGTCTCCACCCGGTTTGACTCCCACTCCAGGATTCGACGCGAACCTCAGGATCCACCAGGGATGGCCACATCGGACATCGTGATCCGAGGCGCCCGCGAGCACAACCTCCGCGACATCTCGCTCGACCTGCCCGCGCGGCGCGTTGATCTGCTTGACCGGCGTCTCGGGCTCGGGCAAGAGCTCGCTCGCCTTCGACACGCTCTATGCCGAAGGGCAAAGGCGTTACGTCGAGAGCCTCTCGAGCTACGCCCGCCAGTTCCTGGGCCAGATGCCCAAGCCCGAGGTCGATCGGATCGACGGGCTCTGCCCCTCGATCTCGATCCAGCAGAAGACCGGCGGGCGCAACCCGCGGTCCACCGTGGGCACGATCACCGAGATCAACGACTATCTCCGCGTCCTTTCGCCCGGGTGGGGCAGGGGCATTGCCCCCAGTGCGACCGGCCCGTCGCCGCCCAGACGCGCGAGCAGATCGTCGCGCGGATTCTCGAGCTGCCCGCCGGCACCGCGTTCAGCGTGCTGGCGCCGGTGATCCGCGGGCAGAAGGGGGAATACAAAGACCTCTTCGCCGACCTGTCCCGCGCGGGGTACGTGCGGGCGCGGGTCAACGGCCAGGTCGACAACCTGTCCGACAACCTCGCGCTCGACCGCCAGATCAAGCACAACATCGAGGTCGTGATCGACCGCCTCAAGGCCGGACCGGGCAGCCCGGACCCGGCTGGCCGAGGCGGTCGAGGCGGCGCTCAAGCTGGGCGAGGGGACGGTGATCGTCGCCGTCGAGGGGCAGCCCGACCTGCTCCTGTCGTCGCATTACGCCTGCACGTCCTGCGGGCTGAGCTTCGACCCGCCCAGCCCGCAGCTCTTCAGCTTCAACAGCCCGCAGGGGATGTGCCTGGCATGCGACGGCCTGGGCGTGCGGCACGACTTCGACCCCGACCTGCTCGTTCCCGACCCGTCGCTCTCGGTCTGGGACGGGGCGATCGCGCCGCTCGGGCCGGTCAAGGAGATCGGGCAAGTGGCGGCGGCACCTCTTCGAGGGCGTGGCGGCCAACTTCGAGGCCGACCCCGACGGCCCGGCCAAGGGGACCATGCTCAAGGGCCCCTGGCGCGACCTCGACGCGAAGTTCGCACGCGTCTGGCTGCACGGCGCCGGCGACCGGGTGATCGTCCACCACTGGAAGAACCGGGGCAAGCACTGGTCGCACGCCGAGAAGTGGGAGGGCGTGGCCACCGAGCTGCTGGCCCGGTACCGCAAGTCGGCCGGCGGCCCGACTCGGCGCCCAGCTCGAACCCTATCATGCGGAGCATGACCTGCCCCGAGTGCCGGGGCGCCCGGCTCAACCCCCGCGCTCGGGCCGTCCGCGTCGGCGGCAAGACGCTGGTCGAGCTCGGCGCGATGCCGATCGGCCAGGCGGCGCGGTTCTTCGATGCGCTGGCGACTCGTCCTCCTCCCCACTCGGGGTAGACGGTCGGGGTGGGGAAGCAGCGGCAAGCTCCGCCAGTGGCGGAGCTCCCCAACCGAGTCCGGCGAGACTCCATACCGCTCGATCCGCTCTCGCGGACGATCGCCGAGGAGCTGCTCAAGGAGATCCGGGGGCGGCTCGCGGTTCCTGACCGACGTCGGGCTGCACTACCTGGCGCTCGACCGCGCCGCGCCGACGCTCTCCGGCGGCGAGGCCCAGCGCATCCGGCTGGCCAGCCAGGTCGGGGCGGGGCTGGTGGGCGTGCTCTACATCCTCGACGAGCCCTCGATCGGCCTGCACCCGCGCGACAACGACCGCCTGATCGCCACCTTGCAGCGGCTGCGCGACGTGGGCAACACGGTGATCGTCGTCGAGCACGACGAAGACACCATGCGCGCGGCCGACTGGCTGGTCGATTTCGGGCCGGGGCCGGGCGTCAAGGGGGGCGAGATCGTCGCCCAGGGAACGCTTGCCGACCTGGCGAGATCGAAGCAGAGCCTGACCGGCCGTTACCTCGCCGGCAAGGCCGAGATCGAGGTTCCCAAACGCGCAAGCCGCCCGACGGCCGGACGCTCACCGTGAAGGTCGTCGGTCGGCACAACAACCTCAAGAACATCGACGTCGCGCTTCCCGCTGGGCCTGTTCCTCTGCGTGACGGGCGTCTCGGGCTCGGGCAAGAGCTCGCTGGTCGGCGACATCCTCCGCGAGGCCCTGGCGCGCGACCTCAACGGCGCGCTTGGCCGAGCCCGGCCTACACGACCGGATCGAGGGGATCGATCAGCTCGACAAGGTCATCGACATCGACCAGTCGCCGATCGGCCGCACGCCCCGCTCGAACCCGGCCACTTACATCAAGCTGCTGGACCAGATCCGCGACCTTTACACCAAGCTGCCCGAGGCCAAGGCGCGGGGCTACCAGCCCGGCCGGTTCAGCTTCAACGTCCCCGGCGGCCGGTGCGAGGCCTGCGAGGGCAACGGCTCGAACCGGCTGGAGATGGACTTCCTGGCCGACGTCTGGGTCACCTGCCCGGTCTGCGAGGGGAAGCGGTTCAACCGCGAGACCCTGCACGTCCGGTTCAAGGGCAAGAGCATCAGCGACGTGCTCGACATGGACGTGCAGGAGGCGCTCGAGCATTTCGCCAACGTGCCCAAGATCGCCGGCGATGCTCCAGACCCTGCACGACGTCGGGCTCGACTACATCAAGCTCGGCCAGCCCTCGCCCACGCTCTCCGGCGGCGAGGCCCAGCGCATCAAGCTGCGCGCGAGCTGGTCAAGAAGGGCACCGGCAAGACGCTCTACATCCTGGACGAGCCGACCACCGGGCTGCATTTCGACGACGTGCGCAAGCTGCTGGAAGTGCTGCACGGCTTCACGGTGCTGGGCAACACGGTGGTCGTCATCGAGCACAACCTCGACGTGATCAAGACGGCCGACTGGATCATCGACCTGGGCCCCGAGGGCGGCGCAGGGGGCGGCCGGGTCGTCGCCCAGGGGACGCCCGAGCAGGTGGCCCGGACGGCCGGCAGCCACACCGGAGAAGCCCTCGGCGCGGTCCTCGAAGGCCGCGAGCCGCTCGCGCCAGCGTCGGACAGCCGCAAGAAGGTACGGCCGCAACGGCCGGAGGTCGTCTTCGGAGGAGGGGCTTGACGCCATCGCCGTCCGGGGCGCCGGCAGCACAACCTCAAGGGGATCGACGTGGACATCCCCCGCCACAAGCTGACGGTTTGCAGCGGGCCGTCCGGCTCGGGCAAGAGCTCGCTGGCGATCGACACGCTCTACGCCGAGGGCCAGCGCCGGTATGTCGAGAGCCTCTCCAGCTACGCCCGCCAGTTCCTGGCCCCGCTGCAAAAGCCCAAGGTCGAGCGGATCAGCGGGCTGTCGCCGGCCATCAGCATCGAGCAGAAGACGACCAGCAAGAGCCCGCGCTCGACGGTCGGCACGGTGACCGAGATTCACGACTACCTGCGCATCCTGATGGCCCGGCTGGGCCATCCGCACTGCCCGAGCTGCGGCAGGCCGATCGGCACGCAGACCGCCGACGAGATCGTCGAGAAGATCCTCCACCTGCCCGAGGGGACGAAGGTCTACGTCATGGCGCCCATCGAGCGGCGGGACGGTGAGACGTTCGAGCAACTCTGGGACGAGCTCCGCAGCCTCGGGGTTCGCCCGCGTCCGGATCGACGGCAAGTCGATCGAGCCTGGACAACCCGCCCAAGCTGAGCCACCGCCGCAAGCACCGGATCGAGGTCGTGGTCGATCGGGCCGTCGTCCGCCGCTCGACCCGCTCGCGGCTGGCCGACTCGGTGGAATCGGCCCTCGACCTGGGCAAGGGGGTCGTCCATCGTGGCGCGGGTGGGCGACGAGGCCAAGGAGCCCCACTGGCACGTCGATCGCTACAGCCAGCACCGCTCGTGCGACCGCTGCGGGCGGAGCTTCGAGGAGCTGTCGCCGCACCACTTCTCGTTCAACAGCCCGCTGGGCTGGTGCCCGGTCTGCGAGGGCCTGGGCACGCAGCACGGGGCCAACCCCGCGGTGCTGATTCCCGACCCCCGGCGGAGCCTCCGCCAGGGGGCCGTCGCCGTCTGGCCGAGCTTCGACGAGAACCCCGCTCTTCGCCCGCATGATCGAGGCGCTGGCCGAGGCCGAGGGCATCGACCTGGACGCCCCGTTCGACGATCTGGAGGGCCGGCACTGCGGCGGATCATCCTCCACGGCGCGGGCGAAACCTGGTACAGCGCATCGCCGGCGAGAAGACGGCGAGCCCGGCTTCTCGTTCCAGTACAAGGGCCTCTTCCCGGCCATCGAGGAGGCCGCGCGGGTCTCGTTCGTCTACCGCTGGAAGCTCCAGGGGATGGTGGACGACGTCCCCTGCGCCGCGTGCATGGGCGCCCGGCTGCGGGACGACGCGGCGGCCGTGCGGTTCCACGGCCACACGCTCGACCAGATCAGCCGCTGGCCGCTCGGCCAGGCCGTTGCCTTCTTCACGGAGCTGAAGCTCACCGCCGACGAGCGGCACATCGCCGGCGACCTGGTCCGCGAGATCCGCGACCGCCTGACCTTCCTGGTCGACGTCGGGCTCGACTACCTGTCGCTGGCGCGCGGAACGCCCACGCTCTCCGGCGGCGAGAGCCAGCGCATCCGCCTGGCCAGCCAGATCGGCAGCGGGCTGACCGGCGTGCTCTACGTGCTCGACGAGCCGACCATCGGCCTGCACCCGCGCGACAATTCCCGGCTGCTGGGCGCGCTGCGCCACCTGCGCGACCTGGGCAACACGCTGGTCCTGGTCGAGCACGACCGCGAGATCATCGAGGCGGCCGACCACCTGGTCGATTTCGGCCCCGGCTCGGGCGAGTTCGGCGGCCGGATCACGGCCTCCGGCACGCCCGAGAAGGTCAAGGCGCGAAGACGTCGCTGACCGGCCAGTACCTGAGCGGCCAGGCGGCCATCCCGGTTCCCACCAACCGCCGGCCGGCCGTCAGCCCGGCCCTGGTCGTCCGAGGGGCGCGGCAGAACAACCTCAAGGACCTGGACGTCGCGTTCCCGCTGGGCGTCGTCACGGTCGTGACGGGAGTCAGCGGCTCGGGCAAGAGCTCGCTGGTCGAGGACATCCTCTGGAAGGCCGCCGCCAAGGCCCTGCACCGCGCCCAGGTCACGCCCGGCGCTCACGAAGCGATCGACGGGCTCGAACTGATCGACAAGGTGATCAGCGTCGATCAGACGCCGCTGGGCTCGACGCCCAACTCGACGCCGGCCACCTATTCCGGGGTCTTCGACCTGATCCGCGAGCTGTACGCCAAGCTGCCCGAGGCCAAGGTCCGCGGCTACACGACCCGCCGGTTCAGCTTCAACATGGCCGGCGGCCGGTGCGAGACCTGCGAGGGGGCCGGCCAGAAGCGGATCGAGATGCACTTTCTGCCCGACGTCTGGATCACCTGCGACGCCTGCGGCGGGGCGCGGTTCACGCCCGAGGTCCTGGCGGTCAAGTTCCACGGCAAGACGATCGCCGACGTGCTCGACATGTCGGTGGACACCGCTCTCGAGCTCTTCGCCAGCGTGCCGCGGATCCGCCGGATCCTGCAGACCCTGCACGACGTGGGACTGGGCTACGTCCCGCTGGGCCAGTCGGCCCCCACGCTCTCCGGCGGCGAGGCCCAGCGCGTGAAGCTGGCCGCCGAGCTGGCGCGGCCCGACACGGGCAGGACGCTCTACATCCTGGACGAGCCGACCACCGGGCTGCACCTGGACGACATCCGCAAGCTGCTGGACGTCGTCCACCGCCTGGCCGACCTGGGCAACACGGTCGTCGTCATCGAGCACAACCTCGAAGTGATCAAGACGGCCGACTGGATCATCGACCTCGGCCCCGAGGCGGGCCACGCGGGGGCGAGATCGTCGCCGACGGACCGCCCGAGGCGATCGCGGAGGCCAAGGGAAGCCTGACCGGCGGGTTCCTCAAGGGCCTGCTCGCCGCCGGCCCGTTCGCCGAGCGGCCGAGGTTCGACCCCAAGGCCGCCGCGCACAAGGCGCTGGCCGAGATCATCAAGGTGGCCGCGCCCAGCGACGAGCTCGGCCCCGACGTCAAGCCCCCCTGGGAGATCGACGGCCGACGCTGGCACACCCGCGACCGCATCGCCACCAACGGCAAGCCGGTGCGGTGGGACGGCCGCATCCTCGAATCAGTCGTGGACCGGATCCAGATCCTCGGCGCGTTCGCCCCGACCGACTGGTCGCAGCGCTCCAGTGTCCGGATCTTCGGGCCGGACAAGGCCGGCGTCCCCTTCTTCCACGCGACGACCAGCCGCGAGTGGGTCGTCACGCTCCGCTTCCACGTCCCCCGCAACACGTTCAAGTCGTCGGCGCTGGAGAAACAATTGCGGCTGACGCCGTTCCACGAAAGTCCGACGCCCGTGCTCTGCGACTCCGAACGGCTGGTCCTCGAAGACACGGGTCCGACGCAGGTGCTCGTCCTCACCTGCCACGCCGCCGGGGACGTCGAGACTTCCGCGTTCGACGCCTTCTTGGTCAAGGCCGTTGCGTCGTTCCATCGGAAAGGCAAGACCGGGATGCTGGTCACCGCGAACGATTTGGGCTGAGCCGAGCCGGACGAATCCGGGAGCCGGGGTATGGAGGCCGATCAGCTCGGCTGGCCTTTTCGAGCGAAGCCGGAATGGCGTATGATTCATTCGTGAGGAAACGGAATACTCTCACACGCGGAGCCGAAGCGATGACCGGTGTGCAAGCGAGGGCCGCGAGCCCAAGGCAACCATGACCCGACGTACCCGAGGCCGCGAGATCGCGCTGCAAGTGCTCTACCAGACGGAGCAGAACCCGGGCCTCCCCGCCGAGGAAGTCCGCCGGTTCGTCGAGCGCCGGCTCCGCGGCGATCGCAAGCTTTGCGAGTTCGCCGAGGCGCTGATCGCAGGCGTCCAGGAGCACCGGCCCCAGATCGATCGGCTGATCTCCAAGGTTGCCGAGAACTGGCGGCTCGACCGGATGGCGGCGATCGACCGCAACATCTTGCGGCTTGGCGCGTACGAGATGCTTTTCTGCCCCGACGTGCCCACCAAGGTCGCGATCAACGAATCGCTCGAACTGGCCAAGCGGTACAGCACGGCGCAGTCGAGCCGGTTCGTCAACGGGATCCTGGATCGGCTCCAAGGGGTCGATCCCGAGAAGTGGCGGGCCCCGGAGCCCGGCCCCGCGCCGGAGCCGCCGGCCGATCCCGCGTGAGGTTCGTTCGTCCCTTGTTCGTGGTTGCGGAGCAAGCCCGACGTGAACGGATTCTCGTGGCCGATCATGAGGATCGGAATGCTCGTCGCCGCCGACGTCCCCGCGGGCGACAGAGATCGAATCCAGGGGACCTGGATCCTGGTTTCCTCGGAGTCCGACGGCGTGTCCAGGCCGGCGGAATCGCTCAGGGCCGGGAAAGTCCTGATGATTTTCGAAGCGGATCGGATGACCGCGAGGATGGGGGATCGGTCCGCCGTACTGGGCACCTTCGCACTCGACCCGACCAAGACGCCCAAGGCGTACGACCGCACGTATCCCGACGGGAGCCCGCGCCCGGGGATCTCTGAGCTGGAGGGCGAGACGTTGAGGATCTGCATCGCCCCCCTCGGCAAGAACCGCCCGACGGCCTTCACCACGAAACCCGGCGACGGCCGGACGCTGCTCGTTTATAAGCACGATCATGTGCAAAGTCGCGGTCAGGCAACAATTGGCGTGCCGGATGCCCGAGTGTGCCCGGAGGACCGCCTCCATCCGCCTCACTTCTTCGCCTCTCGGCGGCAGGGTCCTTGACATCCTCATACTTTCCATGTTATGATAAGTGATATATCGATCCGGAAGGAGTGCGGATCGATCGGCCGTGTCGCCTCACGTTCGGACAAGGCTCTTCCGGAGGGATGCGCCGCTTCGGCGTGGGCTGGCATCGCGAACTGCTGACCTCCTTCGCGCGGACCGGTCCGATCAGGCAGGTCTTCGGGGCCTTCTGCGCGCATCCCGCCCGCCGTGACGTGGTGGTCGTCGGCCTGGGGGCCGGGTTGCCGGCAGCTTACACCGAGCCCGGCGACAAGCCGGCAGCCGGCGGAAGGATGCGCCGCCGATGTGCCCTCCCCGACTGTCGCGAACGCCATGTACGGCGATGATTGGAGTGTGGTCGGGTCGCCTCGGAGGAGACGGGCTCTGCGTTCAGGGCAGCGGCACGTCCTTGAACTCAAATTCCAGCGGGATCGTGAGCACCTTGCTTGGCGTCTCGTAGACCAGTTGGTAATCGGCGGGCTTACCGGGGGCATCGACGAAGAGATACTCAAAGCCGAGCTTGCCGCCGTCGCTCGACGTGTTGGAGAAGCCGCCGTTGTGCTCGAACCGCGAGCCGTCGGCCTTCTGGAGCCAGAGGCGGTTGTTGAAGAGCCCCTGGCGATAGCTCTCGAACGCTGGGCCTTCACCGGGGTACTCGAGGACAACGTTGACCTTCCAGACCTGCTCGTCCACCTCGGTCCCTTCGAGGGTCACCTGGATGTCGCCCTGCTTTTGGACGACGGCGTTCTTGACGTCGAGGGTCGGGAAGCGGAAGGTCCGCAGGCCGGCGGGGACGGTGACGTCGGCCTGGACCTTCATCGTCGCCAGCGTCCTGGCCGCGCGGTCAGGAGCGTTCAAGCTGATATTCACCTCGGCGGCCGGGTTGTCGGGCCGGAGCACGACCTCGCTCGACTCCTTCATCACCTGCGGCTCGACCGGCTTGCCCCGGTCATCCTGGATCTTCAGGGCGTCGGCCTTGAGTTGCAAGAGCATCGGGCGAAGCCGGGGCTCCCAGGCCACCTCGAACTGCACGCTGGCGCTGGCCGTGCCGGCCTGGAGGTCGCGGACGGCGGCGACCTGCTTGAACGTGACGCAGAACGGACCAGTATACCGGACCAGCGGCTTCTCGGGGAGCTTGCCGGCCATCAGGCCGATCGAGCCGTCGCCGGTGAAAGAGTTGGGCACGACCTCCGCCTTGCTTGCGCGACCACGTTGAGCGCCTCGAGGAACGGCTTATCGCGGATCTCCAGGTCGAGCGCCGGATTGGTCGTCTCGGCGCCTTCCGACTCGCGGAGGTCGGTGATGATGTTGCCCGACTGCTTCTGGAGCTGCTGGAGGACCTCGGAGAGCCGCAGGCCCTTGCCTTCGATCGTGACCTTCGACGCGCCGAGGTTGGCCTGCGAGTCGGCGACGTCCTGCAGCGCGTTCCGAACGCGCTCGAGCCGCTGTCTCTGCTCGGCGCTGGCCGACTTCGGCAACCCGGGCAAGAAAGGCAGGGCGCGCGGGCCGAGCTTGATCAGCCCCTCCTCGGCCGCCTGCCGGGCCTCCATCTTGGAGGCGTCGAGCTTCTCGACCAGTTGGAGCACGCGATCGCGGAGAGCGGCGTCGGAGGTCTGTGCGCGGACCACGCCCGACATCGCCAGAGCCATTGCCAGGAGCCCGCTCGTCCAGACGAGTCGCCTCATCGAAATTCTCCTCATCACCACCACGGGTGGGCACAGAAGGGAGTGCTGCCCCGGCGTCGAGCCTGGGCCGGATGACGGCCAAGTCGGAGATCGCGAAGATCACTCCCACAGGGGACATCACAGGCTGCCGAGCACCCTCATGATCGTCCAGAGCCCCTTGCTGTTGCCGATGACCCGCCACTGTTGATCAGGATGCGCGGCAGCGTCGATGCTCCTGCAGATGGGGATCATCAGCGACAACGCCGTCACTTCCAGGACGAGATCACGCCAAGGTTGGGCAAGAGAGCGAACGTCATCATCGATCGTCCTCGGAAGGCTCCTCCCGCGTCAACCGACCTTCCAGCGCCCATCTTCCATCACGACCTGGCCATCAGCGGTGATCCGGCCGCCCGATCGCGTATTGACGATCAAGTCCCAGTGCAACGCCGAGCCGTTGACCCCGCCGGTCTCGGGGTAGCTCTGTCCGAGCGCCAGGTGGACCGTGCCCCCGATCTTCTCATCGTAGAGGATGCTGCCGGTGAACCGGTCGATGCCCGGGTTGAGGCCGAGGCCCAGCTCGCCAAGCCGCCGCGCGCCGGGGTCGAGGTCGAGCATCGAGTGGAGATACGCCTCGCCCTCCTCGGCGCGGGCCGAGACGACTCGGCCTCGTTTCGAACTCCAGCGCGATCCCGACCAGCTCGCGACCGCCCCGACAGACGGGGAAGCCACACCGGAGCTTGCCTCGCGCACTGTCCTCGATCGGGCCGGTGAAGATCTCGCCCGAGGGCATGTTGCGCCGGCCGTCGGAGTTGATCCAGGTCCGCCCGGCGACCGAGAGCCTCAGATCGGTGCCGTCGGCCTCGATCCGGACCATCTCGACGGCGCTCATGAAATCGACCAGTCCCGCCTGCCGGCGGCCCAGCTCCTGCCAGGCGGCGATCGGGTTGGGGCGGTCGAGGAACATCGCCGACGCGACGTAGGCCTCGTAGTCGGCCAGGTCCATCCTGGCCTCATGGGCGTAGGCCGCGCGTCGGGTACTGGGTCAGCACCCAGCGACTGCGGCTGGCGGCCTTCCGGATCGGGTCGCGTGCCCGATCCACGATCGCCTGCCGTGACGGGATCGATCCCGCGCATCGCGCGGGTATCGCTCTCGGCCGCGATCCGGATCCGGCCGTGTGCCGCCTCGGCCTCGAACCTGGCGATTGGCGAGACGTGCGCCAGTTGAGCCTCGGTCGCGTTCCGGAGGAAGAACTCGTCCAGGCCCGGCAGGTCGAGCCGGACCAGCGGGTGCGCCCTGCGCAGGACAACAGCGCGAGAGCACGCCTCGACCAGCGGCCGGGCCTCCCACTCCGAGCCGATCAGGATCGTCTCGCCCGTGCGCGACCCGTAGGCAATAATCGACCAGCAAATCCGCCCAGCGATTGATCAGGTCATCTGTCACGCGACCGTCCCCACGCATCCCACAAGACAACTGTCGAAGTCCTGAGGAATTCACGATATCGCAAGTGCGAGGGGTCCGCAACGCATGGCCGGCGGCAACCCGCCCAGGCGGCCGGCCCGAAGGCCCTTGAAGCGTCGGGCGGCGCTTGACGCTTCGGGGCCGAGCGCCGAGAATCCGTCGGCATCCCGTGCGCGGCCGGTCCCTCACCGACGTCGCGGCATCGTCTGGTGAGCACCATCCTCGAAGGATAACCCGGCATGCGTTCGAGCATTCGATCGCCCTGGACCTGTCGAGTCCTGGCGTTGACGGTGGCGGTGGTGGCGATCCTCGCAGCGCGCGAGGGCAGAGAGTCGCACGCCCAGCCCGGCTGAGGTTCGCCTGAAGGTTGCGGGTGGCCCCGATTGCTCGCAACCGAGGTCGCGGAGCGACGCGAGGTCCCCGGGCCGGTCGGGCATCGACCTCTTGCGGCTGCGCCGCCCGGGTTGACGAGCAACCCGGGCCACCCAGAGGCGACAGAAGTCGCCCGCGGTGGTGGGGTCGGGGATACGGTCGGCGCCCAAGGCGTCCAGGAAGACGAGGTCATTGCGCCGTAGTTCGATATCGTCGAGGCAGGTGCCGTTGCACAGGGCTTTGGAGGCGAAGTTCAGGACAGGGTCGGACTCATGGTAGGGGAAATGGAACTTGAGCAGATGGAGTCGCTCAGCAATGGCCTCATCGAGGCCGAGCTTGCGGACCAGGAGCTGGATGGCGCCGATGCCACCGCACGGGATGGCTCGGACTTTGGTCGCCGTTTCGTACTGGATGTTGCGGGCGGTGAGGACCGGGTCGGGTGAGGGGGCTGAGATCGGACGATCAAGCCGGCATCGGATGTTCCGCTTGCCCGCGGCATGATGGCGGTGTGGAATCGGTTTCACTCGAAATCTCCTTGGGGATCTGGCACGAGACCTGGGCAGGTCAATCAAATGAGCCGTAAGCTCGGGGAGATTTCGAGTTTTCACGCACCAATCACGCGATTCGGGCCTCGGACCACGCTTGGTTTAAGGACTACTGATCGCTGCGCAAATAAGATCAAGTTCCTGATGCGGTAAACCGCAGGATTTCCGTGTCAGAACGCTCCGACTACTTGACGTTCTTTGCGCAGCGATCAGTAACACAAGCCGGTCCGGCGGCGGCCCGCGTCGTCGTTGTCATGGCCTCCATGTCCCCAAACCGACATAGGACAAGTGGTGGGCTGGGATCGACCCAGGACCCGACAGGACGCGCAGGGCGATTTCCCCTGGTCTACCGTTGACGTCCACGACTCGATCCCCCTCATCCTTGACATCGAAGCCGAGTTTCCTGGCGGTTTGCAGGAATCTCCGGACGAACTGGGGGCAGATAGCCACGCCCTCCCACTCGCAGACGTTGACGTTGACGCCGTCGGTGCAGTCTTTTTCATCCAGTGCGCCCAGGCACGCCTGTCGTACCGTTTCGCGATAGGGAAGCTGTCCCTCTCCGTGTGTTTTAGTCATGGTGCTCGTTGGTCGGTTTGATAGGGGGCGGCCACGCGGCCGCCCCGTTGTCGTGGTCGCTTCGGCCCGTGAAGGGCATCCTCAATACTTCTGGTGACCGCTCGGTAGTAGAAAACCGTTGGTGAGGACGCTATTGAGAGGACTGGTGCTGCCGGCGACGGTAAAACCCTGAGACTCATATGGTCGATCACCGGTTGGTGCGCCACAACGGCCGCGGCGTGATGGACGGCGACGCTGAGGAGTTCGCGGCCTTCCAGGTGCTCGACCGAAAGTTTGAACTTCGAATTCTGATGCTTATGTATGTTAATTATTTCGATTCTGGGTGCCTCGGGCCGAGGGCCCCGGCACCAGCCGATCCCCTCGTCCAACACTTGGAGTCTGTGCCAGATCCGTACGGAAGTCAAACCCGCGTTGCGAAATCCAAACAGTTTGCTGTATGCAACATCCGTCGTGTTACTCGTAATAACGTTCGGACGTACAATAGACGTGCAAGTCCCATCGTGTCCTGATCATCGTGCGGGCCCTCCTCCAGAGGGCTGACCTCATCATCCTCGCTGAGAGCTTCGCGGCCCTCGATCCTCGGATGCTCCGACGCACGCTGACCACCGTGCTGGCGCACGCGCCGACGCTCCTGGTGATTGCCCATCCCTGAATGGAGGCAGAGGCGAATGGCACGTCCTGAAGCGCTAACCCATGTTTGGGGTGAAGCCACCCAGGCTGGCGGCTCCCGCGCGAAAACGCTTATTTTCCAAATCCTTCACGCAGGGGGCCCCTCTTCGGCCCGAAAAGTGTAGTGACAATATGATTCAGAATTCACCTCGAATTACTGGAGATTCTCCTTGAATCCCCATGATTCGTCGTGATCATGGTTCTCCTGTACCCCAGAACCGTGAACGTCCGCTCCTCCAGCGGCACCGTCCACGAATACGTCCGCGTTGTCGAAGCCCACCGCGAAGGCGGCAAGGTCAAGCAACGCGTCGTCGTCGATCTCGGACGCAAGGACCTCCTCGTCGAGGTGCTCCCCAAGCTCCGGCGGCTCCTCGCCGGAGAATCCGCTGTCGAGTCGAGGCCGGCGATCCGGCAGATCCCCAAGTCGGCGATGCTTCGAACTGGGGGCCGGTGCTCGTCGTCCGCGCCTTGTTCGACCAGCAGGGCCTCTGGGAGATCCTCGACCAACACCTCGGGCGGGCCAAAGGCATCCCGTTTGCCGACCGCGTCTTCGTGCTCGTCGTCAACCGGCTCATCGCTCCCGCCGGTGAGCACGGGCTCGCCGGCTGGCTTGAGACCGACTTCGTCTGCGATCGCAAGGGCCGACGCTTCCTCCCCCACTGGCACCAGCGCCGGCGAGTCCGCGTTCATCCCCGCCAGCTCGACGCCTGGTACCTGAAGCGGCCCGAGAAGATCGGGGCGGCCGTCGAGCGGATCATGCAGAAATATCACGGCTATCGCTATTTCGACTGGAAACTCGGCGCCGGGTCGCTCGAGTTCTCCGAGAGCAAGACGCACCTGGAGCGTGAAGAGAAGATCGAAGGAATATATGTGATCGCGACCAGCGAGAAGGGACTGAGCGTCCTCGACGCCGTGGCGATGTAGAAGGAATTGACCGACGTCGAGAGCGGGTTCCGTCAACTCAAGGACGTGATGGCGATGCGGCCGATCTCTCACCAGGTCGAGCTGCGGGTCAAGGCCCACATCTTCGTCGCGGCGCTGGCCCTGCTGGTTCAACGCCTCCTCGGCCGACGGCCCAAGGAGGCGGGGGTTGATCTGTCGTCGGCGCGGGTGCTGCAAGCGTTGTCCACCGTGCGGCTGGTGACCTTCCGTCTGGAGGGCCAACCGGAACGCCGAGGGATGGCCGGCGGCTGTCCCGACGCACGGCTGGTCCTGAAGGCACTGAAGCTCGTCGACCAGCGCCCGCCGGCGCCACCCGAGGGGGAGGACACCGTGATGGAGTGACTAATTGAGAATCCGACCCTTGCGCCGCAAGAGGTTACGCTGCGCCACCCCAAACATAGGCTATTAGTGCGGCAAGGTCTTAACCAAACCGTCATCACACAGCGTCAAGACGTTCTTGGCCAAGATCCAGGAGGCGATCGACCGCTCGGACAGCCAAACGGCGGGAGAACTGATCCAACGCTTGAACCAACAAATCAAGGGCTGGACCATGTACCACCGTTATGCGGCGAGCAAAACGCACTTTTACGTACGTCGATCACCGGATCTTCCAAATAGTGTGGCGCTGGTGCCGGCGACGGCACCGGAAGAAAAGCCGGAACTGGATCAAGACGAACTACTTCCGGCACGACGGTCATCGCCACTGGGTCTTCACCAGTACGCTGCTGAACCAGAAACGCCAGGGCCGGCCGATTCAGTTGATGGAAGCAGCCAAGGTGCGGATCATCCGCTATGTGAAGATCCGCAGCGCCGTCAATCCCTACGATCCTAAGTGGGAACTGTACCTGGAGGCACGGTGGGGTTGGCAACCACCCCTTTGAAGGTGGCTGCCCGTCTACGAGGTGCAAATAAATCGCTGTCATTGCGGTAATCTGGGGCATTTACTAGCGCCGAGATAAAGTCGCTGGAGCGAGAATTCGTTCCGAATCGGCCTTGACGGCCCGAACTCGGGACAGCGAATAAATTAGATTCTGATTTGTACCAGATTCGTATCTCTATCAGAAATCTCGCAACATTTTAAGCTACAAGACGTTGCGAGATTGTTGAACCACCTTCAAAGGGGTGGCCGCCTACCCTACCTCACGAGCGGTTCTGAGGGGGGCGGATGGAAAAGGACGCAGCTGGTTGCCCGTTACTGCCGACGCATACGGGCTCACGAACTCCGGCACAAGCCGTACCTCGCCAGCCGCCTACCCTACCTCACGTCCAGTTCTGAGGGGGCGGGGAAGTAGCAATACTTCCCTGCTACCCGGCAGAGACCGTTATTGGGGGCCGGAGAACGCCACGACGGGCACACGGCCCCCCCTTCCCCCCTGATAATATTCATCGGGCGATTGCGGCGACGCGTCCCGCCAATCTCGGGGAAGTTACCGTGGGGGGGGGACCAGGAAGGCCGGTCGTCGCCCCCCCCCACAGGTCAGGGCGCGGGAAGGGATGGCCGAGTCGAAGAGCGGCGCGGCCCGAGATCGCGGTCTCACAACTGGTCTGTTTTCCCTGTACGAAGGCCCTTGGAGCGTCGGGCGGCGCTTGACGCTTCGGGGCCAAGCGCCGAGAATCAATCGGCATCCCGTGGCGCGGCCGGTCCCTCGCCGAGGTCGCGGCATCGTCTGGTGAGCACCATCCTCGAAGGAAAACCCGGCATGCGTCCGAGCATTCAATCTCCCTGGATCTGTCGAGCCCTGGCGTTGACGGTGGCGGTGGTGGCGATCCCCAAAGCGCGTACGAGGGCAGAGAGTCGCACGCCCAGCCCGGCTGAGGTCCGCCTGAAGGCCGACGTCTCGTATTTGGCCGACGACGCGCGCGAAGGCCGCGCGCCAGGGACGCCAGGGATCGAGGCGGCGGCCGACTATATCGCCGCCGCGTTCAAGGACGCCGGGCTCCAGCCGGTCCCCGGCGTCCAGGGATACTTCCAGCCCTTCCCCCTCAGCGGCACCCCCACCCTGGGCAGGGCACGCGAGCTGAGCTTCCGAGGGCCGTCGGGCAAGGGGCTCGACGCCGAGCCGAAGACCGACTTTACCCCCCTGGCCATCGGCTCCGGGGGGACGCTCGCCGACGTCCCCGTCGTCTTCGCCGGGTACGGCATCACGGCCAAAGACAGGGCGCTGAAGCTCGACTACGACGACTACGCCGACCTCGAAGTCAAAGGCAAGGCGGTCCTGATCCTCCGTCACGAGCCGCCCCCCGAGAAGGACGACAAGCCATTCGCAGACAAGTGGCCGTCCGACTACGCCACCTTTCGGCACAAGGCCACCAACGCCTTCCAGCATGGGGCGGCCGCCGTCCTGCTGGTCAACGACCTGGCGGGGCTCAAGGGCGAGAAGGATGAGCTGCTCGGCTTCGCCGTCGCCGGGCCGGAGACGAACTCGACGATCCCGTTCCTGATGCTCACCCGCGCCCTCGCCGACAGGCTTCTGGCCGACGCCGGCCAGCCGACGCTGGAGGAGCTGGAGCAGCAGATCGCCGCCGACCGCAAGCCCCACAGTCGCGCCCTGACGGACTGGACGCTCCGCGTCCGGGTAAATATCGAGCGCAAGACGATCGAGACCAAGAACGTGGTCGGCGTGCTCGAGGGTGCCGGCCCTCTGGCCGACGAGACCATCGTCGTCGGCGCCCATTACGACCACCTCGGGCACGGCGGGCTGATGTCGGGGTCGCTCGCCTTCCTGTCGAAGGACATCCATAACGGGGCCGACGACAACGCCTCTGGGACCGCGATGATCCTGGAAATGGCCCGACGCCTGGCGCGTCGGTCCGACCCCTTGCCCCGCCGCGTCGTCTTCATCGCCTTCTCGGGCGAGGAGCGCGGGCTCAAGGGTTCGCACTACTACGTCGAGCACCCGCTCTTTCCCCTGAAATCGACGGTTATCATGGTCAACTTCGACATGGTCGGTCGGCTCAACGACAAGAACGAGCTGACCATCTACGGTACGGGGACCACCCCCGGCATCGACGACCTGGTCGATGCGCTAGGCAAGTCGTCGGGGTTCACGATCAAGAAGATCGCCGAGGGGTTCGGGCCGAGCGACCAGCAGTCGTTCTACATCAAGGACATCCCCGTGCTGTTCGCCTTCACCGGCACGCACCGCGACTACCACCGCCCGAGCGACGACATCGAGCACATCAACTTCACCGGGATGGCGCGGATCGCCGACCTGACCGAGGTGCTCCTGCTGGACCTGGTCCGGCGTCCCCAGCGCCCCGAGTTCGTCAAGGTTGAGCGCAAGGGGGGCGGCAATCATGACGTCGGCCGAGTTGCGGTCTCGGCCTATCTTGGCTCGATCCCCTCGTACGACGACGACGTCAAGGGCGTGAAGCTCGATGGCGTTCGCGAGGGGAGCCCCGCCGAGAAGGGAGGCCTGAAGGGGGGCGACATCGTCGTCGGCTTCGGCGGCAAGCCTATCGCGACCATCTACGACTACACCGAGAACCTCGGCCGCTACAAGCCCGGCGACACCGTCGAGATCATCGTCAAGCGCGACGGCAAGGAGACGACGCTCAGGGTTACGCTCGGCCGGCGGCCCTCGGAGTGAAGGCTGCTGATCGGATGGCCCCTCACCCCAGCCCACTCCACCGGGAAAGGGTGAAGGTGAGGGCGAATCTGGTGATCACTGTCCTCTGTGACCACGAGTCACCGCCGTGTCGAATCTTGCATCCCGCCTCGGGCTGGGAGGAATGTTGCTGGGGACGGCCCTCGGCCTGCTCGGCTGCGCACGGGGCGGCGAGGATGTCCTCGTGATCGCGACCGGTTGGCCGGAAGCCGAGCGGAGCGCGCTCGAATCGGCATTTCGTCGCTGGGTCGCGAAGATGCCCGGGACGGTGCGCGGACCGGTCGGAGTCCGCTGGGTCGTGCTGATGCCAGGGGATGACCTGACGCGGGTCGTCCGGCGCCGAGCGCCTTTGGATCTCGTGCTGGGCGGCCCCGCATCCGACTTCGCGCGGCTCGCCCGGCAGAATCGGCTGGTCCAGGCCGATCGCGCTGAGCATCCCGCGTGGTGCGTGGTCCGGCGGCTGCCCATCGGCCTGGCGATAAACTCACGGCTGGCCCGCGCCAAGGATCGCCCGGCCTTGAGCGAAAAGCTCGCCGCGGACGCGCCGGCGCTCCGGTCGCTTGGCCTGACGTTCGACGACCCCCGGCACGACCCGATGGCTCTGGCCTGGGCTAAGGGGCAGCTCGGCGCGGCGACCTGGGCCGAAGGCTACGCGCGGCTCGTCCGCCACGCCGGCAACCCCCGGCGGATCGGCTGGCAGGCGGGCGCGGCGCTGGCGGCCGTCGAACGCGGCACGGCCACGATGACCCCCGCGATCGTCCCGCGCGGCGCGGGCTGGAGCCCCTCCCTCCTCTTCCTCCCGAGCGCGGACGCTCCCGAATGGGTCGAAGGGGTCGCCATCGTCAGCGGCGGGAGCCATCGGGCGCGTGCGCAGGAGTTCCTCAGGTTCCTCGCCGAGCGCGGCCAGGCGGACCCCCCGCCGGCCGGCTCGGGGAGCGACCTCGACGCCGACGCCCTGCTCGCCGACCTGCTCGGTGCCACACTCGTCGATGCCCAGGACGAGCTATGGGCGGCCTGGGCAGCGCTCGAGCGCGCGGGATGGCCCGAGCGCGCCGAGAGGTGGATGACGCAGCCCCCACCCTGGCCTCCCGCGTCGGTCGAGGAGCTCTTGGCCCGCGACAGACAATCGCCGCTCCGGGAGACGCTGTTAGACCAATTGGCGCCCGACGCCGAGGTCCGCGGCTGGCTCCAGCGGAGCTGGCTGTGGCCCCGTCGCCTGATCGACGGGGCGTTCCTGGAGGAGCTGGCCGGGGCGGCTGATGGCCGGCTGGTCCGCGAGCCGAGGTTCCGCGCCTGGCTCCGGAGCGAATGGACGGCCTGGGCCAGCCAGCGCTATCGACGGGTCGCGCGGCTGGCGGGGGATGAGTCGCCATGATCCGCGTGAGCCTGGAGGGGCTGGTCAAGCGTTACGACCAGGTCGCGGTCGTCGATGAGGCGTCTCTCGAGATCCGCCCCGGCGAGTTGACGACTGTGCTCGGCCCCTCGGGTGCGGGCAAGACGACGCTCGCCCGGCTGGTCGCCGGCCTCGAGCCGCTCGACGACGGCGAGATCTCCTTCGACGACCGGATCGTTCACAAGCTGCCGCCGCAGGAGCGCCGGGTCGGCTTCGTCTTCCAGGACGACGCGCTCTGGCCCCGGCTGACGGTCGCCGAGAACGTGGCTTATGCTCTGAAGGTCCAGGGCCGCGGCCGCGCCGAGCGGCGCGACCGCGTGGCCGAAGCCCTCGGTACGCTCCGGATCGACAGCCTCGCGGAGAAGTACCCCGACCGGCTCTCGGGCCTCCAGCTCCAGCGCAGTGGCGCTGGCGCCGCGCCTGGCCGGTCGGCCCGAGCTGCTGATCCTCGATGAGCCGCTCGGCCGGCTCGAGCCGCGGGTCCGCGACGAGTTCCGCGAGGAGATCCGCCGGATTCACAGCGAGACCGAGATCACCTCGCTGGTCCTGACCCACGATCCGCTCGAGGCGCTGGCGCTGGCCGACCGCCTGGCCGTGATGGACCTGGGCCGGATCGTTCAGGTCGGGGCGCCGCACGAGGTCTATAACCGCCCCGCCGACACTTTCGTGGCGCGGCTGCTCGGCCCGACGAACCTGCTCCAGGGGCAGGTTGAGGGGACTGACTCGCGCGGTGAGGTCGTGATCCGGACCCCCTTCGGCCGGATGATCGGTCGGGCCGCGTCGGGGCCGCTCTCCAACGGCACCCCGGTCACCGTCTCGATCCGGCCCGAGGCGCTGACCCTCGGCGCAGTCGTCCCCGTTGGTTCGAACCGGTTCCCGGCGACCGTCGAGCGGCTCATCCTCCTCGGCCCGGTCCGCCACGTCCATCTCCGGGGCCCCGCCGATTGGCCGGTTCTCGCCCTGACCCTCCAAAGCCAGTCGCCTCAGCTCCGCGTAGGCCAGAGCCTGACCGTCTCGGTCCCCCCGGAACTCGTCGTCGTCCTGCTCGGCAAGTACGCCGTCCCGAAATCCTCATGAGCAGGCCACCGGGACCTCGCGCTGCGCCGCTTCGGGAACGGAGATCGGGAGAGGAAATGCTTTAGACCGAGGCTCACGACCCATCCACACCAACCTCGATGGTGACGTGACGTGAGGCACGCTGCATATCCCAGAACCACGTCCCCCTCAATGGTCGCGGTCGGACTGGGATTCTAACCTCATGCGATTTGCCGCTCCAGCAGCTCCTCCGCGTCCGGCTCGTGATCCCAGATGGCGATCGCCATCACGGCCCCCACCCAGGTCGTCTCGAAGACGACGAAAACAGCGATCGACGCGTACGACCACGTCGGGCGTGTATTCGTCCTGGACCCCCACGTTGACGAACTCGGCGCGCGGCATCCTGGCCAGCCCCAGCGGATCGCTTCGCCGAGCGTTTGAACCGAATTGACTTCCCGGTAGCTCGTCAGACACCATCGGACTATTCCTCAATCTTCATGAGGCGGACGACATCCTACCGCCCCTCAAAGACCGCTCATCTCCCCCAGCCGTTCACGACACTTCTTGGCTCGAAAGGAATTACGACGTCGGGGCGGGTCGGTGACGAGGTTTTCGAGGCGGCTATGATACGATGAACGGTCGAGGTGACGTCGTTCAAGGGGCATCGGCATGGGTTTCTTCCGCAGTCTGGGGCGCTTTGCAGGCGTGGGGCTCTGGGCGGTCTTGCTCGCCCCGGCGCTGGCGCTGGTGCCTGCGGCGTTCCTCGATCGGGGCCCGGGGGGAGCCGTCCGGCCGACCGTGTTCCTGATTGGGCTGGTGGCGTCCGATGAGTTCGTCAGGGACTGCGTGTGGAATAGCCTCGTGGTGGCCGTTGTGGTCGCGTCAGGGTCGTTGATCGCGGGCGTCGGTTTGGCCCGGGTGCTCGTGCGCTGGCGGTTCCGGGGACAGACGACGCTGGCCGCGCTGGCGCTGGCGCCGCTGGTGATCCCTCCGCTGTTCGAGGCGATGGGGCTGCGCTGGCTCTTCGGAACGTGGCACGGAGCCAGCGCAGCGGCGGCATGGGATTGCTGGGGGGGATGGGTGGTTTGGGTCTGGGTCGGACTGACGGGTGGGGTGCCGCTGGTGGTAATGGCGGCGGCGACGGCTCTGGCGCGGGTCGAGCCGGCCTGGGAGGACGCCGCACGGCTGGCGGGGGCAAGCCGGTTCCGGATCTGGAGGCGAGTGGTCTGGCCGATCGTCCGGCCGGGTGCCGCGCGCCGCGGGGTCGGTGTTCACGTTGGTGCTCGTCGAGCCGGGCGTGCCGCTGCTGCTCGGCCTGCGGAGGACGCTGGCGTTCCAGGTCGTCGCAGCGGCGCTCGGTCCCGACCCGGCCCCGCGCGTCGCCGTGCTGTCGCTGGCGGCGGTGGGCCTCGCGCTGATCGCGCGCGTGTTGCTTCGTGGGTGGGGAAGACACTCGGCCCCCGACCTCGCGGATGCCTCGGTTGCGCGGACCGCAGCCGCGCGGTGGCCCCGCGCGGTGGGTCTGAACCTGGTGCTGGGGACCTGGGCGCTCCTGGCCTGGCTGCCTGCGCTGGCTGTGATGGCCTCGGCGCTGGCCTCGGCTTCGGGCGACCCGGCGGGGGGCATGTGCCTCTCGGTCGGGGACTTCCTGCACCGGCTCGCTGACCCCCTCGCACGGCGGCTGATCGCCAACTCGGCCGCGCTCGGCCTGGCGGTCGTCGCGCTTGACTTGGCCGTGGCGCAAGCGCTTGCCGCGTTTCGCCGGGGCGTTGGCCTGGCGTTGGCCGCCTGGCCTGAGGCGCTGCCTCCCCTGGCGCTCGGCGTCGGATCGCTAGTGCTCCCCGGGCTCCTCGAGATGGGGTCCGACGCGCTCCGCGCGGCCGGGAGCCAGGAGGTGCTGGTCCAAGGGCTCCGAGTGTTCGCCGATCGCCTCGACCCCGACCGGACGCCCGGCGTCCTGCTCGTCGCAGTGGTCGCGGCGGTTCGATTGCCCATGCTGGCGCGCGCGGTGGAGGCGGGTCGCGCGCGGTTCCATCGCGTCCGGATCGAGGCCGCGCTCAACCTCGGAGCGACCGCCGGCGCGGCCCGCCGGGTGGCCTCGGAGGGATGGTTCGGCGCAGCGCCAGGCGCACTGGCCCTGACGCTCGCGCTGGCCGCGACCACCCTGGCGCCGGCGCTGGTGCTCGCGCCCTCGATCGAGAGCCGGACGATGGTCCCCGGCGCTCTAATCCTCGCTGACGAGCCGGACGACAGCTGGCACCGCGCCGCCGCGCTAGCCACCGTCGCCATCGCCCTCAACATGTTCGCCCTGGCGCTGGCGGCACGCGACCGGCACGTGCCGCTTTCCTCGTGGTTCTGGCCCAGGGACCCCTTCCCTCCCAGGAAACGCGTCTCCCCTTGAGTCGCCGAGGAGGAATTGGGAATGGTGAGGGCGTCGGTTGGCCAACGAGATGAGCTCGGTGGCACCGCGACAAGTACTCGAGCACGTGGGTATCCTGCGGACGGCACGGTGCCACCTTCGAGCGGCCTGGCGGCCTGGAGCGATTGGGGTTCCGAATTCGTGCCAACTCGGGTAAACAGTGGGTTGGGCCCGTCTGGCGAAAGGGCAGGTCTTCGCCTGCCCCCAGATCTCTCCGATCGGAGTCGTTGCTCGGGGCTCAAGTTCCTCCAAATGCGCATCCGATAAGCGGGATCGACTCCGAAGCATCAGCCGCGGCACCCTCGATAAGGACTCAGCGAGGAGCACATTCGTGGAAACTCCCGGCGGGGTGAGCCCACGAGGGCTCGACGGCTCGCCCCCCGCGTGACGCGACACGAAGATCCTCCCCGGCGCATTGGGCGGCGCCGTCCTGCGGCGCGAGCAATATCCTATGAATCCAGCCGAATACGATCGCATGTATCACAACGAGGATCACTACTGGTGGTTCGTGAGCCGCCGGGAGCTGGTCGTTGATCTGGTCCGTCAAATCCCGCTGCCGCGCAACGCCTGGTTGGTGGACGTCGGCTGCGGGACCGGTGCGACGGCGGCGGCACTGCACCGGTTCGGCCGCGTGGCCGGTGTGGACATGTCGCCGCTGGCGCTGGAGCGCTGCACGCGGCGGGGTCTCGACCACCTCATGCTCGGCCGAGCGGAATCCTTGCCTTTGTCCTCCAATAGCATGGACGTGATCGTGGCCACTGATATCCTCGAACACCTCGACGACGACGTGGCAGCGCTGAACGAGTTCCGCCGCGTCCTCAAGCCGGGCGGCCACGCGGTGGTCTCGGTCCCGGCGTACAAGATGCTCTGGAGCGAGCACGACTTGGCGCTGATGCACAAGCGGCGCTACGTGGCGACGACACTGGGCCGGCGTATTAGCGAGGCGGGCCTGCAAACGGTCCGTCTGAGCTACGCGCTCTCGTTCCTGTTGCCCCTGGCACTGATCCGGCTGCTCCAGCGGAAGCCACCGTCCGGTCGGGTCCCGGAAGCCCAACTGATTCCGATCCCCGACGTGCTCAACGCGGCACTGATTCGACTCCAGCGCCTGGAAACCGCACTGATGCGCCGTTTGACCCTACCCTGGGGCCTCAGCGTGGTCGCGGTGATCCAGAAGCCGGCGTGAAAGGACAGGTGGGTGATAATAGATGAAGGCTCTTCCTGTGTTTCGGGGACCTATGCCATCGCATTTTGCCTTAAGTCGCCAATATGCAAGGACTTGCGGCAGAGCGAGCAGCTCCGCTCCCCGACTTAAGTCCGTCAGTATCAGAGAGTTATGGCGGACTTGAAGTGTTCAGGCCTCCCAAACACAGGCAGCGCCTTCGTCTGGAAGTTGAAGAGACCCGCCTCGCGATCCCTCCGGAAATGGTGGGACAGCGTCCCCTTCAACAAGTCGAAGGCCGTGGGCTGAGCGCCGAGCCAGGGGTAAGCCGGTTGCCCGAGTGACTGACTCATCGAACCGTTTACCCCTGTCAACACCCACGAGACCAGGTCGAAACTTGTCAACTTGGGCCATGCGCGACGAGAAGCCGGTCTAGGATTGGGGTGTCACGCGAGGGCTCCCGCCCCTGAAGGAGCCCCTCTACTACTCCCCGGTTGCCGGAGATCGAGCACCCGAACATGGTATCCACTTTCAGAAGCCAAATGCAAACTATGCGCAACGCCCGTCACTCCCCCAGGCACCACTTCCATCCCGTTGAGCACCGCAGTGCGCCCCGCTACCCGGCGGTCGAGAACGTGTCGCTGGTGGGCTGGTGGCGGGACCAGCGACTCGAGACCACGGCCGCCCAGGTTATGGACGTCAGCCGGAGCGGTCTGCTGATCCTCGCCGACGACGACCCACCCGGCGATGGCCCCGTGCTGGTCCGCCTGGTGAAGCCGACAATCACGGCCTGGGTCGAGCTGAGTCTGGTCGAGTCCAAGCGCACGCGTTTCGGGCCTTACCAGCTCCGACTGGCTTTCCGCGAAGTCCCTCCCCTCGCCTTCTTCGCGGCCGCGACCTCCCGCTTCGGGGAGGGGGGGTGATGCTGGGCAGGATGGTCATACCCATCGGCGCCCTCACTTAGAAACGATCCGAAAACGATCCTAACCCCTTGGTTTTCTAGCGTTTTCGATGTCCTAGAAGGCGTTTTCGGATAGTTTCTTAAGCCTTCTCCCGGGGGAAAGGGAGCCGGTTTCTCTCTCCCGGGAGTGGGCTTGGCCCTTCATTTTCAAGTTTAAAATTTCAAAATTTCGATCATGAGCTCAGGCGAAGGCAACTCTCGGAGAGCCTATTACCACAGCTTTTGCTGCTTCGTGTACGCCAGCATGAGCACCACGAGGGCCACGGCGGTACCCCAGAAGAACAGGTAGCCGTATTGCCATTTCAGCTCCGGGATCGACTCGAAGTTCATCCCGTAGATGCCACAGAGGAACGTCAACGGCAGGAACACGAGGCTGACGACGGTCAGGCGATTGAGGACCCGGCTGGTCCGATGGCTCACAATACCCATGTAGAGATTCAAGACCTCGGCCAGGATCTCACGCTCGACGGACAGGTCGACGCTGAGGCGATCGAGCGTGCCAACCATCCTCTCCAGGTAGGGCTGCGTGGTCTCGGAGACGAAGGGCGAGCGCCGCGTGCAGAGCTCGTTGAGCACCTCGCGCGCCGTCAGGATGATCTTGCGGAAGATGAGCAGGTCGCGCGTCACCGCGGCGACCCAGGCGAAGATCGCGTCATCGACGTCGCCGAAGATCTGCTCCTGGATCCGCTGGACGTGGTTTTCGAAGCCACGCTCGGCCTTCCGGTAGCCGTCGATCAGGTGGTCCCAGCACTCGTAGAGGAGGAAGCCGGGACCGCGTGCGAACTTGAGGAAGTCCTGCCGGTAAACACGCCGGACCTGCTCGATAAACTCGACCTCACCGCGGCGAATGGTGATCAGGAACCGCTCTCCGAGCACAAGATCGACATCCATGGACACGAGCTGGCCGCCCTCGAACCTGGCCGCGGAGAGGCCGAGGTGTAGACAGTCCTCGTGGATGTCACACCGATCGCCGCAGCCATCGTTCAGGACGGCCAGGATGACAGACGCAGGGACGCTCAGATCGCGGAGTACGGCCGCGGCCGTCACGGAGTCGTTCCCGACATCGACATCGACCCAGCAGAAAAGGCCGTCCGCACACGCCCGCGGCGCCGCCGCGACCGGGATCGTGCGCGTCCTTCTTCGTCGCGAAATCGAACTCCACCACCGTGACCATGGCCGATTGCCCCAACGCGAGACGCCCATCGAGCCGATTCCGAAGATGAACCTGGGATGTCTACACAGTAGCAAGGCGGGAGACAACCTGGAACGACCTTTCCCGGGGTTACCGGGTTACCCCCTGTCTTCCGAGGGGATCGCCGCAGCGACGATCCGAGGATGCGGCGACGGGCGCCCCCGTTCGCCACTTCCATGTATTGTGCGGGAGAGGCATGGAATTCTTGGAGGATGTCGGCGGTCCCCAGATTGTCTTTTGGTTATCAGGAGAGGGGCGCGATGAGCGCGATGATCCGAGCCGTCAACTTCGAGATCGACGGGACGCTGATCGATTCCGTCGATTTCCACACGCGGGCCTGGCAGGAGATTTTCGCCCGGTACGGATTCGATGTCCCCTTCGAGCGTATCCGGTACCAGATCGGCAAGGGGGGCGACGAATTGATGTCCGTATTCCTTCCCGAGGATCTGGTCAAGCGCCAGGGCGAGCAGATCGAGCACGAACGCCTCGAGCTGTTCAAGAAGAAGTCCTCCCCCAGGTCCGCATCTTCCTGGCCGCGCTGGCGACGCTGGGGGATGTGGCGCCCGAGGAGGCGATCGTCGTCGGCGACTCCCCCTACGATGCGGAGGCGGCGGGTCGCGCCGGCCTGCGAACGATCGGCGTGCTCTGTGGCGGATTCCTCGAGGCCGAACTGCGCGAGACCGGCTGCGTTGCCCTCTTCCGTGACCCGGCCGACCTGCTTGCGCGCTACGACAACTCGCCGCTCGCGCCCGGCCGGACGACCTGAATGCGGCGGCGATCGGACCGCGTCGGGTTCAGGTCAGCGGCGGGCCGAAAACGGCCCGCCTGTGCGGCTCGTCGGCCTGCTTCAGCCATGCATTGGTCCCTGAATCACCTGGGTCATTGAGCCGTTCGGAATCCGTCGATGAGCCCCGTCCTGCCCGGAATCAGCCCTCGGCCCCGTCAGTCACCTCCTGGGGGATGATGTCGAGGGCAAGGCGCTCGGACCCGCGCAGGACGGTCAGTCGAGTCCAGACGCCCACCCGATCTTCGGTCAGAAGCCGGTGCAGGTCGTCGATCCCCGTGACCGGGCGATCGTCGAAGCTGACGATCACGTCCCCTTCCTCCATGCCGGCGCGTTCAGCGGGGCCTCCGGGCTCGACGACGACCACGAGGACACCGCCCACGACGGCCGGCTCGTACCCGGAGATCGAGCGACGCGGCAGGGCGACCGTCTGCACCGAGACGCCGATCCGGCTCCGCTTGACGCGCCCGTCCTTGATCAACCGCCCGGCGACGAACTTCGCCGTGTTGACCGCGATCGCAAAACAGATCCCCTGCGCCGGGAGGATGACCGCCGTGTTGACCCCGATGACCTCGCCTCGCGAGTTGACCAGCGGGCCGCCCGAATTGCCGGGATTCAGCGCCGCGTCGGTCTGGAGGACGTCGTCGATCAGCCGGCCCGACCGCGCCCGGAGCGTCCGCCCCAGCGCGCTGACGACCCCCGCGGTTACCGTGCTCTGGAAGCCGTAGGGATGACCCAGCGCGATCGCCACTTGTCCGACCCGAACGGCTTGCGAGTCGCCCAGCGCGGCCGGCACGAGGCCGTCGGCGTGGACCCGGACGACCGCCAAGTCGGTCTCCGGGTCGTCGCCGATCAGATCCGCCGCCTGCCGGCTCCCGTCCGCCAGGGTCACCTCGATCCGACCCGCACCGTGCACGACGTGACTGTTGGTCAGGATGTAGCCGTTCGAGGTGAAGACGAACCCCGAGCCGCTGCCCCGCCCGCCTCGTGATCGGCGCGGGTCGCTCGACTGGTGAAAGACCTCAAGGTGGACGACCGACGGCCCGACCCGCTCCGCGGCGCGGATGACCGCCCGCGAATAGGCATCCAGCAGTTCGTCGTCGGAAACTACCTGCGGAGATCGCGCTGAACCACCCGAGAGGCCGTGTGGTTCATCGAGCCGGATGGGCGCGATCTCGACTGTCCCGCTGCTCATGGGCTATCCTCCAAGAAGACTCGGAGGAACTATAGGCGCGGTGTTCTCCAATCGACAAGTACGTACCGCGATGGGACCGTCCGGCGCACGGTCCAACCGGTCGTCCCACCGAAGGTTCGGGTACAGTCTAACGACCCTGGGCAGCCCGCTCGTCGAGCCCCTTGGTCGCGATCTGCCGGTGGGGCGAACGGCCCCTGGAAGAGCTCCAGGCGGCCTGAGCGCGCCTCGAAGCCGCAGACGAGAGGGGCGAGCCGGAGGGATCCGGGCCGAAGACTTGAGCTGAACGAGGAAGTACGATCACATGGCACACACGCACACGCACGTCGCGCCCGAGAGCGGGCGATCGCTGGGGCTGTCGATCCTCCTGACCTTCGCCTTTGTATTGGGCGAGGCGATCGCGGGCTCCTTCGCCCACAGCCTGGCGCTGCTCTCGGACGCGGCGCACAACCTCGCCGACGCGCTCGCCCTGATCTTCTCGTGGTACGCCATCCGGGTCGCGCGGCGGCCGCCCAACGCGCGGCGGACGTATGGCTACCACCGCGTCGGCATCCTGGTCGCCCTGGTCAACGCCGTCACGCTCGTCGTCCTGGCCCTCTGGATCTTCTGGGAGGCCGTCCAGCGGCTCCAGTCGCCGGGGCCGGTCGAAAGCGGACCGATGATCGGCGTGGCGTTGATCGCCGTCGCGCTCAACGGGGTGATCAGCCTCTGGCTCCGCGGCGGGGCCAAGCACGACCTGAACGTCCGCAGCGCCTACCTGCACATGCTCGGCGACGCCTTCTCGGCGATGGGGGTCGTGGTCGCCGGGATCGTGGTGGCCACGACCGGCGCCGCGATCGCCGACCCGATCGTCTCGTTCCTGATCGGCGGGTTGATCCTCTGGAGCTCGTGGGGGATCCTCACCGAGGCGGTCGACGTTCTCCTCGAGGCCGCGCCGAAGGGTCTCGATATGGCGGCGCTGGAACACGGAATCAAAGACGTGCCCGACGTCATCGACGTCCACGACCTTCACGTCTGGACGGTTGCCTCGGGGATGATCGCCTGTAGCTGCCACATTGTCATCGAGGAGCAGAGCGCGTCGAGCGGCCAGAACGTGCATCGCGCGGTCGCGTCGATGTTGAAGCATCACTACGGCATCGGCCACACGACCGTCCAGGTTGAGGTCGAGGGCTGCGCTTCGGACGAGATGTACTGCACCATGCGTTCCGTCCATGACCGGTGCGCGGGGCACGAGCATTGATGGCGTGAGATGACGTGTACAACACAAAACGGATTCACGCTCATCCCCGAAGACTTCGAGACCAACGGCCCGCATCGCCTTGAGCTGCATGCGCGGGTCCGGACGGCTGGGCTGACCGCGTCGTGGATGATCGACCTGCCGCACTTACCGTTCCAGCTCGAGTTCGACCCGATCCTGGCCGTCGAGGCGTTGTTCGCGATGACAGACGACGCACGGGGCGAGGCGGTCGCGCGCCGTCCGTCTCGAACCGATCGCACCCAAAGAATCGCGACCCGGCCATTTCGAGAACCTCGGGTACGAACTGGCGTTGCTGCGACCCACCCGAGCTGGCGGTTGCGACGCCGCTGCTGTGTGATCTGGCGCACGCCGTCGAGGTCGAGTTCGCGGGTAGGCCCGGCCGGTTCGAGGCGGGATCGGTCGTGCTCGGCGGCCAGGGCGCGGCTCGGCCCGAGCCCACGTCGGTCCACCAGGTTCCCTTCGGGCCGATCGTCCCCCTCTCCCCGGGCGCAGTCGAGCGTCCCGACACCCGACGCCTCCGCGCCAGGGGCTGCCGATGGTGCGCCCCTCTGGATTGTTGAACTTCAAGCCGCCTTTCCGCAGCCTGGGAGGATCGATGCTCCTCAGTCGTCAGGCCACGCCGACGGGCAGGCCGAGCTGGCGTCGGCCCGAGACGATGTGCGCGGCGACACGCACGGCCTCGATCAGGCTGGAGGTCTCGGCCAGCCCCTTCCAGGCGATGTCGTAGGCGGTGCCGTGCGCCACACTGGTACGGACGAGCGGCAGGCCGAGCGTGATGTTGACGGCGCGGTCGAAGCCGATCGTCTTCAGTGCGATGTGTCCCTGGTCGTGGTACATCGCGATGACCGCGTCGAACTCGCCGGCGATGGCGCGGCTGAACAGAGTATCCCCGGCGATCGGGCCGGTGACGTCGATCCCCGCCTCGCTCGCCCGCGCGACCGCCGGGGCGATGATTCGGATCTCCTCGTCGCCGAAGAGGCCCCCCTCGCCCGCGTGCGGGTTGAGCGCGGCGACCGCGATGCGCGGAGTCCGGCCCCCGGTCAACGGCCGAACGGCCTGGTCGGCCAGGTGGATCTTCGACGCGATCGCCTCCTCGGTGAGCAGATCGAAGACGCGCCGCAACGGGACATGGAGCGTGACGTGCACGACACCCATGCCCGTGTTGCCGGCTCCGACGGGGGGGCCGATGTAGAGCATCATCGCGTACTCGGCCACGCCGCACCGGTCGGCCAGAATCTCGGTATGGCCGGGATGGCCGACGCCGCCAGCGCGCAGCGCTTCCTTGTGCAGCGGGAGCGTCGTGATCGCGTCGATCCGGCCCTCCAGAGCCAGGTCAATGGCCACGTTCAGGAAATCATACGCCGCGCGGCCGGCGCGGGGATCGATCGTGCCAGGTGGGACGCTCGCGACGTCTTGCTCGGTCGCCTCCAGGCAGGGGATCACCCGCGCCGTTGGCGTGGCGTCCTCGGGCTGCGCGATCTCCTGGACCGTCGCCCACTCCCCCATGCAATCCAGCGCCCGCTCCAGGACCGCCCGGCTCCCGACCACAAAAGGCCGCGCCAGCGCGAGCAAGGGCGAGTCGTCCCACGCCCGCGCAATGATCTCTGGTCCAATCCCCGCTACGTCCCCCATCGTCAACGCCACCAATGGCCTGTCGTCGCGCGGCTTCACGTGCTGACTCCTTAAGCGGCCCTCTCAACGACTCCGCGACCGAACACGCCGCCGGGTCGACGTCGCCCCCCCTTGTTATTGCATCCATCAATGCGTCGCGATGGCGCGAGGAGGCTTGGTCGCGGCACGTGGATCGCGGCCGGTGGCCGACGGCTCACCCCGAGTCGCCGACACGCGGTGCGCACCACCGGTCTCGCTTTCAAGGCAACCAATTAACCCCACGAGGAGACACAGTATCAGAAAAATCCGTGCCACGACCAGGAACCTCCCAAGAAATTCGGCCCCGAACGGGGGGACTTTCTCCTTTATTGTTGGCGCCCCCGCCGAGAATTCCAAGCGACCGGCTCCGCCTCCGGACTCCGTTTCAACCTTGGTCCTCTCGATGGCCTCCCCGCTCCTTCACCACGTCCTCGGCAATTTCACGGTCGGTGAGCCCATGCGACGAAGATGTGGGCTGCACACGTCGACGTGATCCGGCGGGTGGCCGGGACGAAGCGTGCCCCGGCCACCGCGCGGTTCCTCCCTCGGCGTCAACTGTCACGCGACGTCAATAACCTGGAGGGGCCGAACGGGATCGTCCGTTCAACTCGATGGGGTGCTGGTGGAACTGCTTGTTGAGGTGCTGGAGGAACTATTCGCCGAAGTGCTGGAGGAACTGTTCGTCGGGGAATTGTTCGTGGAGGAATTGTCCGTCGAGGCGCCGGAGGTCGATCCCGACCAGCCTCCGAAGGAATGACCCCTCGGGCCGCCGAAGAAATCGCCCCTCGGGCCGCCCGGTCCCTCCGTCCCGTTCTGCCAACCGCCAAACCTTCTGGCCATTGGCGGCTGGCCTCCGAACGGACCGCCCCTCATCCCGCCCCAATGGGCCTGGGAAATGCCGCCCCCATGGTCGCCGAACCCACCTCCCGAGACCGCGAAGCCATCCAGCCCACCCGTCAAGCCGCCCAGCCCGTTCAACAGGTCACCCACCCCGATCATCCCGCCAGCCGGGCCGCTTGCCGAACCACTCGGAGCGGACGCGTTGAGGTCGGTCTGGAGCGCCTTGCGGTCGGAGGCGATCTTCGCCAGGTCGTCGGACGTGATGTTCGACGATTTGACGATCGCCTCCGCGTCGGAGATCGACTGCGAGATCAACGCCTGGTCGGTGACGCCTGGCTCGAGACCAGGGCCGTGAAGTCTTTCTCCAACTGGGTCTTCTGTGTGTCAGTCGGCAGGTTCCCCTGGAGCGATTTCACATCGTTTTGCAGGGCCTGGACCGTCGTCTGCGAGGGAGCCGACGTGGCGTCCTTCGCGATCTGCTGGAGGTCATCACGCAGCGCGACGGTCTCGGCCACCGTGACCTGCGACTTGGCGAGGATGGCATGCCCGTCGGTCTGGAGTTTCTGGAAGTCGGCCTTGACCTGGTCGCTCGGTCCGCTCAGCGGTTGTGGGTTGGAAGTGGTGGATACTTGAGCAGTCGGGGCGCTCGAGGATGACCCGCCCGTGCTCGATGGACCGGGTGTTTGCGTGCTGGAAGCGGTCGTCGTCGCGGCCGTCGATGCCGTGGTCGGATCCAGGCTCGTCTGGGTGGTCGTCGTGGAGGTCGGAGTCGTCGTCGTGGAAGTCGGAGTCGTCGTGGAAGTCGGAGTCGTCAGGTTTTGCTCGGCCAGCTTGCCATGCCGCCCGAGATTGCTCACGCCACGATACGGTGACAGCCCGTGATGCCCGAAGGCGGCGGCACCGCCCCGGAGATGCCCGGGAACCGCGTGGCCCCCGAAAACCCCGGCTCCCATAGACAGGAGCTGCCGTCCCTCCAGCGCGTCGCCCTGCAACGTCCGCCGAGGCGCGCCTCGGCGCCGGTCACGCCCCGACTCGCTCGTCCCCAACGCAGTCAACACCTTCCTTAGCAACGTATCCATTCCGTCACCTCTGGATTTCGAGATCGGAACCCCGTCCGTCGGCGGTCCACCGAACCCGGTCGAGGTCCCATCCGGCTCGCGGCGAGCGGCCATCCTGATCCTGCTCAGCATCCCTTCCCCTGCTCTGGGGAAGCTACGGTCGCCTCTCGGCGTGCCCGCTGGATGCTTCACGGCAACGAACCAGATATCCTGTGTATCGACGAAATTATTGAAAAAGTCAATCTTAACATGTAATAATTCAAAAATTTAAAATATGATTATCATATGCGCAAAGGGCGATCGGGCCGGTTTCAAGATGTGCGGTGAGAGGGGTGAGGGATGTGAGAGTCGCGGTGATCGTGCAATGATGTGTTGTGAGATTGAGTGATGAAAACGGCCCGATCGGCCCGAAAACTAGCCACACCCTCGTCACCCTCATCAAGAGAAGCGGAAATGCCGCTGAGGGGTGTGCGCTTTTTTTCAACGGCCCGACAAACGGCTAGAATGCCGAGGTTTTTTGAAGATGCTGCAAGTTGTTTCCAGAAAAGGACTTGCGCCAAAAGATTTTACGCAAGTGTAGGCCTGTCAACAACATACGGCATCTCGATTTTCCACGGGTTTCTAGCCCTGTGTCGGGTCGTTGCTTTTTTTCGTTTCGGATGAGATCTCGCTCGCGAGCGATTGCTGGACTTGGCGGTCGAAATGGGGACATGCTCGGACGATCCCGTCTCGACCCCGCATCGTTTGCCCAGAGCCTGGGAGTCCTGGCCTTTCGGCGCCCCTTCGAGCAGGGTCGGGAGCATGCCGGGGTGCAACCGAAGCAAGGGACGCCCAGGACAGCGAACCGGCGGGTCATGTGCTCGTTCTGACGGGGAACGCCGCTGTCGGACAGCGCCAGCAGGGAGACCGCGCAGACACCCACGGCGGTCAGGTCGTCCATCCGTCGGAGCCGCTCGCGCGCCTTGCCGCCTTCAGAGAGGTCAGTGATCAGAAGTTCATGTCGTCCGGTGTGGCGGGGCGGAACGCTTGCCGGAGCACGCCGGGACCGGCGACCGGGCTGGTCCCGAAGTGGTGAGTCACCACGTGCGGCCTGATCGCGACTCGAACCGTCGGCGGCCGCGGCTCGACTCCGGTCGGGAGGTCGGCGGCTCCCCGGGCGAGGTCGGTCGCAACGTGGGGGTCGAGGACCCGTCGCGGCGGCGTTTTGGGCGGATCGGCCGGAGAGTCGGGCGGTGGAGGGTCGCTCGACCGGCCACCGGGCGCTGCGACTTCCTCTCCGCGGGGTCCGCGCGGTTCCGAGCCGGCCTGGATCGTCGGCAGGAGCGGCTCGTCACCCCGGGGTGCAGGGGACTCCGCGAGGGGCCGGATTTCGGGGAGGGGCGCACGGTCGTCGCTGGCGACCGGTGCCACGGTCGGCGTCGTGACGACGAGCCGCGCCCGCGAGGCGGCCTGCGCCAGCGGGACGCCGAGCGCCGCGCCGACCGATGCGTGCAGCCGCGCCCAGTCGGCGTCGCTCAAGGTGTCGCGCTGCTCGATCAAGGTCAGCAGATGGGCGAACGGATGGTCCCCCTCGGCCAGTCGGACGGCCTCATCGGACAGGCTCGTCCAGGCGCCTGCCAGGAGCGCCGCATGGAGCGCGCCGGCCTTCTCGTGGCACTGCGCGGAGCGTCGGGAACTCCCGATTTCCCAAAGATGCGATCGCCCCGACCCGATCGAGGACCGCCATCGCCCGGCATCGGACCTCCTCGGACTTGACCCGGCGCACGGCCGGTCCGATCGCGTGGTCGAGCAGCGCGGCGACCTCCTGGAAGTTGTCGAGCCGCTCGGCGCGCGGATCGGGACGTCACGCCCCTCGGCCTGCTGGCGCGCCCAGTGACTCATGGGCCGGAAGTCGCGGCGGCAGGCGTCGTTCTCCTCGGCGCGAGTTCCGGGCGGAGACACGTCCGGCGATTTCCGTGTTTTCACCGCTTCGACGAGCCGGCCGCTCAGGTCCGCGTCGCTTTTGGAGGCCGCAGTCAACTCACGCCCAAGGTCGAGCACGCTCGCGCCCGCCGGCCGACGACTCGTGTCGCCGGTGTGCCTGCCATGGTCCTGTGGTTCACCGTCGCGGGGTACCATGCGCACATCTCCGTGCGCATGGTACCCTGAAGCCCCTGGGCACAACTGGTCTGTGATGGCTGTACGAGCCTCCGACCCCGCCGGGTCGTCGGCTGCTCGGGGGATGGCTCCGACTCAGGAGTGTGGGAGGGGATGGCGTGAAGGGGTCCAGGCGCGCTCGCGCCGGCACTTCCCGACACCTCGCAGCCCATCGGGCGCGCTGTCCGGGGCCGCGCGGTCGTCCCGGAACCGCCGGCGCGGCGTTTCTGCCACCGGAGCCGCCCCAATTCGCCGAGCGTCTGGATCGCGTCGGGGTGGAACGTCCCCAGCACCTCCTTGCGGATCTTTAGCGCCTCCTGGAGCAACGCCTCGGCCTGATCGAGGTCGCCACGCTGCCGGACCACGGCCGCCAGGCTACCGAGGGTGACAGCGTAATCGGGGTGGCGGTCTCCGAGGACATCTTTGCGGATTTCGAGGATCTGGCGGAGCAGCCCCTCGGCCTCCCCGCGGTCATTCAGGAGGAAGCGAAGCTCGGCCAGCATGCTCAGGCCGGTGGCATAATCGGGGTGGCGTCGCCCCAAGACCTCGGCCTGCAACCGGAGCAACTCTCGGATCACCGGCTCGGCCAGCTCGTATTTCCCCTGCTGATACAGGCTGTTCGCCTCGCGATGCAGCCGGCCGGCCTCCGCCCGGAACGGGTCGCCGGGATCGGGGAGCTCGAGGCGAAAGATGTCCCTGGGAAGGTCCCCTCTCCCTGGAGACCGAGGCGCAGGCTGATTGCGCGGGAGCTGGCCCTCGTGGCCGCGGCCGTGAAGCTCGTGAGATCCGGGCGGGATCATGATCCTTGGCGGCTCCCATGATCGGCATCAGGATCGATCCGTCGCATCGAACCTGGACTCGCGAGCGCGAACGACGTCATCCATAAATTTCGGCGCGGTGGCCCTCGCGTGACCGAATTTTGCTGGGCGACCGGAGCGCCTGGTCGCCCGTCGGGACGGGGCGCTTGGCAGGCTGGGTCGGGGGCGGATACGATGCGCTCGTGTCGTTTTGCCGTCCAGGAGGACCGCTCGCCCATGGCCGAACCCGAGGACCGCGCGCTCGACGTCGCCGCACTGGAACGCGCTGAGGGACGCCGACCCGACGGCGTGGCTGGTCCCGCCTCGGATCCTCCGACGAGTCATCAAGCGCGACAAGGAGCTGACGTTCCTCGGACTGCAAGTCCCGCACCGTCGGGTCTATACGCTCTCCGCAGGGGTGCTGGGCAAGGTCGTGGATGGGGAGGAGCTGGGCCTGCATCCCGGGCAGACGTGGCCCCCCGTCGTCATCCTGCTGGCGCGGCCCAACCCCGAGGAACTGGCCGCCGAGTCGCGCCCGACGGTGTTGACGGATTACTGGCGAATGCTGTTCCATGCCCGCGTGCACGTCGCCGTGGAGGGGCGGTTCGCCGATGGTTCGCTCACTGATCCCCTCCTCCGGGACCGGATCGACCGGATCGGCCGGGTCGAGTTCGACGAGGTCCGGTCCGTACTCCGGCAGGAGCACATGCTCTTACCTCCCGGCGACGACCGGACGGCTTACGTCGAGTTCGCCGCAACGTACCTGGAGCTTCGGTACTTCGCCCCAACGCTGCTGGCGCACGTCTTTCCGGGAATTGAGGCCCGCGGGGCAGTTGAGGCGGTGCTGGCCGACGATGTGGACGGCGGGGCGCTGTTCGCGGCGACGCGGCTGACCGGCGCGCCCGATCCCGAGCCGCTCGCCGCGCGGGCCGAGACGTCGGGGTCGGAGCCGGAGGAGGAGGTGCCGACCGGGGCGTCGGAGCCGGCCAAGGGAATGTCGGGGTGGCTGATCCGCCGCGCCGAGGCCGTCGCCTCGCGGGGCAACGTGGTCCGCGCTGCGATCCTGCGCGCCCAGGCCGTGCGGCACGCGCCGAGGACGCTGGCCGAGTCGGTCCGCAGCGGCGCCCGGGCCGAGCTCGATCACCTGGTCCGGCGGCTCCAGCGAGCGCTGGGATTCGACGACGCGGAGGCGGAACAGTGGCGGCGGGCCTTGCCGCTCCTGCTCGATCGCTCGGCGCGGGGTTCTGGACGCCCGAGACGCGCTTGCTCTATGACCTCCAGAAGGTCTGCCTCGACCACGAGCGCGAGGTCTTCGCCCTCGACCCGCTCGGCTGGCTCGTGTCGGCTGGTCGGCGGCCGTTCAAGCGAGATCAGCCGCACCTGCGCGAGGTGACGATCTCGATCCATCTTCGCGGCGCCGCGCGGCGGCTTCCGGCCATCCCTCTCGCGCCAGTCGACCGCGCGCGGCTCGAGAGGCTGCTCCGCCCTGCGGTCGAGCGCGCCGAGGCGGCCTTGCGCGATCGACTTCGGGGGCCGCTCGAGGCCACGCTCGAGGCGACCGGCATCCGCCCGCACAACCTCCCCGAGCGGGTCGCGGCGCGGAAACTGGTCGAGGAGTTGCTCGACCGGATCGTCCTGCGCGGCTTCCTGAGCCTGGGCGACCTGCGGGACGCCTGCTCGCGGAACAACCTGAAGCTGCCCGACCTGTCCGGGCCGGTCGAGTTCTTCCGGGGCGATCGGCTGCTCCAGACCGACCAGGCGCTGTCGCGGACGCTCGATGGCGTCTACCGCCGGGGCGAGATCTATCTGCGCGGGCTCCAACGGCTCAGCGCGCTGGCGTTCGCGACTCCCGCGGGGCGGTTCGTGACGCTCTATGTCGTGCTGCCCTATGGTGGCGCGTTTATCGCCTTGGAGGGACTCCAGCATCTGGCCAACACGCTCGTGCACGTACTGACCGGGGTGGAGGTCCATGTCCACTTCGTCAGCGCGGCGACGGTCGCCTTCCTTGGCACGGTGGCGCTGGGCCTGATCGACTTCTCTGGGTTCCGCCATCGGTTCCTGGAGATTCTGAAGACGCTGGGCCGCGCCCTCCGCGCGGCGCTGATCGACCTGCCGACCTGGGTGTTTAACCGGCCGCTGGTCCGGCTGCTGCTGGAGGGCCGGCTGGCGCGGTTGATCTGGGGGTTCGTGCTCAAGCCCTTGGTCGTCTCGACACCGTTCTGGGCGCTGGGCAAGCTGATCGGGCTCGACCCGAGGGAGACGGCCATGCTGGGGCTGTCGGCCTTCGTGCTCGCGTCGATCCTGCTCAACTCAAGGCTCGGCCGCGATGTCGAGGAAATCGTCGCCGACGAGGCGGTTCGCACCTGGCACCAGTTTCATCGCGACGTCATCCCCGGCCTCTACCGCGTCATCATGGCCCCCTTCAACCGGTTCATCGAGACGGTCGAGCGGCTGCTCTACGCCGTCGACGAGTGGCTCCGGTTCCGGAGGGGCCAGGCCCGTGTCTCGCTCGCGGCGAAGGTCATCCTGGGGAGCGTCTGGTTCGTCCTGGCCTACGTCATCCGGATCTACGTCAACCTCCTGATCGAGCCGCAGATCAACCCGATCAAGCACTTCCCGGTCGTGACGGTCTCGCACAAGGTCATCCTGCCGCTCTACTTCAAGCTGTTCTGGCTGTGCGCCGCGCCCCTGACTCCGCTGGTGGGCCGCGACATCGCCCGGTTGTTCGCCGGGACGACGGTCTTCCTGCTGCCGGGCGTCTTCGGGTTCCTGGTCTGGGAGCTGAAGGAGAACTGGCGGCTTTACCAGGCAAACCGGCCGAAGGCGCTCGGGCCGGTCGTCATCGGCGACCACGGCGAGACGCTCGTCCGGATGCTCCGGCCCGGGTTCCACTCGGGGACGTTGCCAAAGCTGTTCGCCAAGCTCCGCAAGAGCGAGCGCGGGCGCTGCGCGACGGCCGCGAGAAGGCCGAGTTGAAGCACCGCGAGGCGCTGCACCACGTCGAGGACTCGATCCGGCGATTCGTCGAGCGCGAGTTCCTGGGGCTCGTGCGTGAGAGCCGGTCGCTCGGGCCGGTCGGAATCGAGGCGGGGGCAATCGTGGTGGCGACCAACCAGATCAAGGTCGAGCTTTGCGCGGCGGACGATGACGGCGCGGGCCTCTGGATCGCGTTCGAGGAGCAGGCGGGCCAACTCACCGCCCATCTCGCCGTGCCCGGTTGGCTGTCCCGGCTCACCGACGCGAGGCATCGCGCCCTGAACACCGCACTGGCCGGCCTGTATAAGATGAGCGGCGTCGAGCTAGTCCGCGCCGGCTCCGACCGACGGCAGCCCCAGCGGCCCCCGCCTGCTCGCGTTCAGTCGGATTGTCGTCTCCTGGCAGCGCTGGGTCGAGGCGTGGGAGCGCGACCAGGCCGGCGAGGGACACCCCGCGCGATTCCTCGAAGGACTCAAGCTCCTGCCCCCACTTGGCCGGAAATGGGACCGGCGCAAGACGTCGCGCCGCTGACGCCGGAGCCAGGGCCGAATGGCACTTCCTTTGCCATAAGTCTTTAAGTCTTGAAGTCAAAGTCACCAGTGATTTCCACCCGGAACTCGGCGTCGGTCTCGGCGGCTTCGAGGAAGTTCAGGAACGTCTCGCCGCTGAAGTGGTCACGCCCTTGCCACGCCTGAGCTCGGGGGGTTCTCCTGCCACCCTCACTTCCTCTTTGTTCGTTGCCGCTTCAGCAACCGTCGTCAAGTTGCTCACTGCACTGCGCGAGGATCTGGGCAGCGACCTGGTTCGGATTGTAGCCTCCCGGGAGCCGAACCAGGGGCTTATCGTGGCGGTCGCAGAACTGTTTCACATCCCCGAATGCATGGCTCGACCAGCGGATGGCGAGCAGGACCAAGGATACGTCCGAACGGGCGATGACGGGCTCGAATACCCCGATCGACTGATGCTCTTTGGTCTCGATCCAGATCAACTCTTTCAACCCAAGGGCCGTCTTCAGCATCTTCTGCGATTCTCGGCGGCAGATTCCCCCGATCAGGACGACGCTCCGCCCCCCCAGCAACCGACGGGCTTCCTTGACCTCGGCGGTCGGCTCGTGGACGACCGATGAACCTGTGGGGAGCGTGCGGGTCGCCAGGAAGCGGTCGATCTCCCGCAGGACGAGCCGAAACCCGTGCGGCAGGTCGTCCCGGTCGGGGAGGTCGTCGATCACGGGGAGCAGGAGTTCCCGGACCTCCCGGTTGCTGGGCGGGACACCAGCGCTGACCATCTCCGCCACGGTGTCGACGACCACTTGCCAGTCTTCGTCCCTGCCCTTGCCCTCACGGATCAGTTTCAGGTGGGAGCGGACTCGGTCGTCCCAGGCTCCCTGTTGCTGCGATCTCCTCCGGGTCGGCCGATGTTTGGCATTCACCCCCTCAATGCGTGCAAGAAGGTCGGGCCAATGGGTTGGGTTTGCCAGGTCGTCGGCCCGCATGAACCGCTTGATGTAGACGTGGTGCCGGGCGGCCGTCACCTTCAGCCACTCAAAGACCTGCAACTGGTCCGGGTCATCCGGGCCTTGGATGCCGTGAATCGCCGCCCGAAGCGCCGACTGCGCTTCGGCGATGAGGGGGAGTGCCCGCTCGAAGGCCCCCCGGTGGCGGCCGCAGTCGTGCAGGACGAGCGATAACGCCTCGGCGACCGCCTCGAAGCAACCAGCTACGTCGTCAATCAGCGAGATGTCGGCCGGTTGGGAGGGCTCCGAGGCGGTCCTCCAGAAGAAGCCGTCCATCAGTCGGTCGGCCCAAGCGACGATTTCCCGGTCCTCCGGGGCGGTCTCGAACTGGATGTCGGTTCCCTCTCGAAGCCGGCGCTGGCAGGCGACCGCCCAACGGGCCCCCTCGGCCTTGAGCCGACAGCGGACCTCGATTCGGGAGAGGTCGGCGTCGGAGACGCCCGGATGTGGGGTGGCCTCCAGAGGGGCTGGTACCTCGACGGGAGCTGGGCGTGACCGCCCGAGCGTCAGTTCCCTCAGCGATTCAGCCCCCTGCTCCCGACCGGCCTGCACGACTCCCTGCGTCGTCGGGCAGTCAGGCTCATCTCCTCCAGCAACCGGAGTCGGTATGGCTCCGGTCGGCGACGACGCTGGGGCGACGTCGGCGGGAGGAGGTGGCGTCGTGGCGTCATGGGGTCGCGGGACTTCGGTCGCCGCCAGGATCGCCTCGGCCAGGACCCGCAGTTCCGCACGGAGGTCAGCATCCTCGGTGGCCAATGCCATCAGGCGCCGGGCCTCGGCGGTGATGATCTTCATCTCCCAGCCCGACATTGCCCCCTCCGAATCCGCGAGGTCTGACGCACCGAGACCCGAACCAGCGTTCCGTCCGTCGTCGAGCGATCTCGGCAAGAAGGTCGAAACGCGGGGGGACGAGCCATCGCGGCGTCGGACACTCAAGAGCAGCCATACGTCTGCATGAACTTCCGGGTCATGCCGCCCAGGTGGTCATCGAGGATCTCGTAGACTCGATGGCTGATCGTCTCGGGAACACCCCGATAGTACGCCTGGGCGATCCCGCCCGCCATGCAGGCGATCGTGTCGCTATCCCCGCCGAGCGAGATCGCTTTGCGAACCGCATCCTCGAAGTCGTCCGACTCCAAGAATGCCCGGATCGCCTGCGGCACGCTCTCCTGACATGAGACGTGGAACTCGTAGGTCTCCCGAATCTCATCCAGCGGCTTGTCGAGATGATAGTCGAACGTCATCTCGACATAGTTCTTGATCTGTTCCTTGCTTTGCCCTGTCCGGGCCAGAAAGAGGGCCGAGGCGACCGCCTGCGCCCCCTTGATCCCCTCGGGGTGGTCGTGCGTGACCTCGGCGCTTTTTTTGGCTTGCTCCAACACGTCTTCCAGCGTGTCGAAGGCGAATCCCACCGGGCTGACCCGCATCGCCGAACCATTGCCCCAACTGTTGTAGGGCTGCGAGTGCTCGGATTGCGCCCATTGGTGGAAGTAGCCGCCGTAACCGGCGTGGGGATAGGACCAGTAATACCGCTTCATCAGGTCCCCAAAGCGGGTGCCGTGAAGGAGGCTATCAGCCAGGGCGACCGTCAGCACGGTATCGTCGGTGAAGCGGCAGTGCGGGTGAAAGAGGGGGAACTCGGTCGTCTTGATGTTGCGGTGCTCGTAGATCGAGCCGATGATGTCCCCGGCGATGGCACCGAGCATGGGATGATCCCCTCTTTCTGCTTGGCCACTCTCGTCGTGGCCTGAACTGCGGTTTGGGTCAGAGCAGGTGCCTGAATCGAGGAGAACGGCTCGGTGGGGCGTTCGAGTCCGAAGACCTACCAGACCCGCCGAGCCAACGCATCGTTTGGCCGAACAACGAGTGTTGCCCGACACGGGACGACGACCTGGACTTTGCACTCGGCACACTCCGAAGGACACGAATGGCTCTCGGATTCGGGCAGGACAATCCACGAAGGACCGTCGCAAAGTGCTGGCGGGGCGGAAACCGTTGTTGATGTTCCGGTTCGACGGCTGGTTCCTGTTACGGTTCGCCGAGCGGACGTTCGCCGGTTGATTGTTGAACGTCCCGCCCCGAAGGAGACGAGGGTTTGGTCGTCGCCCGCTGGAAGGGCATTTTACGAAACAGGTCGGCTCGCAGGCGAGAGGTGTCGGCGTGCCGGGCGTGGCCGAGCCAACTCATGATCCGGGGGCGGACCGCCTCGAATCCGATCCGACCCGCCGCGTACGCCGCCTGCATCCTTCCCATGCGGCGACGGAAGCGGTGGACGTTCTCCTTGACCAGCAGCCGGTGCGTCGGGAAGACCCGGTAACCCAAAAAGCGGATGCCTTGGTCGCACGGGAACATGACACTCTTGTCCCGGTGGATCTGGAGCCGGAGGCGTTCGAGGAACTCGCTGATCTGGTCCCGAACCTCGTGGAGACGCCGCTTGTCGTCGGCGAAGACGAGGAAATCATCGACGTAGCGGACGTAGCACAGCCGGAGCCGGTCGGTGACGAAGTGGTCGAGCGGGTCGAGGTAGACGTTGGCGAAGAACTGGCTGGTCTGGTTGCCCAGCGGGAGGCCACGCCGACGCTCGATGGGCGTGAACAGGTCGTCGCCGGGGAACCAGGCGAGGACCGGTCTTGCGGGTTGCTGTGGTCGATGATCCGGTTCCCCAACCAGAGGACGTGCGGGTCTTTGATCTTGCGGGCGACCAGGCCCTTGAGGATCTCGTGGTCGATCGACGGGAAGAACTTGCGGACATCCGCCTTCAGGACGTATCGAAAGCGGCGGGCGAACTCCTGGCAGCGATCGACGGCGGCGTGCGTTCCCTTGCCCTTACGGCAGGCGTAGCTGTCGGGGATGAAGGACCGCTCGAAGATCGGCTCCAGCATGCCGGTGAGGGCGTGATGCACCACCCGGTCCCGGAACGGGGCGGCGCTGATCTGCCGCCGCTTCGGCTCGCAAATGAAGAAGGTGCGGTAGGGGCCGGGGCGGTAGGTCTTGGTGGCGAGTTCCTCGTGGAGCCTCCAGAGTTCCCGCTCCAGGTGGAAGAAGAAGCGGGCCGCCGGGGGGCGGAACCGCTTGCCACGCCGGGCCTTCTCGGCGGCCCGGAGCAGGCTCTCGAACGAGATCATCCTCTCCCAGAGATGCCCGTGCCGCTTCATACGTCGATACCCTCGGGACGGCTGCGGAGCCAGCCGCCGACCAGTCGCCCGATCTCGTCGATGGACTTGGCGGCGAAACCGTAGCTGTCGACCTTGAGGCATTGCAGATCCTTCGCCAGCCGCATCTGGAACCGAAGGATCTCCAGCGTGAGGTTGGCGTCTTCCAGGAACCGCTGGCGGTTCTTCGTGTACTTCGCCCGGATCAGGGTCTCCAGCAGGTTGTACAGGTTGCGTTCGATGCGTTCGCCCAGCACGAAGCGGTGATTGCGGGGGAACCGGCTGGTGTGGTTGCAGGACCAGAGGATCAGGTCGTAAGTCTTGGTGATCACGATCAATTCCTGGTCTTTTTTCATGGACTTTTTCAGGTGCGATGGTATAATTCATTACTACAATTGAATTTCAGTACGATGTTCCCTCGACGGCCATGATCGCCATGCCCGAAACCCGGATTCAACCCATGATTCAAGACACGATAGACTGCCAAATTGGCAGTCGTGTTTGCGATTTTGGGTCCGACCCGGCTTCGCCGGGTGGGCTTTTCCGGAAAGACAAAATATCCTTTCGTGTTCATCTTAAAATAGAAAGGCGGGAGTGGTAAAGAAATAAAGTAGATCAGGGGTAAGTCCTGGCGGGGCGGAAACCGTAGTAGATGACACCGGTTCGACGGCCGGTTCCAGATACGGAACGCCGAGCGGACGATCGCCGGTAGATAGTCGAACGACCCGCCCCGAAGGAGACGAGGGTCTATCTCTTTTATAGATTCAGATTTGTTGATATCATCAAGCATCTCTCCTTGTCGGTAGTTTTCGCCCCGGCCCTGACACCATTCATACACGTTTCCCAGCATGTCGAACAACCCCAGATCGTTGGGCTGGAGTCGGCCGCACGGCCACGCTCGGTTGTTGGAGTTCTCCAAGTACCAGGCATACTTCCCGAGCAGTTCCGTCGAGCGGCCGTAGGAGCGGCCGGTCACCGCCCCCGCCCGGCACGCATACTCCCATTCCGCCTCGGTCGGCAACCGATAGCCCGGAAGTTTCAGGGCATCCGCCTTGATCTTCATCCCCTCGGCGAACTTTCCTTGATCGTTCGGCTCATAACACTCCGGCAAGTTCTCGTTCCGGCTCAGCCAGTTGCAGTAGGCGGCAGCACGATACCAAGTCACAACGATCATTGGGCCACTGGGATCGGGACTGTACGATTTCAGGTTGCCTGCTGAGGCGTCTCTGTCATCGGGGCTGGCCTCTTGAAACTTCCTGAACTGATCGACCGTGACCTCCTTGGTGGCGATCGCAAGACGCCGGGGGATCACTCGCTTGTGGAGGAGTTCCGTTATCGAAGCGTTCCGGCTCGGTCGGCGGCGAGCCCATGTCGAACTCGACCGGGCCGTCGATCACGGCGAACGTCTGGCCCTGACCGTTGACGTACCAGCGGCGTTCGCCCCAGTCCTTGACCTTCGTCAGTTCGTCATCCCTCTCCTTGAGCCTGTCCTGCTGGCCCCACCGCCGCAACGTCCACTCGGCGGCCCCGTGGATGCCGGCGTCGGGATCGGTCTCGTACAGGTCGAGCAGTTTTTTCATCAGCGGCTCTCGATCGCCGGGCGTCAGCCACTCCGTACCGTACTGCCCCAGCGCCAGGATCAACGCCCGCCTCATCGAGGTCTCGGGATGGAAGAGGATCGCGTCCATCTTCGACTGATCGCGAGTTGGAGTCACCTCCGATACCATTCCCACGCTGTCCATTTTCGCCTTCAGGGCCTTCGGGTCCGCCCTCAGCGGCTTCAGCCAGTTCACGATATAGCTGCGTGCACTGGGATCGGGGCTGTGCCTGAGCAACGGCCATGCCTTCTCCGGCTCTTCCAGACGGATCAGCGCCACCGACGCATTTGCTTGTCGCCGGGCCAGTTTATCCTGTTCGCTATCCGTCGCCTCGGATGATGATTTCTTCGCCAACTCGGCTTCCAGTGATGCCAGGGCCTTGGGACCCTGGACTTTCGGGCAGAGGACGGAGAATTGTTGCGGGTCGGCGTCCATGAGCAGGTCGGCCAAATCTCCCGGCCGGTCCCCGAGATAGTCGGCCAGGATGTTCGTCGCGAAGGACCGCTCGGACTCCGAACTCTCCTTGTTCCGAAAGGTCGAGGAGAGGGGGGCGATGAGGCGGTGACGCACCGGACGCAAGAAGTCGATCAGAGGCGGGTAGTGGCTGGGGTTCTTGATGACCAACGTGAGGAGTCGGTCGGTGACAAACCGGGAGGCGGCGTCCCACCGCCGTTCGTTCGCAGGTGCGTCGTAGTCCGCCAGGGCACAGGCGGCATGGAAACGCTGCTCCGCATCGGCCTGCGGGTCCTCCAACAAGCCCCAAAGACCTTCGATCAGCTTCCCACGATGCCCCTTCAAGGCGTCACGGATCACCGGCAATTCGGTCGGGCTGGCCTTCAGCAGGCGGCGGTAGAGGTACTCGATCTGGCCGGGGTCTCCGGGCAGGAGGGCCAGGCTGGAATGGAGACGTTCTTTGGAATCCGCTTTCGAATCCCGGGCCAATCGAACCAGGCGGGGATTGGCCCAGCGACGATAACCCGCCAAGCGCTCGATGAGGCGAGGCATGTCCCCGGTTTCCGCCGTTCGGACAGACTCGACCAGGGCCGACGCCTCCAGGGAGCTCATAGCTCTCATAGCCGACCCATCCGACCAAGACCAGAATGATCGCCAGGGTGAGTCCTCGCATGCCGTGATGCCGCCCCGCCTTCCGCATCATCTTCCGCTGCGGTCGTGTCCAATCTCTCTTCTTCGTCAACAGCCGGATGTTGGCCCACTCCCAGACCGAGGGCAGATGGCGGTTCTCGGGCTTGGCGTTCCACGAGGCCTGCGCGTTCCGCCAGCCGAAGCTCGGCCCGGCCCCGGCGTGTCTCCTTCTGCTTTCGGGTCAGCCACTCCCGCAAGGACGGCACGAGGTAGTCGTGGGTCAGTTGATAGAACTTCTCGCCCGGCGGCGTCGTGGGCTGGCCCTCGCTGTCCGATCCCTCCGAGGCGGTTGGGGTGACCAGGCGAAGCTCCCCATCGAGGATGCCGAGCAAGTCGTCGAACTCGTTCGGGCGGGAGCCATAGCCGGACGCCTCCAGCAGTTCCCCGTGCGACCGCATATGGCCCTTGATGTCGGCGCCGCTCTCGGGGAGCAGGGCCTTCAACACGGCCTGGGCGGCTCCCTGGTGGATGCGATGCGATGGCGGGGCCGACCGGGGCATGAACGTCTCCTCCAGGAAGGTGACGCCCACCCCTTCGGCCCCGCCGATTTGCTTCAAGGTCTCGGGAGTCCAGGGTTTGCCCTTGACCATCTCGGCGAACAGTGCCAGTCGTACCGAAATGACCCTGCCATCCTGGGACAGCCCCTCGATCGCTCGATCCAAGAAACTCGTCCTGACGCCCGGTCATCTCCTCGGGATCATCCGGCAAAACTCCGTAGCCCCGCCCGAATGCCGCCAGCACCCTCCGGGCATGCGTGGAGATCGAAGAGATCGACGACGGCGAAGTTTTGACCCTGCAGGAAGTCAATGCCGAGAACCTTCAAGAATCGGAGCAGGGCCATCGAGAAGTCGTCCCGCACCAAGATGAGGCCCTGGACCTGCCCGCCATCACATTCCCGCAAGGCCGTAGCCAGTTCCGTCCCTTGATCTGCCCGATGCGCATGGAGCCACTGCTCGAACTGGTCGATGACGAGAAGAGCCTTCTTCGTCCCCACGTCCGCCCTTTCCTTCAGGGCAATCAGCGTGTTGCGGAGATCGAGATCGGGAGGCAGATCGGGGATATGCTTCCGCAACCCCATGAAGAAGGCGGGCTTCGGTCTCCTCGGCGGTCGCCTCGACGTAGACGGCCATCACAAGCTCGCCGGCAGCCGAGGCAACAGACCGGCTTTGACCAGTGATGACTTGCCGCAGCCACTCGGGTCCGAAGATGACCCCGACCCGGAACGTCTTCTCCGGGTCCGATTTCCCCGATCTTGAACCTTCCAGAAATGGATGATCTCGGGAAGCCCGTCGGGGCGGCGAGGAGGAGGGAGCAGGTCGAGGAAGAAGTCGGCATCATGTTCGTCAAACGACCGCAGGCCCTTCGGGACGATCTTGATCGAAACCCTTCTTTCTGGCTCGAGGTATCGTCCATCCTTCACCAGTTCTTGCCGCCCCTTGGGAGTGACAGACGCCTTGAGATTGCGTTCAAGCGGGGCGAGATCGACGAACTCTTCCCGTTCCAGCCCCAGGAGACAATCCCGAACAACCCTCAGGCCCATCTTGAGATGTCCGGCGATGTCGGCATCGAGGACGAATTCGGTGCCGTGGCCCGCCAGTTCGTCGCACGTCTCAAGGACCAATCGCTCTGGCCCACTGGGCATTGTTGCCTCCGTGGTCTCGATCCTCGTCGTAGCCGTCTCGTCTTGCGTGGCGAGCCTGACCGTCGCTTGAGAAGAAAGTTGTACGCCCTCCGGATCACCGCTATTCTTAGCAATAACTGCCGAGGACGGCCAGTGTGACGGCCTACTGCCCAGAGTCGGGATCTTGGACAAGGGGATGGGACTTCGCATGGCCAAGCTCTTCGGTGCACAGCGGTTGGTCTTGCAGGCAATCCTCGAAGTCCTCGCGCAGGCGACCGTCGAGCGTCTACCGCCGCTGCCGCTGTCCGACGCAGATGCTCATGGAGAGGAGAGATGGCCGGTGTCACCCGAAAACGGACCCGTGATTTCACTTGGGTGACGGCAAACGTACACTGCCAAGCACCGTTCGATCATCTTCGGCACCGGCTGGACCTCCGGCGGAAGCGACAGAGAGGCTCTCGATGACGTTCTCCTCGCTCCTGCTGATGGCGTTGTCCGCCCTCGCTTCCAATCCCCTCCCGTCCGGCGACCACCTCCAATCGCTGATCATCGGCGATCAAGACCGTCCGTACTCGATCCACGTCCCACCCTCCTATGACCCGGAGAAGCCCACGCCAGTCGTCCTGGTCCTCCATTCGGCGGCGATGAACGGGGCGACGATGGCCCGCTTCTGCAGCCTGAACGAGAAGGCGGATCGATCCGGCTTTATCGTCGTCTACCCCAACGGCACCGGAGCCTCAAAGTTCTTCCGTTACTGGGATGCGGGGGGCGTCCGAGGGCGGATCTCGGACGATGTGGGCTATATGGCGAAACTGCTCGACAACCTCGCCACGGTGGTGAACGTCGATCCCAGGCGGGTCTACGCCACCGGCATGTCCAACGGAGCCATGATGTGCTACCGTCTGGCGGCGGAACTGTCGGATCGCATCGCCGCCATCGCCCCGGTTGCGGGCACGATGGCGATCGAGACGTGTCGTCCCCGCCGCCCCGTGTCGGTGCTGCACTTCCACGGGACCAAGGACACGCTCGTGCTCTTCGGAGGGCCGGACGATCGGATCCCGAAAAACCTGAAGTTCTCTTCGGCCGAGGACTCGGTTCGGGCCTGGGCGAAGGCGGACGGCTGCCCGGAGAGACCCGTGGTCGCCGAGATGCCGAATCTCGCTGACGACGGGACCCGCGTCCAGCGGAAGACCTATGGTCCGGGAGGGACGGCTCGGAGGTGATTCTCTACACCATCGAAGGGGGCGGTCACACCTGGCCGGGTCGGGAGCCGCCCATCCCGTTCCTCGGGAAGAGCACGAGGGACATCTCGGCCAACGACCTCATCTGGGACTTCTTCCAGAAGCACCCGATGAGATGAAGGGGACCTTTTCCCTCATCTTGGGCCCCAAACGGTGGGGTGAGCACGGATCTCGGGCCTGCGAGAGCACGGCGAACAAGGGCATCTCTCAGGCCATCAACCCCGGCAGGTGATCTCATGTCCCTCGACGGACTGAGCGCGCCGTCCCGCAACGAGTTCCAGAGCCTGCGCGACCTCTCGCCGCACCAGTGGAAGTCGGGCATCGCCGCCTGGCTCGGCTGGCTGTTCTGCGAACCGACAACACATCGTTGAGTCCGGAGGGTCTTTCTTCCGACACCACATCACCGCGCTGAATGTCTGCGGGAACCGTCAGCGGCCTGGCCGCTGGCGGTTGCCCGCGGGGGGAGTTATACATCGGAGACGGGACTGGAGGAGCATCTCTGGAGTCATAAGGCACTGTCATGAAATAACTTGAACATTCAGGCTGCCTTGGGTGGCTGGGGTCTCGTCATCGAGACCCCGGCGCTCGCCTGCGACCACGCCTCAGCCGGGGTCTCGAAGACGAGACACCAGCCACCCATATTTTCACGGAACCACTCATAGATTGTTCAAGTTATTTGTTGACAGTTCCTAAGCAAGGGCGCATCCCGCCTCGGAACTGAGCGATGGTCTGTCGGTCCGAGGCGACAGAAACTCAACGATGTGCTGTCGGTCAAACATTAGCGATGAATTGTCGGTCCGCATCCGCTCATTGTCTGAAAGATCCAGGTGTGGGTGATCATCCGGGGAACATGCTCTCGGGGTGGGGGGCGGGCATGATCGGCATCTCAGCGATCCGGGGGTCATTCCCGCAGTCCTGGGACTTCGAAGGTCAGCCCTTCCCGGAGATCGAGCCGTTCACCTCCTTCCGGCCCGTCCTTTCGACGACCTCGAACCAGACGGCCGCTCGGCTCCTCGGCGTGCCATTGTAATTGACCGTGATCTCCTCTCCCGGAGCGATATCCCGCAGCGCCGTGAATTCCTTGATCCGCGGTCCCACGTCGTCGTAGCGGGCGTTCGGTCGATACGAATGGTTGTAGATCGAGCCATAGCCGAGGGCCAACGCGACCTGGCCCTGTCCCCATGCGAAGCAATAATTCGCCAGGCTCGTCCCGGTCACCCCGTCCTCGAACTCTTTCGCGGACATGACGATCATGGGCACCTTCTCGATCACCTCTCCCTTGTGGATGAGGCGCCGGGCGAAGACGCCCCGGCCCTTGCCCTTGACCCGCTTGACCTCGATTGCATCCGACTGCGTCAGTGCCATCCGACCTCCGGGACCGGAACGCCAGGGGAGAAGGAAGACACGTTTCGTCGTGCCCTAGTTCCCAAAGCGCTATAATCCAACGATAACCGGGGGGCCCTGTCCAGAGGAGAGGGTGTCCCGATTCCGAACAGTGCGAAATGAGCGAGAACCATGTGCCTCGTGTTCCTCGCCTTCCAGGTGAATGCTGATCACCCGGTCCTGGTCGGTGCCAACCGGGAGGAGAGCCGCCGACGGCCGATCACGTCTCCAGTCTGCTGCCGGAGTCGGAGCCATCCGGTCCCTGCTGGCCGGGGCCGACCAGGGACCGGACGGCTCGTTCCCCGAGATCGGCACCTGGCTCGGGGTCAACGAGACGGGCCTGGCCGTCGCCGTGACCAACCGCCGCGATGGGGAACTTGCCTGGGCGGATCAGGTCCACTCCCGGGGCCTGTTGGCCGTCTCACTGCTCGGGTTCGATGATCCGGAGAAGGCGGCTTGGTTCGCCCGGGCCGAGCTGGCCGGGGGCGGCTACGGCGGATGCAACTACCTGATCGCCAACAGCGAGGCCGCCTTCATCGTCCAGGCCCCGGGCGCCCGGCGGGTCTTCGTCGAGAAGGTCCCGCCCGGCGTGCACGCGGTGACGAACCTCGACCTGGACGACGGCGATGACCCGCGCATCCGGTTCGTCCACGAGCACCTGGAGCCGGCTCGATTCGCCGTCTCGGCCCGCCGGATCTGCCGGGACGAGCGGATCGTGATCCGCGGTGCGGAACGGGACACCGTCTCGTCGAGCGTGCTCCTCATCGGCGAGGAGGTCCGCTTCTCTCACCTGATGGGCGACCCTGGCTTTGGAGAGTACGAGGAGTATCGGATCTTCGCTCGTTGACGGGCCGGATCAGAGGAGGATATCTCGATGCCGCACGGTCCTTCATGTGACACGATGGTCCTCGGTCTGCGGCCCGTATCGCGCGGGCCGGATTCGGCGTCTCGGCCTGGTTCGAGGAGGTCGCCCTGGAGCTGCGTTCGGGTGCAAGAGGAGAACCAGTGGTGGAAGATGTCGTGTTCAAGAAGGCCTTTCTGAGCCTCGCCGAGCAGCAGGACGTGTACCAGGAGGTCCAGCGGATCGAGCCCGGCTTCTACGTCCCCATCCTCCGCAACGGGGCAAAGATGAGTCTCCGGATGAACTGCCTGGGTTATCATTGGAGCGCGAAGACCTATCGATACGCGAAGATCAGGGACGTCGATGGCCGGGAAGTCGCACCCATCCCCGGCCCCTTGCAAAGCATCGCCCAGCGGCGCTGAGGGAGACCGACTACTGGCACGGCCCCGGTGCCGTGCCACCTTACGACATCTGCATTGTGAACCTGTACCGGGAGGAGGGCGGCAAGCTCGGTGTGCATACCGACAACAGCGAGAGTCGGGAGAGCCTCGAACGGGGATATCCGGTCCTCTCGCTCTCGATCGGTGCCTCATGTCTCTTCACGATCGGTGGCCTGAGTCGCAAAGATCCGTGGGAGCCCCACCTGCTCGCATCGGGCGATCTCGTGATCTTCGGCCGAGCCATGAGGCTCGCCTACCATGGCGTGACGAGGATTCTCAGGGGGACGACACCAGCCGCACTGGGGTTTCGGGAGCCCGGTCGCCTGAATCTGACCTTCCGGATCCTCTGATGAGGGCTGCACGCAGAGGTCGGGTTGACCGGCGCCTTTCTCGGGTCACGCCCCCGGCGCAGTGGCCGGCGTCGGTCTCGGAGTAGAGGGCGATGGTGCGGATGATGTCGTCGAGGTCGTTGGCGACGATCACGGGCCGGTTGGCAAACCCGCGCGGCGGACGCCCCGGCTGCCCAGCACCTTGTCGAAGTTCTCCTGGTCGGTGCCGTGGTAGGCGACCGTCGCGGTCGGGTCCTTGAGCTGATGGCCGGTCAGGATGCAGACGACCCGATCGGAGGGGGCGATGACCCCTTCCTCGCGGAGCCGCTTGGCGCCGGCGACGCTGGCGGCGCTGGCCGGCTCGCAGCCCAGGCCGCCGGCGCCGACCCGGGCCTTGGCGTCCATGATCTCCTGGTCGCTGACCTGCCGCACCACCCCGTCGCAGAAGTCGAGGGCCCTCGAAGGCACTTCTTCAGGTTCACCGGCCGGTTGATCTCGATCGCCGAGGCGATCGTCGAGGCCTTGAGCTGCTCGGCGTCGAGCTCGTGATAGTAGGCTTGCGACCTTGTCCATCTCGGGCAGGCCGTCGCGCCAGGCGAGGCCGTGCGTGCCCGACCAGCTCTTCGAGCGTCCGCGCACCGGCGGCGTTGATCACCGCCAGCCGCGGCACGCGGTCGATCAGGCCCAGGTGCTTCAGCTCGATGAACGCCTTGCCGAAGGCGCTGGAGTTGCCCAGGTTGCCGCCGGGCACGACGATCCAGTCGGGGACGCTCCCAGCCCAGCCCCTCCAGAACGCGGATACATGATCGTCTTCTGGCCTTCCAGGCGGAACGGGTTGACCGAGTTCATGAGGTAGATGCCCAGCCGGTCGGCGACCTGGCGGACGCGCTGCATGGCGTCGTCGAAGTCGCCGACGATCTGGATCGTCAGCGCCCCGTGGTCGAGCGCCTGGGCCAGCTTGCCGTAGGCGATCTTGCCCGAGCCGATGAAGATGATCGCCCGGAAGCCGAGGTCGGTCGCCGAGCAGTAGACGGCCAGCGCCGCCGAGGTGTTGCCCGTGCTGGCACAGGCGACGCGGCGTGCGCCGACCATCCTGCGCATGGGTGAACGCGGCGGTCATGCCGTTGTCTTTGAAGCTGCCCGAGGGGTTCATCCCCTCATACTGGAGCAGCAGGCTGCCGGCGGCCATGCCGACGTACTGGCCGACCTTGTCGGCCTTCTGAAGCAGGGTCTGCCCCTCGCCGATCGTCACGACCATGTTCGCGGGGGCGAACGGCAGGAGTTCGCGAAACCGCCAGACGCCCGAGAAGTTGAGCGGGTCGAGGCGGTCGGCCCACTTGGCCTCGAAGTCGGCGAGCCGGCTGGGGACCGGCAGGCGGTCCCAGTCGTAGACGACGTCGAGCAGGTCGCCGCAGGCGGGGCAGGCGAAGTGCGTCTGCTCCATGGCGAACGTCGCCCGGCAGGCCGGGTTGATGCACTGCTGGTACGCCAGATCGGTCTGCATGGTGAGCACGGCCATAAGGTCGAACGCTCTCGGCGCAAGACGGCACCGCCCCGGTCCCGACGGCGGCGACCGTTACAAGACGTGAGGGAGATCCCCCGCGCCCGTTAGGTGTTCACTCTAACGGCTGCCGTGCCCCGCCGACAAGCGGAAATCCTCCCCCCAGAAACGTTCCTACGTGCTTGCAACACAAAGTAAATTTAATTTTAACGAACGTCACGATCCTTGATTATGAGAAGATTGGCGACTGTCCCGATCGACCGCCGTCCGCGAATTCGCGAAGGCATGGGTGAGAGGGGTTGACAGCATGGACGATTATCCTATTATAACAGAAAGCGAACCATGATCCCCCTCTGTTCACCGCTCTTATGGTTCGTTCTCACCTCTCCGTTTGACCGCTTTATCGGGTTGAATTGCATCGATTTTGAGGAGTTCCATGGCCACCACTTCGTCCAAGTCGTCCCTTTCCGCCAAGGCCCCGAAAGCCGCCGCCGTGAGCCGCCCCTCGGCGGAGATTCGCCGCGTCGCGGACCTGCTCAAGCAGGTCTCGGATCCGACCCGGCTGCAGGTCCTGATGCTTCTGAATGAGAAGGAGCGGAACGTCTCCGAACTCTGCACCGACCTGGGCACGCAGAGCCAGCCGGCGGTCAGCCATCACCTGGCACTGCTCCGCCACGGGCGGTTAATCGAGCCGCGGCGGGCAGGCAAGCATAATTTCTATGGCCTCACCGACGCCGGACGCGAACTGGCCCAGGTCGTCAACACCGTTGTCGGCTGAGTGGCAGGATCTCAGGTGGGCGTTCGTGTCGCCGGGGTCCGAGGCTCGAACAGGTCTCCCCCTCTGTCTTCGAGGGGGCCGACTCGGATTCGCCTGGAAAGATCGGCAACGTCCCGCCTCCCTGGGAGTCGGGGCGGGACGTTGCGGGATCCGGGCGAATGTCCTCTCAGGGCTGCGTGGCTGGAGTGGTTGTTGGAGGAGGCGTGAGCGTCAGTTGATCGACGACCTGCGTGACACCCACGGTGTCCCGGGTCAGCTCGACGGCCTTGACCTTGGCTTTCGTGTCGGCGACGACACCGGTCAGGATTGTGACCCCGTCGTCCTTGACCTCGATCTCGATCCTCGACCCGTTGAGTGCCTTGTCCCAATGCAGCCGGCCGTAGACCCGCGATGACACCCCCATGTTGTGGACCGCGGTCTTCGCCTTGGTGTATTGGTCCTTGAAGGCGTCGCCAGCCTCCTGGGCCCCCCTCTTGATGGTCTGCATTGCGCTGTCGATCGTGTTGCTCCCGTTGGGTTCGGTCCCCTTCGACGAGTCTTTCGGTTCGTCCGCGAGGCAGGGGGTCGCCAGCAGCGCGATTCCCAGGAGAGAACTCGCGAGGCAGTAGGTACATCCGCGACATGAGTCCAGTCCCTTCATGATTCGGTGGCCAGCTCCCGGCACCGAGCACGTCTCGGTACCGATCCAGAGTGATTGTTCCACAAATTTTGGGCCGATACAATGCATCAAGGGTGCGACACCAAC
>CAWDND010000101.1:0-9151 GCA_963803395.1 uncultured Planctomycetaceae bacterium
GTATTAACCCGATTCGTGCGTTGGCTCATGTAGGCCAACTGGATGTGAGGCCGACTTACAGTCGCGGCCCGGAGGAGCGATACTCGGGGAAACCCTTCGCGTTGTTCCGGTCTGGAGGCGGCCGTGGATTTCCCGATCGTTGACCTGATGGATGAGGACGCCTGCTACGCCACCGTGGTTGAATGGCTGCACCCCGAGGGGTGGCCTGCCCGAGGTGTGGGCGAAACGACCGCATGGTCGTCCACCGCCGCGGCCCCGCCCCGGTCCTGGACTTTCATTGCGGTCACTGCAAGCGAGTGTTCAATGCGTTCACCGGCACGGCCTTGCACGACAAGCGTCGGCTAAGCCAACTGGTCCTGATCGTCCGCGGGTTCGCCCAGGGCGTCTCCACCGCCCAACTGGCCCACGAACTGGACTGCGACCGCTCGGAAGACCCGCGCGAGGACCTATTGACGGAGCCAGGCCTTGGTGACCGGCAGGTGGAACAGGACCTCATCGGCCGGCCGCTGCGAGTCGAATGCGGATCCGAGGGCCTGCTTGGGCGGTGTCGGCTCGTTGGGAGAGGACCTTTCTGCTGCCTGATGCTGTCACGCCAGGTCGGAGACGGGCATGTGTCGGCAAGGACCGCGATGGCCAACTCCTGCCGTTGCCGGGGCAGGAGTTGCTTGGCCGGGCAGGGTGCGGGAGCCGGGAGCGGGATCGTGTCGGATCGCGTGGCGGTGACGAAGCAAAGAGTCTGACCAACCAGGTCTGTTCCCTCCGTGAACTGGCGTGTCTGGCGAGAAACCATGCCAAGATGGAGGGAACAGACATTTTAGAGAACCCAGACTTGGACCAACGCTTGTTACCTCGCTTTGAACCAAGCCCAAACTCGCTATCCGGGCGGGACTTGCACCCGCTGAAGATCCGCGCTTTTTCACGGCGCACTACGACGCTACGGGAAGGCCGACCCCGGAGGGACCCCGGTCGATCCGCGCCCGGCGGTATCGATCAGCGCCAGCAGGTCGCGCTCGATCGTCGCGCACAGTCGCTCCAGAGGCAGGTCATTGTCGTCGAGGCCGAAGGGGTTCTCGATCTCGACGCCGATCTCCTCGATGCCGAAGAAGACGTAGGCTACCAGCAGCGTGTCGAGGATCGTTCCCCAGCCGAAATCCCGGACCAGGGCGAACGGGAGTGTGAAGCAGAACAGGATCAACGCCCGGCGCAGATGGACCACGTAGGCGAAGGGCAGCGGCGTCTTGTGAATCCGCTCGCAGGCGCCGAGGTGATCGGTCAGGAGGTGGACGTTCTGGTCCAACGCCACCAGCAAGTGGTCGGAGAGCCGGCCCTCGGCCCGCGCTCGGCCAGGAGCGCGCTGAGACGCACGGTGATCTTCAGGGGGACGTTCGGTCCCTCCAGCGCGGCCCGCACCTGGTCCGGCGGCAGGCGATCGGCGATCGTCCCGAGGCCGGCCGTACCCCGGAGGCTGTTCATCACGGCGTGAGCGAAGGCGATCGTCCAGGAGATGAGCGCGTCGCGTCGGTCCGGATCGTCCTTCAGGTACACGCACGCCCCGCGGGCCAGGTCGCGCGAGTCATTGATGATGCTGCCCCATGTCCGCCGGCCTTCCCAGAACCGGTCATAGGAGGCGTTGGTGCGGAAGACCAGCAGGAGCCCCAGGGCCAGGCCGACCATGCTATGAACCGTCGAGGGGACGGCGATCCGAGGGCTGACGAACTTGGCGAAGACCACCACCGCGGCCGACCAGCCGACGCAGGTCAGGACGCGGGAGAGGATTTCACGGATCATCGACCCCTTGATGTCCAGCAGGTGCGATCGCCAGTCGTGAGGATCGTAATCGATCATGCGTCGTACACGGCTCGCGTCCGGGATTTGCGGGTCTCTTGCGGTGCAGGCTGGATGCCCGCACCACAACGTTGCCCAACTTAACAAAAACAGGGTGCTTTTTTCTACCCATGGAGCCCATCTTACTCAAGTTCGTCAAGATGGGTAAAGTTGCAGCCAAACGGGTTGCACCCAGTTGATATCAGAGACGTGACACGCGTCCCCATCAAGTTCGAGGGCCATTCGGTCAGTTACATCTCGGGGCACTCGTCGGTCCGGATCCATGACGGCATCTACAAGGACCTCGTGGCCTAACCCTGAAACAAGCGTGATGAAAGGCTGCTTGGGACCTCACCCCTGTATTCAAAGACTTTTGTCGAAGGCACTTGCGAGGGGGTTGTCGTTTTCGAGTGAGCGTCTCTCCGAATTCCGTCGTCTCGGTTCGTGCCTTGTTTCATAGGGTGCAAGCCACTGTCAGCCTTATGTCAATCCTCGTATCACGCTTGTTTCAGGCCTAACCGGCCTGACCTGGGATCGGGCCAAGGAGAGGCTGAAGGTCGAATTCGATCCCGAGCCGTTCGAGGAGGACGCCCGGGGTCGGGCCGTCCGCCCGAACCGGGTCACCGTGGGCGCGGACGTCTGGATGCCGTCGGGTGGGTAGGTGGACCCCCAGAAAGGCCGGTGATCGGTCCCGCTCTGCTGGCCCAGGCCGCGCCGCTGGCCGACTCACGGCAGAATTCGCCGGCCCACGGCCGTGTTCAGGGCGAGCATGCTCCGGCGGTGCCGCACCTGAGTGTCGCGGTACTGGCGGACGATGTCGTTGTACTCGCGCTGGGCGAGGAGATAGTCGATCAGCGCCGCTTCGCCCCGGTCGTACCGGCGGATGGTTTCGTCGAGCAGGCGCTGGCGCCGGGCAGGAGGTCGTGCTCGATGTGCTCGACGGCGGCACGCGAGATGTAATACTCCCGCTCCGCTTGGCGAACGTCCGTGTCCACCTTCAGCTCCGCCGCGGCCAATTGCGTCCTGGTCTGAGAGACGTTGACTCGGGCCCGCATGATATTGCCCTGGTTGCGATTATAGAGCGGCAGGGGGACGGTCACACCCAGCCCCAGGAGTGGGCACTCTTCTTGTCGAAGGGGGCGTTGTTCTGGAAGGTGTAGGGCTGGTAGAGCAGATAGGCATCCTGGAACCGCTCGGCCCGAGCGAGCCTGGCGTCCGCCTCGGCTAGTCCGATGCCGAGGCGCAGCGCAACCAAGTCGGGCCAACTCTCCAGGGCCATCCGGACCAATTCCTCGCCGGGTGGTGGTGGGGAGACAGTGTCATCGATCGTCCCTCTCACTTCCAGGAACTCGGCCTCGGTGGGGGGGAGCCGAAGCAGCGGGGCTAAGGTTCGCTTGGCGTTTCGGAGCGATTCTTCCGCATCAGCCTGGCCGATCCGCGCGGAGTCAAGCTGCACCCGGACACGCTCGACGTCGCCCCGAGTCCGTTCGCCACCCCGTCGCAGCCGCTCGGTCTTTTCCAGGAGTTGAGTCAGTCCGGCGACGCTGGTCTTGGCGTAGCGGACCGTCTCGCGGGCGCCCAGGATGTCGACGTAGGCGTTGTAGAGACTATCGATCTGCTGGCGGACGGCATCCTGATATTGGGTCTCCAGGACCCGCTTGGCCTGGTAGGCAACGACCGTTCGCGCACGCCGCTTGTGCGAGACGTCCAGGGGATAGCTCACATTGATGTCGTACTGAACCGGACCGCCAGGTCGCGCCTCCGAGTAGTTGCCGTAGGGGATGAGCTGGCTATCGGCGTAGAAAATCGGGTTCGCACGAAGGCTTGCAGTCAGGATATCGGCCGTTGCCTTGGGGATTTCGTGGAATTGGGCGCGAAGGTCGAGGTTCTCCGCGACCAGTCGCTCGATGGCCGTGTCGAGCGTCAGGCCACCAGGCGGGCCTTCCTCCTCGGGCTGGGCGCCGACGGCGAGCGGGCCGTAAATCGGGACTTCGGTGAACGGGACACTCGGCGGAACGGTGATCCCTCGGGTGGGGGCCATGCCGAACCCCGGCCCCGGTCGGGTGATTTGCGTGGGGACGCGCGGGACCGAGGGGCCGGGTCGGCCGCCGAGGATAGTCCCGATGTCGGCCGGGGCACCTCCGCGCGTGCCTCCCGATCCGGGCAGGCGACCGAGGCTGGTCGAATCGGGCACTCGGGCCGCGTCGGGGGACTCGATCGCCGGGCCCTGGGCCTCTGCCCGGCGGGCCATGAGGGTGAGAGTGATGGCGCCGAACACCGCGCACCAGCGGAATAGCGGCATCATGGCTGGGCTACCCTCCTGGCTGCCGAGCGCGCACCGAGTCATCCTCCCGATGGCAGTAGGCCCGCTCCTCGGGCACACCTACCGAGAATATCGGACGATGCGATCGTCCTACTTGGGTCGAGTCTCGATCAGGCGATGGATCAGGCGATCAATGGGCCATCCCTCCGGCGTCGGGCGCGGGCTCGCGGTGGCCGTAGAAGCTGTAGAGCACGGGCATCAGGTAGCGCGTCAGAAACAGCGTCGTGAGGGAGAGTGTCGGCTCTGGACGCGGATCTTGGGCTTGGGCAAGTCCTCGATACGGCAGCAATTCCCGGACAGCCCTTTCGTAAGGAAAAGTGAATGCTCCACCGCCTAAAGGCGGTGGCTTCGGTGTAACGGACTCAAGTCCTGTTCCGAGCGAAGCTCGGCTGAAGTCTCCCGGCCCAAGGCCGGCTCAAAGCCCTTCCGAGCCAAGCTCGGCTGAAGTCTTCCGGCCCGAGGCCGGCTCGAAGCCTTCCGAGCCAAGCTCGGCTGAAGGCTTCCGGCCCGAGGCCGGCTCGAAGCCTTCCGAGCCAAGCTCGGCTGAAGGCTTCCGGCCCGAGGCCGGCTGAAGTTAGTCCGGGCCCCCCTCCACGCGAAAGTCGCCCCCAGGACCCACGCCCTGGTTCTCGATGGACGCCGCCACCACCTCGTCCGTCACGTTCCCGCTGCTGCAGCAGAAGTCACCCCGCGCCCACACGTGACGGCCCCAGAACTCCTGGCGCAGGTGCGCGTACTCCTGCAGAAGCTTGGACGCCGTCTTCCCCTTCAACCGCTGCACCAGACGGCTGATCGTCACCTGCGGCGGGATCGACACCAGCAAGTGCACGTGGTCCTTGCTCACGTGCCCCTTAATGATCAGCACGTCGGAGCCACCGCAGATCTCCCGGATCAGATCCCGCACCCGGACCCCGACCGCTCCGCCCAGCACCGGCTTGCGGTACTTCGTCACCCACACCAGGTGCAAGTGGATCTCGAAAACGCTGTGCGCCCCAGGGCGATACTCCACCATGCGGCCCAGGATACCGCCGCGCCATGCTAAAGCCGTCGCCTCAAGGCGAGGGTTTTGACCCTCCCAGCAGATGACAATAACACGGTTCTCGCTCTTTCGACTGGAAGCTCAGGGGCGGGGTGCTCGAGTACTCCGCGAGCGAGACGCAGCTCGCGCGGCAGAAGACGAGCGAAGGAAAATAGGTGATCGCGACCAGCGAGAAGGGACTGGGGGTCCTCGACGCGGTGGCGATGTCCAAGGGACTGACCGACGTCGAGGGCGGGTTCCGGCAACTCAAGGATGTGATGGCGCTGCGGCCGATCTCTCACCAGGTCGAGCCGCGGGTCAAGGCGCACATCTTCGTCGCGGCGCTGGCCCTGCTGGTGCAACGACTCCTCGGCCGACGGCTGGAAGAGGCGGGGGTGGATCTGTCGCCGGCGCGGGCGGGGCAAGCGTTGTCCACCGTACGACTGGTGACCTTCCGACTGGAGGGTCAAGCGGAACGCCGAGGGATGGCCAGCGGCGGTCCGGACGCAGGGCTGGTCCTGAAGGCGCTGAAGATCGTCGACCCGCGACCGCCGGCGCCACCTGAGGGGGAGGAAACCGTGATGTAGTGACTCATTGAAAATCCGACCCTTGCGCCGCAAGGGGTTACGTCAGGCCACCCCAAACATGGGCTAGCCTTGGCCCCCTTGCGGCCGCGCCTCTGCTTTCGCCCGGCCTTGCCGCGCCGCTTCATCGCGTTCCGCAGCCGGCGCACGGCAGCGAGGATCAGCGTGTTGATATCTTTGATCACATGGAAGACGCACCGCTGGTGGTCCGCATCGGGCCACAGCTCCTCCAGCACGCCGGGGTACAGGTTCGAGCCGTCGGTGACCACGACGGTGGGGATCAGGCCCCAGGTCCGGAGGTTCTTGAGGAACCGCCGCATGTGATCCTGGTCATTCTTGTCGACCAAGGCGAAGGCGACCGGCAGGTCGCTGAGGGGATCGGTGGCCAGGAGCAACGTGAAGCGGCCCAGGTGCAGCTCGTCGACGCAGAGCGTGCCGCCGAAGCGCCCCAGGACCGTGCGCCGATGCGCGGCCATGTCGAGCTCCGCGGCGCGGTCGCGGAGCACGTCGGAGACGAACCCCGAGGAGAGGTCGAGGAGGAAATCGCGGCGGATCGACTCCAGGGCGCGTTCGACGTTCAGGGCGTCGTCGAGGATGCGGTCGCGGACCAAGTCGCGGACCTTGTTGTCGTAGGGGGCTTTGGGGAGGACGCCCTCGGGGCTGTTGCGGAAGGTGGTGCAGCAGTCGCAGCCGGCGGCGTACTCGCCGTAGGTGATCTCCAGGAAAGCGACGGCCTTGTAGGCCACGGTCCGCACGATCCGGTTCAAGGTCCGTTTCCGCCGGCCCCGTTTGCCGCACGTCGGGCAGGGGGCCTTCTTGGGGGCGCAGTGGATCGGTATAACGATCGTCGTGGGTGCTTCGGTGCCCATGGTCTGCATCTCCGGTGATGGGGACTCACAACACCCTCATTCACCGGGATGCAGGCCCTATCTTTCAAGAGCGAAACGACTTGGAACCCCTCCTCTGTTGGTGGAGATCAGCGCGGAGTCTCGTCCGCTCTCTTTGTACCGTCTACGACTCCTGTAAAACGTCCGAAAGTCTAGTCAGAGTCTCAAGTCGCTTCAATTCGTCTGGAGAACGCCGCGGTTGGGGTCTGGGATTCTTGTGAGGCTCTTGTGATAACCTCAATATTGTCACAGGAACCGCCCCAAGGCGTCCGAGCAAAGAACAGGCACGTCATGATCGTTGTAAGGCTCTATTTGGCAACGGGTTGAGCTTTATACCAAGTTTCCGTTCCAATGATTGTCGGACCCCAAAGGCGCCACGTGGGCGACCGTCGGAGCATCAGGAACAGGGCGGCGGTCAGGAGCCAGTTGCGCCGGTCGATCGCGCGGGGTGGTGAACCTCACGTCACGGCCACGATGTCGCCGCCGATGTTGCCGCTGACGTCGCTGGCGACGAGGACCGGGGCGCTGCCACGGTATGCGATGCCGCCGCCATCGCGAGTGGCGGAATTGTGGCGGATCGTGCTGGCGATGATCACTAGGCCGCCGCGGTCGTCGAAGATCCCGCCGCCGTCCAGGCCGGCGGAGTTGTCCCTGAGTGCCTGGCGACGATCTTCACCGTGCCGGAGTTGTCGTTGTAGGAGCCGCCGCCGAAATCGGCGTGGTTGCCGCTGATCGTGCTGCCGGCGATCGTCACCGTGCCACCCGAGTTGGAGAGGCCGCCGCCGCCGTGATGAGCAGTGTTGCCGCTGATCGTGCTGCCGGCGATCGTCACCGTGCCGTCCAGGTTTCTGAGACCGCCGCCATTGTCGTCGGCGGAGTTGTTGCTGATCGTGCTGACGATGATCGTCATCTTGCCGAATGTGTTGCCCAGGCCACCGCCGTCTGAGTCGGAGTTGCCGCTGATCGTGCTGGCGATGATCGTCACTGTGCCAAGGTTGACGAGGCCGCCGCCAGCACCGCTGAAGCCGGAGTTGCCGCTGATCGTGCAGGCGGTGATCGTCATCGTGCCGCCGGTGCTGCCAGTCCCGTTGGAGATGCCGCCGCCGCTGGAATCGGTCTGGTTGCCGCTGATCGTGCTGGCGGTGATCGTCATCGTGCCGCCGGAGCGGTTGGTGAGACCGCCGCCGCCGGAAAGGGCGGTGTTGCCTTTGATCGTGCAGGCGGCGATCGTCATCGTGCCGCCTTCGTTGTCGATACCGCCGATACCGAGCTCGCCGCGGTTGCCGCTGATCGTGCAGGCGGTGATCGTCATCGTGCCGCGGTTAGTGAGGCCGCCGCCGAAATCGGCGGAGTTGCCGCTGATCGTGCAGGCGACGAACGTCACCGTTCCGCTTTCGTTGTCGATGCCACCGCCGTGAGAGAAGGTGTTGCCGCCGGTAATGGTCAGACCGCTGATCGCTGTATGAACCAAATCGATCTCGAACACTCGGCTGGCGTTGTTGCCGCTGACGATGAGCCGGTCCGCACCCGGCCCCACGATCTTCACGTCGTTATTCATGATCCTCAGCTGGCCGTTGGTCAGCGCGATCGTCCCTCTCAGTCCGGGGGTGAAGTCGATCTCGTTGGGACCGGGCGTCCTGTCGGACTGCACAATCGCCCACCGCAGCGAACCGTTCACTGGCGAGCCGTCCGGGTTCAACTGGTCGCCCGTGGTTGTCACCAGAAAGGTCGAGATCCCACCCGGTCCTCCAGCTGCTCCAGCCCGAGAGGGCACCCGCCGCCGCCTTGGATGGCGGCTTTCCGATGAATTCGCGGCCGTCAGGCGGTGGCCAATCCCGGTAAAGTCCTTGAATAATCTCATCGCTCGTTCCTTCCGTTGCGGATCCCGGTTGCGAAAGTGATCGCGGTTGGCGTCGAAAGCGCCACCGCTGGGTGGCGGCCGCTGGTCCCCACACCGGCCTCGCGGCAAGCAGGAAGCCCGTTCCACGGGGGGAGATACTTCTGATTGCATAGATAAAACCAACCTGTCTGAATTATCAAGGAAAATAGCGCGGCTTTTCAGACTCTACCGGTGCGCCGATCAGCCTGCCCGCGCTGCCGATGACGCGATTAGTGTCTACCCCAACCGGCAGGGGTAACGACTCGCGGGAACACCGTGATTTCCAGGGTTCAAACGAGTCGATGTGCGAACCAGCCTATTTGGCATGATTGGGACGGCTGGCGGGGCGTCTCCTGGAGGAGCCGAGGAGCGGGGCCGGCGGGCGACGGTTTCTCGGACCGGTCTCTTGCGGCCGATGCCGGGGTTGCCGTGATCGGTTCGAAAAATGGCACCGGATTGTTGATCAAGCGCGGTCACGTTGGCGGTCATGCGCCGGTAGCTGTCTATTTTCCCACGGCTTGCCGGGCGCGCGTTGTTATGTTTCGGCGGGGAGGGTGGGCGGTGCGTTGGGTTGGTGGAGCTCGGCGAGTTCCTGCTGGAAGATGGACAAGCCTGTCTTCCACCAGCGGGTTAGGA
>CAWDND010000102.1:0-136252 GCA_963803395.1 uncultured Planctomycetaceae bacterium
TCCTTGCCGCCGCCGGTGTAGCCCGACACGCCAAACACCGCCGGTGTCGCGTTGGCACGCACGATTTCGGCATCGACGAGCGGCCGCAGCAGCGCGATGGCGCCCGTCGGATAGCAGCCGGGATTGCTGATGCGTTTCGACTCCCAGCAAAGCCTCGGCGCTGCGCCTTGCTCGTAGCCGGGGAAGCCATACGCCCAGCCGTCGGCCACGCAATACGCGGTGCTGGCGTCGATCACGCAGGTGTCGGCATCGTTCAGCAAGGCGACCAGCTCCTTGGCTGCGGCATCGGGCAGGCAGAGGACGGCGATATCGGCCGCCTCGGCGATCGCTACCCGCTTGGCGAGGTCCTTGCGGTCGGCCCCCGGTCAGCTCGAGCAGCTCGATGTCCGGCCGATCCTTCAGGCGCTCATGGATCTTGAGACCCGTCGTGCCATGCTGGCCGTCGATGAAGATCCGGGTATTGTTCTGGTCATGGTCTTCTCACTCGCAGGTTGAGGGCCTCGGGCAATGGGCCGACCAGAGAAGAAGAGGGGTGGAGCCGCCTGTCCTCTCCGGCGGCTTCACGATTCGCTGCGCTGATTACGCGCGCGCGTCCTGGCGCCGCCCGGGAAGGCGGCGGCGTCGCGACCGGAAAGGTGCCAACGGCTTCATGAGGGCGCATATTTCATCGGGCAGACCCGATGACCGAGTTGCGGCGACCCGTCTTTCAATCGACGGCGGCGGCCCTGCTTATAGTTGGCGATCGCCGCCTTCAGCTGGCGGTGCTCGCTGCAACCGAACAGGCAGAGCGAATCGAGGCGCGCCAGCTCCTGCTCGGCATCCGGCAGGCGATTGAGCATCAGGTAGGCCTCGCCGAGGTATTGTGCGCGCCGAGGTGGCGCGGATCGATCGCCAGCGCCTGCTGGTAGTACTGCAGCGAGCCGTTGGGATCGCCCGAGCTGCGCACCGCATAGCCCATCAGGTTGTAGGCATCGGCATTGCGCGGATCCTTCTGCACGACCTGCTGCAGAAGCGGCAGCGCGTTGCGGAAGTCGCGCGCCTGGATCAGCTCCTGGCGCGCGCGAAGTTGGGACCCCGGCGTGCTGGGCACGCTGGTCGACTGGGAGTGGCGCCGCCGCCGGCCGCCAATGCCACCCCCGGGACCGCCAAGGACAAAGCAGCCGCAATGCAGGCAAGGGTCGATCGCATGGTCCACCTCCAATTCTGTTGGCATTGTTGCCCCGCCGGAATGCCGGGCAACGAAATTCTCATGACATTGCCGTGAGTTGTCTCGTGGGTTGGGGCGGGCTTGGGGGTGCGAGCTCCCGGGCATGCTTGACGGCGCGGACCGCGAGCCGTTCCTGGCGACCGCGGATCTCGACGTCGTGGCTCGGGAAGGCCGGCAGATCGACGCCGGCGCGCGCGCCCACCTCCTCCGACACCACCAGCTCGCGCCGAAGTCCTTGGTCAGGCCTCGAGCCGGCTCGCGGTGTTCACCGCGTCGCCGATCGCCGTGACCGAGGTGGCGCGCCGTAGCCCATCTCGCCGACGATCGCCGGGCCGGCATGGATGCCGATGCCGATGCGCAGCGGCTCGGCGAGGTCGCGCGACAGCGCCGCGTTCATCTCGCTCGAGATTCTCCGCCATGCGCCGGGCCGCGTCGAGCGCCTGGCGGCAGCCTCGGCCGGCGCGCGGCCGATGCCGAACAGCGCCATGACGCCGTCGCCGATGAACTTGTCGACCTGGCCGCCCGCCTCCTCCACCGCCGGTGCCCATGGCGCGGAAATAGCGGTTGAGCAGGAACACCACGTCATAGGGCAGCTTGCTCTCCGAGACCGCGGTGAAGGCGCGCAGGTCGGCGAACAGGATGGCGATCTCGTCTCGTGGCCCTGAGGCCTGCGGCGCCGGTCGATGGCCGTCGCGCGGCGTGGCGCCGGGCGGCAGCAGCGGCACGATCGCGACGCCGCCGCGCGGCCGGCGTCTGGCAGGCGAGCCGGACGCCGGGCGCCGCGCCGACCCGCTCGAGAACGCGCTGCTCCTCCGGCGAGGCCGGCGGCAGGTGCGTCCGCGCCCGCCGCGATGCGCACGCGGCAGGTCGAGCAGCGGCCGCGCCCGCCGCAGACCGAGGCATGCGGGATGCCGGCGAGCCGGCTCGCCTCGAGGATCGTCGTGCCCGGCTGGCTCTCGACGAGGCGGCGCTCGGCATAGTCGATCGCGATGGCGCCGCGGCGCAGCAGCCGGTCGCGCACCAGCCGCGCGGCGAGCACGCCGACCAGCAGATCAACGCCGCGCTCTGCAGCCGGTTGGAGATCGTGAGAGCTGCTCGATATCGGTCGGGTCGGCGGCACGAGAACGGCGTCGAAGAGCCGGGCAGGATCCTGGCGCTGGGCGATCTCCTGCGACACGCGCACGACGATGCCGGCTCCGGCGATCCCGGGGACCGGCACCAGCAGCGCGAAGGCATAAAGCAGGGGCAGCCAGGTGCGGTACCATGGCCTGAGGCGCCAGGCGAAGTGCAGGCCGATGCAGGCGTGCAGCCAGACGACCACGGGCAGCGTGAACTGGCGGGCGACGCCCACCAGTCGCTCACCACCAGCGAGCCCAGCACCCAGGGGTAGCCCGGCTCGACACCGTACAGCGCGTGCGCCAGGCGCGTGCCGACGACATGCAGGGCGCCGAGCGGGATTATCAGCGCGCCCAGCCCCCATTGCGTCCATTCCCAGGGCGAGAGCTTGAGCGCCCGGCGGCGGTAGAGCGACCACAGCGCCAGCAGGAAATGCGCGAACAGCGCGCCGTAGAGCACCAGCTGGCCGAGCGGGTTGTGCCAGATCGCGAGGAACCAGATGCGCCCCGCCTCCAGCACGCGCAGCGACACCAGCCCAAGCGCGAATTCAAGAGATGCGTGACGACATAGAGGAACAAGACGTAGCCTGACCACAGGCGGAGCCTTCCCACCATGGCCTTACCTCACGAGACGCAGCGTCTTGAGGAGCGTGGACCTCCGGGTCTGCTCAGGGCATGCGCATGTGGCCCGGGAAGACCGCATCCCAAGATCGTGCTGGCTGGTGAAGCTCATGCGATCTCCTCGGCGTCGATCAGTTTCTTGGCAAGCGCGTAGTCGAAGCCGGCGCGCGCCATGGCGGCAAGGTCGCGCAGGCGGTGATCGGGGCGATCGCCGGGCTTGCGGAACGGGCCGAGCCGCCGACGCCGCGCCAGCGCCACCGCTGCCCGCCATTCACGCTCGGCCGGGTCGCTGTCGAGCTCGCGGTCGAGGCCGGCCATGGCCTGCTTCAGCGTGTCGTCGTCGATGCCGGCGAGCTTGAGCTTGCGCCGCGTCAGCCGTTCGGACGTACCACGTCGATGCAGCGACCGCGCCTTGGTCTCGGCGAACGAGCTGTCAGAGACGATGCCCGACGCGATGAACTTGCACGAGGGCGTCAATCGCCTCCTCGACGTTCTCCATCACCGGCGCCCTGAGCATCCGCGCCTTCGCCACTCGACGCTGCAGGATGCGGCGCAGCCCTTCCGCAGAGGTCGGATAGCGTCGACATAGGACGTGGCGGCGTTCTGCAGATATTGGACGGTGACGGGACGCGGCGAGCGCTTCACGGCCGGTAGCCGAACGCGCGCGGGCCAGGCTTGCGCATGGCGCGGCGAGATTGGCGAACTCGCACAGCAGCGGGCGCGTTTCGCGCGGGTCGATGATCTCCTCGACGCCGAAGCCTCGGCGGTGCGGAACGGCGAACGCAGCGAGTTGAGCCGCGCCTCCAGCTCGCGGCGCAGCGCGTCGGGATCGGGCGACGGCGTCGAGCTCGGCGGTACGCGGCCTCGACGCCGCCTTCGATCGGGAGCGAGCCCCAGTCGCCGCACGGCCACGCGTAGCGGAGATTAGCGCTGGTGCGGCCGTGACCCGCGCCGGCGACGCCGAACACTGGCGCATGATGATCGAGCACCACGGCACGCTCGCCTGGTAGACCGCCGCGAGCGCGCGCACGCCGTGGCGGATCGTGCCGCCTTCTCGGCTCGACGCCGATCACGAAGCCCGGGTTGTCGACGAAGTGCACGACCGGCAGATGGAAGGTGTCGCAGAGGTCGACGAAGCGGATCATCTTCTGCGCCGCGTCGGCGCGACCAGCCGCCGCGTTGGCGCGGATCGTTCGCCAGCACCGACCGGAAAGCCGTCGAGCCGCGCCAGCGCCGTACACGAGCGGCCGCCCAGCCGCCCGATCTCGAACACCGAGCCCAGTCGACGCACCAGCGCGAGGATGCGGCGCACGTCGGTGGACCTTGCGCCGGTCGCGAGGCACCGCCTCGAGCAGCAACTTCCTCGCGGCGCTCGGGATCGTCGTTCGCTCGGCCGGCGTCGCCGGCATCTCGACCGTCGACGGCAGGTAGGAGAGGAAGCGGCGGGCACGCGCGAACGCCTCGTCCTCGCTGTCGGCCTCGTTGTCGACGGCGCCGTTGCGGCGCATGGATGTCGGCGCCGCCGAGCTCTTCCTTGTCGACCTCTCGCCGAGCCGCGTCGACCACCGGCGGCCCCGCGACGAAGATCTGGCTCGTGCCCTTCACCATCACCGAGAAGTGCGCCGCCGCCACGCGCGCCGCGCCGAGTCCCGCGACCGGACCAGGCCCAGCGCGACGACCGGCACCGTCGCGAGAAGGTCGACGACAGCTCCCAGTCCGGGATTCTCGGCACATAGGAGTGGCCGGCATCTCGTTGGTCTTGACCGAGCCGCCGCCGCCGGTGCCGTCGACCAGCCGCACCATCGGCAGCCGCAGGTCGCGCGCCATCTGCTCGGCCACCATCTTATTGCCGATCGCGCCGTCGTCCGCGCCGCCGCGCACCGTGAAGTCGTCGCCGCCGACCACGACCGGCCGCCCCTCGATGCGACCGCGCCCCATCACGAAGTTGGACGGCCGTGAAGGCGACGAGGTTGCCCGCTCGTCGTATCGGTGCGCCCCGCGAGCACGCCGATCTCGTGGAACGAGCCGGGGTCGAGCAGGCGTTCGATGCGCTCGCGCACGGTGAGCCGCCCGGCGTCGTGCTGCGCGAGAATCTGCTCGGCACCGCCCATGTCTCGCGCCAGCTCCCACGGCGGCGAGCTCTTCGATCTCGGCTTCCAGCTCATCGCTTTAGTCCCTGAGCGGAATGCCGACGATGGTCTCGAGCTCGTCGAGCGCCACATCGGGGTCGCCCACCTTGATGGTGTGCATGCCGAGCGCGCGGGCCGGCTTGAGGTTGACGCCGAGATCGTCGAGGTAAACGCAGCGCTCGGGTGGGACGCCCAGGAGCTCGCAGGCATGGCGGTAGATTCGCGGGTCGGGCTTGCGCATGCCAAGCTTGCTCGATTCCACGACATGCTCGAACAACGCCAGGATCTCAGCGACTGCCTGGGCCTTGTCCGGGCTGCGCGCCATTCCGGGCCCCTCGCCGTGCCTCATGTTGTTGGTGATGCAGGCGATCCGGAACGCCTGCCTGCAGCGCCGCAGCGCTTCCACCATCTGCGGCCGAATGTCGCCGCTCATTGCCTGCAGGATCCGCCGGCCATCGACCCGATGGCCCTCAGCATACGCTTCCGCTTCGAAGAGCCGCATAAAGTCCTCCTGGGAAACCTCGCTTCGCTCCATCCTTGCCCAGGCATTGTGGTCCGGATTGCGTGCATTGAGCCCGCGTATGAAGTCCTTGGGCAGCTTGGCCTCGGCTTCATAGCGGTTGAACGCCTCGAAAGGGCTTGTGAGGATCACCCCGCCAAAATCCCATAGAACGGCGAGGGGAATATCCGCATGCCGTGCATTCATGACGCAGCTACCGTCTTTACCTTGTTCCTGCCCTAGTCGGTCCTTATCTCATAGCCTCCATAAGGGACGGGCTGGCCATTGACCACCGCCCGCCGACACTCCGGACTAGGAACAGGTAGTAAATGAGCGAAGCAGCGGTACTGCCGCGCGGCAACGCAGTGGCACACTCGACAGAGGCGCGCGGCAAAGCACAGGCCGGTCAGGCGCAGAGGACCCAGTCGCCGTCGGATGGACGCAATCGGCGGGCTGCGGAAACCCGCCGCAAGATCATCGCCGCCGCCAAGGCGATGATCTCCGAGACATTTCCGCGCCCACCGTCGTCGCGGTCGCCAAGCGGGCGGACGGTCGGTCCGTTCGGTCTTTCAGCACTTCCATGACGTAAGTCACTTTTCGTGACTGTAGTCGACAGCATCGGCAACGATCTCGAGGTGCCGCAGGCGGCGCCGCCAACCGAGCCGTTGGCGGACCGCATCGCATCCGTAGTCGTCAATCTGGCGCAGATGTTCGACAGGTCGTCCCCCTGCGCGTCGCGGCCGGCCAATTCGCCAACCATCCCGGCCTCATCGAGCGAGGACTGGCGCTCAAGAACGAGCTGCGCGGAATCACTTTCCAGGCTTCGGCCCGGAATTCGCGCCGCTCAGCGAGACGGCGCGCGAAGAGCTTGCGGATGCCATCGGCGCGGCGCTGTCCTTGACGCCTGGATCGTCCTGCGTCGTCAGGACGGCATGAGCTTCGAGCGCGCGACGGCGGTCTGGCGGCGCACCCTGACGGCGCTCCTGTCGCACGGCGCGCAGCAGGTCGCGGCGGCCGAATAGCTTCGGAATAACTTCGACCGGTCGCCGATTGACTTGGCGGATGGGATCAGTGAGTTAAGGGCCCGCGAAAGCTCTGACCAGGCATACCCGGGAATGGCGACCAGCCAGCTTCACGAAGACTACAGTCGCGGAGATCACGTCAAAGCCGGCAGCGACCGAGGGTTCGGCCTGGTCTTTGCCGGCTTCTTTGCCCTGGTCAGCGTCTTGTCATGGTGGCGCAGCCATGCCGGCATGCCGCGGAAGAGAGCGAAGCGGTTGATTAAGCGGGGTATAATACCTTATAATAAATCATAGGATCAATTGCGAATCAGTGTCGCCGCAAGCTATTCAACAGCAGAGCCTTGCGTTATCCTCGTGCCATTCGACGATGAGGCGTTTGGTCAGATTATTGGTTGGACGGGAGACCTAGTAGTTCCAAAATTGTTCGGCACCCTGAAGGGTTGAGGTAGATGGACGCAACCTCTCTCCGAAGAATGACCTTAGGTCACAGAGTCATCACCGGAGGAGGGATTTTCTCACTGCCAGTGCCAGGACCAGTGGACAGCGCGGACACTTTGGGCGGCCAAGGCAGCCCGAGAAGCCGAAGCAACCCTTTGCAAGAGAAAGACTTCCGCGCCACCTACTACCTCGGCGTCCACTGCTGAAACTGTCCGCGCTCGCTGAGAAAGTCCCCCGGAGGAAGCCATGTGCCCACCCCATCGTATCCTCAACCGCAACCATGTCCACCGCCTCGCCACCGAGCACCTGCAGGCCCATCTGAAGTTCAAGGACTACAAGAAGAAGACCTCGGCCCGGGTCCTCTGGTCGCTGTTGCTGGCCGCCGCCGCGCGGATCACCTCGCTGTCCGACGCCTGCCAGCGCCTGCTCGACGCCCCCTCCGACGAGACGGCACGCAAGGTGCTTCTGGCCACCCTGCCCGACTACGCCACGCTGCAACAGCAGCTCAACGCCGCCTTGGCCGGGCACCTGCCCAAGAAAAGGCGCAACGTTTCCAGATCTTGGCCATCGACCTGACGTTGATCCCCTACCACGGGCGGCCGTTCCGCAACCTCGACGAGATCTACCGCGGCCAGGCCAAGAGCGGCACCAGCCACTTCCACGCCTACGCCACCGCCTACGTCGTCCGCAAGGGACAGCGGTCCACCGTGGCCTTGACCGGCGTGACGAAGGGCGAGCCGCTCAAGGACGTAGTTCAACGCCTGCTCCGCCAGGCCGCGAGCGTGGGCGTCCGGCCCCGACTGCTCCTGTTGGATCGCGGGTTCTACAGCGTGGCGGTCGTCCGCTATCTCCAGGCGGCGCGTGACCCGTTCCTGATGCCGGTGGTCTGCCACGGCCGCTCGCCCAAGCAGCGGGGCGGCCCCAGCGGCAGCTACGTCTTCCGGACGTGGACGAAGAGCGGCTGGTCCACCTACACGCTGGCCGACGCGAAGACGGGCACCGCGACGGTGTCGATCTGCGTGAAGTGCCGCAACTATCGGGGCCAGTGGAAACGGCATGGGCGTCAGGTGCTTATCTACGCCTATTGGGGCTACCGGCCGCCGTCGCCGGACTCTGTCTTCTCGACCTACCGGCTTCGGTTCGGGATCGAATCGAGCTACCGCCAGATGCACGAAGGGCGGATCCTGGGGACATCGACCCGCCGCCCGGTGCTGCGGCTGTTGTACGTCGGGATCGCGTTGGTGCTTCGGAACCTCTGGGTGTGGCTGCACTATACGATCCTCTCGAGGCTGTGCCGAGGCGGTCGGGTCATCCTGCTGGAGCGGCTGCGGTGGGAGACGCTGCTGCTCTGGTTGCTCCACGTGGTCGAGGAAACGTTCGGGGTCGTCGATGTCACCTACACCGAAAGGGATGTAGAATATGAACTTGCGATGTAGCCAATCGACGCACTGTTCTTGGAACTAGACTGAAGTATCGAAGCCATGCGTCGTCGAGCGTGAGGAGTGGTCAAGTCCGATGTGGAGCTTGCCGCCCACCCCGGCTCAGCTCGCGAACGCGTTGCCATGCAAACTAATGATAATAGATTGCTTATCGCCGAGATTGATCTGGACCCGGGGGACGCCGAGCCGGCGGACCTGCGCCAGCATCTTGAGCTCGCTCAGGTCGCGCTTGTGCGTCCGGTCGAGCATGCGGGTATGATGGGGTCGCTCCTGCTACCCCAGGGTGCGAATCGATTGGACTTCTCCGAAGGACCGAGGTTGCGATGGATCACTCCCCTTCAGCGATCGTGAGATCCGCCTCCCGTCCCGTCCTCGTCCGGAGTTGGTTTGTCCGAGGGATTGGTTGGGTGGTGATGGGCCTCCTGGTGGTCGGGGCGCTGGCCTGGTGGCTCGTGGGACGGTCCCGGGAGTCTGGGAGCCGCGTGGCGAAGGACCCGGCGCGAGAGGCTGCGAAAACGAACCTCGGCGCGGCAGGGGCCGCGATCGGCCACGCGCCGCCTCAACGTGAGGTCGTCCGCTTGGGGGTGGACCAGCAGCGGGCCGTCGGGCTCCGGACGGCGCGGGTCACGTCGGGAACCTCCTACAACGTGCTGACGGCTCCCGGTCGCGTCGCTCCCAACAAGGCGCAGTATGCCTACATCACGCCGCGCGCTGCGGGGGTCGTCCGCTCGGTCAATGCGCACGTCGGGCAGGACGTGCGGGCGGGCGACCTCCTCGCGACGATCGACAGCCCGGTGGTGGGCGAGGCCCGCCTCGAACTTTACACGCGGCTGCAAACTCTGGAAGTCGCCAGGGCTCAGGCGGTCTGGCAGGAGACGATCTATCAGAACACGCTCGAACTCATCAAAGCCCTCCAGAAGGGCGAGAGCCCGGAAGAGATCCACCGCCGCTTCGCGGACCGCGCGGTCGGGGAGAACCGGGTGAAGCTGATAACGGCCTACGCCCAGTACCGCCTGGCCATCGCCACGATCGAGCGCAACCGCGAGCTTTTCGCGCAGAACCTGATCACTCCCAAGCAGTTCCAGCAGGTGAACGCCGACTTCGAGGTGGCCCAGGCGACCTACCAGAGTCTGATGGATCAGATGGGGTACGAGGCCAGGCTGGCCAATACCCGGGCCCAGCAGGCGAAGCAGCAGGCCGAAGCCGCGGTCCGGACGGCTCAAGAACGGCTGAGGATCCTCGGCGTCAAGCCCGACGGAACGGAACCCGAGGTGGCTGGCGGCAAGGTCGTTGGCGTCCAGCCCGACGGGACGTTGCCCGCCTCGGAGAAGGCCGGGCCGGCCGCCGAGAAGCCCGAGACGATCCTGCCCCCGGCCAAGGACGAGGAGAGAGTCGCCGTCAATCCGTTCGACGCCCAGGCCGAGTCCGACCTGGCGTCGCAGGAGGCTCCGTCAGCACCTACTCGATCTGGGCGCCGTTCGACGGCACCATCCTCGACCGCGAAATGATCGTCCCCGGGGTCGCCGTCGATACGTCCTACCGCATCTTCACGATGGCCAACCTGTCCACGGTCTGGATCGAGGCCAACGTCCACGAGGGCGACTTCGGCATGCTGGCCCGGAGCCGCAACGGGAAGGTCCGGTTCCGGTCCCCGGCCTATCCCGGTCGCGAATTCGAGGCGGAGGTCATCTACACGGGGGACCTTGTCGAGGAACGGAGCCGCACGGTGAAGCTCCTGCGCAGCGCGCAGAACCCCGAGCGGCTGCTCAAGCCGGGCATGTTCCTCGAGGTCGAGATCCTCAGCCCCGAGCCCGAACCCGCCGACCAGGTCCCCACCTCGGCCTTGTTGACTCAGGGCGACCGCACGTTCGTCTACGTCCGGACGGGGCCGGAGCAGTTCGAGCGGCGAGAGGTCATCGTGGGGACCGTCAACGAGGGAATGGTCGTCATCCGCGAGGGGCTGAAGCCGGGGGAGGAGGTCGTGGTGGAGGGGGGATCAAGCTCAAGTCCCTGGCCTTCAACTGGCCAGCGCCGCGCCGCTGAGGCGCATTCCGAGGGGAGGAGCTGACGGTGTTCGATTCTCTGATTGAGTATTCCCTCAAGAGCCGCGGGTTCGTGATCCTGGTGCTCCTGGGACTGGTCGGCTCGGGGATCTACTCGCTCCTGAGCCTGCCGATCGACGCGGTGCCCGACATCACCAACGTCCAGGTCATGGCGCTGACCAGCGCCCCGGCGCTGGGGCCGCAGGAGGTGGAGCAGTTCATCACGATCCCGGTCGAGAACGCGATGAACGGCATCCCCCGGATCAAGGAGGTGCGTTCCTTCTCGCAGTTCGGCATCTCGGGGGTGACGATCATCTTCGAGGACGGCACCGACATCTACTGGGCGCGCCAGCAGGTCGGCGAGCGGCTCGACCAGGTGCGCGCCAGCATCCCCCGGAGTTCGGCCAGCCCGAGATGGGGCCGATCGCGACCGGCCTGGGCGAGATCTATCAGTTCGAGGTCCGCAACGCCGAGGACAGCCCGCACCCCCGCTCACTCATGGAGTTGCGGACGATCCTCGACTGGGAGGTCTCGCGACGCCTGAAGAGCGTGCCGGGAGTGGTCGAGGTCAATGCCCTGGGAGGCGAGCTGAAGACCTACGAGGTCCAGCTCGACCCCGACCGGCTCTCGGCGCGGGGGATCGCGGTCAACCAGGTCTTCGAGGCGATCCGGCGGAACAACGCCAACGCTGGGGGCGGCTACCTCCAGCACGGCGGCGAGCTGCGCGTGATCCGGGGCGTGGGTCTGATCGACGATCTCAAGGATCTGGAGGAGGTGGTGCTCGCCACCACCCCGAGCGGCACGCCGATCTACGTCCGCGACGTCGGTACGGTGCGGTTCGCGCCGATGATCCGCCAGGGGGCCGCGACCCGCGACGGCCGGGGCGAGGCGGTCACCGCGATCGTCTATCTGCTGGCCGGCGAGAATGGGCGGGTGGTCGTTGGCCGGATCAAGGAGAAGATCAAGGAGATCCAGGAGAGCCTGCCCGAAGGGGTCATCATCGACACGTACTATGACCGCAGCGACTTGATCGAGAAGACGATCGGCACGGTGGCCCAGTAACTTGGCGGAGGGGGGCATCCTGGTCATCGCAGTCCTGCTCGTGCTTCTGGGCAATCTGCGAGCGGGACTGATCGTGGCGCTGGCGATCCCGCTGTCGATGCTCTTCGCCGGCAACCTGATGCTCTACTTCGGCATCGCTGGCAGCTTGATGAGCCTGGGGGCGATCGACTTCGGCCTGATCGTCGATAGCGCCGTCATCGTCATCGAGAACTGCGTCAGCCACCTGGCGCACGCCGACCCGAAGCAGAAGGCCCTCGACGTCGTCCGCCACGCGACGCTGGAAGTCCGCAAGCCGGTCGTCTTCGGCGTGGCGATCATCACGATGGTCCATCTGCCGATCCTGGCCCTGGAGGGGGTCGAAGGGAAGATGTTCCGGCCGATGGCGCTGACGGTCATCTTCGCCCTGACCGGGTCGCTCCTGCTCTCGCTGACAGCCACCCCGGTCCTGGCCTCCTTCTTCCTCAAGCCGGGGACCTCGGAGCGCGATACGCTGCCGGTGCGTTTGGCCAAGAGGATCTATGCGCCGACCCTCCGAGCGGTCCAGCGGCATCCCGCCCTGGTGGCCGTGGCGGCCCTGATCGGCTTCGCCGCGTGCGTGCCAGTAGCGTTGCGGCTGGGCGGCGAGTTCATCCCTCAGCTTGACGAGGGAGACCTCATCATCGTCCAGACGCGCCTACCGAGTGCCTCGCTCAAGGAAGGAATTGCCGACGCGGCCCGCCTTGAGCAGGCCCTGCACGCGGCCTTCCCCGATGAGATCCGCACGGTGGTCAACCGGATCGGCCGCCCTGAGATCGGACTTGAACCGGCAGGCGTGAACCTGACCGACACCTGGGTTCTGTTCAACGATCCCGAACGCTGGTCCAGGGTCGATTCCAAAGAGGAACTCATCGCCGCGATAGAGAAGGTGTGCCGGGAGGTGATCCCGGGGACGTTCTTCAGCTTCAGCCAGCCGATCGAGTTGCGGTTCAACGAGCTGCTCTCGGGCGTCCGGGCCGACCTTGGCATCGGGATATATCGGCGAGAACCTGGACGTGCTCCAGGAGAAGGCGAACGCCATCGCCGCCGTCCTGCGCTCGATCCCCGGCTCGACGGGGGTCAAGGCCCAGATGTTGGGAGGACTGCCGTTCTTGCGGATCGAGGTCGATCGCGACCGGATCGCGCGCTACGGGATCAACGCCGCAGACGTTCTCGACGCCGTCGCGGCTTTGGGCGGCAAGGTCGTCGGCCAAGTTGTCGAGGGCCAGCGGCGGTTCGCCCTCCAGGTCCGGTTCGGGCCCCAGTACCGCAACGATATCGAGACGATCCGCACCCTGAAGATCGCCGACCCCCAGGGGCGTATGATCCCCCTGGAGGACCTGGCCGAGGTTCGCATGGAGGACGATACGTACGAGATCTGGCGGAAGGATCGCCAGCGCCGGATCATGGTCCAGTCGAACGTGCGGGGCCGCGACCTGGCGGGCTTCGTCGCCGAGGCCCAGCGGCGGGTCGCCGCCGAGGTGCCGCTGCCGCGCGGCTACTCCCTGGAGTGGGGCGGGACGTTCGAGAACCTCCAGTCCGCCACGCAACGGCTGACGGTCGTCGTCCCCTTGGCCTTGGCGCTGATCTTCCTGCTCCTCTACTCCACCTTCCACTCGATCAAGCTCGGGGCCCTCATCTTCCTGTCGGTCCCGCTCGGCGCCATCGGCGGGATCCTGGCGCTCTGGCTCCGCGGACTGAATTTCAGCATCTCCGCGGGCGTCGGCTTCATCGCCCTGTCGGGCGTCGCGGTCCTGGACGGCTTGGTCCTCGTCGCGGCGATCCGGCAACTGATCGAGCAAGGGATCGGCACCCGCGAGGCGGTCGAGCAGGCGTCGATGGCCCGGCTCCGACCGATCCTGATGACCGGCCTGGTCGCCAGTCTCGGCTTCGTCCCCATGGCCTTCTCGGCGGGTGCCGGGGCCGAGGTCCAGCGGCCGTTGGCCACGGTCGTCATCGGCGGCCTGATCACCAGCATGCTCCTGAAGCTGGTCGTCTTGCCGGCCATCTATCCTTGGTTCGACCCCGGCCCGACCCAGGAACCCGTCGCGCCGGAGGACGGAGACCCGGCCGCGGTCAAGTAATCAGGACGGGCCGTCGGCCCGCGGGTCAGGGCAAGACCCGCTGGCCGACGGCCGTGTTGAGCCGCAGCATGCTCCGCCGATGCCGGACCATCAGGTCGCGATACTGGCGGGCGGCCTCGTTGTACTCCCTCTGGGCGTTCAGGAAGACCATCGCTTCCTCTTCACCCTGAACATAGAGGCGGAAGGCGTGGTCGCGCACCAGGTTGACGGCGGGCAACAGTTTGCCCTCGATCCGTTGGACCGCGGCGCGCGTGAGGGCGTACTCGCGCTCCGCTTGCCGCACCTCGTTGATCACCTGTTGCTCGCGTTCGGCCAGCTCCACCTGGGTCTGGGTGACGTTGACCTGGGAACGCTGGATGTTTCCCTGGTTGCGGTTGAAAATCGGGAGGGGGACCGTCACGCCCAGGGCCCACGATGTCGCGCTTTTCTTGCCGACAGGCTCGTTATTCTGAAACGTGTAGGGCTGATAGAGCAAATAGACATCCGAGTACCGATTGGCCCGCGCGAGTTGGACCTCGGCCTCGGCGCGCTGGAGCCCAGCCGGTAGGCGACGAGATCGGGGCGGGCTTCCAGGGCCATGCGGATCAGCACGTCGATGGGCGGCGGCGGTGGGACGTCGTCGCGGATCGTACCTCGGAGCTCCAGGGCCTCGGCCTCGGGCCGGGGGTATGTTCAAGAGGACGCCTAGCTCCCGCTTCGTCTTGCGGAGCGCTCCTGGGCGTCCATCAGCTCGATCTCGGCGGCCTCGTACACGGCCTCGATGCGGCTGACATCCGCGATGGTCCGGGTTCCCCGCTCGTACATCTTCCGGGTCCGATCGAGGATGACCCCCAGCCCCACACGGCTCGCTTCCGCGAAACGAATCGTCTCCCGGGCGGCCAGGACATCGCTGTAGGCCGTGTACAGGTTGTCGATCTGCAACCGGACAGCATCTTGATACTGGGCCTCCAGCACCGTTTCGCTCGGATGGCGACGCGGGTCCGCGCCTGGCGTTTGTGGGTCACGTCAAGCGGATAGGTAATGTTGAGATCGTACTGAAGCTGACCGCCGGGGCGCTGCGTCGAGTAATTCCCATACGGGATGAGCTGGCTGTCGGCGTAAAGGAGCGGGTTGGCCCGGAGACTGGCGGTCAGGATATCGGCATCGGCCTGGGGGATCTCGTAAAATCGAGAGCGGAGACCGAGGTTTTGCTCAACGAGCCGCTCGATCGCCGCGTCGAGGGTCAGCCCATCGGGGGGGCCCTCATCCTCGCGGCCGCGCGGAATCGCCAGCAGACCGTACGGGCGAACCTCCGTGAGCGGCAGGATGGGTGGCGCGGTGACCCCCTCCTGGCGCGGGTACGCCGGCCCCCGCTTGATCCGGCCGTGTGATCGCGGGGGGCACTCGGGGGACCGAGGGACCGGGACGGCCACCCAGGATCTCCTCGGTGCTGCCCGGACTCACGCCAAGCCCGCTCACCCCCGCCGCCCCTGGGGCGGGGCCTAAACTCGACCGCTCGCCCCCCGGCCGCTCTGGGGCATGCGACGGGGGGATCGGTCCCTGCCCCCGTGCCTCACGTGCGGCAGGAGAAGAAGCCAGCATCAGGAGTAGACACCCTGGAAGCACAAGTCGTCGCATCGATCCTGCCTTTCTCCTTCGGGACTGGGTGGAGCACCCGAGCCGTCCTGCCGATCTGGTCTCGGGGCCTCCCGCTGGTATTTCTCCTCGTAATGATCGGTACATTTTGCAGAGGAGTCGCAATCCCTTCTTTGCGTCTCCCACCAAATATACTCCCCGGCTCGGTGGCGACGCAGGACCGTCACACGTCGCTGCAAACGCTCTTGCAAGTCCGCCAGCGAACTGTGCGCAGAGCGAGACCAGGCATTGTGCCGTTGTCGTTCTCGATCTATTGACTGGAAGCTGAACACACGGGGCACGACGAACACCGGGACCACACCCAAGCTCCGGCATAACCGGCTCACTCGGCCCACAACGTCTGAGCGGGATTGGAGGCCTCGAAAGATCGTGACTGGTGTCGAACCGGGTGTAGCTGCGCAGGCCGAATTCCCGCCAGTGCTCGATCAATAGACTCGACCACGAACTTCGTCCCGACTGGAAACCAGCGGCGGCGGCCCGGGATCGCCAGAGCCCGGCCGCCGCCAAGAGGAGAAGATTTCGCCCGGAAACCCCCCAATGAGGGCCTCGAGCGGCTCGGGACCTCGGAGATGGTTAGCTTCTACGTATTCTTTAGGCCGAAGAGGCGGGCACCACTCGGTCCGAAGGCAGTGATGTACTGGGGCAGGACACCCGGCACTACATTGACGGCCGGAGCGTTGCCCACGACGTTCAGGGTGTTCGCGCGGACGGTCTCCATCCCGGCCAGGGCGACTTGGACGGGGTTCGCTGCACCTTGTGCATTTAAGATCGCCTGATCGAGTTGCTCGGCCACCGAAAAATTACCCAAGGCTACCGAGGCCGGGTTGGCCGAGGTGGAAGCGGTACTGAATGACAGGCCGACACCACCGGTCGAGCCCGCGCGTCCTCTGCCGAAGGGCAGACGAGCCTCAGCGCGTTGCATGATGGAGTCAACCTTGCCCAGCAGGGTGCTAGGTGCGTAGGGACCAAACCCGGTACCATTGGTCCCGAGCGCGTTGAAGAACGCGGTGGTGGCCCCGCCATTCCGCTGGAAGGCTCGGCCAACGCCTTGCTCGAAGGCCAGAATGGCCTTGTTGACTGTGTTCTGAACTTGATCGTAGGCCCGGCTGGTCAGGACGAATTTCCCCCGGAAGCCGAGGGTCGCCACCGGGCCCAACTTCCGCAGGGAAACTGCTCAGCAGGGCGGCGCTCCTCCATCGGGATCACTTGACCAGGAATGAACTTGGGCTTCGACTTCATTGCTGCTTCTCCATGGGCTGTGCGGTCCTGGCTCCGCTCCACGCCGAACCGAGGGCCGGTCGAATCTTGGCGGTTGGGCCCCAGGGCCAACCGCGACCAAAACAAGGTCGGCGGGTCCATGCCGGCGCGATCACCTCCCTTGGGGGAGGGTCACCTCGGCAAGCGACGGACCCACCCCTCTGCGGTTACTGCTTGGAAAGGATCAAGATGCCAATACGCCTTTGGACAGTAGCATCGACCCTCGGGTCAGGAGCCGATTCCAGCTCTTGGGCCGGTCGCCCCACTCCGCGGGGCGGAAGGAGTGTCCTCCCAACGATGATATGACGCTTGGAAGGTCTCCGAAAAAGGGTACTCGATGACCTTGGCCGACAGGTCAGCGAGGCGCAACCCGAATTGCGGCGAGTCTGGAATAGGCGGTTCAGCCTCCTCTGATTCCATGGCTCCGGACTGACGATTTGCCCGTAGGCAGGAGTCGAAATTCAAATCCCTGTTGAGGAGGGATACTCGGACAAGGCCTTGCGGCCTTTTCGACCCTCCGGACAAAGATAAGCTGGTCGTCATCCATATGTCAAGAAAATTTTCGCTGTCTTTCCCGCAAGTCCTGGCCGACCGATCTTCATCGTATTGCCCGACCAGCAAATTCGTCATTATATTGCCCATGCGCGATCACCTCGTGAGCTTCACAAGACAATGCGCCGAAGAGGCAGGCTGAAGACTACTCTCGGGGATCACACAACGGGTCGGTTGAATCTGCCACGGCCCGATGGTCCGGGTCGATCGCTTGGACGCGGCGGTATGAGGCGACGTGCGTGCGTTGCTGTCGAAGCCCTCGCGGGGGGCAGAACGCCAGTATGAGCGTCGCCGGGGGCGGCCGGGGTGGCTGAGGACGTGAGCTGGCAGTCGCTCCAGCAGCAGATCGGCCAGGTTCGGCGGCGGATCGGTCGGCTCCTGGAGATGTACGAGGAGGGCTACCTGGAGAAGAGGGAGTTCAGCAGAGGCATAGAGACGGCACGGCTGCGTCTGAGCCGCCTGGAAGGCGAGGCGCGGGCCGAGGCGGAACGGATTGAAGATGTCAATGAATTAAAATTGCTGATTCCGCACCGAGCTACTTTGCTTCCCCTGTTTCCTAAAGTGGCTGTGGTGATCGTTGGCCGGGAACCGAACGATCGCGTGGACGTGGTCGGGCAGGACGACGAAGCCGACGCACCGACCATCTTGCAGGGACAGTGGGGGATTTCAGCACCTCGAGGATGATCCGCTAACCTCGATTCTGGTCGAGGCGCTGAGGGTGGCGGACGCCGGAGAAGGTCACGAAGGGGGCGTAGCCCTCCCGATCGGAGTGCACTTCCCCAGCATCCCGAGAACCTCACGGCGGCACGGGTGTTGCCCAAGTCTTCTGTCGCTTCGCGACCCGGACAACAGGTTGTCCGGGCCACTCCGCGATTGTAACGTCCCTAAGTTTTCTCGGGCCTGGACCGCATCCGGTATCACTCTGGCCACGGTCCGGGGCTCACTTCGGCGCATGGCTCTGCTTCTCCCGGAGCGCCTTGGCACGGGCCTCCAGCTCCTCCGCCTCGGCGGCTCGGTCTTCCTTGCGGAGCACGGCGGCGTACTCCTCCAGCACCTTGGCCAGGCCCGCGGAGTCGTTCGGAGCGGTCTTTTCGTGGATCCTGATCGCCTCCTTGAAGAAGGTGTCGGCTTCCTCCGAGTCACCACAGTCGCCGCAGATCTTCCCTTGTTTGATATAGCAACGGCCGACGTGGAGGTGGTTCGGACCCAGGGCATGCTCGAAGATGGCCATGGCCCGCTTGAGCGTTGGTCGGGCCTCGTCCGAATTGCCCCGCTTGAACTCCAGCCAGGCGAGTGACTCCAGGCTCGTCGCGAGGGCAGGGTGATCGGGGGCGAGCGACTTCTCCCGAATGGCCACCTCACGCCGGTAAAGCGGCTCAGCCTGGTCGTACTTGCCCCGTTCGAGGTAGAGGGTCGCGAGGTTGTGCAAGGTCGGGGTCAGGTTGATCTCCGGTGCGGAGGGGTTATGTTCGCGGACGGCCAGGGCCCGCCTGTAAAGCGACTCGGCCTCGTCCAACCGGCCCTGAACATGGGCGATCAAGGCCAAGTTGTCGAGGACCGCCGCCACGCTTGGGTCGTTCGGCCCCTTCGCCTTTTCCAGCAGGGCCAGGGAGCGCTCGAAGAGCGCGCGGGCCTGCTCCGGCTTGCCGGCGTGGTTGGAGAGGCACGCCAGTATGTTCAGGCTCTGGGCCACCTCGGGGTGGTCGGGCCCCAGGCGAGCCTCCCGCATCTTTAGAGCCCGTTCGCGAGCGACTCCGCCTCGCCGTGCTTGCCCTCGGAGCACAGGACCCAGGCGAGGTGGTCGAGCGTCGTGGCCAGCCTCGGGTCGTCGTTTCCGAAGGTGCGGGCCTCCCGCTCGGCCAACCTGAGCCGGTGCTCCGCTTGGTGCAGACGACCTGCCCGGAACGCCTTCCAGCCGGCGTCTTGGTCCTCCCGCCATGCCGCGTCCGGCTCCGCCGCCTGAGCAGGCACGCAGGCCAGCCCCGCCAGTACGATCGCCATACGCCAGATCGCCTTCGTCTTCATGGGGACCTCCCAATCAAAAGAGAGATCGGGGGGAACCGGCCCTCCGGGCACGTTCCTCCCCGAGTTTCACTGTCGTTCAGCCACCGAAGAGTGCTTGTGTATAAACGTTATAATCACTCCCTTGGGGGCTCGACCAGGACCGATCGAGCGGCACCTCCCGCGCGGGCAACGAGGACTGGGCCGGGGCGGGTGCAGTGGCAACGGGGCTCGCTGGGGATGTCATCGGGTAATACCCGTAACCGTAATAGCCGGTTTGATAGGTATAACGTGGGGCGGATGGGGGGGGCGAGGCCGGGCTCGGATGCGCCGCCGTGTCTTCCGCCGCACGGCCGGCCACAGGAGGCGAAACCAGCTCGAAGGGGACCGCGAAGGCAACGTGGCTTTCGGCGGGGTCGGCCAGGCCGTCGATCGTGAAATTGACCTTCGTCTCCCCGACCGGCACCCAGCTCAGGTCGGTGACCAGGTCGAGCGATTCAGGCTCTCGGCCCCTGATCGGGGCGACCCCCTTGAGCGAATAGTCGAGGGGATTGTGGGTGCCGGGCAGCGAGAAGGCCGCGCTGCCGGTCAGCTTGGAGACGGCGACGGGGGCCCCCGCGTTCTCGCGGGGGAAGATCCTCAGCCCGGTCTTGTAGAAGAAGACCTCGAACTGGTGACGCGGGGTCGTCACCAGAAGCCCCCCCCTTTCCGACTTGACCGGGCTCTGTGCCTCGGCCGCGCGGGCCTGGTCCAGGTTGCTATTCGCGGACCTCGAGAGGACCGCGAGGGCCAGTGCGCCTGCCAAAGTCAAGGGACCGAATGTGCGACGCACGGGATCACTCTCCTTTCAGGGTCGACGTTCTGGTCGGGGTTCCGATAGCAGCGGATTATTGAGCGCCGAAATTTCGTCAGCCTCTTTGCTCTTTTCAATGACCGTGGGACACCACCAGCAGCCGGCATTCAAGAATAATCAACGTCCTGTTCTGCGACGACTCGGCCCGCGCGATCCAGAATGCGATTGCCCGGGAGACGTGGTGGGCGCCGGGGACTCGTAACAGCAATGAGACGATCTCGCAGGACCAAGATGGCAGAGCGGAGACGACCCGTTGGGCCGATGGCCCGAGCAGGGCATCCCGGGCGGCCTCGGGAGGCCGAGACCGCCGTGAGAACAGGGAGTGACGACTCCTAGTCCGTCGTTCACTGAGACGTCGCCAGGATTTCGATATTGTACGTGTTGTCGCCGCTCTTGACGTCGTAGGAGGTCGTGTTGTATCCCAGTTTAGGATCCTTCTGGGTCTCGGGCGTGGTCACGCTGACGGAGTTGGCGCCGACCAGCGTCCTGACCGAATAGGTGCTGTCCTTCTTGATATCCCCGGTTGCCACCGGCGCCGTTCTGCGACTGACGTTGGAGGGGTCGAAGGTGACCTTCCCCGTCGAAGCGGGCTTGCCTTTGATCTTCACTGTCCCGTGGACCGTGGCCTCCTCGCTGGATGACGTGACCGAAGGGCGCCCCCGCCGCATCCCCCGCCGACGACGATGAGGGTCAGGCACGTCATCGCCACCAGCCCACCGATCCGCAATCGCACCTGTGTGGTCATCATCGCACTCCTGGATTTCCGAACGTACCCTGAAATCCGAGTGAAGCCCCGAGGCCCCGTGCGGACGTCTCGACCCAGAGGCGCGTCCACTTCCTCCATGAGATGCTCCGAGAGGGCCTCGCGTGAGGCGGTCGAGAAACCCCACTCTGAGATCGGCTCGAGCCACCCGGTCGATGGGGCTCGCGGAGGGTCCGAGACTGCGAGTGCGGGATCCGACCTCGGCCGGATCGGGTCCAATCGCCCCGTGATGCCCGCCGCCCCATGTCTTCAGGAGGAAGTGGGTCTCCCCTCAACACACCCAGGATCGCAGATCGGTCGGCGGTTGACAACGCCTCGGCCGCCCGAACTTTAAGTGTCGTCCGACGGCCTCGAATCGCGCCGCCATCGCTTGACAGCCGCCGACGTGATGGTTGATACTGAATTTGCTTCTGCCATGGCTCACGGGCTCGATGAGCGATCGAACGAGGAGTTACGCAGTTGGTATTCTAGGCAAGATGGCCTCGACGTAAGTCCTTATTTCTCGTCAACTTCTCGGCGAGGAAAATTACCCAAAGTACCAACTGCGTAACTCCTACGAACTTCCTAAATGCAGCGATCGAACGGACAGAGCATCGGACCCTGATCGTCCCCGCCAGGCCGCGCTGGCGTTGCTGTTGCGGAGAGGCAATCAGCCATGAGTGAACCCGCCCTGCTGGCGGACCATCTCGATCAACAGCGCCGAAGCCATTCTCGCCGTCTGGAGGACGACCGTGGCCCGAGGCGGAGACGTGCCCGAGGCGGAGCAGCTCTCGGATGCGGAATTCCTCGACCACGTGCCCGAATTGCTCGACCGGCTGGCCGAGCGGCTCCGCAGCCAGCCCTCCGACGCCGCCTCCGAGGGCAAGAGGCACGGCCGGGTTCGCTGGCGACAGGGGTACGACATCGCCGAGATCGTCATGGAGTACGGGCATCTGCGGACCGCGCTGAGCCGCGCCACCGCTGACTTCGCGCCGAGCACGGCTGGGACATTGCCCGGATCGAGGAGGTCACCGAGGCGATCAACGACATCCTGAACGAGGCGACCGCCGAGTCGGTCCGCCAGTTCCAGGAGGACAGCCGGGAGGAGATGCAGGCGGCGCTCGCCGAGGTCAAGAAGCGGCAGGCCGCCGCCGAGGAGGCCTGGATCACCGCGAACCTCGAGAAGACCAAGCTCCGGACCATCCTGAGCCGCCTTCCCGTCGCCGTCTGGGTGGTCAATGCCGAGGGGGTGGTCATCGGCGTCAATGCCGAGGCGGAGCGGCTCCAGGGACCCTTGAAGAAGGAGTGCGTCGGGCGGACTAACGTCCGCGACCTCGGGCCGGAGTGCCAGCTTTTCCGGCTCGACGGCGCGCCCTTTCCCCACCCGGAGTTGCCCCTGGTCCGCGCCCTTCGCGGCGAGACGGTGACCCAGGAGGAACTGGTCTGGTGGGTCCACGACGAGCCCCGGACCGTCGCGATCAACGCCGCCCCGCTGACCGACGCCTCCGGCGCGGTCGTCGGCGGCGTCGCAGTCGTCCAGGATATCACCCGCCGCAAGGAGACCGAGGAGCTACTCCGACGCCAGCACGACTTCGCGCGGACGATCACCGAGACGCTGGGCGAGGGCCTCTGCACGATCGACCGCGAGGGCCGAGTCACCTTCGCCAACTCCGCCGCGCTGCGGATGTTCGGCTGGGACGAGGCGGAGCTGCTCGGCAAGAACCTCCACGAGACTGTCCACTACCAGCGGCTCGAAGGCACCCCTTTCTCTCCGGAGGAGTGCCCGATGCAAAGGGTGCTCTACACAGGCGAGACTGTCCGGGGCGATGACGTCTTCTTCCGCAAGGACGGGTCGCGGTTCTTCATCTCGTTCACCGCGTCGCCGATCATCATCGAAGGCCAGGTCACAGGTGTCATCAAGGTCTTCCACGACATCACCGAGCGCAAGCAGCTCGAGGCCCGGCTCGCCGCGTCCGAGGCGCAGTTCCGGAATATCGCCGAGAAGTTGCCCGTGATGGTCTGGCGGACTAACGTCCTCGGCCTCTGCGACTTCGTCAACCAGACCTGGAACGAATTCCGGGGTCGGGGCATGGGTCACGACCTGGGCGAGGGATGGGTCGAGGGAGTCCACCCCGACGACCGCGCGACGTGCCTGGCTTGCTACCGCGATGCTTTTGAACGTCGTGAGCCGTACGAGGTGAAGTACCGTCTGCTCCGCAGGGACGGTCAGTATCGCTGGATCTGCGACCGGGGTACGCCCTATTTCGACCCCCAGGGCGCGTTCCTGGGTTTCCTCGGCACCTGCATGGACATCACCGAGCAGGAGAAGCTGAAGCGCGAGTTGGAAGAGGCGTCGCTGCACAAGACCCGGCTCGTCTCGGCGCTGTCGCACGACGCGCGGACGCCTCTCAACGCCGTGGCCCTGGCGGCGCAACTGCTCGAGATCCACTTCGACAGCGAGCAAGACGCTGAGGTCCAGGAATGCCTCCGGACGATCCGACACTCGGTTCGCAACGTGCTCGACCTGTTCGGCGACTTGCTCAACCTGAGCCGGATCGACGCCGGCGCGCTGCCCGCCGAGGTCACCCGCTTCCCGCTCGAACCGTGCCTGGCCGAATGCCTGGCGAGCATCGAGCCGCAGGCCCGCCTCAAGGGGCTCGACGTTCGGCTCGAACCCGGCGCCCTGGCCGACACCAGCGTGGAGACCGACCGCTCGAAGCTCAAGCAGATCCTCTGCAACCTGCTTTCGAACGCCTTGCGCTACACCGAGCGGGGCCACATCCGGATCTCTGGCGAGCGGACGCCCCAGGCGATCCGGATCGCCGTCGAGGACACAGGGGTCGGGATCGCCCCCGCCGATCAGTCGCGGATCTTTGACGAGTTTGCCATCCTGGAGAACTCGAAGCGGCCGCCGGGCGAGGGGACTGGACTGGGCCTGGCCATCTGCCGCCGCCTGGCGGCGTTGTTGAAGGGGGAGATCACCCTCCAGAGCACCCTCGGCGTGGGAAGCACGTTCGCGCTGGTCCTGCCCCTCTCGGTCTTGACTCTGAACCTCCCCCGGCCTGCTGGCGACGTCCCGTTCGAGACGCCCACAGGCGACCAAGGGGCGGTCCTGGTCGCCGAGGACCATCTCGAGAGCCGGCAGACCCTGGCCAAGGTTCTCCGACGGATGGGATACCGCGTCGTGGAGGCGGACAACGGCCGTGATGCGCTGGCGCTGGCGCGACGAGAGCGCCTGTTCGCGATCCTGATGGACGTGAACATGCCCGAGATGGACGGGATCGAGGCCACCCTGGCGCTCCGCGCCGAAACACGGTTCCGCGACCTCCCGATCTTCGCCCTGACCGGCGATGTCACCCTCGACAACCAGCGCCGGATCGGCGAGGCCGGCGTCAACGGCTATCTCGAAAAGCCGGTCACCTGGGACGCCCTGCGGCAGGCGCTCGGCTCGCTCGACAGCCGGTCGGGAGATTGAGGCGGGAGGGAATGGCCGTTGACATTTTTCCTTGGAGAGTCGTCATCCACGCCCCATCTCGTCAGTGTCGCTCTCCGGCCTGGACGATGGCGAGAGCGGTCAGCCCGAGCAACATCGCATAGAGCGATGTCAGCGGACCTGTCACGAAGGACAGGACCCCCGCCGAGCACAGGAGCAGAGCCAGCGGGCGCCAGGGGCGGAGTCTGAGGCTCTGCCGGAGGATGGTCGCCACGATCCGGAGGCCGTCCCGGAACGCCTTGAGCTTGCTTGCCGAGCCGGCGATCCTCGGGCGATAGGGGACCGGGACCTCCACCGTCCGCAGCCAATGCGCGACGGCCTTGCTCGCCAGCTCCGTCTCGATCTCGAACCCTCGGGAGCGGGGCGTGACGACCTCGCGGAACCGGCGGTTGAAGACGCGATATCCCGAGAGCAGGTCGCCCGGCCCCAGTCCGATCAGGAGGAAGAAGGCGGCGCGGCTCAGGAGGTTGCCCAGACCGCGGACGGGCGTCATCGCCCCCGCCTCGGCGACTGGCTGCCGCGCCCCGACGGTCATGTCGGCTGAGCCGTCGAGGATCGGCGCGAGCAAGGCCCGGGCCGCCTCGGCCGGATAGGTGCCGTCGCCATCGACGAGGATCACCGCGTCGCGGTCGGTCAGTGCGGCGAAGATCGCGCGGACGGCGTGCCCTTTGCCCTGCTCGAGGACCTCGACGACCCGGACGCCGTTCTCCCGCGCAGCGTGCCGGTGCCGTCGGTCGAGTGGTTGTCGAAGACGACGACCTCCGCCTCGGGCAGCGCCGCGCGCCATTCAGCGATGACGTCCGCGATCGCCGCCGCCTCGTTGAAGCACGGGATGGCGATGGCGATGCGAGGACTCGGGTCGTCGGGCGGCTCGGTCAAGGATCGTCGCTGTCAATGTTGGTCGGGTTGTGGACCATCGGCTCGGTCGCCCAGTGGGTCGCTTCGAGGTCCTCGGCCGGCCTGAATTTCTCCGCCGACTCCTCGAGGCGGATCTGGGCGACGCCGACATGCGGCCAAGCCAGCACGGCCCAGACCCCCAGTGCCACCTATGCGGCGAGCGCCGAGCGCGGCGGATTGCGGTGCAACATCGGCAGCGGCTCCTCATCAGTTCTCGGGGAAGGCAAGGTCAGACGTCACCGGCAGGCGACGACCTCCGGGCGAGGTGGGATGACCCTTCGAAAAACAACCCCAGATCGCCCCAGCGGATTCGGCCGGAAGGGTTCATTGTGTGCGCCGGAGCGCGACCGTCCAGACGGTATCCCGCCCCCGCTCGCTGAGTCTTCTCGACCGGCATAAATTAAATATATTAATATATTAAATATATTGCCAGAGTATGTCCCCGAGGTCGAAACCTCGGTGGTGGATTGGCGTCACGATGGGGCGGGCTCGATCTGTTAGAATGAACGAGACAGCCCATGAGAGCGAGATCCCCTTGTGGGGGATGGGGATCAGAGGATGGGGGAATCGAATGGCTCCATCATCCCCCAATAACCTGATCTCCATCCCCCACAAGGGGGTGTTCCGAAGCGATGAAGGGGAGTCTCGATGGCGACCATGAGGACGATCGCGGCGCAGGTCGTGACTGCGGCGGTGACGCTGGTCCTGGTGTTGGCGTTCTTCGGCGGTCATCCTGGGCGCAACGGCCGACTCCGCGGGCCCAGATCCCGAGGGCCCCGCGCCCGTTCGGGGAGCCTCGGTCGAGGGCTGACGACGCGGGCGGATATCAGTTGCCGGCCGTCGCGCCACCGGCCCTGCCATCCGACCTCATCAAGTGCGTCGAGGCCGACGAGCAGGTCAACATCCGAGTCTACGCCGCGGTCAACAAGAGCGTCGTCAACATCACGACCGAATCCGAGTCGGGGGGCCTCTTCGGTGACGAGACGTCCACCGGCACCGGCTCGGGTTCGTCATCGACCAGCAGGGGCACATCCTGACCAACTACCACGTGGTCGAGGGCACCGAGGAGGGGGCCGGGACGGTCCAGGTCACGCTCTTCGACGGCTCGGCCTTCGACGCGCGGGTCGTCGGCCTCGACGCGTCCAACGACGTCGCCGTCCTGCGGATCAAGGCCCCTGCCGACAAGCTCTTCCCGGTGGCCATGGGCGACTCGTCACGGCTCCAGGTCGGGCAGAAGATCCTGGCCCTGGGCAACCCGTTCGGGCTCGAGCGGACGCTGACAACGGGGATCATCAGCAGCCTCGACCGGTCGTTGCGAGCCAAGAACGGCCGGATGATCAAGGGGATCATCCAGACCGACGCGGCAATCAACCCGGGCAACTCGGGCGGCCCGCTCCTGAACTGCGCGGGGCGAGGTGATCGGGATGAATACGGCGATCATCAGCCAGGTGGGCCAGTCGGCGGGGATCAGCTTCGCCGTGCCGATCAACGCGATCGTCCGGATCGTCAAGCCCCTGATCGAGCACGGCCGGGTGATCCGCGCCGACCTGGGAGTGACGCGGGTCTTCGCGACCAGCAAGGGGCTGCTCGTCCTGAGTGTTGCCGAGGGCGGCCCCGCCGACCGCGCCGGCATCGAGCCGATCAAGACGCAGATCGTGCAATACGGCGGAATGCGGTTCCGCCGGCTCGACCCCGAGACGGCTGACGTGATCGTGGCGATCGACGGCAAGCAGGTCAATAATGTAGACGAACTCCTGACTCAGGTCGAAGTCGCACACCCCCGGCGAGGTTGCCCACGTCACGGTGGTCCGCGACGGCCGGCTGGTCGACGTACCGGTCACGCTCGGGCAGTCGTGAGCGGAGGCCGGCGTCGGGAGGCCGGGTGGGCCCCCGCACCCGGCTCACCCAGCCCACCCGACGCCGGGGCGGTCACGTGGTGGACCGAGTGATCGCGGCTAGGCTCGGCTCGGCGTCGAAGGCTCTCGGCACGGGAGGGGCGCGCGGATTCGACACTTTCGGCAAGATGAGGTCAAATTCTCGACCCCGAAAAGACGATAGCCAAGGAGGAACCGGAAACGTCGGTCGGAGGGCCCGCCCCCCTCCCGGAGGAGAGGTGACGTCGAGCAGAGGGTCATGCATGAGGGATCGGGCACGAAACCGCCACCGGGCATGGGCCGCGTGGGAGACGATGTTGACAGCCATGTCCTTAATGCTTGTGCCGGTGGCGGTTTGGCGCAGGGGTCGAGTCCGGGGTTGCTGTCCCAGGCCGCTCCGCCCTCGCAACCGCCCGGTCTCTCCCCCTCGGGATCGGCTGGTGTGCCGGGGGCGGCCCCCGTCGCGAGCATTCAACCGCCCGGTCTTGGTGGGCTGGAGATGGAGCGGCCCGTAACCTCTCTGCGCGACGAACTGTTTCCCTGGAGGACTGGAGCCGGGGCCGAGCTCAGGCCTCCAGGCGAGCCGCCGGGGAGGGGACGGCCCCGACCGGGGAGCGTCTTCGACCCGAGCGCGTCGGGGCCGGGAATCAGCCAGTCGGGCACTGAGAACTTCCTCGACGGGCGCCTCGACCCCAGAACCGGCTGGCCGTTCGTCTTCCTCGACCATTTCCGGCCCCGACCGGACCGATTGGAGTCGTTCTGGATCGTCCAGACCCGCGACTGCCCCCAGGAGATGGGCAGCGATCCCTGGCCCTGCCTGAAGGTCCTTCACTTCGACGAGCGTGGCGAGCTGAAGCCGCGGCCCCCGAGCGAACTGCTGGCGGAGGTGGCGGTCCGGCCCGTGCTGATCCAGGTCCAGGGAAGCCTGACCACCCCCGACGTGGCGCTGGGCGGGATGCTCTGGACGCACACCTGGCTCGATCGCAACCAGGCGCTGCCCCGAGGACGCGGTCATCATCGCCTTCGACTGGCCGAGCCAGCGGGTCTATCGCAACGACGTCCGCGACATCAACGAGAAGGGGCGGCGGGCGTTCGTCGCGGCGTACCACCTCGCGCGGTTCTTCCAGGCGTTCCCGCTGCGAGCAGCCGAGTCTGCCTGCTGGGCCAGAGCTATGGCGGCCGCGTCGTCCCCTCGGCGCTCCACTTGCTCGGCGGCGGTCTCGCTGAACAGCCAGGGCCACGATCCCCCGGTCGGCCTGCCCGCCCTCCGGCCCGATCTGCACCTGCACGGGGTCGATCATCGCCGGTGCCAGCGACAAGAACTGGCTCGACCCGGGCCAGCGGCTCGACCACGCACTGATGGCGTGCGAGGCGTTCCTGAACCTCTACAACCGCCGCGACGAGGCGCTGCGGCTCTACCCCTTCCTGTTCCGTAGCGGCCACCGCCACGCCTTGGGCCAGGTCGGACTCTCGACCGACCGCGACTTCGACCGGCTCGGCCCGCTCGCCGCGCGCTACGCCGAGTTCGACGTCCACGATGAACTCAGGAGGAGCACACCCTGCTCGACGCCGTCGCCAACCCGAAGATCGCGGAGACGGATCGCGCCCTACATCTTCAACCCCAACCCCGACCCGCCACCGGCTCAGGCCGAGACTTTGCCGCGGAACATCCCGCGATGTCGCGGCCGGTTCGGCAGGATTCCCTGAGCGGGGCCGGTGGAGGTCGGCGGATGGCAGACACGGTCACGGTCCAGTTCGCAGATCCGCATGGCGCCGATGCCCCTCAGATGGCTCAGCAGCACGATCGCGGGTTCCCCTTCGGTCGTCAGGGTATGGCTGTAATGGTGGGTTGCTCCGCGTCTTGAACGGCCTCAAAGGCGGCGAAGAATGAGCCAAGGACCTCTCCTCGGAGGATCTGGGGACCACGTCCATCAGTCGGAGTCAGGGGGGCGGACCTCGACGCGCGAGACACGCCCGTCGCGGAGGGGCTCCCGAAGGACGTCCCGTGATGACGGACCGGTTGCGGTCCCTCTCCGCGCGCCAACACGGTTCACCATCCCCGAGCGTCTCCCTTGAGTCGTCGTGATCGCCTGGCTATAACCGGGTGGTCCCGTTCCAAATCCTCTTAGGGTAGGGAGAGCATCGATGATTCGCGCCTTGATGCTGGGACTTCTGGCCGCTCTGGTCGCCCTGGCCACCCCCGCCTTCGCCGCTGACAAGAATACGGACAAGTCGGCCTTGTCCAAGCCGAGCGTCTTCGAGCTAAGGACGTACGACACGTACGAAGGCAGGCTGGACGATCTGCACAAGCGGCTCCGCGAGCATACCTGCGAACTGTTCAAGAAGCACGGGATCGAACTGGTCGGCTTCTGGACCCCGCAGGACGCGAAGGACGGCAAGGAGGACAAGCTGGTCTATCTGATCGCCTTCCCAAGCTGGGAGGCCGCGAGGGCATCGTGGAAGGCCTTCCTGGATGACCCCGAGTGACAGCGTGTGCACGCGGAGAGCGAGAAGAACGGGAGGATTGTCAGGAAGGTAGAGTCAGTCTATCTCGATCCGACTGACTATAGCCCGATCAAATCGTGGGAGATGACAGAGCGCAGATGAGAGAAAGCAAGCCGATGACAGAGAGCAGACTTTGAACTTGAGATCTGACATCGGACGTTTGCCATCTCTCATTCGCCCATGCACCTTCGGTTCTCCGGCCCGGTCAGGAGCGACCGAGGGTATCGTTGACGACAAGCTGAAGGCTCTCGCCGATCCCTTTCTGGCGGATGTGCTCGATGTCGATGCGGCAGGCGAAAAGGGCGTCAATCACTCTGGGGTCCCACTGGATGCCGGAGCCCTTGTGGAGGATCTCGTCGATCTGCATCGGGGTCAGACGGCGGCGGTAGGGCCGGGTGCTCGACATCGCGTCGAAAGCGTCGGAGACGGCCAGGATCCGCGCCTTCAGCGGGATCAAGTCGCCGGCCAGGCCCGAGGGGTAGCCAGTGCCATCGAGGCTCTCGTGGTGATGCCGGATCCCGGGCAGCAGGTGGCTCAGCTTCTTCAGGTCGGACAGAATGTGCACGCCGATCTCAACGTGCAACTGGATCAGCCGGTATTCCTTGGGGGTCAGCGGGCCGCTCTTCTTGAGCACACTGTCGTCGATCCCGATCTTGCCGACGTCGTGGAGCAGGCCCATCAGGTAAAGGTCGCTCCGCTGGTTGGCCGACATCCCCAGCTCCTCGGCCAGCCGGACCGCGATCCGGGCCACGCGCTCTGAGTGGCCCGAGGTGTACGGGTCCTTGGCGTCGATGGCCGCCGTCAGCGCACGGATGACGCCGAAGAGTAGCCCCTTGAGATCGGAGTAGAGATGAGCGTTGGTCTGCTGAGTGGCGATCAGCGAGGCAACCGACTTGAGGATCTCGACTTCGGCGCTGGAGAAGGAGCGATCGTCGAGCGGGTTGACGGCGATCAGCCAGCCGTTCGCGGCGTGGGTGTGGGCGGCGACAGCTACGATCCGCCGCAGTGCGACCATGGACGACGCCGACGGCTGGTTGTCCAGGAAGACCGGCTCGTGGCACGCCTGGGGGATCAGGAAGCGGAAGGCGTTGCCGGCGAGGTCCTGGACCTCGCCGCTGACGACCACCGGCTCGTGGGGGCTGTCCGGGATCCAGGCCGTCGCCGCGACGCCCAGCGCGGCCCGCAGCGCGTTGGTCGCCAGTGCCTGGAACCGCTCGGGTGTGTCGGAGATCTTGAGCCGGCGGATCAGCCGCGCGATGAGCAGGCGCTCGCCTCCCTCCCTGAGGAGGGAGGAGCCGCGGGTGGACGCCTGCGCGGTCCTCTCGTCGCAGAGCTGGTCAGCCACCACCTGGCCCCAGGCGCGGAGGGCGGGCTCGGGGCAGGCCGGCCCCCATGTGCCGTTCCCAGTCCTCTCGGACGTGGTCGCGAACCCCGCCAGCGCCACCAGGTATCCCCCGTCCACCACAGGGACCGGCAGGCCGAGCCAGGCGGGGCCGGCGGCGCGATCGGGAAACCAGACCCCCGCCCGCCCCGACCCGATGCCGCTCGAGACCAGGGCCGCGAGCAACTGCGCGTCGTCCCGGGGGAACACCTCGGGATCGGCTCCCATGCGAACCCGCCAGCTCCCGAGAGCCGGGTCGAGAAGGCCGACCGGCGCACCGAACTCGGCGCGAGCCGCATGGCGATCGGGCCCAGGTCACTCGCCTCGACCGAACTCCCCTTGCGAGCGGCCGATGCCACCATCTTCTTCACTCCTGTTCCGTGCATGCATCAGACCTCAACCGAGAGGGTCCGTCATCACCGCACGACGTCCTTAGCTCGACAACTCTAGGTCATGGATCGGCGTGAGGCGAACGCGGCGAGGCGCGATTCTTTTCGCCGAGAGTCGGCCGGCTCCTCCGGTGCCCCCTGCTTCTGGACAAACGCCCCGGCGGATCCTATAGCCAAATCAAGGGGGGGGGGACGCATGTCCCGATGCATATGATTGTCCGCGGATAGATGAGCCAAGCGATGGCCGAGACCACCTCGAGGGGGCTGAGCCGCTCGAGTACCACGCTGTTCGGCGACTGGAACCCAGCAGAGGCTCCAGGGCAGGCGTCCGGGACCGCGAATTCTCTCTTGAACTTCACCCGAGGGGAGGAGATGCGGCCGGAACGGGAGCGCGAGGCCAGGATGGCCGAGGCCTTCACACGCCCCGCTCCCCAGGGGCAGTCGCCACGACCGGAACACCTCGTAGCGCATATCGTCGTGCTTCCGCGTGCTTCCTCAGGTAGCGGATCTCGCGCCATACCGCCGAATCTGCGGGACTTCCTTCCGCCAACGCCTCCAGTTCCTGAAGCATGGCCTTGCTGTTCCCCTTCTTCAGGAGCGTCCGCCGGCGCTGATAATGCTCCAGACGCGTCGCCTTGTCGAACTTCAGAGCCTGCAAAGCCACGCTCACGTGAGGGACGTCGTGGCACCCGTCGAGCACTTCGACCACCCGCAACGGATTGAGTCCGACACGAGCCACCACCCAGTCCAACCGCGCCCAGTTCCATGGCGCGCCGTCGGCCACAAAGACCACCTCGCGGGCCTGGGCGGGCCCAGTCGATGCCGATGGAACGCCACCAATTCGATCAACGCGCCCGGAGCTTGCAACGTGCCGTCGATCACCGGCCGGTCGCTCCGCGCCATTCGCCCGTGCTCATCCAATTCGTACACGATGACGACCTTCGGCTCACGCCACGCGATGCGGAACTTGCGCCGCTTGCGCCGGCCCCCCACACGCGACATCTTCACGATCGTCCGGACCCGCACCCGACCGCCCTCGATCTGGACCGCCACGCGCTTGCCGGCGAACTCGGTCCCGGCGAGCAACCCGCCCGCGCGGAGCCGCAACAGATTGCGGGTGCGGACGGCCAACATCTGCACCCCCAACTCGCTGGCGATGCGACGCACCGCCTTCTCATCCAGTTTCAGACCACGACGTGCCAACTCGGCGTGCTTGGACGGCAAGTCGCCGTCGGCGTTCCACTTCCTCTGGGGAGCCTGGGTATCTCATGAACACAGTGTAGCGACCCCGAAGGCTCGTGTTGCATTATTTTTCAACGACCCGACACAGGGCTAGAAACCCGACGAAAATCGAGATGCCGGATGTTGTTGACAGGCCTACACTTGCGTAAAATCTGTCAGCACAAGTCCTTTCCTGGAAACAACTTGCAGCATCTTCAAAAAACCTCGGCATTCTAGCCGTTTGTCGGGCCGTTGTTATTTTTCTGACCGTCAAGAGGTGCGGTTGCGGCTCTGTCGCCCGAGGGCCCCCGCGCAGACCCCGGTGAGCAGCCGCGCGGCGTTGCCGCCGAGCGATCGAATATTGTATCCCCCCTCCTGGACGAGGAGCGTGGGGAGCTTCAGGCCGCCGATCCGGTAACCGATCTCGTAGAGTCCCTCGCGGGTGACGCTCCAACTGCCGGTCGGGTCGGCCTTGGCGATGTCGAGGCCGACCGGAACGACCAGTGCCTCGGGCTTGAACCGGCGGACGATCACCAGCGCCTCGTCGAGCTCCTCGAGGTATCGGCTGTCGAGGACGTCCTCGGGGAGCGGCAAGTTGTGGTTGAACCCCTTCCCCTCCCCCTCGCCAATCTCGTCGGCGAACCCCGAGAAGTATGGGTAGGCGAAGCTGGGGTGGCCGTGGATCGAGACGGTCAGGACGTCGGACCGGTTGTAGAAGATGTCCTGGGCGCCATTGCCGTGGTGGTAGTCGATATCGACGATCGCGACCCGCCCGAACTTGGGCAGGAGGTACTGGGCGGCGATCGCGCCGTTACAGAAGTAACAGAAGCCGCCGTAGGTGTCGCGCTCGGCGTGGTGGCCCGGGGGCCGGCAGAGGCTGTAGACCAGCGGGTTGCCCGCGACGAGCGCCTCGGCACCCGACAGCGCGACGTTGACCGCGGCGCGGGCTGCCTTGTACGCGTCGCGGCTCAGGGGCGTAAACGTGTCGATGCAGTAATAGCCCGCGCGCATGCCGCGATCGAGCGGCGGTCGGTCGGTTCGGCGGATCGGGAAGACGTAGGGGTAGACCATCTCTCCCTTGGGCAACTCCTGGCAAAAGTTGCGGAGATAGTTGACGAAGTCAGTGTCGTGGACAGCGCGGATCGGCTTCTCGCCGAAGTTGCGGACCGGGAGCCGCTCGACGTCGGGGAGCGAGGTCAGCGCCTTGAGGATCACATCGACCCGCGCCGGCCGCTCGACGTAGCCGCGCTCGCGGACGTGGTGCAGCGCGTGGAAAGACGAGCAGAAGACCTTCAGCGGAAGGAGCCGGCGGGGGTTCTTGTCGTGCTTCTCGAGCGGCGAAATGTAGCGGGACTTCCGGATCCGGACCGACCCGTCCTTGACCGAGCCGACCACCTGGTGGACATACGGGTCCTCGGCGCGAAGTGGTACCTCTGCGTCAGGATCATCGTGATGACACGGCGCAAAGGTCCGGCCTCGAGCGACTTCGCCTTGCCCAGTGGGTCGAACAGCAGCCGGGGCTCGGGCGGGTTGCCGGGACGGATCGGCTGGTCGTAGAGCGTTCCCACGATCGGCAGCGCGCCGTATCGCTCGTAGAACTTCAGCCGGGCCTTGTTGGCCTTCAGCAGGCGCGGAGTTGGTCACTTGCGTCGGGTCGTCGGTGGGCACCTCGAGGAACAGGCCCTTCGCCCCCCGGGCGATCAAGTCCTCGCGGAGGGCCTCATACAGGGCGCCACCCAGCCCCCGGCCCTGACGCTCGGCCTGAGTGACGATGAAGTCGAGGTAAGCGTAGCCGATCGACTCAAAATAATCGGCCAGCGCGAACCCGATGACGCGGTCGTCCGACCCGTGCGCCGCCAAGAGGATCACGGGATATCCGCGAGTCGGAGGCGAGTTCAGCTTGCGCACGACGTAATCGCTCTCCTCGGCGAGGTAGGGGAAAGCGGCCTCTAACAACGACTGGATCTCGGCGACACACCGGCGATCGTGCTCGCAGTGCACCCCGAGTACATGGCTGATCCGAAACATGGAGACTCTCAATGCGCCCGTGCGCCGCCCACTGGCCGTGGCAGTCATCCCTGATCCCTTTACGTCCCCTGGTCTCCGGCGATCCTTGCCGCTCTGGAAGACTCGTGCCACCCGGCCCGAAAGTGGCGCGCCTCACCCGCCCGTCACGACCCTCCTGAGCGCCTGCCGCGCCAGTGCCGCGAGCGTGGCGGTGTAATCCCGCCCCGAAACCCGCAGTGCCCGTGCCCAGCCCGCCGTCGGACCGATGTCCGGATTCGGATTCACGTCCAGGATCATCGGCGCGCCGCGGTCGTCGAGCCGCAAATCAACCCGCGCGTAGTCGCGGCAGCCGGTCGCGCGGAAGGCAAGGACGGCCAGCCGCCCCAGCCCCTCGGCCAGCGCTTCGGCCACCCGCGCCGGGCACCGGATCGCGCTCGCCAGGTCGTCGGCCGAGCCGGTCGCCCACTTGGCGGCATAGGTCAGGATCGGCCAGGCACCGGGCCTGGGCGCGAACACGACCTCGGCGACGGGCAGTAGCTCGGGCTCGGGCAGCGCAAGCACTCCCACATTATACTCGGGGCCGGGCAAATACGCCTCCAGTAACACTGAGCCGCCATACGCTGCCTGGAGTCGCGCCACCCGATCGCGCAGCGCCACCCGATCGGTGACGACGCTCCCCTGGTCGATGCCGAGGCTACCGTCCTCAGCGTCGGGCTTGACAACAACCGGACCTGGCCAGTCGCATTCCGGGAGCAGTGCGCCCGGCCGGACCACAGCGAACGGCGCGGTCGGGAGGCCGAAGCCCTTCAGCAGCGCCTTCGTGCGCGCCTTCGACGCGCAGGACGTCAGCGCCTCGGCGGACGACCCGGTGATCGGCAGACGCATCAGTTCGAGCAGGCCCGTGACGTGCGTGGCCGCGTGCTGGACCCGCCGAAGCCCTCGATCAGGTTGAACACCACCTCGGGCTCGAGTCCCGAGAGCTCCCGGACGACCGCGACGACCGGCGGCGCGGCGGCCAGAAGGCGGGCGTCGAAGCCGTCCTCGCTCAAGGCCCCCGCGATGGTCCGCGCGACCTCGACCACATTGGCCTCGGAGACCGCGTCCGGGTGCTCGGGGGGCAGGACCGGAGCATTGTAGAGGACCACGGCCCTCGGAAGCGCACCACTCACCGCCCTACCCCCGACACCCGCGCCAGAGGCTCCGCCTGGCCAACGCGAGTCAGCGCCGCGTCGAGGATCCGACGGATCAGGTCGGCGTACCCCAGTCCCGTCCCTTGCGCAAGGAGGACCAGGTCGCTCCAGTCGGGCGCCAGGCCAGGAAGAGGATTGGCCTCGATGAAGTATGGGATGCCGGCGCGGACCCGGAAGTCGATCCGCGCCACGTCTCGACACCCGAGCGTCCGATAGACGTCGATGGCCGAACGGAAAACCCGCTCCTCGATCTCCTCGGGAAACTGGGCGGGGACCTCGTACGTGACGTTCTCACTCCAGGCGCGTTTCAGGTCGATTGAGTAAACGAACCGATCCGTCGGTCTCCTGGACACGATCCGCATCGCGCCGAGGACTTCCAGGCCAGGTCCATTGCCGATCAATCCGACCGTCACCTCGTCGCCGGCGATGAACTGTTCGACGCGGATCGGCTGCCGGTAGTCGCGCGACAACCTTTCGAAGAGCGTGACCGCCTCGCCCGCAGTGTCGGCCAGACAGTTGGACCGGATGCCCTTGCTCGACCCTTCGAGGGCCGGCTTGAGGATGAGCGTGGGTCGTTCCCCGTGGCTCTCGAAGAACCGGGAGGAGAGCGATTCGAGGCGCTCCAGGCCGTCGTCGGGTGGGATGGTCCACCCTTCGGGCACGGCGACATTCGAGGTCGAGGCCAGGAAGCGAAGGGCCATCGACTTATCGAGGCAGATTGACAGCGTCAACGCGTCCGAGCCGGTGCACGGGATGCCGAGCATCTCCAGCACGGCCGGCACACGCGCCTCGCGGCAACGGCCGACACCCTCGCCCTCAGCCAGGTTCCAGACGAAGTCGGGTGGATCGGCGAGCACCTTGGCCAGGAACTCGCGGCCGTCGCCGAGCAGAGCGACCTCGTGACCCTCGCCGCGCAGGATGTCGGCCAGGGCCGCGATGGTCTCCGGCTTGTCGAATTCCTCGAAGCGATCGTCCGGGCCTTCGGCGGGCTGGACGGCCGGCGCGAGGTCGAACGCGATGCCGATCTTCAAGGCGCGAGCCCTCGCTTTCCCAGGCCGTGGCCCTTGCCGTTGACGTGGCCATTGCCACGGGCGTGACCGTAGCCGTTCCCGTTGTCCTGGGTCCGCGCCCTGCGGCGGAGCATCCGGGGATTCCCCTCGGGGATGAGCAATTCGTCCTGGCCTTCGAGCAAGCCGCTGACGCCCTGCGTCTCGACCGGCTCGGGCGCGCGACGGGCTCGCCCGTGGGGTGATAGCGGACCAGCATCCCCTCGTAGTTCCGGAGCACGACCGAGTCGTTCGAGGCCGAGATCAGGTAGTTCGGCATCAGGGGGATCTTGCCCCCGCCCCGGGGGGCATCAACGACGTAGGTGGGGACACCCAGGCCGGAGATGTGCCCGCGGAGCCCTTCGATGATCTCGATCCCCTTCCAGACCGACGTGCGGAAGTGTCCGGCGCCGGTGACGGGATCGCAGTGGAACAGGTAGTAGGGGCGGACTTTGATCCGGAGCAGTGCCCGGCAGAGCGCGCGCTGGGTGGCCAGGCTGTCGTTGACCCCCTTGAGCAGCACGGCATGATTGTTGATCGGCATCCCCGCCATCCGAAGCCGGTCGCAGGCGTGCTTCGCCTCCGTGGTCACCTCGCGTGGGTGATTGAAGTGGGTCTGGATCCAGATCTTGCCGGCGGCGCTGAGCAGCGCGACCAGTTCGTCGTCGAGCCGCTGCGGCAGCGTGACGGGGACCCGAGTGCCGATCCGGATAACGTCGAGATGGGGGATCGCCGCCAGGTTCTCGACGAAGAACGCGAGCTTCTCCAGCGGGAGTGTCAGCGGATCGCCCCCCGAGATGATCACGTCGTGGATCTCGGGGTGATCGCGGACATACTCGACCATCCTCCGGTCGTCGTGCGAGACGGCCCCCCAGCCGCCGCGCTTCATCGTGGTGCGCTTGCGCGTGCAGAACCGGCAATACATGGTGCAGACATGTGTTGTCACGAGCAGCGCGCGGTCGGGGTAGCGGTGCGTCAGGCCGGGGACGGGCGAGTCCTTGTCCTCATCGAGAGGGTCATCCTCGCCGTCGGCCCCGACAGCGCCGGCCAGTTCGAGTGGCGAGGGGACCGACTGGAGCCGGATCGGGTCGTGCGGTTCGGAGGGGTTAATCAAGGAGAAGTAGTAGGGAGGGATGGCGAGCTTGTATTGCGTCTGAAGTGTCTCGATGGCGCGACGTTCGTCTTCGGTGAAGGGGAGCAGATTGACGAGTTGCCTGGGGTGCCGGATGGCGTTTTGTGATTGCCAGCGCCAGTCGTTCCAATCAGCCTCGGGGACATCGGCCCAGGCGGGGTGGCGAGAGAAAGGTTTCGGGACGGAACTGGGAGGCTCGTCGCCATCCGCAAACTCGATTCCGTTTGGGATGGAGACGACGGCGCTCGGTGAGCTCGGAGAATCGCCCATCGTGGTCCAGAGCCTCATGGCTGAGGTGGTGTTGGGGCCCTAACGAAAGTTGGAGCGCCCAGAGATTTTTGGGATTCTAAGCAAACAATCCATCGAGGCAAGAGGAATAGTGTCGCCACGTTGCACGAATTGGAGCCTGGGTATCGGCGAGCCTCGAAAAATCATCAATAGCGATCGGCGTGCAAAATTAAACGTGAGGGAAAGCCAGAGTTCTCGACCTCCGCGTGTCCCACGTCCGCATGCCGGAAGCGGGTCCTCACCGCGGGGTCGCACACTCATGAAGCGAAGGGATTTCGATGATCGATCTGTCGCATGAACGAGCCACCGGCGCCCGTCCCGACGCGCGGTCCGTGGCGCTGACTCACGCCGATGATGCCCGAATCTCATGCATGAGCTCCTCCTCCAAGGGTGAGTGGCGCTCCACACACCGGACGAATCCACCTCAGGAAAGGGGCCCTCTTGCTCTCGTCCCCACGCGCCGCAAGTGGCACGGATGAGCATCGAGCAGACTGCATTTCATATATTATAAATAAGATAATATTAATGTTATTATATCAATTCTCGCGGCGGTGGGATCGCGGCCTGCGGCGTTCGCGCCAGACGGAGCTGATTTCGAGGTGCGCCGCTGACGCGCTGCGGGATCGTTGGAGCGAGGCGAACGTAATCGGATCAGGATCGAGGATGAGGAGGGGAAGGGGACGATCGCAGTCCGAGGATGACGCGCGGGGGGATCGGCGGTAAGATTGTGGAAAGGGGACTCCGGCCCTTTCCCGCCTGGACCACCCGCCCGCTTGGGAGTCGAATCCGTGGATGCCGTGACACGCCTCCTGTCCGACCTCGTCGCGATCCCGAGCGTTAACCCGATGGGGCGCCCCTGAGCGGCCCGGGGTTCCTCGAGGCGGGGATGTCCGACTATCTCGAACGCTGGTTCCGGGAGCTCGGCGCCCCCTTCGAGCGGCAGACGATCGCCCCTGGGCGCGACAACCTCCTGGCGCGGTACGACGCGCCGGACGCGCGGCGGACGCTCCTCTTCGACGCGCACCAGGACACGGTCCCGACCGACGGCATGACGATCCCCCCCTTCGTCCCCGAGATCGCTGCGGGCCGGCTCTACGGGCGGGGCGCTTGTGACATCAAGGGGGGGATGGCGGCGATGCTCGTCGCCTTCGCGCGGCTGGTCCGCGAGCGGCCGAAGGGCTCGGCGTCGGTCCTCATGGCCTGTACCGTCGATGAGGAGTTCACCCATACCGGCTCGACGCGGCTGGCGACGACCCCGCACGGGGCCGACCTGGCGATCGTCGCCGAGCCGACCCGGCTCGACCTCATCCACTGCCACAGGGGCGCGATCCGCTGGAAGATCCGGGCCCGCGGGGTCGCCTGCCACAGCGCGACGCCCCACCTGGGCGTGAACGCGATCTACCGGATGGCTCCCGTGCTCGCCGCCCTGGCCGAGCACGCCGAGGAGCTGGCGCGGGCGACGCCCCACCCGGTACTCGGCTCGCCGAGCCTGTCGGTCGGCCGGATCGAGGGGGGGCTGAGCGTCAACGTCGTCCCCGACTGGTGTGAGATCGAGGTGGATCGGCGGATCATCCCCGGCGAGGTCCCGGGCGAATGCATAGGGCGGGTCGAGCGGTTCCTGCGCGCTCGGCTGGGCGGCCTCGAAGATCTGGAATTCCTCCCCCCCTGGGGCCTCATGCCCGCGCTCTCCCCCGACGAGACGGCGATTGACTGGATCGCCGACGTCGGCCGAGCGGTTGCCTCGGCGACGGGACGGACGCCTCAGGTGACCGGCGTGCCCTACGGGACCGACGCCGGGCCCCTCAGCGCCACCGGCCTGGCCTGTCTGGTCTTCGGGCCGGGCGACATCGCGCAGGCACATACGAAGGATGAGTGGGTCGAGCTCGACCAGGTCCACACGGCCGTCGAGGCCTATTATCAGATCGCGTGCGCCCTGGGAAACTGAAGGAGGGGGGAGGGAAGGAAGGACGCCCCGGTGACGCGAGAGTCGCCGGGGCGCGGTGCCCGGCTCAGAAGACGTCGAGGAAGAAGTGGTAGCCCTGGTAGAATTTCGTCTTGTTGATCTCGTGCCACTGGTGGGGGTGACGGTAGCCCAGGTGCCGCTTGCCGCCGTAGAAGTTCCGGTAGTAGGGACCCTGGATCTGCGGCACGATGCGCTGCTCGCGGGGGTAGACATAGTAGCCGTCGTAGAGCGTCCGATACTCGAAGCCGTTGCCGGGTACCTGGGGCGGGACGTAGGGCCAGTGCAGGTAATTAGTCCAATCCTGGGCCCGCGCCGACCCGACATCGCCGAATCCGACCAGCGCCACCGCCAGGGTGAGCGCCTTGAGCCGTGAGGCCTGCGACACGATCCACCTCCGTGTAGAAACCATCATCGCGAACGTGGAGTATCTTATCCCACGATTCGACCGGGCACCGAAATTCGCTCGAACTTATTTCGGGACGAAGTCCTGTGATGCGGTTCAGACAGCCATGCAGGGAAGCACTTTTCTCAACAGTCAGGAGGACGGCGCGGGTCGCCGGAATTCGATGACGCGACGGATCGGACGGATCGGGCTCTTGATCTCCCTGCTCGGGGCCCTGGACGACCGGGCGCGTCGCCGGGGCCCCCGAGCCTGACGAGGCGCGGTTGAAGGCCGAAGTCTTCACGCTCGCCTCCCCCGAGTTCCAGGGCCGTCAGGGCGAGGGGGCACAGAAGGCTGCCACGCATCTGGTCGAGACGTTCCGCGCCCTGAAGCTCGAACCGCTGTTCGACGGCGCGTACACGCAACCGATCCTCGCCGGGGGGACCGGCGCGAACCTCGGCTGCAACGTCGGCGCCCGGCTCCGGGGCTCCGACCCGGCGCTGCGCGACGAGTGGATCATTGTGTCGGCCCATTTCGACCACCTGGGCGTCCGGGGCGGCGTCCTCTTCCCCGGCGCGGACGACAACGCGTCAGGGGTCGCGATGATGCTCGAAGTCGCCCGATCGTTTGTGCAGTCGTCCGAGCTGCCGAAGCGAAGCGTTATGTTCCTCGGCTTCGACCTGGAAGAGACCGGCCTCTTCGGGTCGCGCTACTTCGTCGAACACCCGCCGGTGCCGCTCGACCGGATCGCGCTGTTCATCACCGCCGACATGATCGGCCGGGCGCTGGGGAACATCTGCCACGCCTACGTCTTCGTGATGGGCAGCGAGCACGCGCCGGCGCTCCGAACCTGGATCGCGGAGGCGGCGCGTCGCCACCCCGTGACGGTCGGCATCCTCGGGACCGACATGCTCCTGATCGACCGGAGCGATTACGGCCCGTTCCGCGCCCGGAAGATCCCGTACCTGTTCTTCAGCACGGGAGAGAACCCCTGCTACCACACACCCCGCGACACCCCCGAAACGCTAAATTACCCCAAGCTCGAAGCGGTCAGCCGGGTCATCCATGGCGTTGTCCGCCAGGCCGCCTCGGCCGAGTCCGTCCCGAGGTGGAACCCGCTCCCCGACCACCCCCTCTCCGAGGCGGTCACCGTCCGCGACGTCCTCCGCGCGCTCCTGGCTCATCGCGAGCCGCTCAAGATCGGCGCCCCCCACACGTTCCTGCTGTCCAACACGCTCCGCAAGCTCGACGCGATCGTCGCCCGCGGCACGATCACCCCTGGCGAACGCGCGGGCATGGTCAACGTGGCCCGAATCGTGATGATCTCGTTGTTCTGAATCCTGAGCCTGTCACGGCAGACCGCGTTCCCCGGAGGGGGAGGGCGACAGAGATTCCACGCTGCATGGAATCGAGGGCGCCCCTCCCAGACTCTGAAGATCGTGTCTGCGGATCGCTCCCGGTCCCCGGGTGAGTGCCCTGGACTCCTGACCGACGCCGCCTTCTGGGGAGCCAAAATCAGCAAAACCGATGATGCCTATCTAATAGATAACGGCAAACCCCACATCGGTCAGGTCGTCGACAAACCCATTATAATTGATCAATACCTCTTCTCCTTCCTCGAGATCCCGGATGGCGGTGAAGTGGATTTCCCGTTCCTCGTACCGTCGATGATAGTCTGCGTTCGGCTGGTACGAGTGGTTGTAGAAAAAGCCACAACCCAGGGCGATCGCGGAATCTCCCTCCTCTTCGCCCCATTCGAAGTAGTAGTACTTGAGGAGCGTTTGCTTGATCAATGTCGTCTCGTCCCTGGAGAGGACGAGGACCGGAACCCGCTCGATCATCTGGCCTGAGCGGATCGTTCGGAGGGCGAACACGCCTCGACCTTTCCCACCGGCTCCGCGAACTTCGATCAGAGGCGTACCCGGAGCATCGAGAATCGGTCGGGGTGCTTGGTGCCTTGCCGGATCGAACTGAGTCATCGTGCGCCCTCGGATGGCTCGCCACGTGCCGAGTGATCCCGAAGAAGCGCGCCCTCTCATCCACGGGCTTTTCGGCCAGCACGGGACGATCGCGGTGTCCGTTATCTCAGATCCCGATGGCAGAAGTCAGATGATTTCGGAGGTCATTTTCGTTCCGATGATCGTGTGACCCGATTCCTTGCTCCAAGCGGCGGGGGCGCAGATGCGTGACCCACGTCGATAACAGGACCTTCCTGGCCTCGGCCGCGGGCCCGAGGTTCTCCTCACGATCCCCCGGCGGCGTCGCCTGTCGGGGTCCTCGCCCGGGATCGTTCGGGCCCGCCTCGGCGTCCGAGAACGGCGGTCGGGGAATCGCCCTCGCTGACGGGTGTATCCTATAGTGCTTTGTGGGAGACGGCGAACTTGCTTGCGCCGAATCCTGCATCTGCGGAGGACTCTGACGAGATCCTCCCCGAACAACACTGACGCGGTCCCCCGAGCCGCCCGACGCGCCTCGGAGCTGGCCAGCGCCGCATCGATGATAAACGTTATTTATGAATTAATAATGTGAATTGTCCCGCCATATGCTTTGAAGGATGAATGCGATGCATGAAGGCGATGGACAACCGGAGCGAGGGGAGCGTCGTTCCTGGATCTCGCGGTGGTCGTGGTGGCCGCGTCAAGTTCCCGTGGCGTTGACAGTCCTCCTGGGGGTGGCCATCTCCGCCGCGGCGTTTTGCGCCACGGCACGCACTGTGCGGGAACGGGCCCAGCTCAGGTTCGAGGCCGACGCGGCCGTCGTCGCAGCGGCCGTCGAGCGCGGGATCATGGTTCAAGACGGCATCTTGCAATCACTTGTCCGATTATTCTCCGCCTCGCAGTCGGTCGAGCGCGATGAGTTCGCGGCGTTCGTCCGGGAGATTCCGGAGTTTCACCCTGAGATTGAGGAGGTGGAGTGGCTGCCCCGCGTGCCCGAGGCCCAGTTGCCCGCCTTCGCCGAGGCCGCCCAGCGTGACGGCGTCACCGACGACTTCCGGATCATCGAACAGGCCGACGACGGGTTGTTTCTCCCGTCGGCGTCTCGGCCCGAGTCACTACCCTATCTTCTACCTCGAGCCCAGCCAGGGCAACTTGCAGAGCTTTGGGCTCGACCGGAACGCGGACAGGCGGTTCCACGCAGCGATGGCCCGGGCCCGCGACACCGGCGAGACCTCGGCCAGCGACCTGACGCGGTTGCAGCGGATGGGCGGACGCGGCCCGGTGGTCGTCCGCTTCTTCGCGCCGGTCTACCTCAACGGCGTGCCGCACGCGACCGTCGCGCAGCGGCGGCGGAACCTGATGGGGTTTGTGGCGTCCATATTCCGAGTCGACGCCTTTTTGACACAGGCGATCGGCGTCGAAACCTTCTCCCGGATGCGGCTCCGGTTCTCCGATTTGGATCCCCCTCCGGTGGGTGAGCCCCTGCGGCCCCTCGGGCCGGCCGAGTCAGAGCCCCCGATGCCCCAACCGAGGCCCGCCTTAGCGTACTCACTTGTCGTCCGTGCGGCGGTCGATGCCCGCCGCGGCGCCGGGCCGACCGGGATGGCCACCTTGGTGGGCGACAACCCCGGGACGACGGCGAGCGGGGACTCCTGGGTGACCACCCTCGCGATGGGTGGGCGGCGGTGGCGTCTGCAGTTTTCCCCGGCCGCGGGCCGCGCGCCCAATGCCCACGACTTGTCGCAGGCTTGGGCCTTCCTCGCCGGGGGACTGGCGATTACCACCTTGGCCGCCGGCTACCTCGCCTCGGCGATAGGACGTTCCGAGAGGATTCGGTATCTCGTGCACCTGCGCACGGCCGAGCTCGCCGAAGCCGGCGAACACCTGCGACGCAGCGAGGCCCGCATCCACGCCATTATGAAGAGCGTGGCCGAGGGCTTGATCATCTACGACGAGGGCGGGGCGATCGAGTCGTTCAACCCGGCCGTCGAGCGGATCTTCGGCTATGACGCCGGAGACATCCGGGGCCGCGACCTGGAGACACTCCTGCCCGAGGGCCTGCACACCGGGGCCACCGGCGAGACAACTGGAGTTCACAAGGACGGCTCGACCTTCCCCGTGGACTGGACCATCGGCAAGGTGACCATCGACGGGCGTGTGCTCTCGGTCCTCTCGCTCCGCGACGCGACCGACCGTCACGGCGCCGAGAAGGAACTGGAGCAGGCCCGCGATCGTGCCCTGGAGTCGAACCGCGCCAAGAGCGAGTTTCTGGCCAACATGAGCCACGAGATCCGCACCCCGATGAACGGCATCCTGGGCATGACCGAACTGGCGCTGGATACCGAGCTGACGACCCGGCAGCGCGAGTATCTCGACCTGGTCAAGGGCTCGGCCGAATCACTGCTGACGATCCTCAACGACATCCTCGACTTTTCCAAGATCGAGGCCGGCAAGCTCGACTTCCACCCCGTCTCTTTCGCCCTCCGCGCGACGATCGAGGACACTGTGCAGGCGCTTGCTGTGCGGCGCACGCCAAGGAGCTGGAGCTGGCCTGCCGGATCGCACCCGGAGTGCCCGACGACCTGGTGGGCGACCCGGACCGGCTTCGGCAGGTGCTGGTCAACCTGCTCGGCAACGCTCTCAAGTTTACCGAGCAGGGCGAGGTCGTCATCTCCGTCGAGGTCGACGTGCAGGAGAAGGACGGCGGGAGCGAGGGCAGCCTCTTCCTGCACGTCGCCGTCGCCGACACCGGCATCGGTATTCCGGCGGAGAAGCAACGGGCGATCTTCGAACCTTTCGAGCAGGCCGATGCCTCGACGACGCGCCTGTATGGCGGCACCGGGCTGGGTCTGACAATCTCGGGTCGGCTGGTCGGCCTGATGGGCGGGCGGATCTGGGCCGAGAGCGAACCGGGCCGGGGCAGCACCTTTCACTTCACGGTGCGGCTGGAGCGACGGTGCGGGTGCGAGGTGCGCCCCGAGGTCGGGGCCCCGCTTCGGCTGGAGGGCCTCCCCGTGCTGGTCGTGGACGACAACGCCACCAACCGCCGCATCCTCGAGGAGGTCTTGAGGAACTGGGGGGTATGGCCCACCTCCGTCGACGGCGGCCCGGCCGCCCTGGAGGCGCTGCGCGGCGGCCGGCTGCGGCGCGCCGTTCGCCGCCGCCCTGATCGATGGCATGATGCCTGGGTGGGACGGCTTCGACCTAGCCGAGCGGGTCCGGGCCGAGCCGGAGGTCGCTGGGACCACCCTACTGATGCTGAGTTCCGCCGGGCAGTCCGAGGACCCGGACCGGTGCCGGTCGCTCGGGTTCACCGCCTACCTCACGAAGCCCGTCCGGCAGTCCGAGCTCTACGACGCGCTGTTGATGGCCTTCGGCATCGAGGTGCGCCCCCGGGAAAACGGCTGCACCACGGCCGGGACGAGTCGTCACCGCCCGCCCCTCCGGCCGCGCGGCCTCCGCGTTCTGCTGGCCGAGGACCACGTCGTCAACCAGAAGGTGGCCGCCCGCATGCTCGAACAGTTGGGGCACGCCGTGACCATTGTCGGTGACGGCCGGCAGGCGCTCCAGGCCCTCGAGGTCGGCAGCTTCGAGGTGGTGCTGATGGACATACAGATGCCCGTGATGGATGGGCTCGAGGCGGTCGCGGCCCTCCGAGCGCGGGAGCAAGCCGCCGGGGGCCACGTCCCGGTCCTCGCTCTGACGGCGCACGCCATGACGGGGGACCGCGAGCGATGCCTGGCGGCCGGCTGCGACGGCTACCTGGTCAAGCCGATCCGGTCAAAGGCACTGCGTGCCGCCCTCGGGGCCCTGAACCCAACCCCCGGCGGCCTTCTAGACCTAAAACAAGCGAGGTTGAGCAATTGACACGGTACTGACAGTGCCTCAGACCCTTGAAAATCCGCATTGAAGCGAAACGAAGAAATTCGGAAAAGCGCTCACACGAAAATGACACCCCAGTTCGAATTCTCTAGGATCGTCTTCTCCTGGAAAATAGGGGATCGGAGCCGCTGACAGCCTTATGTCAATTGCTCGACCTCGCTTGTTTTAGGTTCTAGACTCGCTGCTCCCCAGCCTGAACGAGCGCTGCGGGGGCGACGCGGCCTTCGTGCGCGAACTGCTCGAATTGTTCCTGGAGACGGCCCCGCGCTGTCTCGTCGCGGCCGACGCGGCGCTGTCGGCCGGCGACGCCAGCCGCCTGGCCGCCGAGGCCCACGGCCTCAAGGGCATCTGTTCTGATGGTCGGCGCCGAGGATCTGGCCCTGACCTGCCGCGCGCTAGAAGAGGCGGGCCGCCGGGGCGACTTGCCCGGCGCCCGGGCCCGGCTTGGCCCGCTCCTCTCCACCTGGGAGCACCTCCGGGTGCGCGCTGGAAGGCCACCTGTAGGGAGAGCTCATGAAGATCCTGAGCGTGGAGGACTCGGCCCCCTCGGCCCTCTTCCTCCAGCGGACGCTGGAGCGGCTGGGCCACGAGATCCGCGTGGTCCCCAATGGGGAGGAGAAACCCCTCAAACGCGCGCGAGCAGGTTCAGCCCCTCAACTCAACGTCAATGGCGCGGGGCGGGTGGGGGTCGCTGGAACCGTGGCAGGAGAGGGGGCCGAGGAGGCCGGATGTTCATGTGGGGGGGCTCCACGACCTTGACATCCGGCAGTGGGAGGACCTCGGGAGCGAACCGCTCCAGTCTGGGGGCGAAAGGGACCACCATCCCGGCCGGGACGAGGTCGGGGGCGTCGGAGTTGCGGCGGCCGAGTCGGTTCTCGGGTCCCTCGGCGTCGGTGGCCAGTGCCTGGGTGAATTCCTTCGCGGAGCGCCAGATAGGATGGCCAGCCTTGGCTCGGGTCGGGCTCGGCGGTGACCGTCGGGCCGGCGGGGGTGATCTCCAGCCGCCTCGGCACCGCGTGCGGGATTGACCGAAGGAACGCGATCGCCTCCAAGGCACGTTCGGACTGCCCCTGGCCGAGGAGGATCTGCGCCCGGACACTCAGGAGCCGAAGCCGCTGATCGGGCTCGGTCGTCCGCACCTCGAACGTCTCCAACGAGGCGAGCGCCGCGTCATAATCCTCGCAGAGGATGTCGAAGAAGAGCCGCGCCTCGTCGAGCAGGTCCAGCAGTGCCGGGGGGGCAGGCGGAGCATCGTCGGGGCGGTCGCAGAGCGGCCGGCCAAGCCGGCCGAGATGGCGAAGCCGGAAGCTCACCTCCTGATTCGGGTCGAGCTCACCGGGGATCGGCAACAGGGTCGGGCGCTCGGCCACCTGTCCCTCGCCGACGGCGGCGGGGAGACTGCCCTGGAGCAGCGTCCGGGCGGCGGCGATCAGGGTCGAGATCCACTCGACTCGCGCCGCGTCGTCGGGCACGACCAGAGTCACCCGGTTGGCCGCCAGGTCGTACAGCGCCGGCGGCGAGAAGTAGCCGGGCGACCCGGAGCGGAACGCGAGCGTCCCGCCCGTCGGTGTCAGCGCCAGCGACCCGACCGGGATCATGTGGTCGAGTGGGTGGAACTTCTTGTACGTCTCCTGCGTCCGGGGGCGGAACCAGATGATTTGCGACGGCTGTCCCTCGATGTCGAGGGAGTAGAACAATTCCTCGCCGTCGCGATCGAAGGTGAAGGAGGCCCCATTGTACGTCTTGTCGCGGTCGCCCGGCTCGGAATCGAGCGTCAGGGTCTCGACCTTGCCGCTCTCGACCTGGATACGGATCAGGTCAAACTGTTGTGTCGGGTGCGCCACGTGGCGCTGCGACAGGGCGTGGGTGACGACCGCCACCGACCGGCCGTCGCGCGACCAGATCGGCGCCTGGCTCGCCTGGCCGATCTCCGCGAGGTGCCGGGCCGGGCCGAAGTTGTCGTCGAGAACGTAGAGTGACTCGGCATCGCTGCCGCTGAGGAACGCCAGCCTGGTGCCGTCGGGCGACCACGCGGGGAAATAGGCGTCCTTCTCCTCTTTAAGTAGCCGGCCGTTGTCGGCTCGGATCAGCGCCAGGCCCAGCGACTGCTGGAACATGGGGACGGCCAGGTATCGGCCATCAGGGCTCCACGCCAGCGCCAACCCGGGCAAGTCCACCGACCGGGCGCCGAATTCGTGGTAGGGACGCGTGAACAGGACGGTCTTGTGGTTGGGTGCCTCCTGGATCACGACCTCGAACCGCGCCCGGCCCTCGGCCTCCGGGACCAGGCGGCCAAACGCCAGGGCCCTGCCGTCCGGGCTCCAGCAGGGCGAGGTCAACGGTCCGCGCGATTCCTCAAGCAAGACCGAGGCGCCCGAGTCGGCCCGCGTTGCCCAGAGCCGGTAGATCAGCGGCGCGGGTCCCGGTGCCGGATCGCCCCACGCGAGTCCCTTCTCGCCGACGCGACGCGTCTCGAAGATCCAGCCGGGCGAGAGCATCGGAGACCCCGGCCGGACCGCTACCGTGTAAGCCAGCCAATGACCATCGGGCGACCAGAGCACCGGCGTGTGTAAGCATCCGAGCATCACGACTGAGGCCAAATCCACAACCCAAACCATGCGGTGATGCATCGGAACAACTTTCGTCTTGTGCGGCCTTCGACAGGAACCCACCCCTTCGAGTTACGAGGACGGGACCTCCTTCGTTTCGTCCCTGACCGCTTCCTTGATCAGTATAAAGACGACCGACCCCCCTGCATATCGGGGATGATCGAAAACCCTCCCGCAAATATCAAATCTCCGCGCCGCGGTGTCAGCGGGACGGACCGTGTCGCGCCGCCGATTCTCACGAATATTTGACGCGGCCCCCCGAGATTGTAAACTCACCCTAGGGCGTGTGGACAATATCTGGGCAGGATGCAAAATCTGGGCTAGAGCAATAACACCATGATTGCAGCCACATGAACGAACCCCAGGAAGTTCCGAGCCGTCTTCTCATCCCGTGTCGCCACCCGACGGTATTGCTTGATCCGGTTGATGAACCGCTCCGCCAGGTGGCGCTCCTTATAAAGATGCTCGTCATACTCTCGCTTGAAAATCCGATTCTTCCTCGGCGGGATCACTGCGGCCGCTCCGCTGGCCTCGATGGTCGCAACGAACTTATCCCCGTCATATCCCTTATCTGCGATCACTGCATCAGCATCGTGACCTTTGACCAATGCAGCGCCTTGATTGATGTCGGCCTCTTGTCCCCCGGTCAGGATGAACTCGACAGGGTTGCCCAACCCGTCTACAGCGATGTGCAGCTTGGTCGAGAAGCCGCCGCGCGAGCGTCCCAAGGCTTGGTCGGCGCCCCCTTTTTACCGCCCCGGCGGCGTGCTGGTGGGCCCGGATCACGGTGCTGTCGAGGCTCAGCCACTCCAAGTCAGGGTCCTTCAGCTCCTCGAAGACCCGGAGCCAGACGCCCTTGGCGGACCAGCGATCGAACCGCCTCCAGACCGAATTCCAAGTCCCGAAGCGTTCGGGGAGGTCACGCCAGGGGGCCCCGGTCTTGGCGATCCAGAGGACGGCGTCGACGAAGAGACGGTTGTCTTTGGCGGTCACGCCTGGGTCGCCGGCTTGGCCGGGGAGGAGTGCTGCGATCCGCATCCAGTGTTCATTTGTTATCGAATGACGGTACATGCTTGAGTGCTCGATCAGCCTGGAAACGCGAGCTTTGATACCCTCTTACGAAGTTCACCCAGGTTTTGTCCACACGCCCTAGTGTAGGATCAAAGGATCTGTTGAGTGCGGCCCTCTCTTCGTCGGGTCGGCTTTGGCCTACCGTCCGCTGCGCCGAGGAGGCAGGAGGAAGCCGACCCGACAGGGTCACGGAACAGGGCGGTTGAAACCGCACCAGGCACACGAGAGCTGGGCGAGGTGAGGGAGGCGAGACACCGAAGCGTCTCTTGCCTCCGGGAGGGTGGCCGACTATAATCGCTGCCTCATCATGGGATTGCGTTGATCGAGCCGTCATCACAGTGGATCATCGAGCCTCCTTTTGATCGGTAATCTCGCCTTCCTTGGGGAAATCTATGCGTTTCGTCCTGATCGACCGGATCATCGAGTTGCAGCCCGGTCAATCGCTGGTCGCCGTCAAGAACCTATCGCTGGCCGAGGAGTATCTGGCCGACCACTTCCCGGGCTTCCCGGTGATGCCTGGCGTCCTGATGCTGGAGGCGCTGACGCAGGCCGGGGCCTGGTTGATCCGCGACATGGAGGATTTCGCCCACAGCGTGGTGCTCCTCAAGCAGGCCAAGACGATCAAGTACGGCAGCTTCGTCGAGCCCGGCCGGCAGCTCCAGTTGCGGGTCGAGCTGGTCGCGCACGGCGAGCGCGAGAGCAGCTTCAAGGGGGTGGGGGTGATCGACGGCCAGGAGATGGTCAAAGGGCGATTCACCCTGACCCGATACAACTTGCGGGAGCGCGACCCCGAGCCTGCACGCCACCGATGCCGCGATCGTGGCCGGGCTGCGCGACCTCTATGCGACGCTCCGCAAGGGATCGGTCGGGGCACGGGCCATGATCCGGATCGACGCGGGCCGGAAACGAACCCGTCGGTCGTGGCCCCGGTACGCGGGTCGACCGCCGGTTCGGCGGCCGAGCCCGGTCGGCCCCGGCCACGGCCTGATGATGTTGCAAGGATTTCCCAAATTCAGCATGATGGTCTGACTTGGGTGCCCCGAAGGGTGGCCCCGGTCTCCCGAGCGGCTCCATCGAGGATGGCTCGGCTGCAGTTGAAGTTACCCCAAGGGTTTCGCCGACGTTTAAGTGAGTCGTCCCTTACCTTCGGCGGCGTCGACGATCGATTCACGCGGTGGGATTGGATTGGCGCTCCCATTTTTTCATGAGGATGACATGCCGACACACGACGAGATCTTCCAGAAGGTCCAGGCCACCTTGGTCGACGCCCTGGGCGTGGATGAAGAGGACGTGACCCGCGACGCCACCCTGCAGGGCGACCTGGGCGCCGAGTCGATCGATTTCCTGGACATCGTCTTCCGCCTCGAGCGGAACTTCGGGATCAAGATCCCCCGCGGCGAGCTGTTCCCCGAGAACGTCGTCTCCGACCCGGAGATGATCGAGGACGGCAAGCTGACGGCCAAGGGCCTGGACGAGCTGAAGAACCGGATGCCGTACGCCGACCTGACCGCGTTCGCGGCCAATCCCGAGGTGGAGAAGATCGGCGACCTGTACACGGTTGACATGCTGGTGCAGTACGTGCAGAGCAAGCTGTCTGCCTGACGGTCCCGGCGGCGGTGCGATCCCGCGGCGAGCCGAGGTTATCGCTCGATGGAGGCTCCCACGCCGCGGCGGAACAGGATCGTGCCCGTCTGCCGTACCTGGACGCTCGGGGAGCGGGGCGTCATAACTGCCGACTTGGCGGGTGTTCCCGAATGAGATGGATCTGGATCGACAAGTTCCTGGAGTTCCGGAGCGGCCAGTTCGCCCGCGCGATCAAGAACCTGACCCTGGCCGAGGAGCACCTGCACGACCACTTCCCCGGCTATCCCGTGATGCCGGCGTCGCTGATCATCGAGGGCCTGGCGCAGACCGGCGGCATCCTCGTCGGCGAGGCAGGCGGGTTCGCCGAGAAGGTCGTTCTGGCGAAGATCCCCCGGGCCGAGTTCTTCGGCGTCGCCTGCGCTGGCGACCAGCTCATCTACGAGGTGACGCTGACCGACCTGCGGAGCGAGGGGGCTGTCGTCGAGGCCAAGGCGTTCCTCGACGGTCAGTTGCTCGCCGACGCCGAGATCGTCTTCGCCCACCTGGACAACTCGCGCGCGAACCAGATCTTCGGCCCGAAGAACTTCGTCTTCACCCAGCAATTGCTCGGCGTCCTCGACCTGGCCAAGGCCCAGGCCCGCGCCGAAGAGCAGGCCGGTTCGCCGCCGTCGAACGGTCACCCCTGAGTCGTGCCTTGCGGCATCGGATCGATCGTTCGACCTTGGCCTGGGGATTGACTTGACCTGTCTTGAGGCCAGGCGTCCCCAGGCGAGGCGACGGGGCGGGATGGTTCGACGGAGACCCCCGGTTCCGGAACCGACGAACCAACACCACCACGGTGGAGATCAACGAGTTCTCTCATGCATCGCTCCGAACGCCGCGTGGTCATCACCGGTCTGGGCCTCGTCAGCCCCATCGGGATCGGCCCCGAGGCCTACTGGTCCGCTCTGGCCCAGGACGCGGGGGCGGTCCGACGGATTCCGCCTTCGCGGTCGAGGGCCTGCCCAACGACGTCGGCGGCGAGGTCCCCGACTTCGACCCGAAGACCTGGCTCAAGACGTACGCGCTGCCCGAGCATCGCAAGGCGCTGAGCAAGAGCCTGAAGTACATGGCTCGCGACATCCAGCTCGCCGTGGCCGCCGCCGAGCTGGCGATGGTCGACGCGGGCCTGGCGACGGCGGCGTCGACCCGACCCGGATCGGCGTCGACCTCGGCGCCGGCCTGATCTCCTCGGAGCTGGACGAGCTGGCGCCGGCCATCAACTCAGCATCCGAGGCGACCGGGACGTTCGACTACCAAGACCTGGGGCCGCGAGGGCATCCCGCAGATCCAGCCGATCTGGCTGCTGAAGTACCTGCCGAACATGCTCGCCTGCCACATCTCGATCCTGCTCGACTGCCAGGGGCCGAGCAACACGATCACCGAGGCCGAAGCGGCCTCGAACCTGGCGATCGGCGAGGCCGCCCGGATCATCGCGCGCGGCCGGGCCGACGTGATGATCACCGGCGGTGCCGACTCGAAGATCCACCCGCTGAGCCTGGTCCGGATGAGCCTGCTCGACCAGATGTCGCACTGGCAGGGCGACCCGGTCGCGCCTGCCGGCCGTTCGACCGCCGGCGCGACGGCTGGGTCCCCGGCGAGGGGGCGGGCATCCTGATCCTCGAGGAGCGCGAGCACGCGCCCGCCGCGGGGCGCGGATCTACGGCGAGGTCCTCGGCTTCGGCTCGGGCTGCGACGCCCACCCCGGCGGCGGGCTCGACCCCGAGGGGAGCCGGCACCGAGATCGCGATGACGGCCGCCCTCCGCGACGCCGGGCTCGAGCCCGGCCGAGATCGGCCACGTCAACGCCCACGGCGCGGCCACGGTCGTCTCCGACCTGGCCGAGGCGCGGGCATTCCGCCGCGTCTTCGGACCCGGGCGCTCGGTCCCCGTCACGGCCTGAAGGGCTACATGGGCAACATGGTCTCCGGCTGCGGCGCGGTCGAGCTGATCGGCAGCCTGCTCGGCGTCAATCGCGGTGCGATCCCGGCCGTCCTCAACTGCGACGAGCCCGACCCGGCGTGCGACCTCGACCTGGTCCTCGGCGGCGCCCCGGACCGACCGCCAACCCGATCTTCCTCAAGACGAACCTGACCCGCCACGGCCAGGCCGCCGCACTGGTGTGATCCAGCGGCCGAGCCCGGGCTGCGTCCTGACGAGGACCGATCGCCTCGGTCCTCCGTCGAAGAGGAACCGCTCCATGCGTCGTGTCGTCGTGACGGGGATGGGGATGGTCACCCCCGCGGGCCGCGACCTGGAAACCACCTGGTCGGCGCTCGCAGGAGGGCCGCAGCGGCGTCGGTCCGATCACGCTGTTCGACGCCGAGACCTTCCCCACCCGGATCGCCGCCGAGGTCAAGGACTTCCGGCTCGGCGACTACATCGACGACGCCGAGCGGTGGGCAAGAGCACTGCCGCAACACCCAGTTCGCCATCGCCGCCGCCCGGATGGCCGATCGACCACTCGGGTCTCGACGGCGATCGACGACCTCGACCGGTCGCGGTTCGGCGTCTACCTCGGCTCGGGCGAGGGGCAGCAGGACTTTCCCCGGTTCGTCGAGCTGGTCCACCAGACCGCGACGGCGGGGAACGGTCGACACCGCGGCGTTCACCCGGCTGGGGCTCCGCCAGCTGCACCCGATCCGCGAGGCCGAGCAGGAGCCGGGCACGCCCGCCGGGCACCTGGCCAGCCTCTTCGGCGCCCAGGGCCCGAACGCCAACTGCCTGACCGCCTGCGCCGCCAGCTCGCAGGCGATCGGCGAGGCGATCGAGATGATCCGCCGCGGCGACGCCGACGTGATGCTCTCCGGCGGCACGCACAGCATGATCCACCCGTTCGGCGTGACCGGCTTCAACCTGCTGACCGCCCTCTCGACCCGCAACGACGAGCCCGACCGCGCCAGCCGCCCGTTCGACCGCGACCGCGACGGCTTCATCCTCGGCGAAGGGGCGGGCATGCTCGTCCTCGAGGAGCTCGAGCACGCCCGAAGCGCGCGGGCGCGACGATCTACGGCGAGGTCGCCGGCTACGGCTCGACCGCCGACGCCTTCCGCATCACCGACAGCCACGACGAGGGCCGCGGCGCCATCGCCTGCATGCGCGAGGCCCTGGCCGACGCCCGGCTGAACCCCGAGGACATCGACTACATCAACGCCCACGGCACCAGCACCGCGGTCAACGACTCGATCGAGACGCTGGCGATCAAGCAGACGTTCGGCGACGACCGCCTACAAGGTCCCGATCTCCAGCACCAAGAGCATGATGGGCCACCTGATCGCCGCCGCCGGCAGCGTCGAGGCGATCGTCTGCCTGCTGGCGATCCGCGACGGCGTGCTGCCCCCGACGATCAACCTCGACCACCCCGACCCCGACTGCGACCTCGACTACATCCCCCACGTCGCGCGCCGCAAGGCGGTCGATGTCGCCCTGTCCAACAGCTTCGGCTTCGGCGGCCAGAACATCGCGCTGATCCTCCGCCGGTTCGCCGGCTGACGCGCCGGCTCGAACTGAGCGGGCCGCGGTCACTCCCCGAGTCGACGACCACGATCCACGACGCATTGCGTCCCGATTCGCTCTGCCCGAGCTCACCTGCAGGCGACGTCAACGGAGTCCACCTCGTGCCCAGTCCAGCGACCTCTGATTCTCGCTGGCCGCCGTTGATCCTGACGCCTCGCCTCGCTGGCGGCGTTCCTGGTCTACGCTGATCATCCGCTACACGCCCGATCATCGGCCGGATCTTCGAGGAGAAGCCGCTGTTCCTGCCGCTGCGCCTGCCCCCGTCGACGGGGGCGAGGACGTCCGCTTCCCCACCGCCGACGGCCTGGAGCTCGCCGGCACCTACTTCCGCGGCCGGACCGCGACGCGAGCCGGGCGTGCTCGTCTTCTGCCACGAGTACCTGAGCGACCGCTGGAGCTTCCAGCCCTACGCCGACGCACCTCCGCGACCTGGGCTTCGACCTCTTCACGTTCGACTTCCGCAACCACGGCGACAGCGCCTGCGACCCGCGCTATCGGCCGCTGCAGTGGGTGACCGACCACGAGGTCTGCGACCTCCGCGCGGCGCTGGACTACCTGCGGTCCCGGCCCGACCACGACCCGGCCGGCGTCGGCCTCTTCGGCGTCAGCCGAGGCGGCGGGACGGCGCTGATCGTCGCGGCGGACGACCCCGGCGTCTGGGGGGTGGTCACCGACGGCGCGTTCCCGACCCGGGGCACCATGCTGGCCTACATCCTCCGCTGGGCCGAGATCTTCGTGGGCAACCCGACTATCTCTGGAAGCACATGCCGATCTGGGTCTTCCGTTTCGTCGGCTGGATGGGCCGGCTCCGCTCGAAGCGGCGGCTCAACTGCCGGTTCCCCGACGTCGAGCACGCTGTCGCCCGGCTCGCGCCGCGGCCCTGGCTGATGATCCACGGCGCCAAGGATGCCTACATCGGCCCCGAGATCGCCGAGCGCCTCTTCGCCGAGGCGCGGCGATCCCAAGGAACTCTGGATCGTCCCCGAGGCCAAGCACAACCGCTGCCGCGAGGTCGCAGCCGGACACCTACGCCGAGCGGATCGCCTCCTTCTTCCGTCGCTTTGCCCCGCGTCGCCTGCTCCAGGCAACCGACTTGACCTCTTCCGCCGTGCCCCGTCCGAGTGAGAATTCCTCGATCGGCATCCCTCGGAAACCGGTAGCGGTGCCCGTCGTCTCGTGCGGCGGGGAACTGGCGGCCCCGGTTTCCAGTTGAAGCTCAACACCCCACTCTGGGACATCCATGGCCCAACGCGCCGTCACCCCGGCCCTTTCCCTCCGGGAGAGGAAAGAAGAGTTCCGGTCCCCTCTTCCTCCGGGAGAGGCTGAGGGTGAGGGGCGGATGACGGACGGGACTGCCATGTTCGATCTGGTCCGATATTACGTCGGTCTGCCGCTCGTCGTACCACTCGCGGCATCTGGCTCAGACATTCCTCCGCCAGACGGCCGCGCGCCGACGAGGTCCAGCGCGACCTGCTGCTGCGACCGGGTCGCCCGCCACGCCGACAGCCAGTTCGGCCGCGACCACCACTTCGGCGAGATCCGGACCCCCGCCGACTTCCGCCGCCGGGTCCCGATCCGGGGTTACGAAGGGCTACGAGCCCTACATCGACCGCGTCCGCCAGGGGGACCTCGGCGCCCTGTTCGGCGCGGGGACCGAGGTCCTGATGTTCGCCATGACGTCGGGGACGACCAACCGGCCCAAGACGATTCCGGTGACCCGCGAGTCGCTGCGCGACTACCGCGAGGGCTGGACGATCTGGGGCATCCTCGCCTTCGACGCCCACTCCGAGATCCTCGCATCCGGGCTGCAGCCGATCCTCCAGCTCGCCAGCGACTGGCGCGAACGGTTCACTCCCTCCGGCATCCCCTGCGGCGCGATCACCGGGCTGACGGCCCACATGCAGAACCCGCTGGTCCGGTTCACCTATTGCATGCCCCCCGTCGCGCTCGCGGATCAAGGACATCGAGGCGAAGTATTACGTGGCACTGCGGCTCTCGGTCTACCGCGATCTCGGCGCCACGATCGCGGCCAACCCAAGCACGATCCTGGCGATTGCCCGGCTGGGCGACCGCGAGAAGGCGACCCTGATCCGCGACCTTGCCGATGGCACGATCGACCGCAAATGGGACATCCCCCCCGACGTCCACAAGGCGATCCGATGGCGGACGAGCCTGAAGCGGAAGGCGGCGGCGCGGCGGCTGGAGGCGATCGTCCATCGGACCGGCCGGCTCCTGCCCAAGGACTACTGGCCCAACCTGAGCTTCCTGGCCAACTGGACGGGCGGCACGATGGGGGCCTACCTCCGCGGCTACCCCGAATACTTCGGCGACTGCCCGGTCCGCGACGTCGGCCTGATCGCCTCGGAAGGGCGGATGACAATCCCGGTCGCGCGACGGCACCTCCGCCGGCATCCTCGACATCCGGCACCATTATTTCGAGTTCATCCCCGAGGATCAGGCCGAACGCGACGTGCCCGAGACCGTCGAGGCGGCCGACCTGATCGAGGGTCAGCGGTACTTCATCCTGCCCACCACGGCGGGGGGGCTGTACCGCTACCAGATCCACGACCTCGTCCACTGCATCGGGTTCCACGGCAAGGCGCCGGTCATCGAGTTCCTGAACAAGGGCGCCCACTTCTCGAGCATGACCGGCGAGAAGCTGTCCGAGTTTCAGGTCGTCGCGCGCGGTGGCCGCGGCGCAGCGTACGCTGGGGCTCCGGCTCGCGTCGTTCCTGCTCCTACCCGCCTGGGGCGATCCTCCATTCTATCAGCTCCTGATCGAGGAGACCGACCTCAACGGTGGCGATCGAACGCCTCGCCGCCGAGGTCGAATCTGAGCTGCAACGGCTCAACGTCGAATATGAGAACAAACGTGCGACCCTCCGACTCGGCCCGATTCGCGTACGCCGCATCCCCGCTGGCTCCTGGGCCGATTTTCAAAAGAGGAGATTGGCGCAAAGCGGGGGAACCGTCGAACAATATAAACAGCCGCACCTGATGCCCGACTTGAAGGCGATCGACTCGTTCCCGGTCAGCGACATCGTCGCCGCGTCCCGCGCTGAATGAGGCAGGCGTCGGCGGCCCTGCGCGGTGCCAGGTTCGGCTTGTGCGGGGCTCAGGGATGTGGTATCCGAAGTCCCGCCTGTTCGCGTCGGTTGCCGGATTTCGAAAAGTCTTCCGGCGACTTGGCCGCCATGATGGCCCATTGAGGGGGAGCGCCCCGCTATGGTTCCGGCGACGGATTCCGCCTTGAAGTCCCCAACATGTTGGGTCTGGATCTGGGTCGGACTGGGCCTCTGTGCCACCGATTCTGGCTGTGCCAGGATGCAGCCCTTCCGCGACGACCGGCCGATGCTCGGAGCGGTCGGGTTGAAGCCCGGCTCTCTCTCCTTAAGAGGCAACGACCTTTACGCCGAGCACGTCGGCCCGGGGGTGGCTCGCTCGAGGATGCTCTTGGCCCAGGAGGCCGCGCGGTCGCAAGCCGCCAAGACGCCGATGGGGGTGGCACTCCAGCCCCCGGTGACGGTCCCAACCGTGTCCGATACGCCCCCCCTGCCTGATTCGCCTCCCGCGCTCGCCTCGAACCCCGCCCCTGAATCAGCCCCGAAACCCGACGCCAAGCCCTCAGCAACCTCTGAGGCCGCGCCCTCGGCCCCCGCGCCGACCCTCGAGTCCATCCTGGCCGAGACGCGCGCCCGGCTTGACGGCCTGACGAGCTACCAAGTTCCGATCACCCGTCAGGAGCGCGTGGGCAGTACGTTGCAAGACTCCGAGAATGTCCTCCTGAGTCTCCGCCGCAACCCCAAGGCCGTCCGGCTGGAGTGGCGCGACGGGCCCCACAAGAACCGTGAGGTCATCTACGTGTCCGACGAGCCCGGGGGAAAGATGCATGTCAAGATGGTCGGGCCCCTCCCCCCAATTACGATCGCCGTCGATAGCCCCATGGTCCTCCAGAACTCCCGACACCCGGTCACCGAGGCGGGCTTCGACACGATTATCGGCAACCTGGAACTGACGCACAAGCTCAGCCAATCGGGCGACGAGAGCCGGGGCCGACTCTCGTACGCCGGGATCGAGGACGTCGGGCCGCCGAAGCAACCCTGCCACAAGATCATCCGGGTCACCCCCGCGGGCGAGACGTGGATGATCTTCATCGACACCGAGACGAAGCTGCCCACGATGGTCCAGGCCAATGCCGCCAACGGCGAGTTGCTCGAGCGCTACAACTTCGGCGCGCCGAAGCTTGACCTCCCCGAACTCGCCGCGGCCGACGCGTTCGACCCCGATCGCCGCTGGAGACCCACCCCGGGAGGCGGCCTTCTGCAACGCCTAGCCCGGGCCAACGCCGCCAAACCGATCGCCACCACTCCCCGATAACTGCCAATGTGGCGAACCACGGGACGTGGCCGACAGATTCCCGCACTCAACCGGGCCCGATCCGAAAAAATGTAACTTTCGTCTTGACCGGAAGTTGGAAAAAGCTTCTAGTCGAATTGTGAGCCACGGCTGCGTTCATGGCCCATGAATTGCGAGAAGTCCGACGTAAGCGACATAGGTTTTTGAACTTCCGGCGCATGCGAGACTGGTCGTGATGACCTTGGATCGCCCCTATTCCATCTTGATCACCGACGACGACCCCGCCGCGCGGGAGACCCTGCGCAACATCTTCGAGCCGGTCGGCTTCCGGACCCTTCTGGCCGAGAGCGGCGAGGAGGCGATCGATATCGTCAAGGATCAGGACGTCCATCTGGCCCTGATGGATATGCATCTGCCCCGGCTCTCGGGCCTCGAGACGATGACCCTGGTCCGTCAGATCAAGGGCCTGCTGCCGATGATCCTGATCTCGGCCGAACAGGACGACAATCTGCTCCGCAAGGCACTCTCGGCGCACGCGTTCTGCGTCCTGGTCAAGCCGGTCAGCAAGAATGTGATCATCTACGTCGTCACCAAGGCGCTCGAGAAATTCTATTGAGTGGCCTTGCCCATCGAGTGCGTAGGACGCACCAAATCCGCCGACTCGCACCGCCGTTCTTGATTCTCCTGGGGTTGACCGCTGCGGCCCGGGCTCACGACATCCCAAACGCGCGGGTCGATCGCTCGATTCAGGCGACCCTCTCAGCCGGCCGGCTCGCGATCGACTATGAAGTCAGTCTGTCCGAGCTGACGCTGACGCAGGATCTCCGCGCGCTCATCGGCACGCTGCCGGGGGCGGAGCGCCGCGAGTGGTTCAACCGATACGGGACCGAGTCGGGCCCCTTGAACGCCAAGGGCCTGCTCATCACGGTGGATGCCCGACCACTTGCTCTTCGCACCCGAGGCTTCGACCTGCTCGTCGAGGACCACCCACGCTACGTGTTCCACTTCGAGTCCTCGCTCCCGTCGCGCGGGCGACTCGCGATCCTCGACACCAACTTCGCGGCGAGCGAAGGGACCAGTCGCCTCGCCGTGCGTGGTCAGGCGGGCGTATCGGTCGAGGGGGACGACTTACCCCCCGATGTCCATCTCATCCCCATGCACCCTGTCTGGCAACTGAGCGATGCCGAGGAACGCCGCACCAAACACGTGGAGATTACCTTCCGGTCCCCTGACTCAGCGCAAGCGGACCTCCGAACGCTCTCAAGCGAAAGGACTTCCCGCGAAAAGCCGGCTGCGTCGGCGCGCGTGCGAGTCGCCCAGCTCTCGCGACTGCTCGACCGCGCCTCGGGGGTCTCGCTCTTCGGGTTGGCCCTGATCGCCTTCGGCCTGGGGGCGGCGCATGCGATTCAGCCGGGGCACGGCAAGACGCTGGTCGCCGCCGCAGTCGTCGCCGAGCGGGGAAACTGGCTCCGGGGCGCGCTGCTGGCCGTGGTGACCACCCTGACGCACACGGGAAGTGTGGCGCTCGTCGCGGCGGGACTGTGGTGGGCCCGGACGTCGCGGCTTGGCGCCATCCATGTCGGCCTGGCGCACGCCGCGGGCTTCCTGATCGCGGCGATCGGGCTCTGGCGACTCGGTCGCCATCTGGCCGGCTTCGGCGAACACGACGGCGAGGACCCCCTCCCGGCCGACCCCGGCGCGCGTGGCGTGATCGGGTTGGGCGTGGCGGGCGGCCTGGTCCCGTGCTGGGATGCCGTCGGGCTGATCGTCTTGGCCGAGGCGGTCGGACGACTCGCGCTCGGCCTCGCCTTGCTGCTCGCCTTCGGCCTGGGGATGGCCGTCATCTTGGTCGCCGTTGGCGCTCTGGCCGCAGGGTTCCGGCAGATCGTCGCGGAACGGGAAGTCGACGGCATCTGGGAGCGCCGGCTCGGGATCGCAAGTAGCCTGGTCCTCTCGGCGATCGGTGTGTACCTTCTTGGGTTGAAGGCACTATGAAAAGGAACCTCTCCCCACGGGTGTGTCAGTCGCCGAGTGCCCTGCCCACGTCATCGACGGTATGTCGCGGGGCCTCGGCGCAGCCCAGATCTGCCCACAATCATATACGAGGGGTCCCCCAAGGTCCCATTGCACAAGAGGTTTGTTAGGGCCGTAATAAAGTGCTCATGAATATCCAATCGATTGCCCTGTACCACGTCGCGGTCCCCTTGAAGAAGTCGATCCGTCATGCGTCACACGAGCGGACGACGAGTGACAGCCTGGTGGTCCGGGTCACGCTGGGCGACGGGATGGTCGGGTATGGCGAGGGGGTCCCGCGCCATATGTCACGGGCGAGACGATCGAGACGGCCTTCGCCATGCTTTCGGCCCGCGACGTGGCACGCCCGATCGGGATGCCCCGCGACTACGCCGAAGTCGTCCGCCGCGTCGAGGCGTTGAGTCTGCCCGAGATCGAGTCCGATCCCCGCGGGATGGCCGGCAATGCCGCGCAATGCGCGCTGGAGCTGGCGATTCTCGACGCCTATGGTCGTCGGTTCGGCGAGTCGGTCGGCCGGGCGATCCACCTGGCCGACATCCCCGGCTTGCAACGTCGCGCCACGCCCGCACGGGTCCGCTACAGCGGCGCGATCACGGCCGCATCGGAAAAGCAAGAGCAGACGGCTGCCTGGAAGATGTGGCTCTACGGGTTCGCGCAGACGAAGCTCAAGGTGGGCGTCGCCGGGCAAGACGACCCCGCGCGACTGGCGCGACTGCGACGGATCCTCGGCCGGCGGATGGACCTCCGGATCGATGCCAACGAAGCCTGGCCCGCCGCCGAGGTTCTCGATCGGTTCCGGCCGCTCCAAGCGTTCGCGCCAACGGCGCTGGAGCAGCCCGTGCCGCACGCCGAGGTCGATGCCCTGGCCGACCTGCGCCCCAAGCTCCGCGTGCCGGTCATGCTTGACGAGTCGCTCTGCGGATTCCCTGACGCAACCCGGGCGCTCGAGCGCCGGACGGCCGACCTGTTCAACGTCCGGCTCTCGAAATGCGGCGGGATCGTACCGAGCCTCCGGATCATCGCCCTGGCCCAGCGCGGGAGTCGGGGTGCAACTCGGCTGCCATCCCGGCGAGACCGGCCTGCTCTCGGCCGCGGGCCGGCACGTCGCCAGCCACATCCAGGGCCTCCGTTATGTCGAGGGCTCGTACGATCGCCATGTCCTGGCCGCCAACCTGACGGTCGAGGATCTGACCTTCGGCTACGGCGGCTGGGCCAAGCCCCTGTCCGGGCCGGGCCTGGGCGTCACCGTCGATGACGAGGCCCTCGAGACGATGACGTTCCGCCGCGAGGAGGTTGCTTATGACTGAGCCGCTCATCGAGACCCAGACCGCCTCCGACGGCTACCCGATCCACGTTGCGGTCTGGCCGGCATCGGGGCCGGTCCGGGGCCGGGTCGTCGTGCTCCACGGGGTGCAGAGTCACGGCGGCTGGTATCACGGCCTGGGCCGGACGCTGGCCGAAGTGGGTTTCGAGACGCATTTCCCCGACCGTCGCGGCTCGGGGGCCAACCATATCGACCGCGGCCACACTCTCTCGGCCCGGCGCTTGCTCGACGACGTCGCCGAGCGGCTCCAGGCGCTCCGCGACCGCGACGCCGAGATCCCGATCGCGCTGGCCGGGATCAGTTGGGGAGGCAAGCTCGCCGTGATCACCGCCGCGCGACACCCTTACCTGGTCGATGCGCTGGCCCTGATCTGCCCCGGACTGCATCCCCGTGTCGGGGTCTCGCGGCGCAAGCGGCTGGAAATCGCCTGGGCCTGGCTGACCGCTCGCCGCAAGACATTCCCGATCCCGCTGAGCGACCCCGCGCTGTTCACCGCCAGTCCCGAGGGGCAGGCGTTCATCGCGTCGGACCCGCTCGGCCTGCGCTTCGCGACCGCCAGCCTGCTCGCGGCCAGCACTCTCATCGACCTCAAGGTGCGCCGGGTTCCCCCGAAGGTCCGCCAGCCCGCTCTGCTGATGCTCTCGGGCCAGGACCGGATCGTCAACAACACCAGGACGCTCGATTATTTCAAGTCGCTCGCCAGCCGCGAGCACCAGATGATCGCGTATCCCGAGGCGCACCACACCCTCGAATTCGAGCCCGACCCCACGCGCTACGCCCGCGATCTGATCGGCTGGCTGAATGATCACGCCGCCACGAACGTGGCCGGGGCCGTGCGTGTCGTCTCTTGATCCTCGCTCTCGATCGAGGAGAATACCATCGAGAGGGATCATTATTGAGACGTGTCGTATGTGTCTCACACATCTTATACGCGTCCCGGGAAAGTCTTGCCCACCCCGGGGGCGGTGGTGCTCCCTCGGGGGAGGCCCCGTCGCCCCCGGCGGGCACCAATGTCCCGGGAGGCGTTTGACGGGAGGTTTCGAGGTCCGACGCCATGGAACCAACCAAGCGCGAACTTCGCCAGGAGAAGCGCGCAATCAAGCGTGCCGGCAGTAAGCGGCGGCGCCGCCAACTGAAGCGAGGGCTCATCGAGCATCCCGAGGATGCCCCGTTCACCGAGTTCGACTTCGGCCGCTACGAATCCGTCCGGCTGAACGGCATCGACCACGACGCGACTCGCCGACGATCGGAACCGCAAGAGGAACCGTGATCGGGTCGCTCGAGGGGCGATCCCGGGGCCGGTGAGGTCTCCAGCAGGATTGCGTCTGCATTCTGCGGCGCGGGGTCATGGATGCCCGAACTCCGGCGGAAGACCACCCAGCGTGACATCGAGAAGCTGATCGCCGTCGCCGCCACAATCCCCACCACGGCCGCCGCGAGCTTGTGCCGCTGGAAGAACGCGAACTGGCGAGGCAAGATCAGGCGCAACGAGAAGCTCAGGCCGATCCCCAACGCATTGCTCAGTGCATAGGTCACATACTGGCGGACCACCGACCCCTGACGGGCATAGCTGAACGTCAGGCGGCGATTGAGCAAGAAGTTCCAGGTCAATGCCGCCACGATCGCCAGGGCCCCGGCGACGGCAAGATCGAGCGGCCCCCCCATCAGGGGCGTCGGGAGTTCTGACAACCTGGTCTGGGAGAAGATCCACTGAAACAAGGCATAACAGGTCAGATCCACCACCATCCCCGAGGCACCCACCAGGCAGAACTGGAGCAGGCGCGAGAGGTTGCCATACCGATGATCGGCCAACCGCTTGAGGTGCCGAAGCTCGTCCAGCGTGAGCCGTCCGCGACGCGCGGGCGATTCGCTCGCGACCGGCACCTCCAACCGACGACCGACCGTCCGGACCAGGAGCTCGAGCGCGAACCAGGAGCCGACCGGCGCGAGGTCGCCCTCCGCCGCGCGCGGGCGGCTCGAGTCATCGCGACCAGGCCGGACCACACGCCCGATGTCCCGAGCCAGGGCCGGATCAGCGCACCGCCCCAGGCCTCGAGCCGCGCGCGAACATCCCCGCGACGTGCGACCACCACGTCGGCTTCACCGCAGGAGAGGGGCTCGATCACCCGGACCAGGTCCTCGAGCGTGTATCCCCGCTCCAGGTCGAGCACCACCAGCAGATCTCCCTGCGCTTCGGCGAGGCCTTTCACCGCCGCGGCTGCCAGCCCCGGATCGGCGGCCACAAGCGATCGCCATGCCCCACCCGAGGCAGGTCCCTCTCCCGCCGCTCGAGGATCCGACACCCCGAGGACCTCGACCCGATATCCCCTCTCTTCCAGGCCCCGGCGGAAACGGTCGATCCGCTCGGGGCAGGGCGAGGAATCCGGCGCCAAAAGCAGAATCAAGCTGACTCGAGCCATCCCGGAAAGGCTCCCATGTAGAAATCGACGGTCTGCCGCGCCGAGAGAATGCGACGTTCGAGGGGCTTGAAGTCATCGGGGCGAGAGACGGCAAGGCCTAGAGATATTTATATGTTCACGGTTATCTTAACTGCTAAGATTGAAAAAATCGCCGATTTTTATTGGGTATTGATCAGAACCACGCTTAAAAGCGAGCTTCCCATCTCTCTCATTTCTCTTGTTTTGATGCGTATATCCTATCCTCCCGGGCAATCCTAATTCATGCCCTTGTCCTTGGCAAGCCGAATCGAAGGGGAATGTCAGCGCGAGTCTTCCTCGGCGCGCTGATAAATCTTATGCTTCGGTGCCGCGCGGAGGATTTGCTCGCGTCCCCAGGTCGTCACCTGCCGGAAGGTGTCGGATTGGATGAAGTCGAGGAAGGCTTGTCGGTCATTCCACTCGCTCATGATTGCGTACGAGTGCGGGTCGTCCACGCGCTGATAGAGGAAGCTCGACTGATGGCCGGGGGTCGTTTTCAGCAGGTCCAAGATCTCCTGGAACTTCGCGACGAAGAGGGGTGCCTTCTCGGGAATCACGTCGTAATACATGCCTACGGTGATCATCGCGTACTCCGAACCTGCGATCTGTTGGGGACCGCGGGCCCCAAGGGTGTCGAGATCGAGAAACAGGGGTCCCACATCAGCCGGCCGAGGGAAGATCCAGCGCCCGGTCGATCCAGCCGCCGCCGAAGATCAGCTCATCCTGATAGAGGGTGACGACCTGCCCGGGGGTAATGGCCGATTGGGGCACCTCGAACACCACGCGGGCACGATCGCCGGGCAGTCGCTCGACCGTCGCGGCGACAGCCCTGTGCTGGGCACGGATCTGAGCCAGGCAGGGGGTCGGGACCTCGGGAGGGGGCCCCTGCCAGTTCATCCGCGAGGCCTCCAGGCCCGCCTTGTCGAGCAACACGCGGCGGCCGATGGTGACGGTCTTCGACACCGGCTCGATCTGTACAACATAGCGAGGGCGCCGGTGGCGATCCCGAGGCCGCGGCGCTGGCCGATCGTGAACGCCTCGATCCCGGAATGAGGGGCCAGCGCCATGCCCTCCTCATCCACGATCATCCCCGACGTGTTACGATCGGGCCGGCGGGTCCGGACGAAGTCGAGGTAGTTATCGTTCGGGACGAAGCAAATCTCCTGGCTGTCCGGCTTGTCGTGCACCGGGAGGCCGAGTCCCCGGGCGATCGCGCGGATCTCGGCCTTGGGATAGTGGCCGACGGGGAAAAGCACGTGCGGCAGGAGCTCGCGGCGGACCCCGCACAGCACGTACGACTGGTCTTTTAGGTGATCGACCGCACGGGCGACGCGAGGCGTCCCGTCGGGCGCGGTCGCAATCCGCGCATAATGGCCAGTTGCCACGAACGCGGCGCCGACCTGCTTGCCGTACGACCAGAGCTTACCGAACTTGAGCCAGATGTTGCACATGACGCACGGGTTCGGCGTCCGGCCGGCGACATATTCGTCGGCGAACTGGTCCATGAGCCGCGCGAAATCGCGCTCGAAATCGAGCGCATAGAACGGGATATCGAGCCGATCGGCGACATTTCGCGCGTCGATCGCATCAGTGGCGCTGCAACAAGTCCTGGCGCGGCGCTCTGTCTCCTCGGCCGAGGCGCCCGTGCGCATGAACAGGCCGATGACCTCATGCCCCTGCTCCTTCAACAGATGCGCGGCCACCGAGCTATCGACCCCGCCGCTCATCGCCAAGACGACCCGGCTTCCCATAAACTGATGGAGGCTCCCCTGGGCTCATTTCCCACAATCCCAGGAATCATGGTAGTCATCGAAGGACGTGCGCGGCAAGCCCCTGGTGGGTTGATGGTCCGCCGTACCAAGGTCTCCCGGCGACGTCCTGGGTCACTTGGCCGGGGCAGGGACGAGAGTCTCCGCCTTTGTCTCCGGAGCCGGGGCGAGCGTCGCGGCCTGCTCCTCGGGTGCAGCCGACGATTGACATCGACAGGCCGGTGCCGACAATCCAGAGTGCGATCATGCGGCGGCTAGATCGTGCGATCATGCGGCGGCTAGATCGTTTGGGGATCATGGTGTCTTCCCCGATCAGAGTGGATGGGGCCTCTGAGCGATCCTGAGTTGGCCGGGGACCACCGAGGGACCTGGCGCCAGGCCGCAGGTTGCGAAGACAACTTCACTGTCCCGCAGAGAGGGGAATTCTGTCAGCCCGCTCCCCCTGATGCAACCCGAACGCTCGGTCGGATCTTCGAATGTAACCGTTCACGAGCCGAGGGTGACAAGCGTGCAGAGGGCGCTCAACCCACCGAGCAGCGGGTATCGCTGAGGGGCCGTAGGCTCCGCCGGTTCGCGCTTCACTGACCTGGGGGTGCGCGTTCGATTCGTTGGCCGCCGGGGATTAAGGGGGCACCCATCCCAGCGTCCGGCCCAATTCGCTGATCGGGCTATCGCGGCGGTGATAGGCCGCAGGCGGTGTCAGCCGATCACGGTAAAGCCGCAGACGGCTGGCTTGCCCGAACCGGCGCCGGCCAAACCTGATGAAAAACAACGACCCGCAAAAGAGCTAAAAACTCTGTGATTCTTGGGGTTGCGCCAGAGACTTGCCCGCCAGCCTCCGAAACGCTCAACCCCTCTCAAAGGCCGACAAAACAAGCAGCCGGAGATGACTCGATTTCTCGAGACTGTAGCAGCGTTACCGGGGCCGATTTGAGGATCGCTCGTCAGGAACCGGGAGAATCGACTCGGGACCCGCTCAACGACTCCGAGTTGGCCCCCAATTCGGCGAATGGCTCGATCCCAAGCCTGATTGCGTGGACCGTGCCAAAACCGCCCGGTAACGCTGCTACAGTCTCGATTTCTCTGGGAGTTTTAGCCCTTTTGCGGGTCGTTGATGAAAAATAGGCACGGTTTTGGCAGAAGGAATTAGGCTGACCGGTCCGGCCGAAGTCGCCGGTGTTCGGCTGGCCAGCCTCATTACGAGTTCGGCGGCGAAGACCAAGGGAGTTGCATGGTTACACCGCATCATCATGCTGAGTCTGTTGGTGCTGCCTAATTTCCTTCTCCAGGCAGTTCCTGCCTTGAGGGAACAGCCGTCTTTGCGCGGGTGCCTGGGGCTGTTGCGGACGCGATTCTTCTACCCGCAGCCTTTGTCCGGGCATGAGGCAGCCGAATTACAAGTTCGGCTACTGGTTGTGGCTGGGGACAACCGCTCATGCTGCCACCGGATCGGGCGGGTACCCGGCGTGCTCATCTCTGCGCCGGCTTGATTCCGCCCATAATCTTCGTGCCTGGAAGGTATTTGAGGCCCCAGGCGGCGATGTCTCCGAGCAGTCCGCGGAGGCGCAGTCCGTCGTCGCTGAGCCGGTAAGTGTACCGTCGCTGATCGGACGGGTCTAGCGTTTTTTCGACCAAGCCCTGCTCGCACAACGCGCGCAGCCGCGCCGACAGGACATTGGTGGCGATCCCCTCCGGTGAGCGCAGGAATTCGTCGAAGTACCGCCTGCCGCGCAGCAGGTCACGCACAACCAGCAACGTCCAGCGATCGCCGATGAGGTCCAAGGTGCAGGCGACGGCACAGTCGGAGCGACGCACCGGCCTCGTTTTCTTCGCGCGCCTCATACCGTCCATTTTACTTGCCTTCTGCAAGCGTCGCCATAGAATACTTGCATAACGCAAGTGACGTGGCGGGCGCCGGAGTCACGGCTCGCGCACCGTCCATGACGCCGCCCCGGGCACGGGCTCTTCGGCTGAGCTTGGCGTTCGGCCACAAAACCCGATCATGACTCATTGGGGTGCTACCGTGAGATCGATCATCGTAGTCATGCTCGCCCTTTGGTTTGTGTTGATTTTCCTGCTCGGCGCCGCCGGGGCGATCGCCCGGCCGCCCGGGACGCCGCCGTTTCCCATCCTCCTCGCGGCGACGGCCCCAGTTCTTGTGTTTCTGGGCGCGTACTGGGGTTGGCCCGCTTTCCGTGCATACATCCTGTCCCTCGACCTTCCCCTGGCGACGGCGATCCAGGCGTGGCGAGCCGGCGGGCTCGGGTTTCTGGCCCTGTACGTCCACGGGGTGCTCCCGGGGGCCTTCGCCTGGCCAGCCGGCCTGGGGGACATCGCCATCGGGATGACCGCGCCGTGGGTCGCCCTCGCCCTCGTCCGCCGACCCGGCTTTGCGACCAGCCGAGTCTTCATGGTCTGGAATCTGCTCGGAGTCCTGGACCTGGTCGTGGCGGTGAGCGTCGGGGGGCTGAGTTCAGCCCTTGCCTCTGGCGCCGCCGGGGAAGTGACGACCGGGCCAATGGCGCAGTTGCCGCTCGTGCTGATCCCGGCGTACCTCGTGCCGTTGTTCGTCATGCTGCATTTGGCCGCACTCTTTCAGGCACGTCGGCAGGCGTCGTCAATGGTTGAGGTGAGCCGGCCTGGGTAGTCGCTGCGGCCGACCGGGGCCGCCATTCCTGGCTCACACGACATGCTGAGCTTGGTCGTTAACCTGGTGGCTGTGATTTGTCAGCAACCTGGTGGCTGTGATTTGTCAGCATCTGAGATACCTGGAAGTCTACAACCTCGTACCCACCCGTCCGCCCTCCCATACGATCCCGGTTACCTGTTCCGGCCGAAAGCGGCCACGTCTCCTGTCTTGTTTGGAGTCACACTTTCCGAGCCGGGCAGGGCAAGTGTTCACGCCGGTACCCCTATCGTCGGCTTGGGTGGTGGCCGAAAAAGCACGGGGTCTGCCGTCCCGCTCTTCTGATCGGATCTATAACGGTTGTCACCCTCGGCCCGCGAACGGTTACAACTTCGAAGGTATTATCGGTTTCTCTCTCAGTATGATCGACAGATCTCTATCTGCCCTCGGAGCGAGCTGCTTTCTCAGCGATTCCGCTGATGCCGAACCGCCGGGAGAGTTCGGCCTCGATGTCGGACCAGGGGATGTCGTGGGAGCCGAGCAGGACGAGGGTGTGGAAGACGAGGTCGGCGACCTCCTTGACGAGGTGCTCGCGGCCGGCGTCGCCCGGCTCGTCGGCGGCCTCGACGACCTCACCCGCCTCCTCGAGGATCTTGCCGCCGATCTTGGCGGTGCCCGCTTGGAGGAGGGAGACCACGTACGACCTCTCGACGGGCGGGCGGGCCTTGCCTCGGCGATCACATTCATCAGGGCCGTCAGGATCGAAGTGTTGGGCATGGTACGGCCAGCTCCGTCGGGGATTCGAGACTGATCCGAACCAGCCTAACCTCGGGCGGCATCGATTACCATCAGGGAGTCCGGCTTGCCCTCTCGCGAGGCGTCCGGGAAGATGACGAAGGAGCGTCGCCTCCGTCGCGATACGATTGTCGGTCCGTCCGAGTCCGTCCGATGTCACGCTCCCTCCGCTCGGCCGTCGCTTCGCTGCTCCTCCTTGCTCCGGCCGCTCTCCGCGCGGCCGAACCATCGGTCGGGTACGACGCGCGGCGGCTCCTGTTGCCGGCCGACAGCTTGCAGATAAGGAAAAACTTATCATTGTCTCCTGAATGCCAGGAGTGAGTCGGTGAGAATGTGGACCTTCGGGCGCAAATCACGGCCTCGTCCGCCGTTCACTCCGAGGCTCTGGATGAAGTCACAGGAAAGTTTGAGGAGGGGTTCGATTCGCCCGAGGTCTCCCGAGGACTCCCATGCCCGAGCCTGGCGCGACGGAATCGGAATTTGGCGTACCGATCCCCGGTCGGATCTTGCCCGAGTCGGAGTGGGCAAGGACGGCGATCAAGCGACTGCCGCCGCCCGGCCCACTCGACTGGTCAGCGATCTTCGGACGGACCGCGCCGGTGCTCCTGGACCTGGGCTGCGGCAACGGCCGATTCACTCTGCTCAGCGCCCTGATGCGGCCCGAGTTCGACCACGTCGCGATCGACGTGTTGCCGGTGGTCATCCGTTACGCCACCCGCCGGGCCAACCAGCGTGGCCTACACAACGTCCGGTTCGCCGTCAAGGACGCCGAGACATTCCTGGCAACCTACGTGGCTGCGTCGAGTGTCGCCGAGGTCCACCTGTACCATCCCCAGCCCTTTCACGACCGGCGCCAGGCGTCTCGGCGGCTCGTCACGCCGAGGTTCCTGGCCGACGTCCACCGCGGTCTCCGGCCCGGCGGGTTGTTCGTGATCCAGACCGACAACCCCGACTACTGGGCGTACATCGCGCGGGTGGTCCCCGTCTTCTTCGACTTCCACGAGCATCCCGACCCCTGGCCCGACACCCCCGAAGGCCGCTCTAGGCGCGAGATCCTCGCGCGGCGCCGAGGCCTTCGAATCTTCCGGGGCTTCGGCCTGCGCCGCGACGACATTACCCGCGAGGCCGCGCTGGCGCTCGCCGAATCCTTGCCACCGCCAACGTTCCAGAGCCGAGGGTTCTGGTACGAGCTCGACGAATTTGACTCTCCGAGATAGCCATCCTGGACACGGGGGAAATACGCGATTCGAGACTTTCACATTAAAATATTAAAATAAACTTATGAGAACAGGATCGTCTCGACGCTCCGGCTCAGGTGCGCGGCCTGGTCGCGGACCAGGGCCAGGACACGGCGATCATCGTCAGCCGATCGCTCGGGGCGGAGAGGCACCTCGACCTGGCCGAGCATGGCGGCCAGCGGCATCCGGAGCTGGTGCGAGGCGTCGCCGGTGAACCGGTGCTGACGCTCGAAGATCTCATGGAGCCGGGCGCGCAGACTGTCAAGGCCGCGCACGCGGTCGCTGACGCCGTCACGCGCCGTCAGGAAGAGGACCGGCGTCTCGCGGTTTACCTGGCGGAATCGGCGGAGCAGGCTCAGGCCGTCCTCGGTGGGGAGCCACCAGTCGAGCAAAACAAGGTCCCACGAGCCGGTGCGCAGCGCGAGCCAGGCCGAGTCGCCGTCGCCAGCGTGCTCGACGGTGAAACCGTCCTCGCGCAGCTCACGGATGAGGACGTTGGCGATCTCCGCCTCGTCCTCGACCACCAAGACTTGAATGCCCATGGGGAGAATACCCCGTGCCGAGGTGCCGTCGAATCCTTGGCGGCACCCCAGCCGGTCATGCGGGTCGGCCTCCCGGCCGCGGCCAAGCCGCGCTTGAGGTCGTCGCGGTCAGTTGTCGTCGTTCTTTTCCTCGACCTCAAGAATATTACCGGAGGCATCCAGCATAATTTCCAGCTCCTTCTCCTTGGTCGTCTCGATCTCCACCTCGTAAGTCACCTTCTCATCCTTGGTCACCTCCTCCGCCGCTTCGATCTTGGCGTGGGGATACTTGGCCTTCAGGCTCTTGACCACGGCCTCGGGCAAGTCCGTGACGGCGATCTGCCTCTCGATGGCGATGATCGTGCCGTCGGCCTTCGCTTCCACCTCGTACTCCTTGTCCTCGTGCGTGAAGGACAGTTCGTAGATCGTCGTGCCGTCCTCCTCTTCCTTCTCGGCCTTCTTGATCTTGATCTCGGGGAACTTGTCCTTGACGGCGTTGATGACGGCCTTCGGCACGTCCTTCAGCGGGATCTCCTCCTCGCCCGCCCGCGCACCCGTGGCGAAAATGAGCAAGCCCAGGGCGGCGATCGGACCCACCCAATCAAAGATTCGCATGATCTTCCTCCGATTTCCGTGCATGAGGGGATGCCCTTGGCGGTCAACCCTCCCGGACGGGATGCCTCCAGGACGACGGGGATTCTAACCGCCGTACCTAAAGAATCCATGAGTCAGGGATAGATTCCCCTTTATTTCCGGAATTGGCCAGCCACTCGGGAGATTCGCCGAAGGACGTGTGCCGGCCCTGCGACATGAATCCGACCGCCCGGAGGACTCATCTGTCTTCGCCCTTCAGGATGCTCAGGTCGATGGGCTCCTCGGGCGTGAGGACGAGCTTGCGGCGGACCCTGGGCAGGAGTTCGCGAAGGGTCTCGAGGTAGAGGCGGCGGACGGTCAGCGGGCGGGACCGGTCAGCCTCGGTCAGCAGGGCGAGGAACCGGCCGACGCGGCTCCTGGCCAGTGCGACGGCGCGATCGGCGCGCCCGGGCCTGTTCGGTTCGGGCCAGCGCCAAGGCGCGGCCGGGCGGTCAGGGTGGTGGCTGCGTAGGTCTCCGCCTCCTTGATCCGGCGGTCGTGCTCGCTCTGCGCCGCATGCGCGACGGCGAAGTCGGCCGCCACCTCGCTCGGCGGCCGGGCATCGGTCAGGCTGACACCCAGGACGGCCAGGCCCAACCGGTGGCGTGCGACCGCTCGGGAGAGGTCGCACGCCAGGTCGCGAGCGATCTCGGCACACCTGGCGCGGAGGGTGGCGTCGATCCCCCTCCGGGAAAGGGCGCGGGTCAGGCTCGATTCGGTCAGGCGGGCCAGGAGCGGCTCGGCATCCGCCGGACCCCGGACGAAGGCGACCGGGTCGGCGACGCGGTAGTGCACGATGCCCCTGGCGCGGAGCAGGTTCAGGTCGCCCGTCAGGTACTCGCCGGCGCCGGAGTCGTCGTCCGGGCCGGATGTGCCGGCCAGGCCGACCTCCAGCCGACGGACCACGTCGGTCCGGACTCGCGTCGTCCGGTCGAACCCGATCGGCCAGCCCAGGTGCAGGCCGGCGGCCCATGGCTGCGGCACGAACCGACGCAGGCGGCGGACGACGACCGTCTCGCCCGGCGCCACCACGACCAGCCCGGTCGCCAGGTACGCTACCGCGGCCAGCCCGACCACGGCGAGGGTGATCGCCCCGCGCCTCATGGCCTGGGCTCCTTGGGCTTCACGTTTGCGTTCAGCAACTCGTCTGCCGGGCCTTGCGTCAAGAGTCGGAGCAGCGTGTTGGCCGACGACAGGACAACCGTCGCCCGCTCGTCGAGCAGGGCACGGTACGTCTCGAGCGTCCGCACGAATTCGTAGAACTTACAGACGTCGACCTGCTGAACCACTCGCGGCGCGATGGGCTACGCGGGCTGCAGGTCCTGGCCACACGCGGGGCAGGAGTCGAGGCCATGATCGAAGAACCCGCCGTTGACCGATTTAGGCGGGAATGCGGCACGCTCGTGCTTGGGATGCCCAGGTTGTCCGCCTGCGTGACGTCGGTCCTGACACTCGGGCGGTAGCAGCTTGGGCGGTTTGACGAGGTCGGACGAGGGAGGCTTGGAAGAGATCGAGGAGTCCTTGCGCCGCGGCGAGTTGCTGGCTCAATTGGGCGACGACCTCCTTGAGGGCGTCGAGTTCCGCCTCCAGGGCAGCCACTTGCGCCTGTAACCGTCGACAATTGGGGCAACCGACCGTGTTCTTGGCTCTTATGGCGATCAATCATACAGACTCTGGGGATCGTCCCAAAACCTCTGCTACCCATAGTGTACGAACTTGACACTTTTCAGCGGTGCTCCCAAGGGTGAATCACCGGCGCAAGAAATTAGAGTTCCTTGAGTTGCACCACACCCAGTGGCGATCAGATCACTCCTGTATGTGTCAAGCTAGATTTGGCCCGTTTGGGACGATCCCAGACTCTGCATCAGGGACACTACACTCCACCGGTGAACGGCCACCCATCTACAAAGACTGCGGATCTCAGGCGAGGGACCACCAACGGCAGAATTTGATGCCGCCGAGCAGGACCACGGCCCCTGTCGCCCCCAGTACCAGCGAGCCGGGCTCTGGGACGAAGCGAGATCTGGCCCCGGATCTCGCCGCTGGCGAAGGCCACCGTGTGGATGTTGATGTAGGTGTTGCCGGCCTCCAGCGCGGCGATGTCACTGGACGTCAACCCGGTCCAGATGTCCGCGAACGACCCGCTCGTCACGCCGATCGGGGCGGTGGGGAACGGGTGGATGATCGGGCCCGCGACGCCGAGAGGACCCATGTGGATGTGGGCCGAGGTGTTGAAGTCGTCCAGGAGCGTCGGGCTGGTCAGGCCCGAGAACATGACGGCGCTGATCAGGGTCCGGTTGACATCGTCCAGGATGAAGGCGGCGAGCCGATGCCAGTGGACGAATTCGGGGACGTCTCCTGGGCGCCGGTGAGGGTCGCGGTCAGGGGGATGAAGGCCGCAGGGGCACCTGTCGCGACCGTCAGGAGCAGGATGCCCATCAGGAGTAAATACCTCAAGCCGATCCCGCGCGTGTAAGTCATCGTGCTTCCTCCCGTTCCGAGCTTCGGGGCAGCGGGCCTCAGGTCAGGTCCACGATATCGCCGCCCTCGTTGTCGCTGATGTCGCTGGCGACGATCGTCAGGACGCCGCCATTGGTGTTAAAGATGCCGCCTCCGCCGGCCGCGGAGTTGCCGCGGATCGTGCAGCCGGCGAGCGTCAGGCCGCCGCCGTCGTTGAAGATCCCGCCGCCGTCCCGGCCGGCGGAGTTGTCGCGGATCGTGCAGCCGGTCAAGCGCCAGGCCGCCGCCGTCGTTGAAGATCCCGCCGCCGTCCCGGCCGGCGGAGTTGTCGCGGATCGTGCAGCCGGCGAGCGCCAGGAGGCCGGCGTTGTCGATGCCGCCGCCGTCCAGGTCGGCGGAGTTGCCGCTGATCAGGGTGTCGGTGATCGTCAGGATGCCGGTGCTGTAGAGACCGCCGCCGGTCCCACGGCCGGGGTTGCCGGGGTTGCCGGGGGTGGTATCGCTCCCGGGCCTCCCACTGGTCCCACCGATGGTGCGGTTTTGGGTGATGCGGGAGTGGACCAAGGCGAGAGTTCCTGATTCGAGGAAGATTCCTCCCCCTTGGCCGTTGCCGCCATTGCCGTCGCTGCCACCGGAGAAGCCGCCGCTGCCGCCGGTCGCGGTGTTGGCATCGAGGGTGGCATCTGTTAGGGTGATCATATCATTGCTGCTGGAGTACAGTCCCCCCCTTGGCCGCTGCCGCCCGCGCCGCCGCTACCGCCGACGATGCGGCCGAAGCCGCCGCCGCTGCCACCGGTCGCGGTGTTGGCATCGAGGGTGGAGTCGGTGAGGGTGACCGAATCATTGCTGGCGTACAGGCCCCCGCCTTGGCCGCTGCCGCCGTTGCCGCCGTTGCTGGCGTCGCCACCTGTGCCGCTGTTGGAACTGAACGGGTTGGCGCTGCCGTCTCCGCCGCCGCCTCCACCTCCGCCGCCTCCGCCGGATGCGGTGTTGGCTGAGACGCGGGTGCCGGTGGTCAGGATGACCGTGCCGCCGCTGTCAAAAAGGCCCCCGCCTTGGCCGCTGCCGCCCGCGCCGCCACTGGCCGCCGCGGCCGCCGAAGAGACCGGAGGGGCTGCTGACGGGGCCGCCGCCACCGGCGCCGCCGAAGCCGCCGCCGCCGCCGGTCGCGGTGTTGGCGTCGAAGGTGGAGTCGGTGAGCGTGAGCGTGCCGCCGACGACATACACGCCCCCGCCTTGGCCGCTGCCGCCGCTGCCGCCGTTGCCGCCGCCGCCGTCGCCGCCGGGGCCGGTTAGAGGGGGGCCGCCGGGGCCGAAGCCGCCGCCGGGGCCACCCTGGCCGCCGCTGCCGCCGAAGCCGCCGCCGCCGCCGGTCGCGGTGTTGGCGTCGAGGGTGGAGTCGGTGAGCGTGAGCGTGCCGCCGACGACATACACGCCCCCGCCTTGGCCGCTGCCGCCGTTGCCGCCGGGGCCACCCTGGCCGCCGCCGTGTGCCGCCGGGGCTGCCAGTGCTGCCGCTGCGGCCGTTGCCGCCGTTGCCGCCGCGGACCTGGTTGCCCACCACCTGCGTGTGGTTGGTGAGCGACAGCACGCCGCCCCCGCTGTAGATGCCACCCCCTTGCGCATCCTGACCGTTGCCCCCACTACCGTTGCCCCCACTGCCGTCGTCCCCGCGCTGCCCTGCGCAGGTTATCCTTGACGATCACGGTGCTGAGCGTCAGGGTGCCGTCGAGGCTGGCGATGCCACCGCCTTCGCTGCCGGCGCGGTTGCCGCTGATGGTGCTGGCATCGATCGTCAGCGTGCCGCCGTTGGTGTTGAAGATGCCGCCGCCTTCGCTGAAGGCGCGGTTGCCGCTGATGGTGCTGGCATCGATCGTCAGCGTGCCGCCGTTGGTGTTGAAGATGCCGCCGCCGCCGGCCGCGGAGTTGCCGCGGATCGTGCAGCCGGCGAGCGTCAGGCCGCCGCCGTCGTTGAAGATGCCGCCGCCGTTCCGGCCAGAGTTGTCGCGGAGCGTGCAGCCGGCGAGCGCCAAGAGGCCGGCGTTGTGGATGCCGCCGCCGTCCCAGTCGGCGGAGTTGCCGCTGATCAGGGTGTCGGTGATCGTCAGGATGCCGGTGCTGTAGAGGCCGCCGCCGGTCCCACGGCCGAAGTCGCCAAACGGCACACCAACCGCGGTCCCACCTATGGTGCGGTTTTGGGTGATGCGGGAGTGGACCAAGGCGAAAGTTCCTGATTCGAGGAAGATTCCTCCCCCTTGGCCGTTGCCGGCGCTGAGGTCGAAGACCGTTGAAGGCCGACGCCGACGCTGCCGCCGGTCGCGGTGTTGGCATCGAGGGTGGCATCTGTTAGGGTGATCATATCATTACTGGCGGACAGTCCCCCCCCCTTGGCCGCTGCCGCCGCTGCCGCCGCTGCCGCCGCCGCTGGCGCCGCTGCCGCCGCTGCCGCCGCTGCCGCCGGGTCGCGGTGTTGGCATCGAGGGTGGCATCTGTTAGGGTAATCATATCATTGCTGGCGCAACAGTCCCCCCTTGGCCGCTGCCGCCCGCGCCGCCGCTGGCGCCGAAGCTGACTCTGCCGCCGGCGCTGGTGCCGCTGCCGCCGCCGCCGCCGGTCGCGGTGTTGGAGTCGAGGGAGGCGCCGGTGAGGGAGATCGTGTCATTGCTGGCGAGCAGTCCCCCCTCTGGCCGCTGCCGCCCGCGCCGCCACTGCCTCCGAGGACGCTGCCGTTGACGACGCCGCCGACGTCGTTGCCTCCGTCGCCGCCGCGCGCCGCCGATCGTGGTATTGGCCGAGACGCGGGTGCCGGTGGTCAAGGTGAGCGTGCCGCCGCCGTCAAAAAGGCCCCCGCCTTGGCCGCTGCCGCCCGCGCCGCCGCTGCCGCCGATGCCGCCGCCGCCGCCGAAGCCGAAGCCGCTGTCGCCGCCACTGCCGCCGCCGCCGCCGGTCGCGGTGTTGGTGTCGAGGGTGGAGTCGATGAGGGTGACTGAATCATTGCTGGCGTACAGGCCCCCGCCTTGGCCGCTGCCGCCATTGCCGCCGCCGCCGGCGACGCCGCCGGAGCCGACGTTCAAGAATTCGCCGCCGCCGGAGCCGCCGCCGCCTCCACCTCCGCCGCCTCCGCCGCCTCCGCCGGATGCGGTGTTGGCCGAGACGCGGGTGCCGGTGGTCAGGATGACCGTGCCGCCGTGTCAAAAAGGCCCCCGCCTTGGCCGCTGCCGCCCGCGCCGCCACTGCCGCCGGGGCCGCCGCGGCCGCTGCGAAGAGACCGGAGGGGCTGCGATGCCGGGGCCGCCGCCGCCGCCGCCGCGGCCGCCGAAGCCGCCGCCGCCGCCGGTCGCGGTGTTGGCGTCGAGGGTGGAGTCGGTGAGCGTGAGCGTGCCGCCGACGACATACACGCCCCCGCCTTGGCCGCCGCCGCCGTTGCCGCCGTTGCCGCCGTTGCCGCCGTCGCCGCCGGGGCCGGTTAGAGGGGGGCCGCCGGGGTCGAAGCCGCCGCCGGGGCCACCCTGGCCGCCGCTGCCACCGAAGCCACCGCCGCCGCCGGTCGCGGTGTTGGCGTCGAGGGTGGAGTCGGTGAGCGTGAGCGTGCCGCCGACGACATACACGCCCCCGCCTTGGCCGCTGCCGCCGTTGCCGCCGGGGCCGCCCGGGCCGCCGCCGTTGCCGCCGGGGCTGCCAGGGCTGCCAGGCTGCCGCCGTTGCCGCCGTTGCCGCCGCGGACCTGGTTGCCCACCACCTGCGTGTGGTTGGTGAGCGACAGCACGCCGCCACTGCTGTAGATGCCACCCCCTTGCGCATCCTGACCGTTGCCCCCACTGCCGTCCGCCCCAGCGCTGCCCTGCGCCAGGTTATCCTTGACGATCACGTTGCTGAGCGTCAGGGTGCCGTCGAGGCTGGCGATGCCACCGCCTTCGCTGCCGGCGAGGTTGCCGCTGATGGTGCTGGCATCGATCGTCAGCGTGCCGCCGTTGTTGAAGATGCCACCCCCTACGTCGCTGACGCGGCCACCGGTGATGGTCAGGCCGCTGATCGTCGCAGCATGAACCAAATCGACTTCGAACACCCGGCTGGCGTTGTTGCCGCTGACGCTGAGCACATCCGCCCCCGGACCGACGATCCTTACGTCGTTGGTGATCTGCAGCTCGTCGCCACTCGTCAGCACGATCGTCCCGCTGAGGCCGGGGGCGAAGTCGATCTCGTTGGGGCCGCGGGTGCTGTTGGATTGCACGATCGCCTGCCGCAGCGAGCCGTCGCCGCTATCGGCCAGATTCGTCGCGACGAAGACCGCCGGCGCCGTCCGGTCCTCCAGCCGCTCCAGCCCGAGGGGGCAGCGCCGCCGCCTGGAACGGCGCCTGTCCGATGCACTCGCGGCCGCCGGGCGGCGGCTGATCGCGGTAAGATCCTTGAGCCATTCCATCGCTCGCTCCTCTCTGTGGGGATCACAAGGTTGTCAGCGCGATCGGGGTTGCGCCGAAAATGAAGGCGACATTGCAGGGAAGACCGCTGGTCCCCCCCACTGGTCTCGCTGCGAGCGGAGAGCCCGTTCCACCAGACAGAGATGTAAGCATTAACGACTACCGAGCCGGACGTCAAGAAAATTCGGCTCATGGGCCCAAATCAGTAGCGACCTTGATTCTCAGGATCGCCCGCAGAACGGCTTTGGTCGCCTCCTTCATGTTATATGACCATTCGAACATGGCCATGTACTGGCCCAGGAACCACTTACTGACTCCACGGAAGCTCCGCAAAAAGTTCCGTGCCCCAGTCCACAATCCCTCGGTCGTATTGTTATGAACCTCGCGTACCCCGTCACCATCGTCATCACGCGCCCACTCCCGTTTCCCCGGAGTGTGACACACCGTGGCGTGGCCGCGACCGAGTTCCGGAACGTGGTCGTAACCACTCCATTCATCCGTGTATACCATGGCCTGCGATTTTGTTGTCTTATCTACAAATGCTTCCAATGTCTCCTGATCCGAATGCGCCACGACCTCCAGCCGCACCGTCCCAGACTCTCGGCCGACGATCCCGACCACGGGAGGACGGTCGTTTTCCATCGTCCCGTGCCCCTTGATCTTGTTGGCCCGACACCGGGGCGGATCCTCCGGGTCCTCGTGTGGGACCCCTTTTTCTCCGGCGTTTTGATACATTTCGTCGGCTTCGACATGATCGTCCTCCAAGGGTTTTCGATCCAAATTGGATTGTGCTTGTGCTTGGAATTTGTGTCTAAGATCCAAGAGATGCCTTCGGCTACATGAGAGTTCCCGGGCCAACTGGGCGGTGGACACCCCCGGAGTAAAACCGCGCAGGATGAGGACCATCTGCGTGGGCCGCCAGTGGGTCCCCTGGAAGAGGGTGCCCGTCCAGGCATTGAAGACCCGGCGGCATTGAGTACATCGATAATTGAGTATTGGGTCACGATAATAGTTTTGAATTTGAAGTCCTTCTTGGGTCTGACAGCGGGGACAGTGCAAGCCCTGGGGATGAAAGATGTCGATGAGGAATTGATAACAAGCATTTTCATCCATTAGATCATTGATGGGGAAATCCATCGCATGAACTCCTCAGGATCGGGGTGCATGGCCGAGAGAATGGTTTTCGACGATCTGCGAAAGTCAATGGGGAAGTCACTGATTTGGGCCCATGAGCCGAAAAATTCAATGGCCAGACAGAAGGCTGGGTGAGCGTCTTTCTTGTTGGTAGACGGTTGGGTCATTAGTTGATGGATCGTTCCCAGAAGGCATCCCATTGACTGGGTTCACCTTCGTACAACGCTCGGAGGTGGCAGACGGCGTCGGCCCCGTCGCCACCCCAGCGCATCCCGCTCTGCTTCAGCCGCTGGTTGACCACCGTCTTGCACGCCGCCTCGATGTGCCCTGAGCCGATCTGCCAGCCTTCTTCGCGGTAACGCGGGTAATCCATCCGATGGAGGTTGTTCCGCACGTACCCGGTCACCAGGCGATGGGTCTCCCGCACCGCGGCGGATCGACCCTTCAGGTCCAGCGCCTCCAGCGTCGCCAGGATCGCGTCACCGCCCTCGTGTTTCATCTGGTGGCTCCACCGCTTCGGTCAGTTCTTCGGCGGCGGCGGCCGCATCGTGGCCACAGCACGCCTTGGCCAGGTCGCCGAGGTGTTCGGCCGCGTGGTAGAAGTCCAAGATCCGCACGGCGAGGGGGAAGAACACGTCCATGAAGTCGTCCAGCCCGTTGCCGCCGTCGGTCAGCGCCACCCACTGCTCGGCCCGGTCCATGCCCACCTGGGCCGCTTGCCGACGCATCCGCGCCTCCCAGTTCCTCAAGGTCCATCAGCCCGGCCTGGTAGCGGGCCGACGGCGGGTGCGGCTTGGGGAACGCCTCGGTGGGTTCGGGCCGGGGGTTGAAGACCTTGCCCACCCAGACCATGCGGCCGTCGGCCTGGGCACCGCGTTCGCCCTGGATGCCGACCCCCGTGGCGTCGATGCTGACGTAGGCGACGGTCCGCCCCTTCGCGTCGCGGTTCCAACGCCAGTCGGCGGTGGTGCCGAGGGTGTGCCCGCCGTCCCACAGGTCGCCGAGCCGTCGCCGGCGGCCTCGGTGGTCCGTTCCACGGTCGACTCCGAGAGCCGCAGCCCGGCCATCTTGGGCAAGAGCTTCTCGGCCGCCTCGGCGAAGCTGCCGATGGTGCCGGCCAGGGTCGCGATCTCCTCGGCCCCCGGCGTCAGCTTGCTCGCGGAGAACCCCAACACGGCGTCGACGGGGACATGGCCCGCATGACAGGCCGGGCAGTGGTAGTAGGCGCGACCCTGCAGCACGATCTGGCCCATCAGGCTGACAAAGGTCTTGTCCCGACGGTCCTGAAACTTGCTCGGGCCGTGGCAGGTCGGGCAACTCATGCTGGACCCTTGGTACCCCCTTTTTTCCGCTCGTTGAGAGCGGTCTCGATGGCCTTGGCTCCGATCTTGTGCACCCGGTCGCGGACCTCGAACTCGGTCTTTCCCGAGGAGCTTGTCGTCGGGCTTGGAGGCGAGGAGTTGGGCGATCCCGCGCGACTCTCCTCGAGCGGCGGGGCTGAGGAGTTGGAAGAGGCGATCGGCTTCGGCGGCTTGTTCGGGAGTGAGGAAGGGGGCGTACAAGGGGTCCCTCCGTGATCGCATGACCAGTGAAATCCCAGGAACACATCGACGACCCCTGTTGTACGAAATTTTCCACCAACATTCGAGACGCTCACCCCACGCCCATCACAGCCGCCAGGACGAAGAGCGAACGGTGGTCATCGTGGTGCGCGTGGTGCTCGCCGGCCTCGAACGCGTGGGCACACTGGTGGTGCATGTCGGCGGGATGGTATTCGCGGTGCATCCGCCCGTTTTCCACTCCTCAAGGGCTTGATTTCCATACAGATTTGGGCGATCGAGCCTAGGGCGTGTGGACAATATCTGGGCAGGATGCAAAATCTGGGCTAGAGCAATAACACCATGATTGCAGCCACATGAACGAACCCCAGGAAGTTCCGAGCCGTCTTCTCATCCCGTGTCGCCACCCGACGGTATTGCTTGATCCGGTTGATGAACCGCTCCGCCAGGTGGTGCTCCTTATAAAGATGCTCGTCATACTCTCGCTTGAAAATCCGATTCTTCCTCGGCGGGATCACCGCGGCCGCTCCGCTGGCCTCGATGGTCGCAACGAACTTATCCCCGTCATATCCCTTATCTGCGATCACTGCATCAGCATCGTGACCTTTGACCAATGCAGCGCCTTGATTGATGTCGGCCTCTTGTCCCCCGGTCAGGATCAACTCGACAGGGTTGCCCAACCCGTCTACAGCGATGTGCAGCTTGGTCGAGAAGCCGCCGCGCGAGCGTCCCAAGGCTTGGTCGGCGCCCCCCTTTTTTACCGCCCCGGCGGCGTGCTGGTGGGCCCGGATCACGGTGCTGTCGAGGCTCAGCCACTCCAAGTCAGGGTCCTTCAGCTCCTCGAAGACCCGGAGCCAGACGCCCTTGGCGGACCAGCGATCGAACCGCCTCCAGACCGAATTCCAATTCCCGAAGCGTTCGGGGAGGTCACGCCAGGGGGCCCCGGTCTTGGCGATCCAGAGGCCGGCGTCGACGAAGAGACGGTTGTCTTTGGCGGTCACGCCTGGGTCGCCGGCTTGGCCGGGGAGGAGTGCTGCGATCCGCACCCAGTGTTCATTTGTTATCGAATGACGGTACATGGTTGAGTGCTCGATCAGCCTGGAAACGCGAGCTTTGATACCCTCCTTACGAAGTTCACCCAGGTTTTGTCCACACGCCCTAGGCGCAATCCTTGGGGCAAGTCAGTTGGCCGACGGTCGTACCGGACCATGATCGGAGATGGTCTTTCGGGACGCAAGGGGATGAATCCGTTCGCCCCGGTCAGAGACAAAGAAGGGGGCTTCCGCGGGAAGACGTCTCGGATTCCACGGCCAATTAACGAGCGCTGGGCGCGTCGGATCGGTTGCCGATGACTCGTCCTGGCGAGGCGATCTCGCGATGCAGCCGCGGTACGCGCGTCCTGGGGAGTTTCCTTTCCTCGGGGACCAGCAATGCACCGATCTCCCGCCACGACGACACCACGAGCACTTGGCCGGGGAATCGTCCCGCGCCAGCCTGATCGATGATGAGGGTCTTCATGCCATTGTCCAGATAGGCCCGAGCGTCATCAAGGCAATCGCCGACGCCGACCGCCACGTTCGGATAGCGCGTCTTGAGGTTGGCGATGAAGTTGCGCCTTGAAGGTCCCCCGTGTCTCCCAGATGTGGAAATCGCGCGTGAACAAGGGCCCTTCGGGAAACCCGCGCACGTCGAGCCAGGCCCTGGTCTTGTTGTAGAAGGCGTGATCGCGCGCTGTCAAATAGATAATCTGATATCTCTGTGCCAGCTTGGCGAGCGCCTCGACCGCCCCCGGCAGTGCCGGGATCTGGGCGTTCGCGGTGAAAACGACGTCGATCTCGCGGAGGTCGGAGATCGTGTGGTCGATATCGATGATGAGGATGGGGATGCCGGCGGGCCAGACGAAGATCCGACCGGTGACCTCGGCCGGCTGATGGAGGCGGCTGCCCGGGAATCGCACGCTCACCCGACCGGGGCTCCTCGGCCCGTGGGACGACCGCAGGGAGAGGGTCGCCACCCCTTCCTGGGCGGTCATGACTTCCTGGTCGAGGAACTCCGGGATGACGAACCGGAGGGGATAGCCCCTCATGTCGGGGTTCAGGCCCCCGATCCCCTCGTGTTCGAGCTTGGCCTCGAGGGTGATGGGCTCACCCGGCAGGACCAGTTGATCGTAGACCGTGAGCTTGACAGCATAAAGCTCGTCGTCGGCCCACGACGAGGGGCCGGTCGCCACAAGCCCGACGAGAGCCAGCATCGGCAGGCCGATGGGCACTCGGCGGCGGACGCTCATGACCCGGGCAGGTGCGGGGATCGACTCGGACATCCGGCCGCTCGTAATGAAGAAAACGTGCGCGATGAGTGGGGGTTCGTCGATCTGGTGATGGGATCCTCAATCGTGGAGGTTAGGGATCGTTGCAAATCGTCGGGTGGTTGTCAATGGGGGAAACCGGTCCTCCGATCTCGTGATCTCGTCCCTCGGCGGCAATCACACCGATCCGTCCCGTGTCCCTCCGGGGGACGCGCAAGCCTGACCCACCAGTGGACCGATCTCCGCACCCCTCGGTCGGGCCGATCGACGCCTCGAGCTTCCTCTGATCCACTTTCCAGGAATTTCGTGCGCTCGCAGGATGGATGCGAGATGGTAGGGAAGCGATGACGGGTCGGACCAGTGCGCACGAAATTCCTGGAAAGCGTATCAGAACATATTTCCGCGGCAATCTGGGCGATACCCTTATTGGGTCGTGTGTTCCGGTGGCTCGGTGGCGATCTTGGACGGAGACGGTGCCTCGGCCGGGGTGTCGCGGCGGAGCTCGGCGAATCGCTGCACGAGGACGTAGAAGACGGGAACGAAGAACACGGAGAGCACGGTCGCGGCGATCATGCCCCCGAAGACGGCCGTGCCGAGGGCACGACGGCTGGCGGCGCCGGCCCCCGTGGCATTCACCAGCGGGAAGATCCCCAGGATGAACGCGAAGGAGGTCATCAGGATCGGTCGGAACCGCAGCCGAGCGGCCCGGACGGCCGCCTCGGGGATCCCCAGACCCTGCAACCGCAGCTCGCGCGCGAACTCCACGATCAGGATCGCGTTCTTGCTCGCCAACGCGATGATCAGCACGATGCCGATCTGCGTGTAGATGTTATTGTCCATACCACGCACGGCGACCGCGATCACGGTGCCCAGCAGCGCCAGCGGCACCACCAGAATGACCGCGATCGGGAGGGTACAGCTCTCGTACTGGCCAGCGAGCACCAGGTAGACCAGGAGCACCGCCAGGGCGAAGACCCAGATCGCCTGCGAGCCGACCATCTTCTCCTGGTACGACATGGCGGTCCACTCGTACCCCATCGAGGCCGGCAGCTTGCTCCCGGCCATCTGCTCCATCAGCGTCAGCGCCTGGCCCGAGCTGAAGCCGCGGGCCGCCTCGCCGGTGATCGACGCCGAGGGGTAGAGGTTGTAGCGGGTGATGATCTGCGGGCCGAGCCGCTCCCGCATGGTGATGAGCGTGTGCAGCGGCACCATCTTGCCCCGCGAGTCCCGGACCTCGAGCCGCCGGATATCATCGGGCACCAGGCGGAACCTCTGGTCGGCCTGGACCCTGACCTGGTACGTCCGGCCGAACTTGTTGAAGTCGTTGACGTAGGCCGAGCCGAGCGCCGCCTGGAGCGTGCCGAAGACGGAATCGAGCGGGACGTCGAGGCTCTTGGCCTTGACCCGGTCGATGTCGGCGTAGAGCTGCGGGACCCCGGCACGGAAGGTGGTGTTGAGCGCCCGGAGACCCGTCTGGGCGTTGCCGTCCTGGATCATCTCGTCGGTGACCTGCTGGAGTTCCGCCAGCCCGACGCCCCCCCGATCCTCAATCTGGATCTGGAAGCCGCCTGCGACGCCCAGCCCCTGGATGGCCGGCGGCGGGAACGCGAAGACGATGGCCTCCTCGATCAACTGGAATTGTCCCCGGAGGTTCGCCAGGATGGCCTCCTGGCTCAGCTCGGGGCGGGTCCGCTCCTCGTAGGGCTCCCAGGCGCACGTAGAACGTGGCGGCGTTCGAGGCGACGGTCTGGTCGAGCACCGAGTTGCCGCCGATCAGGACCCAGTTCTCGATCCCGGGCGTCTTCTTGAAGATCGCCTCGACCTTGGCGACAACCTCGCGCGTCCGGACCTGCGACGCGGCGTCGGGGAGCTGAACGCCGACGATGGCATAGCCCTGGTCCTCGGTGGGGAGGAAGCCGGTCGGCAGACTGGTGAACCACCAGCCCGTCAGGACGACGAGCCCGAGGAACAGGAGCATCATCGCGAGCGTGTGCCGGACGACGTAACCCACGATCGCGGCATAGCCGGCCTCGCAACGGTCGTAGACGGCATTGAAGGCCCGGAAGAACGCGTTCCGCCGTTCTGGCGAGGGGCGGAGATACGTGGCGCACTGCGCCGGCTTGAGCGTCACGGCGTTGATGGCGCTGATGATCGCCGTCGCGGCGATGGTCAGGGCGAACTGGCGGTAGAGCTGGCCGGTGATCCCGCCGAGGAAGGCGGTGGGCAGGAAGACGGCCATCAGCACCAGGGTGATCCCGATGACCGGCCCGATCACCTCGGACATGGCCTTGATCGTCGCCTCCTTGGGGGGCAGCCGGTCGTGGTCGATGTGGTGCGCCGCGTTCTCCACGATCACGATCGCGTCGTCGACGACGATGCCGATGGCCAGAACGAGGCCGAAGAGGGTCAACAAGTTGACGGTGAACCCCAGCGCGGCCATCGCCGCGAAGGCGCCGATGATCGTCACGGGGACGGTCGTCGCGGGGATCAGCACCGCCCGCCAGTCCTGGAGGAACAGCAGGATCACGATCAGGACGAGGACGCCCGCCTCGAAGAGCGTCTTGTAGACCTCGCGGATCGACTCCTCGACGAAGATCGTGGTATTGTAGGGGAAGGAGTATTCCACCCCCTCGGGGAAGGACTTCTTCAGCTCGGCCATGGCCGCGTAGACCTTCTTGGCCACGTCGAGCGCGTTGGCGCCGGGGAGCTGGTAGATGGCGACGCCGGCGGCGGACTTGCCGCCCACGTCGCACCACTGGTCGTACACCTGGCCGCCCAGCTCCACGCGCGCCACGTCCTTGATCCGCGTCAGCCGCGCCCCGGACCCCTTCGCGTCCTCCTTGTCGGTCTTGATGATGATTTCGGCGAACTGCTCGGGGTCCGAGAGCCGGCCCAGGGTGGTGACGGTGTACTGGAAGTTCTGGTCGGGCGGCGTGGGGGGCTGCCCGATCTGGCCGGCGGCGACCTGGACGTTCTGCTCGCGGATCGCGCCAGAACGTCCTCGGTGGTCAGGTTGCGGGCCTTCAGCATCTCGGGGTTGAGCCAGATGCGCATCCCGTAGTTGCTGCTGCCGAAGATGTTGATGTCACCAACGCCGTGGATCCGGCTCAGGACGTCCTTGACCCGGAGCGTCGCGAAGTTGCTCAGGAAGAGGCTGTCGTACCGGCCGTCAGGCGAGGTCAGGGCCACCACCAGGATGATGCTGGTCGACTTCTTCTTGGTCGTGATCCCCTGTCGCTGGACCTCTTGCGGGAGCTTGGGCTGGGCGATGGCGACCCGATTCTGGACCAGGACCTGCGCCATGTCGAGGTTGGTGCCGACGTCGAAGGTCACCGTCAGGTTATACGTCCCGTCGCTGGCGCAGGTGGAGGACATGTAGAGCATGCTCTCGACGCCGTTGACCTCCTGCTCGATGGGCGAGGCGACGGTGTCGGACAGCACCTGGGCGTCGGCCCCGGGGTAGTTGGTCGAGACCTGCACAGTCGGCGGCGTGATCTGGGGATACTGCTCGATCGGCAGCACGAGCAGCGTGACCGCGCCGAGGAGGATGGTCACGTACGCGATCACGTTGGCGAGGATCGGCCGTTCGATGAAGAAGCGGGAGAACATCGGTGCGCTCGCTCGGGCCTGAGAAAGGCGAAGATCGTGACGTCGAGCAACGGACCCACCCTCTCACCCCAACTCTCCCCAGCAAGGGGGAAGCGAGTCGGAAAGACCCCTTTCCCCTTGTGGAGGAGGGCCGGGGTGGGAGGAGAACGACCAGCGAGCCTCGTTCTCTGAGCAACGCTAAGGTCGAGAAGCCCCCTCGGCGGGGGGCGTCGCCCTGGCGGGAGACGCCGCGCGTCCGGCCGGCCGCGCCGAGGCCAGCGCGGGGGGTGAATCGCGCCCGGCCCGGGACGCGGCACCGGCCGCGGGCGGAGATCCCGACTCGGCGCACTTCGGGCTGACCCGTGCGCCGGGCCTCGCCCGCTGCAAGCCATTGATGACGATCCGGTCGTCCGGCCTCAGGTATCCCTCGATCACCCGCATGCCGTCGATCACCATACCCGGCGTGACGGCGCGCCGCTCGACGACCTCTTGCTGATTCACCACCAGCACGTACGAGCCGCCCTGGTCGGCCCCCAGGCGCAGCTCGGGGACGAGCAGCGCATTCACCCGCTCTTCGAGCGGCACGCGAAGGCGGACGAACATCCCTGGGAGGATCGCCTCGTCCGGGTTGGCGAAGATCCCGCGCACCTGGATGGTGCCGGTGCTGGGATCGACGCTGGGGTCGGCGTATTCGATCCGGCCCTTGTGCGGGAACCCCTGTTCGTTCGCCAGGCCGAGTTCCGCCGGCATCACGTCCGTGCGGTAATCCGCCCGCTTCCCCTCGCGGACCATCTTCTTGTACCGGAGCAGGTCGGCCTCGCTGGGGTTGAAGTACGCATAGATCGGGTCGTACTTCAGGACGGTCGCGAGGACCGTGGCCTGGCCGTCGCCGACGAGGTTGCCCACGTCCACCAGGCTCCGACTGATCCGGCCATCGATCGGAGAGAAGATCCGGCAGTAACCCAGATCGATCTCGGCATTCCGCACGTCGGCCTTGGCCATCTCGACGTTGGCCTTGGCCGAGAGGATGTTGGTCTCATAATCGGCCAAGGCCTGGTCGAGGCTGGCCCGATCCGCCTCGACCTGGGCCTCGCTCTTCTTGCGATTGGCCTCGTTCTGGTCCACTTCCTCCTTGGAGACCGCGCTGCGGGCAAACAGGTTGCGCGACCGCGTCTCCTGGATCCGGGCGAGCAGGAGCAGCGCCTGGCTCGAGCGCCAGTTGCGCCCGGGCGACCTCCCGCGCCTTGGACTGCTCGGCCTTCTTCAAGGCCGCTTCGGCCTCGGCCAGCTTCGCCTTGGCCTGGTCGACGCGGACCTGGAATGGCTCCTCGTCGATGACCAGCAGGAGCTGGCCGGCCTTGACGTCGGCACCCTCCTGGAATCGCTTCTCCTTGAGGAACCCCTTGACCCGGGCCGAAGGTCAACCGTCTCGACGGCCTTGGTGGTGCCCGTGTGCTCGGCGTAATTGGTCACCTGCCGCCGGACGGGGTGACTTACCGTCACCTCGGGCGGCGGAGGTGGGACATACGTGTTCGCGACCCCGCAGCCGGCAATCAGGCCGATGAGGACCAGGGCCGGCGCGACTTTCCGCGGCCATTTTTCCAAAGTGTTCGCCTTTCACAAACCGGTCATTTTATCGACCGTGGCCTGTAATATATCCCGAGTCTAATAGGGGGTCATGCCCCGATCAATCCCCTCTGACAATCGTCCAAAGACTTGACGGCCTCTCATCTGTCTTGTACAAGTTATAGATAAAAATTCCCTAGCTTCACAAAAAGCGGGGATCGAATCTACGCAGTCTATCTATTTAAGATTCCAAATGCCCTCTGAAAGGAGTCCTTCCTTGTCATGGCCGGTCCACATGTGAGATAATGGTCCACATGTGCGATAATGGGGTTGGTATGCCCTGATCCCTGGGGGCGCGGGCGGAGGGAGGCCAGGCCGATGACGACCGTCGTCTTCGTTCACGGCATTAACACGCGCGGCGAGAAGTACGACTCCGACTTCGCCCGGATCCGCGACGCCCTCGCGCGATGCCGACCGGACGCGGCCTTGAGGCCATGCCGCTGGGGGGACGACCTCGGCGCCCTCCTCAAGAGCCAGGGCCAGTCCATCCCGCGCTACGACCAGACCAGGGGGCTCGACGAACGCGAAGCCGGGCCGGGTGACGAGGCGGACATCTGGGAGATGCTCGATCTCGACCCGCTGTTCGAGCTGCGCCTGCTGGCTCTGCGGCCCGCCCCGCCCCCCGAGGACTTCGACCCCCGCGCGGCCGAGTCGCCGAACCAGGCACTCGCCCGGCAGCTCCGCGAGTTCGTCAGCTTCGACCGGCTGGGGCCCGCGCTGGCCAGGGCGGGGCTCTCTGTCGCCGACCTCGCCGAGGCTCATCACGCGGTAGCCTTCTCGCCCGAGTTCGCCCAGTCCTTCAAAGCCGCGGCGGACAACCCGGAGGAGGTCCCGTCGGTCTGGGCCCGAGCCGTAGTGGCGCACAGCGATGGCCGACCATCCAGAGGCCCCGCTTGCGGCGGACGCCGACGCCCGCGACGCGCTCGTTGCCGGGCTGACCAGCGTGGTCACGGCGGGGGTGCAGCCCCGCGGCCTCGCCGGCGAGTGGCTGGGCCATGCGCTGGCCGTCTTCGGCACGCGGCACGCGCTGAGTCGCCGGGGGCGCTGCACCAGGGAACTGATCGTCCCGACCGTCGGCGACATCCTGGTCTACCAGGGCCGCGGCCGGACGATTTGCCAGCGGATCCGCGACAGCCTCCCCGAGCACGGCCCGGTCGTGCTCCTGGCCCACAGCCTGGGCGGCGTCGCCTGCGTCGACCTGCTCGCCGAAATCGAGCTGCCCCAGGTCGAGCTGCTGGTGACCGTCGGATCGCAGGCCCCGTTCTTCTACGAGATTGATGCCCTGCAAGCCCTCCCGCACGGCCAGTTGCTGCCGGCGCATTTCCCACGCTGGCTGAACCTGTATGATCCCAGGGACTTCCTCAGCTATGTTGCCGAGCGGATTTTCGCCCCGGGCCCGCGCGGCGTCGACGATGCCCCGGTCAACAACCGCCTGCCCTTCCCTGGGGCACACTCCGCCTACTGGACCAACTCCCAGACCTGGGACGTGATCGGCCCCGCGTTACCCCGGAGACCCGACCGATGAACCTCCCGGGACCGTCCCCCCTCAACGCCCCGTCCACGAATCACGCCCTGATCGTGGCGATCGAGACCTACCGCACAAAGCGCGACCGCAGCCTCGACGGGCCGGCTCACGACGCTCGCGGCTGGCTACGCTGGTTCCGTGAGGACTGCCGGGTCCCGCCTGAGAACCTCTTGGTCCTGGCCAGCCCGCTCGAACGCAACGCGGGACTGTTTGCCGACCTGGGTGACAAGTGCCGGATCGACCCGGACCTGGGGAATGAGACCTTCAAGACGCTCTGCGGCGGTTCCGGGGCAGGGAGGGCCGTCTCTGGCTGGTCTGGTCCGGCCACGGGATCGTGCGCGAGCGCGAACGGTTCGCCTTGCTGGCCAACTACCGCGAGGACGATCGCAGTGTCCTGAGCATCGAGAAGCTCCAGGACCACCTGCAAACCGCCGCCCTGCGCTACCCCAAGGACCAGGTGCTGGTGTTCGACACCTGCGGCACCATCTTCGACGAGTACGAGTTCCAGCAGTCGCTGGCGTACCAGACGTTCGGGGCGGGTCTGGTCGACAGATCCTGCCGCCAGTTCCTGATGTTCGCCTCGGAGGATGGTACGGTGGCCGTCAACCGACAGGGCGTCGGCGGGACCTTCACCGCGGAGCTGCTGGCCAGCTTGAAGTCCCTGAACTCCGACGAGCCGGCCGACCTCCGCGACGTCCATGGGCGAATGCTGCTGCGGTTCGAGGACCTCCAGCGGCGGGACCCAAAGGTCCAGCGGCCGATCCTCTACACCTGGCGGGCACCCGGCGGCGACGGTCAGGAGAACATCGCCTTGGTCCCGGACCGCGCCCGGCGCCCGGAGTTCGTTTTCGCGCTGGAGCGGGCTGGCGACCGGATCACGCTCAAGGACCCGGCCGACCGGACCCGCGAGGTGGACCCGCCCTGGCGGGCGGACTCCCGCTTCGGCGGGGCGCTGCGCGGGTTCAACACGCTGACCCGACAACCCGTCGAGGACGTCGCTGACCGCGCCGCGCTGTTTCGCCACGCCGCGGCACTGGGCGACGCCCTGTTCGGCCTCCTGTTCGACGAGGAGGGCACGGCCCGGCTCCGCGAGGCGCTGGTCCCCAACGGCCCCCGGCCGCTTGTCCTGGTCCGGAGCGGCGACGACACGCTGCTGTCGCTCCCCTGGGAATTGCTCCGCCTCGACGGCGAGTTCCTGGTTCGTGAGTGGCGGATCGACCTGGCCCGCACCACCGCGGGCGAGGTCGGCCCGGACGTGCTGCCCCGCGAGCCATCCGTCCCATTCAAGCTGGTCGTCAACGTGTCGGCGCCCGAAGGGAGCCGCCTGAGCTACGAGGCGGAGAGCTACCGTCTCACCCGAGCCCTCACCGAACTCTGTCCCCTGGTGCCGACCGAGCTGGGGACCCTCGACGATCTGGTCGCGACGGTCGCCCGCGAGCAGCCCACCGGCATCCACTTCTCCGGCCACGGTGAGCCGGGCCGGCTGGTGTTCGAGGACGACGAGGGTCGCGATCATAAGGTCGCCGTCGACGACCTGCTGAAGCGGTTGCGGGACCCCATCCCCGACGGCAAGCTGCCGCCGTTCTTCTACCTGGCCAATTGCCACGGCAACACTCCGGGGGAGCCCGAGGCAGGCAAGCCGGGCTCGGAGAGTTTGGCCGCCCGACTACACCGCGAGGGGGTAAACCAGGTGGTGGGCTACTACGGCCCGATCGGGGACGAGCTGTCGACCCGGGCCGAGGAGCAACTCTACGCCGCCATCGCCGAGGGGCACCCCACCCGCTTCGCCGTCCACCGCGCCCGCGCTGCGCTGGCCCAGCCGTTCCTGGCCCCCGACTCGGTCCTCCGCGACGTCCTCCTCGTGTCACCCGCCGCCGATCCGGCGCAGACCCGTACCCGTTCGCCTGGGCCCAGTTGGTCCTCTACCAGCGAGGTCCGGACCACCCGCTCAGCCGGCCCGCCCCCGCGGGCTGGCAGCGCCGTGCAGCGAACGTCCTGCGCCGTACATACCTCGACGCGGGCAACCGCCGCATCCTGGAGACCGGCTTCATCGGCCGGCGTACCGACCGACACCGCATCCGTCGACGGATCCGGGAAGGGGGCCGGGTGTTCGTGCTCCAGGGGCTGGGCGGCCTTGGCAAAAGCACGCTGGCGCTGCACACGCTGCCCCTGCTCGCCCCCAGGGAACAGCATTGCACCCTCTGGTGCCAGGATGCCGAACGGCAGCGCAGGGGGGCCGACCCAATCGCCGAGGCCCTCGTCGGCCAGCTCTCGGAGTTCGGCCGCGGACGCTTCGGGCTCGACTGGGAGGGCATCGTCCAGCACGTCGACCGCGCGGCGGGCGACGACCCGGCGCGGCGGTTCGACTCCTTCCTCCAGGCGCTGCTCAGCAAAGTGCCGCGCCTGGTGATTTACCTCGACAACCTGGAGTCGCTCCTGGTTGGCCCCGCCGACCCGCGCGACGCCGACCCAGCCGCCTTCGGCGCCTGGCGGTCGCCGGCCCTCGCGGACATCTGGTCGATCCTTACGAGGAACGCCGAGGCCACCGATGCGCTCTTCGTCGTCGCAAGCTGCCGCTACATCAACGCCGACTTCGGCGAGGCTCTGATCCCGGTCAACCTGCTGCCGGACGACGCCGTCTTCCGCCTGATGGAGTGGTTCCCGGCGCTGCGGCGGCTCAGTGTCCTGTCGCGGCGGATGCTGGTCGATCGGCTCGACGGGCACCCCCGGGCGGTCGAGTTCGCCAACGACCTGATCCAGGACGCCCTGACCCGACATCGCCGCCGCGACGGCGAATGGCGCCTGCCCGATCGGCCGACTCCGGAGGACGTCCGCAAGGAATGGGAGCGACTGGTCGCACCGGCGCTGCCGCAGGTCCGGCGCAAGCTCCGCGACGACCTGCTCTTCGACGCGCTCTGGGACCGAGTGCTCGACGCTCCCACCCGCCGCATGCTCTACCGGATGACGCTGCTCCGCCGACCCTGGGAGTGGGACCTGATGCGGGAACTGGGCGAGCCGGACGAGCCACCCACGGCCGCCGAGGCGACGGCCGAGAGGCTTCTCGGCACCTCGCTGCTGGAACAGGTCGATCTGCTCGTGCTGGGGGGCGACGGTCGCCCCGCCCTGGTCCCCCATTACACGCTGCACCCGGCGACGGCGGAGTTCATCCGCCAGCGCTTCGGCGACGATGCCTCCTTCCGGCTGGCCACGCATCTCCGAGTGGGGACCTACCTGGAGACACGGGCTCGCGGCCTCGCCCTACATCGAGACCGACATTGAGGCCGGGCACCATCTGTTCCAGGCGGGCGAGTACGACCGGGCGTTCGAGCGGCTGGGATCGGTCTCGGACTGGCTGCAAGATCACGGCCGCGTGCGCGAGGGGCTGGGCCTCCTGGAACCGTTCCTGGCCGAGACGATCCGCCGCACCCTGAGGCCGAAGTCGGTCGGCGGGCTCCTGGGAATGCTGGGCCTGTCCCATTATCTCCTGGGCCAGGCGGAGCGGGCCATCGGCTTCTACGAGCAGCACCTGGCGATCGATCGCGAGATCGGCGACCGCCGGGGCGAGGGGACCGCCCTCGGCAACCTGGGCCTCGCCTACGCCGCCCTGGGCCAGGCGGAGCGGGCCATCGGCTTCTACGAGCAGGCGCTCGTGATCGATCCGCGAGATCGGCGACCGCCGGGGCGAGGGGAACGCCCTCGGCAACCTGGGCATCGCCTACGCCGCCCTGGGCCAGGCGGAGCGGGCCATCGGCTTCTACGAGCAGGCCCTGGCGATCGCCGCGAGATCGGCGACCGCCGGGGCGAGGGGAACGCCCTCGGCAACCTGGGCCTCGCCTACGCCGCCCTGGGCCAGGCGGAGCGGGCCATCGGCTTCTACGAGCAGCGCCTGGCGATCGCGCGCGAGATCGGCGACCGCCGGGGCGAGGGGAACGCCCTCGGCAACCTGGGCAATGCCTACGCCGCCCTGGGCCAGGCGGAGCGGGCCATCGGCTTCTACGAGCAGGCGCTCGTAATCGCTCGCGAGATCGGCGACCGCCGGGGCGAGGGGGCCGCCCTCGGCAACCTGGGCCTCGCCTACGCCGCCCTGGGCCAGGCGGAGCGGGCCATCGACTTCTACGAGCAGGCGCTCGTAATCGCTCGTGAGATCGGCGACCGCCGGGGCGAGGGGGCCGACCTCGGCAACCTGGGCCTCGCCTATGCCGCCCTGGGCCAGGCGGAGCGGGCCATCGCGCTTCTACGAGCAGCACCTGGCGATCGACGCGAGATCGGCGACCGCCGGGGCGAGGGGACCGCCCTCGGCAACCTGGGCAATCGCCTACGCCGCCCTGGGCCAGGCGGAGCGGGCCATCGACTTCTACGAGCAGGCGCTCGTAATCGCTCGCGAGATCGGCGACCGCCGGGGCGAGGGGAACGCCCTCGGCAACCTGGGCCTCGCCTATGCCGCCCTGGGCCAGGCGGAGCGGGCCATCGACTTCTACGAGCAGCACCTGGCGATCGCGCGCGAGATCGGCGACCGCCGGGGCGAGGGGGCCGCCCTCGGCAACCTGGGCCTCGCCTATGCCGCCCTGGGCCAGGCGGAGCGGGCCATCGGCTTCTACGAGCAGACCTGGCGATCGCGCGAGATCGGCGACCGCCGGGGCGAGGGGACCGCCCTCGGCAACCTGGGCAATGCCTACGCCGCCCTGGGCCAGGCGGAGCGGGCCATCGACTTCTACGAGCAGGCGCTGTAATCGCTCGCGAGATCGGCGACCGCCGGGGCGAGGGGAACGCCCTCGGCAACCTGGGCCTCGCCTATGCCGCCCTGGGCCAGGCGGAGCGGGCCATCGACTTCTACGAGCAGCACCTGGCGATCGCGCGGCGAGATCGGCGACCGCCGGGGCGAGGGGGCCGCCCTCGGCAACCTGGGCCTCGCCTATGCCGAACTGGGCCAGGCGGAGCGGGCCATCGGCTTCTACGAGCAGTACCTGGCGATCGTGCGCGAGATCGGCGACCGCCGGGGCGAGGGGACCGCCCTCGGCAACCTGGGCATCGCCTACGCCGACCTGGGCCAGGCGGAGCGGGCCATCGACTTCTACGAGCAGGCGCTCGTAATCGCTCGCGAGATCGGCGACCGCCGGGGCGAGGGGAACGCCCTCGGCAACCTGGGCCTCGCCTATGCCGCCCTGGGCCAGGCGGAGCGGGCCATCGACTTCTACGAGCAGGCGCTCGTAATCGCTCGTGAGATCGGCGACCGCCGGGGCGAGGGGGCCGACCTCGGCAACCTGGGCCTCGCCTATGCCGAACTGGGCCAGGCGGAGCGGGCCGTCGCCCTGCTCGAACAAGCGCTTCAGATCGGGCAGGAGATCAAGGACCCGCAGATCATCCGGATCGCATCCCGGAGCCTGGAACGATGGCGTGGCGGTTCAGGGCCGGAATGATCCGGCCATGGCGATCTTGGAAGGACGTGCTGGAACGTCTTCGCTTCGATCAGACGTTGAGCGTACAGAGTCGAGCCGCACGAATAGCTGCGAGACGCACGCGGCGAACTGGGCAGGAATGCCTCCTCCGAGCATGATCCTGATTCTACTGTCACGGCTGATCGATGGGTGGGTGTCTCAGAAGGATTGAATGGTCGCCGTAACTTCTTGTGAAGACCCGGCGTCACACGCTCGGCAACTCGAACCACAAGCCCTTGCTGCTTGCTAGTTTAGTGTCGTTCTTTCAATTCTTCTGGGACACCACCTCGCAGTCGCGCTGCTCGTTCGCACGACTGCGGCACTCGACTGCCCGGCACGGCCCTCTCTCACGCCGGCGGAAACAGGTCCCCGACGTAGACCTGGCTACGTGGCTGGTCGTCGATCACGACCTCGAGTGCCTCGCCTTCCCGGAAGGTGACACGCTCACCGTATGTCGGACCCTCGGCCAGCGACATCGGACGGGAGCAGACCTCCACCGTCTGATTCACCGCGTCAACGATCCAATAGATGGGGATCCCTGCCCCGGCGTACGCGGCCAACTTGTCCACGTGGTCCGCCTGGTACGAGTGGTGATCGACCTCGACCACCAGGGCGAGACGGTCCAGAGGGGGCGGGTCCGGCACGTAATCGGTCCGCTTCCCCCGGCAGACCGCGACGTCCGGCTCGGGCAGCGAGTCCTCGTCCTTCCGGGCCGACTTCTCCTCGCGGACGTGATAGCCCTCCGAGATCAAGGGCCGGATCGCGTCGCCGATCAACCCGACGATGCAGTTGTGCAACTCGCCCTTGGTCATCTTGTAGAGCACCCCGTCGAAAAGTTCGACGTCCTCGTCGTCGGGGATGATCCCCTCGGCGATCATGCGCAGGACCTGGGCGGCCTTGAACAGGTAGGGCACTCGTCCGCAGTTCTGCCGGAGTGCCCGCGTCTTCCTCGATCCTGTGGCCATGGAGATCCCCTTGTCGCGAGAGCACCGCGACAATCCTAGCGCCCGCCGCGACCGAGTTCAATCGCCCGACCCCGGCCCCTTCTCCTCGTGGGCATGCTGGGAATCAATTTTTCCCCACCCTTACTCCAGGTTGTGAAGGTGGGACAATTCCTCGGGCTGACTCTTGGTGAACGGCATGGTGTATTCGTCCTTGAACTTGGGCAACGAGGCAAAGGTGAAAAACTTCATAGCGATGTCGTTCGCTCATGCGAAGGGCGTCTTAACACCCGGAGGTCTGTCATCCCTGCACGAACCTTGGAACCTTGGCCTGTCGAGGACGGCGCTGGCCTCCCGGCGAAATCCTCGGTAAGCTCGAATTTTTGCCGCCCAGATCCGGAGAGAAGACGATGCGAAACCGCGTGAAACTGACCTTGCTGGTCCTGCTGTTCAGCCTGGCGATCACGCCTGCCCGCGGGGCTAAGACGGAGAAGGTCTTCCCCTATCCAATCGAGCGGACAACGCTCGAGAACGGCCTGACGGTCCTCTCGGTGCCGTTCGACTCGCCGGGGATCATCGCCTATTACACGGTGGTTCGCACCGGGTCGCGCAACGAGGTCGAAAAGGGGCTCTCCGGCTTCGCCCACTTCTTCGAGCACATGATGTTCCGCGGGACCGAGGTCTACCCGCAGGAGAAGTACAACGACGTCGCTCAAGATCGCTGGGGGCGGACTCCAACGCGTTCACGACCGACGACTGGACCTGCTACCACATGACCATCCCCTCCTCGGCGCTGGCGACGGCCGTCGAGATCGAGGCGGACCGGTTCCAGAACCTCAAGTACGACGAGCCCGACGTTCCAGAAGGAGGCGCGGGCCGTGCTCGGCGAGTACAACAAGAGCGCCTCGTCGCCGTTCCTGAGCCTGAACGAGACGATGCAGGACACGGCCTACACGACGCATACCTACAAGCACACGACGATCGGGTTCCTGGCCGACATCAAGGACATGCCGAACCAGTACGCCTACAGCAAGACGTTCTTCGACCGCTGGTACCGGCCCGAGAACTGCACGATCGTCGTCGCGGGCGACGTGGAGCACGGCCGACCTGGTCGCGCTGGTCCGCAAGGCGTACGGCGGCTGGAGGCGGGGCAAGCGCCTCGGTGGAGATCCCCGCCGAGCCCCCGCAGACCGCGCACCGCTCCGCCCGGCTGACCTGGCCGGTGCCGACCTTGCCGATCCTCTATCTGGGCTACCACATCCCGGCGGCCGATCCCCAGAATCCCGACACGGCCGCGCTCGGTGCGCTGGCTCAGGCGGTCTTCGGCGAGACGAGCCCGCTCTACAAGGAGCTCGTGCTCGAGGAGCAGAAGGTCGTGCAGCTTGGTGGCCGACGCCGAGCCGAAGCGCGACCCCGGGCCTGTTCACGATCGTGGCGCGGGTGCGGAAGCCCGAGGACATCACTCCGTGCGGCAGCGGATCGAGGCGGCCCTGGCCGAGGCCGCCAGGACGCCGATCGACGCCGGCGCGGCTCGACGCGATCAAGTCGCACCTGCGCTACGCCTTCGCCGGCTCGCTCGACAGCGCCGACGCCGTCGCGCTGGCCGTCGGCCAGTCGATCGCCATGACCGGCCGCCCCGACGCGATCAACGAGCTCTACGCCGCCTACGACCGGCTCACCCCCGCCGACCTCCAACGCGTCGCCGGCCGCTACTTCAGCCCCGAGCAACGAGACGGTGGTGACCCTCGAAACGGAGACGCTCGAAATGACCGCGACCCGCCGTGCCACGCTCGCCGGGCGGTAGCGGGCCTCGCCGCGATCGCCCTCGCTCGCGACGCTCGCCTGGTCTGCCGACAGCGACAGCCGATCAAGGAGGCTGGCGCCCGGCCGCGCTCGTCCCTGCCGTCGCCGCTCGACCCCGCTCGTCGCCTTCCGGTTCGTCTTCCGCGTCGGCTCGCAGGACGACCCGCAGGGCAAGGAGGGCCTGGCCGCCTTGACCGCCGCGATGGTCGCCGAGGGGGGGACGAAAGAGCTCACCTACGACCAGATCCTCGACGAAGTTCTACCCGATGGCCGCGGCGCTCGACGGCGCCTGCCGCAAGGAGGTGACCGTCTTCTCGGGCGTGGTCCACCGCGACAACCTGGCCACGTACGATTCCGCTGCGACCGAGATGCTCACCTCGCCCCGTTCGCCCCCGAGGATTTCGAGCGGCTCCGCAACGAGGCGCTCGACTACGTGACCAAGACCCTCCGCGGCAACAACGACGAGGAGCTGGGCAAGTGGACCCTGCAGGCCGAGCTCTACAAGGGCCACCCCTACGGCCATCCCGACCGCGGGACGGTCCAGGGCCTCAAGGCGATCACGCTCGACGACGTGAAGGCGTTTCACCAGGCGCATTACACGCCGCGAGGCGCTCACGCATCGGGCGTCGGCCGGCGGCTTGCGCCGACGAGCGTTCGTCGAGCAGCGTCGAGCGAGCCTCGGTCCTGCCCTCGCAGCGGCGAGCTCGTGCCGCCCGAGCTCCCCGCGCCCGAGCATCCGCAGGGCCTCGATGTCACGATCGTCGAGAAGCCGGCCGAGGCCACGGCCATCTCGATCGGCTTCCCGATCGACGTGACCCGCCGCGACGACGACTTCTACGCCCTGGCCGTCGCCAACTCGTACCTGGGCGAGCACCGCACGTTCAACGGCAAGCTGATGCAGGACCTGCGCGGCAAGCGGGGCTGAATTACGGTGATTACTCTTACATCGAGGACTTCATCCAGGAGGGGATGAGCACCTTCCCGGTCCCGAACAACCCGCGGCGGCAGCAGTACTTCTCGATCTGGATCCGCCCGGTGCCCGCCGACAAGGCCGTCTTCGCGCTCCGCGCCGCCCTCTGGGAGCTCGACCGCCTGGTCGAGAAGGGCATGAGCCCGGAGGATTTCGAGGCGACTCGCTCGTTCCTGCTCAACTACAGCAAGCTCTGGGTGCAGACCCTCTCGCGGCGGCTGGGCTATGCGATCGACGGCGAGTTCTACGGCCGCAAGGACCTGGTCACCGAGCTGGCCGAGCGGCTGCCCAAGCTGACGGTCGACCAGGTCAACGCGGCCGTCCGCAAGCACCTCAAGACCGCGCCGGCATGAAGGTCGCCATCGTGGCCCAGAGACGCCGCCGCACTCCGCGACATGCTCACTGTCGGACAAGCCATCGCCCGATCGCTACGACACGCAGGGGACGCCCGAAGACGTCCTCGCCGAGGACAAGGAGATCGCCGCCTTCCCGCTCAAGGACGTGACGGTCAAGATCGTGCCGGTGGAGACAGATGTTCGAGAAATAGTGCCGAGCGAGAGTCCGTGCAGCGCAGTGAGGCAGTCAGGGCAGTTCGCTGATTCTCGAGGCGACTCTGCGCCGCTGCAGTCGGCTTGTCCTGCGCCGAGGTGATTTCTTCGCTTGCGTCCTCGGCTGGTGCTTCCAGCGCCGATGCAGCCAGAGGTACTGCGTCGGGTCCTGGCGGATCAGCTGCTCGAGGGCCGTGGTGTAGCGCTGGGTGAGCAGGCGGGCGTCGTCGGCGGTGCCGGTGAACTCGTCGGGCTCGATGACGTCCGCGCAGCCGACCTCGTAGCGGAAGCCCGGCCCGATCCGGCGGGCGTACGCCGACGACGACCGGCGCCTGGTGCTCGATGGCCAGCAGCGCGATCGCCTTGTGGGTCGAGGCGGGCCGGCCGAAGAACTCGACGAACAGTCCCGCGCTGGCCGGCGTCCTGGTCGGCCAGGAACGAGAGGACGCCGCCGTCGCGGAGCACCTCGAGCATCTGGTCGTAGCCGCCCGTCTTGGGGATCAGCTTCTGGCCCGTTCGCTCGCGGAACGAGCGGAGGAACCGGTCGAGGTAGGGGTTGTCGAGCGTCCGGGCCACCGAGTGGGGCGGGAAGCCGAAGACGCCGAACAGGTAGCCGGCCATCTCCCAGTTGCCGTAGTGGCCGGTGAGCATGATGATCGGCCCGCCGCTCAGGAACCGGTCGAGGACTCGGCTCGTGCCCGACCAGCGTGATCCGGTCGCGCCAGGTCGTCGGGTGGAGCTTGCGGGGAATGTGCAGGATCTCCATGAGCATCATGCAGAAGTGCCGATAGACCCCGCGGACGATCCGGTCGCGCTCGGCCTCGGTGTAGCGGTCGCCGAAGGCGAGCTCCAGGTTCTCCAGGCCGACCTGGCGGTGCCGCTTGTCGACCCGGTAGAGGACGGCCGCGAGGAACGCGCGCGAGGGCGTACGACTGCTCGATCGAGAGCGCCTGGGCGAGCGCGACGACCAGCCGGACGGCAAGGTAGACCAGATAATCGAGGACGCGGTTCCGAGCGTGTCTTCACGAAGTCACTCCTTTGACACGTCTGTGGATCGGTCGCTTCAGCCCTCGGCGCGGGCCCGACAGGCCTCGTCAGATTCCGAGTGGCAGCTTGACCGTCCGACCGGTCCGGGCCGAGTCGATAGATGGCGCGGATGATCTCGACGGACTTGCGGCCCTCGCGGCCGTCGACGACGGGGTCGCCGCCCGCGTCGATGGCGCTGGAGGAAGTCGGCGAGCTGGTCGCGGTGGCCGACGTGGGTGATGCCGCGCGGGTCGCTGGCGCCGGCCTTGAAGCCGGTACTGGCGGCCATGGCCGCGTAGACCTCGTTGTCGCTCGGGACCTTGTCCTGGAACTCCCAGAGCGTGATGTCGTCCTGCTCGACGCGGGCCGAGCCGCGGTCGCCGTGGATCTCGGTCCGCTTCAGCAGGCCGGGATAGGCGCTGGTGGCCGCCTCGATCACGCCGAGGGCGCCGTTCTTGAACCGCAAGGCGGCGACGGCCGTGTCCTCGACCTCGATCCGCTCGTGGGCCAGCGTGGCGGTCAGGGCCATGATCGATGTCGACGTCGCCCATCAGCCAGTAGAGCAGGTCGACGTTGTGGATCGCCTGGTTCATCAGGGCGCCGCCGCCGTCGAGCTGCCAGGTGCCGCGCCAGCCGCCCGAGTCGTAATACTCCTGGGTCCGCCACCACTTGACGTAGGTGTCGCCCAGCGTCAGCCGGCCGAACCGGCCCGGCGTCGATCGCCTCCTTGAGCGCGAAGTTGGCCGCCGTGAACCGCGACGGGAAGATCGTGCAGAGCCGGACGCCCGGCGCGTCGCAGGCGTCGATGATCGCGTCGCAGCGCGGCAGGGTGATCTCCAGCGGCTTCTCGACGACGACGTGCTTGCCGGCCTTCGCGGCCGCGACGGCCGGCTCCAGGTGGGCGCCGCTGGGCGTGCAGACGCAGACGACGTCGACCCCGGGGTGGGCCAGCATCTGGTCGAGGTCGTCGTAGATCTTGCAGTCGCCCTCCGGCCAGCTCGGCGATCTTGGCGCCGTTGGCCTCGTTCCGGCTCGAAGGCGGCCGACCACCCGCGCGCCCTCGATCTCGTTGATCGCCTTGGTGTGGAACTCGGCGATCATGCCGCAGCCGACGATGCCGAAACCGTGCGTGGCCATGCTCGCTCCCCTGTTCAATCACGACAGTCGACGATCAGTCGGAATGGCTCAGGATCGATGGATGCGAGAGCATCGACCAGGCCCGTCGGCAGCACGACCGCGCGATCTTTCGCCTCTTGCCGACGCGGACGATCAGGCCGTCGCGGACGTCGATCAGGGCCTTGGGATCGGTGACGGGCTGTCCGGTCGGGCCCGATCGTGACCCCCCCCTGCTCGATCACCCGGCGCGCGTTCGAGGTGCTCGATCTCCAGCCCCAGCGCCATGATCAGGCGCGGGCGCGGGCATCCGCCCCTCGGCGTCGAGCTGGTCGCGCGCGATCGGGACCTCGGGGATCTCCTCGGGGTCTTCGCCCGCGGCCCGGCGGCGGAACTCGGCGGCGGCGGCCTCGGCGCGCCTCGGCCGTGGTACTGCGCCGCGACGATCGCCTTGCCCAGCACCTCCTTGGCGTCTCGCGGGTTCACGCCCGGCGCCAGCAGGCGGTCGACCTCCGCGAGCGGCAGGTCGGTCAGCAGCGTGAAGTACTGCCGCATCGGCTCGTCGGGGATGCTCATGACCTTGCCGAACTGGTCGTTCGGCGGTCAGGCCGACGCCGATGTAGTTGCCCAGGCTCTTGCCCATCCGCCGGACGCCGTCGGTGCCGACCAGGATCGGCATCGTCATCGCCACCTGCGGCTCCTGCCCCCGCGACTGCTGAAGGTCGCGGGCCACCAGCAGGCTGAAGAGCTGCTCGGTGCCCCCGAGCTCGACGTCGGCGCGGATCTCGACCGAGTCCCAGCCCTGCATCAGCGGATAGAGGCATTCGTGGAGATAGACCGGCTTCTCGGCGGCGATCCGCTTGGCGAAGTCCTCGCGGGCGGAGATCTGGCCGAGCGTCATGTGGCGGGTCAGGTCGAGGACGTCGAGGAACGACCACGTCGAGAACCAGTCGCCGTTGTGGTGGACCTCGGCGCGGTCGAGGTCGATGATCCGGCCGACCTGGCGGAGATAGTCCTGGGCGTTGGCCTCGACCTGCTCCTCGGTCAGCTTGGCGCGGGTCTCGTCGCGGCCCGAGGGGTCGCCCACCAGGCGCCGTGTAGTTGCCGATGATGATGACGGCCGTGTGGCCCGAGGTCCTGGAACTGCCGCAGCTTCCGCAGCGGAACCGTGTGGCCGAGGTGGACGTCGATGCCGGTCGGGTCGATGCCGTACTTGACCCGCAGGGGCACGTTCTCGCGGACCGAGCGTTCGAGCTTTTGACGAACTCGTCCTCGGGCACGATCGCCTCGACCCCGCGGCGAAGGATTCGAGTTGCTCGGCGACGTCCTGCATCGGTGGGCATGCCTCCCCTGAAGCGTCGTGATCGCCGATTCTAGGCGGAGGCCGGATTTCGGGCAAGGTGGCCGAGTCGTCCGGGGCATGATACGATGACAGAGTCCGGTCGTACCTGCCCTCCCTCGTGGGATCCTGATGGCAATGTCACCGCCTTCCGCCGTTTTCCTTCAAGCTTTCGGGCTGATGCTGATCTTGTTGTTGGTCGGAATGGTCCGGGCGTGGGTCTGGGCGATCCGACGACTCTCCGAGGGCCACCCCCTCCTCCCCCCACCACGACCGCGCACGGTCCCCTGGGGTTTCGGGTCGGTGCTGCTGCGTTCTCCTCACCATCTTCGCCATCCAGTTTTCGCTCATCAATTCCTGGGTTTCGCTGACAGGAGGCCGGTGGAAGGATCGCCAACTGTCGTTCACGGAGTTGATGTTCCTAGTCTCCGCGATGAATGCGACCTTGCTGGTGCTTGTGCCGTTGCTCCTGCACTGACATCGCGTGCGCAGACTTGAGGACCTGGGCATTCGGTGGAAGGACTGGGGCAAGATGCGCGGGTCGGTGCGGTGGCGTTCCTCCTGATCGCGCCGTTGGTTTATACGCTCAATATTGTAGCGTCGCTGATCTGGTCGCGCTCGACCCATCCGCTGGAAGAAATGATCCGGGTCCAGTTCTCGGGAGGGACGGCCTACCTGGCGATGCTCTCGGCGGTGCTGCTTGCCCCGGCTGCCGAGGAACTGATCTTTCGAGGGGTCATCCAGGGCTGGCTAGCGGGCTCTTCGTCCCTTCGGTCAAGACGGAATCGAGGTCCGCCGATCCCGACGGGCTGTTCGAAACATTTCGATTCGGACAGGTCTTCCGCACAGGGAGGGGGACGGCATGTGGGGCTGCCCGACTTCCCCATCCTCTTCGAGAGGCGTCACGGCGATGGCTCCCATGGCAAGAGATGCCCGTCATCCTCACCTCGGCCCTGTTCGCGCTGCTTCATGTGGAGCAGTGGCCCGCCCCGCTGGCCATCTTCTTCCTGTCGCTGGGACTGGGGACCGTCTACCAGCGGTCGGGAAGCCTGGTGGCGTCGTTTGTAATCCACGCCCTATTCAACGGATTCTCCACGCTCCTGCTGTTCGCGACGCTGTTGGCTGGCAGCTCGATCGGCAAAAATATCAATCCCATCTCGGGTTACGTCCTGGACTGCCCTTCGGCCCGCAGCAAGCTTATCTCTGGATCGGTCCGGAGTCGAGGCCGAAGATGAAAAACTTTGATTCAAGTGTTTTTTCTGTTGGCGCTCGGGTCCAAGACTGATACAGTTCAGACAGTCTCCTCTTATTATGACATATCCTGTCTCCCTGCGCAAGGTCGTGGTGCTCGTTTGATCGGCAGGTGACGATCTCTTCCACGTAGGGATCTCGAATTCCTGGGGCACGAGATTCAACATTTGGGCACAGGGTGGCCGATGAGAAGAAGACGCGAATTCCAAGCTTCGGCGAGGCGAGAGACCCCTCGGATATCCCTATCGATCGGCTCGACAGCGTCCGTGCGGTCTCGATGGTTGTACGAAACGCAATCCCTCGCGGTCGTGGGCACCGCGGTATCTTGCGATCCCGGCGTTTCGAGGATGGGCGGGGATCGAGTGGGATTGAGATTCCTGTCGGCGTAATGGATTGTCGGAGCGTGTTCCTCGTGTTAAGGGCACGTTCGCAGACGTGGGGGTTGTTGATGAGCGAGTCGAATTGTAAGCGAACCGCACCTGTGCATTCTGGCTTCGAATGGGCGGGTACCGTGGCCCGCATCCGCCGTGGTGGCAAGTCGACGCGAGCGGGGCGCCGCTCGGCATCCTGGGCGTGCTGACCTCCGTCTGTGTCAACTCATCGCGTGGTGGTCGTTCGAACGAGCCCCGCGTCGGTTCCGACCGCGCCTGAGTGCGTCACTGCGACGCACGGCTGCTTTCATTGACCCTGTGTCGAGAAATCAATCATGCCGTCGGGACTTCCTCGCCTTTCCAGGATGGAAGGCTCGGCGGCTTTCTATGCACCCAGCTCGGTGGCGAACGCCTCCATCGTGGCGTAACGGTCACGTGACGTTCTTGACCATCGCCTTGAGACAGATCGCCTCCAGCTCACGATCGAGATCGGCCCGATGGCCGAGGGGAGATGAGGATCGGTCATCAGGAGTTGGACCACCAGTTCCAGGGATTGGCTCGTGAACGGACGTCGGCCCGTCAACAATTCTTAGAAGATGACGTCCAGGCTGGAGATGTCGGTACCCGTGCCGATCGCCTTCTTGTTGCCCTTGACCTGCTCGGGTGACATATAGAGGGGTGTTCCGATCAGGATCCGGTCCAGCTCAACTCCGGGTCGTCGGTGCCGAACCGTCGCGCCGGGACGAAGTTCATGATCACCAGTTCGTTCTGAGGGTTGATCATGATGTTGGCCGGCTTCAGGTCGCGGTGGATCACCCCACACCAATGCGCCTCGGCCAGCGCCAACGCCAGTTGACGTACGATCGCCGGGTGCTGCGCTGCGAGAAGGGCTTGGCGGGCATGATCAGCGAGGCCAGCGTCTGGCCCTCGATGTAGGCCATGGTCAGGAAGTCAATAATGACGTCTCCGACAGAAGTCTGCCGGCCCTAGTTTTTGGCGTAACTCTTTGAAATTCCTGACCTTACGGTCGCTTTTTCCTTGACAACCCTGGGCGCGATTCTATACTTAACTAGAGCTTGGATAAGGAGTTGCTCGCCATGATCTATTCCGTCGATCCCCGACAAAACCGCCTCTTCGACCCCTTCGACGGGGTCATCCCTCCCGTCGGGCGGCGGATCATCGCCGACGGCTGGCAGGGCGTCTTTCGCCACGTCCTCCTCGAACTCATGCCCGTCGCCGAGCTCGCCCAACACTTCAGCGACTCCCTGGCGCCCCCACCAAGGAGCTCTACTCCCTGGCCGCGCTCGTCTTCCTCGCCGACTTCTTCGGCTGGACCTCCAAGAGGCCGCCGAAGCCTACATCTTTCGCACCGATGTCCAGTACGCCTTGAACCTGAGCCCGGCGCCGCGGTCTCCGCGCGCACCGTCGAACGCTACCGGAAGCTGTACCGCGAGGACGACCTCGCCTCGCGCTTCTTCGAGGAGGTCACTACCCGCCTCATCAAGGTCGCTCATCTCTATGTCTCCCGACAGCGGCTCGACTCGACCCATGTCTTCAGCCACATGGCCAGCTTCGGACGCACCAAACTCATGGCCGTGGCGATCAAGCGGTTCTTGACCCAGCTCAAGCGGCACGACCTCGACGCTTACGCCGCACTGCCCGAGGACCTCCGCCGGCGCGACGAGCCGGCGCAGTGCGGCTCTTCGCCGACGCCAAGGACACCGAAGCCCGCGCCCGCTGCCGCCAGCAGGCCGCCGAGGACCTCTGCTTCGTCATCGACCGCTTCGCCGCGCGCGGCGACCTCGCCAACCGTTCGACCTCTAAAGCTCTGATCACGATCTTCGATCAGCAGTGCGAGCTGAGCGGCGGCAAGATCGTCGTCAAGGCGCAGACCGGCGGCGACTGCGTCCAGAATCCGTCCGACCCCGACGCCACCTACGACGGGAAGAAAGGTCCCGGCTATCAGGTGCAGATCGCCGAGACCTGCGTGCCGGACAATGACGTGCAACTGCTCACCGCGGCGCTGCCGCAAACCGCCTGCGCGTCCGACGCCCAGGCGGTCACGCCCATGCTCGACCAATTGGAGAACGCCGGGAGGCTTCCCGACGAACTCCTGGCCGACACGCTCTACACCGGCGATGAGAACGTTCAGGCCGCCGCCGTGCGGGGCGTCGATCTGGTCGGTCCGGTCCCCGGCCGTGTGCGGCGGCCGACCCCGCGACGCTGACGGTCGACGACTTCGCCCTCGACGAGCGGACTGGCACAATCGACGCCTGCCCCGCGGGCCACCGGCCGACGTCGTGTCGCACGACACGGCGACGGCGACGACGCGGGTCGAGATGCGTGAGTTGGTATGGCGGAGTGCCCGTTCCGGCGGCAATGTCCGATCAAGCAAACACGTGATGGCAAGTTCGTTTTGGAATTCACGGACAAGGTACCGCCGGCTGGCGGGGCGGCGTGTGGAAGAGGAGACCGACGCGTTCGCGGAGCGGTACGCGCCGCGATCGGGGATCGAGTCGACCAATAGTGGGCTGAAGAACCGCCTGGACCTGGGGCGTCTGAGTGTGCGCGGTCTGAAGGGTGTGTCGCGGGTGGTTCTGCACAAGCTGGCGGGTTGGAACGTGTCGCGGGCGTCGGCGTCGCAGAAGCTGAAGAGCTGGGTGGCCTCCCGAGTGGCGGAAACCCTCGGGAGAGGCGTTGTGGAGGACCCGGAGGCTTTTTTCATCGTTGGGGACGCCTTGTGGGCCGACCAGTCCGCGTTTTCTGCCGCGTCGTGCCGCCGGACCAACGTTCCGAACACCCGCCGGCGGCTTGAACGAATTCAGGAACACCGCACGAGCTGAGTTCTGTCGGTGACGTCAATACTGTCATCTACCCCACGTCGAAGATCGAGCAGAAGTTGACGTGGTGGAACCGGGCCGTGGCACTGCCTCTCGGAGGAAGCGCTCGAGGTCTCAGGATCCTCCCTCGACGTCCGGTGGTGGACCTTCCAGCCCCATCGGGTGGTGGGTGGTCGAACTGCGTGTCGTGTTCCAGGTAGACGACCGCCATCCCTCCTTTGCCCAGCGGCTTGATGATCCGGTAGCGGCCGAAGGGCGACGGGTGATCATCTCCCGAGTCCTTGTCCTCGGCTTCACCTGAATCCGGAGCGGAGGGGGAGAAAGATCCGTCCCCAACTCGGGATCTGGGAACGAGCGGGAACGCACAACCGCATTCCGTGCTGCGGCCGGAACCGCCGAGAAGATCGTCCGCGATGCCGTAAGACGTCCCGCAGCCTGGGTTGGGACAGAACACCTTGATCATCGACGGCCCACACTCTCCGCCTCGAGTGTCGCAGGGACATCGTCGGGATCGGCGTCGATCCCAGGTTCAAGGTCGGAGCCCCTCGGAGATGGCTTTCCTCGCGAGATGCCTGCTCCGCCAATTATGCAGGAGGAACAGTACGTGGGGTAATCGCATTTTCATGTCCCGCGACCGAACGACAAGCCCCAGTCCTCTAATCCTCTTTCGGAGGGCGAGGGGACGGGACATCGTCACCCACGGTGATGACCCGGTGGTCGATCGAGTGTCGGCGTCCCAGAGCCGACTCGTAGTCGAAGTTCCCTAGACCGAGGTTGCCCGCCAGGGCGATATGCTGCGGCTGGCGGACGTCGAAACCCTCGGTGCCCAGGGGGTCGCTGCGCCCGCTTCCCCGTCGCGGCGACGGGGGGGAGGTTCTTCTTCTTGCGCTTGGCGTCGATGATGTCCCACTCGACGTGGTCCAGCGCCACCGGATCGGTCGCGAAGAAGAGGGCGTTGTATTCCCAGGTGAACTCGGGGTTCCGGCCGAACGGGCCCTGCTGGATAGACCCCCCTGATCCCGTCCAGGATCTGCAGGACGCACTTCTGTCGGAGGATCGGGTGGCTGACCACCTGGGGGATGAACTGGTTGCAGGCGTTGGCGTCGGACGTAGCTGTGCGACCGGGCCACGTTGTTGACCAGTCCGTGGCTCATGTTCTTCAGCGCGCCGGTGACGCCCGCCGAGCCGTGGTCCTTGAGCACGGGCAGGACCACGAGCTTGTTGACCCGCCTGGTGACCAGCAGCCCGAGGTGCGACCGGAGGTTGCGGTCGTCCTTGGGGTCGTGGCCGTTGTGGACCAGGTCCATCGTCATGAACTCGTCGGGGTCGTATCCCGCGACGGCGTCGTCGCCCGGCCACTCGATCAGGAGCTGGCTGGGGTCGTCCTCGGGGGTCAGGCCCCCCCAGCGGACGCCGTCGGGGACTGCCTTGTGCATGCCCGCGGCGATGAACTCCTGCTTGTAGCGCTCGAAGACGAACATGTCCTTGAGCTTGACGCCCGCCGACTTCAGTCCCTCGATGACCTCGAGCATCAGCTCACTGGAGGTATTGGCCAGCGGGTTGCCGACGGGGTTCATCTTGATGCCGACCACGTCGCCCGGCTCGAAGAAGGTGCGCCAGGCCTCGACCGAATGCGTCGGCGCCGGTCAGTTCCTTCATGCCCCGGGCAACGGTCTGCTTTGATCGCCGAACGGTTCTTGACGCCGTCCTTGCTCAGAGCGGGGTTGCGGACCTCGATCACGCGGCCGGGGTAAGGGCCGGGGATGCCCAGCTTGCCGACGAGTGCCTTCGAATCCGTGGCCGCGTTGGGCTCCGCGGCCGAGACGTGCAGGGCGGCCAAGGCGGGCAAGGCCACCGTGCTGGCCAGGAATTGCCGGCGGCCGAGGCCGCCGCACGGATACGGCTTGCGCATAGGTAGGGCTCTCCTTCAATGCGTGTCGGACGGCAGGGCCTCTCCTCCCCCCACCAATGCAGTCTATCGGCCACCACTTCGCGGCGAAACCACCCATATCGTTCCGTTTCGTTTGGAGAACCGCCGAACGATCTCGCATTCAGGTTGCCGATGGCCTGAATTGCCGGCCCAATCTGGGGAGAGGTCCGAAATCGAGCAATTCTTCGCCCAGACCCGCAACACATCGGAGCGAGTCATCGCACCAAGGGAGGGGGATGGGTGTCGAGAGGACATTCCAGCCCGCCCCGTTCGGAGAGAACGCGGGAAGCACGATCGTGCTCGGGCCGACGAGGAAGCAGGGGGCCGTCACGCCCCCGGCGCAGAGCGCGGGGTGGAGGTGGCCCGAGATGGTCCGATCACCGGGGATCGCCCTGTGACCATGGCCGATCGTCCAGCCAGCGACCTTCAAGGTCTCGGGCGTCGACGTGCCCCGACGAGGGTCGTGGTTACCCGCCAGCGCCACCAGATCCACGCCGCGGTCGGCGAGCCAGCGCGAGAGGCGGCGGACATCCTCGGCGGTCCGTCGGCAAGGGCGGGGCGACTCGACCAGGTCGCCCGCGACGATCAAGCGCTCGACCGTCGCGCGGGCAAGCAGGTGCGTCATCTTTGCCAGCGTCTCGGCCAGCGAGTGCGCCGGCAGGCAGTCACCCCCCGAACCCCGGGCCCACTCATAGCCCAGGTGAACGTCGGCGATCACGGCCGTCCTCTCGGACAGGTGGACCGCCGCCCCCTCGGGCGCGAGGTGCCACCCATCCGGCCCCGCGAAGAGATCCTTGTCGGGTGCGTGAAACATAGCGTCTTTTTCACACATATCGAAAAATTTCATATTTAAAATTTGAAACCTCAAATTTCTGTCAATTTAGACATTGGACGCGCGCGATGACCGGGCCAATCGCGCGTGCAGCCGCCGCAGGGCCTCGGCGGGCGACTCGAACCGGAGAGGCTCCGCGCCGGCCGGATCGATCCAGGCGGCGGCGAAGGCGAGACACGCTGGCCAGCGTGCGGAACCGGACGCCGGCCGGCCGCGCCAGCCAGGCGAGGGCCGCGGGGGTGTCGAGCAGGTCGTCGAGGACCTCGCGGCGGGTCTCGCGGAGCAGGGGGTGGTCGGGGCAGGCGGCCTTGACCAGCGGGTAGAGCCGGTTGCTGACCCAGAGCAGGCCGCCGACCCGGCGCCGGCCCCCCTCGGGATTGCGCAGGACCATCAGCGCCGTCGCGGCGATGTGCCGGAACCGCACGGGCGGGCAGGTCGCCGCGGTCGAGCCCCTCCAGCACGTCGTCGTCGAGGCGATCGGGCGCAAGCAGTGGCGTGATCTCCTCGGGGCGGAGGACGGTCCCCTCGGGCAGCCGGATCGACCAGCCGAGGTCGGCAGCCGTCGAGCGCCAGGTCGCGGCCGAACCGGCGGCCCAGCCGCGCGGCGGTCGCCCGGCCCAGCGCCTCGCACGCCGCGCGGTTCAGCGGGGCGTGGAACGTGTAGGTCAGGCCCTCGTGATGCGGCGACTCCTCGACCAGCAGCGTCGCCCGGCGGGGGGATCTCGCTGAACCGTTCCTGCGCCTCGAACAGCCGGACCAGGACCGCGGCTGCGTCGGGGTCGAGGCTCGTGGACCTCGCAGAGCCAGGCGCGGAGGCGCCGAGGGGCCATCGGCGAGCACGCCGCGCGGCCTCCTCGCGGAACTCGGCGAGGTCGAGCGCCAGCTCGGCCGAGAGGGCCTGGCGATCGCTCGACCAGCGCGGCAGGTTCGGCTCGCCTCGACGTCCGGCGCGTGGACGGTTAGCCCCTCGCGGCGGCGGAACTCCAGGCAGCGGCCGTCGAGCACGAAGCGGTCGCCGGACTGAAGCCGCTCGGCGTAGCCCCTTCGAGCGTGCCGATCGCGACGCCGTCGGCCAGGACACGGACCGACTCCTCCGAGCGTGATCGTGCCGACGTTGCTCCAGAACCAGCGGACCACGCGGCGGCTCCGGATGCCGAAGCAGCCCCTCGGCTTCCAGATCCGGGGCGAGGTCCAGCGCGGCGCGGCGCCGGGCTCGGGCTCGAACGCGCCGGCCGGCGCGGCCAGGTCGCCGGCCAGGAAGTCGAGGCAGGCGTCGAAGTCGGCGCGGGCCAGCTCGGCCATCGGCGCCGGCCTTGCGGACCAGGTCGAAAGCGTCGTCGGCCGACCACTCGCCGCCGCAGGCCATGCCGATCAGCTGCTGGCAGACGACGTCGAGCGGCGCGGCGATCGTCCGCAGGGGCTCGATCCGCCCCGCGCGCGGCCGCTGCGGCCGTGACCACCGCGCCGGCAAGCTCGGCGGCGGTCGCTGCGAGCAGCAGCCCCCGCGACGCCGCGCCAGGCGATGTCCCGACCGGCCGACCCGCTGCACGCACCGGGCGACGCCGCCGGGCAGGCCGACCTGCACGGCCAGGTCGGCCGTGCCGATGTCGACCCCGAGCTCCAGGCTCGTGCTGGTGACGACGGCCTTCAGGCGTGCCCGCCTTGAGCGCCGCTTCGACCTGCGCGGCGGCGCTCGGCGTCGAGCGCCGAGTGGATGCGCGGCGACCGCCTCGGCGGCCGATCTCGGGCGACCGCCGCAGGTCGTGGGTGATCTTCTCGGTCAAGGCCCGCGTGTTGGCGAAGACGACCGTCGTCCGGCTCTCGACCGATCGCCTGGCCGAGCCGGCGGAGCAGCCGGCGATAGGTCAGGCCGCGATGCGGGGCCTCGTCGGGCCGATCAGCGACTCGACCTCCAGGGCCAGCGGCGGCGAGTCCGGCGGGCTCGGGCGCCTCGACCACCCGGCACGTCCGCGACGGCCCGACCAGGAACCGCGCGACCGGCTCGGCGGCCGGCAGGTCGCCGACAGTCCGATCCGGCACGGGTCGTCGATCGGCCCGCGCCGCGAGCCGTTCGAGCGAGACCGCCAGGTCGGCCCCGCGCTTGGTCGGGCACCAGCGCGTGGACCTCATCGACGATCAGGTGCTCGCACGCCGCGCCAGTGCTCGTGCCAGGCCGGCTGGCTGAGCAGCAGCGACAGGCTCTCGGGCGTCGTGATCAGCAGGTGCGGCGGCCCGTCGCGCGGAGCTTCCTGCGCTGCGTGGCCGAGGTGTCGCCCGTCCGCACGCCGACCGTCACCGGGCTCTGCGCCAGCCCGAGCGCCCGGCGGATCGCCTCCAGCGGCACCGACAGGTTCCGCTCGATGTCATAGCCCAGGCTCCGCAACGGCGAGACGTACACGCAGCGCAGCCCCGGCCGCGAGCGTCCCCGCCGCGTGCTCGCGGAAGAGCCGGTCGAGGATCGCCAGGAACGCGGCGAGGGTCTTGCCCGTCCCCGTCGGCGCGACCAGGAGCAGGTGCTCCCCCGCGGCGATCGGGGGCCAGGCCAGCTGCTGCGCGGGGGTCGGTCCGTCCGGGAAAGTCGCCGTGAACCAGTCGCGGACCGGTCCGGCCATCGCCACGAGCGCATCCGAGATGTCTGATCCTGACATGGGCATCCCAGCGAGATCGAGGCGGTCCCATCGCCTCGTGTCCTCCTCACGTCCTTTCAAGACCGACACACATGGGACCCGGAGGGGTCGGGGCGGAATGGGGAGATGATACCAAAACGCACCCCGACGTGTCGCGAGGGTCGACCGCCCCACTCGGGCCTGGGGGTGCACGACATGGTTTGCATTGTAAAGGCAATAGCTTTACTCTCCGGTTTGGGAACTCGACCCTCTCCCGAGTCACAACCTGAACGTGGGGTTACGGATAACTCGTCAAACCGGAAAAGATTCGGGGACTTTCTCAGAATCGCCTTCTCCCGGGGGTAGTCGGTGGACAATTTCCATCGGAACGTGTGCAATCGTGGGTGTCTTCTCTGAATCGGCCCCGACGGAGCGAGTTCCCAGGCCCACGATCCCGCAACGCATCGCCAGTGCCTTCGCCGTTATCTTCGGTCAATACGGCGATGTCTCCCAGATGGCTCAGGACCGTGAGCCATCGCGGCAATCCCTCTACCGCGAGGTCGATGAGGTCGTGGACGCCCTGGACGGGACCGCTACCCAGTCCCCCATCGACGAACTCAAGCGGCAACTGACCGAGCAGCGGGCGGAAAACCACGCCCTTCACGAGCGGCTCAAGCACGCCGTGGAGATCACCCCCGACACACACGACGAGTTCGCCGCCGTCGCCCAGGCCGAGGGGGTCAGCCTGAGCGTCGCCCGGCGGCTGTTGCGGGTCGTGGAGGGGGCGACAACCACCCCGAGCGTTCCCACCCTGGGACGGGCGACCCTGGAGGCCGGCGTGCGGGCCGGCGCCTTGCTCGAGGTGCTCGACGAGCAGGCCCGGCCCAAGGTCGAACAAGCCACCGCCGATGAAATTTTTTGGGCCCGAAACCGGTCCTGATGGTTGTCGAACCCGAGAGCCTCTGTTGGCTCACGGGGCGGATGGTCAAGGCACGCGACGGCGTCACGTGGGCCCAGGAATTCGCCCAGTTCCCGGCGCTCAAGGCGGTGGTCCGGGACGACGGCAGTGGTCTGGGCAAAGGGTTGAAGTGGGAGCGTGCCCGGCGTCGCGCCGCGGGCCAATTCGACATCGATGACACGCTGGACATCTTTCACACGTTCCGCGAAGGGGGCCGCGCCCTGCGGACGACCTGGGGCGGGGCGACCCGCGCGCTGGAAGCCGCCGATGCGGCGCCACGCGGGTTGGACCGGAGCGGCCGCCAGGGGATCTCGCGGACCGGTCACGTCGCGCCGACGAACCGCCTGTGGCGTCAGGCCGAGCGGCTCTGGGATCAAGCCATGGCCGCCGGGACGGCCTGGAACCAGGTGAAATCGGCGTTCGAGTTCTTCACGCCCGACGGCCGCATCAACGAGCGAGGGCAGGCCGAGACGGTCGTGGCGGCGGCGCTGCCCCACCTGACCGGTTCGGTGTGGGCCAAGACGCGGCGGCTGTGAGGGCGTCGCGAAAGCTTCACCTTCCTGGATCAAGCCCAAGAGCGCTTGACCGATCTGGGCCTGGACCCCGACTTTTTGTCCGCGTTGCTCGACCTGGAAGGGTTGCGTCGCCAGCCCTGGCGACTCTCGGCCACGACGCCCGGTTCGGCCGCCACACGCGCCTGGATGCTGGCCCGTACGGTCCAGTTGGCGAAGACGGATCCCGACTGCGCGCCCAAGCCCAGCGGGTTCGCCAGGTGCTGCGTGGGGTGTGGCGTGCGAGCAGCCTGGTGGAATGCGTCCACAGCGTGGCCCGGATGCAGCCAGCGCGGCACCGCAAGATGACGCAGGGCCTGCTGGACTTGAAGCGGCTGTACTGGAACCTCCGCCGGTTCCGGACCGGCCGCCGCAAGAACCAGACGCCCTACGGCCTGCTGGGCCTGAAACTGCCCGACATGAGCTTCTGGGAGTTCCTCAAGCTGACCCCGGAGGAATTGCGAGAACAACTGTCCGCAAAGGAGGATACGCCGTGAGATAGTCCCGAGAGTCGGCCACCAGTTGCCGCTCCAAGACCCTGAACTCACTGCCCACGGCAGGGGGCACGCTCGTTCCAGGGAAGCGAATCAATGATCCTTGGACAGCCGGATGCCCGAGAACTGCCAGCGCGCGTCAGGCGGGAAGAAGTTGCGGTAGGTGCTCCGGATGTGCGAGCGCGGGCGTCGCGCACGAGCCGCCGCGCAGGACCATCTGGTTGCACATGAACTTGCCGTTGTACTCGCCCAGTGCCCCGGCGGCGGGCCGGTAGCCCGGATAGGGCGTGTACGGGCTGCTGCGTCCATTCCCAGACGTCGCCGAAGAGCTGCGACGGCGCCGCGGCGTCGTTCGACGCGGCCGGCGGCGCGGGGTGGAAACGCTCGCCTTCCAGAAAGTTGCCCTCGAGCGGGATGACCCGTCCGTCGCGATCTCCCACTCCGCCTCGGTCGGGAGCCGGGCGCCGGCCCAGCGCGCAAAGGCGTCGGCCTCGTAATAGCTCACGTGGCAGACAGGCTCACCGTCGGCTCAGGTCGCGCATCCCCGCCAGGGTCATGACCCGCCAGCCGTCGGCCGACCGCTCCCAGTAGAGCGGGGCGGTCCACCGCTGCGCGTTCCGCACGTTCCAGCCGTCCGAGAGCCAGAACTCGGGACGCTCGTAGCCGCCGTCCTCGATGAAGGCGAGGAATTCGCCCTGGGTCACCAGCCGGTCGGCCAGGCGGAACGCCTCGACGAAGACCTGATGCCGGGGCGATTCGTTGTCGAACGCGAAACCGCGGGCCATCGTGCCCGATCTGTCGGAGCCCAACCGGATAGGAGACCCAGCGCATCGGCGCCGGTGCCGCGGCGCCGGCCGTCTCAAGATCGCGGTAGATGGGGCGGAGCGGGTTGCACCCGAAGCCGTGCTTCAGGTCGGTCAGGATCAGCTCCTGATGCTGCTGCTCGTGATGCAGGCCAAGCACGATCGTCGGGCCGAGTCGGTGCAGCAGTTCTTCATTGGCCCGGTCGAACAGCGCCCGCATCCGGTCGTCGATCGCCGCGCGGAAGCGATAGACCTCAGTGACCGTCGGCCGCGAGAGCAGCCCGCGCTCGGCCCGAGCGATCCGCTCGCCGATCGCGTTGTAATAGGAGTTGAAGAGATAGCCGTACTGCGACGGGACGGCCTCGAGATCCGCCCGCGCGGGCTTGAGGACGAACGTCTCGAAGAACCAGCTTGTGTGCGCCAGGTGCCACTTGATGGGGCTGGCATCGGGCATCGACTGGACGACATAGTCCTCGACCTCCAGGGGCGCAGCAGAGCGATTCGGTGACCTGCCGCACGAGTTGATAACACGCCGCGAGGTCGCCCTCCTTCAGGGTCGAGAGCTCGGTGGGGGAACCGTTTACATTCATCTCGGAGGCGCCTTCGGTTGGTGCTGGGATCGAACAGAGCAGGGGGCTTCGTCAACCCCATGCGGGATCATTGTCCCTTATGGTAAGTCGACGCCCCTCTTCGCCTACCCCTCATGGTGGAAGGCAGGGCAATCTTCGCAAGTCGAATGCCATTCCATCAAATTCAAAGACCACGCGAAATCAGTTCGGTCGATTTTATCAAAAAGCCCCTGCTTCCTTTCTAAGGAAGCGGAGCCTCTCGACGATCTCAGGTCACTTCATCAAACCGATTTCTCCCGAGAGCAGACTCCTGAGGCCGGATTCATCAGCGTTCCTCACGGCCTCGTGGATGCTCTGACTTGGGCTGCTTGCGGGGTTCGTTCGGTCGTGGGGCCGCCAGAGAGGGCCGAACTGCTCGGCGCCGGGCTGGCCGGGGTACATGGATCCCGGCACACGGTCGGGATGCGGCTCGGGTCGTCGGATGGGTTCCGCATGAAGTTCCGGGCTGATCCCGAACTCAGGCTGAGGATGAACCAGGGTGGACGGGAGAGGCGTCCTGGAGTGCGCGTGCGTCGGGTTGATCGCGCCCGGCTCACGATGCGGGGCAAACGGGATCGGGGACCTGGGCAGCTCCAGCCGCCTCGGCTACGCCGCAGTTAGTGGCCGGAGCCGCGCCGTCTCGATTTCCCGGGCCTTCCGCTGCTCGCGATACTGGTGCAACTGCGCCGACTGTCCGGCCAGTTCCTCCCGACGCTCCCGGTCCAGCGGTTCGAACCGGATCGGCTCGTGTGGGATCGACGCGAACTGGTTGATCGGCCGGGCGAGTCCGAGGTTCCGCCGAGCATCTTCGTGCTCGCGACGGAAACGATATTCCTCGCGCAGGTGATCGACCCACTGCGAATCGCGCCGGCTGTTGGCTGCGGCATGGTGAGGAGAAGAGCGGATCGAAGTAATACCGGTGATCATTCGGTCGGACGAAGAGGCTCGAGAGCAGAGCCGAGCTTCAGCAGCCCGACGCTCGGGGTAAAGGCGAAATCACAGGTCCTTTTGATCCTGCGCTGGGTATGTCGATCATGCAGACGCCATGCGCGAGGTGGCAAGTGGCGACATTATTCGTGGGGATGGGGGTGAGGAGATGGGGAGGGTGTCAGGGGTTCACCTTCCTCCCACCCCCTCACCCCAACCCTCACGTTTGATTGAGGATCAGGCTGCGAGGCTGTCGTGCTCCCACTCGCGGGCGGCGATGGCGACGATCCGGGAGTCGGGATGGGGGAGCCCCTCGGCGTAAGCGATCAACAGGGCGAGGTCGGCCAGGCGGTTCAGGCGTCGGGGGAGGCCATCGGCGGCGCGGTGCAGGGCCGCGAGCGCATCGGGGGCGAACAGCGGCGCCGGGGCGCCCACCGCCTCGAGTCGGCCGAGGACGTAGGTGGCCGACTCCGATTCCGACAACGGCCCGAGCAGGCACCGCGCCGTCAGGCGATCAGTCAGGCCGGCCGGGAGCTGGAGCAGGATCTCAGGGCCACCGACCAGCAACAGCGAGAGGTCGGGCGGGCCCGTCGTCGCGAAATTCAGCAGGAGCCGCAGTGCCTCGAATGTCGCGAGATCGTCGATCAGGTGCGCCTCGTCCACGACCAGCAACGGTCGCTTGCCCCGCGCGGTCGCCGAGGCGAGCATCAGGCGGAGCCGGCGCAAGGAGCCGGCCAGCGTCCCGTCGCCCCCAGGACCGGCATCCAGCTCGTCGGCGAGGAAAGAGAAAAGTTCGGCGGCTGGCATCGCCGGGAAGGCCAGGTGCGCCGACGTCCCGCCGCGTGCCCGGGCCAGAGCCCGCGCCAGCAGTGTCTTTCCCGTCCCCGGCGGACCGAAGATCAGCACCGGACCTAGGGCGTGCTCCAGCCCATACCGGGCACGACGCAAGACCGCATCCCGGCTCGGGACCGCGACATACGCCGACGGATTCACCGACTCATCGAAAGGACGGCCGTTCAGGCCGAAATGCCCTCGTACAACGGAGCCTCCGCACGAATGTCGGAGTCGTCTGAAGCCAGCCGTCCGGGACCAGGAGGGAGGGACGATGTTGTCCCTCCCTCCTGGTCCCGGACGGCTGGCTTCAGACGACTCCACGCTTCAGACGAACGTCTCGGCCAGCCCGAGGAGCGGGATGCCGCCCGCGTCGAGGGCCTCGCGGGCACGGAGCAAGGCGCGCTCGCCGGTCAGCGCACGGTTGTGGACCAGGATCGCGGCATCGACCGAACGGTGCAGGACGGCGGTGCTCAGGCCGGCGAAGAGCGGACTGCCATCGATCAGGACCAGGTCGAATTCATGTCGAAGCCGTGCCAAGACGCACGACCATACCGGGCCGGCCACGAAGTCGCGCGGGCGGGCGACCGGGGCGCGCGCAGGGGGAGGATGCTGAGGTTGTCGTCGGGCGCGTCGATCAGCGCGTCAGCCAGAGCAAAGCCGTCATCGATCACGTCGTCGAGTCCGACCTCGGGGCGGAGCCCGAGCTGGCGCGCGAGCATCGGGCCGGTCAAGTCGGCATCGACGAGCAGGGTCCGGCCGGGCCGACGCGCCAAGGCGCGGGCCAGCGTCAGAAGCAACGTCGTTCGGCCCTCGGCGCGGTGGCAACTTGTGAACAGGAGGATCTTGAGGTGCTGCTGGTCGCGAGCCTCGATCAGGGTGTCGGCCAGCCGCATGAACCTCCGCCGAACTCGCGCTCCAGGGCCCGGACCGTCGTCGGCCAGTGAAGCGCACGGATCTCGTGCTCGGCCCGAGGCGTCGCGTCGCTCTCGACCTCGAAGTGGGGGGCGGGGGGCACGGCGGCGTGCTCGGTCGCGTCACGCTGTGCATAGGCGCGGGCCAGAGCCTGGTCAACTTCCCGCATGGGACGGCTCCTCCGAACCATCGGCAGGCAAGAGATAGCCCGGGAAAACGATCGGCGGCTCGGCGTCGGCATACGGCGGCAGCGCGGCCGGCTCGATCGAGATCGAGATCGCGGGCCGGTGCGTCCCCGTAGCGATGTCGGCGCGTCCCGCCTCACTGTGAAAGGGCGGCCGGTCGGACGCCAAGGCCCCGTGCCGACCTCCCCAGAGCATCAGCGCGGCCACGAACAGCGGCGCCGCGAACATGACGGCATAGCCCGCCATCCGGACCTCGCGACGAAGGCGGCGGCGACGCGCCGGCCGCCGTCGCGGACGCATCGAGGATCTCGGCAGGGCCGGCACCTGAATCAAGACCGGCACAAGGGGGCGGACCGCGATCCGCGGAGACGGGAGTGTTGGATAGGACTGGAGACCTTGATCTCGGGACATTGCAGGGTCCCCCACGGTCACGTTGGAAAGCGTGTCGGGTTCGCGGGATTTCGGACCGTCGCTCGGGTCGCCTTCGTCGGCGGGACTCGGTAGACTGCTCCGCTCATTCGCTTCTATCGACCACGCCACCCGGCAAACTTGAACGGCCATGACGGAATTGACGAAGTCGAAAACATGGCGGGGCCAGTCGTGGATCGTCGGTGGAGGATTCGTTCTTCTCAGCGCCTCCCGGGACGTTGGTGCCAGCCGGGGGCGGCGGGCCTCTCCCGAGGGAGCACTGCTCGCGAACAATCCCGTAAAGAACCTCAATCTTCGAGGCTGCAAATTCCGAAGAACCGGTCCAGACGAGACAGGTTGTGCAGGAGGCTGAGCCGATCGGCTTGAAGTGGAACGCCCCGTCCGGGGGCCTGTCGGGGCAAGACCCAACAGTTCCCTGGGACGGGGCATGACGCAGGCGATCCGATCCGGAGGACCGCGACGCGACGATCAGCGCCCGAAGAGCCGGAAAAATGCTCGCCGCGGCGACGGGTACCCGAGGCCGGAGGGATCGTTCGGGTTGTTGCCGCGGGCGAACATCGGCCCCCGGCCCGCCTCGTAGTTGCCGACCGGCCGGAAGACCGGCGGCGCCCCTGTGATGAGGCGGCTGTAGCCGCCGCCGTTGGCCATGTCGAGGGCCCGGACGTTGGCCTCGGTGACCAACGGGTTATGGCCCTGCCAGCGTCGTTCCGGCCAGTTGGAGGATGTTCAGGGGGCGAACATCGCCTCGCCTCCCACCGAGATCCAGTCGGCGGTCCAGGGATTGGTCTCGTCCACCTTGCCGTCGAGACCGTAGACCAGCGTGTACTCGTAGGTGACAGACGAGGCTTGTCGTCCTGACCGTTGAGGCACGAGCCCGAGTTGGCGTGGATCTCGACCTTCAAGCGGACGGCGCGGGGGCCCTTGCCGGGGATCGCGTGGTACTTGGCGATGTACTTGTAGATGCCGTGGTTCCAGACCTCGTTCGCCGTGCCGCGCGGGGGGAAGGCGCGGAGGTTGCCCAGCAGCGCCTGATTCGCGCCGCGGATGTGCGTCTCGAGCATGCTGTGGAACTCGGGGGCCGCATGGTCGGACTCGTCGATAGCCGGGGCGGGGCGGGCCGGCGGGGATCTCGTTGGCGTAGTCGCCGATCCGGTGGTTGTAGTGGTTCTCGCCCAGCTCGGCCCAGAGCGCCTTGAGCTCGTCCTTGGTCATGCCCGAGCCAGGTGCGGGGATCGGCTCGTTCAGCAGGATCGAGGCCACGGCACCGCCCAGGCAGTGGCCGGGCCAGCGCTGGATGTCCTGGTTCTGGCTGTTGGCCGCCTCCCAGTTCCGCGCCGAGGTGCCGAAGATCTGGTCGTACTTCAGCATCGGCGAGGGGTCTGGAAGAGCGTACCGTCGGCCCCTCGGAAGGTCAGGTCGTCGTAGAGGTTGGGGAACCAGGTCGAGTCGTCGCCCGCCGCGACGGGGGTCTCGAGCAGGCCGTTGGGCCCGGCGCGAACGATGTCCTGCCCGGGCGGGATGTACCGCCCGGCGTGGCGACAAGCTCGTCGTCGCCGAAGGCCTGCATCGTATCGACCCGGCCGTTGCCGCCGGCCCAGGGCTCGTGGATCGCGTCGGCCTTGGTCGGCCAGTAATAGAAGTTCCAGGGCTTCTTGCGTGCTCTGCCCGACCTGAACGAACGTCGTCTCGACAGTGTAAGGCTCCTCGGCCCCGGTCACCGTGAAGGTATACCAGCCGTGCTGGTCCTGGTCGGCCGGCTGGTTCAAGCCGACCTCCTGGCCATTCGGACGTTCTTGACCGTCGGGGCCGATGATCGGGCCGACCGTGCCGAGGTCGCCTTGATCGTCAGCTCGCCGCCGAACCGCGTCGGGATATAGACGCCGAAATGGCGGTCGCCCGTCTGCTCCGCGAGCGAGCCTCCCAAGGGGACCGGCTGGACCCGTTCGACGCCGTCCGCGCCCACGGCCCAGGACGCGGAGATCAGGGCGACCATCGCCCAGAACACCGCGCCGCCGAGCCTGTTGCCGATACGCATGCTGCCTCCCAAATCCGGTAGAGTTACTCACGTCGTCCGACAGTTCTCAACCACCACGCTCCCCCTTGCCTGTACCTTCGGCAACCATCGCCGGCGCAGACCGAGGGATAACATCACCTGTGTGATACCTAACATTGGTTCGGCATCCAGTTGCCTGCGGGTGGATCAATTTCTGGAGACTCTCTGCCCAGAGTCTCGGGTCGCCTCAGAGCCCCTAGAACTCGCCAATACGGTATTCTCCCGAGCTTATTAAGAACCGCTCCGCGCAGGTGGGGCCGAGCACCGCAAGGCCCCTGCAGAACGGCGGGTGAGTGTGGACCTCGCCGCACTCGGCCCTTCCGAAAAATTCCCTCGCGCTCGCCCGTTGGTGCGTCCGGTGCGAGGGTCGGGCGGCCACTTCTGCCGGATGGGGCCGCCTCAGGCCGCCCGGACTCGCGCCCCAACGGGCAAGCGCGAGGAAAAATTCGCTGAGCTCGAGATACCCCCTTATTCGGATCGATTCAGAAGGAAGCGTTCTGCCCAGAGTCTTGAGGTTCACCAGAGACCCCAGGATTCGCCACGGCAGTATTCTCTCGATTTTCTCAAGTTCAGTGAATGAGACTGCGGTGGCTGCCGATAACCAGCATGGCCACCCCTGGGGTGGAGAGCGAGAGTCGGCCAAGATGACCGGCTTGGGGCTTCCGCCACCGTACCGAGGCCTTCGTGAGATGTGTCCCCGCTTGCGGGTTGGGGACCAGGCTTCCCGAGACCGAAGGGCAAATTCGTGCTGGGAGGGCCCCCGACAGGGACGGTGGTGTTGGCGATCGGACGTTGTCCAGCATCGGCCGTGCCGACCATCAGGGGAATGTCAGCTCACCGACTCGATCGAGACGTCGACCGACAACCTCACTCTTCACAGAGGACATCGCGATGACCAGTGCGGTTCTTGTGCTTTCCATGAGCGCTACGGGTCTGGGACATCATGGCGGCTATGCATCCGCTCAGGGTCCGTGCCCGAGCAAGGTCATGCCCTGCCCCCAAGCTCCGACGAAGGCGTGCCCGCCGATCCCATCGAAACAGTGCCCTCCTCCCCCTTGCAAGGCCTTGCCCTGCCCTCAGGCTCCCAGCAAGGGGCCGGTCCCGTGCCCTCCGCCTGCGCCCCCGGTCAAGGCCGCTCCCCAGTGGTAATGGCCTTGCGATCGCTCTGATCCGCCTGATGGGTCGGGTCCGCCGCATCGCGGCGGCCCTACCCCGGGCAGCATGCGGCGGCGTCCTCAGATCTTGCGGATGCCGTCGCGACTTGCTTGACGACAGGATGAGGGCCGCGATCACCAGGACGAGAGCGGCCGATCGCGAGTGTCGAACGACACTCTCAACGTTCAAGATAAGGAAATCGCGATGAGCAGTGCGGTTCTTTTGCTTGCCATGAGCACCATCGGGCCTGGGCCCCCATGGTGCTTACGCCTCTCCGTCCGCTCAGGGCCCCGCGAAGGTCCTGCCGGCACCTCAGGCGCCGACGAAATTGCCTCCGGTACCGTCGAAGATCCTCCCAGGCCCTTCGAAGCTGGGCCTGCCGGCCCCGCTCAAGGGTCTGTCGGCTCCCCAGCCGCCGCCCAAGCACATCCCGTCCCGCCAGGCGCCGCCCAAGTGCATCCCGTCCCTCCAGGCACCGCCCAAGTACATCCCGAACCCTCAAGCACCGATCAAGGCATTTCCGACCCCTGCACTCCAGGCCCCGGTCAAGGCCGCTCCCCAGCAGTGATGGCCTAGCGATCCGATCCAGCCGGCGCGATGCGGCGACACAATCTCCGGGTGACATGCGACGGCCTCTCCGAGACATCGGGGATGCCGTCGTTTTCTTTGGCAAGGTGACGCAGGACGCGCAGGAGCCGTGAGGAACTCACTGGGACAATAAGAGGATCGGACATTCTTTGAGGTGGGACAGCCGCCCTCGGCGGTTCCAGGCCGCGACCGCTGAGGGCGGCTGTCCCACTCGGATCGATTCTTTCCACCGATTTCCTCACGCCCTCCTCACGAAGTCGAGAGCGGCCGACGGAACTGGGTCCACCCGTTGTACCTCGTTCGCGCCAGACTGAGGGACGGCCAGAGTGATTGGAACCGGCAGGGGGATCAAGCCGTGCCGCCGCGCCAGCCCTTGGTGGTCCGAGATCCGGCGCATCGAGCCGGACCCGATCGCGACTGTACCGGTGGTGACAACTCACTCCGGCGCAGCTTGGAGTCGGCGGCGATCGCGTACTCTGCCTCTCCCAACGGCTTCAAACTCCCCATGACAAACCCCCCGTGGAGGATGTGGCGGGAGGCGGAGCAATGCCCTCCAGTCCCTCGGGCCCACCCACCCGAGGTTTCTCATTCTCATGTTGAGGTGCAGGTCGCCGTGTGGGTCGGCCTTGTCCGACTTCGAGCAGACTCTCTCGATCCTCGTCTCTGACTTTGACAGAGATCACACCGAAATACCATCAAATTTACCCTTCAAAGGGATTTATTGATCGCAAACGGGAACGGTTGGGGACCGAGTGCCCGACCACGGACCCGCGGTATCCACGATCATGGTGCACGGGAGCTTCGGGATGTCGAGGCACGGCGACCCCGATCGGCTTCGGTCCCCCGGGCGTCCGGCCTCCGCGCACCCGACCATTTGGCCATCATCCCTCGGGACACCCGAGGTTGGTCAGTCCGCGTGAGGAAAGAGGATGTCGCCCTCAGGGTTCTGCAACAACCTCCGCCGCTGGTCGATGATTTGCATCAACCGCTGCCGCTCCTTGCTCTCGTTCTTATCATTCGAAACCAGCCGTTCGAGGATTTGCTGCACCTCGCGGAACGAGCGGCTCGCCTCCTCGCCACTTCCCAGCCAGGACAGTACGTCCCCTAGGCCAACCATGGCACTGACCGTGGCGAGAGTGTAGGCATTCTTGTTCAAGAGATCAGCGGGGTCGAACAACGACTTCCCCCGTTTCAGGTCGTCCAGGGCCTCGATGTAGCGCCGTCGGACGGCCTCGATAAGGCGTCCACGCTCCGGACCGGGGAGGTGCCTCGGGTCGAGGGAACCCTGCTTCTGGGCGCATTTGATGGCGACTTCGGCGCGCATCCGATACCAGATAACGAGCCCCTCGCGATCCGGCAGCGAGAGTCGGGATCCGGCCTCTCGGATCAACTCCGACAGGAGCGCGTGCGCGGCAGGGTAAGCCTCGTTGAACTCAAGGATGATCGCGGTCGCTTGGCGGGCCTCCACGAGCTTGGGATCGAGCTGCAGCGCAATTCGGAAGGCAGGACGCGCCAGTTCGTAATAGGAATAATTGAGCAGCGCCTTGCCCAGCGCCTCGGCGTGGCCGGCAACGCTTGGATGGCGTGCCCCCCAATCCACGAGCTTCTTTTCGGCGCGGGGAAACTCAGCGCCAGGCCGAACTGCTTGGCCGCCCCTTCGATGTCCTTCTTCGAGACGAGCGTGACGCTCCAGTAAAACCGCACCAAGGGCGAGGTCGGATACTCCTTCGACAGCGACTCAAGCCCCTCGATCGCCTCGTCGCGCTTCGCGTCCACGTCGTGAACAGCGGACCGAAACGCGGCGCGGTGCTCGACGGGGACGAACAGCGTGAGGGCCGGTTGGTAGAGGATCAACGCCAGGGCGGCGAGCACGACCGCGACGACTGCCAGGCCCTTCCGAGAGCGCCGCGCCCAGTTGCCGATCCGTTCGCATGCCGACGGGTTGGATGTATACCGCAACGGCTGGCGGTCGAGGAACCGCTGGAGGTCATCGGCCAGGGCCGAGGCGTCAGGGTAGCGCGCCTCGGGGGAGAATGTCAGGCAGCGCGCGACGATCGCCTCGAGGGCGCGGGGGATGGTCGGATTGTGCCGCGCGATCGAAACCCGAAAATCGGCCCGGAGGTCGAGCAGGCCACGGATCGCGCGGGGCAGGGGCAGCGACGCGTCGGGCGTCTCGGGAGGACAACCGGACAGCAGTTCGTGCATCACCAGGCCGAGTGAGTAGAGATCGGCGGCGGCCCCCACCCGGCCCCAGTCGTCAGGATCGAGGAATGCCTCGAGCTGCTCGGGGGCCATGTAGGGCAGCGTGCCGCCGCGCAGCGCCGCCTCGGCCTGACCGGCCGAGTGCGGGTCGTGCGCCAGGTTGAAGTCGAGCAACTGCGGGCCATCGCGGAGCGTCAGGAGCACGTTGGCGGGCTTGACGTCGCGGTGGAAGATCTTCTGCGTGTGGGCGTAGGCCAGCGCCCGGGCAAGCGTGGCGATGATCCAGGCGACGGCGTCGGCGAAGCTCCCGCAGATCGGGAACGCATCCCAGCCGGATCGGCCGGGGGGGGGAGGGGCCCCGACCGCCGCGCCTACGACCCCCCACAGCGCCCGCGCGGTCCGAGGCCGCGACGATGGGGCGACCTGCCGGATGACTTCATCCAGCGGCAGGCCGGGACGATAGGGCATGCAGAGCCCGCGCAGACCCATCTCGGAGTCGTCCACGACTTTGTGGACAGCGATGATGTGCGGGTGGTCGAGCCGGCCCAGGATCATCGCCTCCTGCCCCCGATCAGCGGAGATCTTCAGCGCGACCTTGCGTCCGCCGAGCGACTCGTCGCGGGCCAGGAAGACCCGCCCCGCTCCCCCTTGGCCCAGTGGGGAGACGAGCTCGAAGTGCACGAAACGCTCGCCAGGTTCGGGGAACCGGGGCGGCGGCGTGCCGACCACCCGGCTCAGCATCTGATGATATCTCAGTTGCGACGCGAGCGAATCGCGCCACATCGGGTAGCGGCCGCAGAATTGCTCCGGGTCGAGCCGCTCGCCCCGCTCCTCGCGCAGGCAGAACTCCTCGTAGATCAGGCTCAAGACCCGATCCCCCTCGGCGCGGAGGTCGGGGAACCGCTCGAGATACTCGGCGACGGCCGGCGCATCGCCCGACTCGTAGCGATAGCGGAGGTCGGTCTTGATCAGCGATACCAGCAACGAGAGTGAGCCAGAGTCCTTGTGCCGCGCCCAGTGCTCCTCCACTCGTGGTTGACCGCATCGCCACTCCGCTTCGAGTGTCCACACGGCCTGTTTTGCGCGATCGAATCCGCCGACGTCGCGGACCGACGCGAAGGGGCTCTTCATCACTGATCTCCTGATCTCTGCAACGTCTGATGAAGTTTCTTGAAGAACCGCTGAATCTGTCGGACATTCCAGCCGACCTTCTGGGAGATCTCGACGTTGGAGTAATCCTGGAGCTTCAGCTCGATGACCGCTCGCTCGGCGGCCCGCTTCCCGGCCAGGAGACGCTCGCGGACCTCGTCGGCCTGCGCCACCTGGCTCGGCGTGGGCTCGGCGGAGGCCAACGCCAGCGGCTTGAGGTCGGCGTCGTCGTCCGCGATCAGCGCGCGCTCGCGCGTGACGTCGCGCTTCAAGGAGTGCCGACGGCGGTACTCATCAATCACCTTCTGCTCGGCCACCTGCGCCAGAAAGGCCATCAGGGAGTCGATCGACGGGAAATCGAGCCGATCGAGGTTCGCCGCCAGGCTCTTCATCACGTCGCTGGCGAAATCGGTCGAGTCATAGAGCGAGCGCAGTGGTCGATCCAGCTTCCGCCGGACCACTCGTCTCACCTTGGGATAGCACGTGTGGAACAGCTCTTCCCACGCCGCCTGGTCCCCGGCTCGGGCGCGGGCGAACAGCCCGCTGGGGTCGTGGTCCGACGATTCGGACTGCGGAGTCATGCGCGTGTTCCTCCCCGGGATGCTGGGCGATGGGAGGATGTTCAGCCCGTCATGGCTTGGAGTAGAGGTGGCAGACGGTGCATCTCCACGCAATTCTCCCACCGCTCCCTCATTGTAGCCGGTGCGGGGCGTGAAAAAAAAGCACGGAGTTTCAGCATGAATTTAAAAAACGATCGAGAAGGGTAAGATTAAATAATGATAATTGATGTGAATATCTTCATTATTGTCGAATTGACTGATCCATTCGATGCGAGACCCCTGTCGGCATAGGGGTGCCTGAAAACCGGAGCAGGGGCCGGCGTTGCCGCGTTTTCATCTCGCACGGCAACGCCTCCGGTCTCTCCTGATCCGAACCCGGCCAGGTCGCGAGCCTTCCCGGGTGTCCCCGCCGCGCGTCGCGATCAGAGCGCGGGGTCCGCCGGCGGGACCGGGATGGCCACCGTCCAGGGGGCTGGGTCCTGGGATCCCGGGCGAGAGGTGGGGGCGCCGCTCGGGACGGTCGAAGGTGGCGAAACCAGGAAAGAAGGATACGGTGGAGGGTCCGAGGACGAGGGGACCAACGTGTTGAGAACACCAGACGGGGCGATTCGGCTGGGCAACACGTCGAGCGCGGGACGGAATCGATGACGGCGGACGCGCATGGCTCGGCTCCTGTGGGTTTGAATGGGGGACAACGTCTCTCGGCACAGGTGGCCCAGCCCTCCAAGGGCATCGGCCACCGCGGTCGGCAGACCCCGCGGTTCGGAAGAACACGAGGGACGCGGATCGGATTGAATCGGCCGTTACTCGACGTGGACCGATCCTGGAAGCTGGCCCGTACACGACGCCATCGTCGTCTGTGGGGCTTCGAGGCATGGCTCGCGGCTGTCAACCCCGATCAACCAGTGTACAGAGCTGTCAATTCAGATGTACCTGGGGCCGAGTCCGGCGGAGCGGGAGGGCGGAGTTGCCGGCCGGCAGCGGACCCCGCACGGGGTAGTCTTCAGCGGGGAGCAGGGGGAGGCTGGCCTGTCGATAGAGCGGACACGACCAATGCTGGTCCACGGCGCCTCTCCGCAGGCGTTCCGCCAGGTCGTCGCGGCCCGCGCGACGGGCAAGGATGTAGCCTCCCAGGGTTGAAAGCAATCGGCTCTTCGCCAGGACGACCAGCTCGAGCGGCTCGCCGCGGCGGACCAGACGCTCGGCCCGACGGACCTCGCGGCCCAGCTCGACCCGGAGCCTCTCGACGATCTGCCGGACCTGATCGTGATAGCGTCGCCCCGCCATCGGCTGCGCCAATTCGGTCCAGGGGTCGGGGTAGTCCGACACGCCCCGCTGGGCGGCCACGAAGAGTTCGGGGTCGAGCGGAATCGTCGGATCATCCCCATGCACGTCGAGCAAAATAGCGGCGGCAACTGCCCAGACCCGTGACGTCGAGCAACCTCGGTTCCAGTGGGGGTGTCGAAGCCTGTAGGCCCGCTCGATCCGTTCCGCCAGAGACTCGATCGTTTCCTGGGACGCCAGCACGATAACCTCGGTCGCTGATTCAGGATGCCTGGAACATTTCGCTCCGACTCTCGCCAGTAGGAACCGAAATCGCCGCGCGGACGCGACACGCGAAACTCGAGATCGCGAAAAAATCAGGCCTCCCCCGTGCCTACCCACCCGACCGAGGCGACCTCCACCCGCCGATCGTCATCACCCCGGACCCGCTGAAGCCGGGAAAACGAAACGAGAGGCTAGACCTTACAACAATAAAATCATACGATATTCGCCATTCTCGAAATGCATGTACGGATGTCATCACTATCGACATACCCGGAAGGGAGAGTCGATAACATCAATAAAACGGAGGGCAATTCTTGATCAACAGACGGGTATGGTCAACTCGAGGAGTGGGGAATCAAAGCACGCGACCGGGCAAGGAATCTTCCTTATTGGGATCTCGATGGAAAAGTTTTTTCAGCATTCCGACTGGCAGACGATCAGGTCCGATTTGGCCCGCAGGGTTCGTGAGATCCGTGAGGAGCTCTATGGCGAGAACGGTGGTCCGCTCTTGGCCGCGGCCCTTCGGATCCCCTTTTGCACCTGGCATCATTATGAGTCGGGATGCACCATCCCAGCGCAGTCGATCCTCCGCTTTATCGAGGTGACTGACGCCCATCCTCACTGGCTGCTCACCGGCGAGGGAGAGAAATACCTTTCCCGAGGCTTCGGCCCCTGACCCTTTCTCCGGAAATCCTTGGCGCGACGGACCGAAAAACTCGCCACAGCGTGGAGGATAGGGATCAAGGTAGGGGGGATGGTGAACCCCTTTTCCTGAGCCCCTATCTCCCACGTTGTGGCAATTCTCTGCGGTGGCTTACCTGGAGTGTGCGGCCAGGGGGGTGTGCGGGATCGCCGGCTCGTGAGAGAGCGACCCGTCGGCGGGGAAGGAGACCGGGGGGGACCAGGTCGGCAGGTCGCAGAGGCCGCCGCCGCAGTAGATGTGGTGCCAGAGCTGGGTCGCGACCACGCTGGTCAGGCCCATGTCGAGGCCGATCGCCGGGCAGTGATCCGAGGGAACGACCTGCCCGGTCGCGTCGTGCGCGGGCGACCAGCGCGGGGTCGAAGTAGCCGGTCGCCCGGAGCGACTCGGGGCTGAGCAACTGGTCGACCCAGGCGGGTCGGCGACGCGCCGAGGAAGGTCCGCGACAGGCTGGCGCGGAACATCGTCTTGGGCCGGTTGGCGATCTGCGGCGGCAGCGTCCGCGCGGCGACCTGCCGGAGGAGCCACTTCTCGGTCAGCCCGTGCAGCTTGTACTCCGGGGCGATCCCGGCGCAGAAGGCGATCACGTCGTCGTCGAGGAACGGATACCGGGTCTCGACCGACGAGTTCATCGCGATCCGGTCGCCCTTGGCGATCATCAGCAGCCCGGCCAGCATCACCTTGTAGCCGACGTAGAGCGACTGGTTCAGCGGATGCCAGCGGCGCGATGCGGTCGTTGGTGATGTCCGAGGTCGGCGTAGGCCGTGTGGTCGCCGAGGCGGTCCCACATCCCGGCCGAGTAGAGCATCGGCCGGGTCTGGCCGAGGACAGCTCGTAGAGGTCCTGCTGTGCCGGGCGAACGCCGCCGATCGGCCGCTGCGACGGCCACCGGGCACACGTCGCCGCCGACCGAGCGGAGCATCGCCCAGCGGAGCGCCAGCCGAGACGGCCGCAGCCCGAACCGCGTGGCGAAGCACAGTCGCGGATCTTCTGGGTCTTGAACCAGACGTAGCCGGCCAGGGCCTCGTCGGCCCCCTCGCCGGTCAGGACGACCTTGTAGCCCTGCCGTGGACCGCCGAGGCCAGCCGCAGCAGGCAGGCGCACGAGGTGTCGAGCACCGGCCCCTCGGCGGCGCGGATCAGCTCGGGATACGCGCGCGGCGATGTCGCCGCGATCCATCGTCACCGTCGTCAGCGGCGAGCCCAGCGCGTCGGCCGACTCGGCCGCCTGCGATCGCTCGTCCGGGCCCGGCCCTGTCGAGGCCGATCGTGAACGACGGCACGGCCCGGCCCCGCTGGCGCGAGCTCAGGCCCAGGACGACCGTCGAATCGAGCCCGCCGCTGATGTAGCTGACGACCGGCACGTCGCCCCGCAGCCGACGCTCGACCGCCTGGCGGAGCAGCGCCTCCAGCTCGTCGACCAGCGGCGTCGGGTCGTCGAGCCGGCGCTCCTGTCGCCGGCGTCGGGGAAGTCGAGGTCCCAGTACTGGTGCTGAGTCGACCCGGCCGTCGCTCGACCTTCAGGAAATGCCCCGGCGGGAGCGACTTGACCCCCTCGAAGAAGCGTCCGCGATCGTGCCCGGCGGAGAAGAAGTGGAAGAGATGGTCGATCCCCTTGGGATCGGGCCTCGCGGCGACCAGCCCCGAGGCGAGCAGCGCCTTGACCTCCGAGCCCCAGAGGAGCCAGCCGTCGCGCTCGGCGTAGTAGAGCGGGCAGATCCCGACCCGGTCGCGGCCCAGGATCAGCGTCCGGTTGTTGCGGTCCCAGAGCGAGACGGCGAACTGGCCCCGCGCCTCGTCGAACATGCCCTCGCCGCGGTCCTCGTACAGGTGGACCCACGCCTCGGTGTCGCACCGCGTCGCCAGGCGATGGCCCCGCGCCAGCAGCTCGGGCCGGAGTTCCGGGTACTCGAACAGCTCGCCGTTGAAGGCGACCCAGATCGTCGCCGTCCTCGTTGGCGATCGGCTGCCGGCCGCCGGCCAGGTCGACGATCGACGAGCCGCCGCGCCCCAGCGCGACCCCCGGCTCGATGTGGATCTGCTCGTCGTCGGGCCCGCGATGGGCGATCGCGCCGGTCATCGCCAGGAGTCGGTGGACGGAAAATTCCCGAGAGCCGGTCAAATCCAACGCTCCAGCGATTCCGCACATGGTTTACTCGCTCCCTGTGGGATCAACAGCGGGAAGGATCAGGACAGGATGATCTGGCAGCGATCGCGGTCAGCCTGCATTATCTGGGGAGATTATAACCGAAAAACGAGATTGGGTGAAAAAAATAAGACCCCACCTCTAGGGCGTGTGGACAAATCCTAGGGATTTTGGGTAAGGTTGGCAAACTGATTTACGGTTCTGGACCTACCGGGAGGGTTACCATGCGACGCCACGAGATCACGGATGAACACTGGGATCGGATCAAGGGCTTCCTCCCCGGCCAAGAGGGTGACCCCGGCGTGACTGCCAAGGACAACCGGATGTTCGTCAATGCCGTCCTCTGGATCGCCAAAACCGGCGCCCCTGGCGCAACCTCCCCGAACGCTTCGGCCCCTGGAATTCGGTGTGGAAGCGGTTCGATCGGTGGGCCCGCAAGGGCGTCTGGCATCGGGTCTTCGAGGCGTTGAAGGACCCCGACTTGGAGTGGCTGATCCTCGACAGCACCGTGATCCGGGCGCACCCGCATGCGGCCGGGGCGGTAAAAAAGGGGGCGCCGACCAGGCGTTGGGTCGGTCCCGCGGTGGATTCAGCACCAAGTTGCACTTTGCCGTCGACGGCTTGGGCAACCCCGTCGTGTTCCTCCTGACCGGTGGCCAGGTGGCCGACGTGACGCAGGCCGAGGCGCTGATCGATGAGAACAAGGTGGAGGCGGCCCCAGGACGCGACACCCCAGGCCCCAGCCCAGGGGCCGAGGCGCTGATCGATGAGAACAAGTTGAAGGCGGTGATTGCGGACAAGGCGTACGACAGCGATCCGTTCGTGGCGGCGATCGAGGCGCACGGAGCAGCGGCGGTGATCCCACCGAAGAAGAATCGGACTGTGAAGCGCGATTATGATAAGCATTTGTACAAAGAGCGAAACCTAGCGGAGCGATTTATCAATAAGATCAAGCAATACCGTCGTGTAGCGACCCGTTATGAGAAGACGGCACGCAACTTTCTTGCATTTATTCATGTAGCTTCGATCATGGTTCTACTGATATAGCCCAAATACCGCAGCTTTCCCAGCTATTGTCCACACGCCCTAAGCCCATTTGCACAAAATAATCGGGAAAATAGAAATCGCGCAATTCTTCCCCGGCTTCCCAAAAATCTCCCAGACTTCACATTTTGAAAAGTGTCATGAGGGTCCGGACGCTCCATCCATCGAAGGATCTTGCTCGGGGAACTTCGCGCCGATGGCATTGCACCCAAACGAGATCGACTGGAGCGGCCCTCCCACGCGAATCGAATTGCCGCCCTGAAGTGCGGGGTGCCAAGTAAAAAATTCAACGGCCCGACAAACGGCTAGAATGCCGAGGTTTTTTGAAGATGCTGCAAGTTGTTTCCAGGAAAGGACTTGCGCCGACAGATTTGCAAGTGTAGGCCTGTCAACAACATGCGGCATCTCGATTTTCGTCGGGTTTCTAGCCCTGTGTCGGGTCGTTGAAAAAATTCCTCCCCTCAGCACTTCGCACATGGGAAAGGCGGTTAGGGGCCTTCGAACCACCCGCCGCTCGCCTGGTCCCGCACCTGGAACTGGTGGGCCGCGCTCGGAGAAGAGCAGGGCGACCCCAATGCCCGTGGCGGCGCCTCCGATGTGGGCCAGGTAGGCGACGCCCCCAACCTCGCCGAGCTGGCCGACCGAGCCCACCCCTTCCCAGATCTGGAGGAGGATCCAGCCACCGATGACCAGGTACGCGGGCATCTGGGTGATGAAGCGGAAGACTAACACGCGGACCTGGTTGTGCGGGAACCAGACGACATAGGCCCCCATCAGCCCCGCGATCGCGCCCGACGCTCCCAGGGTCGGGATGAGCGAATCGGGGTTGGCCGCGATCTGCAACAGCGTCCCCATCAGGCCGCACCCCAGGTAGACGATCAGGTAGCGCACCGTGCCTAGGACCTCTTCGACGTTGTCGCCGAAGATCCAGAGGTAGAGCATGTTCCCCGCCAGGTGCAACGGGCTGCCGTGGAGAAAGATCGCCGTGACCATCGTCAGCCAGACCGGGAAGGGGACAGGGGCCTGGTCAATGATCCGACGCTTCAGCTCGACTCGTCCGGGCAAGCCCAGCGGGTTCTCATCCCCTGGCAGCGGGAGGATGAACGGCTGGGGGATGTCCTCGTCGTGGGTGATCTCGTAAGGCGTTGCGGCATAGGCGGTCGTGAAAGCCGGTCCGTGGTCGACCTGGATCAGGTAGAGCACGACGTTCAGCGCGATCAGCCCATACGTGGCCAGGGGGACGATCCGGGTTTGCGCCAGATCGCCGAGGGGAAGGACCATATTGGAGTTCCTGCGTCACGTCCCGGGTCGCGTCGGCCGCTCGTTAAGGGGCCACACCGTCGGGGTCTCTGAAGGTCATTCGTCGGACGAGCGGTTTCCTCCAAAAAAACGGGGTCGCAGCCATCGCGTGACCGGGGCATCTGGGGAGTCAGCGGTTGTCGGGGACGGGGGGTGCGATGTCGAGGCGATCGGCCCAGCGCTTCAGTTTCTTCCAGGCGGCCGTCCCGACCACGACCCCATGCTCGCGGGCATCGCGGCGTCGCGCCTCCCAGGACACGGGCGCGAGCCGGCCAGGCAACTCCTCCAGCCCGCCATCGCGGCGCCGGCACGCTCCTGGAAGCTGGCCAGCGGCTCGAACCTCGGGATCGCGATCGCCCCGACCAGCCATCCCCCTTCAGGGACGATCACCGCGGCCCAGGGGGCGATCAGGTCAAGCCGTGCCGCCGGGGCAGGCCGTACCGTCATGCCCTTGCCCCGGGCCGGGCCCGCCCCGAGCGCGGAGTCGAAGACCGCAGGCAGTCCCTCATCGCTGGGGAGGGCCAGTGCCCACGACGGGCCGGGCCCAGCGCGACGGCCATTGTCGGCCCGATCGCCATCTCGGCCACCACGCCTGCCGCAGGCCCGGTCGGCCCGATGTTCTCGACCCGGACCAG
>CAWDND010000103.1:0-11825 GCA_963803395.1 uncultured Planctomycetaceae bacterium
ATTCGAGTTTGCGGCTTAGCTTAATGCCATTCTAGCCCAACTTCCGCAGTTATCAGTGAAGAAGAAGCGAAACCCGCTTATTTTCCAATGACTGCGTTCAGAAGTTGGCACTACAAATCAGCGACTCCTTTTGGGATTCGGAGGCGTTGTGGAAGTTCCAGGCCCAAGTGGTGCAGCAGAATCGTCTGCGCCTTGTCGGGACGCACCACACAGCGCAGCCGCACAGTGCGGCCGTCGCTGGTCGGCAAGACAACGTCGGTGCTCTGGATCCGCGCGAACTCCTCCAAGAGCGTGGGTATGCTCCGGCCCAAGCCGGCACGTTGCGACCAGCCTTCCAGCGTCTTGCGGAGCACGTACGCCAGAAAGCACACCAGAATGTGGGCCTGGACTCGCTCCGCCGTCTGATGCCACACCGGTCGCAGGCGCAACTCGTCTTTCTGGATCCGGAACGCAGCCTCCGCTTCCGTCAATTGCATGGAGGCCTTCCAAAGATCCTCGGCCGTCCAGTCCGAGACATTGCTTCGCAGGAGATAGCAGCCCTCACGACGCTTCGCCGACTCCAGCGCCGACGGTTTCCGCGACCAGGTCACCACAACGCGCCCCGATTCGTTACGACCGACCTGGACCGAGAAGAGCCGCGCAGCGCGCGTGTTCTTGCCCAGCAGTCGGCCGATCCGACGCTCAATCACACCCAGATCGCAACGTTTCTGTTCGCATCTTCGCACAATTGCTTGTAGACCTTTTTCGATGCGTTGCTCGAACCGTTCGCGCATCGCCCGTTCTTTCGCCGCGCGGTCGGCGCTGCGGCAGAGGAGGAACGTCTCCGACCCGGCTTCATCCGGCACAGTCCGCACCTCCAGGCCTTTGCGGATCTCGTGCCAGGATCCCTTGAGCAACTCTTGCTCGAACCGCTTCAACTCCCCCTTGGGCGTTCCCACGATGGAACGCGAGCCTCGTTGCTTGAGCCACTGGAGGTTGGTCGCGTCGATCATCCCACGGTCGACCGCCCAGATCCGACCCGCGTGGCCGTACCGCTCTTCCATGCGCTTGACGACTTCCTGCAAGGTCGTCGAATCTCTCCGATTGCCGGCGAACACCTCGGAACCCAGCGGAAAGCCTTCGCGGCTGACGACCAACCCAATGCAGACTTGTTTACAGTCGGACCGATGATCGCGCGAAGAGCCCCGCGCGGCCAGCGTGTTGCCGGTCGCCTGGCTCTCAAAGTATGTACTCGTTACATCGTATATTAAAAGATCATATTCCAGCCTGAACAGAGTTCCGAGGCGTTCCTTGAGGTGCGTTTCGAGCGCGTCCGTGTGCGGCAGGAGCCGGTCCAACGCGCGATCGAGTCGGTCGTCGTTGACCTTGGCCTCGGGCAGCCCAAGCAAGTCGTCCAGCGCCGTGCGCCGGAACCAATCCTCGGCGATGTGCAGTTCGCTCGACGGCTCGCAGAGTCGCGCGATCACCAGCACGGCCGCCATCAGGCTCCACGGCACATCTTCGCGGCCTCGGGGCAGACGTTTCTCCAGCCACGTATCGAGTCCGAGCGCCTGCCAGAGTTTCCAGGCGAGCCAGACGTCGCCGAACCGCCGACCGCGTTCCAACCGGAGACGACTCGGGACGACAGTGACGGGCTCGGTCGGGAGGTCCTCGTCAAAGAGGCCGGGTTGACGCTCCAGACCGACGAGCGAGTCGGCCAGATGGCGCGCCGCGATGCGTCCCTCGGCGTCGAGTTCGCCGAGTTGGGCGACGGTCTCCTGCCGCACCTTCGTTCCGACGCGCACCGAGCGCACGAGCCGCCAGTACGTAGGGGTCTTGCCGTTCTTGGTGACGGTCGAGTGCCGCAGATCCATCGCGTCCTCCAAGGACCATCATGAACGGCCTCGGAGGAAAGGCAAGACACGAGGTTGGCACTACAACGGCGTTTGCGTCGAGGTCGGCCCGACGAATAAGGAGTTACGACGAAAAAGCACCTGAAAATTGGTGCAATTTTGGCCCAACTGCGGAAGTTGGGCTAGTTACGTCCAATATCGACTGTTACAACAGCCTGTGCGCCGTAATTTCACGGTGAGGTTGAGTGTCGTCCTTGCCGTCCTTGACGACGTGCTTGGAGGAGCAAAGTGGGCAGACGACCCCGTCCGGCCAGTGGAGGTCGCGGACGGTTTGGAAGCCCTTGGCGTCGTCGATGAGGTTGGGAAGGTTGATCCCTGAGCACGCCTCGGACTGCAAGCAACGGAGTCAGGACGCGGATGGCGTCAGCGGCATACGGAGTTCGAATTGTAGGGGTCGGGAACGGTCTGCGGCCATCTCCCCGGAATCCGACTTGAGCGAAGCCCTCAACGGTGGGAAGGGAGGACTCTTCGCGAGGTTGTTGATGCCATTCGATCCCGAGCGAGTGCTGGCCCTCGGCGCGGTCTGCCTGCCCCGCGCCCATTTCAGTCCGAGGCTGAGCGGCGCCGGCGATGACATCGCCGAGCACCTCGAGCGCATCGGCCTGCGCGTCGAGCGGCGGGAATCGCCTCCGCCCTGGGGTCGAGCACTCGCCTTCCTCGTGTTCCTCGTCCTGGGTTGCTGGCTGGGAGTGAGCGGGACGAGGCCCGGGACGCCGTGGCCCTTGCAGGTTTGTTGGTTCGTGCTGATCCTCATCGCGGTGCATGGGGCCTCCGTGATCGCGGCCCGGCGGATCCGCTCCGCTGGTCCCCCGAGGCCGTCGAGGCACGTGATCGGCACTCTCCCGACCGGGAAGAATCCGCCGGTCCGGGTCGTCCTGGCCACCCTCCTCCGCTCTCCCCCCTCGCGACGCGTCAACACCTTGATCGCGATCGTGTTGCTTTTGTTCGTGGCCTTCGGGATCGTGCCGTGGGTCCCTTGGTTTGGCGCCTTGATCCGCGCACGACCTGTCGTGGGATTCAGGGTGCTGTCCGGCCAGTGGTTATCCGTCTTGTTCCTGATCTTCGCCCCGAAGGGAGAGGCGACCAGGCCCATCCCGGGCGATAACCGGACGGGCCTGGCGCTCCTGGTCGAGCTAGCCCGGATCTGGCCGAAGAGTCTCGACACGCGCGCTGAGACCCTGTTTGTGGCCTCGCCCGACGGCCTGGGACGGCTGCTTCCTTCGTTGCTCCTCGAGTCCAAGCCCACGCTCCTCCTTCTGCTCGATTCGCCCGGGGTCGGCCCCGACCTGATCGTGGTCGGCCGGGGTCCGGCGACGCGACTGGCCGAAACGGCGGCCCGCGACCTCTGGGTTCCCCATCGTCGGGCTCGATCGTCCGGTTTCGAACGGCAGATCCCGTGCGCCCTCCGGAGGGCGGGTCTGGTCTGCTTCGGCCTGTCCGGCGTCCACGGTAACCGCCCGATCGACCCTGCCTTGCTGGCCGCCACCGCGCAACTCGTGACCGAGATCGCCTTGCGCTGGGCCAAGCCGTCGGCCGCCTCGGCTCAGGGCGCGAGCGTGGCCAGGTCGTCCCAGAACCCCGGATAGGTCTTGGCCGCGCAGCCGGGGTCGAGGATGGTGATCCCCTCGGCCTTCAGGCCGGCCAGGGCAAACGACATCGCCATCCGGTGATCGTCGTAGGTGGCGATCCGAGCGGGCGTGATCGCGGCGGGCGGGAAGATCACCAGACCGTCGGGCTGCTCCTCGACGGTCCCGCCCAGCTTGCGCAACTCGCTGGCCAGGGCGGCGATCCGGTCGGTCTCCTTGTGCCGGATGTGGGCGACGTTGCGGATCCGGGTCATCCCCCGCGCAAACAGCGCGACCACGGCCAGGGTCATCACGGTGTCGCTAATCGCGTTCATGTCCACGTCCACGCCGCGCAGGGGGCCGCCCGTGACGGTCGTGGCGTCGCGCCCGCGTGCGATAGTGCAGCCCATGTGCTCCAGGGCGTCGACGAACGCCAGATCACCCTGGACGCTGCCGGTGCCCAGGCCCTCCACCGTGACCGTCCCGTCGGTGATCGCGGCCAGCGCGAAGAAATAGCTCGCGGCCGAGGCGTCAGGCTCGATCGCGTAGGGCCGGCCGGTGTAGCGGGCAGGTCGGACGTCGAAGCGGCGGTACTTGCGATTGCCGACCCGGACGCCGAACACTTCCATCACCGCCAGGGTCATGGCGATGTAGGGCTGCGAGACAAGCACGCCCTGGACTTCCACGGTCGTCACGTCGCGTGAGTAGGGCAAGGCCATCAGCAGGCCGCTCAGGAACTGGCTGGAGACGTTCCCCGTGACGAACGCATAGCCGCCATCGAGCCCACGGGCGCGGATCGTGACGGGGGGACAGCCGGTGCTCAGGTCGCTCCGCGCGTCGGCCCCCAGGCCGTTCAGCGCCCTCAGGAGGTCGGAGACCGGCCGCTGGCGCATCCGAACGGTGCCGTCGAGCCGGTAAGTCCCCTTCCCCGTCGCGACCATCGCGGTCAGGAACCGCAGGCTCGTACCCGAATTGGCGACGTACAACTCGGCCTCGGTCGCCGGGATCTTGCCGCCGCAGCCCTCGACCCGGAGGATCGCGGCCGCCGGGTCGTGGGCCACGGCGATCCCCAGCCGGCGGAGCGAATCGACCATCACGCGCGTATCGTCGCTGTCGAGCGCCCCGGTCAACGTGCTCGAGCCGTCGGCCAGCGCGGCCACGATCAGGGCGCGGTTGGTCAAGCTCTTCGAACCCGGCACCCGGACCCTGCCTTCCGCCGGAGGGCCGGTCCAGGGTCGCATGAGGATTTCGGAGGGATACTCGGACATGTTGGTGCGTTCCGCTGAAAATAAGCGGTTTCTCGCGAAGACGCCAAATACGCGAAGAAAGATAAGAGGAAGAGTCTGTGCATTTTTTGCACCTCGGCGGGAAGCTCGACTATTCCCCGTGAGGCCATGCTGCATCGAGCCGACGCTGGAGTTCGTCCGGGGCCAATCCGACGATCAGGAATCGCTTCTCGCGTGATGTTTCTCCCGAGAGCAGCTCAATGTTTGACGCCTTGACGCCCAGCGCCTCGGCCAGGACGTCCTGGACGGACGCGTTCGCCTTGCCCCGCTCGGCGCGGCCGAGACCGCCACGCGCACGGCCCCGGCGTGCTCGCCCACAATCGCATTCTTCCGGGCCCCCGGCTGGGCGCGGACCGGGAGGACTGTCCCTCGCATGTGCGCCGTCAGGGCGATCATCAGGCCACCCCCTCGAACAGCGCCGAGCCGACGCGGACCAGCGTCGCGCCTTCCTCGATGGCGGTCTCGAAGTCGTTCGACATCCCCATCGAGAGGTGCTCGAGGGGCAGGCCCGTCCGGGCGCGGAGATCGTCGCGGAGCTCGCGGAGCCGGACGAACGATGGGCGAGCGGTCTCGGCCGTCGTGCCGAGAGCGGCCATCGTCATCAGGCCGACGATCGGGAGGCGTCGGCACCCGGCGATCGCGTCCGACTCCTCAACGATCGACGACAGCGACCAGCCATGCTTGGCGGACTCGCCCGACGTGTTGACTTGCAGGCAGAGCGCGGGCGGTTCGGCCCGCTCGTCCGCCATCGCCGCGAGCGTCTGGAGGAGCTTGAGTGAATCGACCGCGTGGATCATCCGGACCATCGGTAGCGTCTTCCTGGCCTTGTTGCCCTGCAGGTGGCCGATCAGGTGCCAGTGCACCGGTCGGTCTGCCAGCGCCTCGACCTTCTTCCAGAGTTCCTGGGGATAATTCTCTCCCAGGTCTCGCGCCCCGAGCTCCACGAGCGGCCGGATCAACTCGGGCGGGCACCGTTTGGTCACCGCCACTAGCGTCACTGAGGCCGGGTCGCGCGCCCGACCGCCGGGCCGCCTCGATCATCCGAGACTGGACTGCTTCCAGGTTGTATCGCATCCGTTCGTCGTCCATAGTGCAGGACCAATAGACTTGTTGTGCTCGGTCCTCTCTTCGTTAAGGGGACAGAAAGGGACAAAATCAATAAATAGGCAATCTGAAATCATCCAGGCAGTATCGCTCCCGTTTCAAATTGCCCGATTCGGCTCTCAGGTCCATTGGGTCCATGCCGCCCTCGCCCCGCTAGGGCTGTTGATCGCGGGGCACCAGGCACCAGTGGATTGCCTCGATCTCGCTCAGGCCGGATGGGACCGGAGGGAGCCCTTCGCGGGTGGAGGCGAGACGTTCGAGGAGGCGGCTGCGAAGTTCGGCCTGGATCGACGCCAGGTCGGGACGACCGTTCACATCGGTCGTCTCGTCGGGGTCGGCTTCCAGGTCGTAGAGCCGCTCAGAGGGGCCGGGGAGGGAGCGGTCGGTGTGGTAGCCGTCTCTCCGGAGGCGGCGGCCGGTCCCAACGATCAGCTTGTAGCGGCTCGAACGGACCATCGCCTCCTCGTTCTCCAGGTATTCGCTGCAGACGACATCGTGGCCGGCAGCCCCCGAGGCGCCGGTGAGTAGCGGGCACAGGTCCTTGCCGTGTAGGTCGGGCGGGTGCGGCAAGTCAAGCAGGTTAAGTACGGTCGGCAGGACGTCCACCAACTCGACCAGCGCCGTCGACCCGGCGACCCTCGGGCAGCCGGCCCGGCCAGCGGAGGATCAAGGGGACGCGCACGGCCGGCTCGTAGAAGCAGTGCTTCTCGAACCGTCCGTGCTGGCCGCACATATAGCCGTTGTCGCCGAGATAGACCACCACCGTATTTTTGGCCTGCTCCGAGGTATCGAGCGCGTCGAGGACCCGCCCCACCTCGTGGTCGAGGAACGCGAGCGACGTGTAGTAGGCCGCCTGAATGCCCCGGACGTCGTCCGCCGTCAGCGAGGCGAAGACCCGCGGCTGGTCGCGGTGGTCGGCCTCCGAGACCTCGGGCACGTCGAACTGCTCGGGGCGGTAGCGGCCCTCCCACTCACGGGGGAACTTGAACGGCGAATGCGGGTCGTAGAAGCCGACGACCAGCGCGAACGGCTCCTTGTGCCGGCGCCGGAGGAACTCGATCGCCTCGTCAGCGAAGAAGGTCGATTCCATCGCCGATTCGGGCAGGCCCGCCGACCGGCAGGCGGCGTTGAGCCAGACCGCGGCCGGGTCCACGAACGGCCGCCAGGGCCGTCGCGGGCTGACCCCCTCGGGAGGAGACGCCGCCAGATGGTCACGCCAGTCGTCGAGGTCGATCCGCTCGGCGAACCCGTGGCTCGACGGGCCGTTGAAGTGCATCTTGCCGAAGGCGGCAGTGCCATATCCGAGGTCGCCCAGCCAGTCGCCGAGGGTCACCGCATCGTCGGAGAGCCTGTCATACAGACGAGTGACACCGACCGCATGGGGCAGGCGGCCGGTGATGAACGATTGCCGGCTCGCCGTGCAGACCGGCGCGTTGCAGTAGGCGCGATCGAAACGGACCCCTTGCCGGGCCAGCGCATCGAGCCGGGGCGTGGCCCGCCTCGGGTCGCCATCGATGCCCAGCGTTCCCCCGCCGTGATCATCGCCGATCAGGATCAGGAGGTTTGGCCCCGATCGGTGCGCCGTCCTCGGCCGCTCGGCATGGACCCGCGCGAGCCGGCCTCGTACCGGGCAGCGAGGTACAGTGCCCCCAGCCAGAATACGACCAGGAGCCTGGCCCACGTGAGATCTCCCCACCACCGTTCAGCCTTGAACCTCACGGGAGCATCCCCCATCCCTTGCGATGCCTGATCCGGGTGCGAAACCAAGTGGAGCCGGGCGCCTCTGCCGGGTCCTCAAGCTTGGCTGATCCTTCCGAAAAGTCAAGAAGTCGGGTGTGTGCCGGATGTCACGTCCGGGTGGTTGCGCCGCGCCTGCTCGATGGCCGATGGCGCCTGCGCCGGAGCAGGACCGAGACCGCGTCGCGATGGAGAACCTGCCAGCCGGGGTCGGCCAGCAGCCGACGTGCCAGGCCGCGGTCGGGGCGGACCCAGACGATCTCGAAACGCTCGCGGCCGTCGACGACGTCCCACTCCGGCTCCCCCTGCATCGCGTCGATGTACTGGAGAATCGCCGACCGGCCGAACAACTCGAAGCGGTCATCGAGGTAGGCGCGGCGACGGGGCTGGCATTTCTCCTCGATCATCCCACCCCAATCCTGCTCGTGGAAGAGCCGCGCCCCGACAGGCTGGCGGCCGAGCGTGGCAACCGCCGCCAGCGGCCAAGTTTTAGAAAGTATCCGAAAACGATCCTAACCCCCTGATTTTCCTGCGTTTTCGATGTTCTACTGAACTTTGCATTGATACGTAAAGTTCATAACCCCAATCCAGCACCCGCGAAGAACGACTGGATCAGCTTTGGTTTCTGTCGGATGCGACCGATGGCCCAATGGAATTCCAGGTGCAACTTCTCGAGATCCATGCACGCCAAGTTTCGCAGCTCGACATGCTTCATTTGTTGCCACATCCATTCCACTGGAATCAAATCCGGGGCATAGGGGGGCAGCGGTTCCAAATGGATCTTCCGGGCACCCACTCCTGCCACGTCAGCTTGAACCTCGGTCCGCCGATGGATCGGCGACCCATCCCAGATCACCAGCAATCGTTCTGCAGCCGAGCGGAGCAGATGTTCCAAAAACGCGAGGCTGTGCATCCCGTTCAACGCATGGTGACGAACCAGGGTGTACACCTTGCCCTGAGGAGTCACGGCCCCCATCACAGACAGGTGGTCTCGAGACTGCCACTCGGCGAGCACCGGCGTGATCCCCCTGGGAGCAGAGGTCTGAACCAACCCCCCCTCCGAGACGTTCAAGGCGGCCGCAAGGCTTCGCTGCTTCCAACCGCCTTGCTTCAGTTGAAGCTGCACGCCTCCGCCGCCATTCCATCCAATCATGGGGTGAGAGATAGTCGAATTCCATGCCTTATTGTCATCTGCTGGGAGGGTCAAAACCCTCGCCTTTAGGCCTGAGTTTCCCCTATGACTTTTGTATACTAGGGCCGACGTAAGCTGCGCACCAGAGATACCTTCGGATGGAGCCCACCGATGACTGGCCTCACTGACACTATCGCTTCATTCGGCACTCTTCACTTCGGTGAGGCCCAACTGGGCGACGTTCGACGCACCCGACGGCTGGTCCAGGTCGCCGATGCCATCCTCCAGCACCCAGGAGGCACCTTGCCCCAGAAGATCCACGATCCGACCCCGCTCGATGCCCTCTACCGCTTGGCCAACCGCAAGGAGGTCACCCACGATGCGGTCCTCGAGCCCCATCGCCAGCGAACCCTCCGCGCAATGCGCGAGGCCGCCGGCCCCGTCCTCCTGATCCATGACACCACCGAGTTGGACTACACCTCGCTGAGTTCACTGACCGGGCTGGGGCAGATCGGCAACGGCAACGGCCGTGGCTACGAGTGCCACAACACGCTGGCCGTCCATGCCTCCACCCGCACCGTGCTCGGGCTGGCCAACCAGATCCTCGCTCGCCGCGACACCGTCGGCAAGGGCGAGTCCCGCCAGGCCCGGCGTGAACGCGAGACCCGCGAGAGCCGGCTCTGGAAGCGGGGCAGCGAGGCGGTCGGCCCGGCCCCCGAGGGCGCCCTGTGGGTCGACATCTGCGATCGAGGTGCTGATGTCTTTGAATATATCGCATACAAACACAAATCTTCGGGTCACTATATCGTGCGGTCCAAGCACGACCGCCTCTGCACGGTGCTGAGCGACGGCGTCCCCTGCCGCCGCAAGCTGCACGGGCACGCACGTCACTTGGAGCCGCTGGGGGGCCGATATGTGCCGGTCGCGGCACGCGACGGGCAGCCGGCGCGGCGGGCCAAGGTGCTGATCGCCGCCGGGTCGGTCGAGTTGGTGGCCCCGAAGCAGCCGCGAGGTGATCACGGCCCCGAACCGCTGCCGCTGTCCGTGGTGGTCGTGCGTGAGGTCGAGGCGCCCGAGGGGGCTGAGCCGCTGGAGTGGATCCTCCTGAGCGACCAACCGGCGGGCGACCTCGCGGAGGCGTGCGTGGTGGTCCACTGGTACGGGCATCGGCCGATCGTGGAGGAGTTACATAAGGGGATGAAGACAGGATGTGGCGTGGAGAAGCTGCAGTTCACGACCGCGGCAGCGATCCAGCCGATGATCGCGCTGTTGTCGGTGGTGGCGGTGTTCCTGCTGGAGTTGCGCGACGCCGCAGGCGATCCGGCGACGGCCGCTCGGCCGGCGACGCAGTACGTCCCGGTGATCTATACCGATGTGCTTTGCGGCTGGCGGCACGGCGAGGTACGCCCGGGATGGACGGTCGGGGAGTTCTATTACGCGTTGGCTCGTTTGGGGGGCCATCAGAACCGCAAGAACGGCCCGCTACCGGGCTGGCTGGTGCTGAGTCGGGGCTGGACGCGCTTGCAGGCGATGGTTGACGGAGTCGAGGCCATCGGGCGGTCCCGGGCGCGAACGGCTGCGCCCGGAGAACGACCCCGCGCGGGGCCACCCCCTGAAGCTGGTAGGGATGCCGGGGTTACGTGAGCTGTACTGTACATATGTCATAGGGAAAACTCAGCCTTGAGGCGACGGCTTTAGCATGGCGCGGCGGTATCCTGGGCCGCATGGTGGAGTATCGCCCTGGGGCGCACAGCGTTTTCGAGATCCACTTGCACCTGGTGTGGGTGACGAAGTACCGCAAGCCGGTGCTGGGCGGAGCGGTCGGGGTCCGGGTGCGGGATCTGATCCGGGAGATCTGCGGTGGCTCCGACGTGCTGATCATCAAGGGGCACGTGAGCAAGGACCACGTGCACTTGCTGGTGTCGATCCCGCCGCAGGTGACGATCAGCCGTCTGGTGCAGCGGTTGAAGGGAAAGACGGCGTACAAGCTTCTGCAGGAGTACGGCGCACTGCTGCAAGGAGTTCTGGGGCCGTCACGTGTGGGCGCGGGTTACTTCTGCTGCAGCAGCGGGAACGTGACGGACGAGGTGGTGGCGGCGTCCATCGAGAACCAGGGCGTGGGTCCTGGGGGCGACTTTCGCGTGGAGGGGGGCCCGGACTAACCCTAAACCAAGCGTGATATATAGAGCTTCGGTGTCAAAAGCTCGGTAAAAGCTCGAAAACCCCCGGAGTTTATGGAATAATTGAGGGAGGAACACGTCCTCACTATTCCAAACTGCGGAGACTTTCGAGTGACTGCTACTCTCCCCGAGAAGACCCGAAAACGCCACCGCAAGAAGACGCGAGAACGCCACCGCAGGATCCTCCGCGACCGCAAGCGGAGGATCCTCAAACGAATCCTCAATCGGCCCGGACCGGAACGCGATCAGCCCATGATGACCGCCACCAACATCCACTCTGAGCTGGCCGATCGCGTCCAGGGCCTCTCCGCAGGCGGCATCGGCGCCATGCTCCTCCTGGCGCAGGATCGGCTTGATCCACGACATCGACCACAACCTCCATCTCTTCAAACGCCATCTGCCCTCTCACGAATCCGACCATGTCCTGAACATTGCCTTCAACATCCTCGCGGGCGGCAAACGGATCGAACACCTCGAACTGCGGCGCAACGACGAGGTCTATCTCAATGCCTTGGGCGCCAGCGCATCCCCGATCCCACCACCGCGGGGGACTTCTGCCGCCGCTTCGCCGAGTCCGAGGTCGTGACCTTGATCGATTCCCTCAATGAAACGCGGCTACGGGTCTGGTCCCAGCAGCCCTCCGCGTTCTTCACCGAAGCGATCCTCGACGTCGACGGCACCCTCGTCGGGACCGACGCCGAGTGCAAGCAGGGCGTCGACATCGCCTACAACGGCACTTGGGGCTATCATCCCCTGTTGATCTCGCTGGCCAACACTGCCGAGCTGCTCTACCTGGTCAATCGCAGTGGCAACCGGCCCTCGCACGAGCACGCCGCGGATTCCCTGGACAAGATGATCGCCCTGTGCCGCCGGGCCGGCTTTCAGCGGATCCTCGTGCGGGGCGACACGGACTTCACTCAGACCCAGCA
>CAWDND010000104.1:0-71876 GCA_963803395.1 uncultured Planctomycetaceae bacterium
CGCGTATTCGTTCAGGCGCAAAGAGACCGACCGCCTCAGGACGTTCCGATCGCGTGGGGTCAGACGGCGACCGGGTTCACATCGCGAACATTTGGAATAAAGGACAAAAAGCGCCAAAGTCAAAAATTTCCCTGGCGCCCATCAGTTGCTGCACGAGTCCGGGCGGCCTACGGCGGCTCTGCCCGGCAGAAGAAACCGCCCGACCCCCGCCCACGCGCACCAACAGGCCAGCGCCAGGCAATTTTTCCAAAATTATTTCGTGATTCGCGCGAACAATTCTGACAGATAGGATGTCTAAGAGCACACACGAAGGGGCGACCCTCATCAGGTCGCTCCCTGGATTGGTACGCCGGGCGCGTGGCCCGGTAGACACGAGGAATCGGGAGCCAGAACGGACCCCCAAGACTCGTTTCACCCGAGGACGTTCGAAATCGTCCTCGCGCACTGTCGCCTCACTCTCTTCTACCCGCCCCATTGCTGGCGGATGTGAGGACCCTTGCCATGTTGAACCGCACGAACCGGACGCTGTCGGCCCACCTGAACCGGCTGAACCTCGGCACGCGGTCACTCGCGAATTTCGCGGGCGTCAACACCGGCGAGCAGACCCTACGCATCCGTCACGCCCATCGTGTCGTCTTGCGCGACGGGATGGCCGGCGATCAACCCTGGTCCCTTTCGGGACCAAGCGGGGAGATCGCCGGGATTCCGACTTCACCCGACGGATCACCGCGACTCAACGTGAGTGGCGTGGTACCGCCCAGGGTCGAGCTCGTCGAGGTAACTACCCACTGCGGCTGGTTCTGCCATTGTGGGGAACCGCAGAATCCGTCCCCCAAGTCGCGGCGCACCGAACGCGCCAGGGGCAATTGCAAGTCCCAGACAGGCTTGCGGTTGTCTCAGGAGTACGGTCTTGCGGGCGTGACCTTGTCCCGAGCTTCCCTTGGTTTCCCGGCCGCGTGACCCGCGGCTTCGGGAGGGTGAGTGCCGAACCTCCGGCTCAACTTCGTTGGATCGACCGTCGAGCGTGCAGGGGGACCGACTCCTGCCTTGAACGTTCGTCGTGCGTTCCGGCCCACTGAGTTGGCGGTCGGTTTCGTGCGGACACTTCTTGCTGTTTCCCGCAAGAGGACCGCGCCCTAGCCGTCGCCGTCGAGCGCCGCGTCAGCGTGCGCCACCGCGACCCGTCCCGTCGTCCTGGGCGGCCAGTCCCAGGGCTCAAGGATCCGGCCGGTGTCCGTCCGCTGTCCCGGCGCCTGCATCGAGGACCGCATCGCGGCCCGTCCGAAGCCGTTGTCACCTGAGAACTTGGCTCGGATCGGGCCTGGACCCCTGAGGATAGGGGAGGGCGAGACCTGTGTTGGCGACGTTGCGGAACATCGAGATCCCGGTTCAGGATACGCGCTGGGCTGAGGTGGCGGACCTGGTCCGTCGGGCGCAGGGGGGCGACCGCGAGGCGTTCGGAGCGCTCGTCGAGCAGTTCGAGCGGACAGTGCACGCGATCTGCGTGCGGCGGCTGGGCAACCCGAGCGAGGCGCTGGAGCTGAAGCAGGAGGTCTTCCTCCACGTCTTGCGCCGGATCGACCAGCTCCGCGAGCCCGAGCGGTTCGCCGGCTGGCTGCGGCAGGTCGCCGAACGGATGGCGATCAACCACGCCACGCGGCGGACCTCCCCGGCGAGCGTCGAGGAGTTCGTCCTTGAAGGCACCTCGGGCGAGCACGACAACCCGCTCGACACGCTGATCCTCCGCGAGCGCGCCGACCAGGTCCGCAAGGCGCTCGCCAGCCTGAAGCCGCTCGACCGCGAGGCGCTGGTGGCGTTCTACATCCAGGGCCGGTCCCTGGTCGAGATCGCCGAGCAACTCGACGCGCCGATCGGCACCATCAAGCGGCGGCTCCACACCGCGCGGAAGCGGATGAAGGACGCACTTCAGGCGAGCGTCGCCGCTGCCGACGAGTGGACCGAAGGCCCCTCGGATGAGCCCGAGGGCGACCTCGTCGCCGCCGGGGCCGAGGAGGCGACCGTCTGGTGAGAAATCATGGGTCTCGCAAAGACGCAAAGCGGGAAGAATCGCTTTCTTTGCGACCTTTGCGCCTTTGCGAGAAACTCTTCGGCAACTTCCATTCCTTGTCAAGTCGCCAAGAGGTGTCCCGGATCTTTGCGCCTCCGCGAGACACTCTGCCGATCATCCCCCTCCCGAAGCCGGCCGCCGTTTCTGATATTCCTGGAGCTCGCGCGTACCGCGCGGCACGAAGCCGGAGCAGGGTCTGATCGAGCCAGGCCAGCACGACGACCGGAGAGAACAAGAGCAGCGCGAGGATGAGGCCGATGTCGGGCCGTCGGAACGCCGCGAAGAGGGTGACGAACATCGACGCCAGGGCGAGCGTGACCGTTGTCAGAATCCAGGTGACGCGACGGTATCGGGCCAGTTGCTCCTCCAACGGCTCGACCCCCAGCCGGAGCCGTCCGAGCTTCCGCTGCCAGTAGCGCTGGCGGACGAGCCAGGCGTCTTCGAGGAACGGATCGTGTTGGGTGGTTCGAGCTTCCATCGCCGACCCGGATGATCCTTCGAGAGTTTCTTGCAAGAGTGCTCGAGCAGATGAGAAGGCCATTGTCCTTTCAGAACTCTTCTTTCTTCCTTATACGATCTTTGCGCCGTTGCGAGAAACTCCCGACCTTTCGATTAATCGAACAATGTGGTTCTCGGCCGATCGGGCGGGACGGGCTCGGGCAGGCCGAGGCGGGCGCGAAGGGCGCGGACGGTGGCCGGGCCGTGGCCGGCGTAGTGGTTGTTGGCGAAGACGACCACCGGGACCCGACGCGCGAGCGCCGCGATCATCCGGGCCGACTCGGTCAGCTCGGCCGACCGGTCCACGACGATCTTATCCCAGGTGGTCGTGATCTTCTCGATCGACTCGCGGTCGCCGATCAGCCGGACGAACGCGAACGGACCAGTGACCGGGTCGATCCGTTCGGCGACCCGCGCCGGCGTGGGCATCCACTTCTGCTCGGTCAGCGTCAGAGCCGAGCCGTGCCGCGGAGGACCTCGGCCAGCTCGGGGCCGACCCAGCGCGGGTTGCGGACTTCGATGGCCAGTGGCACCCGTCTGTGTGGCCAGCCGTCCAGGAAGGCGTTAAGCACCGTGAGGAACTCATCGAGCAGCCGAACGCTCCCTTGTTGAAGTAGCCCATTTGCAACAGGGCGCAGCAAAGCTTCTCGCCCAGCGGCTCGATCGACGAGACGAACCCCGCGACCTCCTCGGCGCAGTCGCGGAGTTGTTTCTCGTGGGTAATGACCTTGGGGACCTTCAGGCGAACTTGAAGTCCTCGGGCGTGCGCCGCTTCCAGCCCCGGACCATGCTGGGCGTCGGGGGCCGGTAGAACGTGCTGTCCACCTCGACAATCGGGAAGCGGTCGGCGTAATACTCCAGGTAGTCGCCCGCCGGCATCCCCTCGGGGTAGAACACGCCCTCCCAGTCGGGATAGCTCCAGCCACTGCAACCAATTAGGATGGGATGTCGCTGTTCACTCATGCCCCTATTGTAGAAGGCGCCGGTTCGCTCGTAAACTCGGGAGCCCGCCGCGACGGGCCTCGAACTCGTCCTGGGGCCAAGGTATTGACGATGACCACCTTCCACCGCGACCCGCCGGTCGCCTCGCCGCCGCTGGTCAATGGTCAGCGGCTCGACCGGGCCACGTTCCACGAGCGGTACGAGGGGATGCCTCCGGGGACCAGGGCCGAGCTGATCGGCGGAGTGGTCCAGATGCCTTCACCGCTTCGCGGCGACCACGGCAAGGTTTCTCGCCTCATCTCCGGGGTCGTGTCCTAGAATCGTTGCACGGTCGCCATAACCTCTTTCAAGCAAGAGACCTTGCCTTGATCGGCGGTCGAGGTTACAAGTCCTTGTTTCGCAGCAGATGATCGCCTGCCATGCAACGATTTCTGGGACACCACCGAAGATACAGGGAACCATGAGCATCCGTGTCCGGAGATGGAAAACCATCCATGTACGACCTGACGAGGTTTGCCCTGAGCGACATGACCGAGTGTGGAGCCGCTCTCCGCAAGATGGGCCGGGACGCCGAGAGCATGGAGGAGGTAGCCAACCGGATCGTGCGCCACCTCTTCGACCAATTCCTCGATCCCCAGACCGGCGCACAGTCCTGCGTCCTAGTCCGCTTCTTCAAGACCCATCCCTTCGGTGAGCTCGACGCAGAGCTGCAGCGCTTCGCTCGGGACCTGCTGGGCCGACCGCCCGAGTCCCCGGCCATGAGATGTCTCACCTTGCTGGCGACCGCCGGGGCCAGACCGGAGTGGAATTCCCGGAGATCGTCCGCCGGGCACCGGGCCATCCCCCTGACCAGCGAGCTTGTGGTCCCACAGTCCCCCATGATCGTCCAGCTCGTCCACCAGTTCGGATTGGAGGTCAACACGGTGCTACGACCGCACCCGGCCCCGCCGCTGGACTTGAAGCAGAGGGCGTACAACGTCTTTCACGTGCCCCGGGCACTTGGGAGCCCCTACATCTTCGCTCAGGACGAGTTCGTGATTCCGTTCGGCGTCCAATCCGTGCTGGGGTTTGGCGGGATGCTGCCCACGGGGGACCTCTTCGCGGTCATCCTGTTCTCCAGGACCCCCATCACGCGCGATACCGCCGATCTGTTCCAGGCCCTGGCGCCGAGCGTGAAGGTCGCCGTTCTGCCCTTCGTCGAAGTGGTCTTCACCGGTGGAGAGCCGGCGACGGGAGGGGGTGACATTCTAGGGAGGAACAACCGCGCGGACGAGTCAGCCTTGCGGCTCGGGGCCCGGGCGGCCGCCCTGGAGCAATCGTTGGAGGTGCACGAGCGGATCGTGCAGACACAGGCCGGTGAGCTCGAACGGGCCCTGGCGGAATTCCGCAACGTGTTGGAGTCCGCGCCGGACGCCATCGTCATCATCAACGGCCAAGGGCGCATCGTCCGCCTCAACCGGCAGGCGGAGGCGATCTTCGGCTACACCCGGGAGGAATTGCTCGGCGAACCCATCGAAATCTTGATGCCCGAGCGCTTCCGGGAACGGCACAGGATGCACCGTGCGGCCTACAGTCCCAAGTCCCGACCGCGCCCGATGGGCACGGGGTTGGAGCTCTATGGCCGACGCAAGGACGGGGGCGAGTTCCCCGTGGACATCACCCTCAGCCCGATGGAGATCGCGGATGGCTTCCTCATTATCAGCGTCATCCGCGATATCACCTATCGCAGGCGGACCGAGGAGCAGCTCCTCAAGTTATCGCGGGCCGTCGAGCAGAGCGCCAACCTGGTGATCATCGCCGATACGCAGGGCCTTATCGAGTATGTCAACCCCAAGTTCACCCAGGTGACCGGCTACTCGCCGGACGAGGTCATCGGCCAGAACCCGCGGATCTTGAAATCGGAGCAGACTGCACCCGAGGAATTTCGACTGCTGTGGGAAACGATCACCTCCGGCCGAGAATGGTGGGGGGAATTCCTCAACAAGAGGAAGAACGGCGCACTGTACCGGGCTTCGGCCTCCATCTCGCCCCTCCGGAACCATCAGGGGGTCATCACGCATTTCGTCGCGATCGAGGAAGACATCAGCGAGTTGAAGCAGGCCGAGGAGGCGCTGCGCGCCTCGGAGCGGCGCTACCGTCAGCTCACGGAGGCGACGCTGGATGTGATCGTAGTAGCCGACGAGCGGAGTGTCATCTCCCTGTTTAACGCCGCCGCCCAACGGACCTTCGGCTACTCGGAACAGGAAGTCCTCGGACAGCCGCTCACGATCCTCATGCCCCCGGAATACCATGAGGCCCATCAAAGGGGTGTGCGCCGCTACCTGGAGACGAGGGAGGCCCGGGTTGTCGGGCGCATGATCGAGCTGCGCGGTCGACGGAAGGACGGTGAGGTCTTCCCCCTGGAACTGTCCCTCTCGGCGGTCGAGCTGCCGGAGGGGATCTGCTTCTTGGGGGCGATCCGCGACCTGACCGAACGCAAGAGCATGCAGGCGCGGATCCTCCAGGCGGAGAAGCTGGCGTCGCTGGGCCTGATGAGCGCCGGAGTGGCGCACGAGATCAACAACCCGCTGGCCTACGTGGCCAATAATCTGGCGGTGCTCGAGCGCGACATCCGCGGCCTGATCGCCCTGGTGGCGGCCTATGAGGCGGCGCATGCGACCCTGGAGTCCGCCCAGCCCGACCTGGCCGCGCAGGTGGCCCAGCTCGCCGCGGAGATCGATCTGCCGTATGTGAAAGAGCACATCGAGCACATCGTGGGCAGCACGCGGCAGGGGGTCAAACGTGTGGCGGACATCGTGCAGAACCTGCGCGGCTTCGCCCGGCTCGATCAGGCCGCCGTCGACCGGGTGAACCTCCACGACGCGATCACGAGCAGCCTGGAGATGATCCGGGGACAGCTGGGCCGACGCAATATCGTCGTGGAGCTGCATTTCGACGATTTGCCGCTCGTGATGTGCGCCCCTGCCCAGATCAACCAAGTGTTCCTGAATCTGCTCGTCAATGCCATGCAAGCGATCGAGGCGACGTCCAAGGGGGGAGGCCGGATCGAGATCCGTACCCGTGCGGCCGGGGATGAGGTGATCGTCGAGGTGGCCGACGATGGCCGTGGCATCCCGGCCGAGCTGCTCCCCCGGATCTTCGATCCGTTCTTCACGACCAAGGCCGTTGGCGAGGGGACCGGCCTGGGACTGAGCATCAGTCATGGTATCGTGTCGGACCATGGAGGTCACATCGAGGTCGAGAGCACGCCCGACCAGGGATCCCGTTTCCGCATCATCTTACCCATCGGAGGGAAAGGAATAGCCCGATGAGCACACCCTACAAACCCTGCCTGTTGGTGGTGGATGACGAGCCGGAGGTCTGCGACTCGGTGTACCATCTGCTGTACCGCGACTACCGTGTCTTGCGCGCCACAGCGCGGCCGAGGCGGTCGCGCTGATGTCGCAGCACGAGGTCGAGATCATCATGACTGACCAGCGGATGCCGGAGATTACCGGGGTCGAGATGCTCCAGACGATCAAATCGCAGTACCCCGAAGCGATCCGGATCCTGTTCACCGGGTATGCGGACCTCAACTCGGTGATCGCGGCGATCAACCGAGGGCATGTCTACCGCTACTTGAGCAAGCCCTGGCAACCCGAGGAACTCAAGGCGGCGGTGGCCGATGCCGCTGCAGAATTCACCCGGATCGTCCAGCACTCCCAAGAGTTGACCAACTGCCGGGAGAGGAACGCCCAACTGGAGCGAGAAAACCAACGACTCCGCGAGTTATCGAAGGACAAGACGTGAGGCAGACCACCGTCGCGCAGCCGGGTCGGTTGCGTCGAGTTCACGAAGACGCACCACACCATCGGAGCGAGGCCGCCCACAATATCCACGACGCACCCAGGCAGAGGGTGCGTCGTCGAAGACTCGACGCACCTGACCCGGCTGGATATTATCGTTCGGGAACCTCGCGGCGTCCCGGAATTCCGGCAGCTCCTGGGGTTTTCCCGGTGGGTGGCGGGGGTCGGCGTCCCAGGACGACGCCTCTCGTGGCGAAGGGCGCGGTCAGACGAGGGCGCACCGGCTGCGCCGGCTCGACCCCCGCCACCCGCCGAGCAGCTTGGTCTCGATCTGTGCGGCCAACGCGACCGCTGGTCGATCGCGTACCGCCATCCCGACGGCCATCGCACCAGCAACATGCTCGATCGTCCGATGCGGGGGATGAACCGCGCCTTCGACCGAGGCCAACACCTGCACGGCTCGCGGAAGGCGTGCCGACGGCACTGTCGCGCGTGGGCGTTGTCGTGGAACTTCACACCTTGGCACCCGGCGACGCTGCGGAAGAACCAAGGCTGGCGGTGCCCCGCCGAACGTCTCAACCTGCACCGGTATCACGACTGTTGGCTGCAAAACCTGTTGATCTCGGCGTCCCTTGGTGGATACCGATGTCCACCCCTACAAAATCCGTGACAGTCAGGAATTATCTTCTTTCAAGTCCCTGAGTGGCTGTAACCGAGCTGGCCCCAGAAGGACCATTTCATGGATCGTGAGACATCAATCAGTCGCCTGCTCGCGCAGAAGGCGCCTGGGACATGGCTGTGATCGGTGGCGGAGCGACCGGCGTCGGCAGCGCCGTGGATGCCGCTTCGCGCGGCTACTCCGTCTGCCTCATCGAGCAGAGCGACTTTGGCAAGGGGACCTCCAGCCGGTCCACGAAGCTGGTCCACGGCGGCGTGCGCTACCTTCAGCAGGGAAACATCTCCCTCGTGATGGAGGCGCTGAAGGAACGCGGCATCCTCCGCCAGAACGCACCCCACCTCGTGCACGACCTGGCCTTCGTCGTGCCCAACTACATATGGTGGGAGGCCCCGTTCTACGGCATCGGCATGAAGGTCTATGACATGCTGGCCGGACGGTATGGCTTCGGGACCTCGCGCCTGCTCTCCAAGGACGAGGTGCTGGAACGCATTCCGACGCTCGAGCACTCCGGGCTGCGGGGCGGGGTCCTCTACTACGACGGCCAGTTCGATGACTCCCGGCTGCTCATCAACCTGACGCGGACCGCGGACCAACAAGGGGCGGTCCTGCTCAACTACGCCCAGGTGGTGGGTCTGACCCACGATCAGGATGGGTACGTCGCCGGCCTCGTGTTCGACGACGTCGAGACCGGCAATCGGCACCGCCTCCTCGCCCGCAGCGTCATCAACGCGACCGGTGCATTCAGCGATGCGATCCGGAAGGTCGACGATCCGAACGCCACGCCGATGATCTCGCCCAGCCAAGGCGTGCACATCGTGCTCGACCGTTCATTCCTGCCCGGCGACTCGGCGATCATGGTGCCGCGGACCGGCGACGGGCGGGTGATGTTCGCCATCCCGTGGCACGGCCACACACTGCTCGGGACGACCGACACGCCCCTCCAAGAGGTCAGCCTCGAACCAGTCGCGATGGACCAAGAGATCGACTTCATCCTGGAGACCGCCTCCCGGTATCTGGGGAAGCCTCCCAGACGCGAGGACGTCCAGAGCGTCTTCGCGGGCATCCGTCCCTTGGTGAAAGCCTCCTCCGAGGCGACGAGCACCGCCGCGCACTCCCGCGATCACACGATCCATGTGGCCAAGTCCGGCCTGCTCACCATCGCTGGCGGAAAGTGGACGACCTACCGCAAGATGGCCGAGGACTGCGTTGACCACGCGGCCACACTCGCCGAACTCGATGAGCGGCCTTGCGTCACGAGGACGCTGCACATCCACGGCTACCACCGTCACGCCGAGCAGTTCGGCGACCTGAGCTACTACGGCTCCGACGCACCGGCCATCCGGGAGTTGATGCAGATCCAGCCGAGCCTCGATCGCCGACTGCATGACGCACTGCCGATCTCTGCGGCGCAGGTGGTCTGGGCCGTCCGCCATGAGATGGCACGGACAGTGGATGACGTCTTATCCCGCCGCACCCGCGCCCTCCTGCTCAACGCGCGGGCCGCCATTGACATGGCCCCGGACGTGGCATCTCTCATGGCCACGGAACTCCCACGGGACGCGTCATGGGTCCGCGAACAGGTGGAACAGTTCACCGCGATGGCCCGGAGCTATCTGATCCGCCCGAAAGGATGATCGTAAGGCCATTCGGCGCAGAGGTCCTGTCCCCGCGCGAGACCACGCGCTCCCGAAGATGGCCGTCGCCGAGCCCCCGGGTCGACGGGCCTCTACAACCCTTGTCCTTGGTACTGCGTCTTTAACCCTCGCGAATCGATCGAATCGTCGTCCGGGGTGTTGGAGGTGGCCTGGCTGGCGGTCCCGAGCCTCCGTCATCGGGCGGAAATCGCGTGGCGGTCGGCCACGGTGACGGCGGCGACCGCCCTGGCGATCGTGCTGCTGATGGAAGACACTCCAAGACCTGGAGCCCCGGTATGGCAAGCGTTCCGAACATTGCCGCGCGGCACTTCGATGCACCCGCCGGGAAACCGGAGGGCGGCCCCAACGAAATCTGGGGCAGGGCACCCGTCATGGTGCCTCAAGTTGCGGAACCACGGCCTGTTGGTCCGTGTAGTACAGTGACAAGCCACGGGGCTTTAGCCCCAGTGGTTCATGACTTCCGCTCCCTGCTGTCTTCGGTGATCTTGGGGCAACTCGCGTTTGCCGTGTTGGCGGTGGCCCCGCTCCGGACCGCGCGGCCGACTCTGGGCCGGGCGAGGATGCCGATCATCGCTGCCTCGGCGCTGGTGCTGGCCTCGGCGGCGCGTTATGGTATCCCTTCGCTCGCGGGCGTCCGGCAGGTTCTCGACCAGCGATGCGGCGCGCTGACGGCGGAATTGATCGACGCGCGGTGAACGCACCTGGCGGGAGATTACTGGAGTGTCTGGCCGGCGGTCTTCCACGTCAGCCTCGCGCTGCACGAGCGGGGCGAGTCGCGCGTGGTCCTGGGGAAGTGACGTTCCGCGCCTCTCCAACGCTCCCCCTCGGGGAGCGGATGCCGAACGCGAAATGTCGCGTGGCCATCCCCCAGGGCGACACGGTGGGCGAGACCTGGCTGGAGACCTACCACTTTTCTCCGCAGATCGACGTGGAGCGCCGAACGAAGGTCCGGAACTTACGTGCCAGGAAGCTCCCCGGTCGCATCGCAGCATCCTTCAAACAATCCTCTCCCGCGCCGGGAAGTCTGGGTGCACGCTGCACCGATTTCCTCTGGAAGAGACCCGATCGGCGATATCCCATTTCGTTTCTTCGAGACGCGCGAGATGGCTTTCCGCACAGCAGATTAACCTCTCTCGTCCCGACGTAAAGAGGAGCGGCCAGGATGAACGTGGTGGTCACCGGCGGAGGAACAATCGCGCCGATCGACGATGTCCGACAGATCGCCAACATCTCCTCGGGCCGTTTCTCGGCGATGATCGCCGAAGCATGCCTGGCGCGTGGGGCATCGGTCTGGCACGTGCACGCACCCTCGGCGCAACTACCGCTTTGGCGTCAGGCGCGGTTCGACCTGGCTGCCGCCAACCCCGACGCCGAGCACGCGCGGCTGGATCGGCTCCGGCAGCAGTGGCGGGACGTTCAGGACCGGCTTCACCTCGTCCCACTGGGGCAGGGGAGGGTGGCCGACTACGCCGAGAGATTGGAGCGGGTCTTACGGACCTCGACGATCGATGTCGTTTTCCTGGTGATGGCCGTCTCTGACTTCGAGCCCGAGCCGGTCTCGGGCAAGCTCAACAGCGACGCCGAGGCGCTGGTCGTCCGCAGCCTGCCGACGCCCAAGGTGATCCGGTCGGTGCGCGACTGGTCGCCCAGGGTCTATCTGGTCGGGTTCAAGCTCCTGTCGGGCACTACCCCATCCGAGCTGATCCGCCAGGCGGAGGAGGCGTGCCGGACGAACCGCGCCGACCTGACGGTGGCCAACGACCTGCAGACGCTCCGCGCCGGCCGACACACAGTTCACCTGGTCCGTCCCGGCCACCCGCCTGAGACCCTCGCCCCCGGTGCCGACTTGGCCGAGCGGCTCGTCGATCGCGTCTTCGCCTGGACGGCCCCTCAGCGCACATCGACATCGGCCGTGTTCCCCCACGCCACTCCCTCGCAGACCTGAGGGGTTCGACGCATCTCCCGCGGGCCCCACCCCGATTCGAGGAGCCATCGACCTCGTGAGTCCAAGGAGGAATCATACGCGTCCCAGAACGATCTTGCCTACCGCCGAGAGAGCGGTGCTCCTTTGGGGGCGACCCGCCGCCCCCGACGGGCACCAGCGTCTCAGGATGCGTACAAACCCTTGCAGGTATTGCCGTCAAGCAGCCTGCTCCCTATCTCAGGATTCTTCGGACACGCCCAAGATTTCGATAACGGGGAACCCTGATGGGGCAGCAACGACATGCGTTGTCGCCGAACCGGAGCTCGGTGAAACGAGGTCCATGGTCCAGGGTTTACGCATCAAAATAGGGAGGATGAGTTCGATAGAAAAACCAGCTCTTGGGAGTGATTTTGATCAATGACTCGTAATAACCCGGCGTTTCTTTGAATGTCGGAACTTAATATGATCCAAATTAAAAAATAAAAATGAGTATTATAAAATAACTCGGCTTGTTAGAATGGGAAAAAACACGGGGTTTTCTTCGTGCGAAGACCTTGCTGGGTCGTTTTGGAGTCTACGTGAGGAGAATTCTCCAGATGACGGGGCTCGGCGGCTCGGGGGCGGCGATGGCCGAGGGCGCGGCGGGTGTCACGGCCGAGACCTTGGTCTTGAAGTCGTACCGCCTCAGGATCAGGACCAGCAGAAGGCAGCCGATGACCATGGCGGCCAGCGCCAGGCCGAGCAGGGCCACGTACACGTCACTTTGGGGAGACTGGACGAAGATGCCGGGGCGGCCGGCCGGAGTCCGCCCCGCCGCACCCCCTACACTAAAGCGCCCGGAGCGAGGTCGCGACATGGTCGCCCTCCTGGATCTTGATGCCGTTGACGGTCCCGTTGATCACCTGGCCCACGGCCTGGTCCGGATCGACGGCGATGATGCGGACCTTGCCGAGGTATCGCGGCTGGGGCTTGGTCCGGAACAAGAACAGCTCGTGCCCGGGGACGAGGCCGTCATCCGAGCCGATTGTCAGCTCGACGCGCTTGTTCAGCCGGTCCACCCGCGCGACCTCGCCCTGGACGGGAGGCGGGGTCTCCAGCGCCTTGTACTGGTTGGGGTCGTCGGAGAGCCCGGAAGTTCGCAGGGCGTTGCCCAGCCGGGCGACTTTCTCGCGGAGGTCTTTGTTGTGGTTCGTCGCGGTCTCGATCTGGCGGGTCAGCTCGCGGATCTTGTCGTTCAGCTCGGTCTGGCGGAGCTTGAATTCGTTGGCCTGCTTCTCGACGGCCGACTTCTGCTCGCGGAGCAGTTCTGTCTCCTTGCGCCGCGCATCCGCCTCATCCAGCGCCGTCTTGGCGTTCGTCTGGGCGGTCCCCAGTGCGCTTTTGGTCGTGGTGATCTCGGCCTGTAACCGCTCGATCTCATCTTCGAGACCGGCCACGCGGTTTTGGAGATCCCTCTTGGCTGCCTCGTGCTCCAGTTGCGCCTTCTTCAACTCGTCGTCCCGCTGCTTGACCAACTCATCCGCGTCATTGTTCTTCTTCTGGAGATCGTCGAGCCGCTGCCGCTGCTTCTCGGTCTCGGCCTTCCAGTTCGTTGCGGTCGTGAAGACGACGGTCGAGATCCCGAGGAACAGCAGCGAGAAGGCCATGATCACGATCACGAGGATCTTGCCGACGAACGTCATGGTCCCACCCTACCAATTGGAAGACGGACGATGGTTGACCGGCCACCCAGCGACGACGCCGCCAACGAGCCGCGCGAGGGGAGGGGGCATCAACCGTAACGTGTTTCAGGAGACGTGGCCCGGCATCGAATCCGCGGCAAAAGGCCGTCATGTTCACGGCCTCTCAGAAATCTTAACGATGCGAGTCCGGACGCGGCAAGGATTTCTCGAGGCGCCCATTCCCGCAGGGGAGGGGTCAACTTCTACAACACCCCGGGCCCGAACATGCCCAAACTTACCCCATATCCGGTGCAGAGGCAAGTAAGGAAATATAGAGAGTATAGACCAAGTGGCTCGTGCTTGGAACCCCTCGGCGGGGCATCGGTCCGTCGCTCCGTCGCCCAGGGCGCGTGCCCTGCGGGCCACTTCCCGAAATCCCTCTCATCCACGTCGTCGTGCGAGCAGGGTCCGCGCCAGTGCCAGGGGGAGCAGGCCGACGCTCAGGGCCAGGCAGAACAGGCCGAGCCAGTCACCCCAGGCGGAGTAGATGCTCGTTCGGTCGTCGAGCAGGACGGTCCCGGTCAGGATTCCTTCCCTCAACTTGGGGAGCGCGTCGACGACGCGGCCGTTGCCGTCGATCAGCGCCGAGATGCCGGTGTTGACGGCCCGAGCGAGAGGGACACGGTTCTCGACGGCGCGGAAGACGCTGATGGCCAGGTGCATGTCGTGCTCGGGCGAGCCGTGGAACCAGCCGTCGTTGGACAGGTTGAGCACGAGGTCGGGTTGTCGGCTTGCCCCCTTGCCCCGGAAGAAGCGGCGGACGGCCTGGGGCACCGTATCTTCGAAGCAGATGGCGGCGGCCAGGCGGTACGGTCCGAGCTGGAACCACGCCGCAGCCCGGCCGAACGTCAAGCTGGGGATCTGCGTGCCGCGATAGGGCGTCAGCATGGTGAGCCAGGGAAGCGACTCGACGAGCGGGACGTACTCGCCGAACGGGACGAGATGGATCTTGTGATAGCTCTGGATCGCCTGGGCCTGGGGCACGAAGAGGATCGCCGAGTTGAACTTCGAGAGACCGTCACGGTGGAAGTCGTAGGTCAGCATCCCGACCAGCATCGGCACCCGGATCTCGTCGGTCCAGGAGTGCAGATGACTGCGCGACGGCGTCCCGCCAGTCGCGCCAGTCGTTGATCGTTTTCTTCCCGGCGAGCCGCTTGACCTGGCGTGCGAACGCCGCGGGGGCGAGGCTCGGGTCGATCACCACGTAACCGTAGGGATAGGACGTCTCGGGCCAGACGATCAGGTCGGGGCGCTCGGGGCCGCGCAGGGCACGGTCGATCAGACGCCGGTAGATTGCGATGAGTTCTTCCGGCTCGGCCGCCATCTTGTAACGCTGGATGAGGTTCGACTGGAGCAAGGCGAGCCTCGGGCCGGGGCGGAACCGCGCCGAGGCGAGCCGGAAGGCGCCGATAGCCGACCGTCCCCACGAGCAGGACGACCAGCACCACCAGGCGGACGACCTGGGGACGGGTCGGCCAGGGGCCTTGATCGGTCGGGCGGAAGAGGGGGAGTGTCAGCAGGTCGACCCACCAGGCGTTGACCAGCGCGATCAGGAAGCTGAGCCCGAGGGCGCCAGCGAAGTCGGCGATCTGGATCAAGGGGAGCACGTGGTGCTGGCTATGGGCGAGATAATACCAGGGAAAACCGGTCAGGAGGAACGCGCGAACATACTCCAGGCCGACCCAGAGCACCGGCGCCGCGATCATCATCGGGAGCCGGAGCCGGAGCACCGCGAGCCTCGCCAGTGCGAGGAACCCCGGCCACCAGGCCGACAGCACCAGCGCCATCACCACCCAGGCCAGCCACGCGGTCTCATCTGTCAGCCGGATCCAGTGGATCGAGAGCAGCCAGAACGCCATCCCGCCGACCCACGCCCCGAAGTAGAGCGAGGCCCGCGACCGACGACTCACGATCAACAGGAACAACGGCGCCAGCGCGAGCCACGCGAGCCAGCTCCACCCGGCCGGCGGGAACGCGGACCAGAGAAGCACCGCCGAGGCCAGCCCCAAGATCACCGGATGCGGCCCGGACGTCGCGGGCGCAGCGTTCCAATCTCTTGCGGCCTCGGCCGGGCCTCCGCGAGCGTCGGGGACGACATGGAGCGTCCTTATCCATGATGGAGCGGAGAGAGGACTCACGAAAAGGCACGGAGGGGCGCAGAGAAACATCCTGGCTCATGTTGCATTATTATTAATAATACACCGAATCTCTTGGCGGGGTGGACGGTGTCCACCCGACGCGACGGCGACCAGGGAGGATCACCAATCACCCGCCCAGAGTCCCCCTTTTTGGGGAATGATCTTCGTGCCCTTTGTGCCTTTGTGGTGAATCCTTCCGCAGGTTGGGTGCGAAGTAATTCGTTGCACCCCATCCCCATCTTACCCGAGATGCAGGAATCTGACAATTTCACCCGCGTCGAAGGTGCGGTCGCCTTCCGGAAAGATGGCGAATCCGTCGGCTTGGGCGACGGTGCGGAGGTCGGCCGATCCGGCCCAGTCGAGCGGCTCGATGGCCGGGCCGGCGTCGGTCTCGATCAGGGCGCGGGGTGGTAGGTGGGGCGGTCGCCCGTCTGGGAAAACGGGAGGACCAGGCAATGTGCGGTGATCGCGAATCCGATACCCGGGCTGCGCCGCGAGGGCCTCGAGGACGGGTCGGACGAAGAGGAGGAAGCCGACGAGGCCGCTGACCGGGTTGCCGGGCAGGCCGAAGACGAGGGGCCGGGGGGCCGCGCCCCGCGCGGGCCGACGCCGAACCAGAGGGGCTTGCCGGGCTTGAGCCGGACCTTGTGGAAGACGCGCGACACGCCCAACCGCTCGAGCAGCGTCGGGGACAAGGTCGCGCTTGCCGGCCGAGACCCCGCCGGTGATCAAGAGCACGTCGGCGGCCAGCCCGCGCCCGAGCGCCTCGGCCAGAGGCCCCGGATCGTCGGGGGCGATCGGCAGCGCCTCGGCGTCGGCGTTGCACCCCAGTCGCCAGCGCCTGGAGCATGACGGCGTTCGAGTTGCGGATCTGGCCGGGGCCGGGGACCTGGTCGGGCTCGACCAGCTCGTCGCCGGTCGGCACGATGGCGACCCTGGGCCGGGGGACGACGGTGACCTCGGTCCGGCCGACCGAGGCGAGCAGCCCGAGCCGAGCGGCGTTGAGGCGCACGCCCCGGCGGAGGACGATTTCGCCGGCCCGCATCTCACGGCCCCGGACCAGGCGGTTCTGGCCGGAGCGGACCGTCTCGACCTCCACGAGCACGCCGCCCTCGCGGCACTGGGTCTGCTCGATCATCACGACGGCGTCGGCGCCCGGGGGCAGGGGGGCGCCCGTCATGATCGCCGCCGCCTCGCGCGGGCCGAGCGGCCGGGTCGGCGTCCGGCCGGCAGTGATCTCCTCGCCGATCGTGAGCCAGGGATCATCCCCGTGCAGATCGGCGGCCCGCACCGCGAATCCATCGACCAGCGCCTTGTCGAACGGCGGCAGGTCGAGGTCGGCTGTCACGTCCTCGGCCAGCACGCACCCGAGCGCCTCGACCGGCGGCCGCGATCGCGGCGGCAGCGGGCCAACTCGTTCCAGGACCGCGCGGAGCGCCTCGTCGACTGTGAGCATGGGAGCGAGACCCGTCAGTAATTGATGCTCGGCTTCACCGCCCGATGAAGTTCTTGAGGAGCTGGGTCCCCTCGTGGGTCAGGAAGCTCTCGGGGTGATACTGGACGCCTTCGAGGGGGTACGACTTGTGGCGGACGCCCATGATCTCGCCCTGGTCGGTCCAGGCGACGACGTCGAAGTCGTCGGGGAGAGTGCCGGGCTGGATGACCAGGCTGTGGTAGCGGGTCGCCTCGAACGGGTTCGGCAGACCGCGGTAGATGCCCTTGCCGTCGTGGTGGATCATCGAGGTCTTGCCGTGCATGATCCGGTCGGCACGGACGATCTTGGCGCCGAAGGTGTGGCCGATGCACTGATGGCCCAGGCAGACCCCAAGCAGCGGGATCCGGGGGCCGAATCGCTCGACCACGGCGTTCGAGATCCCCGCCTCCAGCGGAGTGCACGGGCCGGGCGAGATGATCAGGTGGGTCGGCTGTTTCGCCTCGATCTCGTCGAGGCTGATCTGGTCGTTCCGTGCCACGAACAGGTCGAGCCCGGGGTCGATCTCGCCGAGGCGCTGGACCAGGTTATAAGTGAACGAGTCATAGTTGTCGATCAGGACGATCATGCTGGTACCACCGCGCAGGAGCGGCTCGTCCCGGGGGACGGGCGCCCGGGAGTCGCCACCTTAATGATTGGATCGTATCCAGTTTGCGGGCGATGCGGAAGGGAATCCGCCCTCGAAAACCCGCGTCGAGGCATGGGCGCGTGTAAAGTTGCCTGAGCTATGCCGGGCGGGCACGGGCGGGGTGCCCGCGCTCGATCTAGTCGTGCGCTCAGTCCAACACGGAGGGTTCTAATGGTGGCGACGATCGTCTCAATGACACTGATCTGGGGGGCGTTGGGCGGCATTGGGGGGCATTTCGGGGGCGGCAACGGGTGGGTCCAGCCCCCCGGGCCGGGTTACGGCTGGGGGTTCCCCAATGGAAACCCCGACGGCTACGGCTGGTGGGACCACGACGCGCGGCTGCCTCTGGGGGCCGATCGAACCCCGGAATACTACTTCCCCCGCTATCTCGCGACCACACCCGAAACATTGTTCTTGCCGACCTATTACAACCCTTACCTTTCCCGAGGTCAGCGCTACATCTCCTACACGGGATGCGGCGGCGCCCATCCTGCGGGCGGCCCACCGCTCGGCTCGGCCGTCATGCCAGTCCACCCCTACCAGGACACGATCGGGACTGGCCCGCGCGTCCAGATCCCCAACTTCACGGGGAATGTCGAGGCGCCGCCGGTCAACTCGGGAGGCACCGGCCTGACGCCGTGAGCCCGATCGCGCGGTTGGCCCGCGCCGTTGTGCCGGCGAGCGCGTCGTGCTGGCGAGCGCGTCCCGAGAGCCGAGGAAACCCGAGATCCGCTTCTTGCCAAAGGGTCAACCGTTCCTATAGCATAAACTTTCCGCGGCTGCGGTCCCGGACACTCCCTGTCCCGGGACTGCGTTCTTATACGCCTCCCGGGACGGTGGTGCCCGCCGGGGGCGGCGGGCCTCCCCCGGGGGAGCACCCCCCCCGGCGGTGGGCACGATCGTTCCGAGACGCGTATTCGCTCATCCAGGGACGGACGGGGCAGCATAAAAAAACTGGGATGGCAAACTTCACTGGAGTTGGCCCGAATCCTCTCCTAATAGGCTTGCCCCACCATCCTAGTCTACCCAGACCGTCGGTAAATCGGTGGTCAGAACGGCTCTTCCAGTGAAGTTTGCCATCCTAGAAAATAAGGATCGCTCGATTCCTCCGAACCTTTCCAGCTCGGCGTCCGTAGCGTTCCACAACGCCCGGTCCGTTCGGGCCTGGACGCCGGCGCTGCTGGTCTCCCGGCCGCGACGGGGGCTCCCCCCAACCCCAACAGTTGCAGAGGAGAGTGCTCCCCGAGTGTCGTGCGGTTCAGCTCGTTAAAGATCCTGATTCATCTTCGCCGCACGGATGACGCAGAGGCTCGGCCGCCGATCGAGTGAGGCACTGGCGGAGCTCCTCCATCCGAATCTTCTTTTCGTTTTGCACAAGGCGCTCTCGTGATGAGCCGTGACGTCATTATCGAGACACGGAACCTGACCAAGGTCTACCGCGATTTCTGGGGACGCCCGAAGGTCCAGGCGCTGAAGGCGCTCGACCTCCAGGTCTATCGGGGCGAGATTTTCGGCCTGCTCGGTCCCAACGGCTCGGGCAAGACGACCACAATCAAGCTCTTGCTCGGCCTCCTGTTCCCGACCGAAGGGGACGCCCTGATCTTCGGCAAGCCGACGACCAACGTCGCCAAGAACGAGCGGATCGGCTATCTGCCCGAGGAGTCGTACCTCTACAAGTTCCTGAACGCCGAGGAGACGCTCCACTTCTACGGCCGGCTCTTCAGGATTTCGTGCGCCGAGCGGACCAAGCGGGTCGATCGGCTGATCGACCTGGTGGGGCTGGGTGACGCCAGGCACCGCCAGCTCCGAGAGTACTCCAAGGGGATGCAGCGCCGGATCGGGCTGGCTCAGGCGATGATCAACGACCCCGAGCTGATCCTGCTCGACGAGCCGACTTCGGGCCTCGACCCGATCGGGACGGCCGAGATCAAGGAGCTGATCCGCGAGCTCCGCGAGCAGGGCAAGACGATCGTGCTGTCGGGGCACCTGCTGGCCGACATGCAGGACATCTGCGACCGGATCGCGATCCTCCACCGCGGCGAGCTGAAGGAGATCGGTCGCGTCGCCGACCTGCTGACGGTGCAGGACGTGACCCAGATCAAGACGCGCGATCTACCCGCGTCGGCGCTCCAGGAGATTCGCGAGGTGATCGCCCGTCACGGCGCCGAGCTGGTGGCGGTGGACCACCCGACAACGACGCTCGAAGAGCTGTTCCTCCGGATCGTCCGGGAGAGCGAGCTGCACCCCGGCCGGCGCCGGGTGTCCGAGCCCCCCAGGTCCGCGGCGACCGCGCCCGACGCGCTCGCCGCGACGCAAGCCAGGCCCTGACAGAACCGTTCCTCACGTCGGCGCGGCGAGTACCGGGCGCCTCGGGGTCTTGCCCTTGCCAATTTGAGATTTCGGATTCGAGATTTCAAATGTGAAATCTTAGATTGGAAATCACGATTGTAAGGATGGATTTCCGCCGCTTCTTGGACCTGTGCCGTCGTGCGGAGCCTCTCCACAACTCGCGATTGCGCCCCAGGAGCTTTCTGAGTCCATGTCTGTGCTCTTCTCCCTCCCCTTGCTCTGGTCGCAGGCGGCCCCGCCGGGTGTTCCGGCCTGGCTGCTCAGGGCGATCGAATGGCTGTTCGTGTACGGCGAGCCCGCCCTGACGATCCCCGGCATCATCGGGGGCCTGATCTCCTGGCTCAAGGTGATCAGCCTGCTCTGCCTGCTCGGCTGGGTGGCCTCGTGGGTCACGGCCGCGCTGAAGGAGCGGTACGTGGCGCGAGGCAACTGGCTCGACCTGGCCGCGGTGCTCGGCCTGATCGTCGCGGTGGGCGCGATCCTGCTTCGCGTCCTGGAGGCAACCCATCGGCTCGAACGGGTTTTTCACGTGGGCCAGATGCCACTGACGTCCCTACTGGCGATCGTCGCCGCCGGGGTGCTCTTCCTCTGGAGCGAGTCGGCGTTGTGGCGGACGGTCCGGCGCGTCGGTCACGCGACCGACCTCGGGGTTCTGATCGGGGTGCACCTGGGGCTGGCTCTGGGGCTGGCCCTGGGGGTCTACCTGCAACGGACGGGCCTGCTCCGGATGATCCTCGCCATCGACCCCAAGCAGCCCGTGACGTGGCAGGACGGGTTGATCTACGGGGCCCGGCTCGGTGCCACATACATGGGCTACGTCGTGCTGCTTCGGGTGCTGGGTCTTGTGGTGCGCGAGGTCATCGCGATCAGTCGGCGCCGGCTCTTCTCGATCGCCTGGCTCAGCGTGGTCGAGGCGAACCGTCAGATGGGGGCGCCATGGGTGGTTCTGACCGTCTTCCTGGGGGTCCTGGCGTTCACGCACTGGTTCCTCCAGCCGCCCCGACCGGCGGAGATGGGCCGTCTCTACGTTGGGACGTTGGCCCTGCTCTGCTCGCTGCTCATGACGGTGATGGTGACGCTCCTGACGCCGCTGAGCTTACCGACCGACATCCAGCAGCAGACGATCTACACGGTGGTGTCGAAGCCAGTCCGGCGGATCGAGCTGATCTGGGGCCGGATGCTCGGGTTCATGGCGATCGTGACGGTGCTGGTCCTGGTCTTCGGCGTGATCAGCCTGCTGTACCTCAAACGGACCGTGGGCGTCACGATCGAGGCGACCGACGCTCTGGCGGCCAAGGAAGCGCAGCAGGGCCTGGTCACGCAGGCCAATCATCTCCGCGAAGAGGCCGAACAAATCCGGGCGCGGATGGCGGCGCGGGTGCCGATTCGGGGCTCGCTGACCTTCCTCGACTCGCTCGGCAATCCGCACCTGAAGGGGATCGACGTTGGCCAGGAGCAGTCGATGCGCGAGCCGCGGAGCCACATCGAGGGGGGGACCGCCGCGACCGCGATCTGGACCTTCGGGCGGGTCATCGACCCCTATGACCCGCGTCATCTCCACACCCTCGACTACCGGATTCCGGTCAATCGTCTGCTGGAACGCGACTCGATCGAGGGACTGATGGACCGGTGCTACGAACTTCAGGCACGGATCGCGGTGGCCGAGCAGGAGCAGAAGAGGCTGAACGTGTCGGTCGATCAGGCCAAAAAGCTGTCCAACCTCGTCGGCGCACCCGTGCCGAGTTCCAGAAGTTCAACGACCTGCTCGCCCAGCGCCGGAAGGAGTCCGAGGCGCTGAGATCCCGCGCCAAGGACGAGGAGCACGCCAAGCACCCGACCGAGGCCGACTGCGCTGCTCCGTCAGGCCGACGCGCTGCACTCGCCGCCAGTCCCGCTCGAGATGACCTTCAACGTCTACCGGACGACCAAGGGCAAGATCGGCGAGCCCGTCTTCGCCAAACTGGTCGCGACCAACCCGAGGACCGGCGCGTTGTACGAGAACATCTTCCCGATCCGCGAATACTACACCAACCGGCAATTGCTCCCCTCGACGGTCCTGGCCGGCTCGCAAGCGACCTCCAGGTCGAGATCCGCTGCATCAGCCCGACGCAGTACCTGGGCATGGCCGAGAGCGACCTGTACATCTTGCGCATTCGAGCGACTTCGGCACCAACTACATGAAGGGGCTCTTCGGCGTCTGGCTCCAGGCGATGGTCCTGACGGCCATCGGCGTCTTCGCCGGCACCTTCCTGAGCTGGCCGGTGGCACTGCTGACGACGATCGCCTTCTTCGTGGCCGGGCAGGTCGCGTTCGGCTTCCTGCTCGAGTTCACCAGCACAGCCTGCTCGGCGGCGGCCCGTTCGAGTCGCTGATCCGCCTGCTGACGCACGACAACCAGATGAGCGAGCTGGCCCCGACCCTGGCGGTCATCACCGCCAAGACGCTCGACTCGATCGTCATGCCGGTCATGTCCCGACTGGTCTACATCGTCCCGAACTTCTCGGCGCTCGACGTCAGCAACACGGTCGCCGACGGCTTCGCCGTCGGCTGGGGCCTGCTGGTCGCGAACCTGCTCCTGGCCCTGGCTTACGCCTTGCCGTTCTCCATCGTCGGATATTTCATCCTGAAGAATCGGGAGGTCGCCGCATGAAAGCGCAATCAGCGCAAGATGCATCTACGGCCTCCTCATCGTCGCACTCTTCGGCGCGATGTTCCCGTACACCGACTGGCTCGAGCGAAGAGAAGCGACGCAAGGACCTGGGCGAGGCGGCGATCGGCCAGATCGATACCGGCAGCTTCATGCTCAAGCTGGTCCTGCTGGGCGGCTTCCGCGGCGTCGCCGCCAACGTCCTCTGGACCCGCGCCGAGGAGTTGAAGCGCGAGCAGGACTGGGACCGGATGAAGGCGACCGTCGACCTGATCACCAAGCTCCAGCCCCACTTCCTCTCGGTCTGGACCTTCCAGGGCTGGAACCTCGCCTACAACGTCTCCGTCGAGTGGGACGCCCCCGAGGACAAGTACGAGTGGATCAAGAAGGGGATCAAGTTCCTCCAGGACGGCGTCCAGAAAAACCGGCAATCGCCCGACCTGATCTGGGACACCGCCTGGACCTATTACCACAAGATCGGCTTCGCCGACGAGGCGATCATCCTCCGCCGGCTCTTCCGCGACGACGACGACGAGGAGTTCAAGACCTACACCGACTACTCCGACCCACATCAACCGCTGATCGTCGGCAACGACAACTTCAAGCTCGGCTACGGCTGGTTCAGCCGCTCCGTCGACCTGGTGGACGAGGGGGCGACCCGGCTCGTGGAAGGGACCCGCGACGTCGATCTACATCGACCCGTCGCCCCAGCGCAAGGGACGGCCCGACGACATCGCCTTCCGCTCGATGCCGCCCACGCCCAGACCCGCTACGCCGCCGGCCTGGAGAAGATGAGCACCCTGGGCATCCCCGCCACCTTCGGCGAGGTCGCCAAGAACGAGTGGGCCAGGGCGCTTCAACGAGTGGGTCAAGTTCGGCAGGCACGTCTACATGACGCACAACTTAGTCTGGAACAATGGCAAGCTCGCACGAGGACGCCGGTCCAGCTCGACGACGCGACCAATCCCGAGCGGTTCGCCAAGCTGACCGACAACCAGAAGTACTGGGCCAACCGCTGGGCCGACCAGATGAACTATCGCTACTGGAAGGACCGGCGCCGCCGCCGAGATGACCACCGAAGGGCGTCGAGGCGCGGCAGCTCTTCTACGAGGGGACGATCGCCTACAAGAGCGGCGACTTCGCCAAGGCCGCCGAGAAGTTCCGGCAGGGCCTGCGACATCTGGGAAGAACTGCTGAAGGACCACCGCGACTACCGCAACGACGAGTTCAACAAGAAGGACACCGGCCTGATCGTCCTCCGCTACGTCCGGGCCCTGAAGCACCTCGGCGAGCCCGAGCCCGAGGATCTCCCGTTCAGGGAGCTGCTCAAGGGGGTCGAGGACGATTACAACGTCGACCCGTTCGACGCCAACGAGATGCTCGGCCCGACGGGGATCTCGGAAGGCGCGAGTCCGGCCCAGGATCAGGGCCAAGGCCAGAGACAGCCGCCCCCAGCGAAGGGCCAGGCGAAGTGATCGTGGGATCAGCCCGGACCCTCATCCCGGCGCACGTCCGCGTGAGGGTCGGGTTGAGGAGCCATTCCATCGGTGACTCAAGGAAAGCAGGCCGCACTCATGAGCGTGACCCCCACTCTACGATCCGGGTCGGGCACAGCCCCGACTCCGACGACGCCTTCATGTTCTACGCCCTGACCCACGACAAGCTCGACACCGGCGGCCTGCGGTTCGTCCACCAGCTCGAGGACATCGAGACGCTCAACCGCCGCGCCCTCAACGGCGAGCTCGAGGTCTCGGCCGTCAGCATCCACGCGTTCGCCCACCTGGCCGACCGCTACGCGCTGCTGGCCTCGGGCGCGAGCATGGGCGACCGCTACGGCCCGACGCTGGTCACCCGCGAGCCGACGCACGCTCGACGACCTGCGGGGCCGGACGATCGCCGATTCCCGGCAAGCTGACCACCGCCTACCTGACGCTGCAGCTCTGCCTGGGCAAGGACGTGCCGGTCGATGCGTCATGCCGTTCGACCAGATCCTGCCGGCCGTCGCCGAGGGGCGGGTCGAGGCGGGGCTGATCATCCACGAGGGGCAGCTCTACTACGGCGACCGGGGCCTGCACAAGGTGCGTCGACCTGGGCCAGTGGTGGTACGAGCAGACGGGCCTGCCCCTGCCGCTGGGCGGCAACGTGGTCCGCAAGGACCTGGGCGACGACCTGGTTCGAAAGATCGCCCGGCTGCTGAAGGAGAGCATCCGCTACGCCCTGGAGCATCGCCAGGAGGCGCTCGACTACGCCCTGCGATACGCCCGCGACCTCGACCCGGCGCTGGCCGACCGGTTCGTCGGCATGTACGTCAACGACTGGACGGTCGATTACGGCCCGCGCGGGCGCGAGGCGGTCCGCACTGCTCCTGGCCCGCGCGGCGGAAGCGGGTTTAGTCCCGGGGCCGGTTGACGTACAATTCGTGGGCTGACGGACGGATCCGGAGCGGGCGTCCCGTCGCCGCGGGCACGTCGACCCGTCGCCGACGACCCGTTCCAGCCGGCGTCCGCGCCGGCTCGCCGTCGAACGAGCCGGTCGAGCCGTCCCGTGGATCGCCCGCCAGTCCCTCGCGAGGTTCACGAGACCATGGCCAACAGTCGTTCGACGCCCTCACGACGCTCCAGGTCGACGACCAGACGTTCCAGATCTACCGGCTCGACGCCCTGAAGGCGGCGGGCCTCGACGTGACTCGGCTGCCGTTCTCGCTCAAGATCCTGCTGGAGAACCTGCTGCGGCACGAGGACGGGCACACGGTCACGGCCGACGACATCAAGGCCTGGCGCACTGGGACCCAAGGCGATCCCGACCGCGAGATCGCGTTCCGGCCCAGCCGGGTGCTGCTCCAGGACTTCACCGGCGTGCCCGCCGTCGTCGACCTGGCCGCGATGCGCGACGCCATGAAGCGGATGGGCGGCGACCCCAGGAAGATCAACCCGCTCCAGCCGGTCGAGCTGGTCATCGACCACTCGGTCCAGGTCGACGAGGCGGGCACGCCGCAGGCGTTCCTGACCAACGCCGAGCTGGAGTTCAGCCGCAACCGCGAGCGCTACGCCTTCCTCCGCTGGGGCCAGAACGCGTTCGAGAACTTCCGGGTCGTCCCGCCCGACACCGGGATCGTCCACCAGGTGAACCTCGAATACCTGGCCCGCGTCGTCTTCACGTCGCCGACGTGACCTCGGACCAGGCGGAAGCCCGGCTGCTGCCTACCCCGACACGCTGGTCGGCACCGACTCGCACACGACGATGATCAACGGCCTGGGCGTGCTGGGCTGGGGCGTCGGCGGCATCGAGGCCGAGGCGGCGATGCTCGGCCAGCCGGTCTCGATGCTGGTGCCGCAGGTCGTCGGCTTCAAGCTGACCGGGACGCTCCCCGAGGGGGCGACGGCGACCGACCTGGTCCTGACCGTCACCCAGATGCTCCGCAGGAAGGGGGTCGTCGGCAAGTTCGTCGAGTACTACGGCGACGGGCCTGGCCAACCTGCCGCTGGCCGACCGGGCCACGATCGCCAACATGGCCCCCGAGTACGGCGCCACCTGCGGCATCTTCCCGATCGACGCCGAGACGCTCCGCTACCTGAAGCTCTCCGGCCGGCCCGCCGAGCATGATCCGGCTGGTCGAGGCGTACTGCAAGGCGCAGGGCATGTTCCACACCGCCGACGTCGCCCGAGGCCGAGTACTCCGACACGCTGGAGCTCGACCTCTCGACCGTCGAGCCGAGCCTGGCCGGCCCCAAGCGGCCGCAGGACCGGGTGCCGCTGCACGACGCCAAGGCGTCGTTCCAGAAGGCCCTGAAGGACATGCTCGAGCACGCCGGCGAAGCTGCCGCCGAAGCCGGCCTCGCCGGCGACGGACGCGACGACCGACCTCAAGAGCGAGCTCCGGCTCGAAGGCGAGGGCGGCGGCGGCACCGCCGTCGGCGTCGAGGACCCGACCGCGCCGGCGGCCGCCTACCGGCCGCTCGGCGCCGGCTACATCACGCACGGCTCGGTCGTGATCGCCGCGATCACCAGCTGCACCAACACGTCGAACCCGTCGGTGATGGTCGCCGCCGGGCTGCTGGCCAAGAAGGCCGTCGAGCGCGGGCTGTCGACCAAGCCCTGGGTCAAGGCCAGCCTCGCCCCCGGCTCGAAGGTCGTGACCGACTACCTCAAGGAGGCCGGGCTCGACACCTACCTCGACCAGCTTCGGTTCAACCTGGTCGGCTACGGCTGCACGACCTGCATCGGCAACTCGGGCCCGCTCTCGCTGGAGATCTCCAAGGCGATCCACGACGACGACCTGGTGGCCGTCGCCGTGCTGTCGCGGCAACCGCAACTTCGAGGGGCGGATCAACTCCGAGGTCCGCGCCAACTATCTGGCCTCGCCCCCGCTGGTCGTCGCCTACGCCCTGGCCGGCACGATGGACATCGACCTGCAGAACGAGCCGCTCGGCGACGACCAGCAGGGCAAGCCGGTCTACCTCAAGGACATCTGGCCGACCCAGCGCGAGATCCAGGACACGATCCGCCAAGTCGGTCCGCTCCGAGATGTTCCAGAAGGAGTACGGCGAGGTCTTCCAGGGCGACGAGCGCTGGAACTCGCTGCCGGTGCCCGCAGGGCGACCTCTACGAGTGGGACGAGCCTCGACCTACGTGAAGAACCCGCCTTACTTCGTCGGGATGCCCAACGAGCCGGCGCCGGTCGCGGCGATCGAGGGGCGCGGGTGCTGGCCGTGCTGGGCGACAGCATCACGACCGACCACATCTCGCCGGCCGGCTCGATCAAGGTGGAGAGCCCGGCGGGCCGCTACCTGATCGAGCACGGCGTTGAGGTCGCGGACTTCAACTCCTACGGCTCGCGGCGCGGCAATCACGAGGTGATGGTCCGGGGCACGTTCGCCAACATCCGCCTGCGGAACCAGCTGGCCCCCGGCACCGAGGGGGGCTGGACCCGCCACCTGCCCGACGGCGAGGTGATGACGATCTTCGACGCCTCGGAACGCTACCACGCCGAGGGCGTGCCGCTGATCATCCTGGCGGGCAAGGAGTACGGCTCGGGCTCGTCGCGCGACTGGGCCGCCAAGGGGCCGAAGCTGCTGGGCATCCGGGCCGTGATCGCCGAGAGCTACGAGCGGATCCACCGCTCGAACCTCGTCGGCATGGGCATCCTGCCGCTCCAGTTCGGCGCGGGCGACAACGCCGAGAGCCTGGGCCTGACCGGCGAGGAGGTCTACACGATCGAGGGGCTGGCCGAGGTGCTTCGGCGGCAGGTTCCAGCACGGCCGCGAGGTGACCGTCGTGGCCGACGCGGCCGACGGCGCGCGCCGCACCGGTTCACCGCTACGGTCCGGATCGACACGCCGCAGGAGATCCGTTACTATGAGCACGGCGGCATCTTGCCGTACGTGCTCCGGCAATTGCTCGCGGGCCGGGACCGAGCCTCCGGCCTGCCCCTGAGCTCGGTCGGCCCGGAGTTGTCCGCACCGGCGGACCGCGCGTCCACGGCTGACCGCCCGAGACGTCGGCCGGGCCGTCCGCCAGACCACTCGGGTCACCCGGACAGGTCCGGCGGCTCGGCCGACCTGACCGGGGCGCGACGTTCTCGGGTTCCGCCTGGATGACAGGTGTTCGAGCAAGATCGCCTGCCGACCCTGGCAGCGGAGTTGTCCGAGCGGCTCGTTCGCGACGGTCAAGGACGGCCACTCGGATGTTCGCCGGGATCCGCACGGCGTCGACCCGCCGACGCGCTCGCGGTCCTAGGTCGGACCGGCGAGGCCACTCGATGTCTCCGCCTTGCGAGTCTCCGACCCGGGGATCGCCCTATTGTCGTGACGACCGTGACGCCAACTCGACCGAGCTTTCCCCCGCCGGCCGGTCCGCGACGTTCCTCGGCAACCGCCCGGCCTCGGACCCAATCAGGAGTCGGACGCCATGTCGCAAGTGCAGACCGAAGCCAAGCCGGTCGTCACGCGCGACCAGGCGCTGGGGTGGCTGCGGCAGATGATGCTGATCCGCCGGTTCGAGGAACGGGCGGAGATGATGTATCAGAGGCAGAAGATCGGCGGCTTCTTCCACCAGTACAGCGGCCAGGAGCCGGTGGCCGTCGGCTCGATCGGCGTCTTGCGCGAGGACGATTACGTCATCACCGCCTACCGCGACCACGGCCACGCGCTGGCCCGGGGCATGGAAGCCAAGGCGGCGATGGCCGAGCTGCTCGGCAAGGCGACCGGCTGCTCCAAGGGCAAGGGCGGCTCGATGCACTTCTTCGACGCCGAGAAGGGGTTCCTCGGCGGCCACGCGATCGTCGGCAGCCACATCCCGCTGGCCGCCGGGGTCGCCTTCGCCATCAAGTACCGCGGCGAGGACCGGGTCTGCATCTGCTACTTCGGCGACGGCGCGCATGAACCAGGGGTCGGTCCACGAGGCGTTCAACATGGCCGCGCTCTGGAAGCTGCCGGTCATCTACGTCGTCGAGAACAACCTCTATGCGATGGGCACCTCGCTGGCCCGCTCGTCGGCCGTCCTCGACCTGACCGTCCGGGGCGCGACCGCCTACGGCATGCCGGGCGTCTCGATCAACGGCAACGACATCGAGCTGATGGCCCAGACGACCCGCGAGGCCGTCAACCGCGCCCGCACCGGCGAGGGGCCGACGCTTCATCGAGGCCCAGACCTACCGCTTCAAGGGCCACTCGATCAGCGACCCGGCCAAGTACCGCCTCAAGGAGGAGCTCGACGAGGCGCACCGAACGACCCGATCGTCGTCTATCAAAACGTGCTCAAGGAGCGGGGCTGGATCGACGACGACGCGATCGAGGAATTCGACGACGAGGTCAAGCACGAGGTCGACGAGAGCATCGAGTTCGCCGAGCAAAGCGCGGAGCCGCCCCTCGAGGCGCTGTACGAGGACATCACCGTGGCCCCGCACATCCCGCAGGAGTGATCATGGCCGTCATGGCGTTCCGCGAAGCCCTGAACCAGGCGATGTCCGAGGAGATGGAGCGCGACGACCGCGTCTTCCTGATGGGCGAGGAGGTCGCCGAGTACGACGGCGCCTACAAGGTCAGCCAGGGGATGCTCAAGCGGTTCGGCGATCGCCGGGTCGTCGACACGCCGATCTCCGAGGAAGGGTTCGCCGGCATCGGCATCGGCGCGGCGATGGTCGGCCTGCGGCCGATCATCGAGTTCATGACCTTCAGCTTCAGCCTGGTGGCGATCGACCAGATCGTCAACAACGCCGCCAACATGCGCTACATGAGCGGCGGCCAGTTCGCGGTGCCGATCGTCTTCCGGGGCAGCTCGGGGATGGCCGGCTGCCTGGCGGCCACCCACTCGCACCGGCTCGAGGCCTGGTACGCCCAGGTCCCCGGCCTGACCGTCGTCCTGCCCGCCACCCCCGCCGACGCCAAGGGCCTGCTCAAGAGCGCCATCCGCTCCGACGACCCGGTCGTCTTCATCGAGCACGAGAACCTCTACGGCGAGAAGGGCGAGGTCCCCGAGGGCGAGCACCTCGTCCCGATCGGCAAGGCCGACATCAAGCGCGCGGGCTCCGACGTGACCCTGATCACCTACTCGCGATCGCTCAAGGCGACCCTGGCCGCCGCCGAGCAGCTGGCCGAGGAGGGCATCGACGCCGAGGTCATCGACCTGCGGACGATCCGCCCGCTCGACCTCGAGACTCTGCTCACCTCGGTCGTCAAGACCCACCGCGCCGTGATCGTCGAGGAAGACTGGCCCTATTGCGGCCTCGGCGCCGGCATCGCCGACCGGATATACCAGGACGCCTTCGACGAGCTCGACGCCCCGATCCGCCGCGTCGCCGCCAAGGACGCCCCCATCCCCTACAACCGGCACCTCGAAGCCTCGATGCTGCCGAGCGTCGACGGATCGTGGCGCAGGTCCAGACGTGCTGTACAAGACATAGGCAGAAGCCTGCTCGTAGGGTGGGCCGAGCGCAACGAGGCCTCCTGGGACGCCCCGGAGGAATCGGTGGGCCTCACTGCACTCGGCCCACCCTACGAGCGATCTCTGACGACTTGCCCGGAGAGATCGCCGTGCCGATCGAAGTGACGATGCCCAAGCTCAGCCCGACGATGGAGAGCGGGGTGATCGTCCAGTGGCTGGTCAAGGTCGGCGACACGGTCAAGGAAGGGGACACCCTGGCCGAGATCGAGACCGACAAGGCGACGATGCCGATGAAGTCGTACGACGACGGGATCGTCGCGCTCCTCGACCACGCCGACGGCGACGAGGTCGCGCTGGGCCAGCGGGTGCTGGTGCTGGCGAAGAAGGGCGAGGACCCGAAGAAGGTCGCCGAGCAGTACGGCGGGCAAAGGTCGCGCCGAAGGCGAGCCCGAAGGCGGAGGCCGCGGCGACAAAACACGGGACCAGCTCGGAAGCGACGAACGTGCCCGACGCGGCCCGAGGCGCATGGCGCCCGGACAGCAACGGCCAGGAGGCCCCGCCCTCAGCCCGAGCCATCGGTGGCCGTGGCCGAGCCCGCGGCGGTCGGCGGCCGGGTCAAGTCGAGCCCGCTGGCCCGGAAGATCGCCGCGGCGGCGAAGGTCGACCTCCGGCAGGTCCGGGGCAGCGGGCCCGGCGGCCGGGTCATCCGCCGCGACGTCGAGGCGTTCCTCGCATCCCGCCCCAAGCAGGCCGCCGCGCCAGCGGCCCCCACTCGGACAGCGGGCCGCCGAGCGCATCCCGCACACGCGGATGCGCAAGACGATCGCCCAGCGGATGGTCGAGGCCAAGACGGCCGCTCCCGAGATCCACGTCACCGTCGACATCCGCGTCGACGAGCTGGTCGCCATCCGCGAGCGGCTGAACAAGCAGCTCGCCGCCGAGAAGATCAAGCTCTCGCTCGGCGACTTCGTCACCAAGGCCGTCGCGCTGGCCCTCCGGCGCCACCCCGGCGTGAACGCCTCGTTCGAGCCCGACGCGATCGTCCGCCACGGCGAGATCAACATCGGCATCGCCGTCGCGCTCGACGGCGGCCTGATCGTCCCGGTGCTGCGCAACGCCGATACCCTCGGCCTCCGCGAGATCCGCGTCCAGAGCGAGGCGCTGGCCGAGGCCGCCCGCAAGAACAAGCTGACAACCGAGCAGATGACCGGCGGCACGTTCACGATCAGCAACCTCGGGCATGTACGGCGTCCGCCAGTTCGACGCGATCCTCAACCTGCCCGAGGTCGCCATCCTCGCCGTCGGCGCCGCCGAGAAGCGGCCGGTCGTCGTAGGACGACTGCGCTCGCAGGTCGGCACCGTCATGACCGTCACCCTGACCGCCGACCACCGCGCCGTCGACGGCGCCATGGCCGCCGAGTTCCTGCGAACCCTCAAGGGGCTGCTCGAAGAGCCGGCGTCGATGCTGCTTGTAGGAATCCCATTCCGCTCCCAGAGGACGCGGAGGTGCGGTGCGCAAATCATTTCCGTCTTGTCTGCGCACCTCGCGCCGTCCGTGGCTCAATCCCTCTCTATACAAGGCACCCATGGCATACGACTACGACATCGTCGTGATCGGCGGCGGGCCGGCCGGCTACGCGGGGGCGATCCGCGCCGGGCAGCTAGGCAAGCGAGTCCTCTGCGTCGAGCGCGACAAGCTCGGCGGCATCTGCCTGAACTGGGGCTGCATCCCGACCAAGGCGCTGCTGACCAACGCCCACCTGGTCGAGCTGATCAAGAACCACGGCAAGGCGTTCGGCTACAGCGGCCAGGCGACGCTGGGATTTCGCGCAGATGATCGGCCGGAGCCGGGACGTGGCCGCCCAGCTGAACAAGGGCATCGAGGGGCTCTTCCGGAAGTACAAGGTCGGCGTCGAAGTTCGGGGCCGCCAAGGTCGTCGCGCCGCACACGGTCCAGGTCGGCGACGAGAAGGTCACGGCCGAGTCGATCGTGGTCGCCACCGGCGTCCGTCCCCGCCCGCTGCCGGGCGCCGAGTTCGACGGCAAGACGATCATCTCCTACAAGGAGGCGATGTCGCTGCCCAGCCAGCCCAAGTCGATGCTGATCATCGGCGGCGGGCCGATCGGGCTCGAGTTCGGCTACTTCTACAACGCGATCGGCACCAAGGTCACCGTCGTCGAGCTGCTCGACCGGATCCTGCCCGGTGAGGACGAGGAGGTCTCCGAGGGCCTGCACAAGAGCCTGACCAAGCGCGGGTTGACGATCCTCCACAAGCTCGAAGACGGGCAAGGTCGAGAAGACGGACAACGGCGTCAAGGCCGAGGTCGAGACGCCGAAGGGCAAGACCACGGTCGAGGCCGAGGTGATGCTCGTCTCGATCGGCGTCCTGGGCAACGTCGAGGGCCTCTTCGCCGACAACCTGAAGGTCGAGATCGTCAAGAACCACATCAAGGTCGACCCCAAGAACGGCTACACGACGAGCGTGCCGGGCATCTACGCCGTCGGCGACGTGATCGGCCCGCCCTGGCTGGCGCACGTGGCGCACCACGAGGCGATCTGCTGCATCGAGCGGCTCTGCGGCCACGCCGACCGGACGGTCGACTACACGACGATCCCCGGCTGCACCTACACCGATCCCGGCGTCGCCAGCGTCGGCCTGACCGAGAAGGCCGCGCGCGAGGCGGGCCACGAGGTCCGGATCGGCAAGTTCCCGTTCTCAGCCAGCGGCCGAGCTGTGGCCTCCGACGAGACCGAGGGATTCGTCAAGCTCGTCTTCGACGCCAAGTACGGCGAGCTGCTCGGCGCCCACCTGATCGGCTCGCAGGCGACCGAGCTGATCGCCGAGCTGGTCATGGCCAAGAAGCTCGAGGCGACCGAGGAAGAGATCATCCACGCCATGCACCCGCACCCCACCTACTCCGAGGCCGTCATGGAGGCCGCCGGGCAGGGCCTGGGCGAATCGGTGCACATCTGAACGCGCGAGGATCGGGCACTCCCGACACCCTGGCAGTTCCGGGACTTTCTCAGCGAGCGCGGACAAGCGCGGACAGTTTCAGCAGTGGACGCCGAGGCAGTAGTTGGCGCGGAAGTCTTTCTCTTGCAGAGGGTTGCTTCGGCTTCTCGGGCTGCCCTGGCCGCCCAAAGTATCCGCGCTGTCCACTGGTCCTGGCACTGGCAGTGAGAAAGGCCCTATCGTTGCCGGGTAAAGTGTCCGCGCTGTCCACCAGTCTGCCCGCCTGCTGTGAGGAAGTCCCCAGGGGGCACTACGTATGCCACCCGGGGGAAACACTGGAAATCCTGTCAACCCCGATCTGAGAATGAACCAGCCCTGAGAAAGTCTCGCTTGTTAGACCCTTGAAGGCTGGATATAGTGTTTTCAGGGGCCGGTTTGCGATCGAAAGTGTCTGGCAACGGCCCGTCGGACAGGAAGTAAGGCTCTGGGTATGCGCATGTTCGTGAGCATGAGGCGGGCGCTGGTGATCCTTCTGCTCACCCTGTGGGTACTCGCAGCGTCTCTGGTGATGCGCCCCGGACCGCTCAGAACTCCAGCGAGCTACCGGCTCGTCGCACGGGTCAGCGCCTGGCCGGCTCAACGCCCCCAGCGGTCGCTTTCTGCGTCCTCCCTTGTGCCGTGCTTCCGAGGCAGACGTCCAAATATCGCCGAAGACCGTAGCCAAGGGTATGGGCCCCGGTACCTCATTTCGGTGACCCGAGCGCTCTTATCCCGGCTCGCCAATCCAGTTCCGCAGGGCCCGTCTTCGGGACAACTTACCGTCTGCCTGCGCTGCTGAGCCGCCCCATCTCCGTCCTCATCTCCCGCGATCGGCCTCCGCCGATTCGCCACTTCGGCAGCGTCCTGCTCTCTCTACACTGGTCTGTCCCGCCTAATCGTTCTCAACGGGAGCTGATTTCATGAACGGCCTGATCCGGGCTTCGCTCCGGAACCCGTACGCCGTGACCGTCATGTGCCTGACGCTCGTCATGCTCGGCACCGTGTCGGCGTACCTGATCCCGATTGACATCCTGCCCGTGTTCAAGAGCCCTGCTGTGCAGGTGCTTACGTTCTACGGCGGCATGCCCGCCGCCAGCATCGAGAAGGACATCACCAACCGGATGGAGCGCTGGGTCGGCCAGGCCAACGGGACCTCGCGTCAGGAATCGCGGTCGATCGTCGGCGCGAGCGTCGTCCGCGACTTCTTCCGCAGCGACGTTGACCCCAACGGCGCGCTGACGCAGGTCAATTCGCTGGCGCTGGCGGCCGTCCCCAACCTCCCTCCGGGGACACTCCCGCCGGTCGTCCTGCCGTTCGACCCGACGAGCACGACGCCCGTGGGCATCGTCGCGGTCGACAGCCCCGACCAGTCGCAGACCGAGTCAATCCTTTATGACGTCGGTCGGTACGAAGTTCGGAACATGCTCATGAGTATCAACGGCGCCGTCGCGCCGGTGGTTTACGGCGGCAAGATCCGCGCGGTGATGGCGTACATCGACCGCCAGAAGCTCCAGGCCCGCCGGCTCTCCCCGCTCGACGTGATGAAGGCGATTGATAACTACAACGTATTCCTGCCGACGGGGGACGCCAAGCTCGGCGACACCGACTACGCTCTCGACTCGAATTCGATGTTCGACTTCCCCTCCCAGATGGGGGACATCCCGTTGCGCTCGGAACTCGGCAACGTCGCGTACCTGCGGGACGTGGCGACTACGAGAGACGCGTCGTTCATCCAGACCAACATCGTGCGGATCAACGGGAAAAAAGAGGTGTACATCCCGGTCTTCCGGCAGCTCGGGGCCAGCACGCTGGCGGTGGTCGACACTGTGCGGTCCCGGCTCCCGGACTTCACGGCCCGGCTGACCCGCAGCGGGGTCGACCTGAAGCTGGTCATGGACCAGTCGGTCTACGTCCGCCAGTCGATCGCGAGCCTCATCCAGGAAGGGGTGCTCGGCGCCGTGCTCTGCTCGCTGACCATCCTGCTGTTCCTGGGCCAGTGGCGGATGACGGCGATCGCCGTCCTGACGCTGCCGATCTCGGTCCTCTCGGCGCTGATCTTCCTCTACTACACGGGCAACACGGTCAACGTGATGACCCTCGCCGGGCTGACACTGGCGATCGGCCCGATGGTCGACAGCGCGATCATCTGCCTGGAGAATACGCACCGCCACCTGGGGCTGGGAGCCTCCCCGCGGGAGGCGGCGTACTTTGGGGCGAGCGAGGTGGCGATGCCCGAGCTGGTCGCGACCCTCTGCACGTTCCTCGTCCTCTCCCCGCTGGCCCTGATGCCGGGCATGGGCGAGTTCCTGTTCCGACCGATGACGTTGGCGGTGGCCTTCGCCATGACCTCGGCGTACTTCCTGTCGCGGACGCTGGTCCCGGCCTGTAGCGCCGCCTGGCTCAAGCCGCACGCCCACGCCCACGGGCACGGCGAACATCACGAAGCGGAAGGCTGGGGCGAACGGCGTAGCGGGCTGGCGGGGGCATTCGCCCGCTGGGAGGCGTGGATCGACGGGAGGTTCGCATCCTACGCGCGGGTGCTTGACGTCGTCCTCAGGCACCGGGCGTTGACGATCACGGTCGCCTTCGGGCTCCTGGGGGCAACGGTCTTCACGCTCTGGCCCGTGCTCCGCCGCGAGTTCTTCCCCGAGGTGGACGCCGGCGCCTTCGAGATGTACGTCCGCGCCCCGAGCGGCACCCGGATCGAGAAGACCGAGGAGAGAGTCGCCCAGGTCGAGGAGTTCCTCAAGAAGACGATCGCCGAACACGACCTGGAGCTGTTCGTCTCCGAGATCGGGGTCAACGCCGACTGGTCGGCCGCCTACACCCCCAACTCGGGCCCGATGGACGCCGTGATCAAGGTCCAGCTCAAGGAGCACCGGGGCCGGTCGGCGCAAGAGTACGTCCACCTGATCCGCCAGGGCGTGGCGAAGGACCCCAGGTTCCGCGACATGGACTTCGCCTTCGACGCTGGCGGTCTTGTCCGGGGCGCCATTAACGAGGGTAAATCCACGCCCATCAACGTGCGGGTCACGGGCAAAAACCAGATGAAGGCTCGCGCCATCGCCGAGCAGATCCGCGCCAAGGTGGTCCGGATCGACGGCGTGGTCGACGCTCGAATCATCCAGCGGCTCGACTACCCCGAGTTTGTCATCGAGGTCGACCGGGCCAAGGCGGCCGACCTGGGGCTGACCCAGGAGGACGTGATGAAGAACGTCATCGCCGCGTTCAACTCGAGCATCCAGTTCAACAAGAAGAACTTCTGGATCGACCCGGTGGGCGGCAACCAGTACTTCGTCGGCGTGCAGTACCCCGAGGGGGACATCAAGTCGATCGAGACCCTGCTGAACATCCCGATCACCGGTTCCGGCCAGAAGAAGCCGATCCCGCTCGGCAACCTGATCACCCTGCGTCGCACGACGGTTCCGACGGAAGTGACGCACACGAACATCCAGCCGACCATCGACCTGTCCATGGGCGTCTCCGGCCGCGACCTCGGCCACGTCTCCGATGACGTCACCAAGGCCATCGATGCGGTAGGGGAGCGGCAGCCCGACGGGGCCTGGCTCCCGTACGACCCTGCGTCGGCCCGGCCCCGGCCACTGATGGGGACGAAGATCGTGCTCAGCGGCGAGTACGCCCGAATGCAAGACACGTTCACCAACATGGGCTTCGGCCTGATCGGTGCCACGGTGCTGATCTACTTCCTGATGGTCGGGCTCGCCAAGTCGTGGACCGCCCCCCTGTCGATCATGCTCGCCGTCCCCCTCTCCCTGGTGGGCGTCCTGCTGATGCTCTTCTTCACCGGCACGGCGGTCAACGTGCAGTCGCTCCTGGGGTTCATCTTCATCGTGGGCATCAACGTCTCCAACGCGGTGCTGATGACGGACTTCGCCCAGGAACTCCGTGTCAAGGAAGGTCTCACGCCGGGGCAGGCGATCCGCAAGTCGGCGTCGATCCGGGTGAAGCCGGTGACCATGACGGCGCTGGCGGCTTTCTTCGCCATGGCCCCCGGCGCGCTTTGCGCTGGAGCGGGGCAGCGAGGCGAACGCCCCGCTGGCGCGGGCGATCCTCGGCGGCCTGTTGGCCGTCGAGCCGTCCACGCTCCTCGTGCTCCCCTGCCTCTATTCCTTGCTGGTCCGTGATAATGCGGGGACCCACGCCCGAGGTGTCCACCCGGAGGGCGAGGAGAAGGATGAGGACGGAGAGTTCGGGTACAACGTCAACGAGGATAACGATGAGGGCCCGGGGTACGCCGACTGATTCCGGACATCCGACAGGCAGCGTCACCCGCCTTGGCATGGTGTGGTTTCTCGAAATCCGGAGTTCGACTGTGAACAAAGCAACTCAATCCCCCACCTCGGCTCGCGGGGCGGCCTCAGGGAAAAAGCGCAGGTGGGGGTGGGTCGTCGCCGCCGCCGCAGTGACCGCCGGAGTAGGCATGGCGGCCTGGTATCATCACACGAAGGGGGTTCACGCGGCGGCCGGAAATTCCGAGCCGTCCCGGGAGTCGAACCCGGGCGAGGCCTCGGGGGTCGACGAGCCGGTTCCAGTCGAGACGGCTCGCCTGACCAAGGGCGGGATCACGAGAACCTCGACCCAGATCGGTTCGGTCCAGCCCTTCGAAGAAGCCGACCTTTACTCCAAGATCTCGGGCTATCTGAGCGTGTTGAAGGTCGACTACGGCGACCACGTCAAGCAGGACCAGCTTCTTGCCGAGATCGACGACCCCGAGGTCATCAAGGACGCGGAGAAGGCCACCGCCGACGTGGAGCAGGCCAAGGCCGCCGTGGCCCAGGCGGAGGCCTCCGTCGAGTCGGCGAAGGCCGACCGAGACGCATCGGCCTCCGCGGTCGATCAGGCGATCGCCGAGGTCGACCGCTACGTCTCCATGACGAGTTACCACGGGAAGAAGTTCGCCCGCTACAAGGAGCTCGTCCAGAGCAGGGCGATCCCCCAGAATATCGCCGACGAGGAGGAGGAAAGTTACGAGTCGGCCAGGGCCTCCGAGGTCGCGTCCCGGAAGGCGGTGCTCAACGCCAAGGCCCAGCTCGTCGCGGCCGGCGCCAGGGTCAAGAAGGCCGAGGCCGACCTTGCCGAGGCCAAAGCCAACGTCCAGGTGGCCGAGGCCAAGCTCGCCAAGGCGAACGTTCTGGTCGGCTATACCAAGATCCGCTCACCCTACGACGGGGTCATCACCAAGCGGAACTTCTACCGCGGGGCCTTCGTCCGCTCGGCCGCCGAGGGGGGCACCATCCCCCTGCTGACAGTCGCCCGGACCGACAAGGTCCGGGTCGTCACCGAGGTCCCCGACCGCGACGTGCCGCTGACCGACGTCGGGGACGCCGTCGAGGTCACGCTCGACGCCCTCGGAACCGAGGTCCTTAAGGGAAAGGTCTCCCGGTTCGCCGAAACGGAAGACCCCACCACACGGACCATGCACACCGAGATCGATCTTCCTAACCCCGAGAACCGGATCCGCCCGGGGATGTACGGCATCGCCAAGATCATCCTCGACACGTCCACCAAGAACTCGACCCTGCCCGCATCCTGCCTCGTGGGCGAGTCGAAGGGGGACCGGGCCGACGTCTATGTGATCAAGGATGGCAAGGCCAAGAAAACCCAGGTCACGGTCGGGGCTGACGACGGCATCCGGGTCGAAATCCTCTCCGGGCTTACCCCCCAGGACGAGGTGATCGTGAGCACCGGCTCGGTGACCGAGGGGACCCCCGTTCGGAGCGTCCGCCAGGTGGCCGCGGCCGGAGAACCCTGGAGGGACTGATCGGTCGGGACAGGCATAGCGGTCGCACAGGAACTCAAGGCGGTGGGGCCGTTCGCACGCCATTGCCCTGGAGGAACCGGCATCACCGATCCGATTGTACCGAGAGGAGCGGAGACAGGGAGCAGTAGGGGCGCGTAGGACAGCCACTCGTTCCTCGTACACAGGGAGGTATGACCGTGTCCAAGAACCAAAGACGATGCCAGCCAGTCCTCGAAGGACTCGAACCGCGGTTGACCATGAGCAAGGCGTCGCCGACCGGTATCGCCACACTCCCGGCCGCCCCGGTGCGCCCGGGGTCGGCGGCGGGCAAGGCACGCTCGCCGTGCTCGAGGCCTTCTCCCAGGCGTACCTGAGCCGGGTCGGCGATCCCAACTACAACCCCACGCTCGACCTGAACCACAACGGCCAGATCGGTCAGGAGGACGGCCGGCTGCTGCTCCACTCCCTCCCACCTCTGAGCCCGAAGATCCCCCTCACCCTTGGTCTGACGCTCTCTTCAAAGGACAAAGCCAAGGGCCATGTGCCCCAGAACTCGGGCGGGGTTACGCACAGCAAGGACCCCACGATTCTGGGACACACGACCCCGGGGGCGCTCGTCTTTTCCGGCACCGGAACGCTCGACCTGAAGCTGCGCGGCCCGGCCGTTGTTGCCGACGCCAAGGGCAACTTTTCGCTCAAGGTCGACTTGACCGACGGGATCAACCAGCTCAATTTTCAGGCCGTAGACCCGTACGGCCGTCAGACGCTCCGCGCCTTCCCAATCTACTGGCTCGATTTTGCCAGGTATGAGAACGCCCACCCCGCAAAGACGTGAGGGAGGGGTGGGAGAGCGAGGCTCGACGACGCCCGAACGAGCTACCCCGGGTCCTCGCAAAATGAGGCCTCCGTACAACGCGTCGGTCTCGCAAGGGCCCGCAACGCCTGAGGTTGGGGTCAATGGATGCGGCCCTTCATGAGTTCTGTGACGACCACCGCCTCCTGTTCGAGCGCGGCGGCGTTCTCGGCGATCCGGCTTTGGGCGTGGTCATCGAGGTAATGGCTCTGGACGACCGACCAAGTCCGACCGTCTTCGGTGCGGAGCGGGACGCTGAAAACGAGTCCGCGCGGGATGCCGTAACTGCCGTCGGAGACCACGGCCGCGCTGAACCAACGCTCGTACGGCGTGGGCGTGGTGAGGCACCGGACCGTCCCGAGGGTCGCTAGGGCCACTGAAGCGGCGGGAGACGCTCCCCGGGCGTTATAGAGAATCTGACCGCGGCCAGCCACGCCCGGCTCGAAAACGGTGCGGACCCAGTCACGGTCGTGGATGACCTCGTGGGCGGGTTGGTCTCCGATCCAGGCGTTATGAAAGTCAGCAAACACCGAGGGGCCATGATTTCCCCACACGGTTACGCGGGTCACGTGATCGACGGGGACATTCGCCTTGTGGGCAAGCATGGCTCTGGCCCGGTTCTGGTCCAGGCGAGTCATCGCGAACCAGTGATCGGGGGGAACGTCATGGGCCGTCACTTGAGCGATCAGGCAGTTGGTGTTGCACGGGTTGGCCACGACGAGGACCCGCGCGTTCTTGGCCGATTCATTGATCGCCCGCCCGTCCGCCTGAAAAATGGGCCCGTTGACCCGCAATGCTTCCGTCCGGGACATCCCCAGGCGATAGGGAGCGCTACCGATCAGGATGACCCAGTCGGCGTCGGCGAATGCCTCGGCCGCGTCAGTCGAGGCGCGGACTGACCTAAGCAGGGGAAAGGCGCAATCATCAAGCTCCATCATCGTGGCGTCGAGGAGAGGCATGGCCTCAGGGACTTCCAGCAAGCTCAGCGCGACAGGTCGGTCGACACCGAACATCGCCCCGGCGGCGATGCGGAACAGCAGAGCATAGCTGATCCGACCGGCCGCACCGGTCACGGCGATATGGATTGGCTCGGTCATGGTAAAGACCCTCCCGGGTAAAGGCTCTGATGCGCTCGCACCGGCTCGCCTGGGATCAGGCCGAACGGAAGGGATGAGGCGAGCCGGACCCTCCGCTGAAAAATTCTAGGAGTCTCGAGATACAAAGACGACCCCGTTCCCTTCGCGTCTTCCCGACACGCCGCGTCACACCAGAATAGCCCACGATGTTCGGACCACCTTCTTCACCGGGGGCGTGAGTTATTCCCGAGTCCGGTGCGTCTTCTCGACTTGAGTGATGTCCCCGGTCTGCGGAGAAGCGCATCGTTTTGCCAAGCTCGACGATGGTGGCGGTCACGACTGACCGACCGAATGACCGGCCCCACTCGTGGCAGACGACGGGAAGGCAGACCACCCTAACGCGAGGTTCGGGAGGCGACGGCCGGCGGATCAGGTTGGGGCTCCGAGCCAGTCGGAGCGGCGGCCGCTCCGGCGAAGGGTGGTAGTAGCGGCGCCGCAATTGGAGCCGGAGGGAGCGGCGAGTCCGCCGACTCACCCAGGGGAGGAGGCGAGCCTAGAGCGACAAACAGCCGGAACTCGGCCTTGTTGTAATCAGTGACCGCGCGGATGGCGCAACTCGTGCCTGGTTCAGCAGCCGCAAGCTGTTGACCAACTCGATCGGCCGACCGACGGTGTTTCGGGTCCGCTCCAAGTCCTCGTGGAAGCCGGCCTGCGCACTGGCGAGCTGTCGCGTTGTGACGTTGACCTGTTGCCGGGCGGCCGCCACCTCGGCGTACGCAGCGCTGACCTGGCTACGAATCTCGGCGATCACCCGCGACCGCTCGCCCACCGCCTGGCCCACCTCGGCCCACCGCCGCTTCTGGAGCGAGAGGTTGCCGGCTCCCAGGTTGCGGAGGGTCCAGAACACCTGGACGTCGAAGTCGGTCCGGCCGGCGAAGTGGGCGAGCTCAGGGCCCAGGAGGTTGCTGCCGCCGCCGAACGCCCCTCCGCTGAACCCGACCCAGATCGTTGGCAGAAGCGGGCGGTATCGTTCTTCCCGGTGGCGGATTTCCGCAGCCGCGAGTGCGGCGGCCCGTACCCCGACTTCCGGGCGGCGGCGCAAGGCCTCCTGGATCAGCCCCGGCAAGGGCGATCCGGGGTCGACGAGCGTCACCGTTTCGACCACAGGTGCGACGGGCCGGACCCGAACGGACTGGTCGAGGTGGAGCCTGCGGGCCAGCCGTGCCGACCCGACCGCCACCTCCTCCTCGGCCTGCCGAACCTCGACCTCGATCAGGCTGAGCTCGGTCGCGGCACGCTCGGCGTCGGCTTCACGGCCCTGTTGCGCCCGGGCGTAAGCCTGGGTGAGCTGGGCGACCTCCGCGGCTTGATCGGCCGACTGGCGCTGCACCCTGAGGTGGGCCTCGGCGGCGAGTAATTCGAAGTGCAGCCCGGCAACCTCCAGGAGGATGTTGTTGGCGGTCGCCGACGCGTTGAACCGCGCCCCTCCACCTGCTGCCGCGCGGCCAGCGGCTCGAAGATGGCGTCGGTCAGTTGGCTGAAGATGTTCACGGCTGGGACCTCGACCGTACCGGCCGCCACGGCTTCGGCGCCGCCTCCGAGGTAGAGCGACTTCTCGTTGAGGTTCAGGATCCGGCCCGACGACCGCTGGAGGTTACCCGTGTGACTGTGGTAGTTGGTCCCGGCGTTCAGCGTGGGAAAGAGCAAGGCTCTGGCCCCTTGCTGGACGGCCAGCGCCTCACCAATCTGCTGCCGTGCTTCGGCGATCAACGGGTTCTCGGCCTCGGCCAGTCGCAGCGCGGTCGTCAGGTCGATCGGGTATTCCCAGTTAGCGGGCGGGACCGCGGTCAGCGGATTCCTCATCGGTGCGCTCGCGGAGGGTTCGGCCGAAGCCCGCACAACGCCTCCGTCCCTTTCCTCCGATGCGCCGGCGGCGAGCGCCTGCGGCCTTCGAACAACCGGTAAACGCTGGCCTCCCGGTGGTGGGTTGGGAGGCGTTGGACTGGTCCTGCCGACTCTGGCGGGTTGGGGCCCGCGTGGATCTTTCGGGAAGCGGGGCCACCGCAGGTCGTGCGGCGATGAGCACCCCGAAATCATGACCGCCAAGAGCATTGTTGGGTAAACGATCGACGAAGCGAACTGACACCATCCCAGGCCCAGGATGCGAACTCCTGTCTTGTTGATCATGAGCATTCTCCCACTCCGGGGGCCGTGTGTGTGGATCGCCCAACCCGATCGTTACCCACGTCAGGCGGACGGCCCGGAGGGGAGCGGCTCCGGGAGAGTCATGCCTCGACGGGCGCCCTCCTCCGGCCGGGGCTCGGGCGAGGCAGGGCGGCGTGGGGCGGGCGTCGTGGGCCGGTTGCCGGAGATGGTCAGTGGCTCGCCTGGCGGGGTGACACCGGCGGCTGGCACGGGGTGCGCCAGCGCGTCGGCCGGAGGCTGCCCCAGCGCCACGAACAGCTCGAACTGGGCACGGTCGTAGTCCACGATCGAGTCGAGGTAAGAGTACCGGGCTTGAGCGAGCAGCCGGAGGCTGTCTACCGTCTCGATCGCCGGGGCGACCGTGTTCTCGATCCGGAGCAGGTCTTCTCGGAAACCCCGAGTGCCGCTCAGGACCGCACGCTCGGCCGTCCCGATCCGGGCGAACCGCGCGTGCGTCTTGGCGTACGACTCCGCCACCTCGGTCCGGACCTGGTCGAGGACCGCGATCTCTTGGTATCTCGTGACCCCCAGGCGGGCCTTGGCGAGGTTGATCAAGGAGAGGTTCCCCACGCCGAGGTTCTGGAGCGTCCAGTACGCCATGACGTCGAAGTCGGACCGGCCGCCGAAGCCGCCGAAGATGGGGCGGACGAGGTTGCTACCCCCCCCGAACCCGCCCGAGCTGTACCCAATCAGGATGGTGGGCGAGAACGGCAGGACCTTCGCCCCTTCGAGGGCCAGGTACGCCTCCCGGATCACCGCCCGGCGCTCCTTCAGTTCGGGCCGCTGGAGCAAGGCCAATGCGATCAGCTCGCTGACGGGGGTCGGATCGGGCACGATCGGGTGGGGCATCACGAACGAATCGGTCGGGTGGAGCCGGATCGACGGGTCGAGATTCAACACGTTACAAAGGCGGGCCGAGGCCGTCAGGATCGCTCCCTCGGCCGCCTGAAAGTCGCTTTCGCGGGCATCGAGCTCAGTCGAGCGCCCGGTGGGCGTCGGCCTCTCGGCCTTGACCCGCGTTGGCGTATGCGGCCGTCAAGTCCGCGACCCGCTTCGCCTCGTCGCGGACTTGAAGGGCGATGGCGCGCCGGCCCTCGGCCCGGAGTAGTTCGGAGTAGGCCAATGTGGTCTGAAGAAACGTCTGGTTCCGGACCGCCTCGGAAGTGAACTGCCGCTGAGCCACCACCTGCCGCGAGGTCAGATAGGTAAAGATTCCAACGGCCACGTTCCCCTCCAGCACGACCCCGGGAATGGAGACCGTGCCCGCCGCTATTGCCCTTGAGCCGGCCCCGACGTAAAGCGCCGTGCGGTTGACCGCCAGGATGTTGCCGTTCGACTGCTGCAAGGTGCCCGAATGCGAGTCGTAATTCATGCCGTAGTTGATCGAGGGCAGGATCTGGACGGCCGCCAGTTGCCGGAGCGCCGCGGCCTCGACCACTCGCTGCCGGGCGATCATCAACTGCGGGTTTTGAACCCCCGCCAACCGCAGCGCGGTGTTCAGGTCGATCGGACGAAATTCAGGTGCTAAGAGCGTTGGTGGGAACGGAGCACGAGCGTCCTCGGCCGTGGGCGCGGCACTCCGAGCCGATGAGGCCATGGTGCCCGATCGAGATTCCTTATCGGGTGAGCCAGAAATCCTGACCTGAGGAATCGGCGGAGTCTGAGCCGGCGCCTCGGCTTGGCTCAGTCCCAATACCCCCAAGAGGAGACTTACGGCAATGCAGACCCAGGGTGGACTCGGGATTCGCAGCACCTTTATCATGACCGCTCCCATGCTCGCGATTCCGGGAGAATCTGTTCTTCAAGGGAAGTATCGTCATTTCCGACTATTGTGTTGAGGCAGCTTTCTCCTGAACGGCTCGATAGGTCGTTGGCATGGCCTGTATGAGTTACGCTCGTTGGTCAGGCTCTTCCGGTGTTTCGGAGGGTTAGTCGCCAGGGATTCGCCATAACCCTCTGGAACTAGGAGACTTAGATTGGGAGCGGCGGCAATCCTGGCCCCCGACGCAACCCTCTGAAAATAAGAGACTTCTGGCGAAATTGAGGACATTACCCCCCGAAACACCGGAAGAGCCTCCGTTCCGGGAGCGCCTCAGAATGCATCCGATGAGATGATTTCGTGGTTGGCCTTGGTGCCCAGCGCCCACCAGGTGGTGATGTCGATGGTTTGCTTGATGAACCTGACCGAGCCGTCGCACATCAGGACGTTCACACCGCCCGAGTGCCGGCTGCTGGCGGTATGCGCCCCGCGGATACTCGCCCCGCCAGAGCCATAATCGCAGCTCCAGGTATTGGGCGCCATCACATGGGTATAACGCGTCTGGGGCGGATAGCCAACGTGCCAAGAGCAACCGACCCCCTGGGGGTCGATGGTAAATCCTTGACCGGTCGCCGGTGCCGCCGTTGTTGGATTGATCGCCATGCAACTGGTGTAGTACGGATTCGGGACGCTCGGATTGCTCGGCGCAGCGACATAAGAGACCGTGGATGAGGGCTTGGTCGGGTCGAGGAGATTGGCGCCAACTCCCTTGACCTTCTCACTTACGGCGGCCGTCTGGCTCAAGCCGTCGGTGATGTCGCGGAAACTAAAGACCTGAGCATTTCTGGAATTGCTGGGGTCTGGGCCGATGAAAGGCCCATTGAAATTTCCCTTCAGCGCGCACGAATCCGGTGATGATCCGCTACAGAGGGCGTAGTTATTGTGCCCCGTGGCGTACGTCAGTCGGTCCATATCCGAGGGGCAGAGGAACACGTTGATTGTGGCCCGAACCGCTGTCGTGTTCGCAGGTTCCGAAGGATGGGCAGGGTTGATTCCGGATCCCTGCCCGTTGAAATTAATGGCGTTGTAGAGCGCCCTTGTTCGAGGTACGGGAGCAACATCGTATGGCCCGACCAGTCGGCCCAATCAGTCCCTTCGAGTTGTCCCGGGGGCATCGAGCCGATGGAATCGTGATAGTTGTGGATTGCAATGCCGAACTGCTTCAGATTGTTGACGCACTGCAACCGTCGCGCCGCCTCGCGGGCGGCCTGAACGGCGGGCAGCAGGAACGCGATCAGGACTGCGATGATCGCGATCACGACCAGCAACTCGATGAGCGTGAAACCCGTACCCCTCTGATAATGAGAGTGCATCTTCCGACCTTCACGATATAGATGAGAGGATGAGAATTAAATCTTGAGGCGGAGGTCAAATCCAGAGACACCGGCAGGGCACACGAAGAGCGGACAGGCCCTCCATCTCACTTGCAAAATGCCTTCCCGAGAACATCTCAGCAGCTATCGGCGATGACCATTTGTGGGTCGTCCCAGCCGCCGAGGTGACCTAAGGTAAGCCGAATGTGATGGATGCTCGATGTCCCTTGGTGTCAAGCTCGGCAATTTTCGTGATGCACCAGACAGGTTCATGCGTCAAGTTTGATGTTACTGACAATTTTTAACGTTTGTACGGGATAGGTAGACTCGTTAGTGAGCAAATGCGGACAGATCAGGCAACCTCAACGTAGTAAAGACAGGGGCTTGTAGCTGAAGTATCGCAGTATTCCTATTTTGCCGAGAATTCCTCGCGGGACTTTGGACGATGACGTTACGTTTCGCTGAGAAAAAGGTCCCGTCGTCAGATCAGACCGGCGCCGAGGGACTGAGTGGTACGCGGCCGGGTGTTCGGAATCCCCCCCGCGGGTGGATCCCGCGGGGGGTGCCTCACGCATGATCGCCACCGCCCTGAAACGCTTTGATGCCGCGGGAGAGCGGCCGGCCGCGTCAGGCGTGGATCGCGCGGCGATCGACCGCCAGCGCGGCCTCGCGAACAGCCTCGGAGAGGGTGGGGTGGGCGTGGCTGATCCGCGCGATGTCCTCGGTGCTGCCGGCGAACTCCATCGTCGTGACGGCCTCGGCAATCATGTCCGAGGCGCGTGGGCCGAAGATGTGGACCCCCAGGACACGGTCGGTCTTGGCATCGGCCAGGATCTTGACGACCCCCTCGGCCTCGTCCATCGCTTTGGCGCGGCCGTTGGCGAGGAAAGGGAACTTGCCGACGCGATAGTCGAGCTTGCGCTCCTTGGCCTGCTCCTCGGTGATCCCGACACTGGCCAGCTCGGGCCAGGTGTAGATGACGCTGGGAATGGTGTTATAATCGACGTGGCCGTGCTTGCCAGTGAGAATTTCGGCGAAGGCAACCCCCTCGTCCTCGGCTTTGTGCGCCAGCATCGGGCCGTCCACCAGGTCGCCGATGGCCGAGATCGTCGGGATGTTGGTCCGGAACCGGTCGTCGATCGCGACCTTGCCCGTCTTGGGATCGACGTTGACGCCGACCTCGGCCAGGCCGAGCCCCTCGGTGTAGGGACGCCGGCCGACGGCGACCAGGACGCGGTCGCACTCGAACGTCAACACCTTGCCGTCCTTCGCCTCGGCCGAGACGGTTACCCGGTCTCCCTCGACCTTCCCGCCCGTGACCCTGGTCTCCAAGTGGAACTCGAGGCCCTGCTTCATCAGGCTCCGGTGCAGCAGGGTCCCCATCTCGATATCGGCCAGGGGGACGATCCGGGGCAGGAACTCGATGACCGTGACCTTCGCCCCCAGCCGCTTCCAGACCGAGCCCAGCTCCAGGCCGATGTAGCCAGCGCCCACAACCACGAGGTGCTCGGGGACGCGTTCGAAGTCAAGCGCCTCGGTCGAGCTGACGATCGTCTTGCCGTTGAACGGGATGAACGGTAGGTTCACCGGCTCGCTGCCGCTGGCCAGGAGAAGGTGCTCCGCCACCAGTGTCGCTTCGCCGCCCTCATTGAGCCGGACGACGACCGTGTTCGGCGAGGCGAGCCGCGCGGTCCCGAAGATCGGCGTGATCTTGTTTTTCTTGAACAGGTGCGCGATGCCGCCCGTCAAGCTCTTGACCACCTCATCCTTGCGGGCGAGCATCGCCGGCACATCGATCTCCAGACCACCGACCTTAATCCCGTGCCTGATGAATCGCTCGTGGGCCAGGTGGTACAGCTCGCTCGAATCGAGCAGCGCCTTGCTCGGGATGCAGCCGATGTTCAGGCACGTGCCGCCGAGCGCCGCCCGCTGCTCGACGCAGGCGACCTTCCTCCCGAGCTGCGCCGCGCGGATCGCGGCGACGTATCCCCCCGGACCGGCTCCGATGACGACCAGGTCGTAATGCGCGGACTCTGACGGCATGTGCGGCGTTCCTTAACATCAAAAGAGTAGGAGGTAAGCAGTGGAGAAGATGCCCGGATTCGAAGGGCTGAGCGGCTGTCCGGGATCTTGTGTCTGAGCCTCGAAGGGGAGACAGAATCCCTGATGCGTCAGTGGCTTCTGTCGCCCCTCCGGGACTTTGGAGTTTCTCCGCCTGCAAGGTCCCCGTATCCCTTCGAAAAGAGAATAGGTTCCTGACGTAAAACGCAAGACTCTCGAAGGCCGTGGTCGTGAGAAATGGGAACGTCTTCTTGACTGGCGACTGCCGACTCCTCCCTGGGGACGGCGTCGGCTAGATTTCGAGCATCAGCCGTTCGGGGTTCTCGAGGCATTCCTTGATGCGGACGAGGAAGCTGACGGCCTCGCGGCCATCGACGATCCGATGGTCGTAGGAGAGCGCCAGGTACATCATCGGTCGGATCTCGACCTTCTCGTTGACGGCAACCGGCCGTTTCTGGATCGCGTGCATGCCGAGGATGCCGCTCTGGGGCGGGTTGAGGATGGGGGTGGACAGAAGCGAACCGTAGATGCCGCCGTTGGTGATCGTGAAGGTGCCTCCCTGGAGGTCGCCGACGGAGATGCTCCCCTCGCGGGCCTTGACGGCGTAGGTGGCGATCGCCTTCTCGATGTCGGCGAAGCTCATTCGGTCGGCGTCTCGGAGGACCGGGACCATCAGTCCGCGGCTCGGTGCTGACGGCCACGCCGATGTCATAGACGTTGTGGAAGACGATCTCGGCACCATCGATCCGGCCGTTGACCGCGGGGAATGCCTTGAGCGCCTCGATCGATGCCTTGACAAAGAACGACATGAACCCGAGCGCGATCCCGTGCTTGGTCTTGAATGTATCCTTGTAGCGGGCGCACAGGTCCATGACCCGCGACAGATCGGCCTCGTTGAAGGTCGTCAGGATCGCGGCGGTCTGCTGCGCCTCGACCAGCCGCTGGGCGATCTTCTGGCGGATGCCACTCATCCGCTGGCGGGTCTCGCGTGGCCGGGCCAGGGAAGGCGGGGCGACGACGGCGGACGCTGGGCTGGGGGTGGGTTGCGGCGGAGTCGGCGTCGGTGCGGCGGGCGCACGCTCAGGGGCGGCCGGCGTGGCCAGGTGGGCGAGAACGTCCCCCTTGGTGATCCGGCCGCTCCGGCCGGTCCCCTCAATCTTGGTGGGATCGAGGTGCTCCTCGGCGACCAAGCGGCGGACAGCGGGCGAGAGATCGGTCCCCGCGCCGCCGTTTGACTGCGCCGCGGTAGGCTGGGGATCCGCGGGGGCCCCCCGGGCACCGACCGCCGCAGGGGCCTCTTGCCGGGCGGCCTCAACCTTGGCGGGCACGACGGGGGGGGCCGAGGCCAACGGCTGGCCCTCGGGGTCGATCGTGCCGACCGTCGTGCCGATCGACACGGTCGTCCCCTCGCCGATGGCCACTTTCAGGACCCCCGACGTCGGGGCGGGGATCACGTTGCTTGCCTTGTCGGTCTCCAGCTCGAACAGCGGCTCGCCCGCCTTGACGGCCGCACCGTCGGGCTTGAGCCAGCGCGACAGGATTCCCTCGGTGATCGACTCGCCGACCCCCGGCACGGTGATCGCGACTGCGGGCATGATGGGATCCTCTCCCTGTCTGTAGGGTGCGTGAGACGCAGCGATCGTCCGCGATGCAATGGGTGATGGGTTAGGTGCGGTGCACGCACCCCACAAGATTAACACAGCGAGCCCCGGAGAGACGGCCGGAGCCCCGGGTCTTTTGCCCTGGACTGCTGACGGACGCCCCTCCGGGGCTGAGAGTTCCTGATTCCCGAACGTTTCAACCGAGTAATGGCCTCCCGGAACGATCGTGCCCCCGCCGGGGACGGCGGTGCTCCGTCGGGGGAGGCCCGCCGCCCCCGGCGGGCACGAGCATCCCGGGAGGCATCTAAGAGCCTATCTCTGGAGGGTGGGCCTTGCGCCACTCGGCCCACACCCTTCGAAACACGCCACTCGAGAGAGGCTCCTCTCATTGTTCGACGCCTAGAAACTCTCTGAAAAATCACCTTCTAGAACATCAAAAGCGCTGGAAAATCAAGGGGTCAGGATCGTTTTCGGATCGTTTCTTGGCGGACGCTCTGCTTGAGGGGGAGGCCCACCTCGGAATGGACCGGATGCGCCGAGACCAGGTACGGGCCGACCGCGCCGATGGCAGCCTCGACCAGCTCGGCCTGTTCGCTCTCGTGGATGGCGTGCGAGCCGGTAGCAGGGCTGGCGCTGGCGTCGCGGCCGACGTACTGGAACGGCACGCCCATCAGTTCCTGGAGCCGGGGCGCGACGAACGTCCAGCCCCCCATGTTCTGCGACTCCTCCTGGACCCAGACCCAGTTGCGGGCCGAGCGGTAGCGCCCCAGTGTGGCCTTCAGCGCGTCGGCGGGCCAGGGGTAGAACTGCTCGAGCCGGACGACCGCGACTTCGCGGGCCTTGCCCACCTCCTCGCGCTTGGCGACGAGGTCGTAGTAGACCTTGCCCGAGCAGACCACGACGCAACGGGCGCGGTCGGCGTCGGCCGGATCGTCGAGGACCTCGCGGAAGTAGCCTGAGGTGAAGTGCTCTCGCGGCGAAGCGGCCTGCTTGTGGCGGAGCAGGCTCTTGGGCGTCATCACGATCAGCGGCTTGCGGAAGTCGCGCCGGACCTGCCGCCGCAGGAGGTGGAAGTACTGCGCGGGGGTCGTCGCATTGACGACCTGGATATTGTCATCGGCGCAGAGCGAGAGGAAGCGTTCGAGCCGGGCGCTGGAGTGCTCGGGTCCTTGCCCCTCGTAGCCGTGCGGCAGGAGCATGACCAGTCCGCTGGCGCGGCCCCACTTCGACTCGGCCGAGGCGATGAACTGATCGATGATCACCTGGGCACCGTTGGCGAAGTCGCCGAACTGCGCCTCCCAGAGGATCAGCATGTGCGGCTCGTCGAGCGAGTAGCCGTAGTCGAAGCCGAGCACGGCAGCCTCGGACAGCAGGCTATCGTAGACGCACAGCTCGGCCTGATCGGGCGAGAGGTTCTTGAGCGGATAGTACTGGTCGCCGGTCTGCATATCGACGAGCATGGCGTGCCGCTGGCTGAAGGTGCCGCGGCGACTGTCCTGGCCGCTGAGGCGGACCGGGGTCCCTTCAAGCAGGAGCGAGCCGAAGGCCAGCGCCTCGGCCGAGGCCCAGTCCACGGGGCCGACCTTCATTGCCTGCTGCCGCGCCGCCAGGATCCGCTCCATCTTGGGATTGAGCCGGAAGCCTTGCGGCCGTTCGACGATCTTCTCGGCGATGTCCCTGAGGACGTTGGCCGAGACTCCCGTCTCGACCGGGACGAACGAATACCGCGACGTCAGCCCCTTCCAGTGCGCGGCGAACCCGGGCTGGAGGTTCCGGGGGGCGTTGTGGCCCTCGTGCACCTCCTTGTAGACCTCCTCCATCTTGTCGCGGAAGGTCTCGGCGATCGTCTCGACCTCGTCGGTCGTCAGGTCGCCGTTCATGACGAGATACTCGGTGTAGAGCTCGCGGACGGTCAACCGATCCCTGATCTTGCCGTACATCAAGGGCTGGGTGAACGCCGGCTCGTCCCCCTCGCTGTGGCCGTGGCGGCGGTAGCAGATCATGTCGATGACGACGTCCTGGCCGAACGTCTCGCGGAAGTCAAGCGCCAGCTCGGCGACGTAGACGACCGCCTCGGGGTCCTCGCCGTTGACGTGGAAGATCGGCACCTCAATCATCTTGGCGACATCGGTGCAGTACCGCGTCGAGCGCCCCTCGGCCGGCGCGGTGGTGAAGCCGATCTGGTTGTTGACGACGATGTGGATCGTACCGCCGGTCTTGTATCCCGGCAATTGCGAGAGGTTGAGCGTCTCGGCCATCAGGCCCTGGCCGGCGAACGCGGCGTCGCCGTGGATCAGGATCGGGATGCCGAGCTTGCGGTCGCGGTCCTTGAACCGCCGCTGCTTGGCCCGCATCCGCCCCTCGACGACCGGGTTGACCGCCTCGAGGTGGCTCGGGTTGGGCGTCAGCGACAGGTGGATCGTGTGCTTGTCAGCGGTCACGTGCTCGGCCGAGAAACCCAGGTGATACTTGACGTCGCCATCGCCGGCGACCGTCTCGGGCATGTTCCCCTCGAATTCGCTGAAGACCATGCCGTAGGGCTTGTTCAGGATGTTCGCCAGGACGTTGAGCCGGCCCCGGTGCGGCATCCCCAGCACGATCTCGCGGACCCCGAATCCCGCCGAACGCTCGATGATCGAGTCGAGCAGCGGGATGAGCATCTCGCCGCCTTCGAGCGAGAACCGCTTCTGCCCCACGTAGTGCGTGTGCAAGAATGTCTCGAACAGTTCGGCCGCGTTCAACTTCAGGATGATCCGACGCTTCTGCCGCAGGTCGAAGCTGGGATGGTTTCGGACCGGCTCCATCCGCTCCTGGAGCCACTTGCGGACCTGCGTGTTGCGGATGTGCATGTGCTCGACGCCGATCTTCCGGCAATACGTTTCGCGGAGAATCGCGATCAGCTCGCGCAGGGTGGTCTGGTGCGGCACGTTGCCCAGGCGAGTGTAGAACGTCCGGTCGAGGTCGGCCTCGGACAGCCCGAAGGCGGAGAGTTCGAGGAGCTCGTGCGACTCGCGGAGCGGGTTGAGCCGCAGGGGATCGAGGTCGGCCAGGTAGTGGCCAATCTCGCGGTAGGAATCAACCAGCCGGGTGACGTCGGACTGCGCCGCGCGGAGTCGAGATCGACGTCGGAGCGGGCCCGGTCGCCGCCGGATTGGCCTAACTCATAACCTTCAAAGAAGATACGCCAGGTTTGATCGACCGAGTTGGGGTCGGACCTCCAGCGGTGATGGTTCTCCTCGATGAGATCGAGGTTCCACCGGTTCGCGACCGTCGAGCGGTTCATTGGAAAATGTTCCTAGTCTGACCCGGCGCGGGACCAAGACCATGCCGGATCGGCAATTCCAGGACTGTGACACCTCGCGCGCGGGGCTGGGCACGACGAGACGATGATCTCAGGATACCCCAAACCTAATACAGCCCAATACCCAAATCATCTTCTCTTTTTTCCCAGTATAGGGGTATGACGAAGAACATAACGATTTGCATGCCGAATCGCTCGCGGTTCGATGCGGACTGAGGGGCCGGCGAGTGGGATCGTCCGTTCACTCATGGCCACGCGTTCCTGTTCTGGATTCCCATGACGGTCGGACGCTGCCCCGAGGTGGGCGATCCTGCCCTCGCACGGTCTTCAGATTCACGTGCGGAACTCCTATGGAGGAGACCGGTTGGCCCGAGAAAAGTTTCGGACCTGGGGGCAATTTCAGAGCCGCGCGATCCAGGCCGGGTCGGCGAACTTGGTCGCGACGAGGTGCCGGACTCGTTCCTCGGGGACGTCGGCGGTCTCGACGGGGCGATCGCTGGAGAGCCACGCCGAGCGGATCGCCCCGACCAGTACGTTGCGCGGCAGGTCGAGGTTCGTGAGAAAATCCTCGTGCGACCGCCCGTCGCGGTAGGCGGGCTGCCGGCGCGGCAGTGCGGTGTAGCGGGAGACCCGATCGAGGGGGAAATCGTAAAGGATGGTGGCATGTACGAAGAAATGGTTGCGGAGCCGGCGTTGGGCGCTGCCCGAGAACTTGCGGCGGTTGAGGGTCAGGTCGCCCAGGCCGAGGACCTCCACGGCTGGACCGTGCACCCGGATCGCCGAGGCAATCCGGTCGAGGACGTATCGGTGTGCGCGATCGACCGCGCCGAGCCCCTGCGCGGCGTTGGCGGGCAGGAGGATCGTCACGTTCAACGTACCGGGTCCGAGGACGACTGTCCCCCCGCCGCTCGAGCGCCGCGCGATCGCGACGCCCTCGGCGCGGCAGGCCTCGACCCGGACGTCCTCGTGCAGGCGGCACGACGCCCCCAGGACCACCGCCGGCCGCGAGGGCTCCCAGATCCGCAAGACCGGCCCCGCCCCGCGCTCCTCGGCCTCGATCAACAGAGCCTCGTCCAGCGCCAGGTTGGCCTCGATCTTCGGGAGGGTCCATTCCAGGTAACGCATGATCAGGGCTCGAAAAACGATAGGCCTGGCGAGGCAGGGCCTTGCGACTTGCACTCACGTCTGCGATAGGATACCTGAGACGATGGCGTGATCGCCTCTCCCGTTCGATCGGACAGGGTCCGGAGATCTCCCCGCGATGTCTGCGACAGTCGCCGAACTCTACCAGCACGATCACTTCCTAGCGCAGCGGCAGATCTTCAAGCTGCTCGGCGCCGCCTTCCGTCTGAAGACGCTCGACGGCCGCTTGCTCGCCTATTCCAAGCAGAAGGCGTTCAAGCTGCGCGAGGACATCCGCGTCTATGCCGACGAGGCCCAAACCGTCGAGCTACTCTACATCCAGGCCGACCGGGTCATCGACTTCAGCGCGGCCTATAAGGTGGTCGATTCGCAGACCGGCGAGCACGTTGGCGCCTCCGGCGCAAGGGCTGGTCGTCGCTCTTCCGAGACTCCTGGGAGATGCTCGACCCCCAGGGGAACGTCCGCGGTCGCGTCATCGAGGACAGCGGCTGGAAGGCCCTGGCACGGCGGACCATCGAACTCGCCTCGGTCTTCCTGCCCCAGACCTACCTGATCCAGGTCGATGGTCGGACCGTGGCCACGATGCGGCAGAACTTCCTGGGCATCCCGCCCAAGTACACGATCGACCTGAGCCACGACATCGAAGGCAAGCTGCCGCGCCCGCTGGCCATCGCCACCGTGATCTTGCTGCTGGCGATCGAGGGGCGGCAGGGCTGATTCGTTTTCCGGGAGTCACGCATACGATCCGCCAAATTTCCGATTCGAATTCTTACATCTAAAATATCAAATATTTGAGATCGAGCGACATGGTGTCCGCGGAGCGTCCGAGATCCCCGGATTGACCGGAGACATGCCGGGCGCGAGCGACAGGTCCTCACACACGGGCCCGTGTGTGTCTTCGTCATCGCCCGCCAGCGGGGCACCGGTGCCCAGCGCGACGACGAACGATGTGACGACGGCCGGCGGAACCCACCTGCGAAGCATGAGACCTCGCTCCTTTCGCGGACGATCGACCGGCCCTGTCTCATCTCGACGGGACGGTTGTGAAACCCGTCCCGATGGGGAGAGATGAGACGGGTCCCGTGCGGGTCCGGATCAGAACGTGTCTTCATCCTCAACGCGGAAGACGTTGTGGCAGTTGGTGCAGCTCCGAGTGAGGACGCCGTACTCGGACTTGGCTTGGGCCTGGGTGGTGTTGGACTTGCGCGCCACCTCGGCGAACTTCTCACAATGCTGGGAGAAGGCATCCATCAGCGCGACCCACTTCGTCTCTGGGTCCTTCTCATTCTTGACCTTCTTGGCCGCCTCTTTGCCCAAGCCGCGTCCTTCCTTGGCAAGTATGATCAGCGCCTCGGCATTGGTGGCGAGTTCCTGGTTGGCCTGCGCTTCTTGAAGGCGACTGGGGTACGGACGGCCTTCTTGATCGCGGTGCTCTTGGCGTTGACCTGCTCCATGAGCTTGTGGAGCGGCCCCTCGTCTTCGTCAGCGGCCAGCGACAGGCCGGTGGTGAGGACGGCGACCGAGACCATCGTGACACCCAGGATCATCCACTTGCGATGCATGTTCGCTGCTCCCAGAAGATCATTCTGGCAAGGGCCACGTACGGGAAAGACCTCTCGTCTCCGCATTCGGCCCGGAGGCCACTCCGTCAAGGGAGCCCTAAGATATCCCTCCCTGATCGCCCGATCAAGAATCTCGAAGCGATGATCGAGACGGGGCGTGATACAATGTTTGGCAGACCGCGCCGGGCATCTCCCGGCCTCAATCCTTGAGCCCTGCGGACCTTCCATGCCCGAGTCGATCGTCTACAAAGCGGCTGGCGTCGACCTCGACACTTACGAGGAGACGATGGCCCAGCTTCCGCCGTTGCTCCGCCGCACGTACACCCCGCGCGTCATCGAGTGGAAGGGTGGGTTCGCCGGTCTGTTCCGGCTCGACGCCAACATCGGCCTGCTGTCACGGACCTATCGCGACCCGGTGCTCGTGGCCTCGACCGACGGCGTGGGCACGAAGCTGAAGCTGGCCTTCGCCACCGGCCAGCACGCGACGGTGGGGATCGACCTGGTGGCGATGTCCGTCAACGACTGCCTCTGCGCCGGCGCCGAGCCGCTGCTATTCCTCGACTATGTGGCGATGAGCCGCGACGATCCCGCCCTGACCCGTCAAGTCGTGCAGGGGATCAGCGACGGCTGTATCGAGGCCGAGTGCGCCTTGCTGGGCGGCGAGACGGCGATCCTGCCCGAGTTCTACCAGTCGGGCGAGTACGACCTGGCGGGCTTCTGCCTGGGCGTGGTCGAGCGCAAGCACGTCCTGACCGGTCGCGAGGTTCGCGCGGGGGACAAGGTCATCGGACTGGCCAGCTCGGGCCTGCACTCCAACGGCTACAGCCTGGCGCGCAAGATCGCCCTCGACCGCGCCGGACTCCGCCCCGACACCTTCGTCGCCGAGCTGGGCCGGACGGTCGCCGACGAGTTCTTGGAGCCGACGCGGATCTACGTCCGCGCCCTGAAGACGGTTTACCGCCATTACCGCGTCAAGCGGATCGTCCACGGGATCGCCCACATCACTGGCGGCGGCCTGAGCGGCAACCCCCCGCGTGTCCTGCCCGACGGCTGCGCGATTCAACTCCGGCGCGGCTCGTGGGAGGTCCCCAGGGTCTTCCCCTGGCTTCAGGGGCTCGGCAACGTCCTTGACGCCGAGATGTTCCGCGTCTTCAACATGGGGATCGGCCTGGTCCTGATCGTCGCCGACTATTACGCCGAGGCAATCGCCCGCTACATCAGCACCGATGTCAACGTCCCCGCCTGGGTCATCGGCGAGGTGGTCGAGGGTGACCGGGCGGTGTCGTGGGCGGAGGGCACTTGAATCAGGCGATCGCCGTTCTTGCAAATCAAATTTGAGGAGGAGAACCGTCCTTGCAACTCCTGAGACGTTCGTCCAAGGCTCGCCGCTGTCGGTTGGTTCACTCTCCGACAACTGTCTCGGCTGAATGGCTTTTCGCGAATCACCCACCGTATAATTGAGGGGCCTTGCCCAGGGAGCCCGAACGGATGCGGGCGGGCAGCGTCTCAAGGCGTGAGAGGGACGGTTCGGGGTGGGGAGTGTCGGGACGACATCGAGGGAGCAACGGTCATGGCTTCGAGCACGCAATCGTATGGCAAGCTGCTGGATTACGAGCAATATCATCGATCGCCAGCTCAGCCGGACCCGGGCGAAGATCAAGATCACCGATATCTTGACGGCGAGCCTCATGCTGCTGGCCGCGGTCCTGGGCGTGCTCTTCCTGGAGGTCGTGCTCGACCACGTGTTCGGCCTGCCGGTCTGGTTTCGGCGGATCGTGCTGTCTCCTCGGGCTGGTGGGGGCCGGGGTGTTCGCGGTTCTCCGGATCGTCCTGCCACTGGTCTGGCGGGTCAACGGGCTCTACGCGGCGAAGACGATCGAGGGGGCCGACCCGTCGTTCAAGAACAGCCTGGTCAACTACCTCGACCTCCGCCCGCACCGCGGCGAGCTGCCGAAGTCGTTTCTGGCGGCGATCGAGGCCAAGGCGGTCAACGACCTGACGCAGGTCGAGGTTGACGCGGTGGTCAATCAGCACCAGCTGATCCATGTGTGGTACGTGCTGGCGGCGGTCGTCTTGCTGTGCTGCGTCTACGCGGCGCTCGACGCCCAAGAGTATCTACGACTCGGCGCGGCGGGCGTTCCTGGCCGACGTGGTCCGGCCAACCAACACCCGGCTGCGCAACATCAAGCCCGGCGATGACCCTGAGCTGTCGCCGTGGTCGCCGGGACGCACGTCCCGTTCACGGTGGACGTCGAGGGGACGCGCCGGGCCGCGTCGTGCTCCATTACAGCGTCGATGGCGGCAAGTTCTTCGCCATCCAGGAGTTCGAGCCGGGCAAGAACCACTATGACCCCTGGCAGACCACCCTCCGCAACGTCCAGCAGAGCGTGGATTACTACCTCAAGGGGGGCGACGCCGAGTCATTGCACTATCACCTGGAGGTCACCCCCGCTCCGATGGTGACGTCGGTCTCGCTCGACTACAAATTCCCCGACTACCTCGGCCTGCCCCCGCGGACCGACATCGAGGGAGGGAACGTCGAAGCGATTGAGGGGACGGTCGTCACCGTCCACGCCCAGACCAACGAGCCCGCAAGGTCGGCCAGCCTGGTCTTCACCAAGGCCAAGCCCGAGCCGATGGAAGTCTTGTCCGAGAACCTCCGCGAACTGGTCGGTCGGTTCAAGGTCGAGGAGTCGGGGACCTACACGATCGAGTTCCAGACGACCGGCGGCCAGGCGAACCCCGAGCCCGTTGTCTACGACATCGTGGCGTTGCCCGACAAGTCGCCGACGGCGCAGTTCCTCCAGCCCGATCAGGCGAAGATCAAGGTGCCGAGTAACGTGCCGATCGCCCTGTTGATGAGGGCGAACGACGATCACGGCGTCAAGGATGTTACACTCCACGTCCAGGAGGTGAAGACCCGCAACGGCAAGGAGGAGAAAGAGTCGCTGGTGTCGGAGAACCTGCTGGAGAAGCGGCCCCCGCTCCGGGAGTTCCGCGAGACCAAGGCGCTCGACCTCGCCGCGCTGAAGGTCCAGTCGGGCGCCCGGCTGGAGTACTGGTTGACCGTCCGCGACACGAAGCTCCCGGAGTCGAACCGGGGCGAGAGCACGCATCAATACCTTGATGTGATCGATCCGGTCCCGCCGAAGGAGCTGAAGAAGCTCGAGGACGCGGCCCGGAAGGAGAAGGAACAAGAAGAGCAGCAACAACCGCCACCCGAGACCGCTCAGGCCGACAATCCCAAGCAACCCCCGCCGCCTCCGGAGGCCAATCCAAAGCCTGAGCGCGAGGCCCAGCCGCCCCCCGAACACGGTGGCGCAGAGCAGGAGCAGCGCCGGCCGCGAAAGCGAGGTGCGCGAGCCGCAGGCCGGGGATCGTGGCGCCGTCGAGCGCGAGGCTGTCAACCAGGCCCGGCGTCAGCCGCCGACCAATCCCGACGATCTCCGCAAGCTCGAGAAGTTGAGAGAAGCCCTCCTGGGAAAAAACCGTCCCCCGCAGGCGCCCCAGGGAAGCGGCCAGACTAACGCCCAGAATCAAAATCCAACCCCGCCTGCCAGCGCGCGACCCAGCGGCACCCAGGCTCAGAACAACCCGAACGGTGTGGCCAATCCGTCCCAGTCCGGTGCGGGCGGCAATCGTGCGGCGCAGCAGTCTCAGGCAAACGCGCCTTCGAATCCGTCCACGGCGCCTCCCAACGGCACTCCCGAGCCGAATCCCACGTCCCCCGAGGTCGCGCGGGCCTCCAACCCCAAACCGTCATCGAGGAGATCCTCCGGCGCGCCTGATCGCGGCGATACCCAGCCCCGCAGGAAGGGGGAGCAAGGCACGCAGCAAGCTAACGGCCGGCAAGACGCGAAAGGTGAGCAAGGCAAGCAGCAGGCCAACAGCCAGCAAGGCGAAAAGAACCAGCGAGGCGTGCAAAAAGCCAACGGGGAGCAGGGCGCGCAGCAGGCTAATAGCCAGCAAGGCGGGAAGAACCAGCAAGCGCACAGCAGGCCAACGGCCAGCAGGACGCGAAGGACGAGCAAGGCACGCAGCAAGCCAACGGTCAGCGAGGCTCGAGGGGCGAGCAAGATACTCACCAATCTAACAGCCAGCAAGCGCAATGGGCCAGCAAATCGCGAACAAGAGAACGGCCAGCAAGACGCGAAGGGCGAGCAAGGCACGCAGCAAGCCAACGCTCAGCGAGGCTCGAGGGGCGACCAAGGCACGCAACAGGAGCACGGCCAGCAAGACGCGAAGGGCGAGCAAGGCACGCAGCAAGCCAACGCTCAGCGAGGCTCGAGGGGCGACCAAGGCACGCAACAGGAGCACGGCCAGCAAGACGCGAAGGGCGAGCAAGGCACGCAGCAAGCCAACGCTCAGCGAGGCTCGAGGGGCGAGCAAGATACTCAGCAATCTAACAGCCAGCAAGGCGCAAAGGGCCAGCAAGACGCGAAGGGCGAGCAAGGCACGCAGCAAGCCAACGGTCAGCGTGGCTCGAGGGGCGAGCAAGGCACGCAGCAAGCTAACAGCCAGCAAGGCGCGAAGGACGAGCAAGGTACGCATCAGTCCAAAGGCCAGAAGGGCGAGCAGGGCGCTCAGCAGGTCAACGCCCAGCAGGGCGCGCAGCACGCTAACGACCGGCAAGTTGCAAAGGGTGAGCAAAGTGCGCAACAGGCCAACGGCCAGCAGCAGGGTGCGCAGGGTGCTCAGCAAGCCAACGACCAGCAAGGGACAAAGGGCGGGCAAGATACTCAGCAAGCCAACGGCCAAGAGGATACGCAGCAGGCCAACGGCCAGCAGCAAGGCACTCAAAATTCGTCTCATGGCATGCGGCAAGGTCCGAGGAACACGCAGACTCGGCCCAGCGGACGTCCGAGGGAGCAGACTCGGCCCAAGGGACAGCCGCAGAACACGCAGAGCCCATCTAACGGGCAACCTCAAGGGCCGAGAGGCGAGCAGATCGCGCAGACGTCCCCCAACGGCCAGCCGCAAGGCACGCACAGTCTGCCTAACACTCCGCAACGAGGGTCGAGAGCCGAGCAGGGGCCACCGAATGCTCAGGCCGATCACCAAGGCCAGAGACAAGGCCAGAGACCAGAGCGGACAGGGCCGCAGGATCGGCAGGCGTCACCCGACGGTCGGCAAGAACGGAGGACCGAGACAACGGGCCAGGATCCCTCGACGGATCGTCAAGTCACGCAGCGGAACGAGGCGAACCAGGCTCCTCGTACGGCCTCGGAGGAGGACCAATCGGGTCGGCTGTCGCCTCAGCAGGTCGAGAACGGCCAGCCATCCGAGTCGAAGGACGGGCGGAAGGCGACCAATCCGGACGCCCGGTCGCAGGAGATTCCAACCCCGTCTGAAGCCAAGCCGGAAGCGGATCGGCGCGACAGCGCCTCCGAGTCGAAGCGCGGCGACGCGACCCGGCAGGCCGCCACGAACGCCCAGCCCAAGGAGAGGGCCGCCACCAAGGGCGAGAAATCCCAGGAGGGTGAAGCCAAGAGGCTGAATTATTCCGAGCCTAAGAATCCAGAGGCGGCGAAGAAGGCGCAACGAACTCCCCCGATACCTCAGGAGGAAACGCCGCCAAAACCGGAAGAGCCGCCGGCCAATCCGCTCCCGCGCGGCCCGGGGAGCCAATCCCTGTCATCGCCCCCCGGCCAGCCGGGGCAAACGTCCAGCCTCTCGGGCCAGCAGTCCGCGCCTCCCGGTAACCCATCCGGACAGCCCGGCATGGCACGCAATCAGCCCGATCAGAACGGACCGACCAACGCGCAAGGCACGCAGCCCAGCCAGGGTAACCAGGGCACGAATCCGCCCGGCCAGCGCCAGACACCAGGTCAGGGCCAGTCGCCGGGCCAGGATCAAGGACCGGACAACAACCCGTCGGGCGAGCAGGGGCGAGGTGCTGCGAACGCGCCCCGTCCTTCGACCGGGCAGGGTGATCGGGATCAGCAAGGCCAAGTGACGGGTCAGACGGGTGCGCCTTCCGACGCGGAGGATCAGACCCGTTTGAACCAGACCGGCCGGGGGAACAAGGCCGGCCAGAGGGCCGGGTCATCGGGCCGGCCGGGAACGAAGAATGCCCAACCGCCACCGTCGGGCCAGTCCACAGGCGAGCAGGGCCGGCCGGGTGAGCCGGCCGAGGCGAGCGGCACGCAGGCCCAGCCACAAGGCCAGCCCGGGGCCGAGTCCGGATCGCCGGAAGGTCAGGGCTCCAATACGGGCCCGGAGGACCAGGGGAGCCCCGGAGGAGGGGGCAGCACACCCCACGGCGGCGGCAGCTCCAGACCGGGTGCGCCCGGTCAACCCGCCTCGGCCGATACCACAAAGCCCTCGCCGAGGGCCGAATCGCGCCCGATGAACGCCGAGGAAACAGTTGCCCCGGACGTCCCGCAGTCCGAGCTGGTCCTCCGCAAGCTCGAAGACTTGCTCCGGAGCAACGAGGTCACTCCCCAGCTCGAAAAAGACACCGGGATGTCGCGCGAGCAGATGGAGCAGTTCGTCCAGAAGTTCAAGAAGGCGCCCAAGGGCATGCCCGGCCCCGGCCGCGAGATCAAGGCCAGGCCGGAACCGGCCCGGTCCTTCAACCCGAAGCGGCTGCTCCCCGACATCAACTCGAACGCGAAGGTCGGCACCAGAACCGTCCGAGCCCGCGACAGCTTCGTGCAGGATCAGGAGCGGAACAACATCGAGGGTGCCCGCTTCGAAGCGCCCTCCGAACTCCGCTCGAAGTTCGACGCCTATCGGAGCACCCTCTCGCGTTCGAGGGCCGTCACCCCGTCCCGGCCCACACCGGCACCCGGAGCGGGGGAACAGTAGGAGAGGGATTTATCAACCAGAGCCGAGCCGCAGAGGACGCGGATTGACGCAGATCATTTATGTATAATAATTCAGATGTGAAAAGCTGAATTCTTTGCGGTTCGAGTTCGCTTCGCCCGGACCCCGTCTCCTCGAGTGAGATGTCTATGCTTTCGCCGCTCGTCTTGCCCCGTCGCTACCTGGTCGGCTTCGATCCGAGGGACTTACCACACCACTTCACCGATGTGCTGATCATCGGCGGAGGGGTGGCGGGCCTCCGTGCGGCCCTGGGGATCGGCGAGCCGCACCGCGTGCTGGTCGTCACCAAGGAGGAGGTCCGCGAGAGCAACAGCGCCTACGCGCAGGGGGGGATCGCTGGGGTGCTCGACCCCGAGGATCACTTCGACGACCACATCGCCGACACGCTCGCGGCGGGCAAGGGGCTCTGCGACCCCGAGGTCGTCACGCGAGTGGTGTGCGAGGCGCCGCGGCGGATCGGCGAGCTGATCGACTGGGGGACGCACTTCGACGAGATCAACGGCCAGGTCGCGCTGACCCGCGAGGGGGGGCACTCGCACGCCCGGATCGTCCACGCGATGGGCGACGCGACCGGGCGCGAGGTCATGCGCGCCGTGATCCATCAGGTCCACGCCCGCCGCAACGTCCGGATCTGGCAGAATAGCTTCACGATCGATCTGCTGACCCACGAAGGCCGCTGCCGTGGCGCGCTGGTCTGGGACAAGCGGCGCGGGCCGTCGCTGATCTGGGCCCGCGCCGTGCTGCTGGCGACCGGCGGCGCGGGGCAGCTCTATCGCGAGACGACCAACCCCCCGATCGCCACCGGCGACGGGCATGCGCTGGCCTATCGCGCGGGGGCCGAGCTCCGCGACATGGAGTTCATGCAGTTCCACCCGACGGTGCTCTACATCGCCGGCTCGGCCCGTCACCTGCTGACCGAGGCGCTCCGGGGCGAGGGAGCGTACCTCCGCGATCGCAAGGGCCACCGGTTCATGCCCGACTACCACCCGCTGGCCGAGCTGGCGCCCCGCGACGACGTGTCGCGCGCCATCACCGCGCAGATGGCCAAGACGCAGCATCCGAGCGTCTACCTCGACCTGTCGCATCTCGACGCCGCCTACATCCGCCAGCGGTTCCCCGGGATCGACCGGCTCTGCCGCGGTTTCGACCTCGACATGACCCGCGACCCGATCCCCGTCCGCCCCGGTGCCCACTACATGATCGGCGGCGTGACGATCGACGCGGACGGCCGGACCACGCTGCCCGGCCTCTGGGCCGCGGGCGAGGTCACCAGCTCGGGCCTCCACGGCGCCAACCGTCTGGCCTCGAACAGCCTGCTCGAAGGTCTCGTCTACGGAGCCCGCGCCGCCGAGGACATCCTCCGAGCCCTGGAGGCCGCCGGCCCGCACCACCTCGAAGTTCCGCCGATCGAGGCCGCGGTGATCGACGGCAACCACGAGCCGCTCGATCTGGCCGACATCCGCGACTCGCTTCGCGCATTGATGTGGCGCTCGGTCGGCATCATCCGCGACGCGAACGGCCTGGCCGAGGCCGCCGATCTGGTCGATTTCTGGTGCCGCTACGTCCTCGGCCAGGTCTTTCCCGACCCCGCCGGCTGGATCATGCAGAACATGCTCAGCGTCGCCCGACTAATGATCGCTGCCGCGATCACCCGCGAGGAGTCGCGCGGCGTCCACACTCGCCGCGACTTCCCCAACCCCAACCCCTCCTGGGCGCGTCATATTCCCCTGCGATGCCCGTCGTTGCAGATTGAATCCGCCCACGAGCCGCACCAGGCGCTCGTCGAATCATAGGGCCTCGCCCGAAGCACCCTCTCCCCTCGCCCCGAAGGAGAGGGCAGGGGGGTAGGCGCCCGGAGTGGTGTGACGCTCAAGAAGCGATAAAGCCCCTCGCAGGGAGTTCCGAGAGCCGCCGGAAGGACGCGCCGACCCGGACGGGCGGGTCGAGCCAGCGGGTCTTGGGGATCACTCGGGGGACGAAGCCGTTGATCTGAGCGGGGTCGAAGTTGAGGATGTGGTCGAGCTTCTCGGCGATGATCGGACAGCTCGAGCCTTCGAGTTTGGCCAGGACGTGTGCGTCGTCGGCCAGGAGTTCCTCCTTTCGGAGCACGCCGAGGCGGAAGCCCTCGCGGAGCGCGTCGGCGAACTCGTTATAGATATACGCTTCGGTCGGGCTGGCCCACCAGTCGCGGTTCATCTCTCCGAACAGGGTGGCGGCTTCGCGCGCGACCGAGGAGTCGGTGAAAACGATCGTCCGCTCGATCACCGTCAAGTGCGAGAGGAACCGTGCGACGACCTCGGGGCTCGCGACGCCGCAGGCCAGGCCGTCACGGAAGAAGTAGTCGAGCCGATCGGCGCAGAGCCAAGGCAGGGGCCGCTCCAGAAGGGGATAAACAGCGTCGTCGAAGAACTCACGCGGGGCGAAGCCGAGCGGCCGCAGTGCGGCCACGATGTCGGGGCGATCGAGGAATTCGTGCTTGAGCGTCTCGTGGAGGTTCTGCTCCTCGGACGAGAAGACGAAATCGACGGCGTGCGAGAACGCGGTGTGCGAGATGTCGTGGAGCAGTCCCGCGACTTGCTCGTGAAGGTCGGCGCCGAGCGTCCGGAGCAGCAGGAAGACCCCCAGGCTGTGCTCATGGCGCGTGACTGTCTTGAACGGGAAGGCGAACGCCGACGGTCCCGCCTGGCGAATCCCCTGGAGGCGCCGGAAGGTCGGGCAGGCGATCAGAGCGAGCAGGGATGGATCCTCGATCGCTACATCGCCGTAAACCCTATCATGCCAATGCATCAGAACACCTCCAACACCCTCGTGACGGCGCCGCGGGCTCCCGTGTTGCCCCCTCATGATGATCGATTGAATAGGGTTGTTTTTCAAGGGGTGTAGCCCGGCGGCGGCACGTTCCCCTCGGTCGTGGGCTCGATTAGGATGGCACTTCATGGGCGAGGACCCTGTGGTCATGTGAGGGGGACGATGAACGTGAATCGGACGTGGATCGGACGTAGGGCCGGAGGGCTCTGGATCGCGGCGCTCCTGATGGTGGCGGGCTGCGGGTCGCCGCAGCCGGCGAGCTCATCGGCGGGCGCATCGGGAAGGTCGGCGAAGGGCGGAACGAGCCTGAAGTTGCTGGTCATCACCAACAGCAACGCCGATTGGTGGAACGCCGTCGAGAAGGGGATGAGTGACGCGGGCAAGGAGTTCGGCGTGGACGCCGAGATGAAGCGCAACGACCGCGAGACCACGGGCCAGATCCGGCTGCTGGAAGACGCCGTCAGCCGGACCGACGTGCAGGGGGTAGCGGTCTCGGTCTACGAGGCGGAGGCGCCAGGCATCCTCGACGCGATGCGCGAGTTGCAGAACGCAGGCAAGGTGGTCATCACGTACGACTCGGACACCACCCCCAAGGCAGCGGATGCGCGCCGGGCCTACATCGGGACGAACAACATCAAGGCGGGCGAGGCCGCCGGCCGCGCCGCCGCGGCGATCCGGCCCGACGGGGGCAAGGTCTGTGTCTTCGTCGGCACTTCATCGGCTGCCAACGCCGTCGAACGCAAGAACGGCTTTTTCCAGGGGGCAGGGCCGAAGTTCACCCAGCTCGAAATCTTCGACGACGGCGGCGACTTCGCCCGAGCCTCGTCCAACGTCCAGACGGCGATCACCAAATATCCCGACCTGGGCGTCCTACTCGGGCTCTGGTCGTACAACGCCACGCGGATCGCGCAGCAGGTCAAGGCGTCGCCCGAGGTTCGCCAGCGGACCACCGTCGTCACTTTCGACCTCGACGAGCTAGCCGTCAACGATCTGGTGGCGGGCGACATCGACGTCACGGTCTGCCAGAACCCCTACGAGATGGGCTATCAGGGGGTCAAGCTGTTCAAGGCGCTGATTGAGAAGGACGATAAGACCGTCAAGGAGGTTCTCCCCGATGGCGCGAGCCGCGACACCGGCGTCCGCGTGGTCGTCCCCAGGGCCGACTCACCCGTCTTCAAGAACAAGGACCAGGGAGACACCGTCCTCACGATCGATGAGATGAAGACGTGGCTGGCGAGCAAGGGCCTCAATTCATCGTGACCGGCACGGGGCCGTCCAGAGGATGGGTTGGGGGTGGAAGAGGCTGCCCGAGACGGCCTTTTTGCAGTCCCGGAGGGACGTCAGTCAGTCGCCCAGGGCACAAGTTCTGGGACCACCACAGAACCTGAGCCCTGGGCGACAGACTGTCGCCTCGCCGGGGTTCAGAAGAGACATTCTCGGCAGACCCTCAGCCGCATCCCCGGAAGAATCGGCCCGCTAGCCGGGGAGGCTCTAGCCCACAGACAGTGATACGGCCACCCTCAGTCGTGGAGGATCTTCCTGGTTTGCGAAGGAGAGCCGAGCACGACGCACTTTGTCTACGTCTGCGAAAGGCTGGCGGGCATGATCTCGATCCCGCTGACCTTGGCATTGTCCTTGAGGCTCGAGAAGACGATCGTGATCGTGCCCCGGCTGTCGGCCGTGGCGTTGAACTGCTTGATGATGGCCCTGTTCTTGCCGCCGGCCGCGGCGAAGACGTCGAAATTGGTCAGCACCTGGTCGCCGTTGATCGCCACGTTGAAGAGGCGCTGGCCGGCAGTGTTCCAGAAGATTTCCGCGAAGTGCAGCCGGATCGTGGAGGAGCCGCCCGGCACGAGATTGGAGAGAGAATAGGTGAAGTTGCCATACCGCTCAGTCTGGTAGACCGACTGCGGCGCGGGATCGCTCACCCCGCTCGTGTCGATCGGGCTGGTGGTCTCGTATGCAGCGCCCCCGACGACGCTGGTGTCGGGCTGGAATGAAGCGGCCCCGGTCGCCGAGCCCGAGGCGATCGCGATCGCCTGGGTCGGGGTCGCGAAGAAGCGGATCGCGCCCAGGCCATCGAATGAGAGACCCCCCGGTGAATCCGGGCCGTAGTTCATGAGGTTGCTAAACCGCACGAAACGGATGCCCGAGGCCGAAAATGCGAAATCGCGGCCCGAGTCCAACGCGTCGCTCCCCTCGTAAAAGGTCATCGGTACCGGGTCCGAGAAGTGGACGCCATCGGCCGACGACGAGACGTTGGCCGATTTGATGCTCCGCTGCGGCGCATCGGCTGAATACGCCCACCAGTGGAAGCCGATGATGTTGAGGGGTGCGTGGTCGAGATAGACCAGTTGATAGGTGACCGACTCGGTCCCGGCGCTACCGTTGCCGTTGGTCACGAAGTTGTGATAGAAGTTGTTGTCCTTGAGAGGATAAGACGCGGGGATCGGGTCGCCTGTTTGCATCGGTGCGCTCAAACCGATTTCGTTGGTCGTGAACCAGGGGGGATTGGTCCCGTAGTTGCTTGAGGACGCGACCGAGACTGGGTTGAGGATGAGTGCGACGGGCTCCGAGGGCGGAGGTGGGGACGACGAGGTCACGTTCACCGTCACCACCTGGCTGGCCTCGCCACTGGTGACCTTGATCGTGTCGCTGCCGGCCCCCGAGGACGGGGCGGTGTACTTGCCCGTCGAGTCGATCGTCCCACCGACCCCGCCGCTTTGGACCGACCAGGAATACGCGGGCTGGGGCGACATCACGGCGCCGAACTGATCGCGGGCCAGGGCCAAGAACGCCTGAGAATTGCCGTCGGCGACTGTCGCGGCGGCCGGAGAGATGGCGATCGAGCGGAGTGACGGCTCGACCGTTACCGAGACGCTACTGGTCGCGGTCCTGTGGGGTCCGTCCGAGACCGTCACCGTGAAGATGTAGGTGCCCGCCTGGGAAAAGGTGACAACCGTGTCCTGGGCGTTGCCGGTGCCGTTGGCGCTGAACGTCGGGACGGGCGCCCCCGGTGTCGCGGCGACGGACCACGTGTAGGTCAGGCCGGATCCATCGTCGGCATCCGTGGCCCGGACACTCAGGGTCGTCGTGGGCGAGGCGATCGGGTGGGACGACGCCGACGCCGCGGCGGTGATCGTCGGCGTAAAGATCGCGTTGACCACATTCTCCGGGCTGATTTCGCCGTTGGTGGTGAGCTTGCCGGTTAATTGAGGCTGCGTCTGGACCGTCGCTTTGATGAACGCGGCCAGCGCGTCGCCGAACAGGTCATGCCGCAGCGCTGCGATCGTCCCGGTCACCCCCGAGACGTACCCGGTGGCGAACGACGTCTCCCACTTGGAGTTGGAGGGATCCCAGAACGCGCCCAGATCGACGTGCTGACCGCCCCAGTTCGAGCCGGGGTACAGGGTGCCCGTCGCATCGACCGACGCGGCGACGAGCATGTTCGGGGTATGGGTGTAGGCGGGATAGATCGGCCACGACTGACTGCTGCCGTCGATATCAACGCCACCCGGCTGGTTCTGGTAGCCGTTGTTTCCGGCAGCCGTGACGACGACAACTCCCTTCGACTCGGCGTACAGGATGGCGTCGCTCAGGTAGTAGATCGGCCCGGCGACATTGGGGTCGTGCACCCAGGGATCGCTCGTGGGGATGTACGCGAATGGGTCGGACTGCGGCTGGCCAATGCTCAGGTTGACGACCGACGCCCTATGGTCGACGGCATAGTAGATCCCCCGGATGATCGCCTCATAACTCGCGTTGTTCGAGCTGTCGGAATACTTGATCGGGAGGATCTTGACGTCCGGGAGGCTGACGCCGGGCTGGCTGGACGTGTCGACGATCCCCTGCACCGTCGCGTCGGTCACGTCCGCGCCATGCGACGCGGTGTCTTGCACCACCTGGTTGCCGGCCCCCGAGGCGAGCTGACTGGTATAGGCGTTGAAGGCGTCCGCGAGGTCATAGTATTTATTATCATTAGGGTTATTCAAATCAACACCATAATCGATCAGGGCGATCAGGGCGCTGAGCAGGGACCGCGATTCGCACACTTCCAGACGAGGCATAGCGAACCGGCGCTTGAACTTGCGTCGCATTGTTGTGACCTCGGGGCGTCGTGAATCGGTCGGCATGTCGGGGTCAAGTCTCGTCCCCACGGACAAGGCACCGAGTCTCGGGGCACGCCTCCCTCTTCGCCCATCGATTCGAGTGGGTTGACAACAAAGAAGCAGCCTGTCGGAGAAATGTGTGCGAAATCGTCGGTGCGTGCTCAAGAACCTCCCGAGGATCGCGGACGGCGCCACGGGCCTCTCAGGCCGAACGTTCGGACTCTCGAGTGGAAAGCCGCTAGGATGATTTTGAACTAACTTTAATGAATTGCAAAATCGCCGCGCGAAAATCAGCGTTCGTCGTGCGAAATTGCTGGACGGTGGGTTCTGAAGTGCGTTCCGGGGGGCGGGTCGGTGATCGAGCGGAGCGCAAGAAAAAACGCCCCTCGCCGGAGAGGGGCGTCGGGGCGGCGGATCTCGGGGCCCGTCGGTGTCGAGTCTCAGCGGCAGTGGGACGTGCGGGATCGGCGGCGGAGTCTCAGGGCCGCGGCGGTGGCGAGGAACAAGGCCCAGGTGGATGGCTCGGGCGCAGGCACGATCTCGAATTGGCCCGTCACAGGAAGGATTTTGAGCTGGCCCATCACGACTGTCTCACCTTGGTTCACCGTCGTGTCGTTGAGTATCACCGGGAAATTGAGATTCAGCGAATGGATCACGTTCCCGGTCTGGTACTGCAAACCCGACAGCGACGGGTCACCCAGGAACGCCTGAAAATTCAGGGTCGCCAGGAGGGTGGACTTGCCGGAGCCGGAGACCGTTCCGAGCAGGAAGCCTCTGGCGACGAGCGGCGGCGCCTCGGAATCAGACTGGTCCATGTAGGTGATCGTGAACGGCGTACCGGCGTAGATCGTGGTTTCGCCGGCCGGCGGCTTGGACATCACGAAGTCGCCCAGTGAGAACGGCGCGCCGGGGCTCACCGTTCCGTGGTCCACTTCTTGAAACCGGAGGACGGGGGTCCCGATGACCTGATCAGAGCCAATCGACGCCGACGTGTGATAGGCCGATCCCGACGTGATCGGAGCCGCCTCGGCTCCCGAGGCCACCAGCGCGACCGACGCAAGCGCCAGGAGGGAAGCTTGCCATCCGATCCAACTCTGCGTCCAGCACATCATCGTCCTCCTGAGCCTCGAACATGCGACAGGGGCATCCCACCGGGGTCGAGGGGGCAAGATCCTGGGGTATACGGCGGATCGGGTCTCATCCGCGCGGAGTCGGCGGAGGGGCAGGGATGCTGTGGACCAGACCAGCCCGAGGCTCCGGCTTCCGTGCCTGGTGATCGGCGCGACCTGAACGGCTCCCGAATCGGTGCGTGAGCGTCGACCGAGCAGGTCCCCCGCTCGGTCCGTGAGAATCGACCGAGCGGAACCATATCGTCGGAGGCCCCCGATGTAAACCTCAATCGGACCAGGTTTAATCGGGAGGGGTACAGGTCAGCTATTGCGCATCCCGACGGAGGGTGGAGATCGTCAACGGGAGAAACCCAGATTCTTTGGTAATGTGCGAAGGCGTTGGAGCTTTGGGTAACGGAATTTGCCAGGAAGGAGCAGGCCCATGGATGGGGCAAAGGCCGCTCCGAAGGAGAAATTGAATCGACTGCTCCAGGAAGCGGCCCAGGTCTCGGTGGCACTGCAAATCGAGTTCCTGGGAAATTTGTTCATTCGAGAGATTCCGTCCCCTCAAGTACAGGCCGAGGATCCCGACGCGCCACGGTGGATGGTGACCGGCGAAGCTGGTCCCGGTCAGATCCTCGAAGCATCTCTGGCAGGCGGAGCAGGCTTCCCGATGGCGTGCCGGTTGTGTGTCCTCGTGTCCTTTGCTGATCACCTCAGTGGAGGCACAATGGGGATAGGAAACCCGGTCGGGCCACGCAGGGACCGAACGGTCGCGAAGTCCTTGAAATCATCAATGAGGTTCTGAATGTTGAGCATCATCCCTGGTTCTGCGCCGGGTGTGAATCCCTTGAGAGCCGGGTCCGTTCGATCGACGATCAGAAGCAGATCATAGCGCCTGACTGCAGGGATTGCCCAGAGGTCCCT
>CAWDND010000105.1:0-28651 GCA_963803395.1 uncultured Planctomycetaceae bacterium
ATTTCTTTTACGGAGCGTGCAAAAAATAACCTAAACTTCTTGGTAGGAGTTACGCAGTTGATGGCCTTTGTCCACTAGGTGCATAAATTGATGGGTAATCTAAAAAGCAACATGAGTAGCCAGAAGACGGCCTGTCTGACGCACCTTCAACTGTCCATCTGACAACCAACTGTGTAACTCCGCAAAGTTTAGTTTTTATGCAACGCTCAGTAATATTTTATCTTTTCGTTGACCACCATGCCCGATCGCATTCCTCTCGAACCGCCGGACCTGGCCACGGTCGTCTGGCATTATCTCGGCGTGATCCGGCGGCGATGGCGGCTGGTCGTCTCCTCGGTCGCGGTCTGCTGCATGATGGCCGGGGTCTACCTGGCGTGTTCGGCACGCCTGTACGAGGCCACGGCGCGGCTCCTGGTCGTACCGCACGACGCCCGGCCGCTCGGCGCGGCCGGGGATGAGGCCGCGCACCATCCCGAGCGCCGGAGAATTTCATCCCCACCCAGATCGCCATCCTTCAGAGCCAGAGCGTCGTGGGCCGTGCGATCGCGTCGCTCGGCCCCGAGGGGCTCCCGACTCTCTCGCTCGGGGGGAGGTTCGCGCGATCCCGGCCCTGACACGCAAGGCCATCAAGGACTACCTCAAGGTCAGCCGGCCCGACAAGGCCGCGCTGACCGTGGCGATCAGCTTTCGCGCCGGCACGCCCGAGGAAGCGATCCGGTTCGTCGATGAGATCATCCGTTCCTACGAGCAATTCCTCGAGGAGAAGTCCAAGGACGGCAATCACCAGGTCATCGCGCTGGTCTCCAAGGTGCGCGACGAGCTGGGCCGCCAGCTCGGGCAGCTCGAGGCGAAGTACCTGGAGTTCCAGCAGTCCCACCCGCACCTGCTCGAGCTGGTCAACGACGGGGCCGGGCATCCGATCTTGGGCAGCCGCCTCCAGGAGCTCGAGCGGGCGGCCAACGAGTCGGCGCTCAAGGCCCTGAAGCTCAAGTCGCAGCTCGACCTCGGCCGCAAGCTCGCGGAGCAGGGGCCCGAGCTCTGGTCGATCGCTTTCGCGATCGCGCAGCTGGGGGGCGACCCCGGCGCGGCGCCGGTCGCCCCCTCGCCGGGGGCTGCGCTGGCCTCCTCCTCGGACTATGTCCGCCAGCTCATCAAGGAACAGCAGGAGCTCGTGGCGCGGCACGGGGCGGGCTTCTCGAAGGTCCGCGAGCTCCAGGATCTGATCAACGAGGCCGAGCAGTGCGCCAACGACTCGGCGGTCCACCTCGACCGCGGCAAGGTCCGCCAGCTGCTCGCCTCGATCGAGCTCAGCCTGGCGGCGGTCGAGGAACTGCGCGCCGAGATCGGCCGCCAGTACCAGGAGGAAATGGAACGGTCCAAGAAGCTCCTCGCCAACGTCGCTCGCGGGCGCGAGCTGCGCAGCAGCCTGGAGCGGCAGAAGGCGCTCTTGGCCAGCGTCGTCGATCAGTTGAAGCGGGCGGAGCTCGGCGAAGGCTCTGGCGGCGTCCGCGCCCAGATCATCGAGCCAGCGTCTTCCTCGTCGACGCCGGTCTCGCCCCTCGCCGGCCTCACCCTCACCCTGGCACTGCTGGCGGGCGTGGCGCTGGGGGTCGGGTCGGCCCTGGCCGCCGACGGGTTCGACGACCGGGTGCGCTCGCTCGGCGAGCTCCGCGAGATCACCGGATTCGACGTCCTCGGCACGATCCCACGCCTCACCCGGGACCAGCTCCTCGCCGCGGCGGGTCGGGGCTGCTCTGCCATCACCTGCCGCAATCGCTGCCGGCGGAGGACTACAAGGCGTTCCGGACGAAGCTCGAGTTCCTCCGCCGCGACCGGCAAGTGCAGGTGATCCTGGTGACGAGCCCGACGGCCCGCGAGGGGAAGAGCTCCACCGCCAGCAACCTGTCGATCAGCCTGGCCCATGCCGGGCGCAAGGTCCTCCTGATCGACGCCGACCTCCGCTGCCCCTCGCAGCACGCCGGTTATGATCTCCGCCTCAGCCCCGGCTTCACCCAGGTCCTCAAGGACGTCCTTCCCTTCGATCGCGTCGTGCAGCCGACGCCGGTCGAAAACCTCGAGCTCCTCGCCGCCGGCCTCGACGTCTCCAACCCCGCCGAGCTGCTCGCGTCGCCACGCCTGGCGTCGTTCCTCGAGGAGACGCGCCGGAACTACGATGTCATCGTCATCGACTCCTCCCCGCTGCTGCTCGTCACCGACCCCTTGATCATCGCCGCCCTCGCCGACGGCGTCATCCTGGTCGTCGACGGCACACGGATCCGGGTCCGCGAGGCGGCCAGGGCCGCCGAGATGCTCCAGGGCGTGCGCGTGTCGGTCCTCGGGGTCCTCGTCAACGGCTTCGACAACTGGTGGCGACAGACCGCCCGGTATCCCTACGCATACAAATCGGCCGACCGCACGGCCGAGGACGACACGACCCACACCCTACCCCTGCCGGTCAACGGCCACGGCACATTGACCTCCCTCCCCCTCGACACCGCCGCCGAGAACGAAGCAAGAACCAAGAGGGGCCGCCCATGATTTGCACCCTCCTTCTCTCCACGCTCCTGACCGCGGGGTTCCCCGAGACGCGCGGAGATGAGCCTGCCCCGCCGCCCGAGTCCATCGTCCTCCGCCGCTGTCTCCTGGAATACGAACGGTCGTCGATCCTCGGGGCCCCCGGACGGGGCATCCTCCAGGAGTGTCTCGTCCGGCCGGGAGACCAGGTCGAGGCCAATCAGCTCCTCGGGCGTTTGCAGGACAAGGAAGCCCGCGCCGAGCTCGAGATGCGCCAGGCGCAGGCCAAGAACGACATCGATCTTCGCCTCGCCGAGGCCAAGCACGCGCACTGCGCTCGCGAAGCTCAAGTCGGCTGAATTGCTCTATAACAAAAGCCTCCTCAGCCCGCTCGAGATGAGCACTCAGCGGCTCGAGGCCAGCATCGCCGAGCTGGCGGTCGAGGAGGCCCGGCTCCGCCGCCGGATGGCCGAGCTCGAGGCCCGGAAGGCCCAGGCCTCCGTCCTGTCGCGGGAGATCGTCGCGCCACATCCGGGGACCGTCCTCGCGGTCCACAAGCGACGCGGCGAATCGGTCGCCTTCGACGAGCCCCTCTTCCACGTCGTCGATCCGCGCCTGCTCCTGGTCACGGGAGCGCTCGACGTGGGAGACATCTGGCGCGTCCAGACGGGCCAACCGGTCCGGGCCACGCTCGAGATCGGCGGGGTCGCCATGGAGATCGAGTCGCAGGCCTTCCCGGGGCGCGTCGTCTTCATCGACCGGCTCGTCGATCCCAAGTCACAGACCTGCAAGATCGTCGCCGAGGTTGACGACCCCCAAGGCCAGCTCCGCGCCGGTCTGCGGGTGCGCCTGGAGATCCTGCCCCCCGGGACCGCCGACCCGATCAAGCCCTCCGGGCCGCAAACGCCCGAGCCCGCCCTGGCACGTTGAGGAGTCGCGCATGCGTCCGCCCGTGCCTGGGACAATCGCCCCACGCCGCAAGACACACGCCGGGACGACCGACATGGCCCTCCCGGCGTCCCGGCGTCCCGCGCGCCCTCAGGGCGCCCCCTCCGTGTCGAGCTGAAACCGCCTCAGCCCGACCGACTGGAGGAACAGCATCGCCAGGAAGCCGGGGTTGTTGAACAGGTAGCGCCGCCAGAGCCGCCGGGGCTCGACCATGAGCCGGAACAGCCATTCCAGCCCGGAATGCTGGATCCAGCGCGGCGCCTGGGCCACCAGGCCGGCGTGGAAGTCGAACGCCGCCCCGACCCCGATCATGACCGGTGCGTCGATCCTGCCCAGGTGGGCCGCCATCCAGCGCCTCCTGCTTCGGCGTGCTCAGACCGACCCAGACGACGTCGGCCCCCGAACGGTTGATCTGGTCGACGACCCGGGCGTCCTCCTCCTCGGTCAGCGGCCGGAACGGGGGACAGGACGTGCCGACCACCTCAAGCCCGGGCCATCGTCCCTGGAGCGACGCGGCGAGCCGCTGGGCCACCCCCTCACGCCCCCCGTAGAGGAAATGGCGATAGCCCTTCTCCGGCGACGACGCGCAGAGGGCCAGCATCAGGTCGGGGCCGTAGACGCGATCGACCCCGGCGAACCCGCGGAGCCGGCTCAGCCAGACCAGCGGCATGCCGTCGGGCGTGACCAGCCCCGCCTCGTTGTGAATCCGCCGGAGATCCGGGTCGCGCAGGCTCTCCATCACGCCGTGGACGCCCGTGATGCACACATAATGCGACCGCCGTTCGGCGATCCAGCCGCCGATCGTCTCGAGCGCGACCGCGGGATTGATGGCGCTGACGCCGACGCCCAGGACATTGCAGCGAGGGATGATGGACATGGTTCTGATGACTCTCTTCCGGTGCCGAAGACCAGAGGGCGCTCGTTCTCAAGACCCTGGCGCGATCGATTGTTCCTGCGATCCAGGCCAGGGGAAGAGAGGATCGCGGCGGGGCGGGATGATCCCGCGCAGCGGATGGCTGTCATGGAATTATTGCGTCATTTTCTTAGGGATTCAATAGTGTTGAAAAAAAACATCTATATATCGCTATAAATAAAATTATATAAAGATAAAAACACAATTAAAAACAATCTGGATTCATCGTCTCGCCCGTCCCGGAGAGAGACCGAGGCCATGCACACAGGCGCCGCGGCGCTACCGAGAGCATCGACATCGACCGCGGGATTGCCGGGCTGGCTCCGGAAAGTCGGCAGGGCCCCGTGGGCGTTCGCCGACCAGGCGCTGATCTCGGCGACGAACTTCTTCACGATGATCCTGCTGGCCCGCCACCTCTCCCGGCGTGAGTTCGGCGATTTCGCGCTGGTCTATACGGGCTTGCTGCTGGCGAACAGCTTGCAGGCCGGGCCGATCACGACGGCGCACAACGTCCTGGGGGCGACGCGTCGGGGGCGTGATTACCTCGACTACACGACGTCGACGGCGCTTGCGCAGCTCGGCGTCGCGATCGCGGCCGCGCTCTTGACGGCCGCGGCCGCGCTCGTCGCGTGGGGCGCGGGCGTGGGCCGCGAGAGCGCGCTCTTGCTGGCGTTGCTCGCACCGTCGATCCTCGCCTGGCAGTTGCAGGAGTTCAGCCGGCGCGTCCTCTACACCGAGCGTCGGCTGGCGGCCGCCCTCGGCAACGACCTGATCAGCTACGGCGGGCAGACGGCGGGGATCGCGGTCCTCTGGGCCACCGGCACCCTGAGCGCCTCGCGGGCCCTGGTCGTGCTGGCGGTCACCTCGGCCCTGGCCGCCGCGTTCGGCGCCTGGCAGCTCCGCGGGAGCCTGCGCGGCCGGGTCGACTGGTCGTTGATCCGCGAGAACTGGGCGTTCGGGAAGTGGCTCGTGGGGGTCCACCTCGTGGGGAACTGGCTCTCGAACGAGGCCTATTTCTTCCTTTGCGGGTTCCTCGTCGACGCCGCCTCGGCCGGCGTCCTGCGGGCCTCGCAAACGATCTTCGGACCGACCCGAGTTTTCGCCTACGTCCTCAGCTCGCTTTTGCCCACCCACCTGTCGCGCACCCTGAACGAGCGCGGCGACCGGCGCTCGACGCCGCGCTCATGAAGACGTTCCGGTACGTCATCCCCCTGCTGGGCGGCTACTGCTTCCTCGTCGCGCTCTGCGCCGGGCCCGTGCTGAGGCTGTTCTATCAGAATGCGTACGCCGACGAGTCCTCGGTCCTGGTGCTGTACTGCGTCCTGACGTTCAATGTCTTCGTCAACATGACCATCGACGCGGCGCTTCTGGCCAAGCGCCTCTCTCCCCTGATCTTCTCGAGCCAGCTCCGCGCCAACCTCGTGATTTTCCCCTTCGGCTGGCTCGCGGTCCGCGCGTTCGGGCCCCACGGGGCCGTGCTCGGGATGATCGCGACGAACCTGGTCTTGAGCGTCCTCTCCTGGCGGATCTACAGGCGCAGCCTGGTCCCCACGGCGGGGGTCCCGCCTCGGGACGCGGGGACGGGCGACCCGGAACCGGATCCGCGGCGATCGTCCGGAGGGGAGTATGCGTCATGACGCGAATCCCACGCACCAGAGACAGGGAGGCACCGGGCGTGCCCGCCTTCTTACCGGGGAGGTCGCGATGGTATTAATGCACGAGGCCCCGGCGCGGCGCGGCCGCGCAACGACGCCACGGCCCTACCGGACGTCGATGGCCCTTCTGGTTTGCTGGATGGGTGTGCTCTCGACGTCGCTTCTGGGTTACGCCGTCTTGGGCAAGGGATGGGCCTACGTCGGCGTGCCGCCGCTGTTCATCGGCGAGTTCATGCTCCTGAGCGGAGTCGTCGTGCTGCTCGCGTGCACCCCCTGGTGGACGATCCTCGAGGCCCTGTCGGCGTGGCCGCTGTTCGCCCTGATGATCTGGGGGACCGTGCGGACCCTGCCGTATCTCTCCGTTCACGGGATCGACGCGGTGCGGGACGCCGTGATCTGGGGGTACGGAGCGTTTGCGTTCATCGTTTTCGGTTGCCTCATCGCCGCTCCCTCGATGCTGCCGCGGCTGCTGAGCCAGTATCGCCGCTTCACCCGCATCTTCCTCGTCTGCGTCCCCGTGGTGGCGATCCTGTCGATGTTCATGGGCCAGACCCTGCCGCGCTGGCCGCCGATGACCCCCCCCGTCGTCTATGCCAAGGCGGGCGACGTCCTGGTCCACTTGGGGGCCATTCTCGCGTTCTGGTCCACCGGCCTGGGCGGACCGGTCGCGCTGCCGCTTGTGATTCTGTTCACCGCCAACGTGGCGATGATGGGCATCCAGAGCCGGGGAGGCCTGCTGGCGTTCCTGGCCGGGTTCCTGGTGTGCGTCCTCGACCGGCCACACGCCCGGGCGCTGCGACTCGTCCTGACCGCGGTCGTCTGCGGGTTCGTGGTCCTCGCGGCCACCAACGTGCGGTTCCAGGTGCCGGGCCGGGAGCGGGCCATCTCCTTCGAGCAGTTCCTCGAGAACCTTGCGAGCATCATCTCCGCCGAGTCGAAGGCGGGCGACCTCGACGGCACCAAGCAGTGGCGTTTGAACTGGTGGGCGACGATCGTCGATTACACGATCCACGGCGACTACTTCTGGGAGGGCAAAGGGTTCGGGATCAACCTGGCGGACGACGACGGGTTCCAGGTCAACGCGGACCACTCACTCCGGAGCCCGCACAACGGACACCTGACGATCCTGGCGCGGGCGGGCGTCCCCGGGCTCTTGCTCTGGGGACTCACCCAGCTGGGATGGGCGGTCGCCGTCCTGCGCTTTTACGTGAAGAGCCGGCTGAACCATCACGACGACTGGTCGGGGCTGTTCCTCGTCCTCCTAGTCTACTGGCTCGGTTTCATGATCAATGCGACCTTCGACGTGTTCCTCGAAGGGCCGATGGGCGGAATCTGGTACTGGTCAATCTACGGCGTCGGGCTCGCCGGCATATGGATCTACCGCCGCAATCCCGCGATGCCGCTGCGAATCGCGGGCCCCCCGCGCGCGGCCGCGCGCCGGATCGCGAATCGCGAAATGTCCTGATGGTCCGATTCCTCGAACGACTGGGAGAGAAGGAATGAAGGTCACCGTGGTCACACCGAGCTTCAACGGGATGCGATATTTGGACGAGTGCATCGAATCGGTCAAGATCCAGCACTCCGAGAACGTCGACGTCGAGCACATGATCGTCGACGGCGGCAGCACCGACGGGACGGTCGAGTTCGCCCAGCGGCGGGGCTGCACCGTCATGACGGGCAAGGACGAGGGGATCTTCGACGCGATCAACAAGGGCTCGTTCGCCGCGCAAGGGGAATTGCTCGGATTCCTCGGCTGCGACGACATCCTGCTCCCCGGGGGCCTCGCGCGGGTCGTGCAGGCCTACGAGCGGAGCGGTCGTCGCTGGGTCGTCGGCGGCATCCGTTGGCTCGACGGCCGCGGCACCCCGCGCGGCGACCTCGCCGCCCCCCCGGGCTGGATCAACGTGCCGATGTCCGCCTCGCTCGGCTGGAATTGCATCATGCACATGGCCAGCTACGTGAATTCGGAATTGTTCCGCGAGCTCGGAGGGTTCCGTAAGGAGATGAAGTACGCCGGGGACTACGACTTCTTCCTCAGGGCGCTGGCGATCGAGCCGTTCGCGCGGATCGGCCGGACCCTGGCCTGCTTCCGCCGGCATGGGGACAACCAGAGCATGTCGATCACCCCCAGACATCGCGCCGAGATCGAGGCGGTCGAGCGCCAGTTCGGCCCGGCCCAGGAGTGGAAGAAGCGATACTATCGCTCTTTGTTGAAATGCTGGCTCAACGTCGCGAACCCCACATGGTTCGTGTGCAAGCGTGTCGATTCTCTCAGGAACTCGCGAGCCGGGCTCACGTTCCAGGACTAGGCCCGTGGGGCCGTCGTGATCGACAAGGGGTATTCTCACGCAAATCACCGGTCGTTTCCCGTGTTCGTCGGCCGCATCCGTTGGCGGATACCGACCTCCTCGACCTCGACCGGACCGAGGGGGGGACGCTTGGGGACCGGCGGGATCACCAGAGGAGCGCAGCACATGAGGATATTAATCACTGGCGGAAATGGTTACGTCGGCCGCACCCTCACGCGTCGGCTCTACCGCGAGCACCAGGTCTCGGTGCTCGACAACCTGCGGCACGGCAGGCTGCGGTTCTCGCGCGAGGAGGAAGGCTGCTTCGCCCTGTTCCGCGTCGACCTCCGCGACTTCGCGGCCGTCGAGCGCGTGTTGGCCGAGACGCAGCCCGAGGTGTTGATCCACCTGGCGGCGATCCACTACATCCCGGAGTGCGAGCGCCACCCCGACGAGGCGATTGCCGTCAATACGCTCGGCACCTCCAACCTGCTGCGTGCCTGCGCCGGGCACCCGCTTCGTGTTCGCCTCGACCGCCGCGGTCTATGCCGTTTCCGACGCGCCGCACGTGGAGGCCTCGAGCCGCGTCGAACCCGTGGACATCTACGGCCTGACCAAGCTCCACGCGGAGGACTACGTCCGGTACTGGGCGCGGACGAACCGGCTGGACGCGCGGATCGTGCGCCTGTTCAACGTGATCGGGCCCGGGGAGACCAACCCCCATATCCTGCCGGCGATCCTGGCGCAGGTCCTCAAGGGGCGCCGGACCCTCCGGCTGGGGAACTGCCATCCTAGGCGGGACTACATCCACGTCGCCGATGCCGCCGGTGGGTTCGCCGCCGTTGCCCTCGACGGCCGGGACCGCGCCCGGGTGGGCGTCGACGTCGTGAATCTCGGCACCGGCGAGAGTCACTCGGTCTACGACCTCGTCAACGGCCTGGGCGCTGTCATCGGCGAGCCCCTGACGATCGAAGTCGACCCGGAGCGGACCCGTGCGTCCGATCGGCCGTTCCTGGCCGCCGACCCGGCCAAGATGCGCCGCGAATATCAATGGTCGCCCCGTTCGTCCCTGATCAACAGCTTGCAGGACCTCTGGCGCGACCCCGACATCCCGTCCGAACTCCTCGAGAGGTGCTGAGTCATGAAGATCCTGGCCACGATCATCGCGCACCCTCTCCGCAAGATCGCGGGGGCCACCCACGCCGGCCGCGACCTGAGCGTCGCCACGGCGGAACTCACCGACATCGAGCTCGCCATTATGTGGGATCGCGACGAGACCCTCACGATCGGCAAGCTCCCGGTTCAACACCTGCGGTGCACGAACCCACTGAACTTCGCCGCCCCGTGGGTTCCCCGTTCCGTCCGCGTCCCGCTCTACGACTCGGGGATCCCCGAGCAGATCCGCGACGGCGCTTACGACCTTGTCCACATCCACAACCTGGTCCCGACCTTCGCCGCCGAGCGCGTCGCCCGGGTGTGCCGCCGCCGGGGCATCCCCTACGTGATCAGCACGCACGGGTTCAACGAGCTGAGCCGCTATGCGGCGATCAACGGCTTCGGCCGGCTCAAGTCCGCCCTGGTCGACGTCGCCATCACGCGGCCGTTCCGGCGGATCGTCGCGGGGGCGGCCGGCATCTTCGCCCTCAGCGACCGCGAGGTCGACCTGCTGGCGAGCCTCGGCGTCGGCGAGGAGCGGATCCACGTCGTGACCAACGGGGTCAACGAGTTTTACCTGCAGCCCCCCACGAGCGGGGAGCTGGCCGCCGCCCGCGCGCTGTTCCGGATCGGCGCCGGGCCGATCCTGCTCTTCATGGGGAGCCTCCATCGTTATAAAGGCGTTGACGTCTTCCTGAAGTCCTTGCGAGCCATCCGGGGGCCGTTCCAGGCCGTCGTCGCCGGCAAGTTCAAGGACGAGAGCGAACGATCGTCGCTGCTGAGCGACGCCCGCCTCGGCGACGAACTCGCCTCGAGCGTGGTCTTCACGGGGGGCGTCTCCAACGAGGAGCTGCGGGCGCTGTACCACCTCGCCGACCTCTTCGTCTATCCGACCCTGGCCGACTCCCTGCCGCTGGTCGTCCTGGAGGCGATGGCATGCGGCCTCCCGGTCGTCTCCACGACGGTCGGGGGCATCCCCTTCGCGGTCCGACCCGAGGCGGGCGTCCTGGTGCCGCCGGGGGATGTCACCGCCGTGAGCATGGCCATCAACGATCTCCTGGCGGACCCGTCGCGGCGCCGCGCGATGGGCGCCACCGCCCGCGCCCGCGTCATCGAGACCTTCCGCTGGTCGGCCGCGGCCGGCCGCGCCGTGGATGGCTACCGCGCCGTCCTGGAGGCGTCGCGGGACTCGACCCGCGGACCGAGGGCGTCGACGAGGCGAACCGAGGGACCGGTTTCCGCCCGCGCGGGCTAGAGAGTAAGGTACGACAACGGGGCGCAACCTGTCAGGATCAGCCTTGGAATCAAGGGCGGTGCCTCGCTGACCCACCCCACCGAGTTCGGGTTCGTCAGTGCCTTCCTCCCCTCCTTTCCGGGCCTTCCCGCACGGATCGAATGAAAGGAGAATTCAGATTAGTATTACAGATTTTTTCGTCTCAGAGGATTCGAAAGCGGTGCACGAGGCGTACCTGGAGGGCACCTACCGGCCTGAGCTGGACGGCCTCCGGGCGGTCTCGATCCTGCTCGTGATCAGCTGGCACATGAAGAACGGTGTCTGGGATTGACTCGAGGGCTACCTGGGCGTGACGATCTTCTTCGTCATCAGCGGCTACCTGATCACGACGCTGGCGTTGCGGGAAGAGCGGCGCAGAGGTTCGCTGCAGATCCGTTCCTTCTTCGTCAGGCGGGCATTCCGCCTGCTGCCGCTCTACTATTTCGTCCTCCTGGTCTCTTGCGTCTTGATCTTCGGCTTCGGCTGGTCGCCCGAGAAACGCGAGGGGCTCGTCGGGACCCTCCCCTACTATTTTTCTCTATCTTCAAGAGTGGCCGCTATTCTTGGGAGTCCATGGGAGATTCGAGAACATCCGGCCTTGATCATCGTTTGGGCCACTGCACGGTCGTTCTCATGAACGATGGGCCGATTCCGTAAGGCTTTGCTTCAATCTGGTGGTCAGACGCCCATACAAAGTGACCGAAACGATGATCAAGGCCGAACATCCCATTCACCCAGACGTGGTCGCTGGGGGTCGAGGAGAAGTTCTACGTCGTCTGGGCATTGCTCGGATTCGTCGCTTGGCGGAGCGCCAGGGCCCTGCGCCTCTGGGGGACGGTGGCCCTGATCGCCGCGCTGATCGTGTCCTCGACGGTGGTGGAGACTCAGCTCGACGGGGGACCGATCGTTACGCGACCGGTCGCGAGCTTGTTCCGCCAAAACGCGAGCTCAGTCGCCTCGGTGTCGAGGGTAATCACGCCGGCGAAGGCGACGTTGTTGGTCCAGGAAGTCGCGTCGGGGACCCACCAGTCGCGTCGGGCGCTCCCCTGGAGCCAGCCGACCACATTGTCGTGGCCGGAGTTGTTGTAGAAGAGACTGGCGGTGACCCCGTACGAGTTCCAGATGTAGGCGCCGGAGTTCTCGCCGACGATGGTCCGGCCGTCGGGGAGCCGGTCGCTCGAGATCATCCGGTTGGAGTAGAACGCGATGTCGTGACCGGCCGCGATCGCGATCGCGTAGTTGGTGGTGGAAACGACCTGGTTGTTGTAAGCCTTGACGTAGGCGGCTGCCTCGGCGGGGCTGGCCGGCTTGCCGTCGCCCAGCAGGATGCCGCCACCCGAGAAGTTCCAGTCGTAGTTCCAGGTCCCGTCGCTGGTGTTGCCCTGCCATGGCTTGATCGTGTAGGCGCCCTGGATGTAATTGTCGTGGATCAGGATCGGGCTGGCCGCCGTGCCGCTGCTGAGGTAAATGTTGATATTGTCCTCGACACGGCTCTTCGTCGGCTCGTTGATCACCTCGTTCCAGGCAATCTCGATCCCAGGGACGTTCTGCACCTTGTCCAACTGCACAAACTGCGCGGGCTCGTAGCCATCCTCCTCATAGCCGTCGCTGATCCTCGTGCGCGTATTGAAGTCCAGCCATCCCCCCGCACCGTCGCTCTTGCGACCGTCGATGTTGCGGACCTGGTTGTTGAGGATCTTCACGGTGTCGCCTGTCGCGCTCTGACCTTTGTAAGACAAAAGCCAGATGCCTGACGTGCCCTCCATGTAATTGTTCTCGATCCGGATGTTGTCGAACGACTGCCCGTCGAGGAAGCGTCCCGGCACCCGTCCGGCGACACCGGGATTCAAGCCGTAACCCCGCGAGTTCCGGACGGTGAGGTCGACGTCCGCGACCGCGGTCTCGATCAGGTTGCCCTTGCCTTGAAGATTCGAGTTCTCGATGATCACCGGCGCGGTCGTGCGGATCGTCACGGCCGCGACGTCCGGGTTGTCGCTCTGCCAGTTGCCGCTGTAGGTCCCGCCGCTCGTGATCACGATCGGGCCGCTGTAGACGACGTCGGCGGGAGCCTGGCTCACGGTGACGGTTGCTGCCGCGACCGCGATCCGGCTCAAGGCATCGGTCACCTGAAGATTCACCATGTAGACTCCTCTCAAAGTGAACGTCGCTGAGACGTTCTGACCGGGTGTTTCGTACGTTCCGTTACCGTCCAGGTCCCAGGCATACTGGAGGGCTCCGGTTCCGCCGGACGCGGTTCCCGAAAGTGCCACGGGAGAGCTCGTGACTCCAGAATAAGGCCCTCCTGCCGAGACGACCAGGGGCGTCGCCGGGGTGGTCGCGGTGGCCTTGTTGCTGTACGACGAGTCGCCGACGGCGCTGGTCGCCTTGACGCGATAGACGTACTGCGTGCTCGCGACCGCCGTCGTGTCGGTGTAACTGGTGACGTTCGCCGCGAGCGTTGCCAGGGTCGAGTAGCTCCCCCCCACGCCAAGCTTGCGCTCGATTATGTAGCCCGACTCGTTCACCGCGTTGGCGGTCCAACTCAGCGCCACGCTCGTGGCAGCGGTGGCGACGGCGGTCAGACCCGTCGGTGCCGCAGGCGTGGTCGCGACCGAGCCGTGGAAGGTCCCGCCGTTCTCGGGCTGCACGCGGGCCTCAAGCAGGTAAGACCCCGCTGTGGGAATGTTGATGGCGTAGTTCAGCCATTCGCCGGCGCGGATCCAGCCGACGTTGTATCCACCGCCCACGTCATTGACTGGCTCGGGCTCGACCTGGGTGGAACGGAACGCGCCTCCCTGGTTGACGGTGGTGGTATCGCGGTAGGCGACCTCTGCGGCATCGAGGCCGGAGTTCTCGGCCTGGATGGTCGCCGGCAGGACCAGCGGTGTTCCAAGAAATGGGGTCCCCGCCAGAAGAAGCCTTCCCTCCAGGCTCTCGATCGTCGGCACGAGACCCACTGAGCTGCTGAAACAACGCTGCCTTGACGCAGCGCGCGCCTTGTTCCTCATCACGGATGGTCCTGAACGCTTTGGTAATTCGATAGAGAGAGACGATGCGCAACCCTATACGACCACAGCGAAGGCTGATACACTCACGTGTACACCATGAGAGGAGAGCGAGTGCCATGCTTTCTGAGCTGGCTTCAAAGAGCGTGTTAGTGAAGCCGGAGAGCTATAACAGAAATGTAGTGCGCTTTGGCGAGGATGAGCGTCTCAAATGTTGGTGAAATTCTGTACAATATGGGCCGTCGATGTGTTCCCGGGATTTCACCCGAAGTTCCAGGAGGGAAAAATAGGAATATCCCATAGAGATCAACGACTTACGTCAATTCCCGGTTTCCGTTTCTGGCTACATCGTGATCAACCGCAGCGCCTCTGCCTGCAGCGCATCGGGCTCCGTCACCTGGCGGAACATCGTCTGGTTGGGGTCACTGGCCACCACACACGTGTTCCGGCAGCGTGTCCCCAGATGAGCCAGCAACGTCCGAAAGCTCTGCACCGGCAGACCGCCCGACGTCACGTGCGTCTTCTTCTTGAGGCGCGCCGACTCCGAGGCACGGGCCGGCGCCACCGGGTCGCGCCGCTGCCGGTCCACCGTCAACTCCTCGTCCTCGAACAGCAACGGTTCCCAGACCTGGCGCAGGTGCCACTCCACGTAGGAGGCCAGCAGGCAGAGCAGGAGGTGCGCCCGCACCCGCTTGGCCGTGCGGTGGTGAATCGGGCGCACCAAGAGGTCGATCCCCTTGAGACACCGGAACGCCTGCTCCACCAAGGCCAGCCGCTTGTACGACCGCACCCCGTCGGCCGCCGTCAGCCGCTCGGCCGGCTCGCTGGTCCGGATCACATGGATCCCATCCAGAAGCCCTTCATTTTTGATCGCGTCTGCCTTGCGGGCCCATCCCAGAGGGCCGTTGCGGATCGTCAGAGTGAAACGTTTGGCCATCTTGTAATGATTGATGATTTTGCCCGCCCTCACGCCGATCTCGGCCGCCGTCTCGGGTCGGTCCGCCGGCCGCGCCCCGCGGGCAGCCAGCGCCCTCAGTTCGGTCTCCGTAGCCGCGAGCAGGTCCTGGCGCTTCTGGCGGCGCTGCTCGGCCAACTGCGGGTTGGAGCACGCCACCAGCCGTTCGCCGGGAAATTCCGGGGGGTGCAGACCGTTTGGCTGCAAGTCTGTCCTTCTCGTGCTGCCTCGGGGAGTTGGATCGGGGTCTTGCTGCGGATCTGAACGACTTGGCCACGCTCAAGTTCTTGCTTCCGTTGCTCTTGGCTCCACCTCATGAAGGCCTCCCAGTCACCGTTGACCTCGATGCACCGCAGCAGCAACACCGCCTCGGCTCGCTCCTCGATCCACCTCATCCCGCTGTTCTCCAGACGCTCGCCGACCACGTACCGCGCCGCCCCTTCCACCACACCCGTGGCGAGCACCAGGTCCTCCTTTCGCAACCGCCCGTAGTCCATCAGCTTCACCCGCGCCTCCAGGTAGTCGATGACCTTCTTCAGGACCGCTCGTTTCTCCTTCGTCCCGGGGCCGCGCGGGCTCACGCTCCGCATCTCCTGCTCCAACCGTCGCAGTAACGCCCGCACATGACCTTTGGAGAGCAACTCTTCCAACTCCTCGACCCAACGCGCCAACTCCGCGCTCCCCTCGCGGTGGAACAGCCGACCCACCTCCCAGAGCTTCTCCCGCGCATGCCGGATATCCAGCGTCAGGATCGCGCCCCGGAACAACCGCCGCAGCCGTTGCTCCAGGCACGTCTCGCCGTCGACGACGATCTGCACCGTCTTGTCGGTCCCGGGGGGGAACATGCGACGCGTCGCCTGGGCCCGCGCCCACTCCAGGGCCGATCTCCGCGACCCGAACGTCCCGAACACCTTCTTGTGGAGCGGGCCGTGCAGCCGGCCGTCCTCGCCCCGCCGGAGCGTGTACATCACCACCAAGGTGACGCTCCGGCCGTTCTTGCTCTTGTCCCCCTTCTTCCGCCGCGTCTTCCGGCCCCGACGCCTCCGTTTCGCCCGGCCTCGATGTCGCTGACACTGGCAGCCCTTTTTGCGAGGAACCCGCGGGCCGCGGCGCCACGTCAGTTCCTGCTCCGTGGCCGTAGGGGCCGCCTTGCCGTCGATCTCGATGACCAAGACCTCGCCCTCGTCCTCAGGCAAGGGGCCTTCGCTCAGGTAGACGCGCGCCGGATCGGCCCCCCTCGGGGTTTGCATCCCCTGGGGCCGTCGCGGGATCGGGCCGAGGACCCGCCGGGGAATCGGCCGCGCCGCTCCCGAAAGGTGGGCGTGTGTCGCCGTGGACCCGCCCCCGGGCCGCCGTCGGCCCCGCCCCTCCCGAGGCCTCGATCGCAGGATTGAGGTGGATCTCCCATGAAGGATCGCCATCGTCCCCGTCCGGGCCGAGCCGGCCCAGAGGCGCGCCTCCCGACCGCCACCCTGTCCCCCTCGGGGGCCCCCCGGGTGTCGCCGGATCCGGTAGAGGCCCCCGCAGCCCCCGTCGGCCTCGCGGGCCTCGGCCGCGCCGAGATGCTGCTGCTGCGCCGGGCGGCCCGCGAGCGGTGGGGCGTCCCCGACGCGCTGAAGACGGAATCCCTGTCGAAGCTGGCCGCGATTCTGGAGGACCCGTCGTCGCCTCGCAGGCTCCGGATCGCGGCGATCCGGACCCTGGCAGACTTCGACAAGGTCGACCGGGCCGACGAGAAGCTCGCGCTGGAGCGGGCCAAGTTCGAGCGGGCCGGACCGGCCGAGCCGGAGGTGACCGCCGCCGCCGCGGTCCGGTCGATGCAAGGGGCCGCCGCCCGCCGCGCGGCCGGGGAGGGGCCCGCTGAATGATCACGATCAAGATCGCCTTGACGATTCCTGATTCAGCAAACTCCGGGCTTTAGCCCGTGGAACTCACGCCGGCTGGTCGTTCCACCAACTCGACACGTTCCTGGCCTACAAGGCACAGATCGCAGGCGTCCCCGTGGTCCAAGTGGACCCGGCATACACCTCGCAGACGTGTCCCGAGTGCGGCCATTGCGAACGCTCCCACCGGAAGAGCCAATTGGAATTCCGATGCAAAGCATGCGGCTACGAGCAGCATGCTGATATCGTCGGTGCTCGGAACATCCGAAACACCGCCCTGTCGGAAGACAGGGCTCTGGTAGCCCGTAACGCTCACCATAGAACTGGACAGTCCCCCAGACTGAGCCGGAAAGCCGCCCCACTTTAGTGGGAGCAGAAGTTTACCCAGGAGCATTTCATTGTCCTTCCCGCGTCCTCCGCGTCCCCCGTGGTGAAGACCCCCCGTGAGCCCGCATCTGAAGGAGATCGCGGCCGAGCTGGAGAGGTGCCGGGCGAACCCGGCGCGGTTCAACGAGACCATCCTCGGGCGCGACGTCGAGGACGGCCACGGCAACCGGGGATACTGGCCGCGCCAGCGGGAGATCTGCCGCTCCGTCGTCGAGAAGGCGGTCACCCTGGTCCCCACGGGCAACGGCGTGGGGAAGTCCTTCCTCGACGCTGGCCTCCTGCACTGGTTCCTGATCGCGCACCCCGGATCGCTCGTCGTCGCCACCGCCTCGAGCCAGGTGCAGCTCGAGGAGGTGCTGTGGAAGGAGGTCGAGCGCGCCTATCGCGGCGCGCGGATCCCCCTGGGCGGCCGGCTGCTCCGGAGCCCCCTGAAGGTCGACCTCGGGGGGGGATGGCAGGCGCTGGCCTACTCGACCACCAAGGTTGAGCGGTTCAGCGGGCACCACAACCCCGACCTGTTCACCGTCGTGGACGAGGCGTCCGGGGTCGAGGACCCGATCTACGAGGCCATCGCCTCGCTGAACCCGTCCCGCGAGCTCCTGACCGGCAACCCCCTGCGCCCGGACGGCGTGTTCTACGAGCGCTGCCAGCGGGCGAGGCGCGGGGAGAGCCCCCTGACGAACCTGATCCAGGTCTCGAGCCTCGAGAGCCCCCACATCCACCTGGCCCGGTCCCCCTGGGGGCTGGCGGACCGAACGTGGCTGGAGAAGGCCCGCAACGACTACGGCGAAGGCTCGCTCTGGTGGACCTGCCATGTCCTGGGCCTCTTCCCCGGCACGAGCACCGACGCGGTCATCCCGTCGAGCTGGCTCGATCGGGCCGGCGCGGCCGCCCACGTGCAGTCCGGCCCGGCGCGGCTGGCGATCGATCTCGGGCTGGGCGGCGGGGGGGATCGTTCGGTCGTCGCGGTCCGGGACGACAACGGCCTGCTCGACCTCGGGTCCGGCAGCACCTGGTCCCTGGAGGCGACGGCGGGCGAGGCGGCGCGGCGGTCCCGGAGGTGGAGCGTCGCGCCCCACGACGTCAGTTGGGACGTCGAAGGGATCGGGGCCGACTTCGCCAACCGGCTCGAGGCCGCAGGCCTGCGCGGCGCCCGGCCCTACCGGGGCGGCGGCGAGGGCGGCAGGAAGTTCGTCAACCTCCGCTCGGCGGCGGCCTGGAAGCTCCGACAACGGCTCGACCCCGGCCGGATGATCCTGCTCGACCCTCCCTCAGAGAGGGGGGACGGGGGCTGGGGGCGGGTCCCTTCATCTCTGTACCCCCCGACGCCCGACCCCTTCCCCCTCCCCCTGGGAGGCCTGGGCGCGGCCGTCCCCCAGCATCCCTTCGCGATCCGGCCCGACCACCTCGCCGCGCTGCGCGAGGAGCTGCAAGGGCTGCGATACATCCAGGACAGCCAGGGCCGCATCTGCCTGGAGCGGAAAGAGGATTTCAAGAGGCGGCTCAGGCGGAGCCCGGACCTGGCCGACTGCGTCACTCAGCTCTGGGCCTTCTAACCCGGAGCTTTCATACTCAGGGCCGACTTCCGCCGTAACAAGTGCAAAGCAAGTCACTTACGGCGATAATGCGCAATGAACGTGCCCTGTTTGAACGAGCTTCGCCATTAAGGGTGGCCACCCCGCGACTTCTGGCGAATTTCGTCGCGAGCAGGAAAGATCCGGGCGCAACGCATCGCAGGGGATCCCCGTCGGCGCCCGGCTTCTTCCCCCCGGGGGGTGATCATGCCACTGGACGCGAATCGAATCGTCGAGGAATTGCGGGTCATCGCGGGCCTGCTGGGCTCCCCCGAAGGCGCCGACCAGGCGGGCCGCCTGGTCGGCGACCTGGAGCGCCGGATCGCGACCAGAGGCCTGGCCGACGCGGACCCGGCCGGCCTCGACCGCGCCGAGGAGGCGCGGCGGAGGGCGGAAGTCGAACGCGACCGCGCCGAGGAATATCGCGCCCGGCTCGCCCAGGCCCGGGAGACGATCGACCGGCTGACGGTGGGCACGGACCCCGTGGGACGCCTCCTCACCGCGCTGCCGCCCGGGTCCTCCCTCACGATCGCGATCCCGCGGGAATGAGCGGGCCCGCCCTCCGCCCCCGCCGCGATCGCCCCGCTTGAAAAAACATTTTTATCATCGTCAGTGTTAAATAAAAATCATGGCAGAAATCGACCCCAAGCTCCTGGTGAAGATCGACGGGGAGATCACCAACAACGGCCTCGGGAACGAACGGCCGCGGCTGGATGACGCCTTGTTCAACCTGGAGTTCTACCGGGGAGACTTCCGCCGCTTCCCCGTCCGCCCTCCGGGCGGCGCCTACGACGCGCAGCGGTATCCGCGGTACAGCCTAGTGATGCAGCGGGTCGTCAACGTGCTCGCGGCCAACCTCTACCGGGTCGGGCCGTCCCGCGCGCTGAAGGCCCCTGCCGGTCTGCCGCGGCGCCCCCACGAGGCGGCGGGCGAGTGGCTGAACCGGGTCTATCGCCGTAACGCGGCGGATGCCCTCTGGCAGGAGGCCGACCGCATGGCCGCGGTCTCCGAGGTCGCGGCCTTCCAGGTGAGCGCGACCCCGGACCCGGGCCGGCCGATCCGGATCCAGCTCTGGGACGCCTCGCAGTTCTGCGTCTGGGAGGACCCCGACGACCCGGCCCGGCCCCTCGCGGTGGCGACCCTCGACAAGTACGACGAGCAGCGGCGGTTGCGGCTCTACACGGCGGAGCTCCGCCGGACCTATCTCACTGGGCGGCTCGGGCCGGGCGACACCGCGGGCGGGACGGCCTTCCGGTTCGCCGGCGAGGAGGCGAACCCTCACGAGGTCATCCCCTTCAGCTTCGTGCACTTCAATTACCCGTGCTGCGACTTCTGGGGCGGGTCTCCCGGCGTCTATCTCCGGAGCGTCAACGACGGGATGAACTTCGGCCTGACCGAGGGCTTCGACTGCATCCGGTACAACCTCCGCCCGATCATCCTGTTCAAGAACGTCCGCCCCGGCTACCGCCCGCCGAGCCCGCTTCAGCCGGGGGATGTCTGGGACCTGGCGCGGGCCACCAACGCCGCCGACGAGGCGGCAGGCGAGGCCGACGTCCGCTACTTGCAGGCCGACAGCGCCTTCGTCGCCGCCGGCTGGGACGACTTCCAGAACTACCTCGACCACGTCCTGGAGATGGTCGGCGTCCCGCCCGCGACCGTCCGCATGGTCCAGGACGCGGCCCGGTCGGGCGTGAGCATCGTCGCGGAGCAGATCCCGCTCATCCTCTGGGCCGAGGGCCGGCAACGGCCGTTCTCAGGCTACGAAGACGACCTGGCCCGGCTCGTCCTGACGCTCGGGGCCGGACACCTCGGGTCGCAGGCCGACGCCACCTACAGGGCGACGGCCGAGGACCTGGAGAGCGCCGCCGCCGACCCCGGCCTGGTCCTCCGGTGGGCCGACATGTGGCCGAGCCTGCCGGGGGGAGACCGCGACCGGGCCGACCAGTGGCTCCTCGACAATGCGCTGGCCTCCCGGACCCAGATCCTCATGCGGCGCGACAAGCTCACCCGGGAGGAGGCCGAGGCGCGCTTGCGGGAGGTTGCCGAGGACCTGAGGCGCGAGCGGGGGCTCGGCGGCGGCCGGGCGGCGGCCGGGTCCGGCCGGGCCGCGAGCGAGGACCCGACGACCGAGCGAGAACCCGATCCTGATGGCACGAGCGAGGCAGAGTCCGACGATGCCTGACGAGAAGAAGACGCCAGAAGTCCCGCCGAAGCGGACCCGCGAGCGAGTCCAGGCCGACCTCGACGCCGCGAAGGCGCGGCTCCGGCAGCTCCACCCGGAGGTCGAGCGGGAGAACGCCAGGGCCCGCGCTCAGGAGCAGCGGATCGACAAGGCCCGGGCGCGGTGGCTGATCGAGCGGCCGGATGAGCCCTTCGACCCCGACGCGTTTGCCGTGTCACTGCGGCCGCACGCGCCGATCCAGCGCTCCAGGCCGAGTTTCATCGCCAGCATTACATCATCAATGGCCTGGAAGACGAACTCAACCTGCCGCGGAAGGCGGAGCGATGACGCCGCCCCGCCGTCGCCGCGGGAGAAGGACGCAGGGCGAGCGCGACGAGGGTCCGGGGCCCCAGGGGACCACGGCCAAGAGGATGAGCGCACAATAAAATGAGCGAAAATAATAACAGCGATTTCCTGCTCAAACGGATCGGCGACCTCGAACGCGAGCTGGCCGAGACCCGCGCCGAGTCGAAGAAGCGGCGCCTGGAGAAGAAACGGCTCCAGGCCGACCTCGACGCCCTGAAGGCCGCCCGGGACGCCCTCACAAGCGACCTGGCCAGCTGGAAGGAGAAGGCCGAGGCCGACCCCGACGCGTGGCAGGCGCGCTACGAAGACCTCGCCCGGCAGGTCCGCGCCCGCGACCACAAGGACGCCTGGACCGCGGCCATCGGCCGGGACCTCGCCGAGAAGGTCCCGGTGGAGAAGGTCTGGGCCGAGCTGGGCTACCAGCCGGGGGCCGAGCTCCCCACGCCGGCAGAGATCGTCGAGCAGGCGGGCCGGGCGCGCGATGCGGCCCCCTACCTGTTCAAGCCCGCCTCCGCGCCGGAGGCGACCGCATCGCGCGATGCGACGCAGGCGCCCAGGGCCCGCCTCACGGTGGGGATGGACGCCGGACGCGGGGACCGCGTCACGGGCACGGAGAAGCTCTACGTCCGCGAGTCCCAGCTCAAGGACCCCCGCTTCACCCTGCCGCACACGAGAGCATTGGCGGAGGCCTCCCGGACCGGCAACCTCGTCGTACTCCCCGGCTGAGGCCTTGCGAGGTGAAATCCCTCCCATGTCGAATTCAATTTCATCGTTCTACCAGACGGTCGTCGCCGCGGCGACCGAGGCCAGCCAGCTCCTGGCGCCGACCTGGAAGGCGTCCCACAGCATCTTCTGGGACTACCGGCCCGAGCCGGCGACGATCGGGCAGATCTTGAACGTCCCGATCCCCCAGGACCCGATGTCCGCCGTCAGCGACGGCGGCGCGGGCGACATCGCCGTCACCGATATCGGCTTCACCACGGCCGGGATTGTCTTCAATAAACATCCCTACTTCGCTTACGTGGTGCGGGACTTCGAGCAGTTCAACAGCCCGGCGCAGGTCCGGACTGTGTTCCTGGACGCGGCCCTGAAGGGCGTGAAGTCGAATATCAACGCGGCCGTCGCCGCGCTGTTCACCACGGGCAACTTCCCGACGAACCCCCCGATCGCGACGACCGGCCACCTGATCACCACAGCGCAGTTCCTCAGCGGGATGGCCGTGCTCTCCGATCAGAAGGTCCCGGTCGCCGACGACCCCGAGAACATGAGCCTCCTGCTCCCCAGCCTGCCCTACACGGCCATGCTGGGGGAGAGCACCTGGACGCAGGCGCAGATCGCCGGCGTCCGGACGGCCGAGTTCGTGCGCCAGACGGGCATGATGCCGACCGCCTACGGCATGACGGCCAAGCTCGACCAGCAGATGCCGACCAGCGGCAGCGCGCCCAGCCGGACCTTCACCGGCGCCTACCTGCACCGGTGGGCCGTCGCCGGCGTGACCCGACCGCTCCCCCCGCCCGACGCCAAGGTCGTCGACTACACCTACGTCGATCTCATGGGCCTCCCGATCCGGATCACCGTGGGATACAACCAATATCCGAAACAGGGATATATCGTCACGGTGGACGCGGGCTACGGCCTGAAGGTCATTCGCGACAACATGTGTCAACTCTATTCCATAGCCGAGTAGCCGAGGGGGACGGGGAGCGGGGGCCGGGGTCGGGAGGTGGGGGGAGGGAATTCCCAGGGCGACGGGCGGCTGGCCGCGCTCGCTTCGCTCCTCTCCGCTCCGAAGCGGAGGCGCTCCGCTTCCGGCCGCCGGTGGCCGGCGGCCGACCAACTCCGTCCCCCCGCCCCCATCTTCCCGGTCGAGGTCCTCATGCTCGCACCCCGCGGACGCATCCGACCCATGCTCCCACCGCTCGCTCAACAATTGACTCCCCTGGCTTCCCGCCGCGGCGGGTTCCGCGGCGGCACACCGCCGCCCAGCTTGGAGGTCTGGTATCGGGCCGATACCCTGGAGCTGCACGACGGCGATCCGGTGGGGACCTGGCCCGATTTCAGCGGCCACGGCCACCACGCGACGGCGGCCGGGGGGGCGCGGCCGACCTTCAAGGTCAATCTTCTCAACGGCCGACCCGGAGTGCGCTTCGACGGGGTGGCCAACGCGCTCACGGCGGGCGATCTGTCCGCCGTGTTCCCCACCGCCGCGACCCTCTTGGTGGTGGTCCAGCTCAACAACGCCACGACGTACTCGGTCTATGGCACCCGGGACAACTCCGACCGCTGGCGGTACGAGGGCGACGGTGCCGGCTACTTCGGCGTGTTCCGCGGGACCCGGCTCGGAGCCTATCCGCCCGCCATGCCCACGTCGGGCACGCATCTCTTCACGGTGCGCAGCTCGGCCACGCATTACGAGGTGTCCCAGGATGGGACGTCGTTCGGGGCCCAGGCCGCGGACCACGATGGTGGCAGCTTCCACACCCTCGGCTCCTCGCCGAACGTCTACGATTTCCTTGCTGGCGACCTCGCCGAGGTGCTCGTCTACCCCGCGGCCCTGTCCGACGCGGAGCTGCTCGCGGCTCAGAATTACCTCAATTTAAAATATGTGATTTATTGAAGTCACCACCGGCCCCGCTCGGAGGAGAGACGTCCCATGTTGGATCAGCTGGGCAATCCGGAGGGCTTCGAAGCCTTCTACACGGTGGGTGGCGTCGCGAAGATCGGCCTTTCCGTGACGGTCAACGTGCGCGACCCCACGGGCGTCCAGATCGTCACGGGCGCGGCGGCCACGGAGGTCGGGGACGGCTTCTACACGTATACCCTGGCCGCCAGCCAGGCCACGACAGCGGGCACGTATCGCGCGCGGTTCCTCACCGGCGACGGGACCGTCGATCAGAAGGAGTTGCCCGCGATCTGGATCCTCGGAAAGGCGTGGGTGGCAAACATGGACGCCGCGGTGTCGAGCCGCTCGACGTATGCGGGAGGGGCGGTGGCCGCGGTCCTCGGTGACGTCGGCGGCCGCGTCGTGGGCTCCGTGGGGAGCGTCACGGCCGGGGTCACCGTGGCCGCGAACGGCGACAAGGCCGGCTACACGCTCGCCGCGGCGGGCCTGGACGCCATCCCGGTCGAGGCCGGTGTCAATGTCCGGCAGGCCCTGTCCCCGATCCTGGCCGCCGCAGCCGGCGTCCTGACGGGCGCGGGCTCGGGCACGATCGTCATCAAGGGGGGCAACGTGGCCACGACGCGGATCACGGCGACGACCGACGCCAGCGGCAATCGCAGCGCGGTCGTCTTGACGCTGCCCTCATAGAAACCAGAGAGGAGCCACGGAGGAAATATTAATAAAAAACTTACAATACCATATAAATAATCAATGTAAATTTGTTTGTCATCAGTGTTTCGTCCGTGTTTCCTCCGTGGCTCCGTTTCTTCCCGACCGTCTGGCGGTCCTCCTCTCGTCCCCGAGCTGAGCCCATGTTCCCCTCGAGCTATTTCCCGGCATTCTACTTCGCGCGGGCCTACTTCGCGCGGCCGGCGGCGGCCGCGCCCGGCCGGGTCGACCCGCTCCGCACGACCTCGGCGCGGGTCGGGGTCGATCCCTACCGGTCCACGTCGGCCAGGACAGGGAGCCCCTGATGGACACCTGGCGGGCCTCCCAGGGGAGCGACGCCGCGTGGCGGATCACCCTCCGGGGCGAGGACGACGCACCGGTCACGACCTACGCGGGCCATGAGCCGCTTGCCGGCACCATCCGCGCCGGGCGCAACATCGCCCCCGCCGTGGTGCTGGCGCCGACGTGGGCCGACGCCGCGCAGGGGCTGGTCGATGTCCCGATCCCGGGGGCGACGACGGCCGCACTCGCGGCGGGCCTCTACCTGGTCCAGGTGAAGCTCGCCGATGACGGCGCGGCTCTCTACGAGGGCCTCCTCGACGTCGCGTACGGCCCCGGCACGGATGCCCTCCCCCCGGTCTATTGCAGCGCCGACGACCTGCTCGACTACGCGAGCTGGATCGAGAAGCTCCAGACGTCGAAGGACCTGATCGGGTTTGCCCGGCAGCGCGGGCGGGCACGGAGCTGGCTCGACGACATCCTGGTCAGCCTCTGGAAGCCGCAGGGCCCCTCGCCCCAGGCCGGCCAGCCCGGGTTCAGCGCGGGGATGATGTCCGGCGGCCGCGACCCGGTCCCGAGCCAGTGGCTCCGGGACCAGCTCGACGCCGGCTCTCTCCTCGTTCGCGACCAGACGAGGGAGATCACGGCGAAGCGGGCCATCTACCTCATCGGCATGCCCCGGCTCGCCCGGCTGGAGAAGGCCGAGCAGGAGTTGGCCAGGGCGTACGGCCGCGAGGCCGAGCAGCTCGTGAAGCTCTACCGTGCCGAGATCGACCTGCCCGACCAACACGGCCGGCGCGACGGCCTCGCGGACATCGTCATCAACTGCGGTGCCACCTCGCTGCGCTGAACTGCGGCGCGACGAGCCGGCTCCATTTTGCATTTTTAATATTATATATGTTATAAAATAAATTTATTATATGAATAAGCTACCCCTGAAAGACGGGCTGCGCACGCTGGTCTTCCGGAAAATCGTCGGCTTGCTCCAGGCCGACGCGGTCCTCAAGAAGACCATCCGCCCCACGTCGTGGTACGTCTGGGACGGGAGGCCCGATCAAAAAGTGCAGGCGTTCGCCAGCGGAGAACGACCGGCGATCCGGATCACCCCCATCGCGCTGGACGCGGTCCCGGAGACGAACACCCGGCAGAACTCGCCGCTCGCGCTGCGGTTCGAGGTGGCGACCGACGGTCTGAACATCGACGACGCGATGAACCTCTGGGAGGCCATCGAGGCGGTCGTCTTCACCGGCGACGGGTCGCGGAGGGTCCTCTCGGCGCTCCGGGCGATCAGCCCGGGCGTGACCTCCGTGCGCCTGCTCACCCCCTCATTCACACCGAACCCCCGGGGGCTCGCCGATGATGTGATCCTGTCGGAGGGGAGCCTGGTCATCGAGTTGCTCGTGAAGAAATAGCTCTGGGCCCCGAGCGGGGCGGATCCGGCGCGCGGCCTCGAGCTCGCCCGGGACCGGCACCCGGCACTCAGCACTCAGCACTCAGGACTCTCGAGCATGGCACGCCAGTATTTGAGAATCACCCCGGAGGCCACCTGGGGGCAGTACAACAGCGGCGGGACGGCGACGGTCCTTCAGATCGACCGCGACAACAGCTTCACCATGCGCCCTAGGCCGATCCCGTGGTCGATCCGCTCGGCCAGCGGGTGCAACCGCCGGGTCCAGCGGGGCTCGTCCAAGACCAGCGTCAAGGGCAACCTCAACCTCCTCTGCTACGGCTCGCAGATGGCGGCGCTCGTGCCGTGGATCTGCGCGACGCCGGGGAACACGCTCGGCTCGGTCACCCTCGACCACGCGCTCGTCCTCGAGGACCCCGCCGGCACGACCGTTTACCGTCGCTATCTCGGCGTGATGGTGGACCAGTGCCAGATCACGGCGAGCGAGCGGGACCCGCTCGTGCGGCTGGCCCTCCAGCTCACCGCGCAGAAGCCCGCGACGATCACCGCGACCGACTTCCCCGAGCCACACGCCACCGACTACCCGGACGACCCGCCCTATGTATTCACGATGGTGGGTGGGGCGTTCACGCTGGGGACGAGCCGGGCCGAGTTCGAGCAGTTCCAGGTCACGATCAAGAACATGCTCGACGCGCGGTTCATGGCCTCTCAATATTTGACGCGATTGAAATATGTAGGTCGCGATGTTGATTTCTCGTGCAAGTTTCCCTACGTTGCCACGGTTGATCGTTCGGACTACGAGTCCGTCACCGCCGTCTCGGCGTCGTTGGCCTTCAGCAACGGGTCCCACTCCTTGGGCTTCAACTTCCACGGTCGGAACTTCTACGCCAGCGTGGAAGACGATCTTGCCCTCGACAAGATCCACGTCCAATCAATCGATATAGAGTGTTATTTCGATCCGTCTCAGGCGCCTCCTGCCGACCTGACGGTCACCGTGTCGTAACCGATATCAGCCGCCTCTCTTCGCAGGCTGGCTTTGTTCTTGCACTGTCCATGATCATCACATTTCTCTCTTGGAGGTTCTGTCATGCCTTACAAAATATATCGCAGCGTCTTGTACTCGATTCTCGGTGCCTTGGTATCGCTCTCGATACCATTTCTCGCCGAGGCACAGCTCTCCTTGCTGCCGGCGCAAATCATAGGCAATAAGGATCCGGGCTTCTCGACGATCGGTACCTGGCAGCGGATCACCGGCGTGGGCTACCAGGGGAGCGAACTTCTCGCCTCTTCGACCGGCTCCGTCGCCACCTGGCGCTTCACCAACCTTCCCCAGGGCACCTACCGCGTCTCGGACACCTGGACCGCCAGCTCGAAGCTGACACCGTATGCCAAACTCACGGTCAGCTCCACCGGCTCCGCCGGGGCGATCGTGACAATGCAGGACCAGAGGTACGCACCGCGCGACCTTTCGGCCGCGGACACCATGTGGGCGGATCTGGGCTACTACACGGTTACAGGCTCGGACCTGAAAGTGACCCTGCAAGGCTGGAGCGGCTATGGCGTGTGGGATGCCGAGGCTGTCCGTATCGAGAAGGTCCGTTGAATAGAGTACTCCAGCGCCAGGTCATTTCGAGAAAACGCAGAAATCGGCTTGTTTCACAGAGTTTTCGCTCTCATAAGCCAAGTTCTAATCAAAAATCGCAAAAACGAGTTGCTGAGCGTTGCATAGAGCAGTAAAGTTTACAGTTCCAGGCCGGCTCCCTCGAAAAAGGATCGAACGAGAGCCAGCCGCTGCCGGACGCGACCGAGGGCCAGATGGAGTTCCATCTGCAACTGCTCCAGATCCAGGCACGTCAGGTTGCGCAGCTCGACCTTCTTCAGGTGCTTCCACAGCCATTCCACCGGGTTCAGGTCCGGGGCATACGGCGGCCACGGCTCCAGGTGGATCTTGCCGCGGGCCTCCGCCACAAACGCTTGGATCTCGGCCCGCCGGTGCATCGGCGACCCGTCCCAGATGACCAACAGCCGATCCCCGACCAGACAGGGCGTATGCACCAAAATAGGTAAAATGGGTAAAATGTGGCGACACTCTCTGGACCGTGATCCCCATGAATTCAGCGAAAAACCCGGCGTTTTTTGAAATCTCGTCGTTTAATATTATGATTGTGATAATGTTTATTTATTTGTGATTTAGAATATCGCCTACTACAATGACAAAAACACGGGGATTTTTGGGGCGTAGACCCTGGTGAGGGCCTCCCGCCCACCGTGCCGAGCGACGGCCAGCCCTTGGCTGACGGCACCCTCGGTGACACCGAAAGCGGCGGCGATGTCGCGCTGCTTCCAGCCCTGTCGCTTCAATGCCAGTGCCCGCATCCGCCGCCACTCCCTCCAGTCATGTGGGGGAGAAGATGAGTGGCCCATACCTGATTATACGGGCCGGAAGACTTTAGTTGGCTCATGAGGGTAAATCGGTGCCGACCTCGAAAAAGCTCTTGCCGAGAAATAACCTGCGACGGGCCAGCACCATTTTCGCCCCATGAGCCACCCCTATTT
>CAWDND010000106.1:0-14939 GCA_963803395.1 uncultured Planctomycetaceae bacterium
GGGAGACTGTCGCGACGATACCGGGCCTGATGGAACTCCGGCCTAGTGAGTGTCACTCCACTGTGGCGCCGCGGTCCGGTGGTCTGTCAATACGGCCGCAGTTAAACCTAAACCAAGCGTGATATATAGAGCTTCGGTGTCAAAAGCTCGGTAAAAGCTCGAAAACCCCCGGAGTTTATGGAATAATTGAGGGAGGAACACGTCCTCACTATTCCAAACTGCGGAGACTTTCGAGTGACTGCTACTCTCCCCGAGAAGACCCGAAAACGCCACCGCAAGAAGACGCGAGAACGCAACCGCAGGATCCTCCGCGACCGCAAGCGGAGGATCCTCAATCCTCCTGACCGTCACGGATTTTGTAGGGGGGCGGTACCCTGCTGACATAACGAGACAAAACGGCCCTGATCCACGTAGAGCTCGAAAGGAGGTGGTTCATGGCCGGAAGTTGCGCGACGCGGTCGTCGCGGGGGCATCGTACCCTCTGTGTGCCCCTCCCGGAAGAGACCTATCAGCAGATCATCGACGATCCCCGCGCGTTCCGACGCACGCTCGATGACTCGTTCCAACGAATGCCGGAACTGGTCCCCCGGAACTTCCCGGGATACCAACTGATGGGCCACCGCGTCTCGGCCAAGCAGAACGTCAAGGTCCGCCGCGTCCGCCTCAAGGACGGGACCACCTACAGCATCCGGCCCTCGTTCCTCAGGCCCTACAGGACCGCGCAGCGCACTGGGGACGTCGAAGGACCCCTGTTCCTGCGCCAGTTCGGCGTCCCGTTCTGGGCCTTGGCCCGCGTCTTCGGCCGCGATCCGATGTCCTGGTATCGTCTGGAATGCACCCTGGGCCGCTTCAGCGTCGTGGGGACCACCGTCCGCCGGGTGGAGTTGCCCGCACACCTGTTGGCCGACGAGCATCATCAATCCCTCGACAGCCGAAAGCTCTACATCGCCACGACCGTCGGCGGCGGATGCATCCTGGGTGCGGAGCCGGCGGATGCGCCGGGGACCGACGACCTGGAGGCCGCCTATGGGGTCTTCAAGGACGAGGCCCGCGACATCGCCCCCGCGTACGCCCCCGAGACCGTCAGCACCGACGGTTGGAAGGGGACGCAAGCCGCGTGGAAGGCGCTGTTCCCGAAGGTGGTCATCCTGCTCTGCTTCTTGCACGCGTGGCTCAAGATCCGCGACCGGGCCAAGCACTTGAAGGAGGTGCTCGCAGAGGTCTCACGCCGGGTCTGGGAGGCGGATCACGCGTCCGACCGCCGCAGCTTCGCGCCACGGCTCCGATCGCTGCGGCGATGGGCGATCCGAGAGCGTTCCGGAGTGAATGGCACGAGGATAACGCAAAGCCTTGCCATTTAAACGTTTGCGACGATTATAATTCTTACTGATCGCTGCGCAAAGAAGGTCAAGTTTTTGCAGAGTGAGGGTTTCGCCAATACCCTTCACCGACCGATCAGAAGCACCTCTATTTCCCAAGGGAACCAAGCCGTTCCACGTGTCAGGGCCTCACTCGAAGTCGCCTGGGAACGTTTGACCTCCTTTGCGCAGCGATCAGTAAATTATAAGATCACTTATTGTAAAAATTCGGGGACCGAGGGCGCGGGGCACCTCAGTTTCCCTGCGGGTCGCACTTGAGAGCCGCGGCTCCGGGGTCAGGAACGCGAGCTCCTGGGATGGTAGCTTGGTGGTTGAATCGGACTTCCACCCGTCCCCACACCCAGGAGGTCACCATGGCTCAGTTTCACGTTCCCTCCACTCGCGACCCAATCGATTCCCTGCGCGACCAACTCAAACAGAAACCAGGGCTCCCCTTCCTCGAACTCCTCTCGCGGTCGCTCGTCGAGGCCGCCTGCCGCCATTGCAACCATCAGTGGCGGAAACGCCTCTACACCCCCTGGATCACCTTGGGCCTGTTCCTCTCCCAGATCCTCTCCGATGACCAATCCTGCGATGACGCCGTCGATCGCTTCCAGAAGTTCCTCTACGACCAGGGGCTTCCCGCGGTGGCGACGGAGACGACCAGCTACGGTGAAGCCCGGCAACGCCTCCCCGAGGCGCTTCCCTGGGAGTTGGTCCGCCGCACCGGGCATGTGATCCCGCAACAAGCGTGCGATTGCTGGCTCTGTCACGGCCGCGCGGTCAAGATCCTCGACGGCTCGACCGTGCGCATGCCCGATACCCCGGAGAACCAGGCGGCGTATCCGCAACCGTCGTCTCAGACGCCGGGGTTGGGATTCCCGATCGCCCGCATCCTCGTGATCTTCAGCCTGGCCGTGGGGACGGTCCTCGATGCGGCGATCGGGCCGTACCAGGGCAAGCAAACGAGCGAGCTGGCCCTGCTCCGACAGATCATCGCCGAGTTTCAGCCCGGTGACATCGCCCTGGCCGACCGCTGCTTCTGCTCGTACTGGGTGATCGCGGCCCTGCTGGCGCGCGGCAGCGATGTGGGGGTGCGTCTGCACCAGTGCCGCAAGGCCGACTTCCGCCGGGGCCGCCGACTGGGTCGCGAGGATCATCTCATCACCTGGCCGAAACCCAAGGAGATCCCCGACTGGAGGAGTCGCGCCGAGTACGACGCGATGCCCGCGGAACTGACGTTGCGCGAGTTCCGCGTCCGGGTCAAAGACCCGACCAAGCGGGTCCGCACTCTGGTGGTTGTGACGACACTGGTGGAGGCGAAGACGTATCGATCCGAAGAGCTGGGGAATTTGTTCCGTCAGCGGTGGGATGCGGAATTGGATCGGCGTTCATTGAAGACTCAGATGAAGATGGAGATGTTGCGGACGAAGAGCCCGGCGATGGTGCGCAAGGAGGTGGCGGTGCATCTGCTGGCGTACAACTGGATCCGGGGTCTGAGGGCGGAGGCGGCGCGGGCCGGGGCAGTGCAGCCGCGGCGGCTAAGCTTCACGGGGTCGTTGCATACGGTGCGCGCATTCGAGGAGAGTCATCTGTAGGATCCGGTTCAGATCAAGGCGGATCTTCCGCGGCTGTTGGAGTTGATCGCGAAGAAACGCGTGGACGCTCGCCCGGACCGGTACGAGCCGCGCGCGGTGAAGCGCCGGCCGAAGCCGCACCCGCTGCTGCGGATGCCGCGGAAGAGAGCGAAGCGGTTGATCAAGCGGGGTATAATACCTTATAATAAAGCATAGGATCAATTGCGAATCAGTGTCGCCGCAAGCTATTCAACAGCAGAGCCTTGCGTTATCCTCGTGCCATTCCTTTCCGGAGTCGTTTTGGAGAAGGTCCTGGACCTGTGCGACAAGCGCGCGCGAGGGTCGATCGCGTAGCTCCATCCCGACGGCCACCGCACGAGCAATATGTGGGATCGCCTGCTGCGGGGGATGAACCGCTCCTTCGATCACGGCCAACACCTTCACGGCTCGCGGGCGGCGTGCCGGTGGCACGGCCGCGCGTGGGCGTGGTTGTGGAACTTCTCGCCCTGGCACCCAGCGACGACGCGGAAGAACGAGGATTGGCGTTGCCCTGCCGAACGTCTCAACCAACACCGCTATCACGCTTGTTGGCTGCAAAACCTCTTGATCTCCGCGTCCCTCGGTGGATATAAATGTCCACTCCTACAAAATCCGTGACGGTCAGGAAAATCCATACCCGAAACCTACTCGACCGCCCAAAAATCACAAAGACCAGTCTCAACGAAAATAGACAGCTACCGGTCGACCTGTTGGTGTCTCAACTACGAGTTTCCGGACTAGTCCGATCCGAGAAGACGACCTCTGACGCCTCACGGTCACGTCCCCCGCGGCCGGCCGCGACGCGGCCGTCGGGTTCCCGAATGGAGGGAACGGGCGAACGCGACGAGGTGCGTCAACCCGTCGCCGAAGGTCGTGTAGGGCATCTGGGCCCGCATCTCCTCGGTCAGGGCCTGCCCTCCGACGGCGACGGCGGTCCCCATCCGCGAAGCCTTTTGGTACATCTCGCGGTATTGCTCCAGGAACGATGCCGGGTCGACGAGGTGGCTGGCCGAGAGCCAGAGCAGGCGCGGGCGGGTCTGCGCCAGGGCCGCGCGGAAGGAGGGCAATGGCGTATTCGGCCCCAGGTTGACCACCTTCCATCCCAGGCCCGTCAGCGCCATCTCCGCGAGGAGATTCGCCAGCAGGTACGGGTCTCCTTCCGGGCCGCCGCCGATGGCCAGCGGCTTTGTGCTGTCGGCGGGGCCCTTGAGCGTGGCTCGGATCTCGTAGAGGGCGGCCGTGCAGAGTTGGGTGCCCCGGTGCTCATGCCAGACGTCCACCCGGCCCTCGGCCCACTCATGCCCGAGCCGCCTCATCGCCGGCGCGACGACGGCATCGGCCAAGGTCTCGATGGCCAGGCCCGACCGATGCGCCCCCTGGAGCAGCGACCTCAGGTCTTCGGCCTCGCCCCGCTTCAGGGCGACCAGCATCGCCGCGCTTAACGACTTGGGGTCCGGCGATTCCTGGCCCGCCGGGGGAAGGCACAGGCGGCTGAGATCCAGGCGCGGGAAGTCGCCTTCGCGGACGACCCGCACGACGTCGCTCAGCAGGATCTTGCGATGGCCCCCCGGGGTCTTGTGGGCCGGCAAGATCCCCTGATCTACCCAGCGCTTGACGGTCGTGATCCCGACCCCCAGGGCCTCGGCGACCTGGGCCGTGCTCACATACGGGTTTCCGGCGTTTGGTCCCTGCTCGTTCATCTCAGTGCCCACGGAGAAGCGGTCGCCCTCGGCATGCTCCCGACCGGCAAGCGTCATCGATCGGCATCGGAATTTCCTACATAAATTCTACCGTTTTGGACGATTTATGCCGACATAAAATTCAAAAGTCTCCGAAATTTGCCTTTACTCCTCTCAATCGACTTCCTACAATAAATTGGTCGATTTGGTTGTTTTAAGGTGGACTACAGCGGGCGTTGGCGGTCGACGCCCCGAGGTATTCCCGGAAGGAGTGCAACATGATCGAGACGGCCACTCGGCCCGGGCGGGCGACGGCGGAGGCCCGGGAGCATTCGGAAGGGGTGGTGGCGCACACGATCGAGGACCGGACGGCCAAGCTGCCGTCGGACCTCTGGCTGTGGGCGGCCTTCGCTTCCATGGGGGTCTCGCTCGCCCTGCAGCTCAAGGGCAAGAAGGATGAAAGCCTCTTCATCGGCCAGTGGGCGGCGCCGTTCCTGGTCCTCGGCGTCTACAACAAGCTGGTCAAGATCGCGGGTTCGGACCGCGTTCACGCGTCATGACGCGCGGGTTTCGCGACGGCCGGGGGCGCGTTGTCCCCGGTCATCTGATTCAACTGGTAGGGACAGATCAACAACGCACAGGTCACCCAGGCCGACATCAAGGCCAGCAACGGCGTGATCCACGTCATCAACTCCGTGCTCCTCCCGCTGGCGAGGTGAGCGACGGGGCCGGGAAGAAGAGGCATGGGGCGAATGGACGTCCATCCGCCCCGTTTTCAACATCCGATGAATTCCGATACTAGAAAGGGATAACAGCATGAAATCGCTCCACTGGATCGCATTGCTCCTGGTGATCGTCGGGGCCGTCAATTGGGGCCTGGTCGGCCTCTTCCAGTTCGACCTCGTCGCGGCGCTGTTCGGGGGCCAGACGGCGACTTTGAGCCGCGTCGTCTACACGCTGGTCGGCCTGTCCGGCGTCGTGGTGGCCGCCACGAGCACGGCCCTCGCCGGCTCACAAGGCGTGGCCGTCCCCTCTCAAACCGTGAGGTAAAGAGGATCCCAAACGTTCCTACGCATCGACCGGCTGCAGATCGAGCTGCCGCAGCCGAAGGATGCCTCGCCGGACTCGGCGCCCGCCGTGCAGGAACTGCTCGGCGGCTGGTTCGGCGAGATGTCCACCCTGATGAACTACATGTATCAGTCGTTCAACTTCTGTAGCCGCGATATGTTCAAGCCGTTCTACGATCTCATCGCCAACATCGCCGCGGAGGAGATGGGCCACAGTGTCCCTTCGGAGAAACCTCCTGTGGACGCCGCGCGAACCGATCTCATCGAGCGGGAGCAATGGCTCGCCCGGCCCATCGAGGAGGTCTTTGCCTTCTACGGCGACGCGACCAACCTGGAGGCCATCACGCCCGCGTGGCTCCGTTTTTCCGTGATCACACCGGGCCCGATCGTGATGGGCGCCGGCACCCTGATCGAATACAGGCTGCGTTGGCGCCGCATGCCGTTGCGGTGGACGACCATCATCGAGGCATGGGAACCGCCCCACCGATTCGTCGACACGCAGCTGCAAGGGCCATATCGCCTCTGGCACCACACGCACACCTTCGAGGCGCAAATGGGGGGGACACTGATCCGCGACGAAGTCCGCTATCGGCTCCCCCTGGGCTGGCTCGGAGTTGCCCTGCACCGACTCGGCATCCGTCGCGACCTGGAGGCCATCTTCGACGACCGCGCCCGTCGCGTCCGCGAGCTTCTCGAACCCGGTCGGGGCCCGGGTCAGGTCGCGGGGTCGGGCGTAGGACGACGATCAACGACCCGGAGGCCAAACGCATGACCCCGACTAATTTCGAGCAACCCCCGTCTTACCTCGTGCTCGGTGCCACGGGAGGCATCGGCTCCGCCTTGTGCCGCCAGCTCGTCGCGAGGGGGGCGCGGCTGGTCGTCGCCGCGCGTAACGCCGAGAAGCTCCAAGCGTTGGCGGACGAACTCGGGGCCCATCCGTTCCCCGTGGACGCGACGCAATCGGCCCAGGTTGATGCCTGCGTGGCCCGCGTCCTGGAGCGGCACGGTCGACTGGATGGCGTGGCCCATTGCGTGGGTTCCTTGCTGCTCAAGCCGGTCCACCTGACCAGCGATGCGGAATGGGACACGGCGCTCGCCGTCAACCTGACCTCGGCGTTCGCGGTGGTCCGGGCCTCGGCGCGGGCGATGAAGGATTCCGGCGGCTCGATCGTCCTGGTGTCGTCGGCCGCCGCGCGAGCCGGGCTGGCCAACCACGAAGCCGTCGCCGCCGCCAAGGCGGGGATCATCGGCCTGGTGCTCTCCACGGCGGCCACCTATGCCTCGCGCGGGATCCGGGTCAACGGCGTGGCCCCCGGGCTGGTGCGCACGCCGCTCACCGCAGCCTTGACGTCGAACGAGGCGACCCTGAGGGCCTCGACCGCCATGCACGCCCTGGGCCGCATCGGCGAGCCGTCCAACGTCGCCTCGGCCATCGCGTGGCTGCTCGACCCGCGGCAGGGCTGGATCACCGGGCAGATCCTCGGCGTCGACGGCGGGCTCGCCGACCTCCGCTCGAAGGCGACGGCGTCAGCAACCCCACGGCTGAAGCCTGAGTTTCCCTATGACTTTTGGGGATCGTTCCAAATAGGGCCGAAACGGTCGATTTCAAGTTGACACTTTGGAACACCAGGTCGAAACATCTTGATCGTGCGGGGATGGACCTCAAAAGTGGGATTGTTCACAGGATCCACACTCAAGAGGCCCACCCATGCTCAAGATCTCGATCGCGACCTGGATCGCCAATGCCGCAGCCTGCTGGACCGGTCTCTACGGCGACGTCACTCCTCAGGCCGACGCTGCCGACTGCAGCCGACAGACCATCTCCGACCCTGCCCAGAAGGTCCGGGCGGCCGTCGAGGCCGAGCACGCCGGCGGGCCGACACGTGCCGAACTGATCCAGGAGAATTCCGACCTCCGTCCGGAGAATGCGCGCCTCTGGGACTGGCTGGCTCAGACCGTCGCGTTCCCCCGGACAAGCCACACGAGTTCACCGTCACGGCCACGGCCATGGGCCTGAGCCTCCATCCGATCCTCGACCTGCGGACGCGGATCCTGGGCGTGCCGGCACGCCCCGGTCGCTCCACGATCCAGTGCGGGATCCAGGCGGCCGCCAGCGCGGCGGGGCGCATCCTGAAGCTCCTCGATGCGCGGTGCCAGGCGTGGGTCCTGGTCGGCGGCCTCGAGGAGATCTGCTGGCTCTTCGCGGAATCGAGTGGGTGGTTTTCAGAGTTTTGGCAGCATACAGGTAAGTATCTTTAGCCGGAAATACTCCTCGTCACGGTCGCCGTAAGCGCGTTGTTGAAGGACACGGATCTTGTTGTTGATTCCTTCAACGAAGCCCAAAGGCACCTTGTTCTCCACGTGACAATACGTCTCGATGCCGTCCCAGTGCCTCGACCATCGCGGCGAACTTGCGAAAGGGTCCCAGCCGTTGCCACTTCAAGGCGTCTTTCCAGTTGTTGAAGAACCGGCGGGCCCAACCCGGGCGGTTGTAGTCCCAGAGTTGGCCGAACGACTGCTTCAGGAGGGAGGCCTTGTTCAACCGCCGATGGGCTCGGAACAGCAGCTTCAACGCCTGCTTCCCCCCGATGGTGAGGTTCTCCCAACGGGACAGCAGGTTGTACTTCTGCCCCTTAATCCGAAGTTCCAGGGGGGATGATGGAGAATATCTATAGTGTCGAACGACTTACGGAGATTCTCGGTGCCCGTTTCTGTCTCCACCGTGATCCACCGCAGCGCCTCTAGCTGCAACGCATCGGCCTCCCTCACCTGGTGGAACGTCGTCTGGTTGGGATCGACGGTCACCCCACACGTGTTCCGGCAGCGCGTCCCCAGAGGAGCCCGCAACGTCCGAAAGCTCTGGACCGGCAGACCGCCCGACGTCAGGTGTGTCTTCTTCTGGAGCCGCGCCGACTCCGAGGCGCACCGCCGGGGCCACCGGGTCGCGCCGCTGCCGGTCCACGGCCAACTCCTCGTCCTCAAACAGCAGCGGCTCCCACGCCGGGCGCAGAGGCCACTGCACGTAATAGGCCAGCAGGCAGAGCAGGAGGTGCGCCCGCACGCGGTCGGCCGGGCGGTGGTGGCTCGGGCGCACCAAGAGGTCGATCCCCTTGAGACACCGGAACGCCTGCTCGACCAAGGCCAGTCGCTTGGACGACCGCACCCCGTCGGCGGCCGACACTCGCGCGGCCGGCTCGCGGGTCCGGATCACAGAGATGCCATCCAGATGCTCTTCATTTTTGATTGTGTCTTCCTTGCGGGCCCAGCCCAGATGTCCGTCACGGATCGTCATGATAAAATGTTTGGCCATCTTGTAATGATTGATGATTTTGCCCGCCCTCACGCCGCTCGCGGCCGCCGTCTCGGGCGGACCCGCCGGCCGCGCCACGCGGGCGGCCAGCGTCCCCAGCTCGGCCTCCGTGGCCGCCAGCAGCTCCGGGCGCTTGGGCCGGCGCTGCTCGGCCAATTGGGGGTTGGAGCAGGCCACCAGCCGCTCGCCGGGGAATTCCGGGGTGGTGATCTCCGCCAGGCGTTCGGCCTCCAGATCCTTGCGGATCAGGTGGCCGTCGGTCAACAGGCGGCGGATCGCGCCGCTGCGCCACGCCGCGATCCCGCCCAGGCCCGGGTGTTTCTTGAGCACGTCAATTTGAGTTTGCGTGAGCATGCCACGCTCGCCGACCAGGACCCCGCGCGACAGCCCGAACCGCTTCGTCAGCGCCTCGACCTGGTCGGGGACGGTCTGGGGATCGCCGGTGTTGCCGGGGTAGACCTGCACGGCGACCGGCCGCCCGTCGGCGTCGGTCCACGCGCCGGCGGCAATGATCGGGCAGCCGGTCGGGCCGTCGCGGTCCTGGCCGCAGCGGGCCCGTGGACAGGTCGTCCCCTCGGAGGAGCTGCGGGTGACATCGTAGAGGACCAGGGCCCCGTCGCCGCGCTGCCGCTTCGCCCGCTTCTTCTCGATTGCCTCCGGCCGCGCCAGCAGCCAGTCCATCGCGACATCGAGTTGATCCTCGGTGGCATCGGCGACGTCCAGTTCCTCGGCCAAGGTGGTGTCGTGCCAGTTTCGGGTGTTGGCCAGCTTGGAGCTGGGGAAGAGGAGACGTTCGGCGATCCTGGCGCTCACCAGGTCGCGCCGCCGCGCCGGCTCGGAGGCGACGAGGTCTTCCAGGGGGAGCGTGCGGATCCTCGTCAGCACGGCCTCGACGTGCCCATGGGGGAGCGAGCGCGTCCTGTGGAAGGCGTCAGCCGCGGGGACGCAGGTCTCGCCCTTGAGCGCGCGGCTGATCCGGTTGATGACGTGGACCGGGAGATCGGAGCGGTTTCCGAGGGTCTCATGCTGGACCTTGCCGTCCTGACGGCAGGTGCGTCGGAGGTAGGAACTGGTAGAGGTTACCCCCTTGAGGGTGTTCGTGACTCTGGCGACATGGACCGCTCGGTGTTTGCGTGCCATGCGGGACACTATCGCGATGGCATCCGGGGCGCGTCAAGAATGACCCGGAAATACTTTGGCTACAATTGGGAGTCAGAATCGCGGTGAAGTCTTTATCACAAGGGAAGTTGTGCGAAAAACGGGTCCGGAACTTCGGATTAAGGGGCAGAAGTACAACCTGCTGTCCCGTTGGGAGAACCTCACCATCGGGGGGAAGCAGGCGTTGAAGCTGCTGTTCCGAGCCCATCGGCGGTTGAACAAGGCCTCCCTCCTGAAGCAGTCGTTCGGCCAACTCTGGGACTACAACCGCCCGGGTTGGGCCCGCCGGTTCTTCAACAACTGGAAAGACGTCTTGAAGTGGCAACGGCTGGGACCCTTTCGCAAGTTCGCCGCGATGGTCGAGGCGCACTGGGACGGCATCGAGACGTATTGTCACGTGGAGAACAAGGTGCCTTTGGGCTTCGTTGAAGGAATCAACAACAAGATCCGTGTCCTTCAACAACGCGCTTACGGCGACCGTGACGAGGAGTATTTCCGGCTAAAGATACTTACCTGTATGCTGCCAAAACTCTGAAAACCACCCACTCGATTCCGCGAAGAGCCGCTTGAGTTTACCCATCCGCTCATCGTGACGAGTTTCCGATGGTCAGGGAAGGGCGTTCGACCCGAAGAAAACAGCGGTTTGCCGAGGGTGAAGAGCCCAAAGTTAACCACACGATTCCGCGAAGAGCCGATCTGCTTTCACCGCCGCCCCATGCTGGTGGGTGTCGAGCCGGCCCGCATGGTCTGGTTCCTGGGGCAGAAGGCCGACGACCGCACGGAAGCGACCTGGTCGAAGGCGTGGCACGACTGGACGGCGCTGTCGTCCGTCCTGGCGGCTGCGGGAACGGGCCTGCAAGCGGGGATCGCCGCCGTGCCACAGCAGCGGCAGAAGGACGAGCAGCCCCCTTGGGAGAATGGCCTGGATGTGTGCCACACGACCCCGGAGGCCCGCCGGGTCTTGCGCCTGAGCGGAACCGTGGGGACCGCCTCTGGGAGCAGGCCGAAGCGGCCATCCGCCGGGTCGCGCCGGCGCAGCAGCAGGGCCAGGCTGCCCGAGGCGTGGCGGTCGCGGCCCGAGCGGCCTGGACGAAGGCGGAGGCCGCGTTCCCGCAGTCCGAGCGATCCGAAGCGGGCGGGGAGCGCGCGCCGCGCGGCGCGGCCGGTGTTTCGTCCCGAGGGTCCGGGGAACGACCGCTGGTGGGCGCGCCCGCAGAGTGCGTTGGCGCTGCCTCAGTGGTCGGGACGTGACGGGATCAAGGGAGGTGGCTTTCCCCAGGCGGAAGCGACGTGGACGTTCCTGGACCGGCAGCACCGTCAGTTGCAGGAGGCTGCACCCGAGGACCAGTGGCGTGGGGAACGGGTGCGGTTCTGGAGGCTGCGTCGGCAGCGGCCGCGCGCCCCCCCTGCGGGGGTGCTTGCCGGCGCGGGCCCTGTGGCGTCTCTGGTGCCCCAGGTGGTCTGCCAGAAGCGGGACGCGAACTGGCAGGCCTCGTCTCGCGCGGTGGCGCGGGTGTGGCATCAGACGGTCCGGGCCAGCAGTGCGGTGGAGTGCAGGAACCGCGTGCTGCGGAGGCCCCCGTCGCGCCACCGGACGTTGACGCAAGGGCTGCTGGAGCTGAAGCGTCTGTACGGGAATTGTCGTGAGTTTCGTGCGGGGCAACGACGAGGGCGTTGTCCGGATGCGCCCTTGGGCCTGAAGCTGCCCAGCTCTCGGTTCTGGGATCTGCTCTGGATGCCGATGCCAACAGGCGCGGCGACCTGACCCTAAAAAGTGTCAAGTTCAAAACTTACGCTTTGGGACGATCCCGAATGAGGGTGTTGTGAGTCCCCATCACCGGAGATGCAGACCATGGGCACCGAAGCACCCACGACGATCGTTATACCGATCCACTGCGCCCCCAAGAAGGCCCCCTGCCCGACGTGCGGCAAACGGGGCCGGCGGAAACGGACCTTGAACCGGATCGTGCGGACCGTGGCCTACAAGGCCGTCGCTTTCCTGGAGATCACCTACGGCGAGTACGCCGCCGGCTGCGACTGCTGCACCACCTTCCGCAACAGCCCCGAGGGCGTCCTCCCCAAAGCCCCCTACGACAACAAGGTCCGCGACTTGGTCCGCGACCGCATCCTCGACGACGCCCTGAACGTCGAACGCGCCCTGGAGTCGATCCGCCGCGATTTCCTCCTCGACCTCTCCTCGGGGTTCGTCTCCGACGTGCTCCGCGACCGCGCCGCGAGCTCGACATGGCCGCGCATCGGCGGCACGGTCCTGGGCGCTTCGGCGGCACGCTCTGCGTCGACGAGCTGCACCTGGGCCGCTTCACGTTGCTCCTGGCCACCGATCCCCTCAGCGACCTGCCGGTCGCCTTCGCCTTGGTCGACAAGAATGACCAGGATCACATGCGGCGGTTCCTCAAGAACCTCCGGACCTGGGGCCTGATCCCCACCGTCGTGGTCACCGACGGCTCGAACCTGTACCCCGGCGTGCTGGAGGAGCTGTGGCCCGATGCGGACCACCAGCGGTGCGTCTTCCATGTGATCAAGGACATCAACACGCTGATCCTCGACGCCGTGCGCCGGCTGCGCAACGCGATGAAGCGGCGGGGCAAGGCTGGGCGGAAGAAGCGGCGGGGCCGCAAGGGGGCCAAGGCCAAGGCCGCCGCGAAGCATCGTGGCCCGACGGTCAAGGAGAAGGCGCACTTCGTGTTCAAGCATCGCCACCTGATCACGAAGCGGCGGGAGCACTTGACCGAGGCCCAGCGCGACGACTTGAAGCGGATGTTGGACTACCTGCCCGAGTTGCGGACGCTCCGGCGGTTCGCGGACCGGATCTACTGGGTGTTCGACACGCCCAAGGACTTCCACCAGGCGTGTTGCCGCCGAGCGGCGTTGGTGCGCGATCCGGAGTTCCAGTCGGTGCCGGAGTTGGTCAAGGCGATGGAGCAACTGACCCCGGAGAAGTTCCCCAAGCTGATGGCGTACTTGAAGAACCCGGTGAGCCGACGAGTGCGGACCAACAACCATGTGGAACGGACCAACCGGATGTTCCGGTTCCTGGAGAAGGTGCGGTACAAGTGGCGGCGCCGCCGAACCCTGGTGCGATTCGTGGTGATGACCCTGGATCGGATCTGGAAGGGATGGGCCCCGGCGGAGCCGAAGAGGACCGATCGGCCGAACACAGACGGGCTCGGCAAGACGCAAGGTCAGGACAGGCACCGATCAAGACAGGTCGCATGAGATCGAGGTGGAGATCAGCGAGAAGTCTCATTTTTACCATGCGGTCGAGCACCTGGGAGTGATCGCCGGTCGGAAGAGCAGTGGGACCGCCGCGGAACGCACGACGTGGGTGAAGCGGCAGCGTCGCCGGCTGCTCAAGGGACAGACCGAGGAGGTCCTCCGAGAGATCGCGGTGGTGTGTGGTCGGCGTCGTGAGCCGGTGCTCAAACGCGAGCAGGCCTACTTCCAACGGAACATCAGGGCTGGTCGGATGAATTACCATCGGTAATTGATTAGCGGCCACCCCTTGCAAAACGCGATTCGCGGGGCTACAAATCCGTTTCATGCCTACGCTCACCGAGATCGCACACCTGGGCAAACAGGCACTCCTGGCGTTCGTCGCTCAGGTGCTCACCGAGTGCGCTGCTCTGAAAACACGCATTGAGCAGTTGCTGGCGGAGGTCGCGTCCTTGCGGACCGAGATCGCCACTTTGAAGGCCCAATTCGAGCAGCGCACGCGCGACGCGAAGCGTCAAGCCGCTCCCTTCTCCCGCTCCCTTCTCCAAGGTTCAACGCAAGGCTCAGCCCAAACGCCCGGGACGCAAGCCGGGTCAGGGACGCTTCACCTTCCGCACCCTGCCCACGCCCGACCAGTGGACCGCGCCCCCGATCGAGGTCCGACTGCCCGAGCCGGTCTGCCCCTGCTGCGGTGAGCCGTTGCAGGAGCAGCGTGTCGACTTCGCCGCGATCACCGAGATCCCTCCGCAGCCCAAGCCGATCGTGCAACCCTACCGCGTCTGGGTCTACCGCTGCCCGACCTGTGACACCACCGTGCGGGCGTCGCACCCGGACCTGGCCCCCGATCCGTATGGCGGCACCGCCCACCGCTTGGGGCCGCGCGTGAGGGCCGCGGCGCACGCCACTCATTACGGGCTCGGTGTCCCGGTCCGCAAGGTCCCCGCCGTGCTGAAACTCTACACCGGCGTCCGCCTGACCCAATCGGCCCTCACGCAGGATGCCGTGCGGCGCGTCTCCGGTCGGCTCGGGGGGGCGTATCAGACGCTGCGCGCTCAGGTCCCCACCGCGGACCCAGCCCTTTGAATGTGTCATTTTGTGCGCTTGTGACGAGTTTTCAAGATCCTTGCAGTTGCTACGTGTTTGATTTTCGCCCCGCTCTGCTTCACCGGCTTTGGTTTCTTCGGGCCTCGTGGCTGCTTGGGGTACAGAGACAGCCGCACATTGCTGGCCAACTCCACCAGCACTTTGGCCATCTCCCGCGGGGTCAAGTCGTGGAACACCGTCCACTCGTCCTCTGGGATCGCAATCATCATCCCGCGATGGGTCATCGTGATTTCGTCGGCCAGGTAATACGTCGAGACCTTCTCCTGGACGATCTCCGCGCCGTGGGCCGCACGCAGCGCTGCCTTGACCACACTCATCAGGTTGTACGACACCAACGCCGGGCTGAACGCGAACAACGCCGCCTTGGGATAACCCAGCGTGTTGATCTCGCCGTTGAGGTTCTCCTCCATTTC
>CAWDND010000107.1:0-22249 GCA_963803395.1 uncultured Planctomycetaceae bacterium
CCTCGACACACGTTCTTCTATCCGATCGAGCAGTACGACTCGGTGGATCTCGACGCCTTGGCCGAGTTATGCCGCGCCGGTTACGGCGAGGTCGAGGTGCACCTGCATCACGACGGTGACACCGCCGACGGCCTGCGCCGGAAGCTGCTCGAGGCCAAGGCGGTGCTGTCGGGCCGGCATGGCCTGCTGTCGCGACGTCGGGGCACGGGGGAGCTGGTCTATGGCTTCGTGCACGGCAATTGGGCCCTCGACAACTCGCGGCCGGACGGGCGCTGGTGCGGCGTCAACAACGAGCTCGACGTCCTGCGCGAGACCGGTTGCTATGCCGACTTCACGCTCCCCTCGGCCCCCAGCCCGACGCAGACGCGCAAGATCAACAGCATCTACTACGCGACCGACGACCCCAGGCGGCCCAAGTCGCACGACTCTGGGGTCGATGTGGGCATCGGCCCCGTCCCGGCCGAAGCCCTGATGCTTATCCAGGGGCCGCTGCTCCTGAACTGGAGGCGCCGCAAATGGGGGCTGTTGCCGCGCATCGAGAACGGGTGCCTCCAGGCCAATCAGCCCCCGAGCATCGAGCGGCTCGACCTGTGGCTCAAGGCACGAGTCCAGGTCCCGAACCGGCCGGACTGGTTCTTCATCAAGCTCCACACCCACGGGGCGCCCGAGGCGAACCAGCGGGTGCTGCTCGGCGAGCCGATGGTGGAGTTCCACCGGGCCCTGGCCCGACGCGCCGAGGAGGACACGGCCTTCCATTTCCACTACGTGACCGCGCGCGAGATGTACAACCTCGCCCGCGCCGCCGAGGCGGGCTGGGCCGGCTCGGTCGCCGAGGCACGCGATTACGAGCTGCTCTGGGATCCTCGACCCGAGGCGGAGCTAGGGGCGACCCGGGGCGGCCACGTCCTGAGCAACCCGGGGGTAGGATCTTCGCGATGATGGGTCGATGGGCTGCATGCTGGGGGCTCGCGCTGTCCGCCGCGATCGGGGCGGCGGAGGCCCGAGGGGTCGGCTACTGGGTCGCCCCGGAGGGGCATGATGTCCCGACTGGCGGCGCCGCCGCGGCCCCCTGGGCCACGCTCCAGTACGCAGCCGATCGGGTCGGGCCCGGCGATACGGTGACCGTCCGCGCCGGCCGGTATGCCGGCTTCGTCCTCGGCTGGGACCGCCCTCAGGGCGGGGCCGAGGGCCGGCCGGTGACGTTCCGCGCCGAGCCCGGCGCCTCGATCGTTGACCGCAACACCAAGACGCCGGACGGGATCAACCTCGAGGGCGCCAGCTTCGTCGTCGTCGAGGGCTTCCGGGTCGAGGGAATGCCCCGCGCCGGGATCCGCTCCGTCCGGAACCGCGGCGTGATCATCCGCGGCAACCGCACCGACCGGAACCATCGCTGGGGGATCTTCACCAGCTTCAGCGACGACGTTCTGATCGAGGGCAACACGGCCTCGCGCTCGACGATCGAGCACGGTATCTACGTCTCCAACAGCGGCAACCGCCCCGTTATCCGCGGCAACGTGGCATGGGGCAACGGCGGGTGCGGGATCCAGATGAACGGCGACGCCAGCCAGGGCGGGGACGGCATCATCTCCGAGGCGTCGGTCGAGCGCAACGTCGTCCACGACAACGGCCGTAGGGGAGGCGCGGGGATCAACGCCGACGGCGTGCGGGACTCCGTGTTCCGGAACAACCTGCTGTACGACAACCACGCCTCGGGGATTGCACTGTTCCGCGAGGACGGGGCCGCCGGCTCGGCGAACAACCTGGTGGCCAACAACACGATCGCGCAGCCCGCTGACGGGCGATGGGCGATCGGCATCAAGGGCGGCAGCACCGGCAACACGGTCGTCAACAACATCCTCCTGACTTTCCACCCGAGCCGCGGAGTGATCCTCGTCTCGGAGGACTCGCGACGGGGGTTCGTGTCCGACCACAACGTGCTAACGCCGAGGATGAGCACTGACGACGGGGAGACGTCGCTGGACCTCGATCGCTGGCGATCGCTCGGCTATGACCTCCACGGCGTGACCTCGCGCCCCGAGGCGGTCTTCGTGGATGCCTCGGTCCGCGACTACCATCCCCGCGCCGGCTCCCCGGCGATCGACGCGGCCCGGTCAGCGGGGGCGCCGCTGGAGGACCTGGAGGGGAACCGACGCCCGGTGGGGCCGATGCCCGACGTCGGCGCGTACGAATACGATCCCAGGCCACCCGTCCGAGCTCGCCGGGCCCCGTGACGCCGGCGACCCGCTTTGGTCCTCCCTGACCGATTCCCAGGATGAATTCTGCTTCCGCCCCGATAGTCTCTAAGCGCACGTCCGAGAGGGCGAGCGTCCCGCCGAGCCCCATCTTGCGATCGGGTTTGGCAGGGAGCTCGCCCTCTTCTTTGAGCAGTCGACCCAAGCGGGACGCGATGGGCCGATGACGTGATGTCAGGCCTGCCTGACCTTGCGGCGAGGCGCTGGGATGTTCGAGAGGTGCAGGCTGCCACTACTTGTGAAGATCTGGTCCATGGCCGCCGGAGCCGGGTTCACGTTGCTGGACTGGCTCGAGACCGATGGCATAACCGTGGTCGGCGGCACGGCGGAGCTCGACATGATGATCGCACTCGATGTGGCGACCTTCGACGAGCTGGATACAGGAGAAGACGCGCTCGTCGTCAGTACGAGATCGACCCAGTAGTTGCTCGCATTCCAGGTCTGCGTCGGAAAGCCGCCCCCCGAGCCATACGCGTACACGCCACCGCTGGCCGGCACATGGAGCGGGCCACTGTTGTACCCCGAGGTGAAGTAGCCAGTGTCGTCGGCGTAATGCCCCGCGGGAGCGTAGTACGACGCCACGTAGATGGTGTTGGCCGCGATCGGGACCGGCTGGGCGAAGTTGACCTGCTGCCAGCCCGAGACCGTCTCGCCCGTGAACGTGGCGCTGGCCAGGAGCTGACCGGTGCTACTCCAGAGATGGGCGACGTGGGTGCCGGTGTTGCCGGACCCCTTGTAGAACCGGATGCCGGTGATGGAGCCGGCCACGTCGGAGCGGAACTTCACCCCGAGCTCGACCTGATTTGTATCCGGATCCGACGCATTGACCGGCTTGGCCGTGCTGCTCCAGAGGCAAAGCGGGTCGCTGCTCGCAGACGCGGTGGTGAAGGACCAGGAGCAGGGGGCGGCCATCGTGCCGTTGGCGGCGTCCTTGGCCCCGCTGACCGTGGCCGTGTAGGTCTTGCCGGCGGCCAGCGCCGCCGAGGGGGTCAGCATCGCTGTATGCGTCGCATCGTTGTAGCTGACCGTCGCCGGGACGGCGGTGGTGTTCGGGCCCGTGAGCACGAACGAGAGGGTCCCAGCCTGGATCGACTTGTTGAAGGTGGCCGTCACGGTCGTGGTGGAGGGCACCCCCGTCGCGTTCGGCGCCGGCGTCTCGCCCGTCACCGTCGGCGTCGTGGCTGGCGCGGCGGTGGTGAAGGACCAGGAGAAGGGGCCGGCCATCGTACTGCCGACGGCGTCCTTGGCCCCGCTGACCGTGGCCCTGTAGGTCGTGCTGGCGGCCAGCGCCGCCGAGGGGGTCAGCGTCGCCATGTGCGTCGTATCGTTGTAGCTGACCGTCGCCGGGATGGCGGTGGTGTTCGGGCCCGTGAGCACGAACGAGAGGGTCCCAGCCTGGATCGACTTGTTGAAGGTGGCCGTCACGGTCGTGGTGGAGGGTACCCCCGTCGCGTTCGGCGCCGGCGTCTCGCCTGTCACCGTCGGCGGCGTCGTGGCCGCGGCGGATTGGTATTCACAGGCGCCGATATCGTATCCCTTGCCGCTGGGGCGAGGGTTGCCGTCCAGGTCCGTGGCCGGAACATTGGTCGATGTCCCCACATCGATCGCCGAGCTCGATGACGAGAGGTGGTAGTCATTGCTCGCCGCGTTGGCGAACAACTGCGATGGCGATGCCACGAACGAGTGAGCGTCCTGGCCAGTCTGAGTCTGCCACTGCGCCAGGGTCTCGGTTGCGCCGGTGTCCTCCGACTGATCTAGGGCTCCGACCACGTTGTAGTCACTGATGAGCCCAGGAAGGCTGTCGGCGCTGACGCGGTAGGTGATGCCGCCGCCACCCAACAGGATGTTGTTCAGGATCGCGTTGCCGGTGCCGGCGTCGAGGATGCGGATCGCCGCGGCGGCGTTGGTGGCCGGCGAGGCGATAGTGTTGTTTACAATGACGTTGTTCTTGCTACCTCCCGAAGAATCGATCTGGTAGAGGGCGATTCCGTAGTTCTGATAACCGTAGATGAGGTTGTTCTCAACGACGGAATTCTGAAGCCCGTCGGCATTGATGCCGTTCCCGCCGTTGTTGTAGATCAGGTTTCCGGAAATCAGGGCGTTCGAGACAACGTTCGGATCACCGTTAATATGGATTCCGATATAAGCGTTGTCGTGAATCGTATTTCCGGTAATCTGGACACCGGTGGCGTTGGCGACATAAATGCCATGGCCTTTTGCGCTGTCCCCGCCCGACTGAACGCCGGTGATCGTATTGCCCTGGATCAGGGCGTTATTGCCGCCATTGTCGTGAATACCAGCGATGGCTGCACCGATCAGATTTTTAACCGTATTTCCAATCACCTGGTCGTTGCTTCCGGTGATCTTGATGCCGTAACCCCTGTTGGCGACAGTAGTAATGGTACTGCCTGCGCCATCGACGGTGAAGCCCTTGATCGTGATGTAATCGCATCCAGGCTCCAGGTCAATACCGACGGCCGCCTGGCTACATCGGGAGTTGACGATCACGGAGCCCGGGACGGCAGCCGGGTCGGCCTGGATCGTGATCGGATGCCCTGCGGTGCCGGCAATCGTACCATAGACCGACGTGCCGGCAGGGTCCCAACCCACCATGAAGCCGGCGTAGGACCCGGCCTCGACATTCAGGGTGTCGCCCGGCTGGAGATGGCTCACGGCCGATTGCAGGGTGAGCCAGGGGGCAGAGGCCGTCCCGGCAGCCGAATTATTCCCGGTCGGGGATACATAATAGTTGCTCAACACCACGCGCGACTCGAGTTCCTCGAGCGCGAAGCGACGACCGGACTTGGTGCGTGATCTCCCGCCGGAATTTTTGACGTAGGGAGACCATTTGTTTGATAGAATAGACATCGGTCCTGTCTCTGAGTTCAGGGACTGGGCTGACGGGGCCGGGGGTAGGTGCGAGCCATCCCGGCCACCACACACGGACGTTATTGGCGCGGCGCAACGGCCCCCCTTGGGAGCTGATCGTCGCGGCCGCGAAGGGAGGGGTGGGGGTGGGTGCGAGCCACCCCCATCCCGGCAAACGGACGTAATCGGCGCACAAGCCAATCTCGCTCTCGCGTCGGCTGTGCTTCAACCCTTATTTTTATAGCACAGGTTCTAATACGACTCTGTGAGATTCGTGAAAACCGCTATTTTCGCCCCTCTCGGCTGATCGGAGATACGTGTCCTTCAGGATTGGTGCACCGTCGCGCGGACCCGTTCCATCGCCGTTGGCCCTGAATCCCAGGACCGCCCGCGTGGCCAGCCCGATGATGATCACGACGAGCTCCGCCATCGGCTCCTTGTGGCAATTCGGATCGCGGTGAATCTTGTCCCCGAGCCGAGGCGCGACCTCGGGGACCTTTCCCGGATTTTCCGCACATCCAATACACGAATTTTCAAAATCTTATTTATAATTTTTAGAACATTAAATGTAACTCTATAGAGTATTTGCGGTTGCGTAGGGAAATTTCGTCGAGATGTGCGGAAAAATAGGTTTCCCCCCCAACAAGAGACCGTAGCAAGGAGCGCGGGTTGTCTTGACCTGAGGCGCTCAGGTCAAGACAACCCGCGCTCCTTGCTACGGTCTCTTTTCGCCCCTTCTGCCGCATTTTCCAGGGGACCTGGTGGGTTAACGGCCGGAACGCATCCACAAGAACCTTCATTTCCTCGGAGCCTTTCAAAAAGTTTTAACGAAATAGTACTGTACTAAATAAAATCATAATGATCGCGTGCGCGCGTCTGGAGCGCACAATCCCTCGCTTGCCATCAACCCCGCCGGGAGACTCGGCGCGCGGCGCAGACCTCGGCCGGATGGCCTTGGACGGTCGCCATGCGTCCACTTCGGGCTGGGGATACAGGCTTGTAAAGGATGGACGTCAAGTGCTGATCGCTTGATCCGGACCCGGTGTGAGTTGGCGTCCGGACAAACGTTCAGCTCGATATCTGATGAGAAGGATGCTGCCGCAAAGCTTCTTCCGCTGCTTTTCAGTGCGAGACTACGGGTTTTTCCTCGAGTTCTCGTATTATCGACAGCGGAGGGGAGTACAAGCCAATAGCATGAGCGTAATAGCGGAGCTTCGCAAATCTTAGGCCGTTTCGAGCGAGCGGACGTCCTGCATTAGGGAATAATAGCCCAATGTGCGGGGCCACTCATCAGACGAAAGCTACGCCAGCCAAATTTGGCTGGCTCGCATCATTTGGAGCACAGCCACCCCGGCTGTGCGCAAGCCATTTTCTTGCGCCGCATAGCAAGGACCTAGCTTAAGATATCGTACTCGTCAAGTGAATCGAGTCAGAGCGCCTCACGAACGGGTTGCACACGCGCCCAAGCGAGAGCCTTGATTTCCACCCTGTTTCGTACTCAACCCAATCGTGAACCATTCTGGTTCTCCTGTCTCAAGGGGCACGACGCGAATCAACTTAACGTCGCAGGGGTGTCGGCGTCAACAGGGTTCTCTTGGCCGGGTGCAGTCGCGTTCTTGTAGGTCAGGATTCAGGGCGGAGCCTGCCCGTGCCGACGGCCTGTGCGAACGGCCGCGGGCGTGACCAGTAGCAGTCGGCCCGCCCGTCTTCGCTGATGTAGGCCGCCCTGATCTGCAAGATCGCTTCCGCCCCCCCTTCCAGCCAGAACTTCTCCGTCCCTTTCATGCGCTGGTTCACCTGCTTCCTCACGCTCTCCACCGCTGCGCTGCTGATGGGCAGTCCCAGTTGCCTGTACCTCGGGTAAGCCATCCGGGTTCGGTTATTTGTCACGTAACCCAGCGCCTCCGCGGCCACCTTCCTGGGGTCTTCCTCCGGGCAGCCCTCCGGCGGCACGCCCAGTTGGTCGCAGCCCTGACGCAATCCCGCCAGCACCTCCTTCACCCGGCCTGACCACGCCAGCCGCATCCAGCCCTCATACCGCTTCCAGGCCGCAGCCGAGCCCTTGCCCTCCACGGCCTGCGCGACGCCATAGAGATACACCAGCAGATGCACAAAGTCCAAAATGCCGATGAATCCCTGCGGCTCCAGGTCAGGGCCAGCGCGAACTTTGAGCAAGTCTGGTAATCTCAGTAGTCAGTAGTTCTACTGTATCCCTCACATCCGCAGATGGATCTTCAATCGTGGCAACACATTACGTGAACGATGTGCATACAGCCGCGCTTCTTCGTTGCGTCGTAGCCAGCGGGTACTTCGGCGACAACGAAATGATGGGTGATTGATGCCGAGGTGATACTCGATCACGCCCGCGATGAGCTCCTGAAGTTGCGGCGACGTCAGAGCCGGGGTCTGTATTTTTTCCCCGCCGCGTCTCCTGGGTCAGGAACCACGCGGCCAGCAGCGCCAGGATTTGATGATGATGCCAGGCAATCCAGTTCCGACCCTGATAATCGGCCAAGCCCGCCTCACCCTTCGCCCGCTCGAAGCACTCCTCGACGCGATGCTCCGCCTTCGCCACCCGCGCCAGTTCCTTCAGCGATGTGCCCGGGTCCGCGTTCGAGAAATAATAGTCATGCTTGTATGTGCCGTCCGCTTGCCGTCCCCGCGTCACAAACAGCAACTCCTCGGGACCCGTGCCCCCCGTTTCGGTGCGGGCCTGGATCCGACGCTTGACCGCTTCGATCACCAACGGTCCTTTCTCGCCGTCACGCACATCAATCCTGGTCCAGGCGCTTTCCGGCAGCGCCCTGCACCAGCGATCCAACCGCGTGAAGGGAACCTGGGGATGTCGTCCCCGCCCCGAGTACTCCGGCGGTGTCACCTCGATGTCGCGGATCAGCAGGTTCGAGGGGACCGCCAGCAGGTAACGTTCGTTCTGGGTGCGCAATTCCTGCCGGAAACCCGAGGGACGGCCCATCTCGTCGTCCCCGGCGATCCAGGCGTGCGGCAGCCGCCCGCGACACTCCTCGAGCATCTCCAGCGCCAGTCCATGGCGCGTCTGGAACTTGATCGTCTCGGGCACTCCCGCCTCCTCCCGACGCCCCCGGTCCTTGGCCCATTCCTCAGGGAGGTAGAGACGTGTATTGACGATCGCGTGTTCCTTCCGCGAGACGTAAGCCATGTAGACGCCCACCTGGCAGTTGTCGACCTTCCCGAGCCGGCCGCACCACTGCCGCGCCACGCCCACGGACTTCACCCCCTTCTTGGGGAAGCCCGAGGGATCGAACACGATGACCGCGTCGGGTTCCCCCAACTGCTCGCCGACTTGGTCGGCCAGCGTCGCGAACAAGGGCTGGTGATCCCAAGGCACATGCCCGATGAACTTCTGGATGCCCTGGCGTTTCTGATCGTGGAGGTATGCGATCGCCTCGCCGGTCTTGTGCTTGAGGTCCGACAGCAGTCCGGTCGTGTACTCGAGGGCGTGGCGTCGTTGGGCGGGCTCGTCGAGTGCCTCCGCGAACGGCTCGACGAAGGTCTCCAACCGCTTCAGCATCCCCTCGAGCATCTCGGGGGAGACTTCCGCATCCTCCAACATTTCCTCCAACCTCGCTTCGTATCGCCGTTCCATGCTCTCCTCCATTCCAGGCCGCGTCCTTGACGAAAGCAATTGGTGCAAAAGAAATTATACCAAGCGCAGGCCGGGATACAGTAGAAGTAGTTTCCCCGAAAAACTTCACTTCAACTGAACTCCCGTCTCCTCTTGAGCGGAGCATCTCCCGAGCGGAACCTGTCGGGTGGTTAGGACCCCATCTGGCACCGCATCAGGAGATGCCCCATGCCGCAGGTTACGCTCCTCTGGTTTCTCTGGCTACGGTTGCTGCAGCCCTTCGCCGGGGCTTTCACATGCCCCGGGCACCGACGGTTCGTCGAGTGGATCACCGCCCTGGCCCTGAACGTCGAGGAGCACACCGTCACCCAGTCGGTCACCGCCATCGAGCGGATGGCCGACTGGAGGGCGATGGAGCGGTTCGCCGAGTACGGGCGGTGGGATGCCGCCGCCGTCACCCGCAACCTCGCCCGCTTGATCGAGCAGGCCCCCGGCCGCCTCTGGTATGGCTACCCCGTCTCGGCCGTCGATGACACCAAGGTGCACCGCTCGGGCGAGCACGTCTGGGGCCCCTGCACCTTCCACGAGTACACGGCCCGATGCCCGAACCGGGCCGCCACCGTCCGGGCCCACAACTGGGTGGTCCTCGGGGCCTTGCTTCACAACCCCGATCAGCCCGCCTGGTTCCTGCCGGTCTCCGGGCGGCTCTACTTCCGGAGATCGCAGTTGCCCACCCGGTCCGGGGCCGCCGGGCCGAGGGAGGCGTTCCAGACCCAGTGCGAGTTGGCGGTTGAACTGCTCAGGGAGCAGGCCCGGGTCCTCGGCGGGCTCCACCTGGGCGTCTTCGACGGGGGCTATGCCCTGCGGAGCGTGGTCCGGCCGCTGGTCGCCCCCGAGCACGGCCAGCCCCGGGTCGAGTTCCTGACGAGGCTGCGACACGACGCCCGGTTGCATGCCCTGCCGCCGACGGAGCGTCGCCCGGGGCAGCGGGGGCCGCTGCCGAAGTGGGGCCAGAAGCTGCCGCCGCCCCGCCAGGGCGGGCGCTGGACCCGGTGGTGGCAGGAAGGGCACGCCTACATCTACGGCCGGAGGCGGAAGGTGCTCTGGAAGGAGGTGGTCTGCCTCTGGCGGCTGTCGGGGCACAAGGTGCCGGTCAAGGCGGTGGTCGCCAAGGTCGAGGGGTACAAGAAACGATTCACGCTGGTCAGTTCGGCTGTGGGACTGACCGGGTTGCAGATGGTCGAACTGTTCGCGGCCCGGTTCCGTCAGGAGGATGGGTTCCGGGACTTGAAACAACGGTTGGGATGGGAGGAGTGCCGGGCGTGGACCCGGAATCCGATCGAGCGGACGACCCAGGCCCAGTGGGTGACGATGAGCACCCTGCGGCTGCTGCAATTCCACTTGGATGCCGAGGGGTGCCCGGATTGGTGGTCCCCGCCGCCCTGGGACAAGAAGACGGAGCGGCCGAGCGTTCTGGACGTGGAGCGGTTGCTGCGGCGACATCGCCCGGAAATCCTGCGTCTCCTGTCGGAGTGGCTGGGAGATGAGGAGAAAGCGGCATGAGGCGGCAGTGAGCGGCGGGATCATTTGGTGATCCGGCCGATATATTGCAACTACAGCGAGGATTCCCAGGCCTCGGGTACCGGCTGACGGCATCGGGGGCACGGAGACGCTACGCACAAGCGGGGATGTTGTGGAGTTTTTAGGGGAAACTACTGTTTAGGAGTGGCTCGTGCAGAACGACAGCCGGCTCGTAGTTCTTCTCCAGACCCAGGCACCACGCACCCAGGGAGTTTATCCGTATGTACATCAATCCATCGTACCGGCTCAAGCAAGAAAGCTCGTCAGTGCCCCAACTACTGCTGTAGTCGTTGCGGACTCCCTCCGGAGAAAGGTACGCGACATCCAACAGGCCTAGCGTTGCCGCGTACTCGAATAGGAACGCCAGCGCAAAACGGCCCTGGAGCATCTCCCACGAATAGGCGCTGTCGTAGCCAAGACTTCCGTACCTCTGCTCGCTGATGTACAGCTTCCAGGCGTCGTGCGTAACTTCGAAATCGCGGGCCAATGCTTTGAGCAGCCGGAACAGCTCGTCCGCCGTGATCCACTTCTGCGCGGGACACTCGCGAAGCACCGCGAGGATCGCTTTTCGGCGAGGCGCCACGGCGGTCAAGCCACGGCCCTTGGCTTGCTGCCTCTTGATGGCATTGATCCGGCTAAATTCATCCACCAGTGTTGTTTTCTGTCACTTTTCCCAGATCTGGCGGATCAATTCATGGGCCGGCTTGGTCGTCGCCTTGCGACCTGCCGCCGTCAATTGCAGGCGCGTGCCGGCCGCCTCCGCCAGGCCCGCGGCCTGTACGAGCATCGGCCAGGCGAACGACTGGATGCGCAGGTCGGATGCGGGTTCCCTGTCGTCTTTGCTCTGGTCCGCCTCCGCGTAGAAATCGCCGTCGACCAACACGCCGGTGATGACCTTCATCGCGGCCAGCGAAGGCCGTCGCGTCTTCTCGCTGACCCGCACCTCGCCCATGTCGATCAGGCGGAGGATTGCCTTGATGTCTTGCAAGGCCGCACTGGCCGTCTGTCGCTCACGGAGTTCGACTTCCTCGTTTTGCTCCTTACGAGAATACCGGCCCAGTCGGGTCGATTCCCGAAAAGTGGCGGTTGCTCTTGGGTCTCGATAGCATAGCCTTTGGTCTGTCTACAACCCACCACCCCTGAGGCGACCATGGAGATCCGCAACCAATCCAAGACCGGCCCCCTCGTCCCTTCCCTGGCGGATCTCCCTGCGAAGTTGAGTCAGCAACTCGATGCCGTCAAACAGCAGTGGCTCGATCAATTGAACCGGGACCCCGCCAGCTTCGCGCGACTCGAAGTCGAGATCCACGACCACTTCCGTCGCCTCGCCGACCAGATGACCGCCAGCCTCCTGGCCGAAGCCACGAGCGCGGAAGACCAGGCCGAGCCTGGAAAAAAGCCTGGCGCTCGCCAGTTGGTGCGCGACAAGAGGAAGGCTGCACAAGATAGAGAAACGATTTTCCGGGGAGATTTCGCTCCAGGGTAGTGACTTTCGCTGTTCAATCGGTAAAAACACGCACGATGGACCCCCATAGTACCAGTTATGGAGATACACCGTGCGTGACACCAACGACCTCCAGACTACCATCACCCTCGGCCCCGTCAATTGCGTCGGTCAGACGCTCTCACTCGAACTGGGGTTGCAGATGGCCTTGCCCATGCCCAATCAAGACGAGCATCTCCCCGACCAGATCGAGGCGTTCGTCCATCAAGGCGGTCTCGAAATCGAGCGCCGGCTCTTCCAAGCCTTCGTCGAGAAGGCCGACCAAGAACTGGTCCTCCAGCGGCGGCAGGGCAAAGGCGGCGCCGGCATCCGGCTTCGGGGGACACGACCCTTCACCTTCAAGGCGACCTTTGGCGAGGTCACCGTTCAGCGGTCGCGAATCGAGCACAAGATGGATGGCACGATGGAGGTGCCGTCGGCGCGCGCCTGGAACACGTCGCACCAACTCCACATCACCCAGAATCTCCGGGACGCGGTCTGTGATCAGATGAGCGATCAATCCACGGAGAAGAGCCGCGCCGACCTCTGTCAGTACGCTGGGGACGAGAGTCTGTTGGGGCGGAGCACGATCATCGACATCGTGCATCAGGAGGGCGAGCAACTGATCGTTGCGCAACGCGCGCGTGCCCGGGCGATCCTGGACGGCGCGTCGGAGGCTCAGTTGGCCTGGCTCGGTCCTGCCGCGGCCGACCCCGACGCCATGACAGGGTTGGTCGATGACGACCCGCCGTTGGACGACTCGGAGGAAGCCCAGGCCGAGTGGGAACAGACTCAGGCCGAGTGGATTGCGACGGGCTTTCCTGGGTGTGAGCCGGCGTTCCCGACGGCCAAGGACGAACCGCGCGCCGTGGACGAGGGCTTCGTGATCGTCGAGCCCGATGAGGTCAAGACCAAGGCCCAACCATCGACCGGCCGCAAGGAGGTGTGGACGTACACGGCGGTGGTGCTGGTGAGCGGGTTGCGGTATGCGCTGGCGGAAGCCACGCCGGAGGGCCTGTGGTTGCAAGTCTCGGCGCTGCTGCTGGAGTTGGGAGTCCTCAGCGGCGAGCGTCGGTTGCTGGTCCTGGGCGACGGTGCCACATGGATTCGAACGTGGTTCGAGAGCCTGGGGATTTCTCTCAAAGCGATGATCTTGTGCTGGTGGCATCTTCGGAAACGCTGTTATGAGCAGATGAGTTCGGCGGGGGGCCCCAAGGAACGACGCCGCGCGTTCGAGAAGGAACTCCTGGGGCAGTTGTGGGAAGGGAAGGTGGATACCGCGATCGCCCTTCTGAGAGGGACATTGGAGTGGGTCAGGAACCCCGCGGCGGTCGAGGAGTTGATCGCGTACCTGGAGAAGCGGCGTGCGTACATCCCCCACTACCAGCAACGGCAACAGGCGGGGTTATGGATCGCGAGCACCCGGGTGGAGAAATACAACGACTGGGCGGTGTCGGCACGTTGCAAGCACCAGGGGATGAGTTGGTCGCCCCAAGGGGTGCTGGCCTTGGCCGCGCTGGAAGCCGCGCGACGCAACGGTGAACTCGACGATTGGCGTCGGGATCGTGCGCTGCCCGAGCGAGCGTTGCCAGAACCGATTCGCAAGGCCGCTTGATCGCGGTATCGGCGCACCAACTGGCGAGCGCTAGGGAAAAAAGGGGGCGCCCCAGCGCCGATCGATCACGACGCCCCCCGCAGGCGCGGCGGCTGAGACTCCGGTTCCTGGGCGGACTGACGGTCTGGATCGCCACGATTTACTGTGGCCCCCGATCCCGCACCGGCCGGGGTCGGGGCCGCGAGGGGACCGGAGCCTATCCCGAGTTGGCCGCCCTGGGCATCCGCAAGGGGGCCACACCGGCCCTGCACAGTCAGGTGGGCCGCTTGACCGCCTTGCTCCCCTCGATCGAGTTGGCCCGCGACGAACTCCGCCACCAAGGGCCGACCCTCGATGAGAAGACCGTCCACCGCATGGTCCGGCAGTTGGGCGCCGAGGTCCTGGCGACACGGACCCGTGACTTGCAGCGGTTCCGTGACGGTCAACTCCCGGCGGGCCAGGAGATGGCCGGGCAGCACGTCGTGGCCCAGGTCGATGGCGGACGGGTCCGCATCCGCACCCAGGTCGAGACCAAGAAACGCAAGGGGGTGAAGCACCGCCGCAAGATCCGCGTCGAGTGGCGGGAGCCGAAGTTGTTGATCCTCTATCTCAGCGACCGCAAGGGGCGGATGCTCCGGGGGACGCGGCCGTGGATCGACGGCACGATGAACGGGCCGGACCACCTGATGGAACTGCTGGCGTTGCATCTGCATCGCTTGGGTGCCGCGCGGGCCAAGGCGGTGTCGTTCGTCTCGGACGGGGCGCCCTGGATCTGGAATCGCCTGGATTGGGTCGTGGGTCGTGCGGGACTGGACCCCAAGCGGATCGAGCGGATCTTGGATTGCTGCCACGCGGCGCATCATATCAGCCTGGCGTTGCAGGCGCTGGGCTTGTCGGAAGAGGAGCGGACGGCGACGTATCGGACCTTGCGTCACCAGTTGCGTGCGGGCCGGAGCCGCGACGTGGTGGCGACCCTGCGGACGATGGCCGAGGGTCAGCCGCCGGACTCGGGTGTGTGGACTGAGATCGAGTATCTGAACAAGCACGAGGCCCACCTGCGTTACGACTGGTTCGGTTACCGGGGTCGTCCGCGGGGCAGTGGCGCGGTCGAGAGCGCGATCCGGCGGGTGATCAACTTGCGTCTCAAGGGCAACGGGATCTACTGGCGCGAGGAGAATGCCGAGGCGATGCTGGTGCTGCGTGCGGCGGTGTTGACGGGTCGGTGGCAGGAGACGATGGAACGGACGCAGGCGGCGATGGCGAAGGACCGTCGCCGCGACTGGCAGTGGAAGGCTCCCGACATCGAGGCGGAGTTGAACTCGGGGATGACGATCAAGCCGCCGTCGTCACAACCCGATGCTGCAGAACAGGCTGAGGCGATCGCGGCCTAACACTTTTCGGGAATCCACCCGCCCAGTCCGAAGTGCGGCCGACCCACCTTGGCGGGAAGGTCATCAAGGGCCTGAACCGTCGGCGGCGGCGGCTCGGGAACGAAACCACGGAGGATCAACTGTAGATCGCGGGGCAAGACATTCCTACGCGGGAAGAAGAGGCGGAGTACCGTGGGTTTCTCCTTACGATATCCAGAGCGACTGCCGCTGCCGCCGAAATCGGGGGTGCGGCCGTACTTGGCCTTAAACGTGAAGAGGTCCAGAGCACCCTCTGGATCGTACGTGGCCTCCTGGAGAACCTTCTTCCCCACGTCGTCGCGACCGTCGTACAAGCTCCGAACCTTCTCCCGGTCTTCCAGAGCCTTGGCCAGCAGATCGACGAGATCCCCCTTCCTCATCGCCGTCGCACCCACCAACGACGCCAAAGGTTTCAATTCGTCGACCGTCAACTCGGAGAAGGCCTCACGGATCGTCCGTGGTTGTGTTTCATCGACATGAGGCATCGCTTGTTCCTTCCCGTCCTCCTTCCACCCAGGCGACCGATTCGCATTATATCATCTCCCACCGGCCAGGTCGTACGTGTGGAGCCGGTAGCCCATGTTTGGGGTGAAACCGCCTGAGCCGGCGGCCGCCGCGCGTGAAAATGCCTTGTTTTCTAGGCTCTGGGCCTCAGGCAACCCCCGCCAGCCTGAAAAACGTAGTGACAATACTACTCCGCGTTCTCCGACTAGACTTTCGGACTTTTTTTGAGGCACGTCGTGCTGATGGAAGCGGCAGGTCACGGTTGCCTTGTTTTTCGAGCATCCCGGTACGAAGCCACAGTCGCATAATTGTTAGTGTACTAACACCTGTGCGCCGAAATTTCGGCGCCGCGCTGACAGGCAAACGCTGCCGAATCTAGAAACAAAGCCTCTGTCGACGAGGAAGGTGTTCGACGCTTGTAAAAGTCCGAAAGTCTAGTCCGAGAATCTCTCAATAATCTCCTTGCCAAATCCTAATTGCGTCGTGATCATGGTTCTCATGTACCCCAGAACCGTAAAGGTCCGCTCCTCCAGCGGCACCGTCCACGAATACGTCCGCGTCGTCGCAGCCTACCGCGAAGCCGGCAAGGTCAAACCACGCGTCGTCGCCGATCTGGGACGCACAGATCTCCTCGTCGACATCCGCCCCAAACTCAAGCGACGTCTCGGTGGCGCCGGCCGTCCGCAAGACGCCACTCCCGCCGATCCCGAGGTCGTCGAGGCCTCGACTTGGGGGCCTATCCTCGCCGTCCGCGCTGTGTTCAACCCACTCGGCCTCTGGGCCATCCTCGACCAACACTGCGGCCACGCCAAAGGCGTCCCGTTCGCCGACCGCGCCTTTGTGCTCGTCGCCCACCGGCTCATCGCCCCGGCCAGCGAGCACGGACTCGCCGGCTGGCTGGAGACCGACTTCGTCTGCGACCGCAAGGGCCGACGCTTCATCCCCCACTGGCACCAGCGCCGCCGGGTCCGCGTCCACCCCCGTCAGCTCGACGCCTGGTACCGCACCCGCGACCAGCTCCACGCAGCCAAAGAACGCATCGAAGTCTGCTTTTCCACCGGCTCCGCGACCTCTTCAGCCTCAAGCCCGAGTTGGTCCTCTACGACATCACCAGCACCTCCTTCGAGGGTGCCGGCCCGCACGACTTCGCCCAGCACGGCTCCAGCCGTGACGGCACGTCGCAGAACGTCCCGATGATCGTCGGCGTGCTGATGGTCGCGGGCTGGCCGTTCACCGGTGTAGTTCCCCTGCTGCAGAGTATGTGCAATAGACCGCCATGCAGCGCCACGGACCCGGTTGGCTGCACCAACTGTCGACGGTTACAGGCACGAGTGGATGCCCTTGAGGCGGAACTCGTCGCCCTCAAGGACGTCGTCGCCCGTAGCCGTTCACCAGTGTAGTTGCGGATACCCGCCCCTCTCACAGGAGGAACAGCATTGTGCGAAATCGCGAAAACGGCTACTTTGGCGGCTCATCACAGTCATTCCGTTGACTGCAAGGCTGAACGGGTTCGGCCGGGAAGGTGCGGCAATGACACCCCGATTGTTCCGTTCGCGAGCTGGCGTCGGTCGAAGACCGTCACCCGAACCGGTCGCTGTACGTCTCCTCAAAGGCGGGGACCCAGTCGTTTGACTGCTCGAACGTCTGGTGTTCGATGCTGCGCATTGAAAACCAACCGGGGATGTCCCAACTTCCTCTCGAGGCTGCGATGCTCTTGACGATCCGAAAAGTCATGTCAGGGTGGGTCAGCATCTCTTGGCTGTCTCCGCCCAGCGAGGCCGAGACCGTGCACTGCGAGGACTGACATTACTTTCCTGAGACGCTATAAGCACAAGCCTCAGTACAGCACTTCCTATTACACCGGTGAACGGCTACCTGCTCAACGTGGTCAACGTGGCCACCTCGTCTGTGGCCGAGTACCATTCCAGCGTCGCGATGACCCCGGACGGCCGGTTCGACGTGGCGTGGGAGCAGTACCACGGCTACGCCGACAACGATATCTATCTGAAACGCTACAACGCTTCCGGCGGCCTGCTCGGGACCAACGTGATCTCCTACAGCACCGGCTACGACACGACACCGAGCGTCTCGATGGACAACGCCGGCGACGCGGTGGTGGCCTGGTCGCGGAACCATGACATCAAGGCGATGCGGGTCGGCGCCTCCGGTTCGCAGGGATTCGAGATCAACATCGCCAGCACCTCGAACCTGGAGGACGATCCGTCGGTGGCGCTGAAGCGGGGAGGTGGCGGCTTCGTGGTGGCCTACCAGAGCAGCAACACCACCTCGGTCCATGTCGACGTGGCCGAGGTGTCGGCGTTCGACACGGTCACGACTTACGACGCGGGCGAGCGGAATGTCCCGGCGGTGAGCATCGACGCCTTCGGCGACTACCTGCTGACCTATACGACGCCCGACGTCGACATTCGCGGCCGGCGCGGTTTCCTGGTGTTCTGATGGGCTTCGGGTCGGGTGCGGGCTCAACCTCGCGGCCGGCGGCAGCGTGACCTTGAAGGATACGAGCGTCACCATCAACCAGGCCACGACCAGCGACCCGGACATCCTCGGCACGTTCTCGCAGTGACACCCTTCCAGGGGCATACCACAATCGCTGCCCGGCCCGACGAAACCGCCCGGGCCGGGCAGCGATCGCTGCACGCTGAGGGCCGCCGCGTGCGAGACCCGAGGCCCCCGCCCCATCGAGGAATTCCCGCCCGACGACTCAACCATTCCTTGATTCCTTCGAGGCGCCTCATACCTCGACATCTTCCTCCCCAAGGCCGGCGCCTGAGCGGGGCTGAACAAGCCCGGTCTGGGCCCTCTCGTCCGGACGTTTCGGCCCACGCCACCCGACTGCGTGTTCTGCCAGGAAAGGGTGTGCTGAGCGACTGTTCATCGTATCCCTATCTCAGGTAGGAGGTTCTCGGGTGAAGAACCTGGGTCATCCGACTTACCTACGGTCGAAAGACACGGGGGACCACAACCTGCCGGAGAAGCGGGGGCAGGCGAAGTCAGCCAACCGAACGCCCCGCAAGACCCGCGTGGTAGGGTCAAAGCTGTATTGCTTCAAGTCCAATCCTGATCGGGACATATGCGGCCACGTCGTTATGCTGGCTGAACGCGACGTCACCGGATGTCGATGGATTCGCCTTTCATCCTCGACACGCCCGTGCGGTGAGATACCGGGAGATGATCCCGGGCGTAGGGATGAGTGGACGGCCTAACCCATGCTCGCACGTACGATGATCGGAAAACCCGGGGTCGGGCCCGGCCCGGCTCGCGTCGCTGCCGGAGCGGGCCGCACCCGAGGGTGCGGCCCGCAGGGTGGTCACCCGAGCAGGTGGCCGCGCCGCGCGAAGATGTTCGCGTCGCTGCCGCTCCCGATCCCCCCCGTGTAGGACAGCAGGAAGTCGCCGTCGGCGTCGATGCTCAGCGCCGCGTCCCCGTTATTGGGGAACCCCGGCAGGTTGTGGATCGCCACGACTTGGTTGGCAGCGGTGACCTCGGCGACCTCGACGGTCCGGTTGCCGGGGATGCTGAGCAGGTCGCTGTTATAGGCCACGACGAACGCGCCGCCCGTGCGGCTCAGGGCGACGGTCGGACTCACCTCTTGCGCGAAGGTGTTGCGGATGTTGATCTCGTCGCCCTGAATGCCGGTGCGGCTCACCCGCCTGGCCTTGATGTCGTAGTCGTTGCCGACGAGCTTCTGGTAGGCGACCACCGCGTTGCCGGCGTTGTCCATGGCGACGCTCGGGTTCAGCTCGCGGGCGGAGGTGTGGGCGATGTAGTAGTACCCGAGCTGGCTGCCCGCGGTCGTGTACCATCTCAGGTGGACGTCCTCCTCGGCGGAGCCATTGACATGGCTCTGGTAGGCGATGGCGAACTCGTTGCCGTTCGGGTTCATCGCCACGCTCGATTTCGTCTCGCGGACGTCCACGTCCCCGAACTGGTAGAACTCGAGAAGGTCGCCCGACGAGGAGTCACGGAGCTGGGCCACGACGTCCTCGTTGGAGGAGCTGAGTTCCAACGTGTACGAGATGACGAAGTTGCCGGCGTTGTCCATCGCCACGTCCGGGTCGGAATCGTTGTAGAAGAAGTCGTCGGAGACATCGATGCGGCTGCCGAGCTTGGCCCCCGAGCTGCTGTACCGCTGCGCCCAGACATCGCTTTGAACCGTGGGACTATCCTTCTCCCAGGTCACCACCCAGTCGCCGGCGGCGTCCATGGCCGCCGCCGGGTGGCTCGCCATGTCGCCGTCGAAATGGGTGCGATCCCAATAAGCGGCGACACGGAGAGTTCGGCTGGTAGGATAGTCCGATAGGCCTTTCAGGAGCACCACGGACAAGTCTGACTGCGGAACGACGCAACAATGGAAGTGCATCTTGATGCGGAAGCGCGGCCGATGGGACAGAAGAAGCGAAAGGAAAAGCGCCGCCGCCCGACGGGTCGTGTGGCGTCATCGCCATCCGTGGTTGCCGAGCAGACGGGACGCGTGTTGGCCGAACGCGAGCACGAGTGGCTCAAGCGACTCACCACCGATCCGGCCAGCTTCGCCAGCGTGGAACGCCGAGGTTCACGAGCAAGCCCGACGGCAGGCCGATCTCTACGTCGCCGGATTGCTGGCCAAGGCCAGTGAGCAGCCTGAGACGGCTCCGCACATCGACAAAGTGATCGGCGCAGCGGAGGTGCCGCTCCGCCCCGGGGTGCGATCCCAAAAAGCGGTGACGAGGAAAAGGTTGGAGGTTAAGGTATTTCATCAGGCAGCGGCCGAGCCACGATGATAAGGAGTCTCGCCAGAATAACCTATCCAATTTACTGTCTCGGGAGGATCGAGTAATTCCACTCGCCGTGGAACTTGTCCCGCTTGATGGACAATCCCTCCATCTGCTCGTCACTGACCGTTCGACCCGTTGGGTAATTGCCCTCGTCCAACTCCGATCGGATCGCCAATCCGGTCTGCGTCGTCGTATGCCCGATCAGATTCACCACCACCTCCCGACTCACAAGGGGGCGACCCCGCCAGTTCTCGGTGATGTAGCAGAACATCCGATGCTCGATCTTGTTCCACTTGCTCGTGCCGGGAGGGAAGTGGCACACCGAGATCCGCAGGCCGGTCTCATCGGCGAACTCCTGCAATTGCACCTTCCACAGCCGGCAGCGCCTCCCGTTGGAGCCGCCCCCATCGGCCGTGATCAACAGCCGCTTCGCCCGTGGATAGATCCGGCGGCCCATGTTCCGCCACCAGCGCCGCAACGTCTCCACGGCGAACTGGGCAGTGTCGTGATCGACTCCCACGCTGACCCAGCCGGTGTCGGTCGTCTGGTCGTAGATGCCATAGGGGATCGCCTTCCCCAGGTCCCGCTTGGCGAAGTCGTAGACCTCCACCTCCTCGGGCTGCCCCTGGGGTTGCCATTCCCGGCCGCCGTTGCGGAACTGGCCCACCAGTTCCTTCTTCTTGGCATCGACCGACAGCACGGGCTGCCCCTGCCTCTGGAACGCCTGGACTCGCCGGTTGATGTACTGGAATTGGGCATCTCGATCCGGGTGACCTTTGCCCTCGATCGTCTTGCGATTGGATTGGAGGCTGTAGTCCAAGTCGTGGAGGAGACGGTTGACCGAGCGCTCGCTGACGGCATGCCCTCGAGCCTGGAGTTCGGTCGCCAACTTGGCCGCGCTCTTGCACGTCCAGCGCAGCGGCGACATCGGATCGCCACGGGTCACGGGATCGACCAAGGTCTCCAAGTCACGCAGGAGGTTGGGATCATGATCGACCAGGGGCTTTCGTCCACCACCCGGTCGGCGTAACCGCTGACGGGCCACCTTCCGATCAGCGGGAGTGATCGGGAGGTCGAGTTCGCTCGAACCGGTTTTGATGGTGATCCGAGAGAGTCGGGTGGCCTCGGCGACGTGAGTGATTCCACCCCAGCCGATGGCTCGGGCTTCGGCGGCAGCCCAGAGGCGGTGCGCCCGCTCATCGAGCACGGGCTCCAGGCTGGTGTACTTCGTTTTGATGGTCTGGACTGTGACGTTCCGCATGCAGACCATTCTACCGATCGAGGGCGAAAATTGGATAAGTTATTCTGGCGAGACTCCTAAGCGTCAGCGAAGGAGCCTGTCCTGGAGGTACTTCTGGAGTCCGAAGAGCAGATGGGCCGGAACAAGCCGAAGAGGAGCGCAACGTGTCCCCGTCCCAACGGCCCGCCGGCATCCTCACCCGCCGCCGTGGCCGACCAAACCGGAGGATTGCTGGCCGAACGCGAACACGAGTGGCTCGAACGCCTGACCACCGACCCGGCCAGCTTCGCCGCAGTGGAACGCGAAGTTCACGAGCAAGCCCGACGGCAGGCCGACCTCGACGTCGCCGGGCTGCTGGCCAAGGCCAATGAGGCTCCTCGGCCAGAGGCCGAGGTATCAGGAGGCCCCCCCCGAGGGGGCCGGTTCCGTGCGGTCGCCCCCCTTGGGGGCGGTCACGTGGGGAAGGCCCCCCTGGGGCCGACGTGGTTACTCGAAGTCGAACTCTCCTTGACGACGCTCCAGCTCCTCCTGCTCGCGGATGTACTGACGCACCCGGGCCTCGTCCAGGCCCACCGTGCTGACGCAGGATCCCGCCGCCCAGAAGTGCAACCCGGTCAACCGACGCTCCTGCAGCAACTCCCGATGAATACGACGGCGCTCTTGCCCTTCAGGAAGCCGATCGTGTACGCCACGCTGGACTTGGGCGGGATGCTCAGGCACAGGGGGACGTGGTCGGGCATCGCATGCCCCTCCACCAACTCGATCCCTCGCTGACGGCACAACTCTGCAAGATCACCCCGACCTGACGCCGAAGCCTCCCGTAGAAGACCTTGCGGCGGTATTTCGGTATGATCACGACGTGGTCCTTGCAGTCCCACCGCACATGGGACAGGTTCTGCCACTCGTGCAGAGGCTCCCCCTCCTGCCCGAAGGGGCCTT
>CAWDND010000108.1:0-7686 GCA_963803395.1 uncultured Planctomycetaceae bacterium
CCCTCCTGCTCCAAGTTCCCAGCCCTCGGCTGAGGAACTCAGGGCACGTTCCAGGACCGGAACGCTCAAATTCCGGCGAAATCCTTGGCTCTGGCGCGATCGCACCCGTTCCTCGACACGCCGGGCCAACGCCGCGTGCTCGTCCCGCGCGACGGGCGTGTCCCGGAGGCCGGAACGGGGCAGCCCCAGCGCCGGGTAGCCGTTCACCGGTGTAATAGGAAGTGCTGGTACTGAGGCTTGTGCTTATAGCGTCTCAGGAAAGTAATGTCAGTCCTCGCAGTGCACGGTCTCGGCCTCGCTGGGCGGAGACAGCCAAGAGATGCTGACCCACCCTGACATGACTTTTCGGATCGTCAAGAGCATCGCAGCCTCGAGAGGAAGTTGGGACATACCCGGTTGGTTTTCAATGCAGCATCGAACACCAGACGTTCGAGCAGTCAAACGACTGGGTCCCCGCCTTTGAGGAGACGTACAGCGACCGTTTCGGGTGACGGTCTTCGACCGACGCCAGCTCGCGAACGGAACAATCGGGGTGTCATTGCCGCACCTTCCCGGCCGAACCCGTTCAGCCTTGCAGTCAACGGAATGACTGTGATGAGCCGCCAAAGTAGCCGTTTTCGCGATTTCGCACAATGCTGTTCCTCCTGCGAGAGGGGCGGGTATCCGCAACTACACTGGTGAACGGCTACGCGCCGGGGACCGGCCGCGCCGTTGCGATACGTTGAAGTGTTCACGTATCCCTGCGGCGATCGATCGGCGTCGGGCGGCGGTCATGGCTTTTTTTTCAACGCCTCCTGGAGCATGCGGCGGTCGAGCGCCAGCTCGGCGACCAGGTGCTTGAGGCGGCCGACTTCGGCTTCGAGTTCAGACATGCAGAGTTGTTCGTTCGATACGGGGTCCTCCTGGAGGGCCTGCCAGCGGTAGGAGGTGGTCGGGTTGATCCCGGCCTTGCGGCACGCCTGGTTGACGTTCAGCCCGGCGTCGAGGTCGGCCCAGATGTCGCGGAGGGTCGAGGCGATCCGGTCAGGGCTGGTTCGCTTTCGCATGCAATCGCTCCCTGGTCTCTGCCAGTTGTACGATTTGCATTATGACTGGACCAGTTTTTGGGGAGCAGGCCATCAGCGGGGCGATCGTGACCTGTTGCACATTCTCCAACATCCGAATCACCACCGTCCCGGCGCGTTGAATCATGCCCAAGATGGGGGGCTTTTCCTTGGCCAGCGTCCCACGCCCCCGTTCCCCCTTCAACCGTCGCCGTCGGGGGGCCGCCCTTTTTTTTCACCGCCTCGGGATGACCCTTATGTCCTGCCACCACATAGACTTCGTCGCATTCGACTTCGCCGCTGAGGGTCTCGACAGGCTTGCGCTCAACGATCCCTTCGCGGAGTTGGGAGGCCATCTCCTGGGCGTCGTCGGGGTCGAGATCTAACTCCTGGCCGATTTGTTCATTCGAGAGATTTAGTCCCATGAAGTAGAGGCAGAGGATCCAGATCCATAACGGTTGGTGATGGCCGGCGAAGATCGTCCCGGTCAAGTCATCGAAGAGTTTCTGACAGGCTTGGCACCGGTAACGCTGCCGCTCGGGTTGGGTCGTATCGTGACCCTGCTTGGTGATCCGCGCGGAGTCACAATGAGGACAGGTGACGCCCTGGGGCCAGCGCAAGTCGCGGACCGTCTCGAAACACTTCAGGTCGTCGATGAGGTTCTGGATGCTGACCACGACCCGTGACCTCGCAATCCGAAGGGGGCGTGCATGCATGGAGCCAGGGAAAGATGCCGATGCAGATGGATTTTACCCCCCGAGAAGTCGTTCCGATATAACCGACTGGAATCCCGGATGAGCCTAACTTGCAATGGCTCATGACGGCTCAGTGGTGGAGTCGAGACGCGAGGCCTTCCCATGCCCCCCACCCCGGCCCGGGGCGAGGGGATCCGGGGCAAGTTGGAGACATCAGCACCACTGATGCCACGTCACGAGCCCGGTTGTGATACGGATCAGAAAAATGGTCTGCGCTCAGCCGAGGGCGGTTTTGTCATGAATCATGAGGGCCAGCCTCCCTCGAACGAGGCAAATTTCATTTCTGGTCCGTATGAGCAGGGCCGTCCGCACCCCGCCGAGGTTCTCAGGACATCTCGGGGCGCCGGCCCGGTGATAATCCTGGGGTGAACCGCCTCGGCTCCTTGGCATCTCGGAGAAAGGTAAGATCGGGCGCAGCGAGCTGTCGGTGACCCGATGCAGGACGGATCCCGCCGCTCACCCGATCCTGTCCCGGGATGACCCTGTGCGCGCCTCCGACGTGGGCGGGCACGGATCGGGGCCGAGGTCCTCGGGCGCCGCGTACACAAACCCCCTGACCCCCTGGAGATATGATCGGGCAGGAGCGTAGCGGCATCCCTGAATTCCGGCGGCTCACGGGGGTGACCTGGTGGTGTCGTTGCGCCGGGCCTCCCCCCGGCCCTCCTCGTGAGGAGGGAGGGCTTCCTTTTGGGTGTAACTACTGCCTTGCCCTTATCCAGTTTCCCCGAGCTTCCTGTATAGCCTTCCGTCTTCCTGTTCGACATGGTAGGCCCAGAACGAGTCCCAATCGCCGTTGAGGTACGTCCGCGCAGGTTGAGCATCGCTTGCGCACCGTCGGGGTACCAACGCATCCCCGCTCGCTCCAACCGGTCTTTCACCAGATGCCGACACGCCCCCTCCACCACCCCACTCCCGATCGGATAACCCGCTGCACGATACTCGTCGTACTTCATTCGCGCGCGGTTCCGCTCGAAATAACCCGCCACCTCGCGCACTGTCTTGCGACGTGTCCCCTTCAAGCCTCGCTTGGTCATCATCTGACGCAACCCGCCGACCCCATCACCGACCTTCCCTTCCAGGAGCATTCGCAATTCTTTCTCCACCCATTCGTGCGCCTCACGCTTCTGGGTCGACTCCTCGAAGAAGCACCACGCCGCCTTCCACAAACGCTCCATGACGTGGAACAGGTCCAGGATGCCGATCGCGTTCTCAGGCAGGTACTCGCCCTGGCGATCGTGCAACGCGCGTTCCCCGTCCGAGAGGAAGATCAACGGCTTGGTCCCCGCCGGGTTGCGCCGCATAACCTCGTCGGCCAGCCAGAGGAACAACGCTACTTTGCCCACCAGCAGCTCGGCACGCACGCGCTTGTGCGTGGGCTTCGGGCGCCGCTCGGCGGCCTCCTCCCTCATGACCTCGTCGATCACCTCGTCGGCGGTACGCACGAACGGGTCGATCGTGTAGACCGCGCCCACCGCCGCCATCTTCTTCTTGTTCGCCTTCTCCCCTTTGCCGCGACGCTGGTTCGCCGACACCGGCAGCGGGGTTTCGGTCGCCTCCTCCGGCGGCAGCGCCTTGCGCACCAGCGGCACCCCTTTGCAGTCGGCCGTCACCACCAGGATCGGCCCCTCCTGCGTCGCTTCGGGTGTCGGCAGGTGGTTCTGGAACGGCTCCACGTCGCTGCCCTGCTCACGGTTGAGGTCTTCCGAGGCCCTGACCGAGACCTCCAACCCCAAGATCGTCTCGAGTTTCTTGATCGCCTCGGCATGGGCATCGTCGACGACGAACACCCCGAGCCACTGCTGGAACAGGTACGAATACTGCCGCCGCGGAAGGTGGAGACGGGCGTCGAGCGGGGCGGCCTCGAGTCGCTTATGGCCGTAGCCGATCCGCTCGATCTCGACCGCGCCGAAGATCGACAGGTAAGGACGCCGGCGCGGCTGATCCAATCGGGGCAAGACCCGAGGCGGGTCGTCCAGACCCTCACCGCAGACGGTCAGGTTCGGCCCGGCATCGCCGTCGCCGGAGAGTGCCAGGAACGCCCGGAGCAAGTCGAGTCCCATCGCCAGGAGGTCACGGAAGACAGCCTCTTCGACTTGGTGGATCGGTTGTCGCTTGTCGGCGGCGGAGCGAAGGCGTTCGATGAGGGTCCAAAAGGTCGTGAGGGACCGGTCGACGGCCTTGGCACAGCTGGCCTGTTCGGGGGTGGAGTAGGTCTGAAGCTTGACGGCGGGCGCGGTGGTGGCGAGCATGGGCTTGGCTCCTCTCCAATGCGGGACATCCTTGGACATCGTTAGTATCCCGGAATGTACCGCGTTGGGGGGGGTATTTCGAGACCCCGCCGATCAGACCCAACACCATAAGCCTTTGATTTTCAGATACCTGGGGCAACAGAGCGACGTGCGAAGTCAGTAGTTACACCCCTTCCTTTTTCCTCCTCCCCCTCGCGGGAGGGCCGAGGTGAAGGGAGCCGGGGCGAGGCGGAGACGTCAGTACCACCAGGGGCTCCACAGGAGCCAGACCGGCTGACCACCATCAACTCGACATCAGCCCGAATCCCATTAATCGTCGGGACTCACGCGAATCACTTCCGCAAAACGGGTGAGCCGGGTACAAACCACTATGCGCATCATCGCCGGAGAGTTCGGCGGCCGGAAGCTGCTCCCCCCGCCCTCCGAGCGGACGCGGCCGATCACCGACCGCGCCAAGCAGTCGCTCTTCGACGCCCTCGGCGACCGCGTCGAGGGCTGCGCTCGTCCTCGACGCATTCGCCGGGACTGGCTCGATGGGCCTGGAATGCCTCTGCGCGGAACCAGGAGGGTGGTCTGCGTCGAGCGCGACCCCGGCGCGCTCCTCCACCTGCGCAAGAACATTGCCGCGCTCGGCGTGGAGTCGCGGAGCCTCGTGCTGCCGATCGACGCCTACCGGGTCGCCGGCCATCCCGCGCTCGCTGGCCTCGGGGCCGGGGAGCTGGCCATCGCCTTCCTCGACCCTCCCTACGCCCACACGAAGAGCGGCCCCCTCCTGCGCGAAGCTCGTGCGATTGATCACCGGCCTTGCCGCGAACGCCCTGGCAGACGATGGCCTGATCAGCCTGCGGCACCCGACCAAGGTTGATGTCGATTTCGCGATCCCGGGCCTGCGGATCGGTCGCGAGCTGACATACGGCTCGATGCGGATCACCTGGCTGATCAAGGGCCCGGTGCCCTGAGCGGTGGGAGCCTCGGACTCCTGAGATTATTAGCCCGAAGTTCCAGGGGGGATGATGGAGAATATCTATAGTGTCGAACGACTTACGGAGATTCTCGGTTCCCGTTTCTTGGCCTGCTCCCCAAAAACTGGTCCAGTCATAATGCAAATCGTACAACTGGCAGAGACCAGGGAGCGATTGCATGCGAAAGCGAACCAGCCCTGACCGGATCGCCTCGACCCTCCGCGACATCTGGGCCGACCTCGACGCCGGGCTGAACGTCAACCAGGCGTGCCGCAAGGCCGGGATCAACCCGACCACCTCCTACCGCTGGCAGGCCCTCCAGGAGGACCCCGTATCGAACGAACAACTCCGCATGTCTGAACTCGAAGCCGAAGTCGGCCGCCTCAAGCACCTGGTCGCCGAGCTGGTGCTCGACCGCCGCATGCTCCAGGAGGCGTTGAAAAAAAAGCCATGACCGCCGCCCGACGCCGATCGATCGCCGCAGGGATACGTGAACACTTCAACGTGTCGCAACGGCGCGCGTCCCGGGCGCCGGGGCTGCCCCGTTCCGGCCTCCGGGACACGCCCGTCGCGCGGGACGCGCACGCGGCGTTGGCCCGGCGTGTCGAGGAACGGGCCGGCACGCACCCGCGGTTCGGCTACCGGCGGATCTGGGCGCTGTTGGTCCGCGAGGGGTGGTCGGTGCACAAGAAGGCGGTGCGGCGGATCTGGCGCCTGTCGGGGCTGAGACTGGCCGGACCTCGTGCCGTGCCCAAGCCCCGGCGGCCGCACGGGCAGGACGTCAACGCCTGCCACCTCCGGCCGTCGCGCGGCAAGGATGATGTATGGACATGGGACTTCATCTTCGACCGTACCAGCGAGGGCCGGAGCCTGAAGTGGCTGAGTCTGGTCGACGAGTATACACGTGAATGCCTGGCGTTGGAGGCGCGCCGGGGCATGACGGCCGAAGAGAGCCGTGCCATCCTGGCCGGCGTGGCGGCGGAGCGTGGCGGCCCGCCGCACCGAGTCCGCAGCGACAACGGCCCGGAGTTCGCCGCGGAGGTGGTGCGGAGTTGGCTGGAAGGGGCGGGCTCCGCAGCGCTGGACGTGGCGCCGGCCAGCCCGTGGCAGAACGGCTCCGCGGAGTCGTTCCACAGCAAGCTGCCGCGAGGAGTTCCTGGACCGGGAGGAGTTCGAGAACGAGCCCCAGGCCCAGGCGTTGGGCGCGCTTTGGAAGGAGGAGTATAATACGGAACGCCCGCACAGTTCGTTGGGAGATCGGACACCGGCCGAGTGCGCGGCCACTTGCGCGAGGTACGTGCCTATCGAAGAGGACCCGCTTGACGGAAAGCCTCCTGAACAAACGCACGGATAGATTCGCATTATGGCTGGACCAAGAAATGGGGTGCAGGCCAGCTCATGGCGCAAGTTCTCCTAGATTACCAGACTTGCTCAAAGTTCGCGCTGGCCCTGGGTGTCGTACCAGTTTCGGGTGTTGGCCAGCTTGGAGCTGGGGAAGAGGAGACGTTCGGCGATCCTGGCGCTGACCAGGTTGCGCCGCCGCGCCGGCTCGGAGGCGACGAGGTCTTCCAGGGCGAGCGTGCGGATCCTCGTCAGCACGGCCTCGACGTGCCCATGGGGGAGCGAGCGCGTCCTGTGGAAGGCGTCAGCCGCGGGGACGAAGGTCTCGCCCTTGAGCGCGCGGCTGATCCGGTCGATGACGTGGACCGGGAGATCGGAGCGGTTTCCGAGGGTCTCATGCTGGACCTTGCCGTCCTGACGGAAGGTGCGTCGGAGGTAGTAACTGATAGAGGTTACCCCCTTGAGGGTGTTCGTGACTCTGGCGACATGGACCGCTTGGTGTTTGCGTGCCATGCGGGACAATATCGCGATGGCATCCGGGGCGCGTAAGAATGACCCGGAAATATTTTGGCTACAATTGGGAGTCAGAATCGCGGTGAAGTCTTTATCACAAGGGAAGTTGTGCGAAAAACGGGTCCGGAACTTCGGATTAGCCCATGGCCCCGACGTCCTTGCGCGGGTCGGAGCCGCCGATCAGGATGCCGAGATCGACGTCGATCCGGATGGCCTGGTAGCCGCCGAAGACGCCGCGCATGGTCACGAGGCGGTGTCCCTTGGCCTCCAGGGCGCGGCGAATGTCGGGGCCGATGCCCGATTCGAGCGCGACGGCGCCACCGTCGCGGGCGCGTTGGCCGGTGGGCTCGGACGAGCCGAGGTGGCAAAGAGGTGGCAAAAGCGAGGGGCATCGCCCGCCTCCTGGACGTCCATGCCGAAATCGATCAGGTTGCAGAGGACTTGCGCGTGGCCCGTGCCTTCATGTCGCCGCCCTTCAGGCCGAAGCTCAGCTAGGGCTTGCCCTCTTGGGTCACAAATCCGGGGATGAGGGGAAGGGGCTTGGTTGGCGTGTGACGGATCGAGTGCGAACAGGCAGCCACGGTTCTGGAGCGAGAAGCCCAGGTCATCGGGGACGTGGTGCGAGCCGAACCCGGAGAAGACGCTCTGGAGCAGGCTGACCGCGTTGAAGTCCTTGTCCACGACCGTCAGATAGATCGTGTCGGCCTCGCCGGGCTCGTCAGGCATCGGCCTCGCGGCTGCGTGGTCGGGGTCGATCAAGCGGGCGCGTCCGGCCGCGTACGCCTTCGAGATCAGCGCGGCGACCGGCACCTTGGCGAACTCG
>CAWDND010000109.1:0-45469 GCA_963803395.1 uncultured Planctomycetaceae bacterium
CGCCCTGTGCTGGTGGGTGTCGAGCCGGCCAGCATGACCTGGTTCCTCGGCCAGAAGGCCAACGATCGCTCGGGGGCGACCTGGGCGAAGTCCTTGCGCGACTGGAGTGCGCTGTCGTTCGTCACGGCGGACGCGGGGACGGGCCTGCAAGCGGGGATCGCCGCCGTGCAACAGCAACGGCAGAAGGACGTGCAGCCCGCGTTGGAGAACAGCCTGGATGTGTTCCACACAACTCAGGAGGCCCGCCGGGTCTTGCGCCTGAGCTGGAATCGTGTGGAACGCCTCTGGGAGCAGGCCGAAGCGGCCAGCCGCCGGGTGGCGCGAGGCACAGCAGCAAGGGCAGGATGCGCGGGGCGTGGCTGTCGCGGCCCGAGCGGCTTGGACGAAGGCGGAGACCGCGTTCCAGCAGTACGAGCAATCCGAAGGGGGTTGGACGATCGCCCACGCGGCGGTGCAGGTGTTTCGTCCCGAGGGTCAGTTGAACGACCGCACGTCGGCGCACCAGCAGATTGCCCAGGCATGCCCCAACTGTCGGGACGCGAGTGGTCCAAGGTGCGGGGCTTCCTCCAGACAGAAGCGACGTGGACGTTTCTGGACCGGCTGCACCGCCGGTTGCAAGAGGCCGTGCCCCAGGACCAAGTGCGCGGTGAGTTGGTCCGGTTGTGGTGGCTACGTCGGCAGCGGCCGCGCGCGACCACCGCGGGGGTAATTGCCGGCGCGGGCCATGTGGCGCATCTAGTCCCACAAACCGTAGTTGAGATCCCAAGAAGTTGACCGTCACGCTAAAATTACCTGGCTTTGCTAGTTTCCCAGTTACAAGGAGAGCTTTCACCATGCCGGGTAAGGCGGCTAAGATCACCATCACTGAACGTCAACATGACATCCTCCGCACGCTCCACGACGCCGTCACGGCTCCCTCGCATCTCCGGCAACGGGCCTCCCTCATCCTCCTGGCCTTCGACGGCCTTCGCAATGACGTGATCGCCGAGCAGGTCGGCCTTGGGCAACGCCCGGTCGGACTCTGGCGACGACGTTGGGCAAGGCATGGAACCGCCTCATTGACCTCGAATGCAGCGAGACCCACGCCGGCTCTGCACAGGGCCATCGAAGCGGTCCTTACTGATGGACCGCGCCGGCGCACCGGGCAAGTTCACCCCGGAGCAAGTCACCCAGATCCTCGCGGTCGCCTGCGAGCCCCCCGAGAAGTCCGGCCGGCCCATCACCCACTGGACGGCGAAGCGAACTGGCCGATGAGGTCGTCAAACGGGGCATCGTCGCGTCGATCTCGACGTCCCAGGTGGGCCGCTACCTTCGCGAGGCCGCCATGCAGCCCCACAAGAGCCGGTATTGGCTCAACACCACCGAGAAGGTCCCGGAGCGGTTTCAGAAGCAGGTCGAGGCGGTCTGCGACACATACCGCATGGCGCCAGTGTTGGAGCAGACCCAGAACACCCACACCGTCTGCGTGGACGAGATGACGGGCATCCAGGCGTTGGAGCGGACCGCCGCCACCAAGCTGATGATCGCGGGGAAGCCGGGCGGCTCGAGTTCGAGTACGAGCGGCACGGGACGTTGACCCTGATCGGCAACTTCCAGGTGACGACCGGGGAGTTGATCGCTCCCACGATCGGCCCGACGCGTACCGAGGCCGACTTCGCCAGCCACATCGAGCAGACGAGGGCCATTGACCCGGGTGCGTCTGGGTGTTCGTAACGGATAACTTGAACATCCATTGTTCGGAGACCTTGGTGCGGGTGGTGGCCAAGGCATGTGAGATCACCACGGCGCTGGGCAAGAAGGGGGTACGTGGTGTGCTGGGATCGGTGGCGAGCCGCCAGGCGTTCTTGTCGGAGCCCGGTCACCGCATCCGGTTCGTGTACACGCCGAAGCACAGTTCGTGGCTGAACCAGATCGAGGTGGTCTTCGGGGTGATCATGCGGAAAGTGATTCGCCGTGGTTCGTTCACCTCGGTGAAAGACTTGCGTGATAAACTGTCGAATTTTATCGAATATTTAAATCGAGTATTTGCACATACATTCCGATGGACGTACACGGGTCGTCCGCTGATGGCGAAGCCAGCAGCGTGAAGCAGGGCAGAGTAACGAACGAGGTAAGCTGGCCGTATCATTGGCGTTCAACTGTGGTTCTTCGGACTAGTGCAACAGGTGGTCTGCCAGAAGAGCAATGCGCACTGGCCCGCGTCGTATCGGAAGGTGGCGCAGGTGTTCCACCAGACGGTGCGGGCCAGCAGTGCGGTGGAGTGCATGAACAGCGTGTTGCGGATGCACCAGTCGCGGCACCGGACGTTGACGCAGGACCTGCTGGACCTGAAGCGGCTGTACTGGAACTGCCGGATGTTTCGAGGCGGGAAGCGGCGCGGACGCTGCCCGTATGAGCATTTGGGCTTGAAGCTGCCCAGCTACGACTTCTGGGACTTACTCCGAGGTGAGATGATCACAGCCATCACCGAGGCAAAAGCCAAAGCAAAGGCGAAGGCCACAGCCAAGGTGGCTTGACTTAAAAAGTGTCAAGCTGGGAACTTACACTTTGGGACGATCCCAGCTGGACGGTATGGGGGGAAGTCTTCGGAGCCCCGGCGCGGGCCAACGATGCGGTCGTCACCGGAACGATGAATCAGTCGGGGCCGTCGTTGTCGACGCATCGAATTTGGTTAATCGCCAAGTGCGCCTTTCCTGGCGGATGACGCACACGCGAGACGCACCACGACAAGGTGACATAGGAACAGTCAGCGGCAAAACTTCGTGTCGCAATTCCGCGGCACAACCTCATGTCGCGTGACATCCTTGATCCCCCGGAGCGTGAACGACTTGATCGGCCCGTCGCCCGGTTTCTGGAGGAACCGTTCAAGGTGTAGGTCGTGCATCTGATGATCTATGTATAACGGCGCGGCGTGGCAGACGGCACACTGGCCCTTGCCGGAGAAGACCTGCTCGCCGCGTAATTCGCCCTCCGGGGCCTTGCTCGGGTCGAGCCGGCCGAGCGGGGTCAGCTTGGCCGCGGGGGGCAAGTTGAACATGCTCTGCGCCCGCTCCATGTGGGCCGCCTGCTCAGGGCTCAGCTCGAACTTCCTTTTCTTCTCGGCGTGGATCGAGTCACCATGGAAGTAGGCCGTGCGCTGCTCGAACTGGGCGAAGTCCTTGAGCGAGCGGATCGCCCGTTTCGAGCCGAAGATCGGCTGCTGGATCGTGCCGCGGAGGCTCACCGTGTCGAGCCGGTACCGGCGCGCTGGGGCCGGTCGTCGGGGTTCAGCTCGATCTGCCCAGTGGTGTGGCCGTTGACGTGGCAAGTCGAGGCAGGTGATGCCCAGGCTCGCCTCGACGGTCTTGCGGATCGTCGGTCGGGTTGAACTCCTCCTGCGACATCGGCGTGAGCAGCAGGCGGAGGCCGTCGAGTTCGACCGGAGTCAGGACGTCTTTGAACAGCCGATAGTAGTTTGTTGATCGAGACGACCTCGCCCCGCGAGACGTCGCCCAGTTCGGGCTGGTTCTGGAGGTAGATGGCCGGGGGAACTCGGGCAGGAACGCCTCGGGCAGGTCGAAATCGCCATGGAGTGACTTGGTCCCATAGAGCTTCCTTCCCGGTGATCAAGAAGGGACGCCAGGCGCCTGAAGTCCACGTCAACACGAGCGAAGGCTTTTGGTTCTTGTCGCGGTCGTGGCTGCGTCCCCACAGGGGAATTTCGAAAGGGAAGTGGCCGCTCGACCGGGGTTTCTTCGCGTTCGTTCCGAACGCTCGGAGGCGGGGCGAGGCGCGCCGGGAGCCTGGATCGAATTCCTGGTTACCAGAGATCCCCGAAGCACAGGATGAGCCTCGGCCTGATCCGGGGTGCGGGCGGGGTTGCCGCCCTGGCCCACCCGTCCTATGATCTCCAGGAACTCACGTTGCGGACCCTCATCGCCGCCGGCCAGGGCGCCATCGAGGTCGCCGGGCCCCGGCATCGACGCCTCGCGGAAGCGCCCTGGCGCGACCGGGCCGACCGCCTCGGCCTCGTTTCGATCGCCGGCTCCGACTTCCAGGCCGCCGAACGACCCGGCCGATGGCTCGGGCTCGACCACCACCCTGGGGCCGGACCTGGAGCGGCTCCGACAGACCAGATCCTGATGGTAGAACGACTTGTGTCGGAAGGTCGGCGACCGCCGACTCCCGAAGATTGATGACGCCGAGATGCACTGAGATGGCAATCAAAGACCTCCTGGACCGATTCCGCAAAGGGCTCTCGAAGACGGCCCAACTGTTCAACATCCGGTCGTGGTTCGGCCGCAAGGTCGATCAGTCGTTCCTCGACGACCTGGAAGCCCGGCTGATCCAGGCCGACGTGGGCGTCAAGGCGACCCAGCAGATCATCGACCGCGTCCGCGAGGCCTTCGGCGACAAGACTGCTGACGACGACCTGCTGCAATTCGTCAAGTCGGAGCTGAAAGCGCTGCTGGAGGACCCCAGGCCGGGGACGCTCGCGGTCGCCCCGAGCAAGCCGACGGTCTACCTGATCGCGGGGGTCAACGGCTCGGGCAAGACGACGTCGATCGCCAAGCTGGCGCAGAGGCTCAAGGACGAGGGCAAGACGCTTCTGCTGGCCGCCTGCGACACCTTCCGCGCCGCAGCCGCAGACCAGTTGACCGTCTGGGCCAACCGCGCTGGCTCCGACATCGTCAAGGTGCCCCCGGCGCCGACCCGGCGAGCGTGGCGCACGACGCCTGCGATCGCGCCCTGGCACGCGGGACCGACATCCTGATCGTCGACACCGCCGGCCGGCTCCACACCCAGACGCACCTGATGCGCGAGCTGGAGAAGGTCCGAAACGTCCTGCAGCGCAAGATCCCCGGTGCCCCGCACGAGGTCCTGCTCGTGCTCGACGCCACCAACGGCCAGAACGCCATCCGCCAGGCCGAGGTCTTCACCCAGGCGATCGGCTGCACGGGCGTGCTCCTGACGAAGCTCGACGGCACCGCCAAGGGGGGAGTCGTCGTCGCCGTTCGCCAGACGATCAACCTGCCCGTCAAGTTCATCGGTGTGGGCGAGGCGATCGACGACCTCCAGCCGTTCGATGCCGACACGTTCGTGGAGTCCCTGTTTTCGTAAGAGGGTGGCCCAGCCAGGGCGGTTGGCCCACACCGGCACCCGTGGCACAGCCGCCTGCAACGGTGCGCGGAGGCATACCCAGGCGAGAATCGCTCCAGGACAGCGGTACACTCTATTTCTGACCCGGATCGTGGCCCCCGGCCGGTTCGCACAGTTCGGTGAGGATACCGAACGTGCTCTTGGGGTGGAGGAACGCGATCCGCATGTGATGCGCGCCCGGACGAGGTGCGTTGTCAATCATCCGCAATCCCGACTGTTTCAACTCGGCGATCCGGGCCTCGATGCCCTCGACGGTGAAGGCGACATGGTGGAGCCCCTCGCCCCGCTTGTCCAGGAAGGACGCGATCGTGCTGGCCGGGTCGCTCGGTTCCAGCAGCTCGAGCAGGACGTCACCGACCCGGAAGAACCCGACTCGGACACGCTGGTCGGGGACATCTTCGACGCACTCGAACACCGCCCCGAGGGTGCCTTCGTAGAAGGACCGCTGGGCGTCAATGGAGCGGACCGCGATTCCGATATGGTTGATGGCTTTGACGGGGGTCATGTTTCACTCCTCTTGGCCAACACTGGGACAGTACCAGGAGGCCGGCGACGAGATTGGGGGACGACGGTCCTCCGAGAACGAAGAATAATGTCTCCGGGGACACCGCCGGGGGCATCGATGGACTTCTCTTTGCTGCGGGTGCCCTACAAATCGGGTCACTCGAGCTCGACGAGGATCTGTCCTTGCTGGACGGCGTCACCGACGTTGGCATCAATCTTGGCGATCTTGCCGGCGACGGGTGCCGTAATCACGGTTTCCATTTTCATCGCTTCGAGGACCATCAGGACGTCGTTGATCTGGATGGACTCCCCAACATGGACCGAGATGCTGGAGACCGTGCCCGAAAAGGGGCTGCGACAGACCTTGCTCTCGTCGGCCACGGGGGCACTTCCGGGCTCTACCGGGGGCGCGGCGGCGGGCACGGCCGCGGGGACGCGGGCCTGCCCGGCGGCGGGCGGGACGTAGCCGGGATAAGGCGGCTCCGGCTCGAAGACTTCGACCTCGACCTCGTACAACTTGTTGTCGACCGTGATCTTGAGTTTCAAAGTTGACTCCTAGCCGTGGTGAACCGAAAGGGCGTGCGATGCCTGGATCGTGACGCGGCCTTGCTGGGCCCAGGGGGCGGAACCGAGCATGCGGATCTGCCGGATGTGGGGCTTCTTGCCGAGGAAGGCCGCAATGGCCGCGCCGATGGCCAGGACGAGCTCCTCGTCGAAGCCCTCGGCCTTGGCCTCGACCGCGTCAGGGCTCTCAGCGTGCGCCGCGGGAGGGGGGGCCGGGGTGCCCGCTCGAGGCGTCACTCCGGCGACTGCCTCCAGCGCTGCGACGCGATCGCTCAGGCGGGTCAGATCCTGGCGGAGCGCCTCGAGGACGTCGACCACGTCGGCCCAATCCACCGTCTTCGATTTCATGGCGTACTCCGGGTTACAGCGGGATCAGGCCGTGCTTCTTCGGCGGCCGGTGATCGCGCTTGCCTTGGAGGTATTCGAGGGCTTGAGCCAGATGCTTGCGGGTATCGGCCGGCTCGATGATGTCGTCGACTAAGCGACGGCCGGCGGCGACGTCGGGAGTGGAAAAAGTCGAGCGGTACGCCTCGATCAGCTCGGCGCGGCGGGCGGGCTTGTCCGCGGCCTCCTCCACCTCCTTGCGGAAGACGACCTCGACGGCCCCCTCGGCCCCCATGACGGCGACTTCGGCGGTCGGCCAGGCGAGGACGCGGTCCGCGCCAAGATCCTTGGAGCACATCGCCAGGTGCGAACCGCCGTAGGACTTGCGGAGGATGAGCTGGATCTTCGGGACGGTGGCCGCCGAGTAGGCGAACAGGAGCTTGGCGCCGTTGCGAATGATGCCGCCGTACTCCTGCTGGACGCCCGGCAGGAACCCCGGCACGTCGACGAAGGTGACGAGCGGAATGTTGAAGGCGTTGCAGAAGCGGATGAAGCGGGCGGCCTTGATCGAGGCGTTGATATCGAGGGCGCCGGAGAGGACCGCGGGCTGGTTGGCGATGATCCCGATCGTACGGCCCAGGATCCGGGCGAAGCCGACAAGGATGTTCATGGCGAAGCCGGCCTGGACCTCGAGGAAATCGCGGCGATCGACGACGTTCTGGATCACGTCGTGCATGTCGTAGCCCTGCTTGGGCTCGACCGGCACGATCTTGTTGAGCTCCGGGTTGGGATCGACATGCTCCTCGGAAGGCAAGCGGTGCGGCTCTTCGAGGTTATTCTGAGGGACGAAGCTGAGGAGGCGGCGGCAGAGATGGAGGGCCTCCTGGTCGTCCTCGGCGATGAAGTGGATGACGCCGGAATGCGTCATGTGGGCGTCCGGGCCGCCGAGCGCCTCGGCGGTGATCTGCTCGCCGGTCACCTGCTTGATGACCTGGGGCCCGGTGATGAACATCTGTGCCTGGCGTGTCTGGATGATGAAATCGGTGAGGGCGGGGGAGTAGGAGGCCCCACCGGCGCAAGGGCCGCAGATCAGCGAGATCTGGGGCACAGCCCCGGAGAGCAAGACGTTGGTGTGGAAGACCCGGCCGTAGCCGGAGAGCGAGTCGATGCCCTCCTGGACGCGGGCCCCGCCGGAATCGTTGATGAAGACGAACGGGCTGCCGTTCTTGAGAGCGAGCTCCATCACATCGGCGACCTTGTGCGAGTGAACCTCGCCGGCGGAGCCGCCGAGGACAGTGAAGTCCTGACTGGCGAGGTGGATGAGGCGGCCGTGGACGGCGCCGGCGCCGGTGACGACGCCGTCGGCGGGGACCTCCTTGCCGGCCATGCCGAAGTGGACCTGTCGATGCTGAGCGAACAGGCCGATCTCCTCGAAGCTGCCGGGGTCGACGAGGGCGTCGACGCGCTCGCGGGCGGTGAGCTTCCCCTGTTCCTTCTGCTTGGCCAGGCGGTCGGGGCCGCCGCCCTGCCTGAGGCGCTCCTTCTTCTGGCGGAGGTCCTCGACCAACTGCTCCATCGACTTCCTCGTATTGGCGGACATCGGTCGTCTTTCCTTTCTCGGCTCACGCGGGCGCGACGCTCACCCGATGCGACTTGTTGCCGATCCGGACTTCGTAGGTGACAGGGCTCGTGACGGGCGCCTTGCCGTCGGTGGCCTTGGCCGCGGCGGGCGTGGCGGCCTTGGTCTCATCGGCCGGGCTCTTGCTGACGTTCTTGGGGCCTTCGGCCCGCAGGGCGAAGAACTTCGCAGCCACCGAGGGGAACATGGCGTAGGTCAGGACGTCCTCGTCGGAGCCGTCGCACCCCTCGAGCGGCAGAGCGTTGGCCCGGAGGTCCTCCCATTCGGGCTTGAGCAGGTCGGCCGGCCGGTGGGTGATCGGATCCTTCTTGGCGTGCTTGGCGGCGGCTTCGATGACCGCCGGGTCGCGCGGGCCGATGCTCTCGCCGTAATACCCGAGCATCAGGTCGGCGAACTCACCGGTCAGCACCTTGTAGCGGCCCATCAGGACGTTGAACACGGCCTGAGTGCCGACGATCTGGCTGGAAGGGGTGACCAGCGGCGGGTAGCCGGCGTCCTTGCGGACGTTGGGGACCTCGGCAAGCACCTCCTTGAGGCGGTCGCCGGCCCCCTGTTGCTTGAGCTGGCTCTCCATGTTGGAGATCATCCCGCCGGGGATCTGGCTGTCGAAGATCTCGGTCTCGACGCCGATGATCTTGGACTCGAACTCAGTGTACCGGGGGCGGACCTTGGCGAAGTGCTCCTTGATCTTGAGGAGCCGGTCCTTCTTCAGCCGGGTGGTGTAGCCGGTCCCCTGGAGCATTTCGACCAGGGCCTCAGTGGGGTTGTGGCCGGGCCCGAGGCTCAGCGATGAGATCGACGTGTCCACGATGTCGGCGCCGGCCTCGATCGCCTTCATGAGGCTGACCAGGGTGACCCCGGTGGTGGAATGGACGTGGACGTGGACGACGGTGTCCTGGCCGCATGCCTCCTTGATGCCGCGGACGAGGTCGTAGGCGGGCTGGGGCCTCAGCAGCGCGGCCATGTCCTTGATGCAGATCGAGTGGCAGCCGAACTCGCGGAGCTGTTCGGCCATCTCGACGAATTTCGCGACGGTGTGGAGTGGAGAGGTGGTGTAACAGATGGTCCCTTCGACGTGCTTGCCGGTGCGGCTGACCGCCTCGAGGGCGCGGCGGAGGTTGCGGACGTCGTTGAGCGCGTCGAACACGCGGAAGACGTCCATGCCGTTCTCGGCCGACTTGTCTACGAATCGGTCGACGACGGTGTCCTCGTAGTGTCGGTAGCCGAGCAGGTTCTGCCCGCGGAGGAGCATCTGCAGGCGAGAGTTAGGCATGAGCTGGCGGAACATGCGGAGCCGCTCCCACGGGTCCTCGTTGAGGAAGCGGATGCAGGAGTCGTAGGTGGCCCCTCCCCAGCATTCGACACTCCAGAAGCCGGCCTGATCGATGTCCTCACAGGCCGGGGCCATGTCTTCGAGCGCCATCCGTGTGGCCAGCAGACTTTGGTGACCGTCGCGGAGGGCCAACTCCGTAACTTCAATCGTGCGTGACATCGTGCGGAGCTCCTTCTTGGGATAAAGTGTGTCAGGAAAGTCACGTCCGTTCTCAAGATCCTCATCATCAGAGCATGGTCCAGCCGCCCTCGGCGGGGTGGGGACAGCCGAGGACGATTCTACTACACTGGCATGACTTTTCTAACTGTCAATAAATTTGTGAGTACGATTCTTGTCGAGGTCGTGACTGAACGGTGAGGCCGCATCGACGCAGGGCGGGATCGAGGTCACACCATGCCTCAGGAGGTCACGGATGTGGGCATTGACCTTGGCAGGATCGGTCATGCAAGGCGCCCCTCGGCGCGATGCGGGTCTCGGGGTTGTTGAGAGTATGACGGTCCCGACAGACTCCGCCACCGTTTCATGCACGAGCTCCATGATCCCGGTCTCCCCGCAACCCGATGGTTTGGAAGCACAGTCTCTGCCGGCAGCATCTCCGCAGTCGCAGGGGCGCAAAAAGAAACCCCTCTTCTGCAAACATATGCAGATTGGGGCCGCCTTAGCCTCCCTGTACATGCCCACCTTGAGCACGTTCAGGATATTTATTAAACGGAATGTAAGGAAGAGTGAGATGGCGCGTTAAGTATTTTTTTCCTGGCGCTCGCCCGTTGGCTGCGCGAGTCCGGGCGGCCTGAGGCGGCCCCGCCCGGACTCGCGCACCAACGACCGCTAGCCCGGATATTTCATGCTCGCTCCGAAATTCGCCATAAGTCACGGAGTGAACACCCTTAATGGCGAAGGTCGTTCAAACAGGGCACGTTAATTTCAAGTTGTCGTCGTAAGTGATGTACATTCCCTTTGTTACGACGGACGTCGGCCGTGTGTATGAAATATCCGGGCCTCGAGTGCCCGCCCCTGGCAGCGCACACTGGCGACCCTGGTCGTCGCCCCGTTGGCCCGCCACCTGGTGGCCCGCCCCAGCCTGCGCGACGCCGAGGCCCGTCTCGGCTTCGACCCCCGACGCCGTATCGCTATCATCTTGCCCGGGACTTCGACCAGGCCGTGAGTGCCCCAAAGTCAGTCGAACGGGAGCGTGGCCTTGCTCACGGGCGGCCCATCAGGCGGAGCCTCAGGCTGATCGCCCACGAGGCAACCATGTAGCTAGCGGGAAAGACCAGGGAGATTAGGGCGATCCGGCGCACGGGAGTCGCCGCCGGCCTGACCATCCGGGATTTCATAAGAGGGGATTTGCCACAGGATCCAGACCAGGAGAAACGACCAGACCACAGCCAGAAGGCTGCTCACTCGATTCAAGGGACCCGGCTGCGACGGATAGAGGTAGCGGATCGGCACGAAGGTCAGAAGACTGAGCACCAGCACCACGCCGAGCGCGAGCCAACCGGGGGGATGGAGCACGTAGAGGTAGAACGCGACGATGTTCCACAGGGAGGGGAAGCCGAGGAAATAGCCGTCGTCGGTCTTGACCGAAACCTGGCAGAAGCCGTACGCGCTGGCCAGGAGCGGGCAGAGCAGCCAGGCCTCCTGTCTGTCGGGCAGGAGCCCCGCCGCGCCAGATCAGCAGTAGCGGGAGCGACGTATAGGTCAGGAAGTCGGTCAGGTCGTCCAGCTTGCGACCGTCGAAGCTGGGCAGGACCTCCTGGACCCGGACGCGTCGGGCCAGTGTCCCGTCGGTGGCATCGACGAGGGTGGCGACCAGCATCAGCACGAACGATCCGCGAAACGCCTCGGGACCGCCGCGCACCAGCAGCACGGCGATCGCCGCCGATGCCACCAGGCCCAGCGCCGTGTAACAGTGGACACACCAGGCCAGGAACAGGACGAACCCTCCCCTGATCCGCAACGGCGCCGCGACCGTGCCAAGCCTTTTGGCGTGAAGCCTCGGGGAAGCGACCTTTCCGACCATGCCTCGAGCCCTCTTCTCAACTCAAGGGTGCCTGCTGGCCTGATAGATTCCCCACTTCATGTCGCCGGCGTTGCAGAATCGCACTTTCATCGCCCAGCGGTCGAGCAAGTAGTTCAGGTCCTGCTTCGTGAACGACGCGAGGAAGTTGTCGCGACGGGTGACCAGTCGCTCGGATTCCCGCCCCAGGATATCGAGGAATTGCCCGGTCGCGTCTTCCACCACCACGTCGACGAAGCCGGCCCCCTCCAGAAGTGTTCCGTATCTCGCCGGATCGGTCAGGTGATAACCCGTCTGCTCGACGTAGGCCAGGAACTCGGGCGAACCCTCGGAGGTCCCCCGGGCATAATCGGTGATCACGAGTCGCCCGCCGGGCTCCAGCAAGTTGTGGAGTCGGGAGAACAACCTCGGCTTGTCGGGGATGTGCATCAGGGCGTCGCGGCTCCAGATGATGCCGAAGGTCTTCGGCAAGGGCATTTCCAGGACATCCCCGAGGAGGAAGGTCACGGAACCCGGGGCGGCGAAACGCTGGCCGCGTTCCCGCGCGATGCCGACCATCTCCGCCGCGAGGTCGATCCCCGTGACCGCGACCCCGTATTGCCGGGCCAGGTGGAAGGCCGCGCCGCCGATGCCGCTGCCGACGTCGAGCACGCGCACGCCCGGGTGGAGGCAAGCCCCGAGCTTGGAACAGAGGTACTCCGTCGTCTCGGGACCCCCGGTGCTGACGTAACCGTGGCCGAAGATCTTCTCGTATCTCAAAATCCCGGTGCGGCTGTACTGGCCGCGATTGTCGTACGGTCGGGACGGTGCGCTCTGCGCCCTGCGCCGGCATGATGGATGGCCCTTCCCTCTCGGAACGGTCGTCGCGGAGGCCCCGCGCCGGATGGACACCCCCAACGCGGGCCGTACATCGGATCCACGCCCACGGTGAAGAATTCACGAAGGAAGAATGTTAACCGGATGTCGACCGTATGTCCAAGCCCTCGGAGAGGATTCCCTGGAGATCCACCCGACCACCCGACACCTCGTCGATAATCGCTCGACCCGGGGCTTGCATGAGTACCCGATGCGGCTATATCCTTACAATTTCCGTGATAGGATCGGAGAAACCCCCATCAAGATTAACCATCCAGCGGCGGGCGATGCACTCCACCCCTCGATCCGAGTCAAGACTGAACGCGGCAGGCCTGCTCTTTGTTGACCCACGCGAACCGGGATCGCCCCGGTCGCTTCCTATTCACCTCGCCGACACGAATGGCATGATCGACCATCGCGCGACGAACCCGATCCAGCATGGCGGCAACCAAGCGGCCATCCGGGCTCGTCTGAAGCTGGGAGACCGGCCGTTGCTGGATTTCTCGGCTCCGCTGAACGCGCTCGGGCCGCCGTCCGGGGCGGTCGCGGCGGTCCGGAGGGCGATGGAAAGCATCCACTGCTATCCCGAGCCGGGAGTCGCCTCGGCTGATCGAGCGACTGGCCGAATATCACGGAGTCGCCCCCGACCGGATCCTCATCGGGGCCGGGACGACGGAGCTGATCGGCCTGATCGGCCAGTCGCTCCGCGACGTCCTGACGCCGACGCGCCCGGGAGCTCGGCGACCCGGAGATGCCCCTGGCTCACCTGGTCGAGCCGACCTACGGCGAATATCGCCGGACCTCGGCCCAGAACGAGTTGCGTACGAAGGATTGGGGTGGGTACGTCCTGGGCTGGGCGCAAGACGTCGAGCCGCGGGGCGCCGCGGGGATCTTCTGGACCGGACACCCGAACAACCCGACCGGCCGCGCCTGGGAGCGCGACCGGCTCCTGGACCTGATCGATCACTCCCCGGCGCTGCTGTCGGTGGTCGACGAGGCGTACCTCCCGTTCCTGCCCGACGAAGCCGAACGGACCGTCGTCGCGGTGGCGGGCCGCGACAACCTGCTCGTCTTGCGGTCCATGACCAAGATCTTCGCGATCCCCGGGCTACGGATCGGCTACGCGGTGGCGGCGCCCGAGATGATCGACCGGCTCCGGCGCTGCCAGCAACCCTGGACCGTCACGACGGCCGCGGAAGCCGCCGCGCTGGCGGCGCTGGCCGACGCCGAATATCTCCGGCGCACGGTCGCGTTGATCACCGAGGAGTCGGCCCGCTTGACCGATCGGCTCTGGGACGTGCCGAGCCTCCGCCCGGCCTGGCCCGACCGCCGGCGCCCGGAATCCGCGCCTCCCCTGCCCAATTTCGTCCTCGTCAGTCTTATCGACACCCCCTGGACCTCGGTGCAGGTCCAGGACGCCCTGGCGCTCCGCGGCCTCCTCGTGCGCGAATGCTCCAACTACCGCGGCCTGGAGGTAAATTCGCGGGTGACCGGGCCCGGCCAGTCCTTCGAGACCCGAGGCCACCTCCGGTTCTGCGTGCGGACCCCCGCCGAGAACGATCTCTTGCTGGCGACCCTTACCGAGGTCATGCGATCGGCCCCCTCGCACTGACGGGCCAGCCCTCGCGCAGCCCAAACATTGCGTGGTTGATGCGGTGTTTGATTGCTGCTTGCAGGTTCTCTGATCATCACCGTGATCGACCTGGCCTGCTCGGCGAAGGGGAGTTGGGGGAACTCCTTCGTGATAACATGATTATATTTTTACATGTCATCATTCTATCACTCTGAATTCTCAGCGACATTTCTCAGCATCGGCGGTGGATCAGGTCTGGTCGAGGTCGATCCACTGCGGGCGGGAGGCGGGGGGGACGCGGCCGAGCAGGTCGATGGCGAGTGCCTCGGGGTCATCCGAGACGGCCAGCAAGTCCAGGTACTCGGGGCGGAGGAACTGCTCGGAAACCGCGTGTCCCAGGAGCGCCAGGAGGGGGTCGAAGTAGCCCTCGACATTCAGGATGCCGATCGGCTTGTGATGGAGGCCGAGGACGGCCCAGCTCAGGATCTCGAAGAACTCCTCGAGTGTGCCGACGCCTCCCGGCAGGGTGAGGAAGCCTGCCGACTCCCGGGCCATCAGCGCCTTGCGTTCGTGCATGCCCGGAACGATGATCAGTTCGGTCAGGCCGTCGTGCGCGATCTCCTTGGTGGCGATCGGGTCGGGGATGATGCCGACGATGCGCCCCCCCTCGGCCAGCGCGGCGTCGGCGACGGTCCCCATCAGGCCGACCCGGCCCCCGCCGTAGACCAACCCCAGGCCGTTCCTCGCCAGCGCCGAGCCCACCCGGCGGGCCGCTTCGACGTACGATGGTCGCGTGCCCCGCGTCGAGCCGCAGAAGACGCAAACATGGGGACGGTTCGGCATGGTCGGCTCGGCTCAGGTGCGGACGGTCTGACGCTTCGTCTCGGTCGTGGCATGGAGTATCAGCGCTTAATAGAGTAACAGGAAGGCCAGGACGTAGGCGACCCCAACCAGGGCCCCGAACATGAGGGCCGCGACGGCGTTGTCGTTCACGATCTCGGCGGTCAGGAACTCTGATCTCCCGGACCGCGCGATGGAAGAAGATCTTGTCCCGCTTCGCGGTGCGGAGGATGATAGATGCAAAGTCGGTGATGCGGCGTTCACGAGCAACGATGGCGTTGCAACGAGTTCAGTCGATCAGGTCCGCACTCCCCCGAGCGATCCCGTCGGGTACAATCGTCTGCGGGTTCATGCGGTGGAGACGACAGGGACTTGTCAAGGTCGGCTTGGTCATATGAGACGGGCTGCTATGGCCTTAGTGAAAACACTCCGGAAAGGCCCTTTCGGATCGGCAAGTGACAATCGATGAGCGTTCGGTGACTTGCGTCCGCTGGCTTCAGATCGAAAGGATGCCAACGGTAGCATCGGGGAGACCACTCGGATGCCGACCATCGATCGAGAACCGATCTCACACTGGATCGCCCACCTGATGGCAGGGAACGTCTCCGCGGCCCAGCCTCTTTGGGAATACTACTTCGATCGTCTTGTCCGACTGGCGCGGGCCCGCCTCGGACCTGTAGGGCCTATCGACGGGGAGGACATCGCCTTAAGTGCTTTCAGGAGCTTCTGCGTAGGCGCTGCACGGGGGCGATTCCCGAAGCTGGCAGACCGGAATGATCTCTGGAGGCTCCTCGTTTTCATCACCGCCCAGAAGATATGCGATTACGCCGAGCATTGCAACGCCCTCAAACGGGGAGGCGGCGTCTCCCTCCAAGGTGGCATGACTCTCGAGAAGGTCGTGGGCGATGAGCCGTCCCCCGAGTTCGCCGCGATGATGGTCGAACAGGTCCAGCGCCTTCTCTCCCTCCTCAACGACGAGACCCTGCGCAACATCGCCGTCTGGAAGATGGAAGGATTTACCAACGAGGAGATCGCCACGCGGTTGGGGTGTGCTTTGAAGACGGTGTCGAACAAGCTCAGGCTGATCCGTCTGAAGTGGGAAAGGGAATCTGAGTGATGTCTTGCGAGAGGACAGGCGCCGCTACACCATCTCTGACGGAATTCGAGGGGATCGTCCGGGCGTGCGATCGTTTTGAGGAGGCCTGTGCGAGGGACGCAGTCCGCGCATCGAGGAGTTCCTGGCCAGTTCCCCCACGCTCCAGAGGGGGGCACTGCTCCCGGAGTTGGTGGCGCTGGAGGTCGAGCTTCGGAGGTCCCATGGGGACCGCGCTGCGTGGCACGAATATCAGGGGCGATTCCCCGAGCACGCCGCGCTGATCGAGTCCCTATTCGATGGCCCGAGGAGTGATCCCTCGGCCGCCGATCGCACGACGTCCAGAGCCTATCAATCGATTTTACATCTGAAGCCCTGCGTTAACAACCGCTACGAGATCGCAGGGTTCCTGGGCTGTGGTGGTATGGGGATTGTCTACCGCGCTTACGACCGCCACCGCCGCGAATTCGTTGCCATCAAGACTCTGAAGCTCTTCGATCCAGCCCTCCTCTACCGATTCAAGCGGGAATTCCGGTCACTCTCGAACGTAACCCATCCCAACCTGGTCTCCCTCTACGAACTGACCTCGGACGGTCAGACCTGGTTCTTCTCGATGGAGTTCATTGACGGGGTCGACCTGATCTCCTACGTCAGTGAGGGTCACGCCCGAGGCCGGACCTCGGGCGACTCGACTTGGCCCGATCCGCCGACTCATAGTCCCTCGGCCCGGGACCTCACAACCTCTCGATCGATGACCATGGAGCGGGAGGCCGTAACGCATGGATGGGTCGGGTCGCGGGACGAATCCATGACCGACGACCGGGAGGCGCGGCTTGACCGGCTGAGAGGGGCGATGGTCCAGCTCGCCCAAGGGGTGTCCGCCCTGCACGCCGAGGGCAAGCTGCACCGCGACATCAAGCCCTCGAACGTGCTCGTGGAGCAGGGGGGCCGCGTCGTGATCCTCGACTTCGGACTGGCGGAGGAGCTGGAAGGGGCGGGTTCGCAGCACAGCTCCGAGCCGCAGGTCCTGGGCACCGCCGCCTACATGGCCCCCGAGCAGGCGGCCGGGCTCGCCGTCTCGCCGGCGAGCGACTGGTATAGCGTCGGGACGATGCTCTACGAGGCGTTGACGGGCCGGCTGCCATTCACCGGACGGCCCCTGGAGATCCTGCTGGCGAAGCAGCGATCCGATCCTCCACCCCCGACCGGCTCGCCGGAGGACCTTGTCGCCCTCTGCGTCGACCTGCTGCGCCGCGACCCCGCGGACCGTCCTCCAGGTCCGACGGTCTTGCAGCGACTCCACGGTCGCGCGGCGTCCGATGTCGTCGCTCCGGCACGGTCGCAGACCGGGCAGCGAGTCGGGCTCATCGGGGCGCGGAGCATCTCGAGGCATTCGACGCTGCCTGCGATGCCGCCGGTCGTGGGACGACGGCGGTACTGCTGTTCCACGGCCAGTCGGGGATCGGCAAGAGCGCGCGAGTGAAGCACTGCCTCGACGCCCTCCGCGGCCGGGGCAGGCCCGAGATCTTCGCGGGTCGTTGCTACCAGCAGGAGTCGGTGCCCTACAAGGCACTCGACATGGTTATTGACTCCCTGAGCCGATACTTGAGAGGGCTCCCCGTGCCCGAGCGCGGGCGCTGCTGCCCCGCGACGTTCTGCTGCTGGCGCAGATCTTCCCAGTCCTCCGCCAATCCGAGGCGGTCACGACGGCGCCACGGCGTACCTTCGAGATCCCCAACCCGCAAGAGCTGAGGCGGCGCGCCTTCGCGTCCCTCCGCGAGCTCCTCGCTCGGATCGGTGACCAGCGGCCGCTCGTATTGGCCATCGATGACCTGCAGTGGGGAGACCTCGACAGCGCGACGGCCCTGGCAGACCTCCTGCGTGCCCCCGACTCGCCCCCGTTGCTGTTTCTGGGGTGCTACCGGTCCGAGGACGTGGAGACCAGCCCCTTCCTGAGGGCGCTGCCGGAATGGCGGCGGCAGCTCGGCGAGTCGGTCGCTTGGAGCGACCTGGCCGTTGGGGCGCTGGCACCGGCCGAAGCGCGGGACCTCGCCCGGACCCTCCTCGAGAACGAAGGTCACAGAACGGCGGGGCATGCCGAGGTCATTGCCCGCGAGTCGGAGGGGAATCCGTTCTTCATCACCGAGCTCGTCCGGCACCTGCGGCCCGACACCGGGCCCGCGGACCGCCCCCTCTCGAAGTCGGGGGCCAGCCTGGACGAGATGATCTGGGCTCGCATCCTCCATCTTCCCGAAGCGGCGCGGCAACTCCTCAAAGTCGTTGCTGTCTCGGGGCGGCCCTTGTCGCTCGACGCAGCATGTCAGGCCGCCGGGCTTGGACCAGAGGATCGGCCGGCGCCCGCCATGCTCCGCGCAGGACGCCTGATCCGAGACAAGGGCGCGGAAGGGGGTGACGAGGTTGAGACCTACCATGATCGCGTCCGCGAGGCCGTCATCGCCCATCTCTCGCCCGAGGCCCTGAGGGACTACCATCGACGCCTCGCCCGGATGTTGGAAGCATCGAATCGGGCTGACTTCGAGACGCTGGCGGTTCACTACCGGTGCGCGGGAGAACCGGCGCGGGCCGGCGAACTCTTCAGCCGGGCGGCCGAACAGGCCGCGGGGGCGCTGGCCTTCGAACGGGCGGCCAAGCTCTACCGGCTGGCGTTGGTGCTCCGGCCGAAGGAGGCGGGGGGGGATCAGTCTCTGCGAGTTGGGCTCGGAGACGCGCTGGCCAACGCCGGCAGGGGCTCCGAGGCGGCGCACGCCTATCAAGAGGCGGCCGCCGGGGCCGCCTCGGCCGAGGTCATCGAGCTGCAGCGCCGCGCCGCGTATCAATTCCTCATCAGCGGCCACATCGATGAGGGGCTCGCGGCCTTCGACCTCCTGTTGGCCCAAGTCGGCATGTGGCTCTCCAGCACGCCGCGGTGCTGCGCTGTTGCGGATGCTGCTGTACCGGACGGTGCTTCGGTGCCGCGGGCTCGGGTTCCGCCGGCGCGACGCCAGCCAGGTTCCGCCGGAGGAACTGCTGCGGATCGACATCTCGCGCTCGGTCGCGCTGGGGATCAGCGCCGTCGATCCGATCGAGGGGGCCAACTGGCAGGCGCAGGCATCGCTGAGGGCGCTCCGGGGCGGAGAGCCGTTGCGGATCGCCCTGGCGCTGGCCTGGGAGGCGGTCCACTCGGCCTGCGATGGACAGGCCGCCCGGCGCCGGACGGAGCGGTTGATCCAGGCCGCCGATCGGCTGGCGCAGAGCATCGGCCACCCCCATGCCGTTGGCATGGTGGCCCTCTCGGCCGGGTTCATTGAATTCCTCGAGGGCCGCTTCCGGCCCGCCCTGGAGCGACTCGATCACGCCGCGACCATCCTGCGCGAGCAGTGTGCCGGGGTCATCTGGGAGCTCGACACCGCGCACATCTTCGGGCTCTGGTCACTGTTCTGCCTGGGGCGTCAAGGCGAGCTCCGCAGCCGCTTCCAGCTCCTGAACAGGGAGGCCCACGAGCGCGGCGACCGCTACGTGGAGGCAACCACCGGCACCCGCATCGAATCGCTGGCCTGGCTGGCGGCCGACAAGGTCGGAGAGGCCCGCGCGGGCGGACGAGGCCGTCCGGCGCTGGTCGCGGCAGCGGTTCCACACCCAGCACATGAACCAGCTCAACGCGCACCTCGACATCGACCTCTACGCTGGGGACGGGGCGACCGCCTGGCGCCGGCTCTGCGAGACGCGGCCGGCGCTGGAGGCATCACTCCTGCTACGGATCCAATTGGTGCGGATCGATGTCCTGCATTTCAGCGGTCGTTGCGCTGTGGCGGCCGCGGCTGTCGCCGACAACCCTCGGGCCCTGCTCCGCGCCGCCGAGGGCTACGCCCGCCGGCTCGATCGCCAACGGGCTGCCTGGGCCTCGGCGATGGCGCTGCTGATCCGGGCCGGGGCGGCAGCGGTCCGCGGCGACGCCGCCGGCGCAGTGGCGCGGCTGACCGCCGCGGTAGCCGCCTACGATGCCGTCGACATGGGCCTCTACGCCGCCTCGGCGCGCCGCCGACTGGGCGGGCTCTTGGGCGGCGAGGAGGGCCGCGCTCTGATCGCGCAAGCCGATGCCTGGATGACCGGCCAGGGGATCTCTAACCCGGCGCGCATGGCCGCGGGCATCGCGCCCGGCTTCCCCGATCGATAGACGCCGGGTCGGTCACGGCGACGTCTCTCTCAGCTCGACTTCTGCCCTTTATCGAAGCCCGATTGCCCAGAAAAACCTGGAAAACTCGGCAATCTCGACTTTTTTTGAACACCCGCGATTCCCCTGGGGTTTTCAAAAACCTGGGTTGCTCTTGGTGGAAAGCCTGGAAAATAAGGCGTTCTGCGCACTCCAAAAAAGGGAAAAAGTCGAGCTCAGGATCGTCCTGACCGTTGCCAGCCGTCGGCCCGGCTCGAGCCTGCGTCACACAAGCCGACACATCGCGTAGAGGATGAACAAGCGATTCCCTTGCCGATCTGAGGGAGAAGCGCCTCGAGCGGTGTGGTAGCCCATCTGTTATGGCCTCGGGTGCCAGTGCGATGGCGCTCGTCTCGACAGGTCGGAGAAAGTCTCCGACATGTAGACTCAGGACCGAAGCCCGCCCTCTAACCCTCGTCTTTCTGAAAACATGCATACACAGCCAAGTGGTTGCCAGAACGGCACTTAGGGCTTTCCAATAACAAAATCAGTTATGATATTACATTTGTGCATAATAAATAACATGTATATATAAAATTTATGAATATAATTAATTTTGCTTTTACATATGTTAATATTAAATAATATATAATTGAATAGCACAGTGAACATTCTCGGTTCTCCGAGATAAGCCGTTTGTTGGGAACGGCTTGCGTGTGCATGCAAGTTTTCAGGAATGACAAGTCTAACCGATGAGGATCACGCGATGACGGTTCGAATCGGCTATTCGATCCTAGATGCTCTCCAGGGGCCGGCGGGTCCGTGCGAGATTGTTTCCGAGAGCGAGGCCGAAGCCATCTATATCATCGAGAGGCTCAACCTCGAATTGGTGAAGTCGCTGGCGAAGGATGGGAAACCCACGGAGCGGGATCAGCATCCCAAGCAACACGGGTTCGTCACGGCGAAGTTCACGGTGCTGAAGGACCATTGCAAGGACCAGAGGATCGGACTCTTCCTCGAGCCGCGAACCTACACCGCCGTGATCCGCTTCTCCAACTCCGTCGGACACGACGATGCGGTCCCCGACAACCACGGGATGGCCATCAAGCTCCTGGGCGTGAAGGGAGAGAAGCTGCTGCCGGACGAGATGGACGCAAAGACCCAGGATTTCGTGCTCCTCGACCACCCTCTCTTCTTCACCGAGAACGTCTCGACCCTGGCCGCATTCAGCCTCGACCGGGAGGCGCTGGTGAAGGAGAAGCGCCTGCAGGGGCAGGAGCTCTTCGCGGCCCTCGCCCAGACGCGGCCGAAGGAGGTCAGGCTGCTGGAGTCGAGGAGAACGGTCATACCGAGCCCGCTCGCAACGAACTACTTCAGCACGACCCCTTACAAATTCGGGGACACGGCTGTCAAGTACAGGGCGACTCCCGAGTCGCCCGACATCGTCGGTGAGATGCCAGGGAAAGGGGAGAATTACCTCCGCCAGGTGATGGTCGAGCAACTGACGACGCGCAAGCAACCGGCGACGTTCGGCTTCTACATCCAGCGCTGGGTCGACCCCGAGGCCACGCCGATCGAAGACCCGACCGTCGAATGGAAGTCGGAATGGGAGAAAGTTGCGACGATCGAGATCAGTGCCCAGGAGTTCGATTTTCCCGAGCGAGAGACGTGGGGCAACGCACTCTCCTACACACCCTGGCATGCCCTCAAGGAGCATCGACCTCTGGGGGGGATCAATCGCGCCCGCAAGGTCATCTATCCGGCCAGCTCCAAGTTACGCCACACGAACCTGGGGGTCCCGCAAGGAACCGACCGAGGCGGATATCCCCATGAAGAAGTCGTGTGTCGACGGGATCGGGTAAGTCCGAACGGCGTCCCGACACGACGGGCTTCTGGGGCTCAGGCCCCCGGCCTCGGCGAGACCTCAGGGAAGTACGTCGACCGCCGTCACCCCCCGCAAGCCATTCCCCATTGCGCCCAAGATTTCAGTCAATGTTGAAATGGTCTCCCAATGGGCACGAGACCAACCCGCCCGATTCTCGTCTCGAGATCGTCCCAGTGACGCGACGATCGATCTTCCCACCAGTGTACCTGTGACGCGCGGCGACTTGACCCGGCTTTGAGCCGGGCGTCGCTGGCGGCGTGAAGCCGGCTCGGTGGCCTCGGGTCAACGCGTCGGCTCGATCCGCCTGCCACCACCGGACGCGGCGGACGAGCCCCATCTCCGTCCCCAGGTCAATCGATCACGACCCCCCTCGCGCCATCACCCTCGGCCTCCGAGATCTGCCGATGCCTCGCCCGCGGGCGGATGCTCGACGCCATGCCCGATCCGGAACGCGGATCGGTCTCGTCGTCGCGTGGCGTCCCGGATCTGTTGCGCCGGCTCGAGACCTCGACCGGGCCCCGTGCCGGAGAATTTCTCTCGACTCGTTTACGTGGTGTAGGCCCCAACCCGGAGTGTCACTGCAGAGGGCGGCACACGCGGCCTGGGTGAGTGAACCGAGGAGTCCCAAGCTTGAACCAGAGAGGTCCCCAATTGTTATGACTTGGGCATGTTCCGCCACGAGGTCGCTTGGCAGCGGCGATGTGCCCGCTCGGGGCTTCATCGGGCGGTGCCGAGCCCATGGATGTCAGACTGCCCCTCCAAGACGGGGGCGTTCGGGGCGTGCCGCTCTTGTCTCGTCCCCGACACGACCCATGAGGCACGTAGCTGAACACCAAGGAGGTTTCCCCACGTTCGTGCCTTTCCCCGGATACTTCAGCCAGAGAAAGACCCGAGACGTCGCGGCGAGGGCCGACGGCCCCGTCGCGCGCCGCCTTAACCGGCGCCGACCCGATCTTGAGGGGCTCGAGCGCCGGAACCTGCTGTCGTTCATCGGCTCGGAGCACCGAATCAGCTTCAACCCCCAGGCCACTGCCAACACCAGCTCCGACAACGCCAGCTGTAACTTCTCAAAAACACCGGGCAGAATGGCATGGCAGTTGGTAGAATTTGGCCATGACCGTACCGTTGCCCGACATCTCAGAAGCGGAATGCACCCCGCTGGTGCGGCAACTGCTTGATATCATCGGCCACCTGCAGAACCGCATCCAGGAACTGGAAGTCGAAATTCTTCGCCTCAAGGGTCTCAAGACCCGGCCGATCATCGCGCCCAGTCCTCTCGAGACTCCTCCCCGTCCGCCTCGCGACCCGGGTCAGAAGCGGCCCGGATCAGCCAAGCGGCTCAAGACCGCCCAATTGACCATTACCGACGAGGTCGTCGTCCCGCTGGCCGACCCGCCACCCGGATCGACCTTCAAAGGCTACGAAGACTTCGTGGTTCAGGATCTCCTCCTCCGCCCGCGGGTCATCCGTTACCGCCGCGAACGCTGGCAGACCTCCGACGGCCAAAACCTGGTGGCCGGACTGCCAGCCGATGTCCGGCCCGACAGCCACTTTGGCCCGAATCTGATCTGCTTCATCCTCCACCAGGATCACCACCAGCACGTCACCCAGCCGTTGCTTTGGGAACAGTTGGACCAACTGGGCATCGACATCTCCGTCGGCCAAGTCAGCCGGATCCTGACTGAAGAGAAGGACGCCTTTCACCAGGAGAAGGCCGAACTGCTGCCTGCCGGGTTGGCGGTGTCGACCTACGTGCAGGCGGATGACACGGGAGCGAGACACCAAGGGCACAATGGCTTCTGTACCCACATCGGCAACGAGTTGTTTGCCTCCTTCCGAGAGCACCGACAGCAAAAGCCGCCAGAATTTCCTGGAGGTGCTCCGCGGGCCCGACACCGATTCCACGATCAACGACGTTGCGGTGGCCTACTGGCAGCGGCAGAAGTTGCCTCAGGCGGTGATCGCGCGGTTGACGGCTGGTGCGCAGCGGTGGGCCGACAAGACGGCCTGGCAGGCGTCTCTGACCCAGCAGCAGGTGACGGATCCACGGCACGTGCGAAGCGCCACCGAAGGGGCGGTGCTGGGGAGTTTGATCGCGCACGGGGTGTCGCCGGAGTTGACGGTCCTCAGCGATGGAGCCGGACAGTTCGACGTGTTTGGGCATGCGTTGTGCTGGCTCCATGTGGAGCGTCCGCTGGAGCGGCTGGTGCCGCACAATGAGAAGCATCGCCAGGCCATCGAGCAGATCCGGCAGCGAATCTGGGAACTGTACACGGGGTTGAAGGCGTATCGGCAGGCGGCGACGATGGCGGCGCGCGAAGCGTTGGGAAAGCAGTTTGATGAACTGGTGGCCCAACGGACCGACTATCCGTCGATCGACAGGGTGTTGAAAGGAATGGCGGCGGATCGAGCGAAGTTACTGCTGGTGCTGGAGAGGCCCGAGGTGCCCTTGCACAACAACCTGAGCGAGGGGCACATCCCGGGACTACGTGAAGAAGCGGAAGCTCAGCGGCAGCACCCGCAGCGCGTTGGGGCGACGAGCGCGGGACACGTTTGCGAGCCTGAAGAAGACATGCCGGCGGTTGGGAGTGAACTTCTGGGAGTATCTTCAGGATCGCGTGCGTGGCTTGGGTCAGATTCCGCGGTTGGCGGATCGGATCCGCCAGAAAGCGGAAGAGGCCACGGCCGGGAAAGCCAGAGCCGCGCTGCCGCTTGACCCGGGCGGGGCGGTGATTTGAATGCCGGGTCGGGCGTTTGGTGTTGAGTCTCCGCGCTATCGTTGCGCGCTGAACAAACGAGAGGAACCCGGACCCGGAGTTATTGAGAAGTTACTGAAGAAGGTATTGTAAGTCGCCCGAGGGGATCTCGCTGGGGGACTCGCGGCCGAGCCCGCCGCCCCGGCCCTGGGCTGGGCCGCGCGCGACGACTCCGAGCCCGTCCGCCGCGCCGCCACCGAAGCCCGCCACGCGGTCCCGGGAAACCGGCCCAGGGGCATCGGTCAGGACTGACTCTCTGGTTCATGGTCCGGTGATCGCTGTTCGATCCTCGATCGAAAGATGATGATTTAGGTAGGACCGACCACCCGCTGCCGGAACGAGGAGAATCCGCCCGATGTCCCGACGTGTCCTCCTGGCCTCGACCTGGACTGCCCTGATCGTGGGGCTCTGCTGGATCCCCGGCCGTTGCCTCGCCCACGAGGGTCCGGCGGGCCCGCTCGACAAGCTCGCCCATGCCGGCATGTTTGCCGTCTTCTCCTGGCTCTGGGCGTGGGCCGCGCCTTCGATGAGGCGGACCGCGCGGATCTTGGCGCGGGCCTGCTGCTCGCCCTTCTCACCGAGGCCGGTCAGGGACACCCGCTGGTCGGACGCGACCCTGACCCGCTCGATGTCCTGGCCGATGTCATCGGGTCGGTCGTCGGGCTCATCGCCTTTCGCCTCTGGCATCCCACCCGCAAGTCGTCGGGTTCGTCGTCCGCCGCGGAGTAGACACCGGGAGAGGCTCGATTTCTGCCCCAGGGCAATCCCTCGGACTCCTTCCCGTCGCGGGTTCCGCTCGGGTGAGGGCCGTGGCATAATGGCCGCTATGGATCGAAGCCAGAGCGACATCAACACCGGAGCCGACGTGCTGGTTGAGTGCCTGGCCAGACAGGGGGTGAACCACCTCTTCGGCATGCCCGGGTCACACTCGACGGCCATCTACGATGCCTTCCACCGGCAGGGTGGGATCGGCACGATCCTGGTCCGCAACGAGCAGGCCGGGGCCTTCGCCGCTGACGGCTATGCGCGGGCGACCGGCCGGCCGGGGGTCGTCTGCACCACCGCCGGGCCGGGGGCGACCAACGCCCTGACCGGCATCGCCGAGGCCTGGGCCGACTCCGTCCCAGTGCTGCTGCTGGCCGGGCAGGTCAACTCCGACCGGATGCACCTGGAGTGCGGCGCCTATCACGAGATCGACCTGGAGGCCCTGTTCCGACCGATCACCAAGTGGTGCGGGACCGTCCGCACGGTGGACCAGATCCCGGACCTGGTCCGGTGCGCCTTCGTGGCGATGACCAGGGGCCGGCCCCGTCCGGCGGCTCTGTTCCTGCCACAGGACCTCATGGGCCGGGAGTGCGCGCATCCCGGAGGCGTCGATCCGGCTACCGGACGTGGGCGAGGCCCTCGGGTTGCCGGACGTCACAGCCCGCGGGATCGAGGCGGCCGCTGCGCTGTTGGCAAACTCCGAGCGGCCGATCCTCCTCGCGGGTGGCGGAGCGCTGTGGTCGGGGGCTGGGGTCGAGATTCGAGAGCTCTCCCAGCGGCTGGATGCCCCGGTGATCACCACTCTCAACGGCAAGGGCCTGCTCGACGAGCGCGACCCCTCCTCGCTCGGACATGCCCGATCGGCCCGAGCCAAGGTCGCCCTGCCGCACGCCGACGCGATGCTGGCCGTGGGCTGCCGCTTCACAGAGGTGATGACCGCCTGGCACCGGATGCCGGTGCCCAGGCAACTGGTCCAGATCGACCTGGATGCCGACCAGATCGGGATGAACTATCCGGTCGCCGTGGGCATCCAGGCCGATGCACGGGCCGCGCTGGTGGCCTTGCTCCAAGCCTTGCCCGCCAGGCGGACGAGTCGCTGGGGCGCCCTCCGAGAGCAGGCCCGCGTGGCCCGCCCGGCGCGGCCCGAGTGGCTAATCGAGACGCTCCGGACCGAGCTCCCCGAGGAGACGCTCCTGTTCACCGACGCCTGCGAGATGGGCTATCGCCTGCACGCCGACTGGCCCGCGTACGGCCCCCGGACGTTCTTCTACCCGTCGAATTACATCGCGCTCGGCTGGGGATACCCCGCGGCGCTGGGTGCGGCCGTCGCGCTGCCCGATCGGCCAATCGTCGCCCTCACCGGTGACGGCGGTTTTCTGATGACCGCCCAGGAGCTGGCGACCGCCGTTCGTTATCGTCTCCGTCTGATCGCGCTGGTGCACAACGACTCGGCCTATGGGGCGATCAAGAACATCCAGCGGCGGAGGTATGAGGACCGTTTCCTGGACGTAGACCTGAACAACCCGGACTTTCTCCGGTTGGCCGACGCCTACGACATCCCCGCGACCCGTCTGCACGACGCAGACTCGCTGGCGAAGGCCCTCCGCGCGGCCCTGGAGCGGCCGGGTCCGAGCCTGATCGAGGTGCCGGACCAGTGGCGATCCCACCGAGATTGAGCGCAGGCCAGGACCTCTTCGGACGATTCGTGCCCCCAGGCCTCCCCGTCATGCGGTCGCGAGGGGGCGGATCATCACACACGACCTGAACCTGGATGGAGTCCGACGTCGAGAAGCCGGCCTGGTCCCCTATTAGCCTTTCACCCGTCTTCATCAGAGAGATTTGTACAAATTATCCAAAACTTATAAATAGATCGTGCTGCTCCTGGCTGGGCTCATCGGTCGTCCTTCCACGGCTCTCACGATGGCTGCGAGCCGACCCGGCCACTCTCCGCGACCTGGTCGATCACCGCCTCCAGCCTCGCGAAATCGATGGGCTTGGTCAGGTGGGTCGTGAAGCCGGCCTCCTCACTTCGGCGCAAATCCTGCTCCATCCCGAAACCCGACAGGGCGATCCCACCGAGCCTGACCTGCGCCCGGATCGTTCGCATCAGGTCCAGGCCACTGCCGTCCGGCAAGCCGATGTCGCTGATGACCACGTCGAACGCCTCAGCCGCGCCGAGCTGGACGGCTTCCCCGAGGCTGGAGGCGGTCACGACGCTGTGACCACGCCTGCCGAGCAGCCGGGCGAGCACGCGCAGGCTGTCAAGGTTGTCCTCGACCAGGAGGATGCGCAGCGCAGGTGTCGGCCGGACACCGCGATCATCCGCGGACGGGTGTCCCTCGGCCTGACGCCGGGCGAACGTCGTCGGGAGCGTCAGAGTGAAGGTCGCTCCGCGGCCATGTCCGGCGCTGGCGGCGGCGAGGCTCCCGCCGTGCGCCTCGGCCAGGCTCCTGCTAATCGCCAGGCCCAGCCCCAGCCCGCCGAATTGCCTCGTGACCGTCGCGTCGGCCTGCTCAAAGGCGTCAAAGATCCGCGGCAGCGCCTCTGGCTCGATCCCCAGCCCGGTGTCGCAGACCTCCACGATCAGCTTCAGGTCCGGCTCCTCGGCGTTGCGCGAACGGACCGAAATCATCCCTCCGGCCGGTGTGAACTTGCCGGCATTCTTGACCAGGTTCCAGGCGATCTGCTGGAGTCGCGCCGGATCGGCCTCAACGTGGTGCGCGACGGCGGCCAGGTCGATCTCCAGCCGCAGGCCCTTGGCGACGATCTCCTCCCTGCAGACCTCGACCGCGCGGCGGACGAGGTCGTGGGCATCGGCCACCTCGCGGTCCAGCCGCAGCTTGTCCTGGGCGATCCGCGTCACGTCGAGCAGGTCGTCGATCAGCCGCGCCTCCATGGCGATGTTGCGCCGCGTCACCTCCAGCGCCGGGCGGATCGACGGCGGCGTCGCGGGGTCGTCGAGCAACGCCGAGACCGAGATGAGGGCCGGGTTCAGCGGGGTGCGCAACTCATGGCTGAGCACGGCCAGGAACTGGCTCTTGGCCCGGCTGGCCGCCTCGGCCGCGTCACGGGCCGCCCTGAGTGCGTCTTCCGCCTGCTTCCGGTCGTGGATATCGGTGGCGGTTCCGAACCAACCCTCGACCCGGCCGTCGGCATCCTTCACCGGCACGACCCGCGCGATGTGCCAGCGTTCCTGGCCGTCGTGCCGCCGCAGCCGATACTCGTACTCGTACGGTTCGCCGGCCGCGATCCCCGCGTGGCGGACGTCTCGGAGCCCGGGAAGGTCCTCTGGAGGGATCAGGTCGACCCAGACCAGTCCGCTCAGGGAGTCGGAGGCTTGCCCCGTGTACTCCTCCCAGCGGCGATTGAAGTAGGTGGTCTGGCCAGCCGGGTCGTTGGCCCACATGAGCTGGAGGACAGCGTCGGTCAGCGTCCGATGGCGGCGCTCGCTCAGCCGCAACTCCTCCTCCGCCCGGACCTGCTCTGTGATCTCGGCGGTCATGATGCCGACGCCCAGCACGCGGCCATCGACGGCCCGCACTGGATACCAGTTGCCCAGCCAGCAGCCGCGGTGACCGGGGCGGCCGGGGACCTCGCCTTCGAAGAGGACGTTGAGCCGGGGCAGGCCCGTCTCGATGACCTCCCGCAGCGCCGGCTCGTACTCGTCGGCCATCGCGGGCAGGACCTCGCGAAGGGTGCGGCCGAGGTGTTCGGGGGCGGAAAGCCCGTTGAGCTTCGCCAGGGCGTCGTTGATGCGAACGTAGCGCAGGTCGCGGTCGAGCAGGGCGACCGCGACCGGGGCGGCGGCGACCAGGGCTTCAACCTGTGCCAGCGTCTCGGCCAGCCGTTCACGTGATCGCCGCAAGTCCGCCTCGGCCCGCTTCCGCTCGGTGACGTCGAGGACCACGCCGGAGACCCGCACGAGATTCCCGCGGTCGTCGTAGACCCCACAACCGTGGTCCTCCAGCCAGATCGTCTCCCCGGAATCGGGCCGGACGAGGCGGAACTCCGACTCATAGCTCCGGCCGGCGGCGAGGGCCTCGCCGACGCGCGCCTGGTGCCCGGGGCGGTCGTCGGGGTGGACCATCGCCCATCCCTCCTCGGCGGTCTCGCCGGGGAGGAAACCGAAGACCTCCGCCGCGTTCTCGGATCGGGCCATCCGATCCGCCCTCGGGTCGTAATTCCAGCCGACCATCCGCGCGGCCCGGAAGGCCGACCGCAGTTGCTCCTCACTGCGGCGCAGCTCTTCGTCGGCGCGCTTGCGCTCGCTGATGTCGCGGATGACGCTCAGCAGCAGCCGCTCGCCCGCGATCTCGGCGCCGCGCGAGCTGACTTCGACTGGGAAGGTGCTCCCATCGTGACGGCGGTGGACGGTCTCGAAGGTGATGCCCTGGACATCGGCCTGGAGCAGCTGGCCGAGGATCAGGGGCGCCGTCGCCGTGTCACGGAGTTCGAAGATCGTCCGCGTCAAAAGCGTCTCGCGGTCGTAGCCGTAGGCGGAGACGGCTGCATCGTTGGCCTCGATGATGCGGCCGTCGGGGCGGATGAACAGCACGATGTCGCGTGCGTGCTGCGAGAGCAGACGGTAGCGTTCGAGCAGCCGCTCGGTCCGTTGCTGCTCGGTGAGGTCGAGGGTGACGCCGAAGATGTCCGACTCGACCAGCCGTCGGAAGTCCCCCGCGGCTCGGCCCACTCAGCGTCGTGCCGGTCCGTGACGTCGGTCAGGAAACCGAGCGTGGCGGGGCCGTCGATCAGCTCGATGCGGGCCACGTCGATGCGCAAGGGGAAGGTCGAACCGTTCTTGCGAAGCCCGAGCGCCTCGTAAGAAGCGGGGACCGGCTCGCCACTCCCGCCTCGGCGGTGACGCTCGGTGATCTCGGCGCGGCACTCGGGCGCGATCAGGTCGAGGAGCGGCCTCCCTCGAAGGTCTCTGTCCCCCTCGTAGCCGAACATCCGCAAGCAGGTCGGGTTCGCATACAGCGCCTGGCCGCTGCGCGAAAAGGTAATGCCCACGGGCGCGGACTCGACAACCACCTGGAAGCGCTGCTCGCCGGCCCTCAGGTCGCAGGCGACGACCTGGGCCCGTCGCCGGGCGTCGTGCAAGGCGGCGACCAGGAAACTGATGAGCACGCCTTCCGCGGCGAAGAGTCCCAGGTGGACCACCGGGCCGAACCTTGGAATCGGCAACGAGGGCTCCGGCGAGAGGAACGAAGAGGTGCAGGCCAGCATCGCCAGGGCGGTTGCCAGCAGGCCGGGACGCAGCCCGCCGTACCAGGCAGCGACCAGAACGGCCGAGATGAACGGCAGAAATGGGGACGATCGGCCGCTCAGCGGGACGATCCCCATTCTGAGGGCCCAGGCCAGGGCGACGGCGGCGATGGCGACGGCGTAGCGTGTCGGTCCTGTTCGATCCGATGGGACCATCTTCCTGCAACCTCGGCGGAGGGATTCGTCTTGTGCCCATCACAAGGCGATCTCGACGACATCGTCTGAACACCGTTTTGAGAACCAGTATAGACGAAGGAGACCGCCATCGCCCAGGACCGGGTACGATCCCCGTCGTCGCGTTGTCGCGGCTCGGCCCCGAAATCCGCGGGACACGTCGGCACCCCAGCCCGATCATATTACCAGGGGGGGTAGGGGGGGCGTATGCCCGGAGCAGCGGTCCTCGGGCCCGATTCGGTTTCTCCGACGTATCAACGAGCAACGGCGCGGTCCTCCCTCATTAACTATCGAGGCGAACGCAGAAGCTGTCTTGCGGATCGGTCGGGAAAGATCGAAGAGGGCGGGCTGGTCCTCGTCGCGGCAGGAGTGGCCGGGGAAAGCGCCTGACCGTCACGGATTTTGTAGGGGGGCGGTACCCTGCTGACATAACGAGACAAAACGGCCCTGATCCACGTAGATCTCGAAAGGAGGTGGTTCATGGCCGGAAGTCGCGCGACGCGGTCGTCGCGGGGGCATCGTACCCTCTGTGTGCCCCTCCCGGAAGAGACCTATCAGCAGATCATCGACGATCCCCGCGCGTTCCGACGCACGCTCGATGACTCGTTCCAACGAATGCCGGAACTGTTCCCCCGGAACGTCCCGGGATACCAACTGATGGGCCACCGCGTCTCGGCCAAGCAGAACGTCAAGGTCCGCCGCGTCCGCCTCAAGGACGGGACCACCTACAGCATCCGGCCCTCGTTCCTCAGGCCCTACAGGACCGTGCGCACCGCACTGGGGACGTCGAAGGACCCCTGTTCCTGCGCCCGTTCGGCGTCCCGTTCTGGGCCTTGGCCCGCGTCTTCGGCCGCGATCCGATGTCCTGGTATCGTCTGGAATGCACCCTGGGCCGCTTCAGCGTCGTGGGGACCACCGTCCGCCGGGTGGAGTTGCCCGCACACCTGTTGGCCGACGAGCATCATCAATCCCTCGACAGCCGAAAGCTCTACATCGCCACGACCGTCGGCGGCGGATGCATCCTGGGTGCGGAGCCGGCGGATGCGCCGGGGACCGACGACCTGGAGGCCGCCTATGGGGTCTTCAAGGACGAGGCCCGCGACATCGCCCCCGCGTACGCCCCCGAGACCGTCAGCACCGACGGTTGGAAGGGGACGCAAGCCGCGTGGAAGGCGCTGTTCCCGAAGGTGGTCATCCTGCTCTGCTTCTTGCACGCGTGGCTCAAGATCCGCGACCGGGCCAAGCACTTGAAGGAGGTGCTCGCAGAGGTCTCACGCCGGGTCTGGGAGGCGGATCACGCGTCCGACCGCCGCAGCTTCGCGCCACGGCTCCGATCGCTGCGGCGATGGGCGATCCGAGAGCTTTCCGGAGTCGTTTTGGAGAAGGTCCTGGACCTGTGCGACAAGCGTGCGCGAGGGTCGATCGCGTAGCTCCATCCCGACGGCCACCGCACGAGCAATATGTGGGATCGCCTGCTGCGGGGGATGAACCGCTCCTTCGATCACGGCCAACACCTTCACGGCTCGCGGGCGGCGTGCCGGTGGCACGGCCGCGCGTGGGCGTGGTTGTGGAACTTCTCGCCCTGGCACCCAGCGACGACGCGGAAGAACGAGGATTGGCGTTGCCCTGCCGAACGTCTCAACCAACACCGCTATCACGCTTGTTGGCTGCAAAACCTCTTGATCTCCGCGTCCCTCGGTGGATATAAATGTCCACTCCTACAAAATCCGTGACGGTCAGCCAAATTCCGCAGAGATAGTCCGTCTCCCGCAGCCGCTGCCTCCTCCTCGCTGTAGCGGAGAGCGCGGTGGATCTCGACGTGGAACGGCTCGTGCTCGAAACGCACGCGGTCCCCGACTGCGATCAGCCGCGCCAGAGTCCGGAGTTCCTCGCGGCGTCGAAGCCAGTAGAGATGGAGGTTCGACGCGGCAGCGGCTCCCGACAGGGCGGCGATCTCCTCTTCCGGGAGGGCCGTCCTGTCATAGGGCCTTCGATTCGTCACCCGCGTCTCGATGAACCGTGAGAGAGGATCGACGGGGCCCCCGTCAAAAAGTCGGACGGTAGCGACAAGCTCGCCGTCGGCCTTGACCGCGAAAGGCCGGGGCCGGTAATCGACCTCAGCCTTCAGCCCGATCGCGGAGGCAGCAAGCGACAGGTTTTCGAGCGCGGCTCCCAGTGCGATATAGGAGAACATGTCGCAGACATCGGAGGCGATTGCCCGATCGCGTCGGTGGTAGACCTCTATGCTGTGCCCGACCTGTCGGAAACCCCAGGGCTGATTGTTGTCGGGCGAGGGTGCCCTGCACGCGGCCCGGATGAGCAGGCGACCTGTGCGGATCAACATGTCGCCTCCGGTATGCGCCTCACCCACGCCAGCAGGCGGTAGATCGTCGGAGGCATCTTCGCCAACCGGATGCCGTGGCTGCGGGGCATGGTCCTCACCCCCGGGTTGGCGCCATCCCAGCCCTTGAAGTCGCTTCCGGATCCGCTTCCTGACGAACCGGCGCCACGGCGTGCGGTTCCCCCGGGGGAGGTGGGCTCGGACGAGGCGCTGCAAGTATGCATCGAACTGGAAGCTCCAGGGAGCCGGCCTGACGGGACCACGATGGAGGAGGATTTTCATCACCTCCGCCGCGGCAACCCCTGCACAGAGCTGACAGGCAAGCCCCGCAGAAGGGCCCCGGCCGGTCTCAGAGTTAACCCTCGCCATGTTCAGGTAGCCGCGCTGGGTCGCCCGCGGGGCGAGGCCCGTCAGGAACGACACTATCGTCTCCAGCCAGTCGCCGCAGTCGTCGAAGCCGAAGTAATCGTCGAAGCTCATGCCGGTCGGGGAGAAGACGAGCCAAGCCGTGCTGAGCCCGATGGGGCCGGCCGTGACCGCCCAGATGCCCCTCCGCCGCGCCTCCCGGAAGATGAGCCGGCGGGCCTCGAGGGCGAAAAAGTCGATCCCGTCGACGAACACGTCCACGCCGTCGAGCAGCGCAGAAACGTTCTTCTCGGTGATCGCCTCGGGGAACAGCCTGAGGTCCACGCCGGGATTGATGGCCTGTGCCTCCTCGGCCATGACCTCCACCTTCGCCCGCCCCAAGCTCCGCGTTGTCGCGCCGTGTTGACGGTTGAAGTTCGGGACCTCGAAGCGGTCCGGGTCGGCAAGGGAGAAGGCGCCGATGCCAAGCCGGGCGAGGGTCACCAAGTGAATGCCCCCGACCCCTTCGAGGCCGGCGATGGCGACGCGGCTCCGGCGAAGCGCCTCTTGCTCATCCTCGCTAGTAATGAGCCCACGGTGCCGCGAGAACGCCTCCCCGTAGGACCAAGAACGAAGCGGTTTTGAATTGGGTGCAGACCGTTTGGCTGCAAGTCTATGGTTCTCATGCTGCCTCAGGGAGTTGGATGGGCTTCTTGCTCCGGATCTGAACCACCTGTCCAAGCTCAAGTTCTTGGTTGCGCTGCTCCTGGCTCCATCTCATGAAGGCCTCCCAGTCACCGTTGACCTCGATGCACCTCAGCAGTAACACCGCCTCGGCCCGCTCCTCGATCCACCTCATCCCACTGTTATCCAACCTCTCGCCGACGACGTACCGCGCCGCGCCTTCCACCACACCCGTGGCGATCACCAGGTCCTCCCTCCGCAACCGGCCCTAGTCCATCAGCTTCACACGGGCCTCCAGGTAGCCGATGACCTTTTTCAGGACCGCTCGTTTCTCCTTCGTCCCGGGGCCGCGCGGGCTGATCCTCCTCAGCTCCTGTTCCAACCGTCGCAGTAACGCCCGCACATGCCCTTTGTAGAGTAGCTCTTCCAACTCCTCGACCCAGCACGTCAACTCGGTGCTCCCCTCGCGGTGGAAGAGCCGACCCACCTCCCAGAGCTTCTCCTGCGCATGCCGGATGTCCAGCGTCAGGATCGCGCCGCGGAACAGCCGCCGGAGACGTTGCTCCAGGCACGTCTCGCCATCGACCACGACCTGCACCGTCTTGGCGGTCCCGGGGGGAAGCCGCGGCGCGTCGCCTGCGCCCGCGCCCACTCCAGCGCCGAGCGCCGCGAGCCGAAGGTCCCGAACACCTTCTTGTTGAGCGGGCCGTGCAGCCGACCCTCCTCACCTCGCCGCAGCGTATACATCACCACCAAGGTGACGCTCCGACCGTTCTTGCTCTTGTCCCCCTTCTTCCGTCGCTTCTTCCGACCCCGACGCGATCGTTTCGCCCGTCCCCGATGCCGCTGACACCGACAGCCCGGTCGGTGATGGGCCCGCGGGCCACGGCGCCGGTCCAGTTCCTGCGGTGTGGCCGTGGGAGCCGCCTTGCCGTCGATCTCAATGACCAGGACCTCCCCCTCTTGCTCGGGCAGGGGACCTTCGCTCAGGTAGACATAAGCGGGCCGGGCCAGTCCCAGGACCCACTCCTCGATCGCCGAACCCGGCGGCGCCGCCCCCAGGAACATCCCTCCGAGCTCGCTGGCGACCCGGAAGCTCATCCGGGTGGCCAAGCGGCAGAACCAGCCGATCACCAGGGGGCTGAAGGCGTCGCGCGTCAGGCCCAGGGCCACGTCCAGGGGATGCACGCCGGGCCCACCGCCCTGCCGCGGCACGAGGAACGCCCGGACAGAGGTGACCGGCCCGCAACAGGTCTTGAGGGTCCGTTCGGCGGCGGGGTCCGCCACGCGATAGCCGCGGGCCTTCCAGGCGGCGGGGTCGAGCCGATCATGGCGTGCCCGGAGGAAGAGCTGGATCAGCAAGCATCCCAGCGACCGCAGGAGCCCCAGCAGGGCCGTCTCGAAGTCGAGGAAAGAGGCGGGCCCATGGTCATTCAAGCAGTACGCGATGATCGCGTCGAGCCGCTCGTGGATCTGGCATTGCAGATCCTCGACCGTCGGTGGACAGCCCGCGACGGGGGGATTACTCTGAGGATCGCTCATGGGGACCGACTCCTGACCGTTCCCGTTTGGGACATGTTCAGCGGCCAGGATAAGTCCCCTGAGCCTCACATTTCAGCGCCTGACGGCGAATAATGGCCCATCGAATGCACCACCGGGCAGGGCACGATCTCTGGGACAGGTGCTTTCTCGCATCAGTTCAAGGGCTTACGATCACACGGGCGTTGCAGCCAAACGGGTTGCACCCGTTTCTGGCGTGCTCGCTCCATCGCTTGCTCGCGCTTCGCCTGCTCGTAGCCCCGACGCTCGTCGGAGTCGATGACGAAGACACGCAGGTCGGGACTTCCCGAGGGGGCTTCCTGGGCGCGCGTGCGCGGCGGATCGGTCTTCCGTTCCCGGGGATTGATGCCGCCGGGACAGTCGACCCACTTCGTGTCGTCGACGGCATCGAGCCAGGCGTCGAGCTTGGCGTTGCGGCGCCGCTTGATTCCGACCAGAAATCCATGCTGATCTTTCATAAGGGATTCGATGTTCTCATCGGTGACCATGCCCCGGTCGCCGACGAAGACGACGCGACCGAACTCAAAGCGTTTCCGCAGGTCATTGATGACTTCTTGAACCGTGGAATGATCAACACGGTTGCCCTCCCAGACATGATGGGCGATCGGCCAGCCGGCCACCATCACCACGCCGACGATCACCTGCACGTTCTGGGACTTGCCGTCGCGGCTGTAGCCGTGCTTGGCGAAGTCGTGTGGGCCCGCGCCCTCGAAGTAGGTACTGGTGATGTCGTAGAGCACCAGGTCGGGCTTGAGGCTGAAGAGGTCGCGGAGGCGGTGGTAGAGCGCCACTTCGATCCGGTCCTTGGCTGCGTGGAGCTGATCGAGGGTGCGGTACCAGGCGTCGAGCTGGCGGGGATGGACGCGGACCCGGCGGCGCTGGTGCCAGTGGGGGACGAAGCGCCGGCCCTTGCGGTCGCAGACGAAGTCGGTCTCGAGCCAGCCGGCGAGCCCGTGCTCGCTGGCCGGCGCGCTGAGCCGGTTGGCGACGAGGACGAAGACGCGGTCGGCGAACGGGACGCCTTTGGCGTGGCCGAGATGTCGGTCGAGGATGGACCAGAGGCCGAGTTGGTCGAACAAGGAACGGACGGCGAGGATGGGCCCCCAGGTCGAGGCATCGACGATCTCGGGATCGGTCAGGGTGGTGTCTTCCTGACCGACGTCGCCACCGAGCAGTCGCTTGAGTTTGGGGAGGATGTCGACGAGGAGGTCTTTGCGGCCGAGGTCGGCGACGACGCGTTGCTTGACCTTGCCGTCTTCGCGGTAGGCCTCGACGACGCGGACGTATTCGTTGAGAGTGCCGCTGGAGGAGCGGACTTTCACGGTTCGCGGGTACATGAGAATCATTATCACGACTAATCCTGGGAATTCAAGGGAAATCTCCGGTAATTTTAGGGAAGTCGTGGAATAGATTGTCACTACACTTTTCAGGCTGGCGGCGGGTCGCCTGAGGCGCAGGGCCTAGAAAACAAGGCGTTTTCGCGCCGGCAGCCGCCGGCTTGGGTGGCTTCACCCCAAACATGGGTTAGCATACGCGCCTGGCGTTGCGATTACCCGTGCCACTTCCCGAGGGTCTTGCCGTGATGAATGTCCTCCGACCGACCGCCGATCCGGCCGTCGCCCCCTCCCAGGTCTGGGGCGCTGGCCACCGAGAGCCAGGCGCGGATCGTCCATCTGCTGGCGTGCCTGGCGTCCAACCTCATCGCCTCGCTGGATCAAAGTACGGCTCAGGAGACCCCACCATGCTCCCCCGTCCGGCCGCCTCGAAGATCCGGGCCGAGCACCTCGGCCGCCAGGCCCTGATCTACATCCGCCAGTCCACACCGATTCAGGTCCGTGAGAACACGGCCAGCACCGCCCGCCAGTACGACCTGGCGCGCCGGGCCCGCGAGCTGGGCTGGCCCGAATCCGCCATCCAGATCATCGATCAGGACCAGGCGCATTCGGCCGCCACGGCCGCCGGCCGCGACGGCTTCCGCGGGCTGATCGCACAAGTCGGCCTGGGTCTGGCCGGGGCCGTCTTCAGCCTCGAGGCCTCGCGCCTGGCGGCCTCCTGCAGCGACTGGTACAGGCTCCTGGAGCTTTGCGCCTGGACCGACACGCTGATCATCGACGAGGAGGGGGTCTACGACCCCACCCAGTACAACGATCGGCTCCTGCTCGGCTTCCGCGGGACGATGAGCGAGGCCGAGCTGCACTGGCTCCGCTCCCGGCTGCTGGGGGGCCAGCTGGAGCGAGCCCAGAAGGGAGTGTTCCGGATGCGGCCGCCCATCGGCTATATCTACGACCCGCTGGGCCGGCTGGTCCTGGACCCCGATGAGCAAGTCCAGCAGGCGCTCCGGCTCCTGTTCGACCTGTTCGAGCAGTCCAGCTCCGCCCGGGCGGTGGTCCGGCACTTCCACACCCACCACCTCCAGTTCCCCCGCCGCATCTGGACCGGCGCGTGCAAGGGTCAGCTCGCCTGGAGGGACCTGTCGTATGCCCGGGCCGTCTGGGTCCTGCACCACCCGGCCTATGCGGGCGTGTACGTCTACGGGCGGACCAAGACCGTGGGCCGGCAGCTAATCGACGGCGTGCCCGAGGGCCGGCCGCGGCGGCGCAAGCTCCAGCCCGCCGACTGGCCGATCGTCCTGCCCGATCACCACCCCGCCTACATCAGCGCCGAGCAGCTCCAGCTCAACAAGAGGCGCCTGGACGAGAATCGCACCGACCGCCGCGACGAGGACCGCCGCGGTGCCCTGAGGGAGGGGGCGGGGCTGCTGCAGGGGATCGTCCGGTGCGGACGCTGCGGGGGGCGCATGTCGGTCTACTATCGCGAGCGCACGAACCTGGTCTACACGTGTGCCCGGCTCCATACCAAGTATGCGCAGCCGACCTGCCAGTGCTTCCGGGGCGACCATGTCGACGCGGCCGTGACGCAGGCGTTCCTCGAGGCGATGCAGCCCGCCCAGTTGGAGGTGTCGATGGCGGCCCTCGATCAGATCGCCGAGCGATCGCGGAAGGTGGACCGCCAGTGGCAGCTGGCCCGGGAGCGGGCCCGGTATGAGGCCGAGCTGGCCCAGCGCCGCTTCCTGGCCGTGGACCCGGAGAACCGCCTGGTCGGGCGGACCCTGGAGCGTGACTGGAACGAGAAGCTGGCCGAAGTCGAGCGGCTGGAGCGCGAGGACCTGCAACGGCCCCGCCTGTCGATCCGTCTGGTCGATCCCCAGGAGCGTCGAGCGCATCCTGCAACTGGCCCGCGATCTGCCGCGACTGTGGCACGCGGCCAGCACCACCAACGTCGAACGCAAGCAGCTGCTCGGTCTGCTGATCAAGGACGTGACGCTCTCCGCGGAAGAGAGGACCATCGAGATCTCCATTCGCTGGCAAACGGAGGCCTGCACCACGTTGCAGGTCCCGCGTCGCTTGCGGATCTGGGACCTGCGACGCACCGATGCGGCGGTCATCGACCGGATCCGGAGTCTGGCGGCGACCCGGACCGACGAGCAGATCGCCAGCGAGCTCAATGCGAGCGGCACGCGCTCGGGGACCGACAGCCGGTTTACCCTCTCGATCATTCGGCAGCTCCGCGCCGCCTACGGTATCGCGAGTGGTTGTCCCGTTCACCCACGCTTCTGTGCCAGCGGTCAACGCGGCGATGGGCGCGATTCAACCCGGGCCGTGGCGGAGCTGCTGGGTCGGGACATGTCGACGATCGTGGGGTGGTGCCGGTGCGGGCGGCTGGATGCGATTCAGACGGTCCCCGAGGGGCCATGGTGGATCCGGCTGACGCCCGAGACGATCGCCGAATTGAGCCAGCCCGGCGAGCCAGGTCGGCGGGGCGATGGGAGGTATTCGACCCGGGCTGCGGCCAGCCTCCTGAATCGGCGGCCCGGGGAGATCACGGCCTGGTGTCGGGCAGGTCGTCTGGATGCGGTCCGAGCTGGCCAGCACGGGTCCTGGTGGATCCGGTTGACCCAGGAGCAGACCGACGCTTTTCGCCGTGCAGATCGAGAGGCGTGACGGAGCATGGTTGGCAAGAGGATTGGTGGGGCCTCCCTTCGGTCGCCTGTCAGGGCTCTTCGCGGGTCGCCCTCTGACGATGGTCCTGATGACGACGACTATTCGAGAGAGCCAGGAGCCTGTAGAATCGAGGGCGACTTGTCCGGGAGGCGCCACCCAGGCGGATTGAGGACGGAAGTTTCGGCATGCCCACGATTTACCGCTCGATGAAACGGGCAGAAGACGGCCTACCCGTCGTCGGGTCGAACTCGAAGGAACTGGGCGTCCGAGTACCGCCCAACCCGAACGCCGACGTCGATCTCGACGGCAAGGACCACGTCATCACCAACGGAAAGGGCATGTCGGTGGCCGAGCACTGGAGGTATCTGCTCGGCCACCTGGTCCCCAAGCGGCTCGTGCCGATCTGTCCCGCGCGACCGGCTCCAACAGCCTCACGTGCTACAAACTCGGTTCAGGTGCTTTCGCCGGAGCCCCTTTAAATGATGAACTTGCAGTCGTATTGAAGAGCCATGATCCACATGCCGGGAACGTCGCCCCATCCCGATCGGTTCCCATCCAGCAATTCCAGGCCGCCCTGGCCGCGACGAGAACGGAGTGGCAGCCTGACGAGACGTGAGTCATGAACCAGAGGGCTTTTTTCAACAACCCCGATTTTCTTCAGTACGTGCGGCTCTTGTCCGAGCTTCACCAGTTCATCCGAGAGGGAACGGATGAGACGCCCGAGGGGGAGGCCCTGCGCGATCGCATGGACGACCCGGGGAGCCGGCTTTCGTCGGATGAGATCGCGAGTGTGAACGCCATCTCAGCGGACCTTTATTCGCTCTCTGCCTCGTCTACCGGTCCGGTCTTGCCCCAAACCGATGAGGTCAACGCGGATCTCCGGTCCGCCCTCGACGCCAGAGACCGAAGGGATTTCAGCCGGGCGCTGGACCTGTTGCGCAAGCGCCCCCCCCACATCAATCCAGCAGCGCTCTCCTATGTGAGAGGTTCGATCTGGGGGGAGGCAGGAGAGGACCAAATCGCGGTCCAGTTCTTCCGACGTGCCGCCCAGTTAGACCCGAATAATGCCAACTACTCCTACATGGTGCTGCATTACCTCTCGCAGGCTGACGTCGGGGGCGCGAGGGACCAGGCGCGACAGATCTTGGCCGACCCCGAGAGCCACTCCACGCGAGTCGTGCTCAAGGCCGCTGATATCATCTTCCAATCGACTCGCGAGCAGCCGGAGCACGAGTCCCGGCCCGTCCTCGAGTTCCTGGTCCCGATCTTCGAGCAGGTGATCGTCCGGCTGGAAACATCGGGTGAGGGCAGCAGCCAGCCCTCACTGCTCGCGATGGCCCTCACGCTCACAGGATTCTGTTACGAGCACCTGGGCCTCACTGACCAGGCGCGTCACTATTACGACCGCGGGCTCTCGTTGTTCCCGACCAACGACGCTCTCCTCGTGGCCCGCGGAATCCTGCTCTACGGGCGCGAAACCGACAGGTCGGTTCGGGACTTCGAGAGCGCGGTTCAGCGTGGCTCTCCGCTCGTGTGGACCTATTTCTACCTGGCCCATTATGCACTCTTGAACGACCGATTCGCCGTTTGTCTTGACATGTGTAGCCGAGCTCTCCGATTGCCTGCTTCGAGCGAGGTGCAAGCCAACCTGCTGGAATGGATGGCGATCAGCCAGGCATCTTTGGGCTACCCGGCCCAAGCGGTCGAGTCCGTATTCCGGGCTGCCCAAGGATTGGCCCCAGACAATGAGCGGATTGCGAGGAATTACCGAGCATTCCAAGAAAGTCTCAGGCCACCGGACGTCGGGTGGGAGAAAGGCTCCGAGCAGGAGGTGCGGATTTTCGGGGAGCGTCGAATGCGTCTGGCAGCCTGATCGCTGGCTCCGGCATGGGAGGAGGTCGGTGCCCATCCTTGCGGGGATTCCGCAGATGGGACAGTCAAGTTGACCTTTACCCATCAGGCGACCGAGAGCCTACCCGATGATCTCTGTCACCCCTGTTGAGTCGGCCCTCTGGCTGCCCTCTCCGACTGGTTGGGAAGACGTGGCCGGCTTGCTGTGCCCATCCCATGAAAGCATTGGAATGGGCGTGGAGAGTCCTGACGGTCACGGGTGCAGCCATCGGGTCGAGACGATCATCCCACACATCATCTTGAAGAGGTGCAGTATGGCACGTACGTCGGCACGGCGGGCGACCGCAATGTGCACATGATGTCCGGGCGGGTCATCTAACCGTCCAACAGCAGAGGGGTTCTGGTACCTGGTTGTCGCACCATCGCCCGGGCCCCTCCTATCTCCCATTCTCGGCGATCCGGGCGCCGGGTTACGTACGGTAGCCGTCGCCCCGGAACTGGTAGCTGCGGTGTCCGGTCCCGGCCGGTTGTCCCACCGGTCAGTCGAACAGTAAGAGCGTCTAACTTTACCCCTCCGAGTGACGGTTTTTCGGCCGAAATCGAGTCCTGGATGGGTGTAAAGTTTTGGGTGTAACTACTGCCTTGCCCTTATCCAGTTTCCCCGAGCTTCCTGTATAGCCTTCCGTCTTCCTGTTCGACATGGTAGGCCCAGAACGAGTCCCAATCGCCGTTGAGGTACGTCGTGCGGCAGGTTGAGCATCGCTTGCGCACCGTCGGGGTACCAACGCATCCCCGCTCGCTCCAACCGGTCTTTCACCAGATGCCGACACGCCCCCTCCACCACCCCACTCCCGATCGGATAACCCGCTGCAAGATACTCGTCGTACTTCATTCGCGCGCGGTTCCGCTCGAAATAACCCGCCACCTCGCGCACTGTCTTGCGACGTGTCCCCTTCAAGCCTCGCTTGGTCATCATCTGACGCAACCCGCCGACCACATCACCGACCTTCCCTTCCAGGAGCATTCGCAATTCTTTCTCCACCCATTCGTGCGCCTCACGCTTCTGGGTCGACTCCTCGAAGAAGCACCACGCCGCCTTCCACAAACGCTCCATGACGTGGAACAGGTCCAGGATGCCGATCGCGTTCTCAGGCAGGTACTCGCCCTGGCGATCGTGCAACGCGCGTTCCCCGTCCGAGAGGAAGATCAACGGCTTGGTCCCCGCCGGGTTGCGCCGAATAACCTCGTCGGCCAGCCAGAGGAACAACGCTACTTTGCCCACCAGCAGCTCGGCACGCACGCGCTTGTGCGTGGGCTTCGGGCGCCGCTCGGCGGCCTCCTCCCTCATGACCTCGTCGATCACCGCGTCGGCGGTACGCACGAACGGGTCGATCGTGTGGACCGCGCCCACCGCCGCCATCTTCTTCTTGTTCGCCTTCTCCCCTTTGCCGCGACGCTGGTTCGCCGACACCGGCAGCGGGGTTTCGGTCGCCTCCTCCGGCGGCAGCGCCTTGCGCACCAGCGGCACCCCTTTGCAGTCGGCCGTCACCACCAGGATCGGCCCCTCCTGCGTCGCTTCGGGTGTCGGCAGGTGGTTCTGGAACGGCTCCACGTCGCTGCCCTGCTCACGGTTGAGGTCTTCCGAGGCCCTGACCGAGACCTCCAACCCCAAGATCGTCTCGAGTTGCTTGATCGCCTCGGCATGGGCATCGTCGACGACGAACACCCCGAGCCACTGCTGGAACAGGTACGAATACTGCCGCCGCGGAAGGTGGAGACGGGCGTCGAGCGGGGCGGCCTCGAGTCGGTTATGGCCGTAGCCGATCCGCTCGATCTCGACCGCGCCGAAGATCGACAGGTAAGGACGCCGGCGCGGCTGATCCAATCGGGGCAAGACCCGAGGCGGGTCGTCCAGACCCTCACCGCAGACGGTCAGGTTCGGCCCGGCATCGCCGTCGCCGGAGAGTGCCAGGAACGCCCGGAGCAAGTCGAGTCCCATCGCCAGGAGGTCACGGAAGACAGCCTCTTCGACTTGGTGGATCGGTTGTCGCTTGTCGGCGGCGGAGCGAAGGCGTTCGATGAGGGTCCAAAAGGTCGTGAGGGACCGGTCGACGGCCTTGGCACAGCTGGCCTGTTCGGGGGTGGAGTAGGTCTGAAGCTTGACGGCGGGCGCGGTGGTGGCGAGCATGGGCTTGGCTCCTCTCCAATGCGGGACATCCTTGGACATCGTTAGTATCCCGGAATGTACCGCGTTGGGGGGGTTATTTCGAGACCCCGCCGATCAGACCCAACACCATAAGCCTTTGATTTTCAGATACCTGGGGCAACAGAGCGACGTGCGAAGTCAGTAGTTACACCCTAAAGTTTTACGCTCTAAGACTAGCCCATGTTTGGGGTGAAGCCACCCAAGCCGGCGGCTGCCGCACGAAAACGCCTTGTTTTCTAGGCCCTGCGCCTTAGGCGACCCGCCGCCAGCCTGAAAAGTGTAGTGACAATCTATTCCACGACTTCCCTAAAATTACCGGAGATTTCCCTTGAATTCCCAGGATTAGTCGTGATAATGATTCTCATGTACCCGCGAACCGTGAAAGTCCGCTCCTCCAGCGGCACTCTCAACGAATACGTCCGCGTCGTCGAGGCCTACCGCGAAGACGGCAAGGTCAAGCAACGCGTCGTCGCCGACCTCGGCCGCAAAGACCTCCTCGTCGACATCCTCCCCAAACTCAAGCGACTGCTCGGTGGCGACGTCGGTCAGGAAGACACCACCCTGACCGATCCCGAGATCGTCGATGCCTCGACCTGGGGGCCCATCCTCGCCGTCCGTTCCTTGTTCGACCAACTCGGCCTCTGGTCCATCCGCGACCGACATCTCGGCCACGCCAAAGGCGTCCCGTTCGCCGACCGCGTCTTCGTCCTCGTCGCCAACCGGCTCAGCGCCGGCCAGCAAGCACGGGCTCGCCGGCTGGCTCGAGACCGACTTCGTCTGCGACCGCAAGGGCCGGCGCTTCGTCCCCCACTGGCACCAGCGCCGCCGGGTCCGCGTCCATCCCCGCCAGCTCGACGCCTGGTACCGCACCCTCGATCAGCTCCACGCAGCCAAGGACCGGATCGAAGTGGCGCTCTACCACCGCCTCCGCGACCTCTTCAGCCTCAAGCCCGACCTGGTGCTCTACGACATCACCAGTACCTACTTCGAGGGCGCGGGCCCACACGACTTCGCCAAGCACGGCTACAGCCGCGACGGCAAGTCCCAGAACGTGCAGGTGATCGTCGGCGTGGTGATGGTGGCCGGCTGGCCGATCGCCCATCATGTCTGGGAGGGCAACCGTGTTGATCATTCCACGGTTCAAGAAGTCATCAATGACCTGCGGAAACGCTTTGAGTTCGGTCGCGTCGTCTTCGTCGGCGACCGGGGCATGGTCACCGATGAGAACATCGAATCCCTTATGAAAGATCAGCATGGATTTCTGGTCGGAATCAAGCGGCGCCGCAACGCCAAGCTCGACGCCTGGCTCGATGCCGTCGACGACACGAAGTGGGTCGACTGTCCCGGCGGCATCAATACCCGGGAACGGAAGACCGATCCGCCGCGCACGCGTGCCCAGGAAGCCCCCTCGGGAAGTCCCGACCTGCGTGTCTTCGTCATCGACTCCGACGAACGCCGGGGCTACGAGCAGGCGAAGCGCGAGCAAGCGATGGAGCGAGCACGCCAGAAACTGGAGAAACTCAAGGAGCGGATCGCCTCCGGCGACTTGAAGCGGCCCGAGAAGATCGGGGCTGCTGTCGAGCGGATTATGCAGAAATA
>CAWDND010000110.1:0-129312 GCA_963803395.1 uncultured Planctomycetaceae bacterium
GAATATTTTATAATGATGGAAATTTTCGAATTGTAAGCGAAATTTAAAATTTTTTCGTGACGATGCACTTCCTCTGTGGTCAAGGAGTGATATGGGATCGGCCTTGTGAGGACAATTATGACTGATAAAAAATGTTAAGGGAAGCTGTTTGCGAATTTTTATTAGAATGGGTCGTTTGTGGCGGTCTGGCCGATTTTTGTTACTTGGAAGTTCGTGTCGGCTCGGTCGATCCGCTCCGGTGTGATCGCCGCAGCCCAGGGAGTGGGTGGGAACAAGAGTGGAGATGCCTCGTCTCTCGCGACCAACCCGAGAATCGCCTCCATCGCGATCGGCGCGCTGTCGCACAGATTCGCCGTAACTCCCCACCGATAGGAGCGGCGTCTCCACGAGCTTGATGGCGCTCTCCATCAGCGGAGGGCGTCGCGCGTGTCGCCGGCGCTGCCGGCCCTCAGCGGGTCAGAAATTGCACGAGATTAAGGAGGACCGAGAGGGCCAACAGGACGGTCAAGACCACGACGAGAGGAAGATGGCTCCGGGCATCTCCGGTGATTCCTCTTGCCATCTCTGGTCAGGATGATATTGGCCGGCTTAATATCGCGATGGACCAACCCACACTCGTGGGCATGTCCGAGGGCCTGAGCCACGCCGAGGACGATCTTGAGGGCCGATCTCTCGTCGTAGGTCTTCCCTCGGTCCAACTTGCCCTGGACGGTGGTTCCCTCCACATACTCCATGACAAAGTTTAATGATGGCCCTCGGCCTCCCCCGCGTCGATCGCGTTGACGATGTTGGTGTGCGCGAGCTTGGTGGCGAGCCGGGCCTCGCGGCCGAAACGAGAATGAAGGAACGAATCCGGTCCCGGAATCATCACCCAGACCCTCAAACAGAAACGCCCTCGCGCTCGTATTCTCTCCTGAAGCCCCAGCCGGCGGCCTTGATTCCCCCGGAGATGGACCTAAGAATGTTCCGTTCGCCTTCAAAGGTCCGGAAGGTCCGGGCCTCGTCGGGGTTTAAGGCAAGAATGCCCGGCCTCAAAACCGGGGCTTGGGGGTTCCTCGAGTGAACATTCGCCCCGCTCGCGTTGGCGACGTGCCCGCCATCCAGGAACTGATCCGCACGTTCGCCGATCGGAAGTTGATGATCCGTCGGTCGCTGGGTGAGCTCTACGAGTCGATCCGCGAGTTCCTCGTGGCCGTGGACGACGACGGTCAGATCATCGGATGCGTCGCCCTGCACGTGTTCTGGGAAGACCTCGCCGAATTGAAGTGCCTGGCGGTCTCGGAACGCGCCCAGGTCCGCGGAGTGGGCAGGAAGCTGGTGGATGCTTGCTGGGAAGCAGCCTGTGAGCTGGAGATCCCAACGGTCTTCACGCTGACCTACGTGGCCGACTTCTTCGAGAAGTGCGGCTATCTCCGGATCGAGAAGGCCGAACTGCCGCACAAGATCTGGAACGAATGCGTGCGCTGCCCGCTCTTCCCCAATTGCAACGAGAACGCGCTGATCCGCACGTCGGCCCCCGAACTGCCCTCGTCTTGGGCCCCAATGGCGCTGGTCACGCTCGAGGTGTGATCCGGGTTGCGGGCGGACGAGGGGCGGTGGGCCTGGTCATTGCGGTCGCGACGGCGACCTTGCTGATCGCGACGGAGCCGCGCCTGGCGATTGTCTGGGACGAGGGTTACACCCTCGGCCGTGAGGCGCGGTTGCGGTCGTGGTTCCGGGCGCTGGCGGACCCCGCCCGGTTCGCGGCCACCTGGCAGCCGCCCCTCATGGAACTGGTCCAGCAAACCGGCGCAACCCCGCCCCGGCCGGACCAGCTCGACTCCCGCGCCAAGTTGCTGTCCGATCCCCAAGTTCTCGCCTGGTTCTGGCCGTTCGCGGCGAGGAGCCGCACGGCCACCCGCCCTTCTCCGCGCTGATCGGCCTGATCGGCGATCTCGTGGCCCCGTCGTGGTCGGAGTTGCCCCGCGCCCGGCTCGGCCCGATGCTCGTCTTCAGTCTTACGGCGGGAGCCCTCTTCCTCTTCGTCGCGCGGCGCTGGGGGACTGGGCGGGAGCGGTGACCGCGGGGTCCTGGGTGTTGCAGCCCAATTTGTTCGGGCACGGTCATTACGCCACCTACGACGCCCTCTTGTCGAGCCTCTGGGTCGGGGCGATTCTGGCGTTCGCCCGCGCGGTGGAACCCGCGGCAACATCGCGCCGACCGCGATGGGTGTGGGTGCTCGCCTTCGGCGCCCTCCTCGGCTGTGCGGCCGCTACCAAGCTGACCGGATGGTTCCTGCCTCTGCCCTTCCTGGCCTGGATCGCGCTGTATCGCGACCGCCGGGGCCTGCGGATCCTCTTGGTCGGGGGGATCGTGGGGATGGCCGTCCTCTACGCGCTGAACCCGCCCTGGTGGGGCGCGCCGATCACGGGAGTCGAGCGGTTTCTGCGCTCAAACTTGACCCGGGACCGGACGATCCGGATCCCGGTCCTCTTCCTCGGCCACGTCGTCATGACGCCCAACGAGTCGCTCCCCTGGTATAACACGCTGGTCTGGACGGTCTTTGTGACGCCGGTGGGGTTCCTGGTGTTGGCGCTTGTGGGGGTGGTCCGCGTCCTTCGGAGGGCGCGGGGCGAGCCGTTTGGCGTCCTGGCGGTCGGCCACTGGGCGTTCTTGCTGATCCTGCGCGCTGCCGCGTTCGCCCGGCCACGACGGGGTCCGGCAGTTCCTGCCCGCCTTTGGCGTCCTGGCGCTGGTCGCGGGCCTGGGGGCGGCGTCGGTCCGCGAACGACTGGGCCGCTGGGGCTCGGGGATGATCGCCGCCGCCCTGGCCGAAGGGGCCGTCAGCGTCGCGCTGATGATGCCGGTCCCGCTCTCCTATTTCAGCCCGCTCATGGGGGGTCTGCCGGGTGCCGCCGCACTCGGGATGGAGCCCACCTACTACTGGGATGCCCTCTCGGACGATGCCCTTGATTGGCTCAACCGCCACACGCCGTCAGGCCGCAAGGTCCGGTTCGCCACCTTTCCCAAGTCCTGGCTCTACCTCAGGCAGACAGGCCGGCTCTCGGCCGAAATCTTGCCGACCGAGCCAGGCAACTGGGCTTGGTATGTGGTCCAGAACCGCCCAGGGGCCTTCAGTCCGCTCGATCGTGCCCTGATCGCGCGCGGCCATCCCGCTTATGTTGTGCAGAAATGGGGAGTGCCCCTGATCTGGGTCTTCCCGTTCCACGAGATCGAGCAGGAAGGGCTCACCACAAAGGGACAACGAAGCGAGACAACAACAGCCGGATCTGATTAATGCAGGACCAAAGGACCTGTGGTGCGCGGCTTCCGCTTCGTCGGGTCGGCTGCCGCCTGCCGTCCGAGGCGCCGAGGAGGCAGGCGACAGCCAACCCGACGGGATCACACAACAGGGCGGTGGAAACCGCATTAAGTCCTCTCTTTGCGAACTTTGCGCCTTTGCGAGGAACTTTCGTCAGGATCAATACCGGCGCGGGGCGTCGGGCTGGGTGGCCGAGGCAAGGAAGCGGTCGAGCCGGGCGAGGGTGACCTGCGTCGCCCCCTGTTCACGCCAGACGACCTGGCCCTGGCGATCGAGGAGGATCATCGTGGGGAAGGCCTGGATCTGGAGGGCCTGCTGGAGGGGGCATGGGCCGTCCATGCCGCTCATCAGCACCGGGTAATTGATCTTCAGCCGTTGGACCGCCTGGACGACGTGCGCCGTCGCCGCTTGGGAGGGCCTTGCTCGCAGGCGATCCCGACCACCTTGAGCCGCGCGGCGCCCAGGCGAGTTTGAAGGTCGACCAGGTGCGGGACGGACTTGACGCACGGCTCGCACCAGGTGCCCCAGAAGTCGAGCAGGATGAGGTCGGCGTCGAGGTCCTGAAAACGAACCAGCCTGCCCTGGAGGTCGGGCAGGCGGAAGTCTTCGAGTCGTCGATGTCTGGAGTCATAGTGACAATAGGTTTTGCCGTCGTCGGGTGGTGGTGCGACGCGACGCGGTAGGCCCCTCGGGACCTCCGCGTCGGCATGCGAGACGAGCTGCGCCTCGTCCAGGGACGAGAACGTCGGTGAGGTCAGGGTCAGCTCACGCCAGGTCGGTCGCCTCCGAGGTCCGGCATTCGGCGACGTCACCTCGACCGGCGCATGCGGCACGGGTTGGGACTCGGCAGAGGGAAGGGCTTCGGAAACGGCCACCAGGATGCCGGGAGGTGAGGAGACCGGCTCGGGCCGAGCCGGCTCCGACGAGCGGAAGGGGCCATTGGACCAGGAAATCTCTCTCGCGTCGGAGTTCTGCATCATCTCGGCCAGGATCTTCGCCTCTTCCGGTGTCACCTCCAGCGACGGAGCGGTTTGGGGACCCGCCGTGGTCTTCTCCGGACGCGGAGCTTGGGCCAGCGCCCGGGGCTCTTCCGGCGGAGCTTGGGTCGGGGCCTTGGTCTCCTTCGGCAACGGGACTTGGGGCAGGACCTTCGCCACCTCTGGCAGTGCGGTGGGTGACGGCAGAGCGTCTGGCGCCTGGGCATCCTCCGGCGGCGTGTTAGGCGGCGGCGCCTGGGCCAGCGTCTGGGTTTCCTCCCGGGCCGCGGCGGGCTTTGGGGAGGAAGCCCGGTCCCCCTCGAGCGCGGGCGGGAGCGGGTTGGGGCCGTCGTCCTGCGGCGAGGATTCCTCAGGCGCGGCGGACGTCCCGTGTGTTTCACGATCGACGGGTCCGGGGACCGACTCTTCGAGCGGTGGCGCCATTCCGGCGGACGAATGCTTCGAGCGCGCCGCGGCGGATCGTTCCGACTCACCGCGACGCCAGCCCGCCGTCCTCGGCGGCGCGTTGTCCCGAGCGGGCGAGGCCGTTCGGCGATTCGAGGCCGGGGCCAGCGCCTCGGCCTCGGGGGCGGGGGGCAGGTCTTCCATGTTGATCGGCGAGGAGGCCTCCAACGCGTCGGGCTCCTCCTCGCTCGACTCGCGGTTGGAGATCGCGTTAACCCGAGCGGATTTCGAGGCGGCTCGCCCTGCCCGTGTCGGCGTCGGCGTGGATGAGGGCGATCCGAAGGGCGGTCTCAGGGCGCGGGCCTCGCTTCGGCCAGTCAGGAGTCCACGCTCGTCTTCCCGTTCCGCGATCACCGTATACGACGATCCCGGCCGGAGCCCTCGGAGCGTGAACGCCCCCGAGCGATCGGTCGTCGCGCGGACGACCTTGCCACCCGGGGCGTTGCTGACAGCGAGCCGGACCCACACGTCGGACACTGGGTGGCCCTCTTCATCGACCACGCGGCCGGAGATCCGACCTTCGGGATTCGCGCGGCGCTCCGGTGCGACCCGGTCGGTCACCACCGTGGCACCCGGCTCACCCGTGACGACGGGCAGGGGCTTATCGCCGATCGTCGCGACGGTCCGAATTTTGGACGACACGCCCGTCGTGCTGGCGCAGCCGACGAGACAAAAGGGCAGGATCAGGAGACGTAGCGACAGCCTCAAGGTGCGCATGGCGGCGGGTTCCTCCTCCTGATGAGCGGGTCGGTCCGGCGGGGTCTCGACCAGGGCCATTGCGAGGGGACGGCACTCCGCCCATCCCACCCGATCGAGCCCCCATGCCGGCCGCTCCCACTCCGAAACCGCGGCGCAAACTCGCCCGATCGCGAGCGCCGTATCTTCCTCTTCGGCACCCGTGCCGCCGATCTTTACTTTTTTTCGAGAGCCCGCCGGAACGATGATCGGATCGGAGTCCGATCGGCTCTCACATCACGAACCGACCCTGGGCATCGAACGTGGCGAAGACCCGGTCGGTGAGCACCTCGACGAATTCGATCCCGCCATCGGGGAGCCCGATGCGCCGGAGGATCCCGGCCCGGACATAACGGGGTATGATCTCGCGCAGGCGATCGGGGTGGCCGACCCTTTCAATCTCATCGTGCACCAGAGGTGTCGACATGATGCAGACCTCACTAGGAATCGAAGCGCTCTCGCCCCCGCGGTGGACTAGGGCGTCGCCGCTCGCGCGCGTGGGGAGCGGGACTTCGCTGGTTGGACCCCGGGATGCGACCGGTGGATGAAGTCATTAGTCTTACGTCAAGTCTACACGCCAAACAAGGTTTCACCGATGGGAGGAGGATCAGGACGTCTTGCGGACGCGCCCTGTGCCCGCGACTGTGGTCTCAGCTTGAGATGGCGCGTGCTTGGTATGCGTGAGGCTGCGCCGATCGAGCAGTTTATGCCCGTTGAGGACCACGGGAGGCTGGTGGTGTTTCGCCCGGCCATCCGTCTCCTCCCGTCTTGTCTCAGCGATCGGGGAGAGTTCCCATGAACCGGCGCGTGCCCTTTCGATCAGCACCACATCGCTGAGCCAGAGCAGTTCGTCCGGCTCATCCGCCTCGAAGAGCGAGGGCATCACCACGTAATTCATGCCGTCCTCGATCCGGAAATGCGTAACATCGGGGCATCGGATCCCATACTCAGAATGGTTGACACGAACGGTTAATTGCACGGACACGACAATCTCCTTCGTGCGCCCTCATCGTGCAGCTCGGCGCGATCATTAGGCGAGTCAGTAAACCGGCGTCTTGGCGGGATGCCTCCCGGTCGGAGGGTGGGGTTGGGGGAAATGAGCCCGACCTCCTCGCCGGGGCCTGCATCTTCAGGGAGGTGTGATCCAGCCTCCATGCAGGGCGTTCACGATTGATCGTTTTGCCCGTGTATGCAATTAACGCGCCGTTCCTTCATCTTCGAGGCGCCTCGTGTCCCGGTCTAAGTAAGAAGACGACCCGCGGAGGGGCCGTGATCTCCTCCGACTTGCGGAAGGGGGAGACACCCCACCGCACCGTCGGCCATGCCGTGGGCGAGTTTGCACGGGATGATGACGGCAAGGAGGGCTTTTTCGAGGTTCCCATCAACTCGCCGGAAGACTTCCGGTCGGAGCCTCATCCTCGGCGGGGGAGAGCGACGGAAGAGATGCCGCCAGGCCTAAGGTCCTTCGAGGACCGCACACCAAATGCCCTGATCCCGGCCCTCTCTCGGGGGGACGGGACGAAGGGAAGCATGGTGTAAGCCCCTCGTCGCGATCGTCGCGACGTCAGGAGGCGGGGCAAGGCGTCGTTGCGGTCGTCGGTCGAACTCCTCGGGGCCTCTTGGGACCCCGGATGAGCCCCCGAGGATTGTGCTCCCTCCGGCTCACGGGGAGCAGATCCGCAGCGATTCGTTCGCCCCACTCGAGACGAGCAGCTCCTGCCACCGATCCAGTCCGACTCGCGCGGTCGTCCAGGGCAGTGACAGGAGCAATTGCACCAGGTCCGCGTTCGAGAGATGGGTGCCAAACGCTCGCGAGAACAGCGGGGCGAAGGCCCGCCGGGGCCATTCGCCGGCGAGCCGTCGGACGAAGGACGTGGCCAGGATCACGTCCAAGTCGAGGCCGTCGGCGCCCGCCACGTCGGCCAGGACGCCCTCCAGCATCATAAGCACCCTGCGGAACATCAGCAGGTCGGTCGTGGCCCGGAGTCCCGCCGTTTGCACTGCCTCGTCCAGCAGCCCCATCAACCAGGTGAACCCCGGCAAATGGCCCTGGTTCACCCAACGCAGGTGTTCGGCCACGACCCGCTCCAGGGCCGGACCGTCCGTGTCCCGCTCCGCCAGCGCCGCAGCGCGGCGAGGACCTGCCGCGCGTCGAGCATCAGCGCCCCAAGCAAGACCTGCCCCATCACCTCGCGCTCCCGCGCCCGAGCGTACCGACCAGGCTCCAGTCCAGGATCGCCAGCCGGCCCTCGCCGGTCACGAGCAGGTTGCCCGCGTGCGGGTCGGCATGGAACGGCGCCGACGGGGTGGTCGACCAGAGCGGCTGCGCGATCAGGGCCTCGACAATCCGGCGCACCAGTTGGCCACGTTCGCCGGACGACATCCCGTCCTCGGTCACGTGCCGCCCGTCGATCCGCTCCATCGCCGTGATCCGAGGCGACGACCAGGGCAGGGGCCGGGGGATCTCGACCGTCGCCTCCCAGCCCGCATAGGCGGCCCGTGCCGCGGTCAGATGCCGCTGCTCCAGATCCAGTCGCACCTCGTGGCTGAGGCGCTCCCGGACTTGGGAGAAGACCTCCTGATAGTCCAGCGGCGGGATGCCGAATTCCGTGCACCGCTCGTCCAGGAACGCGCCGACGTCCTCCAGCAACGCCAATTCCTGGCCCAGGCGCTCCTCGATCCCCGGCTTGAGCACCTTGAACACGCCGCGCCCGGGTCCCTGTCCGTCGCCGGCTCCGCCTCGGTAGCCGAACGGGATGACCACGGCCACGCTGGCCTCGGCCAGGGCCGTCGGTTCCAGGGACAGGCCCAGTGGCTCCAGCGGTCCCAGGTCCTGCTCGATCTGGGCGCGAATGACATCGACGGGCACCCGCGGTTCCATCGACTCCAGCCGCTGGAGCTGTCCCCTTAACGCGAGGTCCAGCCGACGGTCGCGGGCCAGGACCTGTCCCAGCTTGTGCAGGACCGGGCAGGCCCGCGCCAGGGCCACCAGCCGCTCGGCGGGCTCGGCCGACGGGTCCAGTGCCATCTGCTCGACCAGGATCTCGATCGACCGAGAAGCGGGCAGGTTCTCGACGAAGTACCGCAGCGCCGCCCCGATTGGCCGTCGGTAGGCTGCATAGGCCTCAGGCACGGCCGCCTCGATCACCCGATCACCACCGACGCGATCCCAGATCACGATCTCCGCCTCTCATTTTTTGACATATATGTACGTGAAGTTGAATGTGAGGACATCCTCGGTGATCACTGCCATAGGAAGTGCGGATTGGCAATCCGGTGTGGCCACGGTGCCGAAACGACGAGCAAGACGGCGGGTCATCGGATGACTCAATGAGCTGGACTGGAAGCGAGCGGATCATGACAATGATGGGAGGATTCGCCCCAGGCCGAAGCAGATGGCCTGGAGAGAGCAGGGGCCAGATGATGAATTCAGAGGCTAACCTGAGATGATTCCCAGAGGGTCATGCGGCGGTGCATCCGGACAGTGGCGGAGGAGGCGCACTCGGTCGGTGCTCGCTCGCCGGGAAAGGGGGGTTGAGAGGAGTCGTCCCACTCATCGGGTCGGTCCTGGAGTCCGACGGCTTTCTCAGCCGGAGGTGCGGTGGTCCCAGTCACATCGCCCGGGCCTTGAGCGCGATCGCGGACCAGGGCATCGATGTGGAGTCGAGGTTGATCCTCCGACTTGATCATCGACGCCCCGCTCGCCGAGGTCCACCTCTTCTCACAGTCTCCGTGCTTATCGATCGGCCGGGATGCACTTCACCTCCGTCAAACGAGTGTTTGCCATCCGGCATCCGCCCAGAGCGAGCCGCTGACGGCGGAGTTGCCGACCAAGAAGCAGATCGCATCGGCGATCTCCTCGGGCTCGATCAGCCGCCCTAACCGACAATTAGGCAAGACGTTCTTCTTGATGAAATCCTCGCCCAGAGCGCGGACCATCGGTGTGTTCGTGAAGCCGGGATGGAGGATCGCGCAGCGCACCCCGTAGTACATCGCCTCTTGCGAGAGGGTCGCCTCCGCTCCCTCAAGTCCGGCCTTGGTCGTCGCGTAGGAGACCTGGCCCGGGTTGCCATGCGACGAGACCGAGCCGATGAAGACGACTGTTCCCTGGACGTCTTCCTCGGGCGACCAGCGCTTCAGGCCCAGACGCTTCCGCTGCTCGGCGATCCGGGCGATCATCTCCATCGCCCAGTAGATCGGCGCGACCAGGTTGACCTCCATCACCAGCCGGAAGTTCTCTACGGGATAGATATCGGCACGGCCGGTCTGCGAATCGACCTTGACGGCAATCCGGTCGCGCGTGATGCCGGCGGCGGGGATGCAGATCCTGGGAACACCGTGGCGGGCGATGAGGTCGTCGAAGACTTGCTGCCGGAATTTGGCGTCAGTGGTGTCGCCGATGAACGGCTCGGCGACGGATCGCTCGAACCGTTCATTGAGGGCCTTGGAGGCCTGGATGGTGTTGTCGGAGCGATCGACGAGGGCGACGGCCTTGGCGCCGCGCTTGATGAGCTCGCTGGAGACGGCCTGCCCGATGCCGCTGGCGGCGCCGGTGACGATCGCAACTTTGTCATTGATTTTCATGATATGGACCTCGACAAGGAGGGCCGTTCATCAAGAAAGGACGGCCCAGAACACTACCGCGTGATCGCCCCACTTCAGAGGCCCGGTGCCAGGGAGTGGAGCGGTCGGGAGAGAGACGACAACACGGCTCCGGGGCCGCCTCAACCAGAGAAGGGAAAGGATCAGCCTCGGCAGAGAAGGGACAGCACGACCCAAGCACGACCGCAAAGCGGAGTAAAAATCTTCATGCCATGACAAAGCGATCTTCATAATTGTTTTGTCAATCATTGCCATAATAATCCTGATCTTCCATTTTGAGGCTTTGCTTCGCCAACTCCGGAGAGGAATGAGACCCCTCCCACGGCGCTCGCAACTCGAAGTCGAGGGGATGCTCCCCTGAGACGAATCACCCTGCCCAGAGAAGTCGCAAGAAATGCCCATGGATGAGTCAATCGACGGCGTGATCTGCACTTGTGTTGTGAACCAAGGCCACAGTAGCCTCCGTTCAGATCGAGTCGATTCGTTCAGTCCGAGCCATGGAAACACCTGGAGTAACACGGATTCCCGTCAAATTAAACCTCCCGGCGCAGAAACGCTGCAATGCCGGAGCGATGCTCCGGCATGAAGGTTGCGTTATCGCACATTGAACATTTTGAACTGGATCTAGGAGGCCTGTTGCGGCAACCACGATGGAAATGAGAAGGTGATCTTACGAAGCGACTCGACTGTTGGCGGGCTCTTCTCCATCACAAGGGTGTTGATCGGAGTCGATCCCCCCCCCTGCGGCGATCACGCTCAATACTTGTCAGGACATGTATACATCTCCCACACGAGAATTGCTTCCCACCCAGGGAGAGTTCTGAGACGCTCCGGCGTGCATACTTCTTGTGAGCACGGTTCCCGACCTAAGTTCACTCGTCATTCACGAGCATCATCTTGCACTTTTTTTACATTGAAGAACACTCCTCCAGCTTGAGACGCTGCCTGTCCCCGACATGGGAGAGCTTGCCCGATGCGGACGCGATGGCCTGGCCATCAGACTTCTCGGCTTCGAGTTGCTTGATCCGGCTTTCAAGCTCGGCCAAGCGCCGGAGCAACTGCTCGACGCTCGGGTCGGGAGTGGCAAGCGATTTTTGGGAGCCCGGCGTGAGTCCGGGAAAGAACAGGCTTATCCACTCAGAGGGCGAGATGAATGGTGCCACCGTCCTCGATCCTTGGAGGTTCTCCAGTGTTGCCAGCGACAGCCGCATGAATACCCGGAGGAATTCCAGGGCGAGATCGTTGGCCCTCAGGATCATGTGCAACAGCGGCACGGGGAACATCTCCATTCGCTCGGGATGACGTTCCAGAAGAATCTGGGTCAAGACCACCCGGGTCAGTTCCTCGTCATTCTTGCTGTCCCGGACATCGATCGTGCGCCCCTGCTGGACCATTTCCTCGATGTCCTGGAGCGTAACGTATTTCCGGCTCTTGCGGTCATAGAACCTGCGGTTGGGATATCGCTTGATCGGAACGATCTCCGATTCCGTGCCGCACGTCCGGATTTCTTCCATTTCTTCCGTCGTCTCGGCCACCATCATACCTCGATTCTCCAATACTTCTTGCTGCAGCCGATTATACTGCAGAGGATGATGCAATTGCAAGATATCTTCGACGAAGAATTATAAAAATTGCCCGTCTACCCGCAATTCGCGGAGTTTGACGACTTTTTGCGTTCACAGCATCATGGTCGCCAATGAGCGGGATTACGGGAGCTCCGACCTTCCTAATTTCCGAGATTCTCCATGAATCCGCCTTCCGAAATACACAAATTTTGTGGGCTCATCCTGCGTTTCAGGGACCTGGGGTCACCAAGAGTGTGATCAGGGTTCCCAGCAACGCCTTGCCCCGCTTCCGAACGTTAGGAACGAACTCGAAGAAACCCAGGGAGAGCAGCAACCTCTCTTGGGAGATCGCCCGGTGAGGGCGCAGCCACGACCGCAACAAGGACCAAAAGCCTTCGATCGTGTTGACATGAACTTCACAGAAACCATCCCCGTCTTCGTCCCGGGCGAACTCCCCCCGCCGCATGGCACACCGTCGGGTGGGTGTAGCCCCAGTCGGTCAACCGTCCAGAGATGTCATATTCATCAGTGTAAACCACACTGCCTTCGGCAATCGTTTGCTTGATGAGGGGACCGATCGTCACCTTTTGCACGTTCTCGAGCATTCGGATCAGGACCTCGCCGGTGCGCTGGAGCATCCCGAAGATGGGGGGCTTCTCCTTGGCCAGCGTCCCCCGGCCGCGCTCCCCTTTCAACCGGCGGCGTCGGCCGACTCGGGCTTTTTTTTCACGGCCTCGGGATGACCCTTATGCCCTGCCACGACAGAGACTTCGTCACATTCCACCTCACCGGTGAGCGTGACCTCCGGCTTGCGCTCCACGATGCCTTCGCGCAACTGGGATGTCATCTTCTGGGCATCATCAGGATTTAAGTCAAGTTCTTGAGCAATTTGTTCATGAGACAAATTCAGTCCCCTGAAGTACAAGCAGCGGATCCAGACGCGCAACGGCTGATGGTGGTCGGCAAAGATGGTCTCGGTCAGGTCATCGAAGCGTCTCTGAATGTGCTGGTCACCGAGTTCGGCCGGCTGGTGGCCGTCCATGGCGACCAGGCCGACGAGTCGGGGCTGCATGGGAAATGGCCGTGGCAATCGGCCGAGGCGATCGACCGGCGGCTCAAGGTGTTCGACCCGGCGCCGCGAGGTGATCACGGGGGACAAGCGGAACCTGGAGGTGTCGAGCTATGCCGTCTGGCGTCTGATGACTGGGGTTTCGGCTTCGAGACTCCGGGGCGACAGCCCAGGCTCGTTCTCCCTCTCCCCGTTCGGCGCGGGTCTCCTGACCCCGTCGGGTCGGCGACCGCAGGTCCCCCGGGTGGAGACCGGGGCCTGCGGAGAGTCCTGCGGTCCGGGGACGACCGGGTCAGGAGACCCGCGCCGAACGGAAAGCCCGCGCGTTGACTCCAACCTGGGCGCCCGTTATCTTCGCGCGCAACGTCGGGCCGGACCCCAGCCGCGTCCGCCGGTGCGTCGTCCCGCGATCCGCTGCGTCGAAAGAGGACTCCGACATGAGACGGGCGAGAGGTTTCTGGGCGTTGGGTTTCGCCGGACTGAGCTTGCTCGCGGCCTGGGGGATGGGCGGCCTGACGCCGCGACCCTCATCGGGCCAGGTCGGCGAAGGAACCGGGGTGGCGCTCGAGCACCCGCCGATCCAACTGCCGCTCGGCGTCCCGCGCAAGGTGAAGGCGGTGCTCCGCTACATCGACGAGAACGGGGAGGCCCCGCCGGGCTTCGTCGGCGGCCGCGTCTTCAGCAACGACGGCCGCCAGGGCGAGCAGATCCTCCCGCAGGTCGACGCCGATGGCGACCCCATCGCCTACCAGGAATGGGACGTCAACCGCCGGGTCCCCGGCCGGAACCGGGGGGCCGAGCGTCTGGTGACCGGCTCGGACGGCAGCGCCTACTACACCGACGACCACTACAACACCTTCAAGCGCATGCAGTAAAAGTCATGGGATTCGATCGCCTGCTCAGTCCTGAAGGGCCGTGGCTCCACCAACTCGTCGTGAGCGAGTCGGACCTCTGCGACCTCGCGATGTGCCTCGACGGCCCGTTCCACCCCGGAGTGACCTGCCGGGCGACGCCCATATCCTCCTCATCTTCAATGCCGTCCACGTGCTGGAGGACGAGCCTCCGGGATCGTTCGGAGACTTCTTGTAGCTCGTGGAGCGCGTCGCCCGGGAGCGAAGCGAGGCCCGACCGAACGGGAGCGGCGGGCGAGGCCCCAAACCCTTCCACGCAGTGCTCCACGCCGCGCCGTCCGAGGGACTGGCACTCGGGAGCAAGCTGGAGGCCGCCGGAGTCCTCTACGATTTCTTGCCCTGAAGGGTGGACCCGCAACGGAATGGAGATGTGTATCGGCTCGGCGCCTTCGCGGGATCGTCCCCACGTGACCGGGGGGGACGCGAACCGTCGGCACGGGCTTCGCGTCTTAATATGGTCCGGCGGCGGTGTCTGGTCTGGTGCGATTTCCGCACAATCCGGAGAGAGGTGACGAAGGGGCACTCCGCCGTTTCGACCGGGGAACGAAACAAATGGCCAGCACCGGCGGATACACCGGCCCCCTGGAACAGGTCGGGCCGTACCAGTGGCGGATTCCGAAGAGCTACCGCGCGGACATGCGCGTCGATGGCCTGATCTTCGCGGACGAGGTGCTGATTGAGCAGATCAAGAAGGACCAGGGTCCGGAGCAGGTGGCCAACGTGGCGACCTTGCCGGGTATCCAGAAGGCAAGCCTGGCGATGCCCGACATCCACTGGGGCTACGGCTTCGCCATCGGCGGGGTGGCCGCGACCGACCCCGAGGAAGGGGGCGTGATCTCGCCCGGCGGGGTCGGCTACGACATCAACTGCGGCGTCCGGCTCCTGCGAACGAAGCTGGACTGGGAGGACGCCAAGCCCCGGATCAGGCCGCTCGTCGATCAGCTCTTCCGCGACATCCCGACCGGCGTCGGCCAGAGCGGCAAGTACCTATTCGACAAGCCGAAGCTGAAGCGGCTGATGGAGGAGGGTTCGGCCTACGTCGTCCAGCAGGGCTGGGGGACGGAGCGCGACCTCCGGTTTACCGAGGCGGGCGGCCGACTCGACGGCGCCGACCCCGACCGGGTCAGCGACAAGGCCATCACCCGAGGCTACGACCAGTGCGGCACGCTCGGCTCGGGCAACCACTTCCTCGAAGTCCAGGTCGTCGATCGCATCCTCGACGAGGCCGCGGCGCGCGTCATGGGCCTGCGCGAGGGGCAGATCACCGTCCTGATCCATTCGGGCTCGCGCGGCCTGGGCTACCAAGTCTGCGACGACTATCTCGACGTCTTCAAGGGCGCCCCCCAGAGATACGGCTTCACGCTCCCCGACCGGCAACTGGCCTGCGCCCCGGTCCGGAGCCCCGAGGGGCAGGCCTACCTGGGCGCGATGCGCGCCGCGGCCAACTTCGCCTGGTGCAACCGGCAGTTGCTTACCCACCAAGCTCGCGAGGTCTTCGCGCGGATCTTCGAGACCCCCTGGGAGGAGCTGGGGATGGACCTCATCTACGACGTGGCGCACAACATCGCCAAGTTCGAGCACCACGATGTGGGCGGCGGCGTCACCAAACAGGTCTGCGTCCACCGCAAGGGCGCGACCCGCGCCTTCCCACCCGGCCACCCCGAGATCCCCGAGGCGTATTGCGACCTTGGCGGCAAGGGGGGGATCGGCCAGCCGGTCATCGTCCCCGGCTCGATGGGCACGGCGTCCTGGCTCCTGACCGGCTTGCCCGGCAGCATGGACCTCTCGTTCGGCTCGTGCTGCCACGGCGCGGGCCGGCTGATGTCCCGGACCGCGGCCGTGCGTCTCGCCGCCGGCCGGCGGATCGACAAGGAACTCGACGCCATCGGCATCATCGCCCGGGCCCGAGGGCATAAGGGGTTGGCGGAGGAACAGCCAGCGGCCTACAAGGACGTCGATGCCGTCACCGAGGTCGTCGAGCGGGCGGGAATTGCCCGGCGAGTCGCCCGGCTCCGTCCCGTCGGGGTAATCAAGGGCTGACAGAGACTGTCAGGAAATCCTTGGAACAGTGAGTCTGTCTTGGGTGGAGGCCGCGTCGCGGGTCTCCACCCGGACACCGCCCCCGGCAGTGGCAAGGGAGGACCGCCGCCCCGAGGGTGGGCAAGACCTTCCCGGGATGCGTCAAAGCTCAGGTGTGACCCCAGTCTATGCGAGACGAAAACCGATTCCCTGTCGTCCTGGGCCGGGCTCTACCCGACCCGTCTGATGCACTGCTCAATGTCGTTGACGGGGCTGTTGACCAGTGTGCTGACCGGGTATGCCTCCATCGCGTCGGCGGGAAACGGCACCAAGAGCGGCTGGAGCCTCCTGGGGTCTTTGACCGCGGAGTCGAGCCAGAGGTCATAGGCCGAGCGAGGCAGGATCACCGGCATCCGGTCGTGGATCGGGGCCGTCAATTCGTTGGGCTCGGTCGTGATGTGAGTACAGGACGGGATCGCCTCGGCGTCCCGCTCCCAAGAATCCCAGAGCCCGGCGAAGGCGAAGGGGAGGTCGTCCTTCATGCGGACGAAGTAGGGCTGCTTTCGGCTGCCCTCTTTCCGCCACTCGTAGAAGCCATCCGCGAGGACCAGACAACGTTTGGACCGGAACGAATGGCGGAAGGCGGGCTTGTCGGCGACCGTCTCGGCCCTGGCGTTGATCAACCGGTTGCCGATGGCCGGGTCGTCGGCCCAGGAAGGGATCAGGCCCCACTGGAAGATCGTGAGTTCCCGCTGGTGACGCCGGGGGTCGAGCCGAACCGCCGCCACCGGCTGCGTCGGGGCGATGTTGTAGCGAGGTTCCAGCGTGGGCACATGCGAGAGGTCGAATGTCTCGGCGATGGCCTCGGGCTTGGAGCGGAGGGTATAGCGACCGCACATATTCCTGGTTCCCGCGTCGTAGCGTTTCAATCGATGGCGGTGAGGGCCGGACTGCATGTCGGGGCCGAGTTGTTCTTCCGCCTCATCAGCCAGGACTTCGAGATTCGAGCGTGCCCGTCCACGACCTCCGTCGTCTTGGCGATCGGCGCGAGCACGGCATGCACCGCGCGGGCGTAGTCGCCCGGCGCGAGTCGGATCTGCGTGCCCCGGACCCCGGCGGAGATCGCGATCACGTCGAAGAGTTGCGGCTGTCTCGTCGAGGTAGACCGGGTAATCCTTCTTGCACACCAGCGCGGTCACGCTGCCCCGGATGGAGCCGGTCAAGGGCTGGACCTCCTTCAGCGGCACCAGATCGGCCTTGCGATCGTCCGTCCGAGCCGCCAGCGCCTGGAGGTCGAGCTCGGTGTTGCTCGGGATCACGGCCAGGCAGACCCCCGAGCGATCGCCCCGGGCCACGAGCGTCTTGAACACCTGCTCGGGGGGCATCCCGATTTTGTCGGTGACCGTCTCGGCGGACAGGTCGTCCGGATCCACCTCGTACGCGCGGAGTTCGTACCGGATGCCCAGGAGGTCGAGCAGTCGTGCGGCGTTGGTCTTCGTGGCGGCCAATTGCGGACGTCCTCCTCTCAACGCTCGTCGGCGCGTCGGAAGAATGCTTCCGCCTCCTCGACGTCGTCGAACACCTCCCAGAAGGTGTCCATCTGCATCATCTCGATGTATTTCTCCGTGCTCGGGCTCAGATGCGCCAGCACGGCCTCCCCGCCCTCCTTCCGGATCTGGCGGGTGAGGGTCGTCAACAACCCGATGGCGGTCGAGCCTATCTCCCTCATCTCGCCCAGTTCGAGGATGAACTTCTGAAATCCTTGCCCGAGCATGTCCCGGACGTCCCTGCCGGCGTCGAAATGCCTGGGGTCGTTCAGCAACCTTCCAAAATTACTCAGGATGACGGTGTCATCATCAATCCGGATGTTGAGTGGCATCTCTCTCCTCCAGCATGCTCGTCCCGTCACGCATGTTAAGGACGAGGGATTGCGACGACTCTGACACACCGCCCCAAGGCTGTAAAGCAGAAAAAGCCCCTGGCCGGTGGCCAAGGGCCTCTCGCATCCAGGTCGTTCGCGACAGGGGATCCTGTCGTGAAGCGACCGTGTCCGAGCAACGCTCAATACCCGAAGCGATACACACGGCGTGGGTAAACCACCCGGCCCCGAACGGGTGTCGCGATCACCGCGGGGACCGCGTAGGTCGTCACCACCGGGGCCGACACGACTGTCGGAGCCGCGAAGGCGGTCGGGACCAATGCCGAATCGAAGACCGGGGCCGTGGCGACGGCCTCCAGCGGCGCCGGGTAAACGGTCGCGATCGGCGCAGCACTCACCACGACCGGCGCAGCGATAACAGCGGTGGGATAGGCAGGCGTCGCCACCACCACCCGACGACCATAGGGCCAGCCTGCCGAGGCCGGACGCGCCGTCAGACCCATGGCCAGAACCACGAGAGCGGACGCGACCGCCACTTTTAACGCCAAATGTCGCGATTTCATAGGTTGAACCTCCGGAGTTGCTTATTCACAAGGTCGCTCATCCCACCTTCCTCCTCTCGGAAGGGCGCGAGGATGAGGGGAACATCCTGCGCAGATCACAACTCCCCATTCAAGAGAAGATCGTGTCGCAATTCTCGTTCTCTCGTTCCTCTCCTCCGACCCAACCTCGCGGGGGCGGGTGTCCCGACTTATAATACGGAGCAGTCCCGCTCGGTGTTTGGGAATCGTCGTTACATGAGTGTCAGCGATCACGCGCTCGACCTGGAACAGACGCTCCGCGACCATTTCGGCCTGGAGCGGTTCCGGCCGGGGCAGCGCGAAGTGATCGAGCACGTCTTGCAGGCGCGCGACGTCCTCTGCGTCATGCCGACCGGCGGCGGCAAGAGCCTCTGCTATCAGTTGCCCGCCTTGCTCCTGCCGGGGTTGACCCTCGTCGTCAGCCCGCTGATCGCGCTGATGAAGGACCAAGTCGATGCCCTGACCCAGCGCGGCATCCGGGCCACGCTGCTCAACAGCACGCTCGACCCCACCGAGCAGCGTGCCCGGATCCAGGAGATCGAGGCGGGGCGATTCGACCTGGTCTATGTCGCCCCCGAGCGGTTCCGGAGCCCCCGGTTCGTCGAGGCAATGAGCCGGGTCAAGCCGGCGCTGCTGGCGGTGGACGAGGCGCACTGCATCAGCGAGTGGGGCCACGACTTCCGCCCCGACTACGCGAAGATCGGCCACGCCCGGCGGCAGCTCGGCCTCCCCCCTGCATCGCGCTGACGGCCACCGCCACCGACCTGGTCCGCCGCGACATCGCCGACCAGCTCGACCTCCGTGACCCGGCGCAGTTTATCACCGGGTTCGACCGCCCGAACCTGACCTACGCCGTGGTCGAGGCCCGCCGCGACGCCGACAAGCTCGCCGCGATGGCCGAGGTGCTCGACCGGAACCCCGGCCCCGCCATCATCTACGCCTCCAGCCGGGCGCGATGCGAGTCGGTGGGGCAGTTCCTCGAGCGCGAGCTGCACCGATCGGTGGTCGTCTACCACGCGGGGATCGGCCGCGAGGAGCGCACCATCGCGCAGGAGCGGTTCATGGAGGGCGAGGCCGACGTCGTCGTCGCCACCAACGCCTTCGGCATGGGGGTCGACAAGGCCAACATTCGCTCGGTGATCCACTTCAACATGCCGGGGACCCTCGAAGCCTACTACCAGGAAGCCGGCCGCGCCGGCCGCGACGGTCGGCCCGCGGCGTGCGTCCTCCTGTTCGCCTACGGCGACCGGAAGCTCCAGGAAATCTTCATCGAGAACGAATATCCCCCCGCCTCGATGGTTTACCGTGTCTATGACTTCCTCCGCGCCCAGGACGCCGACCCGATCGAGATGACCCAGGCCGAGATCCGCGAGGCGGCGGGGATCGACCTGAACGAGTCGGCCGTCGGCACGGTCGCTGAAGATCCTCGAGAACGCCGGCGCGATCGAGAAGTTCCTGCCGCGCGAGAACATGGCGATCGTCCGGAGCAATGCCGAGGCCGACGAGATCAGCCTGGCCCCCCGGCTCAGCCCGCAGGCGCACATCCAGCGGATCGTCCTGCTCGGCCTGGAGGGCCTGGTCAACCGCCGCTACGGCGAGCCCGTCTACTTCCACCCCGACGACCTCGCCGCGTCGCTCGGGCTCGACCGCCCCGCGCTGAACCGGGCCTTGCGGGCGCTGAGTGGCCGAGCTGCCGATCGACTACATCCCCCCCTTCCGGGGCAACGCCGTCCGCGTGATCGACCGCAAGCGGCGGGCCCGCGACCTCGAGATCGACTTCGCCACGCTCGAGAAGCGGAAGCAGCGCGAGTACGATAAGCTCGATCGGATGATCAAGTATTCGCAGACCCGCCAGTGTCGTCGCTCGTTCCTGCTCGGCTATTTCGGCGACTCCACCGCGGCGGGGGTACTCTGTGGCCGATGCGACAACTGCGGTCCGTCGAGCGAGGCGCCGGCCACCCCCTCGGTGCGACGGTCGACACGGCCGCCGGCCGCGAGGTGATCTTGAAAGCCCTCTCGGGGGTCGCTCGGACCAAGGGGCGGGTCGGCAAGACCGTCATCGCCCAGATGCTCACCGGGTCGGGCTCGGAGAAGATGGACCGGCTGGGTCTGAAGCGGCTCAGCACGTTCGGCATCCTGAGCGACTTCCGGCAGCCGGAGGTGGTCCAGATCCTCGACGCTCTCGATCGAGCCGGCCTGCTCGAAAGCGAGGAGGTGGGCCGCTTCCGGCCGGTCGTCAATCTGAGCGAGCGAGGTTGGAGCCTGCTCCGCGCCCAAGGCCCCTTCGAGTTCGCGCTGGCGCTGCCCGCTAATCTGCTCGCCAAGATCCGCGATGGCGGCCTGGAGCGGCTCGCGCCCCAGCCCGCCGCCGAGCCTCGCCCCGGCCGACCCCGGCGCTTCCTCCCCGGCCCTCGCGCATGCGCACGCGGCCGAGGTCGCGGAGCAGGAGACCACTTCCACCCTTTCGCCGAGGGAGGATGACCCGCTCTGGGAACAGCTCAAGGCGCTCCGGAGCGAGTGGGCCCGCAAGACGAAACAGCCGGCCTACTGCATCTTCACCAACGAGACCCTCGAATCGGTGGTCCGCCTGCGCCCCCGGACCCCCCAGGAACTCGCGAGCATCAAGGGGCTCGGCCCCGCCCGGCTCGAACGCTACGGCGCGGCCTTGCTCGCCGCGGTCGCCGAGGCGGGCGAACTGCCCCCGACCGTCCCCCCCCAGCGGTCCGCCGTCCCCTCCGAGGCGCCTGCCTTCGTGCCTCGACCGTCGGCCATCGGCCCCTCGGATCGACCGGTGCCTCCCCCTCGCCATGCGAGCGCCGACCTACATCCCGACCGAAGAGTGGACCTGGCGGCTCCTCGACCGCGGGTTCACGCTCGACGAGGCCGCGGCGATCCGGGGGCTAGATCAGGCGGCGATCATCCGCCACGCGGCCCTGATGGCTCGCCAGGGCCGGCTGATCGCGGTCGAGACGTTCCTCACGCCCGATGTGATCCGCCGCTGGGATGCCTGGTGGTGCCGAGCACGGCAACGCCCCTCCCCCCCTCGAACGGGGGATCTCGGCCGACCTCTGGGCCTTGTTTCTGGCCTGCCGGACGACAGGATGAACGACTGGTCCCGACCGCCGATCTTCCTTATAATCCGGACGATCGTTGGCCGCATTCGGACTCGGGAGCCGATCGCATGAAGTGCATGATCGTCTATTACATCGGCGGGAAGTGGTACGGTGAGGAAGTGGCGTGGAAACGCTCGGGGAGCGGCACCTACCGCGAAATCTCCCGCATCGAGATCCCGCAATCGAAAGAAGAGATCGAGGCATTCGCGCGCGAGAACCATTTCAGCATCGAGTGGCGGGGCGAGATCCCGCAGGGACGGCAGTCCGCCTGACCCTCGCGCCGGGATCGCTGACGGATGGCAGAGGACAGACGACCGATTCCCTTCGGTGGTGTCCTACGGCTGTTGAACGTCCCTTTCATCAGGGTGACGAATTTTCGGCGCCGAACTTCCGACTGATTAAAAATAAATGATTTATGTGCGCCGATTCGCCGTTAACGAAACGTCGAATCAATACTTGTTATATGTCACCATCGGGTGGCCGGTTCACAATCCGTAACTCCTTGATAGAAAACAGGTTAAGCGCGAGACGAGACGGCTGACCTAAGGTTGGATCACTGAGTCTGGGACACCCCAGCGAGATGGGCAGATGCAGGAACTCTCAGGATAGGCACTTCATTTTAATTTCAATCTCTACAACGGCCCGACAAACGGCTAGAATGCCGAGGTTTTTTGAAGATGCTGCAAGTTGTTTTCAGGAAAGGACTTGCGCCGACATTTTTACGTAAGTGTAGGCCTGTCAACAACATACGGCATCTCGATTTTCGTCGGGTTTCTAGCCCTGTGTCGGGTCGTTGAATCTCTATAGGGAGTACACGGGAGAGGTGCCGCGCGATCGCCTGCCGCATGACCCATCAACATGCCCGATGAGGCTGACCGATCCTCCTCTAAGAGAAGAATCCGGAGACGATCAACGGGCGTGTGTCTCAGTGGGCGGCCACGGCCGTCAGCGCGGTCTCTTCCTCGTCGAAGGTCTCCTGCTCCGGCTTGGGCTTGGACTTCGCGGCGGCCCGGCCGCCCGGGAGGCCGATCGAGCAGAGGATCGCGAGCACGGCCAGCGCGAACATCAGGAAGAAGACGTCGCGGAGCGACCGGCCGAGCGCGTTCTGGACGGCGTGCAACTGGTCGGACGTGAGCCGCGCGTGCGTCTCGGGCCGCAGGGCGGCGGTGATGTCGATGCCGGCGCCGCGCGATGCGGCGAGGCGGTGCGACAGTTCGAACCCGAGCGCCGCGCCGAGCACCCCGACGCCGAGCGCGCCGCCCATCGTCCGGAAGAAGGTGAGCGCGCTGGTCGCCACGCCGCGACGACCCCAGGCAACCGCGCGCTGCACGGCCAGGATGTAGCTCAACGACGTCGGCCCGAATCCCAGGCCGATCACGATCATCCCCGACAGGAACATCGGCCCCGACCTCTTCGGCCACGTGGCCCCCAGCGCCAGGTCGAGCACGCCCGAAGCGATCAGGACCGAGCCGAACACGGCCGTCCGACGGAACCCGAAGCGGACCACCACGGCCGCCGCGATCGCCACGCTGATCGACCAGGTCAGAAACAACGGTGTGATCATCCGTCCCGCCTGTGTCGCCGTCCCCCCGCGCACACCTTGCACGAACAGCGGGATGTACGTGTCGAGCGCGAACAGGAGGACGCCGATCAGGAAGCTCCCCGCGAGCGCCGCCGCGATGGGCGGCGTGGCAACCAGGTCGATCGGCAAGATCGGGTCGGCCGCCCGCCGCTCCTGCCGGACGAGCAGTCCCAGCAGGACGACGGCCCCGGCCAGGAGCCCCACGCCCCGGACCCACGACTGGGCGTCCCCCTTCAGGACCATCAGCAGGAGCAGCGTCGAGCCGGACGCCAGGAGCAGCGCTCCCGGCCAGTCGATCGACCGGACCTCGCTCCGCTCGACGTTCTCACGGACGTGTCGCGCCAGGATCCAGGCTGCGACCACCCCGAACGGCACCGTCACGAAGAAGACCCAGCGCCACGAGAGCCGGTCGGTTAGTTCGCCCCCCAGCGCCGGCCCCACCAGGCTCGATGCGCCCCAGACGGCGCTGAACCAGCCCTGCACCCTGGCACGCTGCTCGAGCGTGAACAGGTCGCCAAGCAGCGTCAGCACGATCGGCGCAACCGCCCCCGCCCCTAGGCCCTGGAGCACCCGCATCGCGATCAGCTCCGGCATGCTCTGCGACAGGCCCGAGAGCATCGACCCCACCGCGAACAGCCCCAACCCGAATAGAAGGACCCGCTTGCGCCCGAGCAGGTCGGCCAGTTTGCCGTAGATCGGCATCGTGACCGTCGCGGCCAGCAAGTACGCCGAGAAGACCCAGGGATAGATTTCCAACCCGTGCAACTGGGCGATGACGCTCGGCATCGCGGTCGAGACCACCGTCTGCTCCAGCGACACCACCGCCATCGCCAGCATCAGCGCCACCGTGACGATCACGCGACCTGACCGCGAGCCCTCGATCCCCCCCTCCGACACCGCCCCCGTCATGACACTGTCCCTATTCGTCCGCCCTTCGACCCCCGCGACCTCACGGCCAACGAGGGTATTCTATGCGGCCCACCAAGGGGACCGACGGAATACCCCTCCCGACACGCCCCGGCCGCTCAGAGTTCATAGGGATAGGCGGCGAGCTCGGATTGGGGGTCCTGGTGCACGTCCTCGAACTCGGGCTGGGGAACGATCGCGTTGCCTTCGAGCTGGAAGAACTGCTTGCCCTCGGGCAGCCGCTCCAGCTCGTTCAGCAGGCCCCGGATCAGCCGCTCCGCGTCCCTGTTCGAAACCTTCAGCGCCTCGACGACGTCGGGGACCACCTCGGAGATCTCGAACGGGTCGCGGGGATGGCGACTTTTCAGGGCGCGTTTCCAGAGGATCAACCAGACCGTTTGCGTGTCCGACATCGGATTCAGCCTCCGGTAGCCTCGGCGCGGGCAGTTCGCGGCGGATCACATCGAGGCGGTATCCGAAGCCCGGCCAGGCGAGTGTCAAGAGGTCGAACGTTCCCTCGCGGCGGCGGTAGAGGCCAGGATGCGCGGCCGACTCAGGACGTGAGGTGTCGGGAGAGAACTGCATCGCGTTCGACTCGATCCCCCAAATGATCGTCCCGGAGTGCGCGGCCAGCAGGACGTGCGGGATTTGCGCGAGCATCGGGTTGGTCAGGTCCTGGACCGTCAGCGTCATCCCGTGCGCCTTCGCCCAGTCGAGGCTGAGCAGCGCGCCGGTCTGCGTCTTGCACGTCTTGAGTGCCACGCCCGACCAGCCGAACGACCGGCCCCTCTTGATCGGCGCCAGTCATGGGCGCTCTCATCCATGAACAACGGCTTGTGCGCCGAGACGCCGTGCACGTCGATCGGGTACGCCTCCAGCTCGTAGGGAAACGGCGCTCAACATAGAGGATCATCCCATAAAGCCGGGGGTGCTCCCAGATCAATCGGTCCAGGATGGCGTTAACGTCACCGGTTTCTCCCTTGTTGACGAGAGGCCGGAGGAGATAGGATCGGTCGCCGCGCGGCGGGAGCACGTTTCACGTTATGAAAACACGCTTGATCCTAGCCAGCACCTCGCCGAGGCGTCGGCAGTTGCTCACGGAGGCGGATTATTCGATCGAGGTCGATCCGTCGGGAGTCAAGGAGCCCGAGCCGAGCCCGGGGACCGACCCGATCGGATACGTCGCGCGGCTCGCCTGGGAAAAGGCGGCGGCCGTGGCGGGGCGGCGGCGAAAGGGGTTGATCCTCGCGGCCGATACCGTCTGCGCCGTCGAGGGGCAGATCCTCGGCAAGCCGGCCGACCGCGACGATGCCGAGCGGATGATCCGGCTCCAGGAAGGGCGCGACACCGACGTCTTGACCGGTCTCTGCCTCTATCGCGCCGGTGGCGGCGAGTGGGTCGGCGCCGTCGAGGTCAGCGTGGTCCGATTCCGGCCGCTCGACGCCGTCGAGCGAGCGCATACCTCGACTCGAATCGGTGGCAGGGCAAGTCGGGCGCCTACGGCGTCCAGGACTGTGACCCGTTCATCACGGTCGCCCGGGGGAGCGTCTCCAACGTCGTCGGGCTGCCAATGGAGCGGCTCGCCGCGCTGCTGCGCGACTATCCGAGCCTGACACGCTGAGTCCGACCTCGTATGATGGAGGCCGAACCGTCCTTTACACAGGAGCCGATCCGATGCGGAGACGTGGTCTCTGGGCCAGCCTGCTTGTCCTCGGCGTGCTCGTGGGCGTGGGGGTGATGATGATTCCCCGATCCAGGACCTCAATGGCCAACGCCGCCCCCGCGTCGGTCCCCGCGCCGATCGACGGCGGGCGCGCGTACGGCTACCTCAAGGCGATCTGCGACCTCGGCCCGCGTCCGGCCGGTTCGGCCGCCAACGCCCGCCAACGTGCGATGGTCGCCGCCCACTTCAAGAAGCGGGGCGCGACCGTCCGCGAGCAGCCGTTCGCGGCCCACGACCCCCGGAGCGGCGAGCGGGTCGCGCTGGCCAACCTGATCGGCGCATGGCACCCCGAGCGGCCCCAGCGGGTCCTGCTCGGCGCCCACTACGACACTCGCCCCTTCCCCGACCAGGAGCGCGACCCGAGCCGCCGCACGCTCCCCTTCCTCGGCGCCAACGACGGCGCCTCGGGGGTCGCGCTGCTGATGGAGATCGCGCATCACCTGGACGAGTTGCCCACCCCCTGGGGCGTCGATCTCGTCCTCTTCGACGGCGAGGAGCTGGTCTACGGGCAAGTCGGTGAATACTTCCTCGGATCGAAGGCGTTCGCGCGGGCCTACGACGAGGCCGTCCGGTCGCGACGGGCCACGTCGCACTACGTCGCGGCGCTAGTGCTCGACATGGTCGGCGACCGCAACTTGCAGATCAACCAGGAACAGCACAGCCTCAACTTCGCCCACCGCCTGGTCCAGGACGTCTGGGACGTCGCGCACCGGCTCAAGGCCACCGCCTTCCGGAACCGGGTGGGGCTGGCGGTCAACGATGACCACCTCCCGCTCAACGAGGGAGGAATCCCCGCAATCGACATCATCGACTTCGACTATCCCTACTGGCACACCGCGCAAGACCTCCCTGAGCAGTGCTCGGGGGAGAGCCTCGCGCAAGTCGGCCGGGTCGTCACCGCCTGGCTGGCGCAAGAGTAGATACAGCGGCGCTGAGAACCGCTCTCCGCAAGAAACGGAGGCGGCGCCTCGCTCGGCTCGTGCAGGACCAAAGGATCTGGGGTGCGCGGCCTCCTCTTCGTCGGGTCGGCTTCCGCCTGCTGTCTCTTCGTCGGGTCGCCTTCCGCCTGCCTTCCGATGCGCCGAGGAGGCAGGCGGAAGCCAACCCTACAGGATCACTCAACAGGGCGGTTGAAACCGCACGAGTGCCTCGACTGGACTGATTTGATGAGTCAATCTCGTCTGATGTTTATAGAAATCCGGGATTTCCAGCAATCGCAACTCATCAATTAGCCTGAACAAGGCACTAGTACTTCTAATGTATCGGGTCGCCATCGAGATACAAACCGTTTGATGTAATGCGCTTATGAAGAATTCGCTCGGCAGAGCCCCCTGTGCCCTCGGATCGATCCTTTTTTTCGCTGCCCGCGAGGAAACCCCGATTTTTTCAGGCAACCGCCGACATCGGTTCGTCTGGAGGATGCCGACAAAGCCCGCGGGCACCAGAAAGGGCAGCAAACCTAAGCTAATCCAATGAAACACAGCAATTCCCGGCGTCTCATGCATGACTCAGCGTGTTTTGCCCATCTTGACATCCATGCCTCCGTTTGCCCTTCGGAGGAGGGTGGAGGAGGTCGGCGTGGGGGCGGACCCTGGCCCGATCGCGGTGGTCTGACCCCCGTCGAGGGGCCTGGGAGCACCCCTTTCGGCTCGCACGACGCACCGCGAACCCGACGCCGGCTCGGCGCCTCAACAAACCACGCCACCGTTCCTTGACATCCACGCCGGACTACGACGTGTCCTGCAAGACCGGATTCTGCGGCACGATCCCACGCACCAAAGCCTGAAGCAACTCCGCCATGGAGTCGAACCGCAGCGTGCGAAAATGGTGCCGAATCTCGTCCCAGAGGTGGCACTTGGTCTTCATCTTCTGCCAGGCCGCCTGGAATACCGGACAACACAGTTGCTGTACCTGGTCCACCAGGAACGCCAGCATCATCATCAAGGCCAGGACCACCGAGAGGTTCTGCTCGCCGTGGCCGTAGTTGTGCTCCAGGTGATACCGTTGGTTCTTCAAGGTGTTGAACGTCTCATTCTCGATCTTCCACCGCGCTCGTCCGCCCCGCATGATGGCCCAGACGTTGTCCGGATTCAGGGCGAAGTCGGTGATCCAACTGAAAGACTGCACGGTCCGGTCGGGAGGGATCTCCCAGGATTCCAGCACGCCGACCAACTCGTCGGGGTGCGACTCGTTGAGCGGCACGTCATTGCTGAAGCGGAAATGATGGAGCACGCCCGTCACGGGATCGGCCAGGGACAGGGTCTCGATCTCGCCGGCTTCATCGCGGGCGCGCAGCTCCTCGAACAGGAACGCGTGATCGCCCGGCTTGACGCCGATGATGTAGCGGGCGCGGGCCGCGCGGAGGTCGCGCAGGTGCGGGGCGTTGGCGGCCAGGGCGTCCTCGACGACGATGACAGGGAGGTGGGGATGTTGCTGGCGGAACTGTTTGTGCCAGCGGCGGGTGGCATTCCGCTCGCAGTCGTTCTTGGTTTGGCCGTCCTGCTGGAGAATGGGCTCTGGGGCCAGCGGGATGACCTCCTTGAGGTCGGGATGGACCAGGGTGGCCCCCAGCAGTTGATGGGAATAGGTGACCCCGCCGCCGCGAGGGTGCTTCACCAGGCACGAGGGGCAGTGGATCTTGGCGGAGGAGAAGGAGGTCGTGCCATCGAGCGACAGGAGATAATGGCCGTCGAGGTAGCCGAAGCGTTCCAGGACCTTGCCGCGTTGCAGGCGACGGAACACATCGCCGAAGCCGGGCCGCAGGCCGTCGGGATCGAGGGGATCGAGGATGGCCCGCATCTGGGTGTCGCAGGGGACGTTGAGGATGCCATAGATGGAGCGGAAGTTGTCGAGGGGATCGCGGCGACGGTGGTCGAAGGCTAGCAGGGACGGGTCTTTGAGGGAGAACATGGCGAAGGCCGCCATGAGGGCGTCGCCCAGGGGGATTTCGATCTGGTCGGAGCGCGGGCGTGGGTGGGGGAGGGAGTCGAAGCGGGAGCGAAGGAGTTGGAAGAGGGAGTCCGCGGAGAGATCCTTGCGAGCTTGGCCAAGGGCGAGTGCCATGGGAGCAACTCCGTGGGCCTCGATGGCAAGATAGAGAATCCGGGAAAGCGTTGGGCCAACGCGGTTTACGAAATAAGAATCAAAACGGAGCGACCTGTCAAAGAGAAAACCTCAGGCCGGGAATTGCTGAATGAAACAAGTTCCGCCGCGTTTGGACCCGATACAGGAAGTATCATGGACTGAATTCCCTTGGAACTCGCGAAATTCTGCTTGCCAATCGAAATTTGACGGAGGCCTAGACCAACAATCCGTAATTGAGACCCTAAGAAGTTGACTGTCACGTTAAAATTACCCGGCTTCGCCAGTTTCCCACTGACCAAGCAGCGCTCCTCATGCCGGGTAAGGCTGCCAAGATCACGATCACCGAACGTCAGCAAGAGATCCTTCAGACCCTGCGGAACGCCGTCCCGGCTCCGTCCCGGCTCCGACCACGCGCCTCCCTCATCCTGCTCGCCTTTGAGCGCCGCCGCAACGACGAGATCGCCCAGGAGGTCGGCCTGGCCCAAGGCCCCGTCGGACTCTGGCGGCGACGCTGGGCGTGCGCCTTCGACCGCCTCATCCCCATCGAGGGCTCCGAGACCCGCGCCGCGCTCCGCCGGGCCATCGAGGCGGTCCTCACCGATGAGCCCCGGCCCGGCGCCCCCGGCAAATTCACCCCCGAGCAGGTCACCCAGATCCTCGCCGTCGCCTGCGAGCCCCCCGAGAAGTCCGGCCGGCCGATCACCCACGGGACGGCGCACGAGTGGGCCGACGAGGTGGTCACGCGCGACATCGTCGCGTCGATCTCGCCCTCGCAGGTGGGCCGCTACCTCCGCGCGGCCGCCTTGCAGCCCCACAAGAGTCGGTACTGGCTCAAGACCACCGAGAAGGATCCGGAGAAGTTCACCCAGCAGGCCAAGGCCGTCGGTGACACGTACCTGGCGGCGCCGGCGTTGGAGAAGAGCCAGGGAGCCTCACGGTCTGCGTGGACGAGATGACCGGCATGCAGGCGCGGGAGCGGAACGCTCCCACCCGGCCGAGGATCGCGGGGAAGCGCGAGTGGATCGAGTTCGAGTACACTCGAAACGGGACTTTGTGCCTGATCGGGAACTTCCAGGTGACGACGGGGGAGTTGATCGCGCCGACGATCGGTCCGACGCGGACCGAGGCCGCTTTCGCCAGCCACAGCGAGCAGACAGTGGCCTTGGACCCGGAGGCGTCGTGGGTATTCGTGATGGATAACCTGAACACCCCTTGTTCGGAGACCTTGGTGAAGCTGGTGGCGGAGACGTGTGGGATCGAGACGGAGTTGGGCAAAAAGGGGGTGGATGGGGTGCTGAAGTCGGTGGCGAGCCGACAGAAGTTCTTGTCGGATCTGGGTCACCGGATCCGCTTCGTGTACACCCCGAAGCACAGCTCGTGGTTGAATCAGATCGAGGTAATCTTCGGTGTGATCATGCGGAAGGTGATCCGTCGTGGGTCGTTCAGCTCGGTGGAGGACTGGCGCACCAAGTTGTTGAACTTTATCGAGTCCTTCAATCGGGTGTTCGCCAAGCCGTTCCGCTGGACGTTTACGGGTCGTCCGCTGATGAAGGCAACGGCGTGAAGCTGGGCAAGAGAGCAAAGCAGGGAATGTTCCTTGCTTCATTCGTTTTCAACTGCGAAAAGTCGGTCTAGGCTCTCGACCCGTATCCTCGCGGAAGCGCCTTCACTCCGGCCCTCTCCCGGAAACTGAGGGAAAGCTACCGCTGGTCGTTGAGCAACTGGCGCAGATCCTCGCGCTCACGGCGGGTGGCGTCGAGGTCGAACCGGGCCATCTCCAGGTCGAGCCGGAGTTGCTCCAGCGCGTCGCGGGCGACCGAGAGGACGCGGCCTCGAAACCGGGCCTGCTCCAGGACCTCCTCCACCATCGGTCCCAGTTCCGCGCGGACCTCAGGGGGCTGGGCCTCGACTCGTTCCTTCAACTCCACCAGCTCGATCGGAAGTGAGTCGATTGCTGGCGACACTGATCGGCAAGATGTGAGATTCATGGTAAGCACCTCGAGCAACGTGAACACTCTAAATATACCATGCGATTCTGGTGAAAAACGTCGGATCGTCGGAATTTCGTGCTCTGGGTAAAGTTTAGCAGCAACAAAACCTTGGCGGGCTCGTCAGCGGTGAGCGTCACAATAGTTAGTGATACAGACGATCAGTTGCGGGAGAAATCGACACTGTAGCAAGGATACCGGGCCCCTGTATCATGCCGCCCTCGCCTTGTGAAGGGTCTGGGTCGTCTCAGCTCGGCCGCGTGCCTGTCGCTCGCGCAGCAGGTCCAGCGCCAGACGCACCTCGATCGACCGACGCGTCCGCACTCGGTAGACCGTCTTCTGCATCTTCCGATATGGGTGTAACTATCGGACTGGCTTTACCCGGTTTTCCGGAGTTTCCCGTATAACCGCTCGTCCTCCTGCTCCACATGGTAGGTCCAGAACGACTCCCACTCGCCGTTGAGGTAGGTCGCACGCCGGTCGAGCATCGCCTGGCGCTCCGTCAGGAACCCAAAACCTCCCCGTACTCTCCAGACGGTCCTTCATCAAGTGCCGACACGCCCCCTCCACCACGCCACTGCCGATCGGGTAACCCGCTGTCAGGTATGCATCGTACTTCATCCGCTCCCGGTTCCTCACGAAGGAACCCACCGCTTCGTTCACCGTCGTGCGTCGCGTCCCCATCAGCTTCCGCTTGGTCATCCTCTGACGCAGCCCACCGATGACGGAGCCCACCTTCCCCTCCAGAAGCATCCGCAACTCCTTCTCCACCCACTGATGCACTCCCGCTTCTCGGTCGCCTCGTCGAAGAAGCACCAGGCCACTTTCCACCGACGTTCCAGGACATGGAACAGGTCCAGGATACAAATTGCCTCGTCGGGCAAAGACGCACCTTGCCGGTCGTGCAACACACGCTCGCCATCCCTGTGCCATCAGGCCCCGGAGTTGGAAGCGATGATGGTCGGAGACTTGGCCTGTCAAGGCGAGGACCAGCAGGTCGGTCTTGGCCCGGAGCCGACGGCGGACCAAGTCGGCCAGGCGCCGGGTCCTGTTCCCCGGCGATCAGGGCCCGGATCATGGCGCGGCCCGACACGCCCAAGATGTCCGTGGCTACGCTGGCCAACTTGATGGTCGCGTCTTCCAGGACCTTTTGGAGGCGATTGGCCATCGTGGCGCGTTGTCGGATCAGGGGGGTCCGTTGCCGGGTGAGATCACGCAACTGGCGGATCAACTGGGGTGGGACGAAACTGGCGCGGAGCAGCCCGTCCTGAAGCAACTGTGCGATCCACGGGCAGTCCGTCACGTCGGTTTTGCGCCCGGGGACCTGCTTGATGTGCTGCGCATGGACCACGATGAGCGTGACCCGCGCCTCCAGGAGATTGGACACCGGCGTCCAGCAGACGCCCGTCGATTCCATGGTGCCTTGGGTCACTCCGCCAGCGGCCAACCAGTCGACCAGGCTCAGAGATCCGCAGTCATGGTCCCGAAGGTACGAAACCTCTTGGTTGAGCTGGCCGTCGGGTCCCAGCCGCCGGACGCAGGCGACGATCGTCCGGTTCTGGACGTCCAGTCCGGCACAGCGCGGGATGACGACCTCCATCGTTCGATCTCCTCATTGGGATTTGCGTTCGGCAATCGGAGGACCTTTGGCGAGGGAGCAAACTGCTCTTCGTGCTCCCCGGACGACGGGGGCAACAGGTTGGGGTGCGCAAGGTCCGGGCCAGACTTTCGAGCGGGCTCGAAGCACCAAAGTTGGTGACGGCCTCATTCCGGTGCGGACGGCAATCCGTATTGGAACCGAAGCGGAACCCCTTTTCATGGGGTTGTGGGTGCCAGAATCTGGCATGAGGGACTTTCGGGATGCCTACCTCAAAGTGCCGCTTTTTGAAGTTTGTTGTTGACGTGCGCGTCCTTTCTGGGTCAATTAGTTACTGCCAGGGAAATTCATGATACTAGAGAATCCGACGGCCCGTTTCTCCTCAAGTACGGCAGCGACGGGGTAGAGTGTCGGAGCGGACGGGTTATCTCATGAAATTGATTATCGCGCTGATCCAGCCCACGAAGCTCGAAGCGGTCAAAGAGGCCCTCTCGCACGTCGAGGTGTTTCGCCTGACGGTGATGGATGTCCAGGGATTCGGTCGCCAAAAGGGATACACTGAGGTCTACCGCGGGCACGAGTTCACCGTGAACCTGCTGCGGAAGATCGAGCTTCAGATCGCGGTCAACGAGGACTTCGTCGAGCCGACCGTCAACGCGATCATCCAGGCGGGCCGGAGCGGGCCCGACGGCAAGATCGGCGACGGCAAGATCTTCATCCTGCCCATGGAGGACTGCATCCGGATCCGGACCGGCGAGCGCGGCCCTGAGGCGATCTGATCGAGGCATGGGTGGCCGCCGCCAGCGCGGGGACGGTTCTCGGCATGATTCGGGCGATGATCTTCGACTTCAATGGCGTCCTGGTCGATGACGAACAGGTGCATTTCGCATTATTTCGCGAGATCCTCGCCCAGGAAGGGATCGCGCTCAGCGAGCGGCAATACCACGAGCGCTACCTGGGTTACGACGATCGGGGATGCTTCGAGGTCGTGCTGCGCCGAGGCGGGGCGCGAGGCGGACCGGCGTCACGTGGATGACCTGATCGCGCGGAAAGCCGAGCGGTATGCCGCGGTGGCCGAATCCGGCCTGCGATTCTTCCCGGGTGCGGCCCAAAGCCTCGCCGCGCTGGCCGACCGCTGGCCCCTGGCGATCTGCTCGGGGGCCTTGCGCTCGGAGATCGAGTTCGCCCTGAACCGGATGGGTCTGCGCGACCGGCTCGCGGTCATCATCTCGGCCGAGGACACGACCCGATGCAAGCCCGACCCCGAGGGATACATGCTGGCCCTGGCCGCCCTGCGTGCGCAACCCGGGGCAGACCTGAGTGCGGGCCATTGCCTGGTGATCGAGGATAGCCTGGCCGGCGTGGCGTCGGCCAAGTCCGCCGGGATGTGGGCCGTCGGCATCGCCCACACCTACGCGCCGGAGGAACTGAGCCACGCCGGCGCCGATGCGATCCTGCCCGACCTGGCGGAGTTGACGCCCGATTGGATCCTCCGAGCGTTTCCGACATTCATGGGGCGGAGCTGAAGTCAGGCGTTCGGTCCTTCGCGAGCCCGAATTTCAAAAATCATAGTCTGGTATTTTGTTTTCTTAAGATCATTAACGTGAGATTAAAATTTCATGAGTAAATGCGTCGCCCCGCCGGAAGGGCTGGAACTGCCGGGGCTCTTGCTGAGCCGTGATCTGATTTTCACCGCAAAGATCACCGGGACGGCTCGTGAGTTGTGTCATCGCGTCCTGGTGGCCGGCAACAGGACGCTGGCTTCGGCGATGATTGAGCAGTGGCATCCTCGGGTGGTTTTCATCGATCTGGCGGCCGGCGACCTGGTCTCTCCCCCGCGCTGCTGGCCTATCAGAAACTGGCCGGGCCGGCGACCCCGTTCGTCGCCTTCGGCTCGCATGTCGATACCCCGGCCCTGGCCGCCGCCAGGGCGGCCGGCTGCGATCCCGTCCTGCCCCGCAGCCGGTTTTCGGCTGGGTTGCCCGAATTGATTCGCCGCTATCTCGGGGCGTAGGTCAGGGCGTGACGGTAACCTTCTCGGCGGCGTCGGCCGTCCCCCAGACCGGCACGGGCATCCCGTGCTGGAGCACCATCCCGTCGCCGAACAGCCGAGTCGGCTTCACGTCGGCGAGCACCGCGCCGGAACCGCCGACCAGTGCCACGATCGCGAACAGGATCGCCTTCGAATCCCCTTCGCACGATTCCCCTCTCGCAGTGTCGGCCTTTCCGGCGTCCTGAAGCATGAGTCCGACCATGCATATATTTCCATAAGTAAATTCGAAATCTTTATTTTATTCCCCCTGTGATCTCTGTGATGGGACGAATACCGGAACGGATTCGGGGCCGCGAGGTGCGCGACAGGCGGGATTTCGGCACGCGGTATGCAATCTGGTCCCAGGCCAGACCGCCCGGACTTAATGAGCTGTTGAGGATTTCGGGAACGGCCGTGGAATCAGGGGGGAGGCGCGATGCAATACCGCGAAAAGGTGCTACTGGGGGCCCTGGCCGGGGCGGGCGTGCTCTGGGGGGCGCGGGCCTGGCTCCGGTCCCGGCGTCGGATCGACCTGGCCGACCGCGTCGTGATCGTCACGGGCGCGTCGAGCGGCCACGGGTTCCTGGTGGCGCGGGAGGCGGCCGCGCAAGGCGCGCACGTTGTGCTGGTCGCCCGCGATCGCGAACGGCTCCAGGAAGCCGAGGCCGAACTCCGGCAGGTCGGTGCCGCGAGCGTCTTGGCCGTACCGGCCGACGTCACCGACCAGGGCCGGGTGGCGGCGATGGTCGAGCGGGTCATTGGGGAGTATGGCCGGATCGACGTCCTGATCAACAACGCCGGGACGATCCGCGTCGGGCCGGTCGAGGCAATGACCCTGGAGGACTTCCGGTCGCTGATGGCGACCAACTTCTGGGGGCCACTCTACACGACTCTGACCGTTCTGCCGCACATGCGGGTGCAGCGGTTCGGGCGGATCGGCAACGTCGTCTCGCTGGGGGGCAAGGGGGTGATGCCGCACTTGCTGCCCTACACGGCCAGCAAGTTCGCGCTGACCGGGCTGACCGAGGGGCTTCGCGCCGAGCTGGCGCGGGACAACATCCTGGTCACCGGGATCTACCCGAGCACGATGAGGACCGGCGGCCACCGCCACGCCTGGTTCAAGGGGCAGCAGGAAGCGGAATACACCTGGTTCGCGCTCTCGGACACGCTGCCGCTGGTCTCGACCTCGGCGCGGCACGTGGCGCGGCAGCTCTGGCGGGCCGTCTGCGACGGCGATGCCGAGGTCGTCGTGGGATGGCCCGCGCACCTGGCCGTCGTCGCGCAGAACCTCGCCCCTAATCTCACGGCCGAGCTCCAGGCGCTGGTGGACCAGGTCCTGCTGCCCCCCTCGACCAACCTCGGCGCCCCCGCCGTCCAGGGTCAGGATCTCCAGGGGACCCTCCCTAACCTGCTCAACCGCGCCTTTCTGGCCTCGGCGCAGCAGGGGCAGGAGTAGGCAGGTCCACCGAGGACTTGGGAAAGAGTTGGTCCCCTCTTGGCAGCGTGGCGTCTTGGGGGTTCAATAGCTCCACCATGCCAAACGTCCTCATCGGTCCCCCGCCGCTCCGCAACCAGCCCGGGCCGTTTCGCGAGATCCTGAAGGCCGCGGGCTTCCAGCCGATTGATCCGCCCGGGGATCACACCCTGACCGAGGCCGACCTGCGCGCCGCGCTGCCCGAGGCCGACGCGATGCTTGCCGGCGGCGAGCGGATCAAGGCCGAGTTGCTCGACCTGGCCCCGAGGCTCCGCGTGATCGCGCGGACGGGAGTCGGCTACGACACGGTGGATATCGCCGCCGCGACCGCGCGGCGGATTGCGGTCGTGATCACGCCGGGCACCAACCATGAGAGCGTCGCGGAGCAGACATTCGCACTCTTGCTGGCACTAACCCGCGATGTCGTGAACAACGATGGGATCATCCGCGCCGGCGGCTGGTGCCGAGCGCTGGTGCAGCCGTTGCGGGGCAAGACGTTGGGCCTGGTCGGCCTGGGCCGGATCGGCCGCGCGGTCGCGACCCGGGCGCTGGCTTTCGGGATGCGCGTCGTCGCCTATGACACCCTCGCCGACGCCGACTTCGACGCCCACCACGCCATCACCCGGCTCGACCTCGACGCGCTGCTGGCCGCGTCCCACGTCGTCAGCCTTCACCTGCCGCTGACGGATCAGACGCGGGGGCTGATCGGCCGCGCGACCCTGGCGCGGATGCGCCGGGCTCGTATCTGATCAACACGTCGCGCGGCGGCCTGGTCGTCGAGGCCGACCTGGCCGAGGCGCTGGCCTCGGGCCACCTCGCCGGCGCGGGCCTCGACGTCCTGAACGACGAGCCCCCCGAGCCCGACAACCCCCTGCTTGGCCTCTCCCGTGTCGTCTTCAGCCCGCACATCGGCGGCATCGATACCAAGGCCATGGCTGACATGGCCGAAATGGCCGCCCGCTCCGTCGTCGCCCTCTATCGCGGCGAATGGCTGGCAAGGTGCGTCGTCAACGACGAGCTGGCCGAGGGCTGGCGGTGGTGAGGGGAGAGGATGGGCCACAGGGCTCCGGGATCTGCAAGTCCCGGCAGATCTTCCGAGCCAGATCATCGTTGATTTTGCCCTCTACAGGATTCTCATCCGCTTGAGGGCCAAGAAAATGGGGTGGGCCAGGCCCACCCCGATGAGTTTTCCGGAAATCTCCCCGCCGCTCCGCTCAGACCTGGAACGAGCTGCCGCAGCCGCACGACTTGACGACGTTGGGGTTGTTAAAGACGAACCCGCGCTTCTCTAGGTCGTCATAGAAATCGACGATGGTGCCGTCGAGGTAGGGATCGAACTTCTTGTCGACGGCGAGCTTGATGCCGTGGAAGTCGGTGATCCGGTCGCGCTCGGTGGTGGCGGTGTCGAAGTTCAGGCTATACGAAAAACCACTGCAACCGCCCCCCTGGACGCCGACCCGGAGGACCGTGTCCTCGGGGAGATTTTGCTCGGTGATGATTTTCTTGACTTCGCTGGCGGCTTTTTCACTCAGGCTCACACCCATGGATCCATTCTCCTCTCGGTACGGGACTCCCCGGTTCGACAAGGTTCGTGTCGCCGGTGATCATTGGTAATCATACCCGACGGTCAAATCTCCACGCCATCCCGGATCGTCCAGGCGGCGCTGCGGCGCGGAGTCGCGCGACGGCATCGGCCACGGCGTCGATGGTGAAGTCGATCTCCTCGGCGGTGGTGAACCGCCCCAGGCCGAACCGGAGGCTGGCGCGGGCCATGTCCTCATCGCGGCCCATCGCCGTCAGGACATGGCTCGGCTCAGGGTTGGCCGACGTGCACGCCGAGCCCGAGCTGACCGCCACGTCGCGCATCGCCATCATCAGCGCCTCACCATCGACATAAGCGAAGCTCAGGTTCAGGTTGCCCGGCAGCCGGTGCGTCGGGTGGCCGTTGAGCACGATCGCCTCGACCCGCGCGGTCAGGCCAGCGTGGAGCCGCTCGCGAAGCCCCAGCAACCGCGCCGACTCCTCCGAGCTCTCCCGCAAGGCCAGGTCCGCGGCCTCACCGAGGCCGACGACCAGCGGGACGGCGATCGTCCCGCTCCGGAGCCCGCGCTCATGGCCGCCGCCGTCGAACAGCGGCGTCAGGCGGACTTGCGGGTCACGCCGGCGAACGTACAGCGCGCCGCCACCCTTTGGTCCGTAAAACTTGTGCGCGGAGAGGCTTAGCAAATCGATCGCGCCCTCGTTGACGTCGAGCGGGACCTTGCCAACGGCCTGGGTGGCGTCGGTGTGGAAGAGGATGCCGCGGGCGTGGCAGAGCTGGCCGATCGCGTGGATCGGGTTGAGCGTGCCGACCTCGTTGTTGGCGGCCATGATCGAGACCAGGACGGTCCGGTCAGTCAGCGCGGCTTCGACCGCCTCGACCGAGACCATGCCGGATTCGTCGCAAGGGACGACTGTCAGATCCCAGCCCTCGCGCGCCAGCCGCTTCATCGGGTCGAGGACGGCCCTGTGCTCGGTCGCGGCGGTGACCAGGTGGTTGCCTTGCCGCTTGACGTGGGGGAGGGCGCCTTTGATCGCCAGGTTGTTCGCCTCGGTCGCCCCCGAGGTGAAGACGATCTCCTTCGGCTCGGCGCCGACGAGTGTGGCGACCTGTTCACGGGCGCGCTCGACCGCCGCACCAGCATCCCATCCGAACCGGTGCGAGACGCTCGCGGCGTTGCCGTAAGTCCTGGTGAAATAAGGCAACATCGCCTCGACCACGCGGGGATCGGTGCGCGTCGTCGCGTGGTTGTCGAGGTAGATCGGCAGCGTCAGCACGTCGGAAAGCTCCCCCGCCTCCTCCGCCTTATCCCGATTTTCGGGAAGCAAGGATTCAACGTCTTAATCGTAGGAGACGTTCCCCCCGGTTTCAACCCGAGCCGAGGCGCGGGGACGCTGGAGACTTCGGGTGAGGGGTGGTTGCGTCGGTGGCCGGGCCGGGATAGTTTCATGGACGACACGGCACGCGCTCCCCGCATCCTCAATCCCGGCCCGTTTCAGGGGTCAGAGGGGATCTCCCTCGCACTCGACAGGGCTTTGCTCACGGTCCGTACGGCAGACCCGATGCTCCCGAAGCGGTCCCTCATCGACCTGGTCGAGTTCGTGGCGCTGATCGTGGTGGCCCCGACCGCACTCGTCGCGTGGGGGGGGGTCGGGATCGAGCATTTCCGTTACAAAACGGAAGAGATCCTGGACTCCCTGCCATCGCTGCGGGCGTACGTGTCCGAGGCAGATTATCGCGCGGCACTCGAGGCCCATCCGCCCGCGCTCGTCATACCTGCCCGGCAACCCGGACGAGAAGCATCCCGACCGGCAGAACGCCGTCCTCTCGGCATTCCTCCCGCAAGCGCGGCTATCGTGCGGTCCGCCCGAGATCGTGCGGGTCGCCCTCCGCCCCGACATCGTCGCAGACGCACTCCGCAGCGGTCTGCTCGACAAATGAGCGGTCAGTAGTTCAGAGACGGTGAAGAAGTCGGGAGAAGGTGGATCGAAATTCCTCTTGTCCTCACGATTACTGAAGACGGATTGTGTCGCCGGTCGAAATGAATTAAGCCATTCGTGCATCTCGCGATTATTTCGGGTTATTGGCGGCAGGGAGGCTCCATGGCGTACGACAAGCATCAGGCGACGCACGAATTCACCCGCTGGAGCGAGAGCTACGATCGTTGCATTTTGCAATGGCTGCTGTTCGGGCCGTCGCACCGGGCGCTGATCCGCCGGATTCGCGCGAGAGCGGAGGATCGACCGGTCCGGATCCTCGACGTCGGGTGCGGGACGGGGGTGTTCGCGTCGCGAATCCGGGCAGCGATGCCGGAGGCACGGATCTGCGGGATCGACCTCGTCGCCGGGATGCTGACCAAGGGGGCCGAGCGTTGGCGGCGACACGCCAGACACGTCCTGCCGGTGCAGGCCGACAGCGAGCGGCTCCCATTCGCGGCCGGGACATTCGATTTCGTGACCTGCGCCAACAGCTTCCATCATTATCCCCGCCAGGACCGGGCGGTCGCCGAGATGCACCGGGTGCTCCGGCCGGGGGGCCGGCTGATGCTGATCGACGGCTACCGCGACGACCCCTGGGGCTGGTTCATCTATGACGTCTGCGTCGCAGGGGTCGAGGGGGCGGTGCATCACGCCTCGGCGCGGCGGATGCGCGAACTGTTCGACCAGGCCGGCTTTCGATCCGTCATGCAACGCGTGCATCGCGGTCCGGCGCCCTTCCTCTTGACCGAAGCCCAGGCCATCGAGCCGGTTTCGGCGATCCACCCGCCCCACCTCCGGGTCGCTGCTTCGGCGGGGAGCCGTGAGACCGCCGTCTGACCGCGCCGGGAGCACCGCCACGGACCCGATCGGGCCAGGGGCCGTGGCTTCGAAGTCACCAATGCCGGACTGCCACCCACCTTGCCCCCGCCACTGAATGGGTCCACGAAAAGCTTGGACCGCAGACCTCCCTCTCCCGCACGACCACGACAGGACGGAGCCTAAGCTCTTGGGAGTCATGCCCGCCCGGCGTTTCCGCACGCGGACCCTCGCACACGATCTCAGAGCGGTCACCCCGACGCAAGGAAAATGCCGAGTTCCGAGGGCTGAGTGAGACCCTTGCGCAACCCACCGACCCGCCGCCTGATTGGTGGTTGCGCTGCGCTCCCCCACCTGCGAAGAGACGAGTTCTCACGCGGCAGGTGCGTAATCCCAGAGCGAAGTGACTCTCCTGATCGTCCCCAACTCAGCCTTCAGCCCTATTAATTTCCTATATCTGCGCAATTTCACAAAAGGAACGCCCTGCCCACCTTGAACCGTCGCACGGGGCGCGGTCACGCGGGGAAAATCCCCGCGCCGGCCCAATAATCAAAGCAAGGCCCCGAATGAACCTTAAGTGGAGAGGTTGACGGCCGAGCTGGGCCGAACCGCCGATCACCACCGCAACGTGCCGATGACGACGGATCATTCGGATCAGGAGACACGAGATGGTTTGTTCAATGGTCAAGAAGGGGCTCTTAGGCGCCGCGTTGACCGCCGGGGGATTGTTCCTGGTGTTCGGCACCTCGGCCCCCAGCTACGTTCGGACGGCCTTCCACAAGGTGCGTCACAACGCCAAGGTCGCGGTGCCGGTCCAGTTCGAGATCGACCGGGCGCGCGACGAGATCAGCGCGCTGGAGCCGGCGATCCGGGATAATCTCGAGATGCTGGCCCGTACCGAGGTCGAGGTCAAGCACCTCGACGACGAGATCGCCGCCGACCGGGCCAAGCTCGCCGACGAGAGGAAGGCGATCCTGGCCTGGGCCGACCACCTGAAAAAGGGCGACTACCGTCTGGCCGGCCACATCCCTTACACGGCCGACGAGGTCAAGGTCAGGCTGACCCACAAGTGGGACCACTACCGCAACTTCAGCAAGATCGTCGAGGACAAGGAGGAGGCCCTCAAGCACAAGCAGGAGATGGTGATCGCCGGCCGCAAGCAGTTGGAGGACATGGTCGCGCAGAAGCGGGCGCTGCTGACGAAGCTTGAGTCGATCGAGGCACACCTCAAGACGATGGAGGCCCGGGGATCGAGCAACGAATTCGACTTCGATGCCAGCGCCCTGACGCGCGCCAAGGCGACCGTGGCTGACCTGGAGCGCCGGCTCGAAGTCATGGAGCGCACCTCGGAGATGGAGGGACAGTTCACTGACACAAGCATGCCCACGACCGTCGACGAGAGCCGCGACGTGGTCAAGGAGATCGAGACCGAGTTGGGCAACCCCGCCCAGGGCTCGGAGCCCAAGGCCGGCGACAAGAGCCTCTGAGATCCAATCGGATGAGGGGCCTGCCTCCTCCAAAGAGGAGGCGGGCCTTCGACGCCCTCTTGACTTCGACTCTTCGGCCCACGCCCCGGTCCCCCGAGGGGGCCGTGGCCGCGGTCGCCTCGGAACCGATGAAAGAATTCGATTGAGCGGTCCTCGGACCTCAACATAACATGGAGGAGAGTGAATCCCCCATGGTCAATCCGGGCGGCAAGTCAACCATGCTGGGACATTGGCGAATTGTCTTGCGACAGGCGGAGGAGGCCGCGCGGGCGGGCCGCTACGACGAGGCGCTGGCCCTGGCCAGCCGGCCCGACGTGGCCGACCATCATCACGCGGTCCGCCTGCGCGGCAAGTCGGCGCACGAGCTGATCGCGCGGGCCGCGCGCGCGCCGAGGTCGACGACCTGGCCGGGGCGATCGACGACCTGGACCTGGCCGAGCGGCTGGGTGCCGCCCCCGACACCCTGGCCGCCGCGCGGCTGAACCTGGCCGATCGGGTCGCGGGCGAGGTCCGCGCCGATCTCGACGCGGGCGAGCCGACCCGGGTCGTCGAGCGGATCGAGCACCTGGCGCGGCACAAGATCGGCGGCCCGTCGCTGCGGCGGACCCGCGAGGTCGCCGAGGCCTGGCAGTCGGCGCTGGACGAGGCACGCCGCGGCGAGTTCGGCCGGGCCGCACGACCAGCTCGACCGCGCCGAGCGGCTCGCCGCCGGCGCGGCGCAGGCGGCCCTGGCCGCCGCCCGGCGCGACCTCGAGGCACGACAGAAGGCCGCCGCGCCCAAGATCGAGGCGCTCTACGCCGCGCTGGCGGCGGCCCGCTGGCCCGAGGTCCTGCCCGCCGCCGAGGCCGTGCTCGAAGTCGTTCCCGAGCACCCGGCCGCCCGCCAGGCGCGGGGCCGCGCCTGGCAGCAGATCGCCGCGATCAGCCCCTCGGCCGCCTGGCCCTTCGCGGGGCGGCGCCCGGCTGGCGCAGGCAGGCCTCGGCCCGGCCCGCCCGGCCTGAACCCGCACCCGAGGCCGCGCCGAGCGGTCTGCCTCAACGCGACCCTCCGCAACGGGGCGGCCGGCCTCCCCCCGCGCGGCCCTTGGCCCGCGGCGGGGGAACCGGGGCCGCAGGGTCGCTTCCTCCTCTGGGTGGATGCGGTCGGCGGATATCTCGTCTGCCTCGACGACCAGATCATCCTGGGCCGCGCCGGCCACGACAGCCACGCCGACGTCCCGCTCATGGGCGACCTCTCGCGGAACCACGCGACGCTGGTCCGCGACGGCGACGGCTACATCCTCTGCGCCCGACAGCCGACTTTCCTCAACGGCCAGCCAAGTCGACGACCGCCCCGGTTCACGACGGCGACGTGATCCGGCTCGGCTCGACCGTCGAGCTGGAGTTCCGCCAGCCGAGCCCCGTCAGCGCAACCGCCCGCTTGGGGATCGTCAGCCGGCACCGGCTCCCCCTGGCGGTCGATGGCGTGCTTTTGATGGCCGAGACCTGCATCATCGGCCCTTCGCCCCAGGCGCACATCCCGGCCCCCGGCGCTGAGCCGACCCGGTCGTCCTCTATCGCCAGGGCTCGACGCTCTGGTGCCGGGCCTCGGGCGGCTTCGAAGTCGATGGCCGCGCCTGCACGGCCCGCGCCCCCCTGACGTTGCAGTCGAGCGTCCTGGGCGACGGGTTCTCCTTCAGCCTGGAACCTCTCGGGACCACGTCGGTCTAATATGGATGAGACGCCATGAAAGCTGGGACAGGCTCATCCGGATCGACTACCATAGAAGCGAGGGCAGAAGTTTATACCCGCCGGAGGCGACGGGCCTCCCCCGAGGAAGTACCGCCGCTCGCGGCGGTGGGCAAGATTTTTCCGGGAAGCGTCTCGGTGATGGATGTGACGAGCCGAGTTCCTTTGCGTTCTCCCCGAACAACCGTTGTTCCAAGCACTTGAGAAGCCTGCCAAGCTTTTGCCTGGGGTCGTATAACCGCTCGCTGTGAAGAAAGGTCGCCGAGGAACGAAAACACGTGAAAGATAAAGACTCGGAGCCTCGAACGGACGGCGGATCGCGGACGGGGGAACGACGAGGACGAATCATGATGAGCGCGACGGCCCGAGAACTGCCTGGCGCGAACCTGGACGAGACGATCGCCTACGAGTGCCATCACGAACCGGGCCGGGATCGGCCCATGGGGTCTTCCGACATGCCCAAACTCGCCCCCCAGGGACAGCACCGCTACACGTTCAGCTCGGGCGCCCGCCCCCTGGACGGCTACACGATCAAGCGCGCCATCGGCCGGGGGGGGTTCGGCGAGGTCTATTACGCCACGTCCGACTCGGGCAAGGAAGTCGCGCTGAAGCTGATCCTGCACAACCTGGAGGTCGAGCGCCGCGGGGTCGTGCAGTGCATGAACCTGAAGTGCCCGAACCTGCTGACGATCCACGACCTGAAGAGCAACGACGCGGGCGACACGTTCGTCATCATGGAGTACGTCGCCGGCCCGAGCCTGGCGCAACGTCCTGGCGCAGCATCCCGACGGGCTGCCGCTGCCCGAGGTCCGCGCCTGGCTCAAGGGGCTGGTCGAGGGGGTCGCCTATCTCCACGACCACGGCATCGTCCACCGCGACCTGAAGCCGGCCAACCTGTTCATGGAGGAGGGGATCGTCAAGATCGGCGACTACGGCCTGGCCAAGCTGATCACGCCGAGCCAGGAGACCGGGCACTCCGAGAGCATCGGCACCTGCCACTACATGGCCCCCGAGATCGCCTCGGGCAAGTACCACAAGCCGATCGACATCTACGCCATCGGCGTGATCCTCTACGAGATGCTCACCGGGCGCGTGCCGTTCGAGGGCGAGTCGGTCGGCGAGATCCTGATGAAGCACCTGACGGCGCGTCCCGACCTGGCAACGCTGCCCGAGCCGTACCGGACGATCGTCGGCCGGGCGCTGGCCAAGGACCCGGCACAGCGGCCAGGGCCGGGTCTACGAACTGCTCCCACCCGAGGACGCACCGAAGCCGGCCGAAGTCCGGTTCATCGGCGACGGCAAGGTCGCGCCGCCCGCCATCCCCCGAGCCGAAGCGCGAGGAGGAGGATATCCTCCGGATCGGCGCCGAGGAGCCGGTCTTCTACATCGGCCCCGAAACGCGGCCCCGACGCTGCGCCTCGGCCGTTGTTCAAGCAACGGCTCCGGGCCGGCTGGGCCTCGCTCCGCCGCCCGTCGCCGACACCGGCACCCCGATGCGCCCCGGCGCCCGAGCCCCCGCCGCTTCCCGTCGGCCGGCTCCGGGTCGCCGAGCTGGCATCCTCACTGCTCTGGGCCGCCGTTCTGACCGTCCCACTCGGCCTGGCCGCCGGCACATTTCTCGGCGTGGACGTGTCGCGCGGGACGCAGCAGATCGCGTACCTGATCGTCCTGTCGCTGCTCGGCGCCTGGAGCGTCCTGGCCGCGAACAAGGCCCTGGAAGGGCGGACCCTTGACTCGACCTCGAGGCGGCTACTCTTCCTAACAATCGGCCTGGTCCTCGGGATCGCCGGACTGGTGCTGGGACGCTGGCTCCAGGTCGATCCCTTGATGCAAGGCTGGACGGCCGGTCCGTCCTTCGAGAAGGACCCCCGTTTCTTCTACTGGACGGCGTTCGGGAAGACCACCCTCCCCGAGTGGTACGCGGCCTACTTCGGGCTCCTCTTCCTGGTTAATGGGGGCTGGGGCTCGCTGGCGGCCCGCGACCGCAAGGCACGGTTCCGCGCCTTGCCGGTCCTCGGCACGGGGCTGATCGCAGCACTCTTGTACGGATTCTTGCCGTTTTCCGATCCCTCTGAGATCGCCGTGGCCACCCTGATCGCCATCGTCACGCAACTGGTCAGTCCTTGGAGCGAGGCCGCCGCCGCATACGCCCGGACGAAGCGAAATCGCAGGGTCGCCTGATCGAATGTCGGCTCGATCGCCGGGGTGGCCGGGACCCGCTCGCTGCGCTCGCTTGCCCCCGGCCACCCCAACGCACAGGGGACTGTCCTTTCCTGACTTCCAGTAAAGGCAACGGTCCCCTCGCCGGATTTCTATGGGCGTCTCAATAATCCGGGCGGCGATACGAAATCCCTTGTGTCCCGACCCTTCTCGTTGAGGACTCGCAAGGATCGGATTCCGATGAAACCGCTGACATTCCTGCTGGTGCTCGTGTTGGCGATCTACGCCCTCTTACTGCTATGGGGCCATACCAAGGTCATCTGTGCCCCTCCTTCCCCTGCGGTGCGGACGGTGTCGGTGCCCTGGGTCGCCGTCGTCGAGCGCGACCCTGCCGATTTCGATGAGGGGGGTCGAGAGTTTGCAGCCCCGGCGATGGCGATGGTCACCCCGGCGCTCCCTTCGAACGTGCGGACGATCGCGGGGCGGCTCTCGGCCACCGAGGAGCGGGCGCACACCGACGCCCGCTTACAGCTTGAGCGCGCGGTGGCCGACTGGATCGCTCCCGAAGTTCCCTCCATGCAAGCGCACGTCGTCTCAAATCCCGATTTGGCCCCGACCAAGCTTCCTTACCGCTGGCGGGTCCCGGCCCAGTTGATTGACCAGATGATCCGCGAGACCCGGACCAAGCCGATCGTGCGCGATTACGGGACGGTCTACGAGGCCTCGATCCTGGCCGACTTCTCGACGGAGAACCGGGCAGCGATCATCGCCGCCTATCAACACGACCTCGTCGCGTATCGGCTGACCCTGCTGGCCGGAGTGATCGGCTTCCTCCTGACCTGCCTGGCCGCTCTGGCCGGCTACATCCGCGCCGACGAGGCGACCCGAGGCTATTACACCCATTGGCTCCGCGCCGTCGCTGCGGCGGGAGTCGGAGCCTCGGGGGTGCTGATCTACCAGATGCTGACGTGAGGCTCCCATGACACGCCAGTGTTCTTGTTCGGGGCCGCATAGTAGGCAAGAGGCCATGGGCGCGTTTAAAATGGAAGGACGTGTTGAACGTCTGACGATTCTCAGAGCGAACCCCACCGATGGCCACTTCCGACGCCGAGGCCTTGCTGGTCCGGCAGGTGCGCGCCGGCGACGCCTCGGCCTGGCGGCAACTGATCGAGCGATACGAGGGACGCTTGCTCGCCTTCGTCGAGAGCCGGCTCCACGACCGGGCCGCGAGTGAGGACGTGGTGCAGGAGACCTTCATCGGGTTCCTGACCAGCCTGCCGCACTACGATGAGAAGCGCGACATGGAGGCGTACCTGTTCTCGATCGCCGCGCACAAGCTGACCGACCACCTCCGCAAGCAAGGCCGGCGGCCGATCGACCAGTTCGGCTCGGACGACCACGGCCGGCCGCTCGACGAGGTCCCCGGCAACGGCCGTCCGGCGTCGAGCATCGCCCGCAGCAGCGAACGGCGCAAGGCCGAGGAACGGTTGTTGACCGAGGCCCTCGGCCAACTCGTCCGCGAGTGGCTGAACCGCGGCGACTACGGCCGGCTCCGCTGCCTGGAGCTGCTGATCGTCAAGGGGTGGGCGAACAAGGACGTGGCCAGGTATCTCGGCCTGACCGAGCAGGCGGTGGCCAGCTACAAGTTCCAGACAGTCGGCCGGCTCAAGGAGATGGCCCGCCGCGGCAGATTGAGCCTCGAGGAGCTGGGCGAAGGATGAACGCGATGATCGACGAGGAGATCCTCCGGGCCTACCTGGCCGATGCCTTGCCCCCCGAGGAGCTGGCGCGGGTTCGAGAAGGCGCTGCGCGACTCGTCCGAGCTTCGCGCCCGCCTCGAAGACGTCCGCCAGAATCGGGGCGACCCCGGCCTGCACACCCTGGGCGCCATCTGGCGGCGGGCGCGCCTGACCTGTCCGACCCGCCAGCAGCTCGGGAGCTTCCTGCTCGACGCCCTCAACCCCGACCTGGCGTCGTACATCCAATTCCACCTCGACGTGATCGAGTGCCCCTACTGCCAGGCCAACCTCGCCGATCTCAAGTCCCGGACCACGCAGGCGTCGCCCGCGACCAAGAGCCGGTACAACCGAATCCTCCGGTCTAGCCGGCACTTGCTCGGCGATGAGGGGTGGTCGTGAGGCCCCCTCGCACGAAGGATCAAACGTTTGGGACGTTGGCCGAGTTGGCGGCGTCGTCCGCGGCGAGCACGCGCCTGGCCCGCGCTTCGAGGAGATTCGGGCGGCGCGAGGAGATCGTCGCCGTTGGGGCCGGGCTGCGAGGCGGTCGGACCCGCCATGTCCAGGAGCAGGCGGACGACGAACCCGCTGCCCAGGTCCCGGCCTGGGCTGGAGGCCGTGAGACTCCCGCTGTGCAGCTCGACCAGGCGGCGGGCGATCCAGAGGCCGATGCCCAGCCCCCGCGGCGATCGCTCGGAGGCATCGCAGGCCTGGAGGAACAGGTCGAAGGCGCGCGGCAGGAACTCCGGCGCCATGCCGATAACGGTATCCTGGACGCGGAGCACGGCCCTGGCGCCCGGCTCGGCGTACTGGGCGGTGGTTGGTCAGCAGGTGGGCCAGGACCTGCTCCAGCCGCGTCGGGTCGGCGCGGAGCACGATCGGCTCCGGCGGTAGTGTGATCGAGAGTTCGTACGGGGTCTCCCGGTGTCGTCGGAGCCCTTCGACCCGCCCCTGCAAGGCCGTGAGCTGCCGCGAGAGAGCTCCTGTTTCATGGCTCGTTCCCTGATTTTCCGTCAATCCCGGGCTTCGGGGATGGCCCTTCGAGGTCGTTCTCTTCCATGACCAGGATCACCCCCTCGACCCTGTCGCTGGCGGCCATTGGCGTGCAGGTCACCCGGCATCGAATCGCCCGGCCGCGCCGATTTGTGGCGTCGAGCGTCAGATACTGGTAGGGGGCCTCCCCGGACATGCAGGCCCGGATCGACTGCTTGAGGTTGTCCAGCGGCAGGCCGATGTCGAGGTTCAGGAAGTTCTTGCCCTGGACCTCCTCCGCACGCAAGCCCCAGAGGTCCTCGGCCCTGGCGTTCCAGATCTGGATCAGCAGGTTTTGGTCGATGACCGCCACGCCGTCGCGCAGGCTGGTCAGGATCGCCTCCAGGAAGACGTTCAGCCGGTTGAGTTCCTCACCCCGCTGGCCTAGCTCCTCGTTGATCGTCTCGACCTCCTCGTTGGTGGACTGGAGCTCCTCGTTCATGGTCTCCAGCTCCTCGTTAGTCGATTGCAGCTCCTCGTTGGTGGTCTCCAGCTCCTCGTTAGTCGATTGCAGCTCCTCGTTGGTGGTCTCCAGCTCCTCATTGGTTGATTGCAGCTCCTCGTAGGCCGACTCCAGCTCGAGGTTGGCGACCTTGAGATTGTCCTGGAGCCGACGGTTGGCGGTCACGTCGAGAAAGGTGACGCTCGCCCCCATCAGTGCGCCGCCGACGTCGATCAGCGGGACGACGTGCACGTTCAGATAGCTGACTCCGTCGCCGTTGACCGTCCATTCGACCTCGTTGAGCGTCACGGGCCGGCGCTCGCCGTAGGCTCGGTCGATGCTCAAGCGGAGGTTGGCCAGCCGGTAGGAAAGTTGCAGGTCTTGCAGAGGATGTCCCAGGTTGGTCGGCGTCAAACCGAACATCGCCCGCGCCCGCTCGTTGGCCAGCACTAGCAGGCCGCTGAAATCGATCACGATCTGGGCTATCACCCCGGCCTCGAAGAGGGACTCGCGGATCCGGAAGTGGCTGACGACGTGGTTGACCGGCTCCTCGGTGCCAAGCTGGGGCATCGCCCCCAGCCTCTCGCGGAGGTTGCCCTGCGACACCCGCATGAAGATCCGACTCTTCTGGTCCATCGGGACGAAGCTGTTGCTGAAGGTGAGCAGCGTCTCCGACTTGCCCAGGAACAGCACGCCGCACTCGTTCAGAGCGAAATGGAAGTGGTCGAGGATCCGCGATTGCGTCTCGGTATTGAAGTACATCAGCGTGTTGCGGCACGTCAGCAGGTCGATTCGCGAGATCGGGGCGTCCTGGATCAGGTCGTGCCGCCCGAAGATGACCGAGCGGCGCATCTCCTTGTGAAAGACGTAGTGCTGGTTGATCGGCTCGAAATACTTCTCGAGCAGATCTTGGGACACGTTTTGTAGCTCTTTCGCGTTGTAGATCGCCTTGCGGGCCTTGATCAGCGCCGGCTCGTCGACGTCGGTGGCGTAGATCTTGACCCGGCCGCAGAAGACATCTACACCCAGGTGCTCGGCCAGGGTCATCGCCAGGCTGTACGCTTCCTCGCCCGAGGCGCAGCCGGCGCACCAGACCCGGATCGGGTCATCATTCTTCTTGCCCGTCAGGATCCGGGGAATCATTTCCTTGCTGAGCAAATCCCAGGTCGAAGCGTCGCGGAAGAAGGCGGTGACGTTGATCAGGATCGTGTCGAACAGGGCTCCGAACTCCTCGGGATGCACCTCCATGTAGTCGACGTAGTGGTCGTAACCCTCGATGCCGACCACCTGCATCCGATTGTCGATGCGACGCATCAGGCTGGGGCGCTTGTAGCCGGTGAAGTCGAAGCTGCGACTCCGATGAAGGTACTCCAGGAGAGCTTCGAACTCAGGATCGTCTTCCGGCATCCCTTCACTCTTGATCATTGGCTGTCTCCCAATCGGACCAGCGACAGCAGCGCCGGGGCGATTTCATCGAGCGGAAGGATGAAGTCGACGCACCCGGTACGGATAGCTGCGCCGGGCATGCCATGATATTCTGAGGTTCCCGCATCCTGTGCAATCACCGTCCCCCTCATTTTCTTGATGGCTCGGACCCCCATCGAGCCGTCACTGCCCGAGCCAGACAGGACGACGGCGATGGCCCGCTCGCGAAAACTGGCGGCCACCGACTCGAACATCAGGTCGGCCGAGGGCCGGACGAAGTGGACCAGCTCGGTCTGCGTGAGGACTAGCGAGCCGTCGCGGTTGACCAGCAAGTGCCGATTCGGCGGGGCAACCAGCACGACCCCCGGATGGATCCGGTCGCCCTCCTGGGCCTGCTTGACCTGAAGCTGGGTGCGCCGGCTGAGGATTTCGGCCATGAGGCTACGATGCCGGGGGTCGAGATGCTGAACCAACACGATCGCCGCCGGGAAGTCCTCCGGCAAGGGGGCGAGCACCTGGGTGAGGGCCTTCAGTCCCCCGGCCGACGACGCCAAGGCAACCACCTCGAACGTGATCTCTGAGGGTTGCATTATTCAGCCGTCCCCTTGGCTCGTGGCCTCTCCCCTTGGTCCCTTTCCGTCCTTTCCTCCGCTTCGATCTCGGCCTTCGGCTCGCCACTCAGGATCGCTTTCCGGATCAGCGTGGCGCGGCCCTTGGCTTCCTCGGCTTGCGCCCGGAAGCGGGCGGAGGAGTGTGCGATACCCCGCGTGGCGAGCCGATCGGCCAGCCGGCCGACAGCTCGGCGCTCCTCCAGGCGCGCAACGCCGTCCCAGAGCGCCGTCTCCAGCGTCTCGGACTGCTCGGCCAGCAAGCTGCTGGGCGACCAGGCGTGGCCGACGCGGCAGCGGAATCGGATCAGCTCCCCCTCGTGCAGCTCCCAGAGTACGCCGCTGCAATCGGGACATCCGAATCCCGAAGGCACCCCCAGCCTCTGGTCTTTCTCCAACGCGGCCAGACTGAACGCCGCGATCTCGGTTTCCAGCTCCATGTCGTCGGACAGGGGTTTCTCTCCCTCTTCGCCCTCAACCGACTCGCGGGCGAGGCGAGAGAGGAGGGGGGCGATCTCGATGATCGTCAGGCAGTGATCGACCTCGACGCTCTCCAGGGCACTGCGGCATGCCGACGAACAGCGCGTCCTCCGGGCGCTGGACGATGGCCACGCCGCCTTGCGATTTGATCGCCTGGAGCCCGGCGGTCCCGTCGTCGAGGCTCCCCGAGAGGATCACCCCGACGACGCGGCGCCCGTACGACCGCGCGGCCGAGCGGAACAGCGGATCGACGGCCGGCCGCAGCCCATTCTCCGACGGCCCGCGTGACACGCGGACCCGGCCACGACGGACCCACAGGTGATGATCGGGCGGCGCCACGTAGATCCTCCCCGGCTCGATCGCCTCGCCATCCTGCGGGTGGCTCGCCAGCAACGCCCCGTGGCGGCTCAGGATCTGGGGCAAGACGCTCGAGCCGTGCGGCGAGACGTGCAACGCCACGAAGATCGAGGCCGGCAGGTCCGCCGGCACGTTCTGGACCAACTGGACCAGCGCTTCCACCCCCCCCGCGGAGGCCCCGATCACAATAATATCATGACCGGCCATTCACTACCCCTCGTTGATGTGAGGCTCGCCTCGCCTCCACTGACCCGTGATCGGTCCTCGCGCGGCGGCCCCTACCCCCAGGGCGGAAAGTCAAAGAGTCCTCGGTCCCGGCCAGCCTGATGAATTGGTCCCCGTGAACGAACTCCGACGTTGCGCCATGGGGCTAGGCAGCCTGATCGATCTCACCTCATACAATCAAGAGAAAGATCCATGACGGGCATTCTAACACGAGGCTCAACCTTGTGCATAGATTGGGCCGCCACCGCGGTCGGTCAGTCGGCCATCGCGAAGAACCGATCGACCGCGCGACATGGCTCTCCAGTTGAAAAACCCTGTCACCCCGATAATGGCTCTTCCTGTGTTTCGGGGGGTCAGTCGCCAGGGATTTCGTCATAACCCTCTGAAAATACGAGACTTCTGGCGAAGCTGAGGACATAATCCCCCGAAACACCGGAAGAGCCATCCTGAGAGAGCCGCGGAGGACGATCCCGCGACCACGCCAAAGAAAAAAGGCCCGGAGCACTCGGCTGAGTGCTCCGGGCCTTGCATGATGACGCTGCCCTGGCTCACTCGATGATGTGCCCGTGGGGCAGGATGTAGCCCAGCACGATCAGCTTGTCGATGATCTGATCGACGCTCTCCTGGACCGAGAGCTTGCTGTTATCGAGGGTGACCTCGGGGTTGAGCGGGGGCTCGTAGGGGTCATCGACACCGGTGAAGCCCTTGAGCTGGCCGGCGCGGGCCTTGGCGTAGAGGCCCTTGACGTCGCGCTGCTCGCAGACCTCGATCGGGGTGTCGCAGTAGACCTCGACGAAGTTGCCCTTGGAGTACTTCCGGGCATTGTCGCGCGGGCCGCGATAGGGGCTGATGACCGCACAAAGTGTGGTGCCGTCGTGCTGCGCGATCAGGCCGGCGACGTAGCCGACGCGGTTGATGTTCTCGTCGCGGTCTTCCTTGCTGAAGCCGAGGCCCTTGGAGAGGTGGGTCCGGATCTCGTCACCGTCGAGGAGCGAGACATTGCGGCCGAACTCGGCCAGCCGCTCGACCAGAGCGTGCGCCACGGTGCTCTTGCCCGAGCCCGACAGGCCGGTGAACCAGATGGTCAAGCCCTGGCGGAACCGGGGCGGGTTGGTCTCGTTGAGGATCTCCGCGACGGCGGGGCGGCTGAACCACTCGGGAAGTTGCAGGCCCTTGGCCAGGTAGTTGTCGCGGACCTGCGTGCCCGAGATGTCGGCCGTCCGGCGCCGGCGGGAACCTCGTCCACCGGGCAGTAGTGGTTCGCGTCGGGCAGGTAGACCATCTGCTTGAAATCGACCATCTGCATGCCGATCTCGTCCTGGTGCCGCGCCATCGACTCCTGCGCAGCGTAGGGCGCGTAAAACGGCTTGCCGATGCTGTCGTTGCCCGGCCCGGCGTGGTCGCGGCCGACGATGAAGTGCGAGCAGCCGTGGTTGCGGCGGATGATCGCGTGCAGCAGGACCTCGCGCGGGCCGGCCATCCGCATCGCCAGCGGGAGCAGGCTCAGGACCACCGAGCCGGGCTCGTAGTAGTTGTCCACCAGCGCGCGGTAACAGCGGACGCGCGTGAAGTGATCGACGTCGCCGGGCTTCGTCACGCCCACGACCGGGTGGATCAGCAGGCCGCCGCCGATCTGCTGTGCCGCGCGCTTCGTCAACTCCTCGTGGGCGCGGTGGAGCGGATTCCGCGTCTGGAAGGCGACGACCTTCCTCCAGCCGAGCGTCGCGAAGTACTCGCGCAATTGCCGCGGCGTCCGCCTCAGCTCGACGAAATCGTAGTGCGGCGGGGTCCGGAGCACCTCCAGCCGGCCCGAGGCGTAGTGGCCCGGCTGACGGTACAGGTATGCCACCGCCGGATGCTTGACGTCGGTCGAGCCGTAGGCGTTCCCCGCCTCCGCCTTCTTGTCGTACGCGAAGATCTCCTCGACGTGCAGGAAGGCGAGGAGGTTGCCGTAGACGTCGCGCAGCCCCAGCGGCTTACCCTCGGCGCTGCCGTCGCCGGGGGTCACCGGCAGGGTGACTGGCAAGGGCCAGAGCGTCCCGTCGGCCAGCCGCATCTCGCCGACAACGCGCTCGTAGTCGACCTTGCCCAGGAAACTCCGCAGCGGCGAGAAGCCGCCCACGGCCAGCAACTCCAGGTCGCAGAGCCCACGCTCATCGAGGGTCAGGCTGGCATGGTCCTTGGCGGTCGCCTTCATCTCGGCGGCGCGGGCGTCATCCACCAGCAAATCGATGAGGGCGCCACCGTAGGGCGAATTCAACCCGGTTTGGGAAGGGGCGGTCGTTGCGGAAATCGTCGGGCTCCTTTCGAAAACAGAGAACGAAGGCAAAGGACAGAGGCCAGAGGTCAGTTGCCAGGTGGCAAGTTGCCCGGCCAAGCGAGAAACGGGAAGGGCGAGGGGAGGTTCACGAGGACAGTGGCTCGGGGGCGAATCCGTCTCACCGGCGCATCCGGCTCAGATCACCCACTCGCGGGGTGTGGTTCGTTCGGCCAACTGGGCGATCGAGGTCTGGTCGAGCACCGCGCTCGGCGGCCCGGACGAGCTCCCAGACCGCGGCGAGCACCCGCGCCGCCGGCTTCAGCGACTCGCGCGGGGGGCCTCCGGCCCGTCAATCGCCGTCAAGACCTCACCGAGTGAGATCGAAGACGCCGGCCGGGCCAGGCGGTAGCCCCCCGAGGCCCCCCGCGTGCTCGTGACCAACCCCGCACCCTTCAACTGGAGCAGGATCTGGACGAGGTAGCGCTCGGGGATGCCATGTCCCTCGGAGATCTCCCGGATCCGGATCGGCGGGTCATCGGGGCCCAGTCGCGCCAGCGCGAGGACCGCCAAACATGCATATTCTGTTTTTGCGGATATTTTCATATTTTAGTGAACAGTAGGCATTCGGCGGGAGGTGGTCGGAGGCTCTCATCCGAGGACCATCGTCACCTCGGTGCGCCCTCACCCCCATTCTCTCCCGGGCGGGGAAGGAGCCGTTTCTCCCCCGTTGCGGATGATCGCGACGGCCGGCGGCTGACCGCCTCCTCCCAGCTCTCCTCAGAGCTGACTGCTGTCGAGCGAGTGCAGGCCGCATTCGGTCTTGGCCTGGCCGGCCCAGCGACCGGCACGTTCGTCGGTCTCGCTGGCGGCGACGGCCCGCGTGCAGGGCCAGCAACCAATCGAGGGATAGCCCTGGTCGTGCAGCGGGTTGTAGGGCACGTCGTTCGCGACCACGAACGCCCAGACGTCGCGATACGTCCAGCGCAACAGCGGGTTGACCTTGACCAGGCCGAACTTGGCGTCCCACCCCGCCACGCTCGCCCTGGCGCGATGGGCCGACTGGTCGGCACGGATCGAGGAGATCCAGGCTTCGTAGCCGGCCACCGCGCGGCGGAGCGGGACGATCTTGCGGTCGTGACAGCACTGGTCGGGCTGGTTGACGTACAAGGGGCCGCCGTGCAGCGCCTCGTACTCCTCCACGGTCGTGTCGGGCCGGACCATCTCGACCTCGATGCTGTAACGCTCGCGCGATTCGGTCGCGAAGCTCCAGGGTCTCGGCGAACTGATACCCCGTGTCCAGGTTAAAGATCCGGACCCGCGGCTCGATCTCCGCCAGCATGTGCAAGATGATACAGCCTTCCGGGCCGAACGCGGTCGCCATTGTCAATTTGGGGTAGAACCTCTCGACCGCCCAGCGCAGAATCTCCCATGGGCTGGCGTTCGAAAGGCGCTGGTTGGCTTCGACCAGGTCGACCCGGCTTGGCGTTTCGACGGACATGTCGCGTGGTGCTCCCTCGGATGGATGGTAGATTTAATCTTACAGTACCAACCGAATAAAGTCAATTTTGCCGCACGGGAGGAAGGATTGATGGACGTGGGTGATCAGACGCCCGACATGGCGTTGGTCTCGGGGCCGGGAGAGATCAAACGCCTCTCGGACTGGGGCGCGCGGCCGATCGTGCTGATCTTCTTGCGCCACCTGGCCTGCCTGCCCTGCCAGGCGCACCTGGTCGAGGTGCGGGGTTGCTATCAGGAGATCCTGCGGTTGGGGGCCGAGGTGGTGGTCGTCTCGTTCGAGCCGGTCGAGCGGCTGCCGGCGTATCGCCGCCTGCACGGCTGGCCCTTCCCCGTGGTCTCGGACCCCGCGCGCGGCGTACCGTGCGTTCGGGCTCGGCTCGGCGGGCTGGGGCGGGCTGCTCAAGCCGCGCGTCGCGATTCGCTACGCGCAGTTGATGCTCCAGGGATTTCGCCCGAGGCCCTCCGACACGGACGTCCACCAGCTCGGTGGTGACTTCGTGCTCGATGCGCGGCGGCGGGTAGTCTACGCCTCTCGCTCGAACGATCCGGCCGATCGGCCCCCCGCCTCGGCGCTGGTCAGCGCCGTGGCGGCGGCGGCGGCGCGGCACGAGGCCGGAGGAACATCGTGACCACCGTGCCCCGAGGGGGGATGCGTTCGGTGTTGGCCGCGAACGCCCGGTCTGCGTCGTTGGCGGTGCTGGCGAAAGGCAGGTCGAGGATTGCGTTGGTGAAGTTGGCCACCGTGATCAGGTCGCCGTCGTCGGCGGCGTAGACGGCCTTCTTGGTCATCGGGTCTTCGATCAGCTCGCTGCCGGCGAAGACCCAATCCTTGTCCAGGATGGTGTTTTTCCGCTCGTCCCTGATCCACTGGCGGGCGTCGGCGCGGTGGGTCTTGCCCCCTTCTTGCCACTCCAGCTCGATCGCGATCGGCGCGCCGGTCGGCGGCTCGAATTTGGGGAGGAAACGGACCGGATGGCCCGGCTCGGCGCCGGACCGAATCAGGGTGGCATGGATCTGATAGGGAACGGCGTCGGTCGCGAGGATGGCCTCGTGCTCCTTGGTTCCCTTGAGGCAAAGCAGGTGTTCGAGCGGCCCTTCGCGGAGCACGACACGGGCGCGGAGGACCAGCCGCTTTCCTTGCGGGTCGAACCAGAGGCTCGGGCCGAGCGGCTTCCAGGCGGGGTCGGGGCGGGGCGTGTCGGCCGGGTCCTTGGGGGGCTCGGGGGCCGCGGCGGCCAGGACCAGGACCGTCGCGAGGGCGAGCGAAGCCGACATCTCGAGTCTCCTCAATCTTCAGGTGAAGCGGATGACTCGTGGCGTGGCGGGCCGGTCACGAGTGGCACTCCACGATCAGCCAGGATCGCCCATTGTCCGGCCGCCCGCAAGGTCTTCACGACGCACGGGCTCATGCAGGTTCCGAAGACCTCGTGCCCTCCGGAAGGGTGATGAAGGCCCTGCCCACGACGACGTGGGCAAGGCACCCAGTCTCTCCCTTCCCCCACCGGGACCGTTGACCCGATACGGATGCCCCATGAAGAAAGCGGCCGCTGGGGGAGAAGGATCCCCCGACGGTCGATCGCGTCGGGACGGGGTTGCGGATGATGCGTCTCTCGGAGGTTACTGGGCCACCGTCGGAATTCCCAGGCGCTCCTCCTCTTCTTCGAGGATGATGATCCGAGGCGTGACCATCAGCATCAGGCTGGAGGTCACGCGGCCGATGCCGATGTTCCGGAAGAGGCGGTTGATGAGCGGCGTCTTGGACAGGACCGGCACGCCGAACTCTTTCCGCTCCTCGTTGAGCCGCTTGACGCCGCCGAGCAGGACGGTGCCGCCGTCCGGGACGGTCACGGTCGTGATGACGGTCGTGAAGTTGAACCGGGGGAGCTGGATCGTGCCATTGATCGCCGCGGAGCCGCCGCCGAGGCCACTACCGCCGACCGCCGCCGGAACCTGGATCGTGTCGAAGCCCTCGATGACGGTGAAGACCGGGGCGAGCGTCATCCGGACATAGCGCCGGTCGGCCGAGACGACCGGGGTCACCGACAACTGGACGCCGTTGGGGAACGACTGGACGCTCGGGAGGAAGGCCACCGAACCTGGCCCGACGATCGGGATGAGCGACGAGACGTAGTTGAGCTGCTCGGTGTTGATGATCTCCGCCGGCGCCCCGTTGAACGTGGTGACCTTCGGCGCCTGCAAGATGTTGGTCCGCTGGTCGCCCTGCGCAGCCTGGAGGAAGAGGTAGACTTCCAGGTCACTGAGGAACGCGATGCCGAAGGTGGCCCCCGCGCCCGGCACGTTGGTGGTCGGGGCGGCCAGGGTGCCACTTCCCTGTCGGAAGGGGATCGCCAGGTCGGGGGTGAAGGTGACGCCGTTGGCGCCGACGCTCTGTGTGCCCACGGTGAGAGGCAGTCGGTTGCCCAGCGCGTAGTCGCGGATCGGGTTGACGACGTAGATGGGGGAGGCTCCCGTGGTGGCGGTGGTGGTGGCGGTGCCGGTGGTGCCGCCAAGCCCGCCGAGACCGCCGCCGTTCTGACCGCCGAGGCCGCCGGTGGTGGCAAGGCCGCCGGTGGCACCTGTGGTGGCGGTGGCGGCGGTGGTGGCGGTGGTGGCGCCAGTGGTGGCGAGGCTGCCGGTGGTGGCTGTGCCGGTGGCGCCGACACCGGGGATGTTGTTGAAGATCGACGTCACCGGGACCGCGAACGTGCTATGTTTCCCGACCGTCTTCGAGAGGATGTCGAAGTCGAAATCAACCGAGATGTACTCGAAGAACGAATCGCTGAGGGTGATGAACCGTACCTCGATCGAGACCTGCAAGTCCTGGAGCCGGCGGAGCTGCCGGAGCAAGTCGGCGATCTGGTCATGGATCTCGGCCGTGTGGCGGATGATCAGGCTGATGCTGAGGAAGAACGGGGTGATCGAGCCGATCGGCTGCGCCTGATCGAGTCCGCCGGCCTCGCCGCCGCCGAAGCCGCCGCCCATGCCGTAGGCCCCGGAGGCATCATTGCCTGAGGGGTCGTTGACCCGCCAGGTCCCCGGCGCGATCGCGGAGGTGATCAACTGGATCAGCGGGGTCATGTCCACCTTCGGCCGCTCGCCCGCCGTGGCCGTCGCGCCGTTTCCGAGGATCGACGTGGCGCCGTTGGCCAGCGTGACCGTCTGCGCCTGGAGACGGCTCGAGTCGGCCTGAGGCGGGTTCTGTGGATTATAGCTCGACCGTGGGTCGTTCGGGTTGGTTGTGTTCTTGCCCGGCGGCAGGATCAGGTCGCCGACATAATAGGGCTTGGAGTACGTCTCGGTGAGCGAGGTCTGCGGGCTCGTGATCATGAGCACCTCATCCTCGACCTTGTAGGTCAGCCCCAGGGGGCGGAGCATCAGCTTCAGCGCCGTCTTGAGCTGGATGTTGCTGGCCGTCAGGGTGACGGGGGTGGCGTAGGAGACCTCCGCGTCACTCAGCGCCTTGGGGTCGAGGACGAGGTTCAGTCCGGTGTAATTGGCCAGGAAGTCAATCGCCTCCTTCAGCGGCTGCTTGTCCATGTTGACCGAGACCGGCTCCTTGAGCTTGGCCTCGATGGCGAGTGTCCTGGGGTCTTTCTTGGGCTCGAGCATGGCGTTCATGCGGAGCCGCTCGCGGGTCAGGTCCTTGAAGTTCTTGGCGTATTTGATCCCGCGGAGCTGGACCTCGGGGTCGGCGATCGAGGCGGCGTCAGCCTCCTGAAGGGCGGTGACGGCGCTTTCATCCTTGAGGTTCCGGATCTCGAGGTCGCGTTTGTAGCGCCGTTCCATCTTGGCCTTGAAGACGAGGATGGTGGCGGCGACCTCGTTGGGGTCGATCTCCTGCGCCATAGTGGCATACTTCTCGGCCTCGACGTATTCGCCCTTGGCGTAGGCCGAGGTGGCCTTGTCCATCATCTCCTTCATGCGGGCCTTCTTGGCCTTGTCGGCCTCGAAGATCCGGAGCCGCTTTTGCTCGATCTCGGCGCGGAGCACCTTGTCCTGCATCTTGGCGTCGAAGGCGAGCTTGTCCTTCTTGGCCAGCTCGAGCGCGACTTCGAGGCGCCGGACCATCGTGCGGGCGAGGGCCTCGGGGATGTCGGCGGCCTTGACGGCCTTGAGGGTGTCCTCGTAGATGGCGATGGCCTTGGCGGGGTCGGTCTCCTGGAGCCGGCGGGCCTCGGCGATCTTGGTGCCGACCTCGGCGTTGAGCTTCTGCGCCGCCAGGGTCTCGGCATCCTGCGCCGGGCTCGGCGCGTCAGTGGCGAGGGCCTTGCCCGTGGCGTTCTTCGACAGTTTCATCAGGAGATCCTGGACCTTCTGCGACAGCCCCTCGTCGAGCGGCTCGCTCGCCGCGACCTCGGTCAGCAAGTCGCGGGCACGGTCCTGGTCGCCCTTGCGGAGGGCGTCGAGGGCTGACTCGTAAAGGCCCAGCGCCTTGCCTTGCTCGGCAAGCGCGACCTGCGTGAGCAGCTCGTCGGCCAGGGCGTCCACATTCTGATGGCCCGCCCTGGCTTCGTTGGCCAACTGCTTGGCGGCCGGGTAGTTGCCCTTGACGTAGAGAGCTCGGGCTTCGGTCAACAGTTGCTCGCCGCGGTTGCCCGGCGTGGGCGGACCGGGAGCGGGCAGGCTCGCGGCCGGCGTCTCCGGCATGGGCGGACCGGGAGCGGGCAGGCTCGCCTCCGGCGCGGGCTGATCGGAAGCGGGCAGGCTCGCCTCCGGCGCGGGCTGATCGGAAGCGGGCAGGCTCGCCTCCGGCGCGGGCTGATCGGAAGCGGGCAGGCTCGCCTTCGGAGCCTCCGGCATGGGCGGACCGGGAGCGGGCAGGCTCGCCTTCGGCGTCTCCGCCGTGGGCGGACCGGGAGCGGGCAGGCTCGCCTCCGACGTGGGCTGATCGGAAGCGGGCAGGCTCGCCTCCGGAGCCTCCGGCATGGGCGGACCGGGAGCGGGCAGGCTCGCCTTCGGCGTCTCCGGCGTAGGTGGACCGGGAGCGGGCAGGCTCGCGGCCGGCGTCTCCGGCGTGGGTGGACCGGGAGCGGGCAGGCTCGCCTCCGGCGCGGGCTGATCGGAAGCGGGCAGGCTCGCCTCCGGAGCCTCCGACGTGGGCTGATCGGAACCGGGCAGGCTCGCCTCCGGAGCCTCCGACGTGGGTGGACCGGGAGCGGGCAGGCTCGCCTCCGGAGCCTCCGGCATGGGTGGACCGGGAGCGGGCAGGCTCGCCTCCGGCGCGGGCTGATCGGAAGCGGGCAGGCTCGCCTCCGGAGCCTCCGGCGTTGGCGGACCGGGAGCGGGCAGGCTCGCCTTCGGCGTCTCCGGCGTTGGCGGACCGGGAGCGGGCAGGCTCGCCTTCGGCGTCTCCGCCGTGGGTGGACCGGGAGCGGGCAGGCTCGCCTCCGGCGCGGGCTGATCGGAAGCGGGCAGGCTCGCCTCCGGAGCCTCCGACGTGGGCTGATCGGAACCGGGCAGGCTCGCCTCCGGAGCCTCCGACGTGGGCTGATCGGGAGCGGGCAGGCTCGCCTCCGGAGCCTCCGGCATGGGCGGACCGGGAGCGGGCAGGCTCGCCTCCGGAGCCTCCGGCATGGGTGGACCGGGAGCGGGCAGGCTCGCGGCTGAAACACCCGACCTGGGAGATGCCTGGAGCGGCGATGGGGCGCCGCCATCCACCTTCTGGATCGACGGGTCGGACGCGCTGATGGCCGGTGTCGTGTCAGCAACCGGCTGTCCGGCCTCATGGGCGCGGAGCTGTTCGGCCTCAGTGAACTTGGCCGCGGCCGCCACGTTGTCCCCCTTGGCGAGCAACTCGTTGGCCTCACGTTCGGCGACCGCGCTGGGTGGCTCGGCCGTCGGTGTCGGCGGCACGGCGCCGGCGGTGGCCGGCGAGCCCTCGGGGGTCTGGCGGGCGCGGGCCATCGCCACGTCGTGCAGCACGGCCTCTGGGCGGTCGGCTGTTAGCGACGGGACGACGTTCATCCGTTGCGCCTGGCGAGCCTTCTGTTCGGCCCGATCGAGCTCGCCGGCGGCCATCAATTGCCGGGCCTCTAGCAGCAGGATGTCGTAGACGCCCTGGCTGGGCTGCTCCTTCGGCTTGCCGCCGGTCCGCAGCGCGTCGCGATGCCGCAGCGCGCGGGCGGCGGAGGCGACCCTGTCGGGGTTGTCTTCGAAGAAGCCGTAGCTCAGGTTCCACGACTTGACATCCAGCGCGATCGCCTCGGCCTGCTCAAACTGGCCGCTCGACAACAGCACGCGGGCATCCTTGAGCCTGGCCTTCGCCACGCGACGATCGCGGGTTCGGGTCGAGGACGGCGTCGCCACGACCTTGGGCCGCGCCTTGGCGAGCACATCGGCCACCTTGGCGGGGGTGTCGTCGAACAAGCCCCAGCGCACGTTCAGAATTTTGGCCTCGGCGATCTTTGCGGCCGCATCGTCATAGTTGCCCATCCGGATCTGCTCGCGGGCGGTCTGGAGGAGCCAGCGCCTTCTGCTTGGTGTCGGTGGTGCTGAGCCTTGGCTCCGTGCCAGGCGTGGGAACTGGGACCGCCGTCGCTTGAGGCGATTCCGCCATCGGGGCCGACCCCTCGGGCGTTGTGGCGAGGGCCGGTGCCGGCGCGGACGCCGGGGGCATCGCCTCGACCGGTGCATCGGTGGGCGGCGGCCCGGACGTGGCCGGTGCCGTTGTGGCCGGTGCCTCGGTGGGCGGCGGTCCGGACGTGGCCGGTGCCGACGCGACCGGTGCCTCGGCCGGCGGCGGCCCGGACGTGGCCGGTGCCGTTGTGGTCGGGGTCACCTCGGCCGGCGGCGGCCCGGATGTGGCCGGTGCCGACGCGACCGGCGCCTCGGCCGGCGGCGGCCCGGACGTGGCCGGTGCCGTTGGGGTCGGGGTCACCTCGGCCGGCGGCGGCCCGGATGTGGCCGGTGCCGACGCGACCGGCGCCTCGGCCGGCGGCGGCCCGGACGTGGCCGGTGCCGTTGGGGTCGGGGTCACCTCGGCCGGCGGCGGCCCGGATGTGGCCGGTGCCGACGCGACCGGCGCCTCGGCCGGCGGCGGCCCGGACGTGGCCGGTGCCGTTGGGGTCGGGGTCGACCTCGGCCGGCGGCGGCCCGGATGTGGCCGGTGCCGACGCGACCGGCGCCTCGGCCGGCGGCGGCCCGGACGTGGCCGGTGCCGTTGGGGTCGGGGTCACCTCGGCCGGCGCGGTCGTGACAGTAGACTCGGACTGCGCCTTGCTCAGTTCCTGGAGGTAGGAGTCGAGCACGGTCTGTTCGCTGGACGTGAGCTGGTCTCGATACCTCTGCGCGGCCTTGAGGTACTTGGACGCGAGTTCGAGACTGCCCGTTGTTGAAAAGTTTTGCCCCCGCTTCGAGGTATTTCACGGGCGGAACCGGCGCGGGTGGACGAGTTGGCGATGTCGCGGGGGCCACCTCGTTGGGGGGCGCGCCATCCGTGGCCGCTCCCCACGCGCCGAGGATCAAAGGGATTGCGAGGATTCTGAGCCTTCCCAACGCGACCTCCTTTCGCCGCTCACGGAGACGACCGCCGACTTCCCTGGCGACGGTCTCTGACATGCCTCCGCAGCGGGAGACGTGAATCCGGTGCCTTCGCACGAGCCACGGCCTCGAAGGGCGGCGGCTGCTTCACCCGGCTGGCTTGGGGCGTTGACGGTTCAGAGATGTGGGATCGAGATGGCGCGACCGAGAACGGGGAGAAGACGTGGCGGTGTCATACCGCGGATCCAGGAACTGGTCAAGCCGACTTCTTCGAATTTCGAGTCGGCCGGAGAGCGTGTTCGGAAACGAGGCGCGGGGGTGGAGAGGCGGAGTGCCGGAGACGGGCGATCGCCCGCCGCGGGGAACGGTATTGACGGGCGATCGCCCCGGGAGCGTCCCCGGCCCCCGACGAGCGACGTCGGGGGCTGGGCGATGGGAGGCAGCGGCTCGGTGCGATTGTGGAGGCTCAGCGCGATCCTGGTTTATACGTTCCTGGAGCATCATGGGCTCGCCGAGCGACCACCCATCGAGCTCTCGCGCTTCTTGTTCGACTCCTCCAGCTCGCGCTTGTAGTTGTCCACGATGTCCTTGCGGACCTCGTCGTTGACGTCGAACATCTGGCTGCGGACCACGACCGACGCCGTCGGAGCGGACCAGCAGCACAGGGCCGGGACCGAGAAGCGGCCCATCACCCCGGCGATCTGCGGGAGGAACTGGTCGCCCCCCGTCGGCGTCGAGGACGAGCTGGTGGCTGTTGAAGTCGATCTCGGGTGCGTCTTCTTGCCCGTGCCCTCGGAAGAGGGGATGTCGGATTCCTGCGGTACTCGCCGATGATCTCGCCCGGGCAGGCGTCGAACGTCTTCACGACGGTGACCCCGTCTCTGCGGGTCCCAGCGCGTCACCTCGAACTTGACCTGGTCGACTTCTCCGGGTGGAGGTGAGGCTCTTGCGCAAGGCGTAGGTGGTCACGTCGGCGGGCATGGTCACCTCGTCGGTCGGCTCGCTCCAGGGGCCGAACAGCTCGACCGACTTGGTGTCCACGCCCGGGCTGACGTCCTCACGATTGCGATTCGGGTTGAAGACGACGATCCGGACGCGGAAGCGATAGGTCGTGTCGGGCTCGACGGTGAAGTCGAGTGAGCGGATCATGACCGTGTCGGCGTCGGTCTTCTGGAAGTTGATCGTCCTCGGCCGCGCCGCCCCATCATCCTGCCATGCATCCGCCGCCCATGCCCATCGGGCGGCATCCCCTGCCGGGCATGCATCGGCGCGGGGTGGCCGACCCATCTGCTGCTGACATCTCCGCCGGATCGCACGCCGCTCGGCGCGCCCCGGCGGGGCGGCTTGGCGACCTCGATCTTCTCCTTGGGGACCAGGCTGGCGACGTGGACCCGCTCCCAGTAGCCCGCCTTGAGGAAGGGCAGAGGGTCGACCAGCGCGTCGAGCCGGACGTCTCGGGCGTCGCTATTCCTCCTCGTCCTCGGGCAGGTTGTCGAGGATCGTCGGTTCCGATCCGCGATCGATCGGCTCCCACTCGGACCAGGAGCCGTCGGGCTGCGCGACCTGGCGCTCGACGTCGAGCTGCTTGAAGTGCGGGAAGGCGACTCGGCATCTTCAGCGCGTTGAGGTAGTTGTCGCGGAGCTTCTTGTAGTCGAGGACGCCGGTGATCGCGACCCAGCGGAGGCCCTTGGTGGTCTCCTTCATCGGGCCCTCGGCCGCGGCGGGCTCCGGCCGTCTCCTCCTTCGCGGCTCCCGTCGCCTTGCCGGCGAGCAGGGCCTTCTCCTTCGCTGCCTCGCCTCGTAGCTCCTTCTTCGCCTCCGTCCTCCTGTCTTGGACTCGGCGCAGTCCATCGCATGCCACCGCGCGGCGCACGCCATGGCAGCGGCCCCTGCGGCTGCGGCGTGCCGGCGGCTCGGCCGTCTCGGTCTTGCGCCGTCCGGTGTCGGGGATCCGCGTTGCCGTTCGTCGTCGAGCTCGAAGACCAGGGCGCCGCCGCGGCCCGGATAGGCGACGAGCTCCGGTCGGCGCGATCAGCTCGGGCATGTCGCGGATCAGGCCCGCCCCCGGCTCGGGCGTCGACCCAGGGCTGGCGCGGCTTGAAGGCGTCGGCGACCAGCAGGTTCTTCTCCTGGCTCGACCATCGCCTCGAAGCTCGGGGTTCTTGATCCCCTCCTCCTCGAGCCGCTTGAGGATGTCCTCGCGGACTGTGTCCGGTTCGAGGTTCGGACGTCGGCCGAGTCCGCGGCCTGCTTCACCTGCTCGGGGGTCAGGTCGATGGTCGGCTGGGTGGCCGCCATGAACAGGAACACGAGGCAAAGCACTGCGGCCAGGCCCACCACGGCCTTCTCGCCGTGACGCAGTCCCAGGGCCTTGAGCTTCTCAACCGACGCATTGGCCATGGTGGGAGTTCCTCTCTGAGCACATCCTGAACGGGTTCAGGTCGACGCCGGGCTGATCGCGCCGGCGTCCTGCGTCGCGGGATGGTCATTTCTTCGGGGTCTCGGACTGAGGGATCCGACATGGGGCCTCTCAAAACCCGGTTTTCCTCGGTTTTCGGGCCATGGTCCGAGTTCTGGCTGGTTCTTCGTCTGGGCGTCGGTCCGGCCTTCCCGGCGAATCCCGGGGAGCGGCGGACCTCCGCGGGCTCGGCCTTCGGATGGCCGCCTCGGTGGGGGCCGGCGAGCGTCTCCGCGGTCGGGCCTTGGACTGTCGACAGTCTTAACAATCTATGAGTGGTTCCGTGACTGGTGGCTGGGGTCTCGCCTTCGGACCCCGGCCGAGGCGTTGTCGCAGGCGAGCGCCGGTCTCGAGCGGACTCCGCCGTCCAAGGCAGCCTGTGTTCGGGTTATTTCTGACGTGCCTTAGGGGCCCTCTGCCTGGCTCGGCTCGGCGGGGGTCTTCGGGGGCGGCGGGTTATAGAACCGGGCCTGGCCGTAGATGGTGACCTCGACGATGTTGAAGTAGGGGTCGTGGATGCTGACGCGGTCCTTCTTGGCCGTCGCCTGTTCGAGCTCTTCTTTCCGCCTGGCCGCGCGGTCCACGCTTCGCTGATCGATGCCCTGTCCGGGCGGGCGGTGGTGGTCATCGCCAGACGCTGCTGTAGCGAGCCGTCATGCTGTCATGGCCCATCCGACGGCAGTCATGCCGTAGCCCGAGCCGCCGAACCTCCTCATGCCGCCGACCCGCCGATGTCTGGCGGAACGCACCCATCCTCATCATGCGGATTCTCGCCGCCATCAGACGCGCGAAGTTCATCGACTCGCCCTTCACCGGCTTGACGACGCGGGTGCTCGGCTTGGACATCTCGAAGTCAATGACCTGGATCGCCATCGGCGAGTTCTCCAGGGCGACGAGCAGGTCCTGGATGTGGTCCTGGTCGATGAGGACCGACATTTCGAACGGGAGGATCTTGTACGTGCTCGGTCTCGGTCTTGATGTAGAAGACCGTATCGGGGCCGGCATGCTGCCCATGCTACCTGTCGCCGTGGTCGTTCCGGTCATCGGGCTGCTCGGGGTTTGCGATCGTCTCAGGCAGGGCTGACGCCCGGCGGGAGCAGGGGGGGCGCCTCCTCCAGCGTCTGGCCCTTGGCGATCGAGATCTGGTCCTGCGCAGCGGTGCTGCCGACTTCGAGCATGTTGATCTGCTTGATGATCGCGGAATCCCAGTCCTTGGCATTCTTGTTGACCTGGGCGACCACCTGGAGCAGGGTCCGCTGGACCCAGAGCCGCTCCTGGGCGGCCCAGACCTTGCCGAGCTCGGGTGGGTTCTCGATGGTGAACGGGGCCGGCTTGAGCAGGACCGCTGGGGGGGCGCGGCCACGATGCCCGGTCCCTTCCGTCGGGTCGAACGGATGGAACGAGTCTCGTAGACTTCTCGACGTACTTGGGATAGGCGGTGACGTAGTCAATGATCGCCACCTGCACGGCGCTGGCGTCGACGTTCTCGGGCCACTTGCGGCCCCAGGTCTGGAACCGCTCCTCGACGGTCTTCGGGCCAGGTCAACAGCGGGGCCTGCCGCGCGTAGAGCTTCTTCCAGGACGCATTGACGTCCTTGCGCGAGTTCCTCCTTCTCCTGGGCGACGAGCGGCTTGTACTGGTGGTTGGGGACGTTGGCCGACGGAGTAATCCTTGACCGCAGTATCGGCCTGCTTGATCGCTTGGTCTCCTCGACGCGCCTTCTCCTTGACGGCCCCCGAGCCGACGGCGTAGGCGATCGATCGGCAGCAGCGCCGAGATCCCGACGGCGATCCAGAAGCGATACTTGATCGCCTGCTTGAGAATATCCTTGAGTTGGTCCATGGTCGCGTTGGCCTTCGGATGTTCGCCGAGAGATGGGAGATGGACCGGGCGGGTGACCGATCGCTCCTCGAGCGCCTGGTCGCCCGGCCGTTCGAAATGGGACGGTCGGACCTCACGGGAGGCGCCGACGGGGATCGGCGCCCGGGTCGGGTTACTTGGCCGTGGGCATCCGCCGCCGCCGGGGGTGGCCGCCGCCGGCGGCATCCCCGGGGTGGCGGACGCCACCCGGGGAGCCGGGACGCCGGCGCCCTTGGCGGCGGCACCCTTGGAAATCGCCTTGTTCAGCTCCTGCGATTGCTTGAGCGAGGTGGCTTCCAGCGCGGCCTCGATGTCCGATTCCTTGACGGATCTGACCGCCGCGTTGTTCTTCTGGGCCTCGACCAATTGCTTCGTGATCTCGTCGAGCTTCTTCTTCCGCTCCTCGGCGTCCTTGGGCTGCTCCTCCGGCTTGGGGGGCTGCCAGACGAACTGGATCAGGAAGTCGGTGCGGCGTCAGCGTGATGATGCTTTTTCGCCGCTCACTCTGGGCCGTCATCCCGGTCATCGACCCGGCACATGCCGCCGGGAATAGCCGCCGGCAGTCATGGAGGGCGTTCCATCACCGGCATCCCCATCCCGCCCTGCCTCGCATCAGGACTGGCCGCGCTCGGCGCGCCGTCATCCCGAGGCCGTGCTCCCGCCTCCGCTCGCTGTGGCTTCAACGGGGGCGGCCGCGCGGTCGAGGATCGGGACGGCGTTGCTCGCCAGGCCGTTGTTCGTGCTGCCCTTCTCGTTGGTCCATGTCTGTGTCGATGGTCATCCAGGCCAGGGCGACGTGGTGGACGCCGTAGAGCCGTAGTTCGGGTGTCGTCAGGTTCGGCAGGACCTTCTTGATGAGGTACCGTACGGCCCGAACTGACCCGCGTCGGGTCGTCGTCCCGCTTGCGATCTCTTCGGCGGACGGGATACGGGTTGTAATGGTGGCCGACGATCTGGACGATCCAGCCCTCGCCGCTGGGGGCGTGGCGCGGTCGTAGCGGGTGCATCAGGTTCTTCGACGTCCTCGGTCAGCGCGGGTCGTCGTCGAACCAGTCGGTGACGAGGTCCTTGCGCCAGACCGGCTTGATGGCGTCGATGTGGACGCGGAGCTGGTCGAGCTTCCACTGGTCGGCCGGCTTGTTGGGGTCGAGCTGGTAGTCGCGGACCGGGTCGGGGAGGTGGGCGTTGATCGTCTTGAGGAATTCGGGCCACTTGGCGCGCTCGGAGGCGCCGGCGACCAGCGACTTGCCCTCATCATATTTAGCCTGCCACTCGTCCTTGGCGGCGTCGAACGCCGACTTGTACCGCGCCCCGGTCGACGCCACGTTCTTGGCCTGCTCCATAGCCTGCTTGAACTGCGGTGTGCTCACCTTGGCCAGAACGCGGTAGTCGCCCAGGAACAGTCCCGAGAAGCCGAGCATCAGCAGCGCCGACGCTGCCAGCGCCCACGGCTTCTTGGCGCGGATCAGCCGGACTTGCTCGATCTCGGGGGGCAGCAGGTTCGTCCGGAGCCCACCCTTGCCAAGCCCCTGGAGCCCCAGACCGTAGGCGACGGCGAACGACGGCAGGTTTTCCTGGAACTGCGGCGCCGCCTTGATGTCGTCGCCGGTCAACTGCGCGAACCCTTCGAGCTTCTCGACCTCATAGCTCAGGTTCTGCTGAAGGAACTTCTGGAGCCCCGGCAGCTTGAACCCGTTGCCCAGGCCGATCACCTTGGAGATCTTGGCGTTGCGGTTGACGCTCGAAAAGAAGCCGATGGAGCGGTTGACCTCGCTGGCGAAGTCGTTGAAGACGCCGCGCATGGCCGTGAAGATCGCGCGGGTCGGGGGCCTTGGTCGCGTTCCGCTTCAGGTGCTCCGCCTTGGCGAACGTGAGCTTCAGCTCCTTCGTCAGCGCGCGGGTGAAGTGGTTGCCGCCGATCGGCACGTTCCGCTGCCAGATCCGCTGCCGTCGGTGATGATCAGGTCGGTGTTGTCGGCGCCGATGTCGATCAGGACGAGCGACCCCTTGTTGCCCTTGGCCGGCCTGGGCGCCTCGTCAGCGATCTCGGCCCCTGCGGCCGGCGGAGCCTTGATCTGGTCGAACGTGATGAAGTTGTAGAGCGCGATCGGCCCCATCTGGACGATGTCGACCTCGATCCCCACGACCCGGAACGGCGTGATCGCCCGGCTGATCTGGTCGCGCTTCATCGCGAACAGGCCCACCTCCGCCATCGTGAACTCTTCGTCCTCCTCGTCCTCGCCCTCGTCGCCAATCTGTTGGTAGGCCCAGACGACCTCCTCCAGCGCGAACGGGATCTGCTGCCGCGCCTCGAACTTGACGATATCGGGGATGCGCTTCTCCTCGACCGGTGGCAGTTTGATGAACTTGACCAGGCCCGACTGGCCCGGCACGCCGATTGCCACCTTGCAGCCTTTCAAGTCATTGCGCTCCAGGAACGTCTCTAGCGCCTTGCGGACCAGCTCATCGGCGTCGGGCTGGCTGAGGATTTTGGGATATTCGACGAAATCGAAGGCTTCGGCCTTCACCTGGTCGGGAGTGTCGCCAGGCACCAGTTTTAGCGCCTTCAGCGCGGCCTGGCCGATATCGAGCGCCCAGACGGGCTGGTTCTTTGCCATCGCGGTTAGTCTCCCGGTGCGTTCCAGCGGCGCTCACCCGCAGGTCGTCTCAGAAATGACCTTGAATTCTTCGACATGCGCGGGGTCAAGTGGCCTCGAAAACCGGCCAGCCGGATGCGGTCTGCCAACCGTCTCGGAAATCGCCTCACGCTAGCACAGCGGCTAACCCAGCGTCAACGCGATGGCTAATCCGCCCACCTTCCCTCTCGGGGTGCTCCGAATAGCATGCGGACGGAGTTGCGGCGTAGACCAATGGGTGTACCGTTTATGTTGGCATCGGCAACAGGTTGGACGCCTGGCCCATCCGAAAAATTCCGAAATCATCGAGAGCACGCGCGGATCGGGCCAGTGCGCGGGATGCGCACCAATCCCTTGTCTTCAGATCGGATCGATCCACCTTATACGGCCGAGGCTGCCGAATGGTTCGCGCGGGTGCCTCTTCTGGGGGCATGCGATCAGGGTACGGGGGAGGTTGAAGCGAAGTTACCATCCCCCTCGTCCCCCCGATCGCCCCCCAGGAAGTGAACTGCTCGGCCTGGGACATCGTTGAGCATACGGATTCCGATGGTCAGCAGGCAGAATGCGTGCCGGCTCACTGGCTCGACCGGGTCGCGGAGTGTGGACGGGTGGCGGTCGAGGGGGAGGGGTCGTACTCGGGGTGTCGGAGGCGCGGGCGGCCCGCCAGGTCGGAGGGGAGGGCCGGACCGTACTGCTCGATCGCCTCGGCCCGGAAATCGTCGAAGTAAATCTCGCCGTAGCCGGCCAGGCCGAGGGTCACCGTCAGCACGCCGTCGGAAGGCGCGCGGCGGAAGAGGACCACTCTCTTGAACGTGGGAAACGAGTGATCGGAGCGGAACTGGAGCGGCTCGCCGCCGATCGAGTCACTGATGATCACGCCTCCCGCCCCGGGAGGCGTGGGGTTGGCCTTCTTGACCATGACCGAGATCCGGAGGAACTGGCCGGCCCGGACGCGGACGGCCGGCGTGCGGATCGCCGCGACTGGGAGGTCGAGGAAAGGCGGCAGGTCGTCGATCTTCTTGGGAGGGGTCGGCTCCACCCTCATCTTGAGGACGCGCCGGTCCCGCCTTCCCCCGTCGTCCACCACCGAGATCTTCGACGTAATCCCGTCGAGCTGGTGGCTCATGTTGATCCAGCCGGCGGACTCGAGCGAATCGCGATCATCGAACGAGCCGGTCGGGACCAGGTTGCGGCCGAAGGTGCCCTGGCGCATCCAATCGAGCCAGATATAGTGTTGCGGGAGCGTGTTGAAGCAGACCAGCGGGGGGCTGCACACGGGCTCGGCGATGACCTTGTAGTTGGGCGGCCGCCGCTCCGTCTTCTTGGTATCCAGGCGGGCGCGGCGCCTGGCCTGGACCTCGGTGTCGTCCTCGGGCGGGTTGAGGGTCTTGAGGAACGCCTGGCTGGCCTTCTCCCAGTGGGCGCACATCAGAAGCCGCAGGGGTCGGCTGGCGCGTCGGGCTTCGGCCCAGGACAGCGGATATTCCTCGCGCTCCAGCGCGTCGCGCGCGGACTTAATGCTCTCCTCGGATTTGGCCAGCAGGTCGGCCTCGTCGTTCGGGATCGGGGCGCCGGGGAGAAGCGGCGGGTTCTTCGGGTCCTCCGGGTCGTACAGTCGATAGCCGTCCTCGCTCAGCCGGCCGATGACTGTGGCGACCGACTGGAGCTGGTGCTCGGCCTGTTCGATCGCGAGTTGGCAGGCCAGCGGCCGGACCCGCGCAATCGCCGACTGAATTCGATCGATCATTGTGACGTCGGTGGTGACCAGAATCAGCGTGGTGACACCGAAGTCGGGCACGCTGATCCGGATGCCGCCGGGAACGCGCTCGCGCTCGAGCACGTGGACGTCGCCGGGACTGATCTCGAACGCCTGCGCCGACTCGGCGCCGGCACGACGACCTTGAGGTCGTTCATTGCCATCTGGGGTGGTTGGTACTGCGCGGACTCGCTGTAGTCGGCCACCAGGAGCAACATCCCCCGGCGGTCGCGGGTGCCGATCGCCGCGACACGGATCCACGGAATCGGATCGTACTCCTTCACGGCCTCGACCCGTTTGTTGGGTTGACTGCCTGGGAGGGGCAGGTTTGACGGGTCGGGATTGAAGGTTCGGTAGACCGCGATCGGATCGGAGCCATTGGCCAGGATCGACTCGAAGAGGTCGATCTCCTCGTTCAACAACGCCATCTCGATCAGGAGCGGCCGGCTGGCGTCGCGGGTCAGGTCCGCGTTGCCCCGGAAGCCGATGCCCCGGTATCCGGCCGCCAGGGCCATGTAGGTGAAGACCCGGAGCTGCTCGGGCTGGACCTGCGGATACCCCCAGGCCGGCGGCACGTCCTGGCCCCAGACGGCCGTCTGCACGGCGGGCGAGGGCGTGGCCGGGAGCCAGGCCCAGAACAGCCCCTCCGCATTCGAGAGGACCGTCAGGTCGCGCCGCTGTTTCAAATAGAGATGGCTGTCCCACGGGGTCTGCGCCGAGCCCCAGGCATTAGGGCGGATACCGAAGATGTCGAGGTTCTTCGGTAACGCCGCGTAGTAGGGCAGGTCGCCATCGATCGTCGCGGTGGTCAGCCGGGAAAACCCGCCTTTCATGTTCCGGAAGCCCGAGACGGTGGCGCGAATCCGCTCGAGCTCCGCCTTGCGGACTTGAGGGTCGCGCGACCGGCCCAGGTGATCGCCCAGGTGCCAGAACGCGACCGCGTCGCGGAACGGGTAGCTCGACGCAGCGGCGAGCATCCGCTCCGCATCGACCGGCGCGCCTTCGAGCGTCGCGTCGAGGTTGGGCATCAACATCAGGCCGCGCTGGACGGCTTCCTGGATCCGGTCCGGATCGGTATCGATGCTCTCGCAAAGCACGTCGAACCCCGCGCGGCGCAGCTTGGCGACGTCGGCCCCCGGCGCGTGGATCGCCGTGAAGAACCAATCGTAATATTGCCCATCGTCACCTCGCCTTCGGAGCCGGTTGCGGTCGAGCTGGACCCGAGGGGCGTTGTGCGGCCCGGGCTTCGGCGACCTGGCGGCCTCGGGTGCCGCGCGTTCGCCGACTGCGGGCCGGGCGTGCTCGACGACCGCCTCGGGGGGGACCGGCGTCACGATCAATTCGTCGAGGAAGACCTCCGAATCGCCCACCCCGGCGAACAGGTTGACCACGAGCCGTTCCAGGTACGCCCCCTCCAGGCTCACCGGCCGCCGCGTCGAGGCCCGGAGCACTCGCGCCTGCCGCTCGATCGACGGCAGCATGTGGATCAGCTCGAGCCGCTGCCAGCGATCGACGTTGTCGGCGATCGTCCCCGGCACCATGACGAACGACGGCTGGCCCGTGTCGGGGTCGGTGTCGGCCGGCAGGACGACCCGGCCATAGAGCCGGACCCCCGACCGGTTCGAGCGGACGAACAGCCCCACCCGCAGCGCGTCGGTCACCGGGATCTTGGGCAGACCATAACTATAGAAGAACGCGCTACCGGGGCCGGAGTCGAACTGGAACCGCTCGGACAACTGGCCCTCGTGCGCGGCGCGGTTCGAGCGCTCGTGCGCCAGAAGGTTGACCGTGGCGTCGGTCTGTTCTTGCTGCCAGACCGTTCTCGGCGACTCGAACCCGTCGCGGATCGTCGGCGCAGGCTCGTCCGCGCCGCGGAGCGTGGCGATCGAGGCCATGAGCACGACGGCCGCCGCCAGCGAAGCGACTCTCATACGACTGCGAATCATGGGGCGCGAGACCTCCTTGTCCTCGGGCCGACAGGACGGGACTGGCTCCCCGTCGGAATTGCGATCGTATCGCCAACCCTTCAAAACGGAAAGACCAAACGGGGGCGACCGCTGACGAGCCGGTGAGCGTCTTGAAGTTGGTGGAATCTGACCGTCATGGATTTTGTAGGAGTGGACATCGGTATCCGCCCAGAGACGCGGAGATCAACAGGTTTTGCAGCCAACACTCGTGATAGCGGTGCTGGTTGAGCCGTTCGGCGGGGCACCGCCAGTCGTTGTTCTTGCGCGTCGTCGCCGGGTGCCAGGGCGCGAAATTCCACAGCAACGCCCACGCCCGGCAGTGCCACCGGCACGCCTCCCGCGACCCGTGCAGGTGCTGGCCGTGGTCGAAATCGCGATTCATCCCGCGCATCTGGCGATCGAGCATGTTGCTCGTGCGATGGCCGCCGGGGTGATGATAGGCGATCGACCACCGGTCGCGCTTGCGACACAGGTCCTGGATCTTCTCCAGAACGATCCCCGTCAGATGTCCGGTCGCCCACTGCCCGAGCCGACGCGAGCGTTGCGCGAAACTCCGGCGGTCGGGCGCGTGAGACGCCTCCCAGACCCGGCGCGAGACCTCCGCAAACACCTCCTTCAGAGGCTTGGTCCGGTCGCGGATCTTGAGCCACGCATGCGAGAAGCACAGCAGGAGGACCACCTTCGGGAACAGCGCCTTCCCAGCGGCTTGCGTCCCCTTCCAGCCGTCGGTGCTGACGGTTCGCGGGGCATACTCGGAGGCAACGTCGCGGGCCTCATCTCGGAAGACCTCAGAGGCGGCCTTCAGGTCGTCGGCCCTCGCCGCATCCGTCGGTTCCGCGCCAAGGACGCATCCGCCGCCGACGGTCGTGGCGATGGAGACCTTTTGGCCGTCGAGGGATTGATGATGCTCATCGGCCAGCAGATGCTCGGGCAATTCCGCCCGGCGGACGGTCGTCCCCCCGACGCTGAAGCGGCCCAAGGCGCATGCCAGGCGATACCAGGACCTCGGATCGCGGCCGAAGACGCGGGCCAGGGCCCAGAGTCGATGCCGGGCATGGGTTCGGACAATTCATCGACAGTAGGATGACCATCCGAAACGTTGATGCTAGGCAGTAGTTTCCCCTAAAAACTCCACGTAACCGTTCAGTCCCCAGCTTGGCCCAGTAATTGCGGGGCTGGAAGGCCGGACCGATGAGCTACAATTGCGCGATACAGGTAATCCAGCACCGGACGTTTCTGCAACCGCAGGGTTTGGACCACGGTCAGCATCCGCTCGACGAACTGGCACCCCGCCGCACTGTGGCAACCGAAAGCGTTCTTCCGCCACAGCACGCCCAAGCGCAGGATCCGTTCCGCATGGTTGTTCGTGGGCTCGACCCCCTCGATCGCCGCGAACAACCACAACGCCGGATACAGCACCCAGAGGTTCGCGCAAAAGGTCGCCGCCTTGGAATCCGCGCAGGTGCAACCCTGCTCCAAAACGCCTTGGAGTTCGCGCGCCATCGGGTCCCACCGGGCTTGCAGGCCCGCTCGGTCCAGTTCGCCGCGGCGAAACGCCCACCAGTCGGCGAACAGACATTCCACGACCTCCAGTCCCACCCGGCCAAGGGCTTCAGCGGGTCCTCCTCGCTCGATGAGCTTCTGAAAGTCGCGGTTCAGGTGGGCCCAGCAGATTTGACGCAGTTTCAGCGGCAGCTTGCTGTAGGCCGCCCAGCGGTCGCTACAGACGATGCCGGTGCTCGTCTCGCCCAACAGGGCCTGAAGGCCCTCGAAGTTGCGCCGCAGGTGAATCACGAAGAAGGCCACTGTCGCGGTCGCCGCCGTCCAGAGCCAACGCTTCTGTCCCTTCTCGCTCCAGCCCGTCTCGTCGGTGTTCTTCACCGGGGCCTCACGGACCGCCTCTCAGCCTGGACGCGACCAACCCCCGATATCCTCAGCACGTTCTTCACCGGGGCCTCAGACCGCCGTCTGAGCCTCTTGATACGGACTGGCCAAGGCGGCACTCGTCTCCACTTCGAGCGCCGAGACGGAGCCCAGAGAGGTCGGCACTTCGAAGACGGTTTCGACGACCTCTTCCACACCCCGTCGGCCCAGGTGAGGACGGCCGCTGAAGTAAGACATCACGGCGGTCAAGCGTGGCCCGAGGACATGGGCGCGGATCTCCGGGGGAATCTCGCCCCGATTGACGTGGCCACAGCAGGGGCAGGTGCGCGCGTGTCCTTGGTGCTCGGTGATGACGGCCGTCAGTTCGGGGAGTTCGGCGACCTGATGCCAGGTCGGCTCGGGGTCGCCGGGCCCGGGTTGGGTGGGCAAGGAAGCTTGGCAGCGGGCGCAGATCGTGGGCACATACGGCACGATCTTGTTGACCCGCTCTCGCGGAAGGCGAAGGCGATGATGTCCAGGATGCCCCGGCTGCCCACCTGGCTGGCGTCCGGTCGGTGTCTTGATGACTGGTTTGGGAGCCCCCGGTGGGTCTACCGAAGGGGGCGAGGAGGAGTTCGAGGAGTTGCGGTTTAATTGGGAGCGCAATTCGTGAAGTTCAGCTTGGAGGTCGGCGATCTGCTTCCGGGCCTCGTCCAAAGCAGCCCGAAGTTGACCGCACTCAGGACAAAAGGCCACAGGGATCGTGGGAGGCTCCCTCATGTATGACGACGATACTGAGGTGGCCAGGAATTGCAAGGTCTTCGACGATTATCTGGCCCTTTCTTGCATACTCGGTGCCGGATTGAGGACTGAACGGTTACAACTCCACAACATCCCCGCTTGTGCGTAGCGTCTCCGTGCCCCCGATGCCGTCAGCCGGTACCCGAGGCCTTGGAATCCTCGCTGTAGTCCGAAGAACCACAGTTGAACGCCAATGATACGGCCAGCTTACCCTCGTTCGTTACTCTGCCCTGCTTCACGCTGCTGGCTTCGCCATCAGCGGACGACCCGTGTACGTCCATCGGAATGTATGTGCAAATACTCGATTGAAATATTCGATAAAATTCGACAGTTTATCACGCAAGTCTTTCACCGAGGTGAACGAACCACGGCGAATCACTTTCCGCATGATCACCCCGAAGACCACCTCGATCTGGTTCAGCCACGAACTGTGCTTCGGCGTGTACACGAACCGGATGCGGTGACCGGGCTCCGACAAGAACGCCTGGCGGCTCGCCACCGATCCCAGCACACCACGTACCCCCTTCTTGCCCAGCGCCGTGGTGATCTCACATGCCTTGGCCACCACCCGCACCAAGGTCTCCGAACAATGGATGTTCAAGTTATCCGTTACGAACACCCACGACGCACCCGGGTCAATGGCCATCGTCTGCTCGATGTGGCTGGCGAAGTCGGCCTCGGTACGCGTCGGGCCGATCGTGGGAGCGATCAACTCCCCGGTCGTCACCTGGAAGTTGCCGATCAGGGTCAACGTCCCGTGCCGCTCGTACTCGAACTCGAGCCGCGCCGGCTTCCCCGCGATCATCAGCTTGGTGGCGGCGGTCCGCTCCAACGCCTGGATGCCCGTCATCTCGTCCACGCAGACGGTGTGGGTGTTCTGGGTCTGCTCCAACACTGGCGCCATGCGGTATGTGTCGCAGACCGCCTCGACCTGCTTCTGAAACCGCTCCGGGACCTTCTCGGTGGTGTTGAGCCAATACCGGCTCTTGTGGGGCTGCATGGCGGCCTCGCGAAGGTAGCGGCCCACCTGGGACGTCGAGATCGACGCGACGATGCCCCGTTTGACGACCTCATCGGCCAGTTCGTGCGCCGTCCAGTGGGTGATGGGCCGGCCGGACTTCTCGGGGGGCTCGCAGGCGACCGCGAGGATCTGGGTGACTTGCTCCGGGGTGAACTTGCCCGGTGCGCCGGGGCGCGGTCCATCAGTAAGGACCGCTTCGATGGCCCGGCGCAGAGCGGCGTGGGTCTCGCTGCATTCGAGGTCAATGAGGCGGTTCCATGCCTTGGCCCAACGTCGTCGCCAGAGTCCGACCGGGCGTTGCCCAAGGCCGACCTGCTCGGCGATCTCGTCATTGCGAAGGCCGTCGAAGGCCAGGAGGATGAGGGAGGCCCGTTGCCGGAGATGCGAGGGAGCCGTGACGGCGTCGTGGAGCGTGCGGAGGATGTCATGTTGACGTTCAGTGATGGTGATCTTAGCCGCCTTACCCGGCATGGTGAAAGCTCTCCTTGTAACTGGGAAACTAGCAAAGCCAGGTAATTTTAGCGTGACGGTCAACTTCTTGGGATCTCAACTACGGTTTGTGGGAGTAGTTGCAATATATCGGCCGGATCACCAAATGATCCCGCCGCTCACTGCCGCCTCATGCCGCTTTCTCCTCATCTCCCAGCCACTCCGACAGGAGACGCAGGATTTCCGGGCGATGTCGCCGCAGCAACCGCTCCACGTCCAGAACGCTCGGCCGCTCCTTCTTCTTGTCCCAGGGCGGCGGGGACCACCAATCCGGGCACCCCTCGGCATCCAAGTGGAATTGCAGCAGCCGCAGGGTGCTCATCGTCACCCACTGGGCCTGGGTCGTCCGCTCGATCGGATTCCGGGTCCACGCCCGGCACTCCTCCCATCCCAACCGTTGTTTCAAGTCCCGGAACCCATCCTCCTGACGGAACCGGGCCGCGAACAGTTCGACCATCTGCAACCCGGTCAGTCCCACAGCCGAACTGACCCGCGTGAATCGTTTCTTGTACCCCTCGACCTTGGCGACCACCGCCTTGACCGGCACCTTGTGCCCCGACAGCCGCCAGAGGCAGACCACCTCCTTCCAGAGCACCTTCCGCCTCCGGCCGTAGATGGAGGCGTGCCCTTCCTGCCACCACCGGGTCCAGCGCCCGCCCTGGCGGGGCGGCGGCAGCTTCTGGCCCCACTTCGGCAGCGGCCCCCGCTGCCCCGGGCGACGCTCCGTCGGCGGCAGGGCATGCAACCGGGCGTCGTGTCGCAGCCTCGTCAGGAACTCGACCCGGGGCTGGCCGTCCTCGGGGGCGACCAGCGGCCGGACCACGCTCCGCAGGGCATAGCCCCCGTCGAAGACGCCCAGGTGGAGCCCGCCGAGGACCCGGGCCTGCTCCCTGAGCAGTTCAACCGCCAACTCGCACTTGGTCTGGAACGCCTCCCTCGGCCCGGCGGCCCCGGACCGGGTGGGCAACTGCGATCTCCGGAAGTAGAGCCGCCCGGAGACCGGCAGGAACCAGGCGGGCTGATCGGGGTTGTGAAGCAAGGCCCCGAGGACCACCCAGTTGTGGGCCCGGACGGTGGCGGCCCGGTTCGGGCATCGGGCCGTGTACTCGTGGAAGGTGCAGGGGCCCCAGACGTGCTCGCCCGAGCGGTGCACCTTGGTGTCATCGACGGCCGAGACGGGGTAGCCATACCAGAGGCGGCCGGGGGCCTGCTCGATCAAGCGGGCGAGGTTGCGGGTGACGGCGGCGGCATCCCACCGCCCGTACTCGGCGAACCGCTCCATCGCCCTCCAGTCGGCCATCCGCTCGATGGCGGTGACCGACTGGGTGACGGTGTGCTCCTCGACGTTCAGGGCCAGGGCGGTGATCCACTCGACGAACCGTCGGTGCCCGGGGCATGTGAAAGCCCCGGCGAAGGGCTGCAGCAACCGTAGCCAGAGAAACCAGAGGAGCGTAACCTGCGGCATGGGGCATCTCCTGATGCGGTGCCAGATGGGGTCCTAACCACCCGACAGGTTCCGCTCGGGAGATGCTCCGCTCAATAGGAGACGGGAGTTCAGTTGGAGTGAAGTTTTTCGGGGAAACTACTGGCTAGGCCGAACCACTTGTTTTGCGGCATTTCCCGAGAGATCGGCACTCAGTCCGTAGTGACAACTACATTATGACATGATCCGCTTGCCTCTGTGCCCCCGAGTTGCGCCGGGCGTTTTGATCGCCAAAATGGCGATCTGGGGCTCTGTATCTTACCTTTCGCGTAGCATACGTCCAGTAATCCACGAATTATATCCTTACCTGACTTTCCTATACTTCCCATGTTCATGGCCCGCTTCTTGAATCTTTCCTCCGCCGGGTCCGCCGCGGTACAACGAAGGTCTTCCCGAACACTTCGTTGGAGCCTCAACATGGATGCCACCCTGGAACTGACTCACGAGCGGGTCGATGATGCCACCCTGGAACTGACTCACGAGCGGGTCGATGATGCCACCCTGGAACTGACTCACGAGCGGGTCGATGATGCCACCCTGGAACTGACTCACGAGCGGGTCGACGACGTGCCGATGCTCCTGGGGTTCTTGTGCCAGCTTCGGCTGCCCGAGATCCTCGACCGCCATTTCCCCCCTCATCCGCTCCATCAAGGGCTCTCCAACGGTTGGCTGATCTCCGTCTGGATCGTCTACATCCTCTCCCAGGCCGACCACCGCAAGTCGCACGTCCAGGCGTGGGTCGAGAGCCTCGGGCGGACCTTCGAGTCGCTCCTCGGACAGACCATCCGGCCCGTCGAGTTCAACGACGACCGCTTGACCTTGGTCCTCCGCCGACTCAGCGATCTCCAGGCGTGGCAAGTGCTCGAGGCCGATCTCTGGAGCACCCACTGCGACGTCTACGCCCTCCCGGTGGAGCGGGTCCGGCTCGACGCCACCACCAGCTATGGCTCTCACGCCACCGACGACGACGGGTTGATGCAACTCGGGCACAGTAAGGATCATCGACCCGACCTGCCCCAGTTCAAGCTCATGGCCGCCGCTGCCGAGCCCACCGGACTGCTCCTGGCAGCCGACGTCTATCCCGGCAACGCCGCCGACGATCCCTTGTACCTCCCGCTCTATCGACGAGTCCGAAAGCTGCTCGGCCAGACCGGCTTGCTCTACACCGGCGACTGCAAGATGGCCGCTCTGGAGACCCGCGCCGAGATCGCCGCCACCGGGGATTATTACCTGACCCGACTCCCCTTGACCGGAACGGTCCAGGCCCAGTTCGCGGGCTGGGTCGAGGCGGCCGTCACCGGCGAGCAGGCGACCCAGTTGACCGACTTCCGACGGGACGGGGAACTCCTTGGCACAGGATACGAATTCACGCGTTCGCAAACCACCCTGGTGGAGTCGCTGACGAAGGAACACACCTGGACGGAGCGGGTGCAGATCCTTCGATCCGAGCCTCTGGCCCAGAGCCAGGCGACAGCGCTGGAGCGCCGGCTGGCGAAGGCCGAGGCGGCCCTTCGCGGCCTGACTCCGCCACCAGGGCCAGGACGGACCCAGTTCACAACCGCCTCGGAACTGGATCAAGCGATCGCCACGATCCTGGCCGAACACGATGTCGAGGGGCTCTTGGAAGTGAGCCACGAGTGCCAGGAAACCACCCGGACGCACTACGTGGGTCGCGGTCGCGGCGGCCCCAACCGCCCCCAGACCACCGAACACAGCGTGCGCTACCAGATCACGACCATCGTCCGCAACACGGAGGCGATCGCCGCTCGGAGGGCGCGTCAGGGCTGGCAGGCGCAGGTGACCAACGCCCCGGAGACTCGTCTGGGCCTGACGGATTCGCTGGAGGCCTACCGCGGAGGCTGCTGCCTGGAACGTGGCTTTCACCTGCTCAAGGACCAACCGCTGGGGATCCGTCCGCTCTACGTGCGTCGCGACGACCAGATCCAAGGCCTGACCCACCTGGTGACGCTGGCGTTGCGGATCCTGCTGCTGTTCGAGGTCCTGGTGCGCCGCGGCCAGGATCAGGACGGCGAGGAGTTGAAGGACCTGTACCCCGGCCAGGCGAAACGAACGACTGATCGTCCCACAGCGAAGCGCGTGTTGGAAGCGATCTCGCGGGCGCGGATCAGCGTGATCCGGGTCGAGAGTGAGCACGGCTGCTGCGGGCACCTGACGGCCCTCCCCGTTCTGGTGAAGAAGGTCCTGCGCTACCTGGGCCTCTCGGAGGAGGTATACACCCGGTTAGCATTAATTCCAGTTGAGCACCCTTTCACTATGCGAAAGGGCAGCTGTATGCCTTGCGTCCGGATAAATTGCAAAACTCCAGTCCTAACCTAAATCATCATCTTTCGATCGAGGATCGAACAGCGATCACCGGACCATGAACCAGAGAGTCAGTCCTGGCCGACGCCCCTGGGCCGGTTTCCCGGGACCGCGTGGCGGGCTTCGGTGGCGGCGCGGCGGACGGGCTCGGAGTCGTCGCGCCGGCCCAGCCCAGGGCCGGGGCGGCGGGCTCGGCCGCGAGTCACGCAGCGAGATCCCCTCGGCCGACTTACAATACCTTCTTCATGAGCAACGGCTGAGACAGCATCGAGTTCAGACCATCGTGCGGCACGAATATTTCGTGCCACACGATCTTCCTTGGACCGCCTTGCCTGATATATTAACTAATGAATCTGCGCGAGCTCGGCGGCTTTGTGCCGATCGCTGAAGTCACTCTATTGGCAAAGGGTTCAAATCCATGGCCGTGAAGAAAACAGCAAGCGAGAAGGTTCGGGACGAGTCGGCCTCAAAGCCGAAGGCCGGTGGAAAGAAGAGTGCGGCGAAGAAGGAGGCAGTGGCGCCCAAGAAGTCCGAGACGGCGGCGAACTCGGCCACCCCCAAGAAGACCGCTGCCCAGAAAGCCGCGCCACCGGTCAAATTGACGGCCAGCCAGAGCGACTTGCTTAAGAGGATCGGCGAGGCCCCCGAGCCCGGCTATCGGATCGAGAAGAAGGCCGAGCAGCGGACCCTCGACGCACTTCAAGAACGCAAGCTGATCAAGAAGGGATCGAAGCACAAAGAAAGTGGTAATTATCATTACTTGATTTCGAGCCTGGGCAAAAAACATCTGGAATCCCAGTCCGGCACGCCGAGCCAAGGTGTCCAATCGCAGCCCGGTACGCCCTGATCCGGCCGCCGAGGTCTCCGGATCGGTCGTCGCAGCGGGATTGATTCTGGAGTCCTCCCTGCATGTCGCGCTCTCCTCGCCCTCCCGCGGGGAGCGTTTCTCTAGCTCTGAAGCCCCGATCGGGGCCGAGGTCCGAGACAATGGCAACCATCCACTTCATCTTGCCCACGCAGGACGTGCGTCGCAATTCTTCGAGGAAACGCTGGGAGGGCGGCCGATCGACCATCCCGGGGACATCGCAGTCCCGTCCGCCTGGTTCGCCATCGCACCTGGCCAGGAGGTTCACCTCCTCGAGGTCGCCGAGTTTGCGCCCTCGTCGTTCGAGCGGGAGCACGGCCGACATCTCGCCGCCTTCGTCCCGAGGGCGAGCTTCCCCCGACTCAAGCCGCGGCTGGAGCAGCACGGGGCCGAGCTGATCCGCCCCGATCGGCAAACGCCCTTCGAACGGTTTCTCTTCCGCGACCCCGTCGGCTCCATACGTTCGAAGTCGTCGAGGCCGAGCGCACGTCAGAAGCATAAACACGCCTCTCTTCATCAATTCACCATCTTCCTCGGCGGGGTGGCCGCCCCTTCCACCCTTTCTGCTCCTCGCTCAAGTCCCCGAATGCCTGTCCCTGGCATGTAAGTTGTAGGGATTAATCGCAAGACGACCTGTAACCGGGAAGACGGAGGATGGGCCCCGAGCCGTCGCCCGCCCCGACGTGACGGAGAAGACGACGTCCGAGGTGCTCATCCACCGCGATTGCCCGAGTCCTTTTTCCCTGCGTGTGAGATCAGGAGAGCGTGGACGCCGGGCTCTGCTGCACGCTCTTTCCCGCGCCTGACGGCGCGGCGGGATCGGCGCCTTCGGATTGGGATGATGGGCCTCCTCGCGAGGAATGAACCCTGGACTCTAGGAGTGCTTGCGATGGCAAAGACGGCAGCGGACCTCCTGTTCGAACGACTCGCCGATTGGGGCGTGGAGGTGGTCTTCGGGCTCCCCGGCGACGGCATCAATGGATTCATGGAGGCGCTCCGGACGCACAAGGACCGCATCCGCTTCGTGCAGGTCCGGCACGAGGAGGGGGCCGCGTTCATGGCCTGCGGCTACGCCAAGTTCACCGGACGGCTGGGGGTCTGCATCGCCACCAGCGGCCCCGGCGCGATCCACCTGCTCAACGGGCTCTACGACGCCAAGATGGATAGCGCCCCGGTGCTCGCCATCACCGGGCAGACCTACCACGACCTGCTCGGTATGCGCTACCAGCAGGAGGTCAACCTGCTGGGGCTGTTCGAGGATGTAAGCGTCTTCAATCAGCAGGTGATGGGTCCAGTGCATGCGCAGGCGCTGGTCGACGTCGCCTGCCGAGCGGCGCTGGGGTCCAGGGGCGTGGCGCACATCACCTGCTGCAACGACTGGCAAGAGAAGACCGACGAGAAGCTCTCGGACATGAACCGGCAGGGGCAGACGTCGAAGGCGTGGACGCCCCCGATCGTCGTCCCGCAGGAAGAATCGTTGAAGAGCACCGCAGCCTTGCTCAATGCTGGGAAGAACACCGTCCTCCTGGTCGGCCAGGGGGCGCTGGGCGCGGGGGACGAAGTTGAGCAGGTCGCCGAGCTGCTCGGCGCGCCGGTCGTCAAGGCGCTGCTGGGCAAGGCGGTCATCCCCGACGACTCACCCTACACCACCGGCGGACTTGGCCTGCTGGGCACGCTCCCCTCCGAGAAGGCGATGGAGGAGTGCGACTCGCTCCTGATCGTCGGTTCAAGCTTCCCGTACATGAGCTATCTGCCCAAGCCCGGCCAGGCGAAAGCTGTGCAGATCGACCGTGACGCCACCCGGCTCGGACTCCGTTACCCGATCGACATCGGCCTGACCGGCGACGCCAGGGCCACGCTCCGCGCCCTGATCCCGCTGCTCCGGCGCCGCAGCGACCGCTCGTTCCTCGAGAAGACGCAGGAACGCATGAAGGAATGGTGGGATCTGATGCACAAGCGAGAGGAGCGCGACGACATGCCCCTGAAGCCGCAGGTCGTCGCGAAGCACGTCAACGACCTGCTCGCCCCCCACGCGATCCTCACGACCGACTCGGGCACGATCACGACCTGGGCTGCACGGCACATCCTCATGAAGCGCGGAATGCAGTTCTCGTGCTCGGGCAACTTGGCGACGATGGCGCCGGCCTGCCCTACGCCAATGCGGCGCAGATCGCCTACCCCGATCGGCAGGTCGTCGCCTTCGTTGGCGACGGCGGCTTCACCATGCTCGGCTGCGAGTTTATCACCGCGGTTAAGTATAACCTGCCGATCAAGGTCATCGTGATCAAGAACAACGTCCTCGGGCAGATCAAGTGGGAGCAGATGGTTTTCCTGGGCAACCCCGAGTACGGCGTCGAGCTCCAGCCGATCGACTTCGTCCGGTTCGCCGAAGCGTGCGGCGGTGTCGGGTTCCGCTGCGAGCGGCCCGATGAGGTCCGCCCGGCGCTGGAGGCCGCCTTCGCGGCGAAGCGGCCCGCGCTGGTCGAGACCGTCGTCGATCCCTTCGAGCCGCCGCAGCCGGCGCGGGTGACCTTCAAGCAGGCCCTCCACCTGGCGGAGTCGCTGGCACGCGGCGAGCCGCACCTCGGCAAGATCGCGGTCACGCTCTTTCGCGACAAAATCGAGGAGTTGGTCTGATCCGCTCCGTGGGAGTGGCGTGTGCCCCTGGGATTTTCCAAATTTGATATTTCAAATTTGAGATTCCCGTAGGAGTGAGACCGTTGGTTTTCGGAGGGTGGACCGCGCGCAGCGAGGCCCTCCATTCTCGGCACAGCCGGCTGGGTAGAGCCAGCCTTGCACCACAACGGTGGATTGCGTCTCGCTCCACCCACCCAAAGGGAGAGGCTCTCGGCCAGGGACATTGTGATGGGCACCAGGTTCGAAGACAGCTCAGTCCGCATCGAAAGGCTCGATGTCGCGGCTTACACCATTCCGACCGATTTTCCCGAATCGGACGGGACGTACGCATGGAAGCACACGACGCTCGTCCTCGTCGAAGCCACTGCGGGAGGCAAGACGGGTCTGGGCTACTCCTATGCCGATACGGCGACCGCAACACTGATCCGCGATGCACTGGTCGAGGTAGTCCGGGGCCGCGACGCGATGGGGATTTCCGGCGCATGGTCGGCGATGGTGGCCGCGATCCGCAACCTTGGCCGGTCGGGGATCGCCTCGATGGCCATCTCCGCCGTCGATGTGGCGCTCTGGGACCTGAAGGCGCGGCTGCTCGAGCTGCCTCTCGTCACGCTTCTGGGCGCCGTCCGCGACGCCGCGCCGGTCTACGGCAGCGGCGGGTTCACCTCATACTCGATCGAGCGGCTCCGCGACCAGCTCGGCGGCTGGGCCGCGCAGGGCATTCGGAGCGTCAAGATGAAGATCGGCACGCACCCGGCCGACGACCTCAGCCGCGTCCGGGCCGCGCGTGACGCGATCGGTCCGGACGTGGAACTCTTCGTCGATGCCAACGGCGCCTATAGCCGCAAGCAGGCGCTGGCGCAGGCCGAGGCGTTCGCTGAGCTGGATGTCCGATGGTTCGAGGAGCCGGTCTCCTCCGATGACCTCGCAGGGCTCCGCCTGCTCCGCGACCGTGCGCCGGCCGGCATGGACATCGCCGCCGGGGAGTATGGCTACGACCTGTTCTATTTCCGGAGGATGCTCGAGGCGGGCGCGGTGGACGTGCTCCAGGCTGACGCCACCCGCTGCGCCGGGATCACCGGCTTCCACCGTGTCGCCGCGCTCTGCGAGTCGCACGCGCTGCCCCTCTCGGCGCACTGCGCGCCATCGCTGCACGCGCCCTCCTGCTGCGCTCTACAAAACGTCCGCCCCCTGGAGTACTTCCATGATCATGACCGGATCGAGCACATGCTGTTCGACGGCACGCTCTCGCCGGTCGGTGGGGCGCTGCGCCCGGACTCGTCGCGGCCCGGCCTGGGGCTCGAATTCAAACGCCAGGACGCCACGCGCTACGCCGTCTGAGCGGCGGCCCAATCAACGAAAGGATCCACGCTGATGGTAACCGCGACCGAGCCGAGGATGGCGCCCATCCCCCGCACCCAGAACAAACCGCCGTACTTTCTCGACGCCTCCGCGCTGGCCGCCGAGCTGCGCACCAAGATCCGTGGTGAGGTCCGGTTCGACAGAGGTAGCCGCGCACTCTACGCCACCGACGGCTCGAACTATCGCCAGGTGCCGATCGGCGTCGTTATCCCCTGCGACATTGACGACGTGATCGCGACCGTCGCCACCTGCCGCGCCCACGACGCGCCGCTGCTTTCCCGGGGATGCGGCACGAGCCTCACCGGCGGCTGCTGCAACGTGGCCGTCGTCCTGGACTTCTCCAAGCGCATGCACCACGTCCTCTGGATCAACCCCGACAAGAAGCTGGCGCGTCCAGCCGGGCACGGTCCTCGACACGCTCCGCCGTGCGACCGAGACGTATCGTCTGACGTTCGCGCCCGACCCCTCGACGCACAATCACTGCACCCTCGGCGGCATGTTGGGCAACAACTCCTGCGGCGTCCATTCGATCATGGGCCTGGGGAGCGGCCGGACCTCCGACCAGGTCGACGAACTTGAGATCCTGCTCTACGACGGCACGCGGATGACCGTCGGCGCCACCAGCGAGGACGAGCTGGAGCGGATCATCCGGGCCGGAGGCCGCAAGGGGGAGATCTACGCCCGGCTCAAGTCGCTCCGCGACCGCTACGCCGACCTGATCCGCCGGCGCTATCCCACGGACGTCCCCCGCCGCGTCTCGGGCTACAACCTCGACGACCTGCTGCCGGAACGCGGGTTCCACGTCGCGCGGGCCCTGGTCGGCACCGAGGGAACCTGCATCACCATTCTCGAGGCGCAACTGCACCTGGTTCCCAGCCCGTCCAGCGCTTCGCTCCTCGTGCTCGGTTATCGCGACGTCTACAGCGCCGGCGACCATGTCAGCGAGATCATGCCGTTCGGGCCGATCGGCCTGGAGGGGCTCGATGACATCCTGGTCAGCGATATGAAGAAGAAGGGCATCCACCCCCAGGATCTCTCGCTCCTGCCCGAAGGAGGGGGCTGGCTCCTGGTCGAGTTCGGCGGCGAATCCAAGGAAGAGTCGGATGAAAAAGCCCAGACGCTGATGGAGCACCTGAAGCGTACGGCCAATCCGCCGTCGATGAAGCTCTTCGACAACGAAGAGGAGGAGCAGCATCTGTGGAAGGTCCGCGAGTCGGGCCTGGGGGCCACCGCGCGGATCCCTGGCGAGAAGGACGCCTGGGAGGGGTGGGAGGATTCCGCCGTGCCCCCCGAACGGCTCGGCCCCTACCTCCGCGACCTCCGCAAGCTGTTCCAAAAGTACGGCTACAATTGCTCACTCTACGGCCACTTCGGCCAGGGCTGCGTCCACACCAGGATCGATTTCGAGCTGAAGACCGCCGAGGGGGTCGCGCACTTCCGGTCATTCCTGAACGAGGCGGCCGACCTGGTCGTCAGCCACGGCGGCTCGATTTCGGGCGAGCACGGCGACGGCCAGTCGAAGGCTGCGCTGCTTCCCAAGATGTTCGGCCCCGAGCTGGTCGGGGCGTTCCGCGAGTTCAAGGCGATCTGGGACCCCGACACCAGAATGAATCCGCACAAGGTGGTCGACCCGTCCTTGCCGGGCGAGAACCTCCGGCTGGGGCCGCACTACCACCCGCCGCAGGTCGAGACGCACTTCAAGTTCCTCGACGACCATGGCAGCTTCTCGTACGCGACCGAGCGCTGCGTCGGCGTCGGCGAATGCCGCAAGGAGGAGAGCGGGACCATGTGCCCAAGCTACATGGTGACCAAGGAGGAGATGCACTCGACCCGGGGCCGTGCCCACCTGCTGTTCGAAATGTTCCAGCAGGACCCGATGAAGGGGCTCTGGAAGGCCGAGCCGGTTCGCGAGGCGCTCGACCTCTGCCTGGCCTGCAAGGGGTGCCGCAGCGAGTGCCCGATGAACGTGGACATGGCCACCTACAAGGCCGAGTTCCTCGCGCACTACTACGAGGGTCGGGTCCGGCCGAGGCACGCTTATTCCATGGGCCTGATCTACTGGTGGGCGCGGCTCGCCGCGATCGCGCCGGGGGTGGTCAACCTGATCACTCACGCTGCCGGTTGTCGGCAAGATCTTCCAGTTTCTGGGGGGCATCTCGACCCGGCGGACGACGCCGTCGTTCGCTCCCGAGACTTTCAAGGCGTGGTGGCGGCGGCGGGCACCGAGGAACGTGGGCAAGCCCCGGGTGATCCTCTGGCCCGACACCTTCAATAACCATTTTCACCCGCAGACCGCCAAGGCGGCCGTCGAGGTCCTGGAGCACGCCGGCTTCCAGGTGGTCGTCCCGGAAAAGTCGCTCTGCTGCGGCCGGCCGCTCTACGACTTCGGCATGCTCAAGACGGCCAAGGTCCTGCTCCGCGAGGTCCTCGACGCGCTCCGCCCGGAGATCGAGGCGAGCACCCCCGTCGTCGGCCTGGAGCCGAGCTGCGTCGCCGTCTTCCGCGACGAGATGAGGAACCTCTTCTCGATGGACGAGGACGCCAAGCGACTCACTGCGCAGACCTTCCTGCTCAGCGAATTCCTGGAGAAGAAGGCGCCCGCCTTCAAGATTCCGAAGCTTCGGCGCAAGGCGCTCGTCCACGGCCACTGCCACCACCAGCACGTCATGAAGTTCAAGGACGAGAACTCGGTGTTGACGAAGCTCGGGCTCGACTACGAGTTGCTCGACTCGGGGTGTTGCGGCATGGCCGGCTCATTCGGCTTCGAGGCCGAGCACTACGATGTCTCGGTCGCCGTCGGCGAGCGAGTCCTGCTGCCGAAGGTCCGCCAGGCTGACGACGACACGCTGATTATCGCCGACGGCTTCAGTTGCCGCGAGCAGATCGCCGACCTGACCGACCGCGGCGCGCTGCACCTGGCGCAGGTGCTTCAGATGGCCCTGCATGAAGGCCCCGAGGACCCCTCGGACACGCTGTCCGAGTGGGGATATGAACCGCTGGGTAAGTGGGAGCCGGCCCCGTCGCTTGCCGACACTGCGATGGTCGTCGGTGCGGGCGTCCTGGTCGGCCTCGGCCTGGCCTGGGCGCTGAGCAAGAGGAGGAACGCATGAGCGCATCGGAGATTGCTACCTCGGACCAGGGGACGAAGTTGCACACGTACCAGGGCGTGCAAGTCTACGCCCGGAAGGACAAGGAGGGGCGGCCCAGCATCATCGACGCGATCGACCAAGACGAGCAGAAGATCCGCGAGATTGCCGACCGGCTCCAGCGGCGCGGTTTCGGCGTCATGCGAAAGCGGGACCCCAGGTCCGGCAAGGTCTTCCACATCCTCAAGGCATCGTGGGTCGGTCAGGGCGAGCCCCCCAAAGACCCCTTGGGCTGAGATTTTCGCGAGCGCTCGGATCGCTGGGCACTCCGAGTGTCCCCGGGAGATCCCATTTGGCCATCAAGAACGATAGGAGGAGAACCGTCGATGAAATCCAAGCTGATCCACGAGCATGGCGGCGAGCGGACGTTCGCGTTGATCTTTGAGATGGGTGATGAGGTCATGTCGAACCTGATCGACTTCGCCAAGAAGAACCAGCTCGGCGGCAGCCGACTGTCGGCCATCGGCGCCTTCAGCGACGTGACGCTCGGCTACTTCGACTGGGAGAAGAAGGATTACAAAATGATTCCGGTCCACGAACAGGTCGAGGTTCTCTCGCTCCTCGGCGACGTCGCGCTGGAGGACGACGAGCCGAAGGTCCACGCGCACGTCGTTGTCGGCCGATCCGACGGCTCGACGCGGGGCGGTCATCTCGTCAAGGTGCACGTCCGTCCGACGCTTGAGGTGATCCTCATCGAAGCGCCGAAGCACCTCCAGAAGCAGATCGACCCGGAGTCGAGGCTCGCCCTGATCCGCGTGTAATGGTCCACGGACACCCAGGGAAGACGATGACCGAGTCCAATCCGCAATGCGCCCCCGGCCGTCCCGGGATCCCTCCGCGCTGGACCTCCAGCGCCAAATGCGCGGTTGGGACGGCGTTCAATTTCGCGAGCCAGGTCTGGTTTACGCTGAGCCACGGCATCGTGAACGAGATCTACTATCCGCGCATCGACGTGGCCTGTACCCGCGACCTGGGGATGATCGTCACCGACGGCAGCGCGTTCTTCTCGGAAGAGAAGCGGCACGCTCGGCACGAGGTCGCCTGGCTGGAGGAGGGGATCCCCGCGTTCCGGCTGACCAGCACTTGCGGCAGGGACGCTACCGGATCGAGAAGACGATCTTCGCCAATCCCGAACAGCATGCGCTGTTGCAGGGGACGCGATTTACGCCGCTGGCAGGTTCGTTGGGCAATTATCACCTGTACGCGCTGCTCTCCCCGCACTTGGGCAACCGCGGCGGCGAGAACACCGCGTGGGTCGAGGAGTACAAGGGCGTTCCCCTGCTCTTCGCCCGGCGCGAGGGTTTCGCGGTGGCGCTGGCCTGCTCGACGCCCTGGTTGGCGACATCCGTTGGGTACGTCGGCGTCTCCGACGGCTGGCAGGACCTGTCGCGGCACAAGCGGCTGACCCGGCACGATGAGCGGGCCGAGGACGGCAACGTGGCGCTGACGGGCGAGGTGGACCTCGAGCGGTCGGGCGGTGAGTTCGTGCTGGCGCTGGGCCTGGGCCGCGACCCGGCCGAGGCTGCCTTCCGCGCCCTTGTCAGCCTCACCGAGGACTTCGTGGCGCTGCTGGACACGTATGCCCTCGAGTGGCGCGACTGGCAGCGCTCGCTTTCTCCTCCGCCCGAGCAGGAGCCGGTATCGTCCCGTCGCGATCTTTACCGCATCAGCATGGCCGTCCTGCGGACCCACGAGGCCAAGGCGATCCCGGGCGGGAGCATCGCCAGCCTCTCGATCCCCTGGGGCTTCGCCCAGGGGGATGACGACCTGGGGGGTTACCACCTGGTCTGGCCGCGCGATCTGATCGAGGCCGCCGGGGGACTCTTGGCCGCCGGGGGCATGGCCGACGCGTACCGCAAGCTGATCTATCTTCAGAACACCCAGGAGGCCGACGGCCACTGGGCACAGAACATGTGGGTCCCCGGCAACGTCTACTGGAAAGGGATCCAGCTCGATGAGACCGCGTTGCCCATCCTGCTCGTGAACCTGGTTCTCCGCGAGGGGAGGCTCAGCCCCGAGGACCAGGCCCGCTTCTGGCCGATGATCCGCAAGGCCGCCGCGTATCTGATCCAGAACGGCCCGTCCACCAGGGAAGACCGCTGGGAGAAGGACGAGGGCTATACCCCGTTCACCCTGGCGGCCGAGGTCGCCGCGCTGCTCGTTGCCGCCGACTTCGCCGACGCGAATCACGAAACCGATCTGGCGTCATTCCTTCGCGAGACGGCCGACGCCTGGAATGCCTGCATCGAGAATTGGCTCTACGTGACCGGCACCGAGCTGTGCCGCGAGTTCGGTGTCGAGGGGCATTACATCCGGATCGTCGCGCCCGAGAGCGCGGCTCAGCCCGCCGCCGACAAGGAATCGGTGACGGTCAAGAACCGCCCGCCGGGCGGGAACATCCGGACCGCCGACGCCATGGTCAGCCCCGACGCCCTGGCGCTGGTCCGGTTCGGCCTCCGCGCGCCCGACGACCCTCGGATCGTCAATACCGTGAAGGTCATTGACGCCGTGCTGAAGGTCGAGACTCCCTTCGGCCCCTGCTGGCGGCGCTACACCCACGACGGCTACGGCGAGCACGAGGACGGCTCCCCTTACGATGGGACCGGCGTTGGGCGGGCCTGGCCGCTGCTGACTGGCGAACGCGCCCACTACGAACTGGCAGCCGGCCGACGCGCCGAGGCCATCCGCTTGCTCCACGCGATGGAGGCCTTCGCCAACGAAGGGGGGCTGATCCCCGAGCAGATCTGGGATGCCCCCGACATTCCCGAGCGCGAGCTCTTCTTCGGGCGGCCCTCGGGCTCGGCCATGCCCTTGGTCTGGGCGCACGCCGAGTACGTTAAGCTGCGGCGGTCGCTCCGCGATCGCCGTGTGTTCGACATGCCGCCGCAGACGGTCGAGCGCTACCTGGAGCGCAAAACGGGGTCATCCTTCGCGATCTGGCGCTTCGACCGGAAGGTCGGCAGCTTCCCCGCGGGCCAGACGTTGCGGCTGGTCTTGCTGGCCCCGGCGACGGTCCACTGGAGCACCGACGGCTGGCGGACCACGCACGACACCAAAACCCGTGACACCGGCCTAGGCGTGTACGTCGCCGATCTGCCCACGCAGGCGCTGCCGGGCCGAACCAAGATTGACTTCACCTTTTACTGGGCCGGCACCGGGCACTGGGAGCAGGTGAATATCGCCGTGACCGTGAAATAGAGCCTCTCCCCGTTGGTTGGGTGGGTAGAGCGCAGCGCAACCCACCATTGAGCTCGATCGGATGGGTTGCGCTGCCTACCCACCCAAACGAATGCACCCACGGGGCGCGGCGTTCATTCAATTGAGGAGGTAGTGATATGAAGAACCGGATGCAACGCTCCGAGGTCGTGGTGATCACAGGGGCCTCGGCCGGGGTCGGGCGCGGCGGCCCGCGCGTTCGCGGAGCAGGGGGCACACGTCGGGCTCCTGGCCCGGGGTCGCGACGGCCTCGAAGGTGCGCGTCGCGACGTCGAGGCGCTGGGGGGCCGCGCTGGTGCTCCCGACCGACGTCGCCGACCCCGATCAGGTCGAGGCCGCGGCTGCCGCTGTCGAGGAGACCTTCGGGCCGATCGATGTCTGGGTCAACAACGCCATGGTCTCGGTCTTCTCGCCCGTCCAGGAGATGACGGCCGAGGAATACCGCCGTGTGACCGAGGTGGCCTACCTGGGCACCGTCTACGGCACCCTCGCCGCGCTGCGGCGGATGCTCCCGCGCGACCGGGGATCGATCGTCCAGGTCGGCTCGGCGCTGGCCTACCGCGGCATCCCGCTCCAGTCGGCCTACTGCGCCGCCAAGCATGCCATCCAGGGCTTCTGCGACTCGCTCCGGTGCGAGCTGATTCACGACAATCGCCGCGTCAAACTGACGATGGTCCAGATGCCGGCGCTGAACACGCCGCAGTTCGGCTGGGTCAAGAGCCGGCTCCCTCGCAAGGCCGCAGCCGGTCCCACCGATCTTCCAGCCCGAGGTCGCCGCCGACGCGATCGTCTGGGCCGCGCACCACGATCGGCGCGAGCTGAAGGTGGGCATGCCCACTATCGCGGCGATCGTGGGCAATTACGTCGCGCCCGGGTTCCTCGACTGGTACCTCGCCCGGACCGGCTTCGACTCCCAGATGACCGATGAGCCCGCCGAACCGAACCGTCCCCACAACCTCTGGGAGCCCGTCCCCGGCGATCACGGCGCCCATGGCGCGTTCGACAGGCGAGCGAGCGCGCGCTGCCCCCAGCTCTGGATGAGCAAGCATCGCAACTGGCTCGCGCTGGCCGGCCTGAGCCTCGCAGGCCTGGCCTGCGCCTCGCTGATGGCCAGACCCCGGACAATCTGACCTCACCCTCACGATCGGAGTGACCCCAACGGAAGGAGAAGCAGCATTCGAGACTTCGCGCTGATCTGCACCCGATTCTCACGCGACGCGACGCGATCTTTGTCTCTTTGTCCGGCATGGGGTTGTCTCTCTTGACTTTTGACTGTCTTGGGGCCGTCCCCAAGTGGGGCCGAGGGTATCGTGCCCGAACTTGCAACTTTGCGGCACAAAGCAAGGTAAGGGAGGTTCCGAGCAGTTGTCCCCTTTGATTCTCGACCGTTACGCCCACAAGAGCCAAATGACCGCTACGGAACTGAGTCAAGTTGTCGCGGGATCAGTTTGGGACGCTCCCCAGTTTGCCACCCTAGAAGTAAACACGAATCATTTGTTGAGGAAACAACGTTCGCCTGATTCTGCACCTCATAAACAGGAGAAGTAGTAAGGAGAGTAGTCAAAAGCAGGACGATCTCTTGACGTCCCTTGAGCATGGATTATATTAAAAGGTGTTTAACATCACACCCAACTCACCGACTCAGGTCGAAATGAGGCTCCTCGGCCAGAGGCCGAGGTATCAGGAAGGCCCCCCCGAGGGGGCCGGTTCCGTGCGGTCGCCCCCCTTGGGGGCGGTCACGTGGGGAAGGCCCCCCTGGGGCCGACGTGGTTACTCGAAGTCGAACTCTCCTTGACGACGCTCCAGCTCCTCCTGCTCGCGGATGTACTGACGCACCCGGGCCTCGTCCAGGCCCACCGTGCTGACGCAGTATCCCGCCGCCCAGAAGTGCAACCCGGTCAACCGACGCTCCTGCAGCAACTCCCGATGAATACGGACGGTGCTCTTGCCCTTCAGGAAGCCGATCGTGTGCGCCACGCTGCTACTGGGCGGGATGCTCAGGCACAGGTGGACGTGGTCGGGCATCGCATGCCCCTCCACCAACTCGATCCCTCGCTGACGGCACAACTCTCGCAAGATCACCCCGACCTGACGCCGAAGCCTCCCGTAGAAGACCTTGCGGCGGTATTTCGGTATGATCACGACGTGGTACTTGCAGTCCCACCGCACATGGGACAGGTTCTGCCACTCGTGCAGAGGCTCCCCCTCCTGCCCGAAGGGGCCTTCCCGGAGGGAGAACCTATGCCGTCTGACGAGGCGATGCACGCCGGATCGCTCGAAGCTCTTCGGGTCACACGGCCAGAGGCCGTGGCTTCATAACATAGTGATTTTCCTGGACATCGGCGGCGGAACTCTGGACGATGGTGCTGCACCCCGACCATGAATCGTCAAGTGGGCGGCCAGTCCTCTCACTCTTCTGCGAGGCATCGTCATTAGCGATGCCCTCACTCGACTCGGCGGGGCGCGATCCCTTCTCCTCGAACGACGGCCGATGGTCCACTCCGGCAACGCTCGGGATCCAGAACTCCATGTTTGAGAACGCTGAACTGGGCCACGAAGTTGATAAGACGACCTACAAGCAGGAGGCGCCCGGATCCGCGGGGCCCTCCTCCAGGCGCAACAGGAGTTGGCCCAAGCCAATTTCTCCGTCATCGTGATCGTGTCGGGCGTCACCGGCGCGGGGAAATCCGAGACGGTGAACCTCCTCCTGGAGTGGCTGGACGCGCGCGGCATCGAGACCCACGCCATGAGAGCGCCCACCGACGAGGAGCGGGAACGGCCCCCGATGTGGCGATTCTGGCGGGCGCTGCCCCCTCAGGGTCGGATAGGGATCTTCTTCGGCGCGTGGTATGCCCGCCCCATCCTCGACTGCGTCTTCGACCACATCACTCTCCCCCAGCTCGACCAGGCGATCGATCGGATCGTCGAGTTCGAGCACATGCTGAATCGTGAGGGTGTCCTCCTCGTGAAGTTCTGGCTGCACCTCTCCCGGGACGCCCAGAAGGAGCGGCTCAAGCAACTCGAGGCCGACCCCCGCCAGCGCTGGCGGGTTATGAAACGGGACTGGAAGCTGTTCAAGCTTTATGACGTCCACCGCAGCATCAGCGAGCACGTGCTCCGCCGCACGAACACCAACGAGGCGCCGTGGACGATCGTCGAGGGGACCGACAGGCGTTATCGCCATCTGACGGTAGTGCGAGTCCTGCTGGAGTCCCTGCACGACCGCCTCGAACGGTCGAAATTGGAGCCGACCGCGCCAGAGCCGAGGCCTGTCCATTTGACGCCGCAGGCGGTGAACGTCATCAACCGTCTCGACATGAGCCTCGCCCTAGACCCCAAGACCTACAAGAGAGAACTGCCCCGAGCGCAGGGCAAGCTCGGCCTGCTCAGCCGTTGGCTTCGCAAGCAGGAGAGGTCCCTGATTCTGGTATTCGAGGGTCCCGACGCGGCCGGCAAGGGAGGCGCGGTCCGCCGGCTGACCGTGGCCATGGACGCGCGCGACTACCAGGTCTTCTCGGTCGCCGCGCCCACCGACGAGGAGGGGGCGCATCCCTACCTGTGGCGGTTCTGGCGTCACCTGCCGCCGGCGGGCCGGGTCTCGATCTACGACCGCTCCTGGTATGGCCGGGTCCTCGTCGAGCGGGTCGAGGGATTCGCCCACCCCGACCAGTGGCAACGGGCCTTCGAGGAGATCAACGCGTTCGAGGAGCATCTGACGGTGTTCGGGATGATCGTAATGAAGTTCTGGCTGGCAATCACGCCCGACGAACAGCTTCGCCGCTTCCAGGTCCGGCAGGCGACGTCGTACAAGCAGTACAAGATCACGGCCGAGGACTGGCGGAACCGGGATCGCTGGGCCGCCTACGAGGCGGCGGCGTGCGACATGATCGAGAAGACCGGCACCGAGGCGGCGCCGTGGATCCTGGTCGAGGGCAACAATAAGGAATGGGCGCGGGTCAAAGTGTTGAAGGAGGTGGTCCGGCGCGTGCAATCCGCCCTCGCGTAACCGGGCGCCGCCCACACGCCAAAGGCCCGCCGTTCGCTCGCTTGACAAATCCGTCCACACCTACCTACGATCCAGGATACCGCTCCATCGGTCCAGGCGCGTGCCCGGCACCCCAACTCGGGCTCAGGGAAACCCTTTCAATGTCCACCTGCGGGGTCGATCGCCAGGGAAGATACGTCGTGGAGCCCAGGCGTCCTGACCGACGACGTCGACCGCGGGTCCGAACGGCTCTTGGAATCGAGAGAGGACCGGCCATGCCGATGTACGAGTTCCAGTGCAAGACGTGCTCGAAGACCTTCGACGAGAAGGAAACGTTCGAGGAACACGACCGCCACCGGGAGGTCAAGTGCCCGCACTGCGGGAGCACCGAGGTCCAGCAGACGAACATCCCGGTCGGCGTGAAAACGGCGAGGAAGTCCTGAGGGCGACCTCGGGGCCAGACAACGACGGCGGGGTGGCGATGACCCAGTGGCGTGGTCAGCCTGGGTCTCGCCACCCCTGGTCTTTCCGGTGGCCGGGCCGGTGGTCTTGAGCCGATCGAATGTCACCAACAGCCCTGGGCAGAATACGAGTCACGGGCAGAAAACAGGTCGGAAGGCGGAAAATGCGTCGGAACTATTTCGCCTCGGCAATCCCAGAACGCCGTGCGAGCACACCGTCCTCGATCCCCCGCGCAACGATGCCGTCGGATCCCCAACTCAGGCGGATCGCTCCCTCCCGCCACGTCCGAAGGATGGGAATACCCCGCGCCTCCAGCGACGCCAAAGCGTCGCGCGTGCCCGCGCGGGCGGGCGCTGGCTGACGACGACCAAGGCGGGCCTGGCCCAGTGGTAGAGCCACTCGGGATTGGCCGAACGGCCGCCGTGGTGCGGCGCCAGCATCGCATCGACCGGCCGGGCCGGTCGGCTCACCAGCCGGGCGAGCCCGGCCTGCTCCAGGTCGCCGGTCAGGAGAACGTGGCGGCCGTGCGCCTCCAGGTCGAGGACGACGCTGCGGTCATTGTCGCGATCCCGGAGGCTCCAGGTGCTTGGAGGGTGCGGGACCGAGAGCCGCGCGTCGGCCGCCTCCCATGTGTCCCCCTTGGCGATCGGCCGGACCGTGAGACCGCGCGCCCGGACCATCTCCAGGAGCCGGACGGCGCCGGATCGGCGCCGCGATCGAAGCCCGGCGCGACGCAAACGGCGCCGACCGAGAATCGATCGAGCAGGTCGGGCAGGCCATTGTAGTGGTCGGCATCGGGATGACTCAGGATGATCCTATCAATATGGCGGACCCATCGCGACCAGAGCGCCGGCGCGACGATGCGGCGGCCGACGTTTGGGTCGCGCAGCCGGCCGCAGTCGTACACGATCGCATGGCCGTCGCCTGTCTGGATCACGACGGCCAGGCCGTGTCCAACCGCGAGCACATCGGCCTCCAGCGTCCCGGGACGGGTCGGGATGGCCTTCAGTCCCAGCCCCAGGGCGATCCAGCCGCCCAGGGCGATCCAGGCCCAGCGCCGGCCCGGCCATCGCCCGACCCCGACCCCGGCCACTGTTGCGAGCCCGAGGAGTCCGTAGAACCCGAGCACCCAGCCCCAGGGTGGCCCGGGCACGAACCAATGTCCCCAGGTCCGTGTCGCCCCCCAGCGCACCAGGAATTCGGTCAGGATGAGGCACTTCGCGCAAACCCACGCCGCTGGCCCACCCAGCGGTCCCCAGATGGCTGAGAGCCCCAAGGTCAATCCCGCCATCATCAACGCCAGCGAGGTCAACGGGATCAGCGGGATATTCAAGAGGATGCCGATCGGCGAGATGAGGTGGAACCGCAAGGCGACCAGCGGCAAGGCGGCGAGCCAGACCACCAGTGACACGATCACTCCCGAGGAGACGACCACCGGACACCACCGTATCCTCGACATCCACTCCGGTTCGAGCCGACGCTCCAACTCGTCGAGCGCACCGCCCGGCCCCCGAACGCGAAACAACAACGCGGCATAACCCCACTGGAACCACGGGGTTGCCAGATTGACGCCCCAGATAAGCGCCGCGATGGCCAGGAACGAGAGCTGACAGCCGATGTCGAAGAGGTGCGCGGGATTGAACGCGAGCGTGACCAGGGCGGCCAGCGCCAGGAGATTGGCGGGTCGGGTGGGCCGGTCGCGCCACACGGCGGAGCAGAAGGTGCAGGTCATCGTTGCCGATCGGACCACCGAGGGAGCCAGGCCGACCAGCAGGGCGTAAGCAATCGTCATCAAGGCGACCGCCGCGGACGCCGATTTGCGTCCCAGGCCGAGCACCCGGAAGACGATCAGCAGGGTGATGGCGAGCACCTGCAAGTGGAGCCCCGAGATGGCGAGCAGGTGCGTGGTCCCGGTTCGGGCGAAGGCGTCGTTGACGTCGGGGTCCACCCCCTCGCGCTGGCCCAGGAGCAGCGCCGCCGCCAGGGGGGCGACTCTCGGGTCGAGCCCCTCGACTAGTCGGGCATGACTCCACGCCCGGACGGCCCCCAGCCCGTGCAAGAGGGGTCGGTTTGCCCCGCTCGGTTCGTGCCAGATGCCCTCGGGATCATCGACGGTCAGCCGGAGCCGGACCCCTTGCGCCCGCAGGTGGGCTCGATAATCGAACTCTCCGGGATTGAGTGGCCCGGCCAGCCGTGCCAGCGTGCCAGCGGCCTCGACGAACTGTCCCGCCTCCAGGTCGCTTCGTTCCCCGACGATCAGCATCTGTGCCCGGCCCGAGGCGCGGTGCCAGTCCTGACCGTCGCAGACGCCCGTCACGTCGAGCACGGCCTGGGTCGTCGCGTGATCCGGGGGACCATCGCCGGGCCGGATGCCGAGGACCTCTCTCACCACCCCTCGGACCCACGCGGGCCGAGATGTTTCCGACACGCTCCACGCCAGGTCATCGTGCCCCAGGTCCGTCCAGCAATGATGATGCCAGCCCCCTCCCAGCCCGGCGAAGGCCGTGAGCAGCGCGAGATCCCAGGCCCACCCGTGCCGATGTGCCGAGAACACGATGACTGTGGCCGCCCCCAACGCAATCAACGCCCAGCTCGCCGTATCCCAGGGATCACCATAACGATCCGCCACGATACCCATGATGACCGCCAGGGCCAGCGGGACGAGCGGAGGGACCAGGGGCCTTGGACGTCGCTGGGAGGCTCTACTCATCCCATTCCCACTCGACGGGCGATCGCTTGGGGAGACGATACGGGATGATGAGCGTAGCACGTCCGCGTCCCGAGCAGATGAGAAAACGGCTCTGCGCCGCACGAAGTCATCATAATGGGCCTCGCTGCGCCTCGAGCTACCGCACAGAGAGCAGCGATGCGCAGTTGGTTGCGTCCATCTTCGTCGCTTTCTTGAAGATGTCGAAGGCCACCAGGACGTGATGCACCACTCGAGGGTTGCGCGGCATGACGTCGACTGCCAAGAACCACTTGCCCGCCACCAGGCTCAGCTGCCAAGCACCGCCGCCTCGATCGTCGGGCGGCTCAGGTCGGGGAAGAGCGTGGCCAGCCGCGAGGTGTCGAGCGAGACGTCGGCGGGTCGCGGCTCGGCCAGAGCGACGTCGGACTGGCGGTTGGCGCGGACCAGGCCCAGATCAAGCCCCAGGGCGGTTGCGACGCGGCGGACCAGGTCGAACCGGCTGACGCGCTCGCGGCCAGCGACGTGGATCAAGCCGGTGACGTCCGACTCAGCCAGCCGGGTCAGGAGGACTGCGGCGGTGGCCAGGTCGAGCGGGGTCCGGAATTCGTCCTCGAAGAGGGTCTGCGGCTGGCCCTGGCGGAGCGCGGCGATCGTCCGGTCGTAATAGGATGCGCGCCCCGATCGCGACGGGCCGAACAGCAGGCTGATCCGCGCCACCAGGCCGCGCGGGGTCGCCAGGACGGCCGGCTCGGCGTCGCGCTTGGTCCGCCCGTAGACACCGATCGGCTCGGCGGGGTCGTCCTCGCGGTTCCAGGGCCTCGACCCGTCGAACACCAGGTCGGTCGAGATGTAGACCAGCCGCCGCTCGTGCTGGGCACACCAGTCGGCCAGCCGCGCGGTGCCCCCGACGTTGACGGCGCGGCCTCGCTCGGGATCGCGGAGGACTGTTTCAGCGCGGCTGATCGCCGCCGCGTGCACGATAACCTCGGGGTCCGACTCCGCCAGCACCGAGCCGTCGCCTCGTTGTCGGTCAGCTCGACCGGAACCAGCATCCGCCCGCCGCGCTGGCCGACCTCGGTCCCGCTCCAGGCCGACACGTCGTGCCCGGCCGCGACCAGCCGCTCGACGAGGAAGGCCCCCAACTGGCCGCTCGCCCCAGTCAGAACAATCCGCATGACCCGGATCTCCCATTTCCTTCGATCTTCGCAAGCGAAAATCCAAGCGAGCGGACGGGATGTCCTACCGATGATAGGCCGACAGGGGACTCCGTGGAACGGGTCTTCGAAATATAGATATCGAGTCGGGCGGTCGGCGAGGGGAGCGGTCGGGATGGACATTCGCGAACTACCATTGGATGACTTGGTCCTCGACCCGAATCTGAACCTGCGCGACCGGCTCGATGAGTTCACGGTCGAGCGATACGCCGAGGTGTGGGAGCGGATCCCACCGCTCACCGTGTTCGAGGTGGACGGCCGCTGGCTCCTGGCCGACGGCTTCCACCGCCACGCCGCGGCGGTGAGGATTGGGCGCAAGACGCTGCCGGCGGAGGTCCGCCAGGGGACGTTCGCTGAGGCACTCGACTTCGTCGCCAGCGTGAACCTGTTCCACGGCCTCCCCCTGACGCGCATCGAGCGACGCCGGGCAGTCGAGATCAAGCTCCGGCTCCATCACGACTGGTCGGACCGCCGCCTGGCCGAGGAGTTGGGCGTGGGCCGCGACTTGGTCGCCAAGACGCGACGGGGCTTGGTCGACTCCGGCCAGGTGCCGAACAACCCCGAGCGCGTCGGGGCCGATGGCAAGACCTACGTGTTGGCCGGTCTGCCCAAGGACCCGAACGAGCGCCTACCCAAAGGCAAGCCGATTGCGCAGCAGGACGACCCGCGCGATCGCGGCGGTCGAGAGAGCGACCCCCCTCCCTGGGACGACTCGACCATCCCGCTGCCCGCTGTCGCCAAGCCTCCCCGAGAGGACGATGCGCTCACTCCCCCCTGGGAGGACGCCGATGCCAAGGCCGTGGCGCTCACCGACCCCGCTCCCTCGGCCGCGCCAACGATCGACGAGATGCTCAACCTGATGGCGAACCAGATCATGGAAGTCATCACCTGGACCCAGGCCGAGGGCTTCACCGAGGCCTATCGCAACGCCAGCAGCAACGCCCGCGGCCTCTTCTATTCCGCCGCGATCAAGCTGGCCGCGCGGGTGGATCAGATGCGGAAGACATGATGCCCGGAAGAACATCCGCCGCCGAGACGGCGGTGTCACCAGGAGGATCTTCCCCTGATTTGCTGGAACCGGTCTCCGGGCCGTTGTGCCATTCCTCCTTATGGTCCGCATCAGAGCAATTCGCAGAGGACGCTGTCGGCCAGGAACCGACCCTCGCGGGTAAACCGGACGCGACACCCATTGTCCTCGAGCAATCCTTGCGCAATCGAGCGCTCCAGTACGGGGCCGGCGAGGGCGTCGAGGTCAAAGCCCGTGCGGCGGGCGAAATCGCCGCGATCGATCCCGATCCGGGTCCGACGGAGCATGAGCACGGCGGTCTCGCGGGCGCGGGCCTCGGGTTCGAGCGTCTCGGTCGGTCCGGTCGCCGGCTCGCCCGCCTCGATCCGGCGGAGGTAGGCGAACAGGTCGCGGGTGTTCACCGATCGGATCCCCCGGACGTACCGCGCCGCGCCCACACCAACGCCGAAATAGGCGTCGTTGGCCCAGTAGACCAGGTTGTGCCGCGACTCATGGCCGGGGCGCGCGAAGTTGGAGATCTCGTACATCGCCAGCCCGGCGCGGTCGAGCCGGTCGATCGTGTGGGCGTACATCGCCCGTTCCGACTCCTCATCGACCGCGCGAACCTGCCCGGCCTGCCACTGCTTCCAGAGCGCGGTCCCCTTCTCGTAGACCAGACCGTAGCACGACAAGTGTGCGGGGCCCAGTTCCAGGGCGGCGTTCAGGTCGGCTGTCCAGTGCGCGATGGTCGAGCCAGGAACGCCGAAAATCAGATCGAGTGACCAGCGCGGGAAGCGTGGGCGGACCCATTCTAGCGCCCGTGCGACCTCGTCGGGGGTGTGGTTCCGCTCCAGGGCCCGGAGCAGAGCGGGCTGAAACGACTGCGCGCCCAGGCTCACGCGGTTCACCCCGCCCGAGCACAGCACGTCGGCTTTCGCCTCGTCGAGCGTGCCAGGATTGGCCTCGACGGTCCACTCGCCGCCGGGTGTCAGCGGGAACCAGCGGCGGACCATCACGAGCAGGCGCTCGAGCCCCCAGGCGTCGAGGCGGGTCGGAGTGCCTCCGCCGATGAAGATTGTGTCCACCTCCTGCGGAGTCCCCTGCATCGCCATCTCGCGCTCCAGCGCCGCGAGGTAGCGGTCGGCAATGTGGTCAACCCCAGCCAGTGAGGCGAAGTCGCAGTATCCGCACTTGTGGCGCAGAAAGGAATGTGCACGTAAGCGGCGCATGGCAGAACCCAGGGATCACTCATCGCAATCCTTAGAATTCTCCACAAAGGCACAAATGTTAAAAAGTTTAATTTTTTCTTATTCTCTGAAGTAAACCTTCATCAGGGGACGGCTTCGAGGAAGCGGATTTCAGGGATGTGCGCCTTGAGGGTGGCCTCGATTCCCATGGTCAGGATCATGGTTGACGAGGGGCATCCTTGACAGGCTCCTTGCATCCGGACCTGCACGATCTTGTCGTCATCGATGCCGACCACCTCGACATCGCCGCCATCGGCGTGGAGACCGGGTCGGATGTGCTGGTCGAGCACGGCCTCGATCCGATCGCGGAGTACACGGTGGCGTGGATGGGCGTCGGTCATGGAGGAATCCTGGGGGATATTAACGCCGATGGGTTTGCGTCGCGAGCGCGACGAACGCCCCCGAGTCATCATGGCGACTCGGGGCCCGGATGACCCTTCTACGGTCGTCCGTTCGGTTGTCCTCGATTCGCCCTCGCCTCCACGGCATCATCGAGGGAGGGGGGGACGAGGGCGCCGCTCCATCAATAGCCGCCCCCCCGATTGTATCCGCCCCGGTCATAGCCACCACGTTGTTCAAAGCCGCCACCACCGCCACCGTAGCCTCCGCGTTCATAGCCACCGCCGCCAGAGTCGCGACCGCCGCCCCGAGATCCACCGCCGCCGGGGGTCCGGGGCCGTGCCTCGTTGACCGTCAGCCGGCGTCCCAGGTGATCATTGCCGTCAAGGTGCTCGATCGCGGCATCCGCTTCCGCGTCATTGTCCATTTCGACGAAGCCGAAACCCCGGCTCCGGCCCGTTTCGCGGTCGTTCAAGACCTGGGCCGAGGTGACCGAGCCGTATTGCTCGAACAACTCTTGAAGTTCGTCAGAGGTGACCGAGTAGGCAAGGTTCCCCACGTAAAGCCGCTTTGCCATCGCAATCGCCTGGAACAGGCACTCCCCCATCTACCGTCGAAGAGACCAGAGCGACGAGACTTCACCGGCCACGAACCACGAGTCGGCGGGAGGGGCAACGACCCCGGTCTCGTCCTGAGAGCGATCTCAGGCGCGGAATCCGGAACATCATGTCGTCCCCGGCCCCCGCGTACCGCGATCACCATGATTCATCAGTATAAACGTCTCGGACGACGTATTCAACGCGAAATGCCCTTCAATCCCCCTCCATGGTGGTGTTCCCAAAAGAATCATCGACCGTCGATTCCTCAGGGGACGACGGTTTTTCGCGAGGAGATTCAGCGCGGGCAGGTTTTCGCTTGAAACCGTCCTCAAAGGGGGATAGGAAGATCTCGGCGGAAGCTGCTTCCCTGTGATCGGCCTGACGGCCACCCCCTACACGCGGGCCTTCCCGATGAAGAAGGTCGAGGGGGAGGACACGGATTACCCCCCATCGTGGTGAATTCTCTTATTGGGTGAGACGATCCCGTCGAGGGGCACGTCGTGCGGCTCGACCGGGAGCGCCTCGACCCACTGGCAATCGAGCGCCAGCGCCCAGCGCGGGGCGTCGGGCCGGAGGTTCGGCAGCAGGCGGTCGTAATGCCCCGCGCCCCGGCCGAGGCGGAATCTTCGGTCGTCGAAGGCCAGGCCGGGGACCAGGATCCAGTCCACCTGATTGGGCGGGATCTCGGGACATCGTCGGCGCGGCTCGGGGATTCCCAGAGTCCCCCGCGTCAGGTCCGACTCCAGGCCGGTCACCTCGAAAAGCCGGAGCCGCCTCTCGGCGCGATCGACGCGGGGGCAGGCCACCCGCTTCCCCAGGGCGAGTGCCCGGCGGAGCATCGGCCCGGTCGCAATCTCCTCGGGGAAGGCCGACACATAGAGCAGGACGGTCCGGGCCACGTCGAAGCCCGGCAGGCTCGCGAACCGATCGGCCAGGTCGGCCTCCTGGCTGCGCCGGTCGTTGGGATCGAGGGCCATGATCCGCTCGACGATCTCGCGGCGGCGGAGCTGTTTCCGGGTCGGGATGTCCATCGAACGGGTCCGGTCCAGCGCGGGAGGCCGCGGAAAAAGAACCGGCCCGCGACCACCCTCGATGGTTCGAGAGCAGACACGGGCAGGAAAAACCTCCACCACAATGCCGTTCGGAGTGCTTTTGAGAACCCGCAGTTCAGGTGGGCACCTTAGACCTTCGAGGAACATGCCAAGAGGTCGTGGATCGGCTCCCAACGGGTTTTCATTGGTTCGCCAAAAGGATCACCCCGTATCGAACATGGCAGAGGTATGTCCAGCCGAAACCAGACGTTGCTTAGTGTAGCCGCACGCCGCCTCCGGATCAAGTCCGTCCCTTCGAGAACGACGCGCCGACGCGCCGAGGGTATCACGAAGGGCGCGATGTTGAGGTCACCCCATCGCCCTTGAGCCGACGGAGCTGGTCGCGGAGCCGTGCGGCCTCCTCGTAATCCTCCATCTCGACGGCCAGTGTGAGTTGCTGCTCGAGCCGCTCGACCGGGCCCATTGGGCGGTCACGCTCGACCTCCCGACGCCAGCGGAGCAGGAAGCCCAGCTCCATGCACTCGGCCTCCCGTTCCACCTGGTCGTAGTCGCGGAGGAACGCCCGGGTCGCCTCGACCCCCTGATCGATCAGCGTCAAGGCGGCGGCATGCTCACCCCGCGCCAAGGCTTGGAGCCCGAGTGCGCGGGTGCGCATCATCGTGACGTACGGTCTGTATTGATCGAACTGGATCTTGTCGCGCTGCCGGGCCGCGTACCGGACCACGAAGGCGAAGAGTCGGAGGTTCCGCTCGGTGTCCCGGGCCACCTGGTCATATCGCTGGAGGTGGAATGAGGCGAGGTAGCGGTGATAATACTGGACCCCCTCGCGCATCAGCGACGCGCAGGCCCCGGAATCGAGCGAGAAGTCCTCGCTCGACGACTCGGCGGCACGGGCGCGAGCCTCGTAGACTTCCAGTAACGAGTCGTAACCTGCGGAGCTCAGTCCGTCGGGCCGGCCCGAAAGCTCCATCTGGATCAGGCCTAGGTCCACCCGCATCTGGATCTTGTCGCGTCCATCGTCGCCGGTAATGATCCGGACCTGCAAATTGTCGGGGTCGAATTCCCAGCCAGCCAAAATCGAAGTGATGTCCTTACTCAATCGACACGCCTCCACCGATCTCCGTCACATGTCCTCGACGCTCTCACCGCATTATAGATTGGCGCGAAGGTGAGGTTCAATTTCGGACGGGTCGCCGTGGCGATCGGACCACGAGAACGCCGCGCGGCCCGCCCCGACCTGGGTCGGGGCGGGCCGCGCGGCGTGAGAGAGAGCGGTGCGGCCGTGCGGCGCTCGGGCCGCTCGCTCCGGTCAGAGCTCGTTGCCGTCGTGGATCATCGGCTCGAGTTCCTTGGTATTCCGCTCGACGGCCAAGACGATCGTCCGCTCTTCGACACCATCGGGGCTGGCCGCGACGGCCGGAATGATCTGCCGTGAATCGGGGAGGCTGAGTCGGACGGTGAACGTGCCGTCGGGTCGGACTGGCACGGGCTCGCCCTGCAACGTCACCCGCGCGTTGGGCTCGGTCGAGCCGTAGACGATCAGCTCGGCGTCGATCTCGAAATGGAAGTCGCGCCCAGCGCGGCCATCGCCCCGGTGCCCAGGCTCTGCCACGAGAGGCTCTGCATCGGTCGGTGGAACCGTTCCTCGAACAGGTTGCGGAGGTCGTGCGAGCCGGCCGATCCGTTCGCCCCGCCCGACTGCTTGAAGATTCGCTGGAACTGCTCCTGGACGCTGGGCCAGTTCTCGTCGAGGACGTCGGAGGTGCCCACCCTCGGCGTCGTGACGACGTTCGACCGGGCCAGGACGAAGAACTTGCCGCGCTGCGCCAGGTAGCCGATGTCGACCCGGAACGCGCGGGGCGGCGCCATGACGTCGATGAACCAGTTGTTCACACCGCTGTGGATCTCGATGTCGCGGACGTGCCGCTCGGAGGCGGCCGTCGTGTCCTCGCTGGTCACGTCCATCAGGCGGAGGACCGGGCGAGCGGTGTGCCAGTCCTGGCCCAGCGCCGCCTGCGCCCGCGCCAGTGTCGCGCGACTCAGCTCCCAGTACGTATGCAACCAATAGGGGTCGCGGACCACCACGACGATCTGGTCCTTGACGCAGGCATGATCCAGCGCCCGAGGCGGCATCACCGTCAAGGGACGCGACGCCGAGGACTCTGCCGCCGGGCGACGCGAGGACGCCGGGGACTCCGCCGTCCCGTGCGGTTTCTCCCCCGGCGTGGGCTTACCGTTGGCCTTCTTCGGGGCGGAGGATGGGAGCGACAAGGCGCGGATCAGTTGATCCTTGCGCATCGCATGCCACCCGACGATCCCCTGATCCTTGGCCATCTGCGCCAAAAACTTCTTATTACAGTCCTTGAGCGTATCGACGGTCATGCGGGGCCACTCCGTCTCCATCCGCAGCGCGTGCGCCGGGCGCGGATCGGACAAGGAACGCGTGGTTCATCCCTGAGTGGGCCGATCCGGAAAACGTCGTGCCTCCCGGATTGAATGGGTCATCCGGTCGGCCGCGCAGGGGACATCAACACCCTTGCCCATACTCCATCAGCCAACACCACGGGCAGCCATCTTCCCCGTCAGCGTTTGGGAAGATGCCACCCGTCGTTTCGGCCGAACTGGGAGCTCAAGGGTGACGGCATAATGAGTCCCCACACTGGCTCGAACCAGATTCATTGCAGAGTAGGTCGCTTAGTAGGTCGTAACAAATACCGCAATCGCTGTCAATGAAAAATTCTCGAGTTATGTCCGATGGCGGACAACTGGGGCATTCTGTAACGTTCTGACGACAAAGAACCTCCGCCCTGATTTCCCGAGAGGGACGGGCGAGACCCGAACTCTGAAATTGTTCGGGAAGGTGCGCGGCGGAGCGGGTCGGGAAGCGATCGAGGGCCGGTCTCCGCAGAAGCGTAAAGATCATGCGTCGCAGCGGTTTTCTGACCAGGCACTCCGAGGCAAGATCCCGAGGAAGTGAGGAGCGTCGCATCACAGCCCAGGCGCGGCCATGCCCCGAACATTGTGAAAAATTTCTCGAAGGGGAGCTAGGGAGTTGACAGGCGGATCGGGGTGGGTATAAATGGCTCACCGTGCGGGTCGCTCTGCTATGAAGTGCGCCATCGGCTGCGAGATCCACGTCCGCCTTGACCCGAGATTGAATATGGTATCCTCCTTCACAAGAAGGAGGGTGCGGGAGTCATCGGTGACTCGACCCGAGCCGCGTTCGATCTTGGCGGTGGGCATGCAGTGGGCCACGCGGGCGACGACTCTGGGGCTGGAGTTCGCACTTCCCCCCCTGTTCGGGGTCCTCCTGGATCGCCACTGGAGGCTGGCCCCCCTGGCCACAGTCCTGGGGGCGATCCTGGGGTTCGCGGTGGGCATGATGCACGTCCTTCGGATCGCCCGTGAGAGGTCGGGACCCTAAGTCCCGGCGGGCCGATCCCGACGCTTGGGGAATGTTCAGACGCCGGGAAAGAGCAGGGAACGGTCGGGTTGCGCAACGCCTGCGTGCATGTGCTTGCGGTCCGCCGCACTTCTGGAGTCCGTCGAGTCACCTGGGATTCAACGACCATGGCAGCACACGGCGACAGCCCGATCGGCCACGTGGTGGACCATCCGACCCTGGAACTCCCCTACTGGCGCTCGCCCTACGCCTGGGAGATCGAGCTGCCCCGGATCGCGGGGATCCAGGTCACGCGGTTCATGGTGACGGAACTGCTGGCGGCGATCCTGGTGGTGCTGGTGCTCGTGCCGGTGGCCCGGCACGCGTCGCGGCAGCCCGTCAGTCGCGGCTGGTTCATGAACATGTTCGAAGCGATGCTCTTATTCATCCGCGACCAAGTGGCGCGGCCGGCGATCGGCGGCCACGGAGCGGACACGTTCTTACCCTATCTCTGGACAGCGTTCTTCTTCATCTTGTTCAACAACTTGCTGGGCCTGATCCCCGGAATGGCCTCGGCCACCGGCAACATCAATGTGACGGGCGTGCTGGCGCTGATGACGATGGCCACTGTAATCCTGGCCGGGATGCGCGAGATGGGGGCGGTGGGGTTCTGGGTGGGCATCGTCCCCCATCTGGATGTCCCCATCCTGCTCAAGATCCCACTCTGGGGGTTGATGTTCGTCATCGAGGTGGCCGGCCTGTTCATCCGCCATATCGTGCTCGCGGTCCGGTTGTTCGCGAACATGTTCGCCGGTCACGTCGTGCTGGCGGTGATCCTGGGGTTCATCCTGATGGCGCGGGAAGTCTCTTCTATCCCGTGATGACGGCGAGCGTCGTGGGCGTGATCCTGCTGAGCCTCCTGGAACTCTTCGTGGCGTTCTTACAAGCCTATATTTTCACCTTCTTGTCGGCGCTGTTCATCGGGTCGGCGGTCCATCCGCACTGAGTGAAAGGGGTTGGGGGTCGCCGGGTCGTGGGTGGCGTGTGGCAGTGGCGTGGATCGTTTTCCCTCGGGGCAAGGCGTTGGGCCTTCGGCCCCCCGCGGCGGGCCGCGTGGCGGTCCCGCCGATCCTCTCCCCTCGTTTGACCATCGAAGGAGGCAAGGCACCAATGAAATTCGTCAAGACCGCCGTCCTGGCCCTCGGCCTGCTGTTGCTCGTTCAGGGCACGGCGTCCGCTCAGCCCGCCGCCACGCCGGCGCAGCCCGCCGTGCGGGCCCCAGTGCCCCGTTTGCGGACCTCCGCGGCATTGGTGTCGGGCTGGTGATCATGGGGGCCGCGATGGGCATCGGCGGCCTGACCAAGTCGGCCGTCGAGAGCATGGCCCGGCAGCCGGAGACGGCGGGCAATATCCAGACGGCCATGATCATCTCGGCCGCACTGATCGAGGGTGTCACGTTCTTCGCGCTGATCATCATCCTGCTCCAGGCATACTGAGTGCGTGATCGACGGATCGGACGACGCGTCCGGCCGGCGGCCCCCGACCGATGATGCGTCGGGACCGCCGGGCCAACGGTCGATCCCCCGTCGATGCGCGGAGTCCGCCCCTCACGAGGTCCTCATCCATGCGCCGGCAATTGATCCTGGCACTCGGACTCTTGGCCCTGGCACTCGGGCTCGCGGCCCGACCGGTCCGGCGCCGCCGATCGTCCCGAGGGCACGGCGGCCGAGAAGGGACATGTGGCCGCCGCCGAGGGCGGCGGTCACGCCGCGCCCGGCCACGAAGGCGGGGAGGCCAAGCCCAACATCCTCGAACCCCAGCCCTCGCTGGCCATCTGGACGGTCGTCGTCTTCCTCGGCCTGCTCCTGGTCCTGGGCCGCTTCGCCTGGAAACCGCTGCTGAACGCGCTGCATCAGCGCGAGGAGCATCTGGAGCATTGCCTGCTCCAGACCGAGCGGGCGCGGAACGAGAGCGAGCAGCTCCTGGCCGAGCACCGCCGGCAACTGGAGCACGGCGCAAAACGAGGTCCGCGCGCCTGATCGAGCAGGCGCGGCGGGACGCGGCGGCCAGCGCCGACGAGATCCTCGCCAAGGCCCGCGCCGAGGCCGAGGCCGAACGGCACCGCGCCAAGGCCGACATCGACAACGCCCGCGACCAGGCGCTGATGGACATCTGGTCGAAGACCGCCGAGCTGGCCGTCTCGGTCGCCGGTCGGGTCCTGACCAGGCAGATCGACGAGCCGGAGCATCGCCGGCTGATCGAGTCGGCCATCAATGAGCTGCCGGCCCAGCCGACAGCGAACGGGCATGGGGGCTCCCTCGCATGAGCGCCGCCACCACGCCCGACACCACCGGGACGGTTTTCGAGGACAAAACGCCGGAGGTGTCGCGCTCGTACGCCGAGGCGCTGCTCAGCGCCGCCGAGCGGGAGGGCCAGGTCGAGTCCGTCCTCGACGAGTTCGACGAGCTCGAGGCCGATGTGATCCGGGCGAATCCAAAGTTCGCCGCGCTGCTCGCCTCGCCGGCGCTGGCCCCTGCGGAGAAGGACCGCATCCTCGTCCAGACGTTCGAGGGACGCGCCCTGCCGATCGTCGTCCGGTTCCTCCGGGTGCTCAACCGGCACGGCCGCCTGGGCTCACTGGCCCCGATCGGGCGGGCCGCCCGCGCGCTCTGGGAGCGGCGGCAGAACCGCCGGCGAATCGCTGTCCGCACGGCCGTTCCCGCTCGACGACGCCCAGCAGGCCGCACTCCGCGACCGCCTGGGCCGGATGCTCGGGGCGAACCCGATCCTCAATATCGTCGTCGATCCCGCGCTGATCGGCGGACTGGTCGTCCAAGTGGGTGACGACGTCTATGACGCCTCCGTGCGCAACCGGCTCGAACAGATCCGGCAGCGCCTGATCGCGTCGAAGCTGCGCGAGATCCAGAGCCATCGAGACCAGTTCAGCCACTCCGCTTGAATCTTCGGGCGTGGCAAGCACCCCATCCCGGTTGGCGTGCCGCACACGCCCTACGAAGGGAAGACGCATGAAATTCAGAGCCGACGAGATCACAGCAGTCATTCAGCGCGAGATCGAGCAGTTTCAGTCCGAGGTGACCCGGACCGAGGTCGGCCGCGTGCTCGAGGTGGGCGACGGCATCGCGCGGATTCACGGCCTCTCCGGCGTGATGACCGGCGAGATGGTCGAGTTCCCGAACGGGGTCCGCGGCCTGGCATTCAACCTCGAAGAGTCGTCGGTCGGCGTGATCATCCTCGGCGACTTTACACAGATCCACGAGGGCGAGACCGTCACCGCAACCGGCCAGCTCCTCCGCGTGCCGGTCGGCGAGGCGATGATCGGCCGGGTGGTCAACCCGCTCGGCGTGCCGATCGACAACAAGGGGCCGATCCTGACGGACAAGTCTCGCCTGGTCGAGTCGACCGCCCCCGGCATCGCCGATCGGCAGCCGGTCGACGAGCCGATGCAGACCGGCATCAAGGCGATCGACGCCATGACCCCGATCGGCCGAGGCCAGCGCGAGCTGATCATCGGCGACCGCAAGACGGGCAAGACGGCGATCGCCATCGACACGATCCTGAACCAGAAGGGCAAGGGGGTCATCTGCGTCTACGTCGCGATCGCGCAGAAGGAATCGACGACCGCCGCGCTCGTAGACGTCCTCCGCCGTTACGGCGCGATGGACTACACGATCGTCGTCGCCGCCGGCGCCAGCGACCCGGCGCCGCTTGCAGTACATCGCCCCCTACGCCGGCTGCGCCATGGCCGAGTACTTCATGTACGAGAAGGGGGGCGCGACCCTGTGCGTCTACGACGACCTGTCGAAGCAGGCCGTCGCCTACCGCGAGCTGTCGCTCCTGCTCCGCCGTCCCCCCGGCCGCGAGGCGTACCCCGGCGACGTCTTCTACGCCCACTCGCGCCTGCTCGAGCGGTCGGCCAAGCTGGCCAACAAGTACGTGATCGTTCCCGAGGATGCGCCGACCGAGACCAGAGGTCGCCGAGCACTGGGGCGTCAACGGCAAGGTCTACCTCGGCGTGCCCGGCCTCGAGGAGGCCAAGCACGACCTCAAGGCGCACTATCCCCAGGGCCACAAGGTCGTCAAGACGACCACGTCGGGCGGCTCGCTGACGGCCCTGCCGCTGATCGAGACGCTCGAGGGCGAGGTCTCGGCCTACATCCCGACCAACGTGATCTCGATCACCGACGGCCAGATCTACCTCCAGCCCGACCTCTTCTTCGCGGGCGTCCGGCCGGCGGTCGACGTCGGCATCAGCGTCTCGCGTGTCGGCGGCAAGGCGCAGGTCCCGGCGATGAAGAAGGTCGCCGGCGGCCTCCGGCTCGACCTGGCCGCGTTCCGCGAGCTGGAAGCGTTCGCCCAGCTCGGCACCGAGCTCGACAAGGCCACCCAGCTCCAGCTCGACCGCGGCTACCGGATGGTCGAACTGCTCAAGCAGCCGCAGTACCAGCCGATGGACGTCGACGACCAGGTCATGAGCATCTACGCCGGCTCGGAAGGCTACCTCGACGACGTGCCGGTCAAAGAAGTCCAGCGGTGGGAGACGGAGTTCCTCGCCTTCATGCGCGAGCAGAAGGCGGGGGTCCGCGACCGGCTGGCCAAGGAGAAGAAGCTGACCGACGACGATCCTGGCCGACCTGAAGGCCGCGCTGGCCGAGTTCAAGCAGCGGTATCGCCCGGCCAAGATAGCCGTCGCGCCTGCGCGGCCTCCGCCGGGGCGAAATAAGACCCTACCGGACCGTCGAGACGACACGTGATGTCGGGTGGGACGAGCGCGGCGAGGCCCACACGACAGGGATCGGCTCCTGGCTCGTATCCCAGCCCTTCTGAAGCGATCAATCTGGGAGTGAGAAGTCACCGATGGCCAAGGCCCGAGCGATCGTCAAGCGCCGCAAGTCGGTGCAGAACATCCGCAAGATCACCCGGACGATGGAGCTGATCGCCACCGCGCGATTCAAGAAGGCGCTCGACCGCGCGACCGAGGCCGAGGCGTACACGCGGAAGATCGCCGAGCTGGTCGCCGACCTCGGGGCGACGGCGCTGGAGGTCTCGCACCCGCTGCTGGAGGTGCGCGAGCCAGTCAAGCGGTCGCTCCTGCTCGTCCTGACGAGCAACCGCGGCCTGGCCGGCGGCTACAACGGCAACGTCCTCCGCATCGCCTCGCGGACGCTCCAGGACGACCAGACCGAGGGCGTCCCGACCGTCCTCGAGGTCGCCGGCAAGCGCGGGATCAACTACTTCCGGTTCCGCGGCATCGCGGCCGACGCCACCTACACCCAGTTCGAGGACCGGCCGCAGTTCGACGAGGTCGAGGTGCTGGCCGAACAAGTACATCGGGATGTACGTCCGGGGCGAGATCGACCGGCTCGACGTCGCCTACACGCAGTTCATCTCCAGCGCCCGGCAGGTGGCGATCGTCCAGACGCTCCTGCCGATGACCACCACGTCGGTCGGCGAGGCCGGCCCGTCGGTCCGCCAGGCCAAGCCACAGGCCGGATCGGGCGAACCCGCCTCGGCGAAGGGCGAGCGCGTGCCCTACGAATTCCTGCCCGACGCCAAGAGCATCCTCGAGGAGATCGTGCCCGTCTCGTTCAAGGTCCGGCTCTTCAAGTGCTTCCTCGACGCCGCCGTCAGCGAGCAGATCGCGCGGATGGTCGCGATGCGGGGGGCGACCGAGAACGCCGACGACATGGTCAAGTCGCTCACCCGATGCAGTACAACCGCGCCCGACAGTCGCAGATCACCCGCGAGCTGGCCGAGATCATCGGCGGTGCCGCGGCTCTGGAGTAAGGATCTTCACCACAGAGCACCCAGCGCGGAAGACGGAGCGAAAACGAGCACGAGGAGGGGAAGAGAGAGAATTTAGATGTTTAATCATATGAATTTTGATTTTTGAATTCTCTTTTTCTGCTCTATGCTCTGTGGGGGATCCGCATCCCCCGATTGAGAGGATACCCATGGCCACCGCGACCGCGACCGGACGGATTGCCCAGGTGATCGGCTCGACCTTCGACGCCGAGTTCGACGAGGGGCATCTGCCCGACATCTACAACGCCCTTGACGATCGACTCCGAGGAAAAGGGGGTCAAGATCCACCTGACCGGCGAGGTCCAGCAGCAGCTCGGCGGCAACCGGGTGCGGTGCGTGGCCCTGGGCTCGACCGACGGCCTGGTCCGCGGGATGCCGGTGATCGACACCGGCGGGCCGGTGACGGTGCCGGTGGGCAAGGAGACGCTGGGCCGGGTCTTCAACCTGCTGGGCGCAGCCGATCGACGGCCGGGGGCCGGTCGCCGCCTCGGAGCGCTGGCCGATCCACCGCGACCCGCCGCCGTTCGAGAGCCTCTCGCCCAAGACCGAGGTGTTCGAGACGGGCATCAAGGTCGTCGACCTGCTGACCCCGTTCGTCCGCGGCGGCAAGATCGGCCTCTTCGGCGGCGCCGGGCTGGGCAAGACGGTGATCTTGACCGAGCTGATCGCCCGCATCGCCAAGGTCCACAGCGGCTACTCCGTCTTCGCCGGGGTCGGCGAGCGGACCCGCGAGGGGAACGACCTCTGGCTCGAGATGCAGGAGACCAAGATCGGCAGCACGGGCAAGTCGGTCATCGACAGCACGGTCATGTGCTTCGGCCAGATGAACGAGCCCCCCGGCGCCCGGCTCCGGGTGGCGCTGTCGGCCCTGACGATGGCCGAGTGGTTCCGCGACTCGACCGGCGCCGACACGCTGCTGTTCATCGACAACATCTTCCGGTTCAGCCAGGCCGGCTCCGAGGTCTCGGCGCTGCTGGGCCGGATGCCGTCGAACGTCGGCTACCAGCCGACCCTGGCCACCGAGATGGGGGCCCTGCAGGAGCGGATCACCTCGACCAACAAGGGCGCCATCACCTCGGTGCAGGCGGTGTACGTCCCGGCCGACGACCTGACCGACCCGCGCCCCGGCCACCACGTTCGGCTTCCTCGACGCCTTCATCGTGCTCCAGCGCTCGATCGCCGAGAAGGGGATCTACCCGGCGGTCGACCCGCTCGGCTCGACCTCGCGCATCCTCGATCCCCAGTACGTCGGCCAGGAGCACTACGACGTCGCCCGGCGCGTCCAGGGCATCCTCCAGCGCTACAAGGAGCTGCGCGACATCATCGCGATCCTCGGCGTCGACGAGCTCTCCGAGGAGGACAAGATCGTCGTCCACCGCGCCCGGCGGATCGAGCGGTTCCTGTCGCAGCCGTTCTTCGTGGCCGAGGTCTTCACCAACAAGGCGGGCCAGTACACCCCGCTGGCCGACACGATCCGCAGCTTCCAGGAGATCTGCGACGGCAAGTGGGACCACCTGCCCGAAGGCGCGTTCCTCTACGTCGGCTCGGTCGAGCAGGCCGAGGAGCAGGCCAAGAAGATGGCGCGCTGATGCGCGGTCGCGTCCCGTCGATTGTCCTCCAGGAGCGCGGATCGCGATGGCAACCCACGAGACGGTGGAAGCGGAGAAGGCCGGCAAGAAGCTGGGCGACCGGCTCCAGTGCGTGGTCGTCACGCCCGAGCGGACGCTGTTCGACGAGCTGGTCGAGTTCGTCGCGCTGCCGCTCTACGACGGCGAGCTCGGCGTCCTGCCCGGCCGGACCCCGCTGATCGGCCGGCTCGGCTACGGCGAGCTCCGGACCAGGACGCCGGCAGCACCCAGCGCTACTTCGTCGACGGCGGGTTCGCCCAGGTCCGCGACGACGTCGTCACCATCCTGACCGACCGCGCGATCCCCGCCGCCCAGATCGATACGATGGCCGCCGCGCACGAACTGGAACAGGCGCAGGCCCGCCACGCCACCACCGATGACGAGCAAGCCGAGAAGGCCAAGGCCGTCGCCCGCGCCCGGGCGCAACTCCGCGTCGCGGAACACCGATGATAACTCGCCGAAAATCTTCACCACCAAGGGGCGAAAAGCACAAAGATATTTTATCTGTGCCTTTGTGCTCTTCGTGCCTTCGTGATGAACTCTTCCTGCCTCATGTCGGTCTGGGCGAGGGGTGGAGGGCAGGGAAGAAATTTGGGGCCTGATACAGGGGACGGGTCGTCCACGCGTCGCCGGCCCAGGCGTGGTGGATCACGGTCACGTCCTGGTCGTGCAGGACGATCTCCAGGAAGCCCGGCGGCCGCAGGCCGGTCGGGTCGCGGAGCAGAGGGGCCCCGGCGTTGAGGCAGAGCTGGCCGGGTAGACCTCGGGGACGAAATGCCCAGGCCGCGTGGACGTGCCCGCAGCAATACAGGTGCGGGCCGATGCCCGCCAGCCACTGGGCGACGTCGCCTCGCATTCTTGAGCCGCTTCGGTGAAGCTCCCAGGCGTAGACTGGGGCGCGGCCAGCGGATAATGGCAGGCGACGATCAGCCGACGCGGACGCGACCGCGGGTCGGCCTGCAGCGCGCTGCGCCCGCTCCAGTTGCTCGGGGGGCAGCATCCCCGCGCCGAGAGGTGCGACCGGGTCGCATCGAGCCCCAGGATCGCCGTCTCGTCGTCGAGCGGGCGGAGCCATGGATAGGGGCCGGGGGGCGAGAAGACGCCGAACCACTCCTCGAACTGCCGGTCGCGCACCGAGCCCGTCGTGTAGCGATCGTGGTTGCCTGGGATCACCGTCACCCGGTTCGGGTCGTCGAGCAACGGAGCCAGTGCCGCCCGCGCATCGCGGAACTCGTTCGGCCAGCGCCGTCGTCGTCAGGTCGCCGGTGATCAGGACGTGGTCGGGCTGCCAGGCTGCGAGACCTGCTCGACGACCGCGTGCAGCCGCTCGAGCCGAAACTTCCTGGCCCGACCCGAGAGCAACTCCATCATCCCCACGGCCCGCTTGTTCAAGAGGCGGAGCGGGTTGAACGCGTAGCGCCAGACGTGGATATCGGACAGATGGACGACCCGCAACCGCTCCACCTCCGCTCCCGGACTCCTACGGCGTCGCGGAAAGCTTGTGCGCTCGCTTTGTGGGCTTGGAATTCGAGATCTCAAATCACTAAGATGAGATCGTGAGTTTGAGATTTCGGAGGGGAGCACAAGACTCTAACGAAAATGAATCAGAGGTGCCAGCCGAGCCAGCCCACCAGAACATCATAGGCAGAATGCGTGCCAACCGCGACGCCGAATCCACGGACCACAAAGACCCAGGCGAAATAGACCCCGGCCAGCCAGCGGAAGATGAACGCGAACCAGGTGAACGACTCGCCGGGTGTCCCGGCGTGATGGGCGATCGAGAACAACAAGGCCGACGCCGTCACCGCCAGCGTGCTCGCCAGGACGGCGGGCGTCTGTAAGAGCCGCAGGATCCCGAAGAAGAGCGGCACCAGCGCGAGGCGGAACAGCGCCTCCTCATACACCCCGGCGCCGAGGAACCCGATCAACGGCACCATCGGATGGCTGGCCCCCGGCGGCGGCGCCGCCAGGACCGGTGACGGCACACGCTCCAAGCAGGTGAACCCCAGGTCGACCAGCCGGCTCAGGCCGATCAGCGCGACGGCCAAGACCACGCTCTCGGTCGCCATCCCCAGCAGCGATGCCGGCGCGAACCGCCAGTCGCAGGGGTCGGCCGCGTGCCAGATGAGCAGGGTCAATACCAGGCTCAAGGGCAGGAACCACTGGTCGGTCAGGCCAAGCGTGGCCAGGCCATGACGCATCCAGGCATCGGCTCCGGTGCGCGCAGAGCCTCCGCCGAGCCCCCGCCCAGCCAGAGCACTCCGCACTCGTACGCCAGCAAGATTGGGGCGACGAACGCCAGGCAGGGCAACGGCCGGCGCGTCACCGCCCAGTAGGAACGACGATTGTCCTCGGTCGTCGCAGCGTCTCCCCACCAGTTGTGGTCGTAACCGAACCGCGACCGGGGCCGGTTAGGACGCACCGGTGATCGTAAGAGTGTGAGTGGTAATTCGCACACTCAGAGTCATCGGCAGATCGCCCCGAAAACATCAACTCAAATTATCGTCCCTCCTCGAAATGCCGTCCCCCACGACGGGACGATCGCCTCACACCGTTCCCATAACCTCACACGGAACCCCGCCCCATTGCCGGAAATTTCAATACTTTTGGAAGAGCCGAAAAGAACGAAATCAGGGGGTGCTTGTGGGACCCGGGTGCCGCCGCTACGATAATCGCATGGCCAGGTCGCCACTGCCTTGACGGCCAGGGGGTCGGGTTCCGAGAATAACATCCCCCAGTCGCTATTTTCCCGGTCCTCGAATCGGAGACGGATTGAAACTCCGGTTCGGCCACGTCCCGAGGAACCCCCGTCCTCAACGCTGAGGCCGGGGCGTTCGGTTCGGGGACATGGCGGTCACTGGAATTCGCCCGCGTATGGGAGGGTTGGCGCGTGACTTCGCGGTTCCGTCTTGCCTTGATCTTCGGTTCCCTGACTCTGGCCGGCTGCGGCGACGCCTTCCACCGGCCCCCTGATGAAGTATGTCGAAAGCGAGCGGCTGGCCGCCGACCTCAAGGACAAGCCCAAGCTCCGCCAGAAGGTCCGCGAGGCGCTTGTCAACCTGTTCGGGCCCGACCCGCAGCATATCCGCGTCCCGGAAGGCAGCGGGCTCCCGGGCGGGGGGATCTTTCTGGCCAATCGCGTCGAGCAGGAGGAAAACGGGCGGAAGGTCATCCGGCCGATCAAGGTGAGCCGCACCGTGACCCCCGGACAGACCGCCGCCACCGAGCCGCAGGAGGGGGGCTACGCCCTCTATCGCCGGCACTGCCTGCACTGCCACGGTGTCTCGGGCGCCGGCGACGGCCCGACGGCGCCGTTCCTCTACCCCCGCCCCCGCGACTACCGCAAGGGGCTCTTCAAGTTCACCTCGACCCCCTCGGCGCCAAGCCGACCCGCGACGACCTGCGCAAGACCATCCACTACGGCCTGCACGGCACCTCGATGCCCGCCTTCGAGGCGCTGATGACCCCTTCGAGATCGAGCAGGTCATCGACTACGTGATCTTCCTGAGCATGCGGGGCGAGACCGAACTGGCGCTGATCGACGAGGCCGCGCTCGCCGACGAGAATGACAACGATGCGCTCTCGGCCGAAGTGGTCGCGACATCCCAGGCCGTCTTCAACAAGTGGAAGACGGCCGAGACCAGGTGATCAACCCGCCGGTCCCCCGGACGCCCTCGACCCGCGAGAGCATCCTCCGGGGCCGTGACCTGTTCCTCAGCCGTCGAACACCAGGGGGACAACAAGGTCGACTGCACCTCGTGCCACGGCCCGCAGGCGGTGGGCAACGGGCCGAGCTTCGTCGGCCAGGACGTCTTCAATGCGTCGTCTTCAACGGCAAGATCTCCAGGAAGTTCGTGCTCACCTCGGGAGAGCTGGAGATCCTCCAGGCGTTGACCGACCTCGAGGCGAAAGGGAACGCCCACGGGTCGGAGTCCGCAGAGGAAACGTCCGCGGAGACCGAGAAGGTCCCATCGGAGGAGAGAGAACCCCGGCCGCCGACCCTGGCAACCCTGCTCGAGGTGCTCAAGCGGAACATGGGCGTCACCGAGAAGGACGAGATCGCGACGCTGAAGTTGAAGATGGGTTACAGCGAGGAGCCAGGGCGCAGAGGTCACCTCGTTCGAGGGGATCGTGGAGAGCCAGCTCGAAGACCTGGAAACAAAGGCCCTGGTGAGCCGGAGCTTCGGGTTCCACCGCACTGTGTATCATGCGATGATCGACCGCAAGACCGGCGAGCTCTGGAACAACTCGCTCGACGACTGGGGCAACCCGCTCCGCCCGGCCAACCTGAACCGCGGGGTCTACAAGGGGGGCCGCCGGCCGATCGACATCTACTGGCGGATCGCCAAGGGGATCAACGGCGCCAAGATGCCGGCGCACTACCCGACGCTCGAGCCGGAGAGGATCTGGGACCTCGTGAACTTCGTGCTCGCCCTGCCCTACGAGCCCGAGCTGCTCGAAGGCGCGACGCTGCCCGACGCCGCCCCGGTCCCCGCCGCCGCCGTGGCCCGGCGGTGAACGTCGTGACGTCGGAGCGTGCGTCGGACGAGCCTCGGCCCATGGAGAAGATCGGTGCGATCGACGCACCCCGACCGGAGTTCGGGCCGGACACCGGCCGCTCGGCGTCCGCACCGCTCGCACTCGAAGCTCGACCAAGGGAGCGTTTCCGTGCGTTACTGGAGCCTCCTGTTCGCCCTGGCCGCGCTGTTCAGCGTCGGCGCTGTTCGTCTATGCGCCGTTCGACCCCGACTGGTGGCTGCCCAACCCGCCGGGCAACCCGCATCACGTCGTCTCGACTTTCGGCCGGGAGATCGACAGCCTGTTCCTGATCATCCTCTGGATCACCGGGATCGTCTTCATCGGCACCCAGATCGTGCTGGTCTGGGCGACCTGGAAGTACGTCGACCGGCCGGGCCGGCGTGGCCACCTACTTCCACGGCAGCCAGCGGCTGGAGGTGGTCTGGACGATCATCCCGGCGGCGATCCTGGTCTTCATCGCCCTGTACCAGATGGGGACCTGGGCCGAGCATCAAGTTCCGGACTCGGCGCCCAAGGTGCAGCCGCTGGCCGAGATCACCGCGCGGCAGTTCCAGTGGATGATGCGCTACCCCGGCCCCGACGGCCGGCTGAACACCCCCGACGACCTCCACACTGGTCAACGACCTGCACTTCGTCAAGGACAAGCAGGCCCTGATCTACCTGAAGTCGCAGCGACGTGCTGCACTCGTTCTTCCTGCCCCAGTTGCGGATCAAGCAGGACGCCGTGCCCGGGCCTGACGATCCCCGTCTGGTTCGACTCCGACCGCGCCGGGCAGTTACGAGCTGGTCTGCGCCGAGCTGTGCGGCTGGGGCCATTACAAGATGCGCGGGAACGTGACGGTCCACGACACGCAGGCCGAGTTCGACGAGTGGATGAAGCGGGCGCTCGCCGAGCAGAACCGCGAGCCAGCTCGCCGCGGCCGCCGCGGCCCGCAGGGGAGATGATCCACGACCATGAACCACGCGAACACGCCGCACCACGGCCACGGCCACGCCCGCCGCACGGCCAGCGACCATGGCCACGGCCACGGCGCACGGCCACGATCCACCACGTCCACGACGACGACCGCAACGTCCTGCACGCGCTACGTCTTCTCGACCGACCACAAGGTCATCGGCATCCAGTTCCTGTTCTCGGGGCTGATCTTCTTCGTCCTCGGCGGCCTGCTGGCGATGGCCGTCCGCTGGCAACTGGCCTGGCCCTGGGCGCCGATGCCGATCCTGAGCCAGATGGCTCTGGTCCGAGCCGTCGCACGGCTACCGGATGCCGCCGGAGTTCTACAACAAGCTGTTCACGATGCACGCGACGATCATGATCTTCTTCGTGATCATCCCGCTCCTGACCGGCGCCTTCGGCAACTTCCTGATCCCGCTGATGATCGGGGCGCGGGACATGGCGTTCCCCAAGCTGAACATGTTCTCGTACTGGTTCATGCGGCCGGCGATGATCCTGATCCTCTACTCGTTCTTCGTCGAGGGGGGCTCGGCCGAGGCGGGCTGGACGAGCTACCCGATCCTGGCGGTCGCGCGATGGGCGACGCCCGGGTCGCTCAACGGCCAGACCTTCTGGCTGCTCGCGCTGCTTGTTCGCGGGGATCTCGTCGCTGATGGGGTCGATCAACTACATCACGACGATCATCATGCTCCGCGCCCCGGGCATGAAGATGTTCCGGATGCCGATGACGGTCTGGGCGCTGTTCATCACGGCGTTGCTCCAGGCGTTCGCCCTGCCGGTGCTGACCTCGGCCCTGGTCATGCAGCTCCTCGACCGGACGGCCGGGACGAACTTCTTCCAGCCGGTCGGCTGGATCGGTGGCCAATGCGCCGCCGGTCGTCGGCGGCGGCCAGCCGCTGCTGTGGCAGCACCTGTTCTGGTTCTACTCGCACCCGGCGGTCTACATCATGATCCTGCCGGCGATGGGCATGGTCTCGGACATCATCGCGACGTTCTCGCCGCAAGCCGCTCTTCGGCTACAAGCCGATGGTCTTCGCCATCGCCGGCATCGCCGGGCTGGGCTTCATCGTCTGGGGCCACCACATGTTCCAGTCGGGCATGAACCCCGCGCTCGGGGCGACGTTCATGCTCTCGACGATGATGATCGCCCTGCCCTCGGCCATCAAGGTCTTCAACTGGCTCGGGCACGATGTGGGGCGGCCGCATCCAGTTCACCTCGGCGATGCTCAACGCCATGGCGTTCGTGGCGATGTTCATCATCGGCGGCCTGTCGGGCATCTTCATGGCCGCCACGCCGGTCGACATGCACATCCACGACACCTACTTCATCGTCGGCGCACATCCACTACGTGCTCTTCGGCGGCAGCACGTTCGGCATCTTCGCGGCCATCTACTACTGGTTCCCCAAGATGTTCGGCCGGATGATGAACGAGCCGCTGGGCAAGATCCACTTCTTCCTGACGTTCATCTTCTTCAACGGCACGTTCTTCCTGATGCACATCGTCGGCATGCACGGCATGCCGCGGCGATACGCCGACTACACGCGTGTACGACTACCTGAATAACCCGGCGATCATCGGGCATGAACCAGTTCATGACCTACAGCGCGTTCGGCCTGGGGCTGACGCAGATCATCTTCGCGTTCAACTTCTTCTACAGCCTGGTGTCCGGCCCGAAGGCGCCGGCCAACCCCTGGCACTCGAACACGCTGGAGTGGGCAGCGCCATCGCCGCCGCCGCACTACAACTTCGAGACGATCCCGACCGTCTACCACGCCGGCCTACGAGTACAGCGTGCCCGGGCGTCGACCAGCGACTTCCTGCCGCAGACCGAGCCGCGGCCGGCCGCGGCCGGGCCGCTCGACCCGGTCATGGCGTGAGACGTGATCGTGTCGAGTGTGACACCGCCCGAGAATTCCATTGACTGATCGGCAAACTGCTGGTGTGCGATCGACGCTGACCAATCCGACGACTCCATGAACCGACCCACGACCTCCATGCGGAACCGCACTCGCCTACCGGCCGCGGCCCGCACTGGGTCGCGGTCTTCGCCGCGGTGTTCACCTGGCCGCTGATCTTCGTCGGGGGCTCGGTGACGACCTACCGCGTCGGCATGGCCGTGCCCGACTGGCCGACGACGTTCGGCATGAATATGTTCCTGTACGACTTCTGGAACGCCGCCTGGGGCGTCTTCGTCGAGCACAGCCACCGGCTCTACGGCGCGGCGGTCGGCCTGGCGACATCGTGCTGGCGGTCTGGTTCCTGGCGGCCGAGCGGCGGCGGTGGATGAAGGTGCTCGGCGTGCTGGCGCTCGCTGGCGGTGATCGGCCAGGGGGTGCTCGGGGCACCGGGTGACGCTGAACTCGACGACTGCTGGCGGCCGTCCACGGCTGTCACGGCCAGGCGTTCTTCGCCTTGATGGTCGCGCTCTGCGTCCTGACCGGCCGCGACTGGCTGACGGCGCTCGAGCGGCAGCCCGACCCCGACCACCTGCGGCGGCGTGCCGGCGTGACCCTGGCCCTGGTCTACGCCCAGATCGTGGCCGGGGCCTGGCTCCGCCACTTCGGCTCGACCGCGGCCCTGGTCGTCCACGCGGTCCTGGCGGCGGCCGTCTGGGGCCACGCGGCGATGCTGCTGGCGGGTCGAGCGGCGCAAGGCGAGCCGTCCCCGCCCTGGTCCCTCGGCCCGGGCCATGGCTCTGGCGGTGACGCTCCAGGTGGTCCTCGGGATCGCCGCCTGGTGGCTGCTCCGGCCGTTCGACGGCATCCCGCGGCCGGTGACGACTGCCCAGGCGCTGATCCGCACCGGGCACCAGGCCAACGGCGCCCTGCTGCTGGCGGCGGCGGTCGTCCTGACGCTCCGGGCGTTCCGGCACCTGGCCCCCGCCGAGTCGCGATCGCGATCCCGGCGAGGTCAGCCGTCCCGCCTCGACCTGGAGGCAGTCGCGTGAAGACGGCGGTGATCCCTGGCCGGACCCGTCCTGGCCGACCGTCCCGACGCCGATGCGGTCCTGGCCGACGCCGGCGGCAAGCTCGCCGCGTACGTCGCGCTGACCAAGCCGCGGATCGCCGTGATGGTCCTGGTGACGGTGGCGATCGGCTTCCTGCTCGGCGCCCGCGGGCGCCTCGCACCCGTCCACGCTGCTGCTGACCCTGCTCGGCACCGGCCTGGTCGCCGGGGGCGCCGAGCGCCTGGAACCAGTACCTCGAGCGGTCGCGCGACCGCCGGATGCGGCGGACCGCCAGCCGCCCCTTGCCCAGCGGCCGGCTGCGCCGGCCGAGGCCGCCGTCTTCGGCACGGTCCTCGGCGTCGTCGGGCTCGCTGATCCTGGCGCTGGGCGTCAACCTCGCCGCCGCCGCGCGTGGCGCTGGCGACGTTCGTGCTCTACGTCGTCGTCTACACGCCGCTGAAGCCCTGACGACCCTGAACACGGCCGTCGGCGCGGTGCCGGGCGCCCTGCCGCCGGTCATCGGCTGGGCCGCCGCGACCGGCCGGCTCGGCATCGAGGCCTGGGCCCTGTTCCTGATCGTCTTCCTCTGGCAGTTCCCCCACTTCCTGGCGATCGCCTGGATCTATCGCGACGACTACGCCCGCGCCGGCTACAAGATGCTGCCCGACCGTCGACCCGCGGGGCGCGATCACCGGCCGGCAGGCCGCCGGCTACGCCCTGGCCTTGGTCCCGGCCGGGCTGCTGCCCGACGGTCGTCGGCCTGGCCGGGCCGTGTCTACTTCGCGGGGCGCTGGTGCTGGGGCTGTTCTACCTGGCCTTCGCCGTCCGGTTCTGGTCCGAGGTCTCCGACCTGACGGCGCGGCGGCTGCTGCGGGCCTCGTTCGTCTACTTGCCCGCGATCCTGCTGCTCTTGCTCCTGAACCCGATGCCGGCATGATCGTCCGGCAACCGACCGCGAACCTTCCGAGGGTGGATCCCGACGATGGCACACAGCCGCTCCTCCGACCGAGCCCGAGCTCGCCGATCACGTCACGCCGGCCGCGCCGGACGACCGTCCAGCACCCGCCGGTGACGCCCGGCAAGGTCGCGATGTGGCTGTTCCTGGCCACCGAGATCATGTTCTTCACCGGCCTGATCGGCTCGTACATCGTCCTGCGCGCGGGCAGCCCGCCCACGGCCTACAGCAACCTCTATTCCCCCGGCGACCGACCTCAGGGACCTGCTCGAGGGCACCGCGGGCGTGATGCTCGAAGTCGGTCGGGCCGAACCGCGGCGCAGGTCGTCGAGATCGTCCGCGAGCGCCACCGGGCTCGACGCAGGACCAGGCCGAGCAGCTGCTCGAGTCGCTGCCCCACGGCGTCGATCAACGGCATGACCCACGGACACGGCCGAGAAGCTGCACGACGAGCTCGAGCGCCGCCGGCGCCGCAGGTCGAGGTCGAGACCGCTGGTCACCTCTACAACTGGCCCAAGCCGTACGACACGCCTGACCAACCCGCTGAGCATCGACCTGACGGCGGCCAACACCTTCATCCTGATCTGCTCGTCGGTCACGATGGTCCTGGCCCTCGCGGCCTTCCAGCGCGGCGACCGCCGCCGGGGCTCGCTCTTCCTGCTGGCGACCGTCCTGATCGGCTCGACCTTCCTCAGCGTCCAGGTCTACGAATATTATCAGTTGATGTTCGGCCACCATTACCCGCCCGGCATCAGCGCGACCGGCCACTTCCGGCCGAGCGTGAGCCTGTTCGCCTCGTGCTTCTTCACCATGACCGGGTTCCACGGGGCCCACGTCACCGGCGGCGTGATCATGCTGACCTGCATCTTCATCCAGTCGCTCCGCGGCGTCTTACACGCGGCACCACTACAGCCCGGTCGAGCTCGTCGGCCTGTACTGGCACTTCGTCGACCTCGTCTGGATCATCCTGTTCACCGTCGTCTACCTGATCTGACCGGACTCGCAGTCCGCCCGAACGAAGGACCCCACCGATGGCCGAGTCGCACCCGACGCACCCGATCCCACGCACCGGAACAGGACCGACGAGTCGCAGACGCTCTACGTCCGGACGGAGCCGATGACGCGTCGATCAGGAACTCCACATCGAGTCGCACGCCCCGTACCTCAAGGTCTTCGCGGTCGCTCTGGCGGTCTTCACGGCCATCGAGTACTTCTACGCCCACATCTTCAAGGACTCGTTCGTCATCCTGGTCCTCGGCCTGATGTTCTGGGCGATGATCAAGGCGGCGATGGTCGGCTGGTACTTCATGCACCTGAAGTTCGAGGGGACGCTGGGTCTATTACATGCTCGTCCCGGCGGGCATCCTGGCGATGATCCTCACCTCGGCCCTGGTCCCCGACGTGGCCATGCAGCCCGTCACCGAGGAGAATCCGGACGAGGACACGGTCTCCGCCGGCGCCGCTGGAGCCGGGCGGCGACGTCGCCGGTGCGGCATTCCTGATTGTTCCACGAGATGATTTCCGCCCCTCCCCGTTGAGCTGATGGTCTGCCGATCGTGGACACCTCTTATCGCCTGGGCATCCCGATCGTCCTGGGTACCGTGCATCGTCTCGGCAGGGCTCTGCCTGGGGCTGGTCGACGCGGCATCCCGCCGCACGACGGCGCGAGGACCTCGGTGGCCGGCCGTTCGACCTCGGCGCGTTCCGCCTGGTCGAGCGACTCGGGCCGCGCCGTCACCGACGCCGACCTGGCCGACCGGGTCTGGGTCGCCTCGTTCATCTTCACGCGCTGCCCGCTGTCGTGCCCCCGGATCACCAGCGTGATGAAGGGCCTGCAAGGCAAGCTGGCCGGCACCGGCGTGCAGCTCGTCAGCCTCTCGGTCGATCCCGAACACGACACGCCCGAGGTGCTGGCCGAGTACGCGCGCGCGGTTCGCGCCGACCCCGACCGCTGGTGGTTCCTGACCGGGCCGAAGGTCGACGTCGAGCGCCTGATCGTCGAGCGTTTCAAGCTCGGCCTGGAGACGACCGGCGAGGCCGATCGGGCGACGGGGGCGGAGGCGATCCCGCACAGCCCCTGGCTTGCGCTGGTCGATCGGGGCAACAAGGTCGTCGGCTACTTCGATTCGAACGACACCGGCGATTGACAAGCTGCTCGGGCAGGCCCGGCGGCGCGACGTCCCCTCGTGGGTCCGCCGGCTCCCGGCCATCAACGCGACCCTGAACGCCATCTGCACGGTGCTGCTCCTCGCGGGCTGGTCGCTGATCCGTTCCGGCCGCGTCCGCGGCCACATGGCGAGTATGGTGGCGGGCGTCGTGGTCTCGGCGCTGTTCCTGGGCTGCTACCTGGTCTATCACTTCGAGGTCCGGGGGAGCGTCCCGTTCCGCGGCGTCGGCCCGATCCGGCTCGTCTACTTCACGATCCTGATCTCACACGTCGTGCTGGCGGTCGCCATCGTCCCCCTGGTCGCCCTCACGCTGATCCGCGCCCTCCGCCGCCAGTTCCACCGCCACGCCCGGATCGCGAAGGTGACGTTCCCGGTCTGGCTCTACGTCTCGATCACCGGCGTGGTCATCTACCTGATGCTTTACCAGCTCCCTCCAATCTCTCCGACCGCCTGAGAGAGCGGGTTCACCAGATCGCGCTGCGGGCAGAATTGGGCGCGTCTGGCCTTGATGAGAGGTAGGAACGGGGTCCGCGAGTCCCTCCCCTTGTGAGCTTCAGAGTTGCCGCAAGAACGCCACGAGGTCGGTCTTCTCCTGGGGCGTCAGTTGCACCCCGAGCACCTGATTGAAGAACTCGACGGTGTCTTCCAGGGTCAGGCAGCGGCTATCGTGGAGGTAGAGGGGCTGTCCTTGTCGCGCGACATGAGGTTGTGCCGCGGAATTGCGACACGAAGTTTTGCCGCTGACTGTTCCTATGTCACCTTGTCGCGGTGCGTCACCGTTAAGCCTGTGATGGACATCCGATCGCAACCGGACAATAAACAACGATCTTGCTTCGTCCTTGGTCGCGGAGGACGCACATGAGGATGGAAGGGCAGGATCATCTGGCATCTCGATCCCAGGTTGCTTTATTAAATTTTTGGTCGGATTTCGCTTGCATCCGAAAATATGTGCGCGCAAACCTTAACGTTTTGAGGGACCAGCTCAGGGCGGGCTGGAAACGATCGGCTACGGCGGCTCTGTCGTGCGATGAATCGCACGACAGAGCCTTTTTATTCGCCGATCTGTCTCGGACCTCATGGTGTGCTCTGTATTGTTCCGCTTGACCGGTACCCTTGAGTGTTTTCAGGAGGCTCACCGATGCTCTTCGCTGCTCAGTCCGTGGAGAAAGCTCGGGGATCAGACTACCGACGACGGGCGTCCCGCCTCGTCCTTCGTCCAGATCATCATCTCGAACGGCTGGAGGACCGGCGCTGCTCAGTGGCTACGGCTTCCAGGTGCTCCAGACCATCCCGGGCCCCGCACCGAACGGTGCCCAGTGGGCGTTCGACTTCGAGCCGGGTGGGATCACCAACGACGGCACCATCGCCTACGTCGCCGACCTCAAGAAGGGGGGCGATCCCATCGGCGAGGGCGTGTTCGTGCAGAACCCGAAGGGGCAGGTGACAACGCTCTCCTTCCCCGGCGCGCAGCTCCCCGGCGGCGGCACGTCGGCCGGGTTCGCCTTCAGCCAGGTGGCGATCAACGGCCGCGGCGATGTGGCGATGCCTGTCGCACTCCTGCCGT
>CAWDND010000111.1:0-79947 GCA_963803395.1 uncultured Planctomycetaceae bacterium
CTTGCCCTGGTACGGCCCGAGCGCCGCATCGAGGACCGTCCCCACGGCCAGGCTGAAGATCACGAGGATGCGGGCGATCGGGAATCCCAACCCCGGCGTCTGAGACGACGGTTGCGGATACGCCGCCTGGTTCTCCGGGGTATCGGGCATGGCCGCACGGTCGAGCCGTCGAGGATCTTGACCGCGCGGCCGTGAAAGAGCCAGCAATCGCACGCTTGTTGCGGGATCACATGCCCGGTGCGGCGGACCAACTCCCAGGGAAGCGTCTCGGGGAGGCGTGGCCGGGCTTCAGCGTAGCTGGTCGTCTCCGTCGCCACCGCGGGAAGCCCCTGGTCGTAGAGGAACTTCTGGAAGCGATCGACGGCGTCATCGCAGGATTGGTCATCGGCGAGGATCTGGGAGAGGAACAGGCCCAAGGTGATCCAGGGGGTGTAGAGGCGTTTCCGCCACTGATGGTTGCAATGGCGGCAGGCGGCCTCGACGAGCGACCGCGAGAGGAGTTCGAGGAAGGGGAGCCCTGGTTTCTGTTTGAGTTGGTCGTGCAGGGAATCGATTGGGTCGCGAGTGGAGGGAACGTTAAACTGAGCCATGGTGACCTCCTGGGTGTGGGGACGGGTGGAAGTCCGATTCAACCACCAAGCTACCATCCCAGGAGCTCGCGTTCCTGACCCCGGAGCCGCGGCTCTCAAGTGCGACCCGCAGGGAAACTGAGGTGCCCCGCGCCCTCGGTCCCCGAATTTTTACAATAAGTGATCTTATAATTTACTGATCGCTGCGCAAAGGAGGTCAAACGTTCCCAGGCGACTTCGAGTGAGGCCCTGACACGTGGAACGGCTTGGTTCCCTTGGGAAATAGAGGTGCTTCTGATCCTCGACTTTGGCCATCAGGCTGCGGCTGAGAGCCCCTGAATGAGCGCCTCAAAGTAGCATCGAGGCAATTCGATCACGTCAGCCTTGCCTTCCGACATGTCGCTGATTCGCGCCTGCCAGATCCGGCTACGGACCAGCCGCAGGCAGTCCGAGAACGTCGGCTCGTCCTTGGCATACCACGCCGTCTGTTCGGCCGACAGGAGGCCCACCCCGTAGCATCGCAACGCCGCTAACGTCACCACCGAGAACAGGCCCAACAGCACCGGCGTCGTCCGCGCGATCGCCAGGTCCGACCATTGCCGCTGCGTCTCCAGCCCCAGGTGCGCACGGGCTTCCTCAAAGCTCACCTCCATGCTCCAGCGTTGGACGACGTACTTCAGGATCGCCTCCGGGCGACCCCTTCGTCGGTACAGAGGTACGCCGCATCCGGTTGCCCATCCTCGGGGTCGCGGGCCAACACGTACCGGATCGCCACCGGGTCCTGACCCCGCCGATGCCACAGGCCGGTCCGGGAGAAGACCTGCATCGGCTTGCGGCGGCCGCCGTACCACTCCACCTCGACCTCCTCCCAGGGCGTGTCGCTCCGGCGGGCCCACTCCGTCAGACGGCGCTGGCGCGGGCCCTTCTTCGGCTTGGGGCCACGCTTGCCCGGTGCTTGGGGCCCCGGCCGGTGGTACAACGCCGCGTCGAGCCGCAACCGGCAGATCATCGTCACCTGATAACGCTGGCAGGCGCGGGCCAAGTCCACCGCCGCGAAGCCGCCGTCGAGGACCAGGATCAGCTCCCGCCCGGGGAGCCAGCGACGGACCTGCAGGACCATCTGCCGGGCCAGATCGATTGAGGTCTTGTGCGAGGCGCGACGGCCGGCACCCTCGGGCCAACACAGGGTGGTCAGGAAGGGCAGTGCCCAAACCCGCTGGCTCCAGGGGACCGGGACCAAGATCATCAGGGCCACCCACTTCAACCCGAAGCACTTGACGACGTGCTTCCGTGAGGACCGCACGGGATCGCGGTAGCAACCCTTGGCCTTGATCCGGCGGCCGGAGCGGCGCTCGATGGTGTCGTCGGCCGCCAAGACGATCGGCCAGTCGCGAGGGATGACGGCGACGATCAGGCCGAGGAGGACCTGCCCGGCGGCCAAGCACGACCACGCATCGCGGTTGAGGACGCGGTGGTAGTTAGTGAAGTGCCGCTCCCGGCTCAGGCCCATGATCCGCAGGGCCGAACAGACGGTGCGGTTGCCGGCGGCCAGGATCGCCCCGACGGCCAGGACTTGGGCCTTGGCCCAGGCGCGGTCGGAGAACAATGGTACGAAGGCGGCCAACAGGGCTATGATTTCCGGTGGCAGATCCACGGGGGTCGTCTCCAGGGTCGGTGGCTCGTCAACCACCCTCGATCCTGGTCAATGACCCCCTGGATCTGCTAGCCGACTTGGCCAAAGTCGAGTGATCGGTCGGTGAAGGGTATTGGCGAAACCCTCACTCTGCAAAAACTTGACCTTCTTTGCGCAGCGATCAGTAAGAATTATAATCGTCGCAAATGTTTAAATGGCAAGGCTTTGCGTTATCCTCGTGCCATTCAGGCATCGCCGACTTGGGGATCGGCCGGATCGCCGGGCTCGACGGCGGTTTCTCCGGCGAGGAGTCGGCGGAGCTTGGGGAGGACCGCGATGAGGAGGTCCTTGCGTCCGAGGTCGACGACGACGCGTTGCTTGACCTTGCCGCCGTCGCGGTAGGCTTCGACGATGCGGACGTATTCGTTGACGGTGCCGCTGGAGGAGCGGACCTTCACGGTTCTCGGGTACATGAGAACTATTATCACGACGAATCATGGGGATTCAAGCGAAATCTCCTGGAGTTCTAGGGGAACTCTGGATCAGATTGTCACTACGCTTTTGGGGCCGACGAGGGGCTCCCCTATGCGAAAGACCTGGAAAACAAGGGGTTTTCGCGCACCGGAGCCGCCGGCCTGGGTGGCTTCACCCCAAACATGGGCTACGCTCGCCATGCTGATCTGGGCATCAGCCTCCTTCAGCAGCTCGACGTAGGCCGTCGCCGCATACTGCACCCCCTGGTCGGAATGGTGGATCTCCGGGCGTCCCCGCCCGAACGTCCGCAACAGGGCCGTGATCGTCAACTCCTGCTCCAGGCTGCGGCCCAGATGCCAGCCCCGGATGCAGCGTGTGAACACATCCATCAATATCGCTAGATACACGAACTCCTTCCTCAATCGAATGTACGTGATGTCGACCACCCAGACCTGATCGGGACGGTTCACCTCCAGGCCCTCGACCAGATTGGGATACCGGGGGAACGCATGATCGCTGTCGGTCGTCCGAGGCCGCCGGACCGGGGCCTCACCACAGATCCCCATCTCGTGCATCAGCCGCCGCACCCGCTTGGCGTTGACCCGGTGGCCCTGTCGGTGGAGCATCCTCGTCAGCCGGCGGTAGCCGTAGGTCGGCCACTGCCCGGCCAACTCCCTCAAGGCGTCTCGAACCGGCTGGTCCTCAGACAGCCGGGGTTGATGGTCGAGGGCGCTGCGAGGCACGTCGAGGGTCTCGCAAAGGAATCTGATCGAATCTTCATGCTTGAGTTGGTTGATCACCTCGCGTTTCTGGTCGAGGCTGCATCCAGCAGCGTCGAGGCTTTTTTTCAGATCTCGATCTGCCGGGTGGCCCGGCCGAGCAACTGCTCCAGTTCGGCGATGCGGGCCTGGTCCTCGTCGTGCTGCTCATCGCCCTGGAAGAGGGTGTGCGCCCGCTCCAGGACGGTGGTCTTCCAGGTGGTCAGCAGGTTGGGGCTGAGGGCGTGCTTGCGGCAGGCCTCGGCCAGGGACTGAACACCGGTCAAGGTAGCTGTCTATTTTCGTTGAGACTGGTCTTTGTGATTTTTGGGCGGTCGAGTAGGTTTCGGGTAGGATTTTCCTGACCGTCACGGATTTTGTAGGGGGGCGGTACCCTGCTAGGCTGTCCAGTCTGTGGTGATTTCGGGCCGTTTTTTTCATGCTGGTTCCGGGCCCTCGCTCATGTGACTGGAACGGGCCGCATTCAACACCGCTCGCTTCTTCTTCTGCGGGGAAGGTCCCAGGTGTTCATCGAGCCACTCTTCGACATCCTGGGCTCGAATGGTCTCCAATGCCTGGCGAAGGAGGTCCGCCGTCAAGGAGGTCACCAACAGCGGAATCATCAAGACATTCGCCGTGATCTCCCGGCAGGGCGCTTGTGCGGCAAGGTCTTTGTACTTGCCAAATAACGACTCCAGCACGTCGGTACTCCCCAGGTACTTCTGCCTGGCAGGCACCTTGGCTCCTTCCTTCCGAACAAACGACAGTACCCGTCCTCGAAATTCTTTCTCGGCTCCCACCGGTTGGCTTTCTCCTTCCAGGCGGTCCTTGGCTCGTCGCCAACTCGTGCGGCTCAGTCCTGCTTCCTTGATCTCTTCCTCTGCAACTTTGACGACCTTTTGAAAGTAACTCCAGGCGCGGCACTTCGCCGCGTACTGCGCAGCCAACCCAGTTTCTCTTCCAACCATTTCCCCGCCTCGGCAACGCCTGGGCCAAGTTGCTCCGCCAAAGTCGCCACATCGGCACCCTGGAGCAAGACCAACATCTCGTTGGCCCACTTCAAGTGACTTTCCAGGTTGAGGAACCGCGCTTTGCTGCGCCAGGCCGGGGGCTTCAGAAAGCTGCCCGCGGTCTGCTGCAACTGCTGTCGCGTGCTCTGGCACGCCTGGACAAAACTGGCCCAACGCTCGTCGGGCTCAAGCTGGTTTTTCAGCAAAATGGCCAGACCGTGAGTGATGTCGTAGGTCTCGACGACGCGTTGATGATCCTGCTGTTTCCGCCTGAACAAGCGAATCCCAGCCAGCACATCGCTGCCGTGATCGGAGACGACCTGCACCGGCACGCCCAGACGTTTGCTGAGCGTGCCCAGGTGGGCCGCGACGGTTTCGCCGTTGCAGCGCGTCAACACAGCTACAGAGAGCACCTGGACATCGTGATGGTCGGGGCTGTAGCCTTTGCTGCGTAATACCGACAAGCGCACGCCCAGGATCACCAGACACTTGTGCTCTCCCAACTGGATGGTCAGATCGACAAGAAACACCCAATCGGAACAGCGCGGCAAGGGCCGCCGCAGCAGGAACAAGCCGACACGCAACAGCCACAGGCGAATGGTCTCGGCACAAGGGCCAACGGCGACCACAACACCTTGGAGGGAGGAAAAGATCAAAGCGACGCCGCGATAACTGCTGTGCGCCTCGCAGACCCAGGTCAGAGCCAAGCGAACCAACAGCAGGGGGTAGACATGTCCTTTGGCGCAAGACAATTCTTCGGTTGTGATCAGTCGCCCAGCAAGGAGGGGGGTATCAGGAGTGTCATTGAACGATTGAGCATCTAGCCCCCAAAAAAGGCTGACCGTCACGGATTTTGTAGGGGGGCGGTACCCTGCTGACATAACGAGACAAAACGGCCCTGATCCACGTAGATCTCGAAAGGAGGTGGTTCATGGCCGGAAGTCGCGCGACGCGGTCGTCGCGGGGGCATCGTACCCTCTGTGTGCCCCTCCCGGAAGAGACCTATCAGCAGATCATCGACGATCCCCGCGCGTTCCGACGCACGCTCGATGACTCGTTCCAACGAATGCCGGAACTGTTCCCCCGGAACGTCCCGGGATACCAACTGATGGGCCACCGCGTCTCGGCCAAGCAGAACGTCAAGGTCCGCCGCGTCCGCCTCAAGGACGGGACCACCTACAGCATCCGGCCCTCGTTCCTCAGGCCCTACAGGACCGCGCACGCGCACTGGGGACGTCGAAGGACCCCTGTTCCTGCGCCCGTTCGGCGTCCCGTTCTGGGCCTTGGCCCGCGTCTTCGGCCGCGATCCGATGTCCTGGTATCGTCTGGAATGCACCCTGGGCCGCTTCAGCGTCGTGGGGACCACCGTCCGCCGGGTGGAGTTGCCCGCAGACCTGTTGGCCGACGAGCATCATCAATCCCTCGACAGCCGAAAGCTCTACATCGCCACGACCGTCGGCGGCGGATGCATCCTGGGTGCGGAGCCGGCGGATGCGCCGGGGACCGACGACCTGGAGGCCGCCTATGGGGTCTTCAAGGACGAGGCCCGCGACATCGCCCCCGCGTACGCCCCCGAGACCGTCAGCACCGACGGTTGGAAGGGGACGCAAGCCGCGTGGAAGGCGCTGTTCCCGAAGGTGGTCATCCTGCTCTGCTTCTTGCACGCGTGGCTCAAGATCCGCGACCGGGCCAAGCACTTGAAGGAGGTGCTCGCAGAGGTCTCACGCCGGGTCTGGGAGGCGGATCACGCGTCCGACCGCCGCAGCTTCGCGCCACGGCTCCGATCGCTGCGGCGATGGGCGATCCGAGAGCTTTCCGGAGTCGTTTTGGAGAAGGTCCTGGACCTGTGCGACAAGCGCGCGCGAGGGTCGATCGCGTAGCTCCATCCCGACGGCCACCGCACGAGCAAGATGTGGGATCGCCTGCTGCGGGGGATGAACCGCTCCTTCGATCACGGCCAACACCTTCACGGCTCGCGGGCGGCGTGCCGGTGGCACGGCCGCGCGTGGGCGTGGTTGTGGAACTTCTCGCCCTGGCACCCAGCGACGACGCGGAAGAACGAGGATTGGCGTTGCCCTGCCGAACGTCTCAACCAACACCGCTATCACGCTTGTTGGCTGCAAAACCTCTTGATCTCCGCGTCCCTCGGTGGATATAAATGTCCACTCCTACAAAATCCGTGACGGTCAGGGATTTTTTTTTCTCGTGACGACAAGAATGAACGGGTGCGATCCCAAAAAGCGGTGACTGAGGACAGGGTCGGCGATTACGATACTTCGTCAGGCGGAGGCCAAACAACACAGATGATAAGCAACCCGGAAGGAGCCCGTCATGGAGGTATTTCTGGAGTCGGAAGATCAGATGGGCCGGAACAAGCGGAAGAGAAGTGCAAAGCGTCAACGTCCCAACGGCCCGTCGGCACCCTCACCCGCCGCCGTGGCCGACCAAACCGGACGATTGTTGGCCGAACGCGAGCACGAGTGGCTCAAGCGACTGACCACCGATCCGGCCAGCTTCGCCAGCGTGGAGATCGAGGTTCACGAGCAAGCCCGACGACAGGCCGATCTCTACGTCGCCGGACTGCTGGCCAAGGCCAGTGAGCAGCCCGAGACGGTTTCGCATATCGACAAAGTGATCGGCGAGGCGGAGGTTCCGCTCCGCCCCGTTGAAAAAAAAGACGCCCCCTGGTGGTCCGCCTTCTGGGTGGCCTGGCGATCACGGTGATGACGCTGTACTGCTCTCCTCGTGGGCGCACCGGCAAGGGACGAGGCCGAGAGGGAAGCGGCCTCTACCCCGAACTGGCGGCCTATCGGATCAGTGAGGGTTGCAGCCCCAATGTGCAATCCGAGGTGGGTCGTCTGGTTGGTCTGCTGCCCCTCGAACAGTCGCGCGCGGAGTTGGCTCGGCAAGGCCTGGAACTCGACGAGAAAGCGATCCGGCGGATCGCTGGTGAGTTGGGAGCACAGATGCTGGCGACCCGCACTCGCGACCTCATGCGGTTCCGCCGTGGGGAACTCCCTGCCGGCAGCGAGTTCAAGGACAAGCGCGTTGCCGCCGGGATCGACGGCGGTCGCGTCCGAGTGCGAACCGTGGTGGAGACGGTTCTCGTGAGTGGTAAGCGGAAACGGAAGAAGTTCCGGATCGAGTGGCGCGAGCCCAAGGTGGTTATCCTGTTCGAGGTGGACAAGAAGGGGCGCATGGTTCGGGGAAGCCGCCCCGTCATCGACGGTACGCTCCAAGGGCCCGATGCGTTGATCGAATTGGTGGCGTTTCATCTGCACCGAACGGGCGCCGCTTCTGCTCGTGTGGTGACGTTCGTGGCCGACGGCGCCCCTTGGATCTGGAAGCGGTTGGATTGGGTCATCGCCCAGGTCAAGTTGGATCCGAATCGGGTTGTCGAGGTGCTCGACTGGTGTCATGCCGTGCATCATCTGAGTGTGGCGTTGGCGGTTTTACGACTGACCGAGAGTCAGCGCAAGGGGCTTTACAAGCGTCTTCGCGGGCTGCTCAAGGAGGGCAAAAGCCAGGACGTGATCGCCGAATTGAAGGTGTTGGCGGTGAACGAGCCCGACGATTCACCCATGTGGCGCGAGATCCGCTATTTGACCAAGCATTCGGACTCCGGGCGATTGCGGTATGACGGTCTCCGACGCCGCGGTCTGCCGATGGGCAGCGGCGCGATCGAGAGCACGATCCGGCGGGTGATCAATCTTCGGCTGAAGGGCAACGGCATTTACTGGACGGAGGACAACGCGGAGGCGGTGTTCCAACTGAGAGCGGCCGTCGTATCGGGCCGGTGGGAAGAGATCCTGGAGCATACGCGGGCGGCCATGGCGAAGGACCGGAGAACTCAGTGGCGCTGGATGCCGCCAGAATGCTTGGCCGAGTTGAAAGCGCTTGAAGGCGAGGATGACGACTTGCCGCAACCATCAGCGAAGAAGCAACCTAAGCGCACGGCCGCATGACCGCTTTTTGGGATCGCACCCAGAATGAACGGATTCGGGAACTGACCGAACAGAACCGGCAGCAGGCGGCGCGGATTCAGCAACTGGAAGAGGAACTGGAACGGCTCAAGCAGTTGCTGGCGGGGAAGGCGGATTCCAAGGCAGCCAAGACGCCGGTCTTCAAGGAAAACTACAGCCTGGGACGAAATGCTCGCCGCAAACGGAAGCGGCGAGGCCGGCAGTCCAGCGGGCGGCGGCCCAAGGAACTCAAGCGGGAGATGGTCCGGTCCGAGGACGACGTCTCTCACGCCAACGCCGACCCCCAACAGTGCGTCTTTCATCGTGAACAGTTCGCGTGGCGGCTCATCGACGGCCAGGCGGTTGACGTCGGCTATCGCATCCATGACTTGCCGGACTCGAAACAATGGCCGCTGCCGCCGGGACTGCGTACCAGTCGCAGCGAATACGGCCTCGAGATCATCCTCATTCTGGCGTTTCTGCACTCCTGGATTGGCGTCTCGCTGGACCAGGCGTGCGAGGTGATGCGGTGCTTCACGAAGTTGGAGCTGTCGAAGTCCCAGGCCGACTCACTGTTGAAGCAACTGGCCTCTGACTGGGACGAACAATACGACACGATCGCCGAACTGATCGCCTTACAGATGAGTGTCTACATTGATGAGACCGGTTGGAAAGTGGGCACGAAGTCATGCTACACGTGGGTCTTTTCGACGACGATGCACGTGCTGTTTCGTTGCGGCGTGTCGCGGGCGAAGACCGAAGCGGCGGCGGTCCTCGGCGATTCGTTCGCGGGGATCGGCGTGACGGACGATTACGCGGCTTACAAGAGCCTGTTCACCCAGCATCAGCTATGCTGGGCACATCTGATCCGCAAGGCGATCAAGCTCGCGTTGCAGCACCCCGATCACCAAGAATATGCGACGTTTCTCGACGAGTTGTGCGAGACATATCACCAGGCGCTGCGTCATCAACGCGACGGTCGACTGAGCGTCGGTCGCGCGGAGAAGGCCGAGCAATTGCTCGACCGCATCCGCCCACTCTGCACCCGTCACGGCGAACGGATCGTTCCGGATGAGACCCCGTCGCACGTGGCCGACTTCATCCGTTTGCAGAACGAGTTGATGGACAACCCGGACTGCCTGTTCGTGTTCGTCGAACATCCGACGGTCGAGGCCACGAACAATCGCCGCGAACGAAATGCGCGCCGCGAAGCCGAAGTCCGCAACGGAGCCCGCACCAGCAAGACGGCCGACGGAGCCCAGCGACGTGGCGTGATCCTCACGGTGCTGGCCTCGCTGGCCACCCGCTTCGAGCGATTCACACTGGACAATCTCCTGTCCGAAGTGACCCGCTGGTGGGAGACAGGTCTGTCCATCTTCCAGCAGGAACTCGCCGCACTCCACCAACCCAACGCACCGCCCACCCTTCTCACCGAAACATAACAACGCTCGTCCGGCAAGCCGTGGGGAAATAGACAGCTACCGGTCAAGACCTCCAGAACGACCTGGGCCTTGAACTCGGGCGTGAAGCGGCGTCGTTTCTTCATGCGGGTGCGTCTCCCTTCGGACCTCCAGGTTCATTATGCACCTGTCCGATCCGAGGGGCGCACTACAGAGCACTGAGGGCAACCCTAGGAGCGTGTCTGAGTATCCCCGGCAGTGATTAAGCCGTCGATCTGTAAAGGCGCGGTTGATTCGGGCACAATCCTGGTTCCACGCACTTGTCGAAGGCCCGGTGACGCTGCGCAGGAGCCAGGTGAGGGACGATCGACGCAAGAACTCTCGCCCGTGGGACGCCGAGCAGGGGAGCCAAGAGCCGATCTCGCCGCGCAACGCGCTGCCCAAAGACGACCTGGTGTTCTTCCTCCTCGATCTCATCCCGCAGCTCGACCTCGCTCCCTTCCACGACCATTACGCCCGCGAGCTCCGCGGCCAACCGCCGTTCGATGTGACCAGGATGGTCACGCTCCTGGTCTACGCCTACTCCGTGGGCGTCTGCTCCAGCCGGAAGATCGCGGCGGCCTGCGAACGGAACCTGGCGTTTCGAGCGATTGTCGGCAACGATCCGCCCGACTTCCGCACGATCAGCGATTTTCGCAAGATCCACCTAGCCGCGTTTCGGCCCTTCTTCCTCGAGGTGTTGCGGCTGGCGGGCGAGATGGGCATGGTCAAGCTGGGGAATCTCTCCACCGACGGGACCAAGATGGGAGCGAACGCCTCGCGACACAAGGCGATGAGTTCCGGATCCATGGCCAAGGAGATCGAACGGCTCAAAGGGGAGATCGAGCAACTGCTCAAGCAAGCCGAGCAACTCGACGCCGAGCAAGACGCGGCCCTGGGCAGCCGTCGTGGCGATGAACTGCCCGAGGAATTGAAGCGGCGTGAGGCCCGGTTGGCGAAGATCCAGGAGGCCAAGGCGCGACTGGAAGCCGAGGCCCGAGCCCGGGCGGACGAGGAACAACGCCACCGCGACGACGAGCAAGCCCGGCGCGACGCCGAAGGCCGCAAGCGTCGGGGCAGAGCCCCTGCCCCGATCGACCCCACCCCCGAGGACAAGGCGCAAACGAGCGTCACCGATGCCGAAGCGAAGATCATGAAGCAGAGCAATAAGGGCGTCGACTACTCGTCCAACGCTCAAGCGGTGGTCGACGGCGCCGACCAGATCCTCGTGGCCTGTGAAGCGACCAACGCGGCCCATGACAAGGAACAGGCCGTGCCCATGGCGCACGCGGCCCTGGACAAGCTCAAGGCCGCGGGGATCGAGCGGCCGAGGTCGGCCGACGGCACACCGAGGCCGATTCCCAACACCGCCGATACGGGCTACTTCAGCGCGAAAGCGGTCGGCGCGTTGGAGGAGATGGGCTTCGATCCGCACATCGCCCTCGGTCGCCAGAAGCACCACGAAGCCCCAGTCCCGGCCACGGCGGCGGCGACCGCCGCGCCCGCCCCCCCGCGCCCGCGGCGGCGGCGGCAGCGCCCGCGGCCGAAGCGAGCGTCGAGGAGAAGATGCGAGCCAAGCTCCGTTCGGCGCCCGGCAAGGCGCTGTACGCGGCCCGCAAGCAGATCGTCGAGCCGGTCTTCGGCATGATCAAGTCGGCGCGGGGCATCCGCCAGTTGCTCCTGCGAGGCCTGGAGAAGGTCGCGGCCGAGTGGCAACTGATCTGCCTGACGCACCATCTTCTGAAGATTTGGCGGCGCAGCAACCGCGCCGCGGTGAGTTGAGGGGGACAGTGCGCGCGGAGGTTTGGGTCTGGGCCGAGACGGCCAAGACCGAGCGAGACCAGGGGCGGATCCGGGAACACCGGCAAATACTCGGACAGGCTCCTAGGGCAAGCACTCGGTTTGCACCCAGAGTGCTCACTACGGTGCCGCTCCAAACGAAGGGTGCAGCGAGAAAAGTCACAGCTCCAGCGATGACCAGTTTCGGCCCATAGTCACTCCTTCCCCAACCCGAATACACCAGCAATGCAGCCACGCAACCGAGCATAAACTCTACCGCCATTGGACTTAACAGCAAGTGCTCGAGTGGGCCATTCGGTGTAACGAGTACGTTCCCCAATACCAGCGAAAGGAACCAACACGCTATCCCCGGACCTAATAGACGTCGCGGCAGAATCAGCAGCACGGCAAATATCAAATAAAAATACACTTCGTAGATGAGACTCCAGGCAACGATCAGCGCCGATTTTCGCGGGGGGATTAACTTGCCTAATCGATACTCAACTTTCGTGATGTCGTGCGGCAGGCATACCCCTGACGCGCGGGGGTCGGGATATGACCCGGGGCTGTCACGGGCAGGCCAGGTGCACCGAACGATTGCCCAGCCACGGGACCGGGGGCGTCGGCTTCGTCAGACCGGCCTCTTTCAAAAGCGGGTTGTGTGCGCGTGTGCTCAGGCGGACGATCACACCGTCCGTTGTGATCTCGATGTCGCCCGGCGTGTCGACGAACTTCCGGAACAGACGCGCAGGGCCAACACGTGCAAAGCCTTTCAGGCGTTCCGCCAAGCTCCGGTACAGGAGGTCTGCGACCACGGTCAGGGTCAGGTCGAAGTCCACGTTCAAGCGGACGTCACTGCACAGGCAATCGAGGTGGAAGAACGTGATCTGTTCACCGAGTTGATTCTCCACGTGATTCCTACTGGCGTCGGTCTGGATGGTTTCGCGGGCCGTCCGCGGTTTCGGGAGGTCGTTGGCCAAGAGGAAGGTCGGCGACTCGTGTCCCAGACCGGTCACAATCCGTTGCCGCAGGTCGCCGTCGTAGCCCTCGAGCCGGAGCGCTCGTCGACGTAGTGGATCGGGTGCGATCCCAATAAGCGGTTATGCCGCAGTACGCTTAGGCGTTGTCAGGAAATAACTTGAACATTCAGGCTGCCTTGGGTGGCTGGGGTCTCGCCTTCGAGACCCGGCACTCGCCTGCGACAACGCTTCAGCCGGGGACTCGAAGACGAGACCCCAGCCACCCGTACATATTTTCACGGAGCCACTCATAGATTGTTCAAGTTATTTGTTGACAGTTCCTTAGTTTGCTTCTTCGCTGATGGTTGCGTCCATTCGTCGTCCTCGTCTTGGATGCTTTCAACTCGGCCAAGCATTCGGGCGGCATCCAGCGCCACTCCGTTCGCCGGTCCTTCGCCATGGCCCCCCGCGTGTGCTCCAGGATCTCTTCCCACCGGCCCGATACGACGGCCGCTCTCAGTTGGAACACCGCCTCTGCGTTGTCCTCCGTCCAGGAAATGCCGTTGCCCTTGAGCCGAAGATTGATCACCCGCCGGATCGTGCTCTCGATCGCGCCGCTGCCCCTCGGCACACCGCGGCGTCGGAGGCAGTCATCCCGCAGTCGCCCCGCATCCGAATGCTTGGTCAAATAGCGGCTCTCGCGCCACCTCGGTGAATCCTCGGGCTGGTTCACCGCCAACACCTTCAATTCGGCGATCCCGTCCGCGCTTTCTGCCCTCCTTGAGGAGCCCGCGAAGCCGCGGGTAAAGCCCCTTGCGCTGGCCCTCGGTCCGTGGCAAAGCCGCCAACCCCACACTCAGATGATGCACGGCATGACACCAATCGAGCACCTCAACAACCCGCTTCGGATCCAACTTGGCCTGGGCGATGACCCCATCCAACCGCTTCCAGATCCACGGGGTGCCGTCGGCGACGAACGTCACCAAACGAGCCCCAGCGGCACCCATGCGGTGCAGATGAAACGCCACCAGTTCGATCAACGCATCGGGCCCCTGGAGCGTCCCGTCCATGACGGGCTGGCTCCCCCGAACCATGCGCCCCTTCTTGTCCCCCTCGAACAGGATGGCCACCTTGGGCTCGCGCCACTCGATCCGGAACTTCGTCCGTTTCCGCTTGCCGCCGACGCGAATCGTCTCCACCACGGTTCGCACGCGGAGGCGACCGCCGTCGCTCCCGACCGCGATGCTCTTGCCCGTGAACTCGCGGCCGGCCGGGAGTTCCCCACGACGGAACCGCATGAGGTCGCGCGTGCGGGTCGCCCGCATCTGGGCTCCCAACTCACCAGCGAGGCGCCGGATCGCTTTCTCGTCGAGATCCAGGCCCTGCCGCGCCCACGCCGGCGCGACTGTGCGAGGGGCAGCAGACCGACCAGGCGACCCACCTGGGATTGCGCAGTGGGGCTGCAACCCTCACGGATTCGATAGGCCGCCAGTTCGGGGTAGAGACCGCTTCCCTCCGGGCCTCGTCCCCTGCCGGTGCGCCCCCGAGGAGAGCAGTCGAGGGTCATCACCGGGACCGCCAGGCCACCCAGAAGCCGGACCACCAGGGGGCGTCTTTTTTTTCCACGGGGCGGAGCGGCACCTCCGCTGCGCCGCTCACTTTGTCGATGTGCGGGACCGTCTCGGGCTGCTCCCTGGCCTTGGCCAGCAGCCCGGCGACGTCGAGGTCGGCCTGCCGTCGGGCTTGCTCGTGAACTTCGCGTTCCACTGCGGCGAAGCTGGCCGGGTCGGTGGTCAGGCGTTCGAGCCACTCGTGTTCGCGTTCGGCCAGCAATCCTCCGGTTTGGTCGGCCACGGCGGCGGGTGAGGATGCCGGCGGGCCGTTGGGACGGGGACGCGTTGCGCTCCTCTTCGGCTTGTTCCGGCCCATCTGCTCTTCGGACTCCAGAAGTACCTCCAGGACAGGCTCCTTCGCTGATGCTTATCATCGTGGCTCGGCCGCTGCCTGATGAAATACCTTAACCTCCAACCTTTTCCTCGTCACCGCTTTTTGGGATCGCACCCTCCCAGACCGGTCACAATCCGTTGCCGCAGGTCGCCGTCGTAGCCCTCGAGCCGGACGCGCTCGTCGACGTAGTGGATCTGGCGGCGCTTCCCCTTGGCTTGGGTGACCTGGCAGTGCTGCCAGGTCTCCGCGGGCAGGCGTTCCACGCGCGCCAGCATCCCAGAACCGCGACGGCGGATGGTGAGGAATCCGATCTTGCGTCGGTTCAGTTCGTGAAGGCCGGCGTAAGGGGTCGCGCGCGAGTCGAAGAGCAGCCGGGCCGGAGAGTGCCCGGTCTGCTCCCGCCAGGAGTCGGCGAACTTCGGGACCATCGCGTCGGCCTCGTCCCGCACGAGGTTGGCGGTCGCGTAGCAGCTCACCCGCCGGCCGGCCACTTGGGCCACAAACGCCATGACCGAAGGGAGTGCGTGGTGTCGCATGGGGACCCAGTGATTCTCCAGGTCGGGCTCGGCGCCGCGGAACGGGATCGCGTGGAAGTCGAGGTTAAAGCTCAGGGGCGGGTCTCCCAAGGGGGTCTTTCCGATCAGGGCGGCGACCAGCCGCTCGGTCATGGTGCGCTCGGTCTTGTACGAGTAGTCGGTCGCGAAGGTGGTCTTGGGCAGGACATTGAGGCCGGCGAACAGCCCCGCGCCCTCGTCACAGCACAGATCGCTGATGTGACTGACGCGGCGCTTGCCGAGGAGTTTGGAGGTCAAGATCGCCAGCAGCGTCTGCAGCGGCGGGATCTGCTCGGAGCCGGGGAGGCCCGCGGCGGTGACAGCGGCGGGCAGGTCGAGTTCCAGGAGCATGGGGAGGAAAAGGAAGAGGCCGGCGACCTTGCTCGAGAATCGTCGCCCGGCCTCGAGCGACCGCGTGCGGACGTCGGCAATGTCGGGAACCACCGAGCCATCGCAGGCGATCTCTCCCGGTTGCGGCGTGGGGCGGCGATTGCGAACCGTGGTCAAGCCCGCTCGGTGGAGGACGCCGAAGAGATACGACTCGCTGACCTCGAAGCCCTCGCATCGGAGAGTGGCGTGGATGTCGGCGAGGGTGGCGTCTTGGCGACGGAGTTCACAGGCTCGCTCCTGGATCGCGGCGTGCTTGGGCGCGGACTTTCGTCCTAGCTGCTCGGTGAGGAAGAAGGTGCTGATGTCGGGATCACTCGCGAAGTCGCGGAGGATGGCCCGGACGGTACCGACATGGAGCTGATACTGCTGTGCGAGTTGTTGGGCGGTCGCGCCCTCGAGGAAGGAGGCGCGGCAGATCTCGTAGCGGCGCTGGGTCGGCGAGTTGGGTTGCTGGAAGAGGCGCGCGAGTTCAGGGGATCGGGCCCTCGCAGTTGAGTCCCGAATAAGCAGGTTGTGATCGGCCAAAGGATGCAACGGTGCGGGGCTAAAACCCTGCTGGACGATGGGAACGTCTGATGGGAAGAGAAGCAAGAAAGAAGGGATTTTGGCGAAGATGCCGAGGTGACGATGGGTGAGGAAAGGAGTTGCGGAGGGGACGGAAATCGCGATGTGCTTGCTCGAATGGGACTCGCGCGGCGGACCTCGAGATCCGCTAAAATCCGGGGAAATCGAAAGGCTCGCCGGAGAGAATTGAGTGCCGAATAGGCAAATTACGCAGCCGCGAAAATCGGCGATCATGGTAAACCTGATTGGCCAAACCACCACGCGCACGGGATTACGGATCGAAGCGGAGCCGGACACCAACCACTATGAGGTTGGATTGAAGGTCAGTGATGCGGAGTTAGCGGGGGTTCAGATCACAAGAGCAGACTTTCACGGCAATTGGAATTATAAGATCTCTCCACGATCGAAATGACCAAGTTATTTTTTCGCGGCTCCTTAGACAGGTAGTTCTGGAGCGACCTCAGGAGGAACGCGCGGAACTTCCCCGCCCCGGGGGCGATGCCCCCCAGGAAATCCTGCTCCAGCAGGCTCGCGAAGAACTCTTGCGTGAGGTCCTGGGCGCGATCGGCCGGATGGCCCCTCCGCCGGATGTAGGCATAGAGCGGATACCAGTAGGCCCGCAGAGGTCGGCCAAGGCCCTCCGAGCCTCCGGCAAGTCCTCGCCCCTGGCGGCCGCGATGAGCGTCCAGTTGGTCGTCGCAAACCGTCCGTCCCCCTCGACCCGGTCTCGTGGCCAGCCATGGTCGCCTCCCGGTTCTCGTCGCCCGTACCATCACCCTCGATGTGCAAGGCTGCATGGAAATAAGCGTCGAGTAATTCCCATCATTAGAACGATTTTGTTTAAATTAGCAAATTCCCAGGAAGAAGTGTATTAACAATCCGGATCAACGATTTTTACAAGCGGAAGCTGATTTCCTGCCTGGGTAAGTTGAGGGTCGACAACATGGCCTTCGCGCTCGATTTCGCGGGGCTACGTTCCGGTCGTTCCGGTGACGCTGGCCTGGCCCTGCTGGCCAGTTGGTGGGCCTTCGCGGTTTGCCTGGCTGTGATCCTCGTGGACATCCCGCGCGGCTCGACTAGGTCCTGATCGGCGCCTGTTTGCGGCTTAACGTCGCCTCGGTCCAGCGCTGATAGTCCTCGGGGGTGTCGAGGTCGGCGACCGTACCGGGCTCGTCGACGTCGAGTTCGACGACGGCGGCGGCGCTGCAGGGCCACCAGGCGCATTGATACCGACGCCCATCGGCAGGCCGCGAATCCTCGGCGGCGAGGCCCCAGGGCAGGGCGATCGGATGGCCCCGACGTCCCTGATACGGCGGGGACGATGATGGCCTGGGGTTCGGCCTTCGACCGCTCGACGACCAGGGCGACCAGCTCGGGCGTGATCCCGAGGCTGTCTCCCGGGGGCGATCAGGATCGCGTCAGGGGTCGGCCCTTGGTCCAGTCGGTCGAGTCCCAGCTCGACCGAGCGCGCATGTCGGAGGGTCGCTCGGCGGCGACGATGACGACGGCCCCGGCGCGCCCGGCCTCTTCGGCGAGGATGATGGCGCCGGGCGCCGAGGCGGGAGGGACGACCACGATCACCGGGTCAGCCGCCCCTGCGCAGAGCGCAGCGACGACGCGAGCGATGACCGTCTCGCCGCCGACCGGCAGGATCAGCTTGGGCCGTCCCATCCGTTCGCTTCGCCCGGCGGCGGGCACAATCGCCGCGATCATTCGGAGGCCGGGCCGGCGACCGGCGCGGCGGCTCGCCGACGGGGCGACGGGCGATCGACGGGGCCAGGCCCTTCGGCCCCAGGTTGCGCCGGGCGATCAGTTCGGCCACGATGCTGATGGCGATCTCGGGCACGGTCTGCGAGCCGATGTCGAGCCCGACCGGCGCCGCCACCCGCGCCAGCGCCGCCTCGGACATCCCCATGCTCGCGGAGGCTGTCGAAGATGAGCCGGATCTTGCGGCGGCTGCCGATCAGCCCGACGTAGGACGCCGTGCGTCGGGGCCAGGTGATAGAGCGCCTCCTGGTCGTGGCCGTGCCCCCGGGTAACGATCAGGGCGTAGGTCTGCGGCGTGACCTCCAGCGCGGGCAGCACCTCGTCGATCGGGCCGACGACGATCCGCTGCGGCGTCGGGGAACCGCTCGGCGTTGGCGTACTGGTGGCGGTCGTCGACGACCCAGACGTCGAAATCGGCCTGCGCGGCGAGTGCCGGCGACCGCCTGCCCGACATGCCCCGCGCCGACGATCACCAGCCGGATGCGCGGCAGGGTCGGCAGGAGCGCGACGCCGCCCTGGACGCTCGGCTGGGGCCGGTCGGCAGGCGGGGCGACCTGCTCGGCGAGCCCGTCGGCGGACCGCCTCGCCGGCCAGGCCGCCGCGAACGTGTCCCTCGTGGTCGAACAGGAACCGTGCCCCCACGGGCCGGCCGCCGGCGCGGTCGGGATCGACCACGACGGCCTCGGTGAACCCGGCGCCCGCCTCGAGGAGCGTCCGATAGGCGCGGAAGTAGGCGAGCGGCTCCGGCGCCGCGGACGGCCTCGGTGACGATCACCATCTTGCCGCCGCAGATCAGGCCGTCGGCCCAGGCGTAGTCGTGGTCGAGGACGAACGAGTGCAGGTCGGCCCCCGGCTGCCCGATCCTGCCGGATCGCCTTCTGCTTGACCTCGGCCTCGACGCACCCGCCGCCGAGCGTCCCGACCTGGCCGCCCGCCGGGATCGACGACCATCAAGGCCCCCGCCTTCTGCGGCGTCGAGCCCCGCGTCTCGACCACCTGGCAGATCAACTGCTCCCGACCACGCTCCAGTGTCTCGGTCAAATGTCGCAATACGTCGCGCATGCGCCCCGTCCCACCGTCGAGACTGATCTTTCCCGTTTCCTTATTCCATCGCAACCTCAGCCAGGCTATCCCGTCGGCGCGATCTCAGCAATCCGCCACCGAGGATGTGCCAGATCAACGGGGTGCGATCGCGCCAGTGCCAAGGATTTCGGCGGAATTTGAGCGTTCCGGTCCTGGAACGTGCCCTGAGTTCCTCAGCCGAGGGCGGGGAACTTGGAGCCGGAGGCGTTTTTTCCGCGGTCGGGCGCTGTCTCACCGAACCGCCTCCTCTCAGGAAGGGCCGCCTCCAGGGCCAAGGGGACGGAGCGTGCCTCCGGAGGAGAACGCTCGTGGGCGGCCGCCTGGATCTTCCTGACTCTTCCTCCTCGGTCCCCCTGATCCTTCGGTGGGTGGCTCTGATCCTCCCGCGGGCGCAGGCGCTCCGAGAGCCCCGGGGCCGTGTGGGAGGGCGACGGGTCTGGGACGGCGGGGAGCGGCCGCGTGGGATGGGGCCGCAGCTCCATCATACAGATTTACACTACAGCATCGTTTGAGAATCGAACTCAGCGGGGTTCGAGCCGAGAAAAGGCCAGAAATCCCGCAGAATCTTTGGCACTGGCGCGATTGCACCCGATCAACGAGGCATTGTGATCCGGCGCGCATGACCGCGAGAGTGAATCCTGGAACAACCGCTCGGCGTCCGCACATCCGATCGATGGCTCGAAGGATCATCACGAGAAGACCTTTCCGGTCTCGGCATCGAACCAGGCCGCACGGCTTGGGTCGATTCCGACCACGACGCGATCGCCCGCGTGGAGCTGGGTCGCAGCGGAGAGCCAAAGACTCAGCGCGTGCGGGCCGACGGCCAGCGCCGCGAGCGTCTCGTGGCCCAGCGGCTCCAGGCGGCGGACCTCGGCAGGAACCGAGAACCAGGACGCCGCCGGGTCCGAAATCGTCAGATGCTCGGGCCTCAGGCCCAGGTCGACCCGCCCCGCGCCGCGACGACGGAGCGTCGCGGCCCAGACCGTCGTGGCGGGCACCGTCCAGGCCGAGTCGCCTTCGAGCCCCATGACCTGGATTCGCAACGCGTCTCCGTCCCTCGCGAATGCGCACGGCAGGAGGCCCATCGGCGGGCTGCCGATGAACTCGGCAACGAACCGGCTCGCGGGATGGTCGTAGACGTCCCTCGGCGCCCCGACTGCACGATCCGGCCCCGGTCCATGATCGCGATCCAATCGCCTAGCGCCATCGCTTCGGCCTGATCGTGGGTGACGTGGATCATTGTCGTGGCGGATTGGCGATGCAGGTCGATCAGCAGAGCGCGAATCGAGGCGCGAAGCGGGGCGTCGAGGTTCGAGAACGGTTCGTCGAGCAGGAGCACGCGAGGGCGTCGAGCGATCGCCCGTCCCAGGGCCACGCGCTGGCGCTGGCCGCCCGAGAGCGTCTCGGGCCGGCGCGACAGGGCCTCGCCTAACCCCAGCCATGTGGCCACCTCCGACACCCGCGCCGCGACCTCCGAGGCTGGATGCCCTCGGGCGCGGAGCCCGAACGCCAGGTTCTCGAAGACGTTCAGGTGCGGATAGAGCGCCAGGTCCTGGAAGACCATCGCGACATCTCGGTCGCGGGGCGCGAGCCCATCGGCCCGCATGCCTCCGATCCAGAGGCCCCCCGTATCCGGCGTCTCCAGCCCGGCGATCAGCCGCAAGAGCGTGCTCTTGCCCGAACCCGACGGCCCGACGATCACGAACAACGCACCAGTGCCGACCGTCAGGTCAATCGCGGAGACCGCCTCCACCCCGCCCGGATAGGTCTTCGAAACGCCGCGCAACTCGACCTGAGCCAAAGGTTCTCTCCCTCGATTCGGGATACCGATCCCAAGAACCCCTCCGCGGAGAAAGGCCCGAGTATTCTATGAACGGCGGCCGGCGGTGGGGAACGGTGATCGGTCCCTCCTCGTCGCGGGCGTTTCACGCACCAGGCGATCGGCGATGCGATGTGTTGGGTCGGTGCATGACGCATAGCTCACGTCCAGGACCCCTGATCCTTCGAAAGGGCGGGGATGTGAGCGCGAGGATTTCGGAGGGTAAAAAAGAGGAGGGTCGTTTCCGGCCTCGGGCGCGGCGACGCCGCGTTGCCGGGGACGGACAACGACCCTTTTCCTCGGACTCTCAAATTGCGTCAGGGGGTCTGGCCCGACGCGATGGGGGCGGGATAATAGGCTGGCGCCGCGTAGGCGACCGGGGCGCAGTACGTCGGCGCCGCACAATACGTCACCGGGGCGGCAGACTTGCTTCTTCCTACACAGGCCACCCTTGAACAGCCCGCCCTTGAACAGCCCGCAGCATCTCTTCGGCGGAGGGCACTCCACGGGTGCGGGAGGCGGAGGTGGGGGCGGGGGCGGAGGCGGAGGAGGCGCCGGGACGGGGGCGCAGGCAACCGGGCGCAGGTCGGGGTGCAGGACTGCCGCTTGCGGCAGCAGGCCCCGGCGTCGCTCGCGAGCAGGAGGCTGCCGAACAGGCCGGTCAAGGCGGCCATCAACAGGTGTCGTCTCATGTGGCGTTCTCCGAAGTTTTGAAAGCTTGTCGCGGACCGCGCCGAGAGGCCCAAAATGTCGCGGTCCCATTCTAGAGGTTGAGCAAGATAAATGCCCTTCCGGAAAATAGGTTAAAGGAATCGCTCAGGATTGCAATCCCATTTTTTAATCTAGAGGGTTTGCGAAGAATGTATTGATCGGTTGTGCGAATTGTGAGGGGTAGGGAGCGTTGCGGGACGATCGGTTGATCGGTTGTGCGAATTGTGAGGGGTAGGGAGCGTTGTGGGACGATCGGTTTCTCGCGGCGTTGCACGCTGAGGAAGGAATTTCTCCCTCGTCCTCGAACAGGCGAATGGCATGACCACATCCCTGGATGAGTTGCGAGCATCGCCAGTCGGCCTGGCCGGTGGGCGGTGGTGGATTGCAACGGCGGTCGTGCTCGCGGTCGCCCTGGCGGCGACCATGCCGACGACGGGCGATTTCGGGTTGACCTGGGACGAGCCTGCGTACCGGTACAGTCAGCAGGTCTCGGCCCAGTGGTGGGAGCGGCTGGCGAGGGCGCGGACGGTTTCGGACTTCCGGGCGCTGCTCGAACCCGATGCCCTGCTCTATTACTGGCCCTACGCGCGGCACGGGATCAACTTCCATCCGCCACTGGCCGGTCAGTTGAACCTCGCGACCTTTGCGCTCTTCGGGCGGTGGATGAAGGACATCCCCGCGCGGCGGCTGGCATCGGTCTTCGAGTACGCTCTGACGATCGTGCTGGGGTTCGGGTTCCTGGCGCGGCGGTCTGGGCCGTGGGTCGGCGGGATCATGGCGGGGGCGCTCCTGCTGATGCCTCGGGTCTACGGCGACGGCCACATCGCGGGGACCGACACGCCCAACCTGTTCCTCTGGGCGGCGACGGCGCTGGCGTTCTGGAAGGGGCTGCACGAACCTGCGGCCCGGCGCTGGCGGGTCATGGTCGGCGTGCTCCTGGGGTTGGCGTTCGTCGCGAAGATGTCGGGGGTGCTCGTCCTCGGCCCGCTTCTGGTCTGGCTGGTCGTCGGCCACTTACCCGGGACGCTCACCCGGCAGGGTGGCCGGGCCGACTGGATTGACGGCGTGCTGACCACGACGGCCATGCTCGTGCCGTTGACAGTCGCCTACGTCGAGGTCCGTCGCCTGGCGGGGCTGTTGCCGCCGCCGTCGCAGACGAACCTCTTCCTCGACCGCCCCGCGAGCCCCTTGCCGGGCATCCTCCTCGCCGGCCCGCTGGCCGTCTGGGTCGTCCGGCGCGGGCTGGGCCGGATCTTCCGTGCGCATTCGGTCTGGGGGACCGAGCGCCCGGCGCTGGAGACCTGGACCGCGGTCCTGGCCCTCGCGCCGGTCGTCGGCTGGCTGGGCAATCCGGCCTGGTGGCGCGAGACCCTGCCGAGGCTGCGCATTACTACCTGCTCAGCACCGATCGCCGGGGTGCCTTGCCCGACATCCAGATCCTCTATTTCGGCCGGACCTATCTCTATAGCCTGCCCTGGCCCAACGCCTGGGTCTTGATCGCGATCACGGTCCCCGCGGGCATCCTCGTGGCGGCCCTGGCGGGCGTGGCTTTCGCGCTCCGACATCCGCGGCGCGACCGGCTCCCGCTCTATTTCTTAGTCCACTTCGCGACGCTGCCGGCCTTCCGGATGCTGCCGACCCCGGCGCACGACGGCGTCCGGCTGCTCCTTCCCGCGTTCTTCTTCCTGGCAGCGCTCGCGGGCTGGGGCGCGGTCTGGGTAGCTGACGGCTTGGCGCGCCTGGTCCGGCGCGCGTGCCCACTGGTCCCGAGCGGGGGTGGCGGCGCTCGTCCTTGGGCCGGCCGCATGGCAACTGGTCAGGATCCATCCGTTCGAGCTGTCGTACTACAACGAGTTGATCGGCGGTCCCAGGGGAGCCTGGGCGTCGGGCTTCGAGCTGTCATACTGGTACGACGCCTTCAACAACCGGACGCTCGCCGAAATCCAGCGTCGACTGCCGCATGGCGCCTCGGTCGATTTCCTCAACCAGAAGACCAATCCCACCATCTTCCCGGAACTGCAATCGCTGGGCGCTCTGCGCGGCGACATTTCCCTGGGGACGCGGAGCACGGCCGAGTTCCCCTATGTCTGGCTCTTGACCCAAGATTCGAAGGCGTCGCCGTTCACGCGTCTGTTGTTCGCCTTGATGCCCTGGTACGTGCGCGAGCCCCGGCAACTGGACGGTCTCCGGGTCGCGACGGTGGCCGATCCAGTGGCGGTCTCGCGGGCCTGGGCGCTGATTCCTGCTGGCCAGCGGCCCCAATACCGACCGATCCGCCCACCCTGCCGCGCCCGATTGCGTGCGACGATACATCCCTCAGCTCGATCGATTCTGGGACGAGGGCCTGATCCGGGTCCCCCGTCCGGGGGTCAATACCGTCCTGTTCGATTGGGCACGGACGGACCCGGAAGGGCTCCGTGCCGTCGCGCGGGCCATCGCCGACCACCAGCCGATTGCCACGGACAAGAACGCTCTCCGACTCATGGCCATCCTGAGCCGCTACGACCAGCCCGGCAGACCCGGCGGCCTTTTCTCCGAGCGGCTCCTCCGCGCCCGTTCCGAGGCGCTGACCGAGGCCGTCGAGATTGTGATCACCCGCCCGGACGCTGTCCGGGAGGTGCTGACGCGTGAATCCTACACCGATCCCGAGTCCATCGGTGGCTACCTCGATCGCGATCGGCCGAGACCACAATGACCCGCGTCTCTCTTCTCCAGAGCCGATCTCGGAGGGCGAGCCTCGCGGCTGTCGGCCCACCCTTCCGGCAGAGGTCTGGGGTGAGGATCTGAATTGTCAGCAGGACGTCGCCCAGCCCAGCAATGTCTCCCCATGCTCCTGCGTCGAACCAGCGAAGGCCGTCGCCGTCAGGTAGACATACGCCAGCTCAGGGATGAAATCCGCGCTCGCCATCGACGTCGGGAAGAAGGCCTTCTGGAGCATTCCGTTCTACGCCTGGCCCTCCCCCCCGAACGCCTGACGAGACGACCCGCCGCGCCGAAGTTCCGCACCTGCGCCTCGGCCGCCACCAGCGGCCCGAAGTCGTCACTGCTTTGCGTCGTGGCCGTGGACGTTGGCCCCCCGCGGCTCCAAGGCGCGGCGGGCGATGACTTTTCCCCAGTCCTCGACCAGATTACAAAGATGCTCCGTGATTCGTGTCGGTGGGGTCTTCTTGAAGGGCCTCGCACGTCCTCCCTTGGACTTGGGGAGATCGAGAAAAATGGAAAATTCCTCTGAACAAACTCACAACGCGAAGAACCTCTGCAAAGGGAGTATTACACCCCACCCGATGGACAAAGCCGAGTTGCCAGGGAGTTCAAGATTTGATATAATGCATGGCCGAGGGCGATTAGCTCAGTTGGCTAGAGCACCAGCTCGACACGCTGGGGGTCGCAGGTTCAAGTCCTGCATCGCCCATTTGTAAGTTCCTGATAGTTAAGGGTTTGCGGCGAAGTGAATCTTCGAGTTTTTGGACCAAACGGGTTGTACCAATCCTTGGACTAGTCCTAAACCAAGCGTGATATATAGAGCTTCGGTGTCAAAAGCTCGGTAAAAGCTCGAAAACCCCCGGAGTTTATGGAATAATTGAGGGAGGAACACGTCCTCACTATTCCAAACTGCGGAGACTTTCGAGTGACTGCTACTCTCCCCGAGAAGACCCGAAAACGCCACCGCAAGAAGACGCGAGAACGCCACCGCAGGATCCTCCGCGACCGCAAGCGGAGGATCCTCAAACGAATCCTCAATCGGCCCGGACCGGAACGCGATCAGCCCATGATGACCGCCACCAACATCCACTCTGAGCTGGCCGATCGCGTCCAGGGCCTCTCCGCAGGCGGCATCGGCGCCATGCTCCTCCTGCGCGCAGGATCGGCTTGATCCACGACATCGACCACAACCTCCATCTCTTCAAACGCCATCTGCCCTCTCACGAATCCGACCATGTCCTGAACATTGCCTTCAACATCCTCGCGGGCGGCAAACGGATCGAACACCTCGAACTGCGGCGCAACGACGAGGTCTATCTCAATGCCTTGGGCGCCGAGCGCATCCCCGATCCCACCGCCGCGGGGGACTTCTGCCGCCGCTTCGCCGAGTCCGAGGTCGTGACCTTGATCGATTCCCTCAATGAAACGCGGCTACGGGTCTGGTCCCAGCAGCCCTCCGCGTTCTTCACCGAAGCGATCCTCGACGTCGACGGCACCCTCGTCGGGACCGACGCCGAGTGCAAGCAGGGCGTCGACATCGCCTACAACGGCACTTGGGGCTATCATCCCCTGTTGATCTCGCTGGCCAACACTGCCGAGCCGCTCTACCTGGTCAATCGCAGTGGCAACCGGCCCTCGCACGAGCACGCCGCGGACTCCCTGGACAAGATGATCGCCCTGTGTCGCCGGGCCGGCTTTCAGCGGATCCTCGTGCGGGGCGACACGGACTTCACCCAGACCCAGCATCTCGACCGCTGGGATGAGGCCGGCGACATCGGCTTCGTCTTCGGGAGCGACGCCCACCAGACCCTCAAGGCGCGGGCCGACGCACTCCCGACCGAGGCGTACAGCGTCCTGGAACGACCGCCGCGATCTGCGATCCGACCGCCCCGTCAGCAGCCCGAACGGATCAAGCCGCAGATCGTCCAGGAGCGCGGATATCAGACGATCCATCTGCTCGAGGAGATGATCGCCGAGTTTGACTATCGCCCGGTCGCCTGCCGCAAGAGTTATCGCGTGGTCGTCCAGCGCAAACGCCTGGGGACCGACCAAGGGCAACTGCGGCTGTTCGAGGAGTATCGCTCCTTTTTCCACATCACCAACGATCGCACGACCCCGGCCGACCAGATCGTATTCTCGGCCAACGATCGCTGCGACCAAGAGAACCTGATCACGCAGCTCAAGAGCGGCGTGCACGCGCTGACGACGCCAGTGAATGACCTGGTGAGCAACTGGGCCTACATGGTGATGGCCAGTCTGGCCTGGAGCCTGAAGGCCTGGAGCGCCTTGATGGTGCCGGTCTCGCCGCGGCACGCGGCCAAGCACGCGGCGGAGAAGCGGTCGTGGTTGCGGATGGAGTTCGCGACGTTCTGCGCGGCGGTGATCCAGATGCCTCGTTCTGACCGTCACGGATTTTGTAGGGGGGCGGTACCCTGCTGACATAACGAGACAAAACGGCCCTGATCCACGTAGAGCTCGAAAGGAGGTGGTTCATGGCCGGAAGTCGCGCGACGCGGTCGTCGCGGGGGCATCGTACCCTCTGTGTGCCCCTCCCGGAAGAGACCTATCAGCAGATCATCGACGATCCCCGCGCGTTCCGACGCACGCTCGATGACTCGTTCCAACGAATGCCGGAACTGTTCCCCCGGAACTTCCCGGGATACCAACTGATGGGCCACCGCGTCTCGGCCAAGCAGAACGTCAAGGTCCGCCGCGTCCGCCTCAAGGACGGGACCACCTACAGCATCCGGCCCTCGTTCCTCAGGCCCTACAGGACCGCGCACGCACTGGGGACGTCGAAGGACCCCTGTTCCTGCGCCCGTTCGGCGTCCCGTTCTGGGCCTTGGCCCGCGTCTTCGGCCGCGATCCGATGTCCTGGTATCGTCTGGAATGCACCCTGGGCCGCTTCAGCGTCGTGGGGACCACCGTCCGCCGGGTGGAGTTGCCCGCACACCTGTTGGCCGACGAGCATCATCAATCCCTCGACAGCCGAAAGCTCTACATCGCCACGACCGTCGGCGGCGGATGCATCCTGGGTGCGGAGCCGGCGGATGCGCCGGGGACCGACGACCTGGAGGCCGCCTATGGGGTCTTCAAGGACGAGGCCCGCGACATCGCCCCCGCGTACGCCCCCGAGACCGTCAGCACCGACGGTTGGAAGGGGACGCAAGCCGCGTGGAAGGCGCTGTTCCCGAAGGTGGTCATCCTGCTCTGCTTCTTGCACGCGTGGCTCAAGATCCGCGACCGGGCCAAGCACTTGAAGGAGGTGCTCGCAGAGGTCTCACGCCGGGTCTGGGAGGCGGATCACGCGTCCGACCGCCGCAGCTTCGCGCCACGGCTCCGATCGCTGCGGCGATGGGCGATCCGAGAGCGTTCCGGAGTCGTTTTGGAGAAGGTCCTGGACCTGTGCGACAAGCGCGCGCGAGGGTCGATCGCGTAGCTCCATCCCGACGGCCACCGCACGAGCAATATGTGGGATCGCCTGCTGCGGGGGATGAACCGCTCCTTCGATCACGGCCAACACCTTCACGGCTCGCGGGCGGCGTGCCGGTGGCACGGCCGCGCGTGGGCGTGGTTGTGGAACTTCTCGCCCTGGCACCCAGCGACGACGCGGAAGAACGAGGATTGGCGTTGCCCTGCCGAACGTCTCAACCAACACCGCTATCACGCTTGTTGGCTGCAAAACCTCTTGATCTCCGCGTCCCTCGGTGGATATAAATGTCCACTCCTACAAAATCCGTGACGGTCAGGATGGTTTTTCAATCGTCGATCGACAACCTAACAATCCGTCCTAAGTATCTGATCTCTAAGGAGGATGCCAAACAGAGAGTTCCAGGATCGACGAAGATGAGGTTTGCCTTTCGCGACATAACTAGCAGTACAAATGAACGAACGCTACTTGGTTGTATCATCCCTGGCTACCCGTGCGGAAACACTCTGCCGGTTCTGAGCTTTGCGAACCACGACATCCTGAATCTATTGCTCCTGGCCGCTTCAGGTTCCTCACTGGCCTGCGATTACGTCGTACGAATTAGAATGACCGGCTCGCACATGAACTTGTTCATGCTCCAAGATCTTCCTTTCGTTGAGCCGGAGCCCAACTGCTCTCGCCGTCGGAGGATCATTGAGAACAACTATTGTCTCACCCTTGCACATCGCTGCTTTGCCCCTGAATGGCTTAAGCTGAAACGAATCGTCCCCGAACTCACCTTGAACGAATGGAAGCACTGGTGGGCCGTCACCGAGGTCGACCGGCTGCGTCTTTGGGTCGAGATCGACGCCCTCTATGCCGACCTGTACGGCCTCGACCCCGACGACTTCGACTGGATCGTGCGGGACGACCCGACCGACCCCAAGGGTTTCTACCGGGTGGACCGCCAGCTTCCGTTCCGGGAACGCCTCACCGGCCTCGCCGCCGCCGCCTTCCGGGCGTTGAAGGAGGGCAAGTGGTCGGCTGAGACCGCCGCCTCGTTCTCCAACGACGAATTCTTCGACCTCCTCGGTATCCCCGAACTGACCAGCGCCCAAACCGCTCACGCCAAGGGCCTTCCCGGTCCTCTGATCGCCAAGCGGGACGGCTGCCACGTCTGGCGCCCGAGTCTTTCCCCGAGGACGACCCCCGCCACGGATGGACCTGGGACGACTGCTGGAACGACGCCGTGGCCCTGCTCGGCAGCGAGGAAGCGATGCGGGCACACCTCGAAGCCGAATCGGAGATGACCGCCGAGCCGAGGGCCGGAGCCCGGTCGTCCCGCCGTTCCCAGAACGCCTCTCAACCCCGTCTCTTCGATTGAGAGGAATGGGAAACCGATGAGTCGCCGGGAGTAGCTGCTCGATAAAATGGAGGAGAACACCCAACCTGATTCGTTACGGTGCGGTCGAGTCGCTGCTCATCCACGAGGGCTTCGTTCTTTTCAACAAGCGGGGCAGCCATCGCACGTTTCATCGAGCGGACGGGTTGGTCCTGACCGTGGTCGTGCCTCACGGAAAACGCAAAACTTGCAACCCGAGTGATATTCGACGTATTTTGGAGGTTCTGGGACAATGAAGACCACGCACTCCTATCGGGGCTTTGTCTTCACGATCGCTTACGAGGCGCAAGATCCAGCCTACATTGTCGATTTCCCCGACATTCCCACGATCATCACCAGCGGTTCCACGCTCCCCGAGGCGTTCACCCATGCCTGTGAGGCTCTCGACCTCCACCTCGAAAGCCTCCAGAAACTCGGCCTACCAATGCCGGAGCCCCGTCATCGCCTTGTGCTGGAAGTCGGGTCAGTCGCCTGAGGAGGTTGGCGGATGTCGTCTCGTTACCTGACTGTCACCTACCGCAAGGGCAAGCCGCTCGCCGCCTATCTGTGTCTTCCCCGCCGCACTGGCGATGCGAGCGCGGGTCGAGCCGCATGGAGACGGCTTCCTGGTCGATTGGACCGAGGACGGACGTCCCATCGGCATTGAGATGGCGTCACCCTCCTTGATTACCCTGGAGGGCCTGAACCGGGTCCTGTCCGAGTTGTACCTCGACCCCGTGCCTCCCGAGGAGGTTGCCCCGGTCGTTGCCGCCCGACCTTGCTGGAAGGGTTCCCCCACCCATGCCCATCAATCCGGTCCAGTTCGCCCATCACATCTGTGACGAGTTCCTGCGGTACATCTTCTCCGCATTCCCGCTCTCCGACCCCGAACTTGCCCAGCAAGCCCATCAGAACCTCAAGGGAAAAACATCCCTCGACATCCCGCTGGTCCAAGGGCCGTTCGTCTCGCTGTCCGAAGCCTTCGCCAAGGGCGAGTCAGTGCAGGCGATGGCCGACCGGGGGTTGCTCCACCCGATCATGCCCTCGCTGATCGGCTACCCCTCGATGTGGCTGCACCAGGAGCAGGTCCTCGATGCGGTCAAGGCGGGGCATCATGTCCTGGTCGCCACCGGCACCGGCTCGGGCAAAACCGAGTCGTTCCTCTACCCGATCCTCGACGACCTGCTGCGGCAGAGGGACCGGGGCATCCACGAGGGCCTGACGGCGATCCTCGTCTACCCGATGAACGCCCTGGCCAACGACCAGTTGGACCGGCTCCGAGACATGCTGGGCGGCACGGGGATCACCTTCGCCCAGTGGGTCGGCACCACCCCGGCGACCACGGCCGAGGTCTCGATGGATCGCTTCCTCGGTTCGGGCCGGGTCGCCTACCTCGCCGCCCGTCAACAACGGAGGGACGAAGCCCAGGCCGAGGACCGGGCCGTGCGCCCTCTGGCCCCGCTCGAGGAGTGCTGCTCCGAGGACGAGATCTCCCAGCGCAAGCCCCGCATCCTCCTGACCAACTTCCGGCAGTTGGAAATCCTGACCACCCGACTCCCCGAAGTGGCCCTCTTCGCACAGGCTCCCATCAAGTATTTCGTCTTCGACGAGGCCCATACCTACGGGGGAGCCACCGGAGCCGAGGTCGCCTGCCTGATCCGCCGGGTCCGTGCCCTCGCCGGGAAGACCGCGGACGAGATCCGCTGCATCGGCACCTCGGCCACCCTGTCCGACCCCACGAAGAGGGATCGGGACAACGACGAGACTGCACTTCGCTTCGCCTCTCGATTCTTCGGGGTGGACGCTGGCAAGGTCAGGCTGGTCGGCGAGTCCTACGTGAATCGGGAGTGGCCCCGGCAGCGGTACCGCCCCATCATTCCCCACGGCGACGGCAACGCCCGCTTGAGCCGGGTGCTGGCGGCGCTCACTGAACCGGTCGATCTCGCAGTAATCCGGGAGGTCGTCGAGGAACTGACCGGGCAAATCTTCGAGCCGGGCGACGACTGGCGGGAGTCGCTCTTCGGCCATCTGGTGACCAACGAGTACGTCTACCAGGCCACGCAGGTGCTGAAATTTCCCAAGCGGCTCAACGAAGCGGCTTGGCAGACCTCGCAACGGATCGCCATGAGTCGGCTCTCCGAGGGCGACCGGGCCAACGCTGAACTGCTCACCTACCTGATCCTCGGGGCCGCCGCCCAGAAGGGGGGCGAGTCGCTGTTGCGTCCCAAGGTCCACTTCTTCCTGCGGGGCCTGGACGAGATGGTGGTCGCGCTCGACGGCACCGAGGCCAACCCCAGGCTGCAACTGTTCCTGTCGCTGAACGAGACCAAGCAGCGTTTCCCCGGTCGCCACGACGACGCCTTCCTGCCGATCCTGACCTGCCGAAGCTGCGGCCAACACTTCTTCGAGCAGCACATCCTGGACCTCGAATTCGCCCGAGGGGCCAAGAACCAGCTTCGAGGCTTCGAGAACGGCAAGGCCACCCAGGACAACAACGGTCAGGAGAACGCCTTCTGGTCCCCGTCGCCCGAGGGGAGCGGCACCCGGCTGGTCCTGACCAACCGGCTGCTGGAGGAGGCCGATGGCGGGCCGACCACCCGGTCCTCCCGCTGGCCGAGAGCGTGGTTCTGCCGCCAGTGTGGGGCGATGCACCGGGAGTCATCCCCCTGCTGCCTGGCTGACGGCTGCGGCCACAAGGAGGCGCTGCTGCCGCTGATCGTCTTCGGCTCGGGGCTGTCGGGCTGCCCCTGGTGCAGCACGCCCTCCTTCCAGATCGGTGGCAGGACGGTCGAACCGGCCCGGAAGGTCCAGGCGGTCACAGTCTCCGACGTTCACATCCTGGCCCAGGCGATGATCAACGCCGCCCCGAAGGGCCACGAGAAGCTCATCATCTTTGCCGACAGCCGCCAGGACGCCGCCTTCCAGGCGGGCTGGATGCAGGACCATGCCCGGCGCATCCGGCTGCGGCACATGATGCACCAGGTGATCGCCCAGGACGGCTCGCCCTTGCCCCTCGATGCGATCACCGACAAGCTCATGGAGTTGTTCCGCAAGGACCAGAACCTCGTCGAGACCCTGTTGCCCGAACTGACCGGCGAGGAAGCCCCCGCCATCTTCGGCCACAACAAGTGGGTGCCGGTCTACAAGGCGCTGCGGTTCATGGTCCTGCGTGAGTTCACCACGGGCGTCCGCCGCACCGACTGCCTCGAATCGATGGGCCTGGCTCGGGTGGTCTACGAAGGCGTCAACGCCCGGAGCACGGGGCTGAGGGAGTGGGCTGAGGTCGTGGGGGTGTCGCTCGAGGAGGCCGCAGAAGCCATCAGCCTGCTGCTCGACAACTGGCGACGGAGCCGCTATCTCCACGTCACGAATGAGCCGATCTTCTCCCGCTACCATGCCAAAGATGATCCCTACATCCAGGCGGGGCTCTTGAATCTGCGGGACTTCCATCCCCAAGGGCTGCTGCTCTCGGCTGGTCCGACCGACAAGTGCGCCCGTGGCCTGCTCGCCCAGAAAGGGGCCTCGGCGGTCCAGGCCCTCGTCAAGAAGTGGGCGAAGCGCCCCGTTTCCCTCGACGTGGACGGGGCGATGACGCTGCTTTGGGAGTTCCTGACCGGCGAGGTCAAGGTCCTCAAGAAGGTCACGCTGCGGTCCCAAAAAGAGACGCCCCTGGCCGACGTGTGGCAGGTGGACCTCGACAAGTTCATTGTCGAGCCGAGCCACGTCAAGGAGCGTTGCACGACCTGCCAACGGATCGCCACGAGACGTTCCCCGAAGGCCGTCTGCACCCGTCATAACTGCCATGGCACGACGACCACCGAGCAGCCCGATCAGGAGAACTACGACGTTTGGCTGATGGGCCGTCCCTTCGTGATGGTCAGCGCCGAGGAACACACCGCCCAGGTGCCCGGCGAGGTCCGCAACAAGATCGAGCAGGACTTCAAGTCCCGCTTCGGCAAGATCAACTGCCTCGTCGCCACCCCGACGCTGGAGATGGGCGTCAACATCGGGGCCTTGGACATGGCCCTGATGCGGAACGTCCCGCCCCGACCGTCGAATTACTGGCAGCGAGCCGGGCGTGCGGGACGTGAGGAACGCATGGCGGTGGTTGTGACTTACTGTCGCCGCTCCAACCACGACCGCTACTTCTTCGACGACCCGCTCCGGCTGCTGGGCGGCAACATCGAGGCCCCGGCCTTCAACCTTCGTAATCCCTTGATGGTCGCCAAGCACATCCGGTCGGCCATCCTGTCGGAGTTGCTCCTCAGATCCACGGGGCCGGGAGAGAAAGGGGAACGGGTCAAGGGCGTTCTGGACCTTCTCTTCCCGACCTTCATCCGATCTTACCTGCTGGACAAGGAGAATCACTTCCGGGAGTTGCCGACCGGCACCGCTCCGCTCAAGGCGCTGCTCTCGGAGATGAAGGAGGGGCTGGCGGATCGTCTGGTCAACCTCTTCGCCCAACACTGGCCCGAGGAAGCCGCCGAACTAGCCAACCGAGCCGCCATCGAGCAGGTCATCGGCGAGACGGCGGATCAACTGGATGCGGTCATCAAGCGGCTGCACCGCCGCCTGACCTGGGCCAGGAACACCCGCTCGGACCTGCACAAGAAGAAGGACACTGGACTGATCGAGCGGGAAGAGGAACAACTGCTGCGGAGGTGCGACGAGTTCATCAACTCCATCGTGACCTGTGACCGGCAGACCTACACGCTGACGGTCCTGGCTGTCGAGGGTTTCCTGCCCGGATACGGGGTCTACGAGGGCGGGATCGTCGCCTCGGCCCGGCGGGGGGTCACCCGTCAGTCCGGTCCCCGAGCGTTCGATCTGTCCCGCAGCAACGTGATCGCCCTCCGGGAGTTCATCCCCGGCAATCGGCTCTACGCCAACCGGGGGACGTTCTACGTCGCCCGCTATCACATGGGGGCCGACGAGACGGCACGCATCCGGACCCTCCGGGTCGATCCCCTGAAGGGGTATATCACGGAGCACGCCGGGGATGCGTCCTACGGCCAGACCGGCGGCGTTCCGATTGACGCCTTGCCCCTGACTGACCTGGACCTGGCCCATGAGAGCCGGATCACCGAGGAAGAGAACCTCCGCTTCTCGATGCCGGTGACGGTCCTCGGTCGGCTCCGCAAGCGGTGCCGAGGCGGGAAGGGTTTCAAGATCGGGGACCAGGAGGTCAGCTACCTCCGGGGCCAGGGGATCGAGCTGGTCAACCTGGGCGAGGCGGGGCGGGTCAAGAATAACGACCTCGGTTATCCGATTTGTTCCGTTTGCGGTGCCGCCAAGTCTCCTTATGCCGTGCGCCACGGAGATCACCCAATTCGAGAAGATCCACAAGGAGCGGTGCGGCAAGGAGGTCGCCCGGCTGGCCCTGTCAGTCCAGGCCGAGGTGGACATGCTCCGCTTCCATAACGTGGACGGCGAGGCCGAGGGGATCAACGTCGGCGAGGCCCTGCGAACGGCGGCGACCCGGCTGCTCGACATGGGGCCGGATGACCTGCAACTGCTCCTGGTCCGCAAATCCGACGATAAGCTCGATCTGCTGATCTACGACCCGATGCCGGGCGGCTCGGGGCTGCTGGAGCAGATGCTCTCCCGCTGGCGGGAATTGGTCGCCACATCGAAGGAGTTGCTCGCCGGCTGCACTCAGGGCTGCGAGTCGGCATGCTACGCCTGCCTGAAGACGTTCCGGAACCAGTTCCACCACAACCTGCTGAACCGTCAACAGGCGGCGGAACTGGTCCAGAAGCTCGACCTGACGCCCGAGGCGTACCGGGATATCGTGCCCGTGTTCGAGGAGGAGAAGCCGGACTCGGGCACGCCCTCGAACAACCCCGAAGCACGGCTACTCCGGTTGCTCCAGGACCACAACTTTCCGGCCGGTGTGTGTCGGAAGCGGATCGTCACGACGGCAGGGCTTCCGACCGAGCCGGATTGGCTCTACGAGGAGACCAAGGTGGCGGTCTACCTCGACGGCATGAGCCGGGGCCTGCACGGCGATCCGAAGACGGCTCGGCGGGATCAGTTGATCCGGGGGATGCTCGAACTCGACGGGTACTCGGTGATCGTCGTCCAGTCCCGTGACCTAGATGATCCCCAGGCTGTTCGGCAGCACCTTCGCTGTATTGCACAGGCGATGGGACGAGGCGATCTCCTGCATACATTCTCTTGATGGAAGAGCATTACATGGTCGTGAGTTTTTATCGGGCCGCGGAAATCCGCGTTCAACCTCCGAAGCTGTGACAAAATACTTCAACCCTCTTGCAAGAGCCGCAATATTTGCGAGACTTCCGGGTGACGTTAGGACGAGTGGCCTGAGGAAAAGTTCAGAACCCGGCGGGAGAACACAAGACGCAAGACGCAAGGGGAAAAGCCATGGCCAGTCCCAGGACGCTGGAGGTGGAGCTGGAGGCGGTGACCCCCCTGTGGATCGGGGGCGCCGACGCCCGGGCGGAGCTACGGCCACCGTCGGTGCGGGGCTGCCTGCGCTTCTGGTTCCGGGCGCTGGCCGGCGGTCTGCTGGGAGAGGCGCTGTCCGATGTCTGGGCGGCGGAGTCGGCGGTCTACGGGAACACGGCGCGCGCCTCGTCCATGGTGGTACGCCTGTTCGGATCGCCACGGACGAGTGTTTCGGTCGCCGGTGAGGCCGATCAGCTCCCAGGCCTGAGCTACATGTTCTGGTCCGTCTTCCAGCAGAAACGCGATGCCATCTTGCCGGGCGAGAAGTTCCGGTTGCGTCTGAACACCCGTCCCTTCCCCTTCGCCGCGACAGAGGTCGCGGGGCGAACGCTGGAGATGACGGACAGCTTCGAGTTGGCGGCGGCCTCCCTGTGGCTCTTGCTCCGGCTGGGAGGGGTTGGCGCCCGCGTGCGCCGAGGCGGCGGAGGCATGCGCGCGGTCAGTGAGCCGGAAGGCTGGCCGACGAGCTTGCCTTCCCTGTTCAGTGGCGCCACGACCCCGGCAGAACTGGCCATGGAGCTGAGCGAGGGCGTCAAGCGGGTGCGCCAGGCCGCCGGCTGGCAGGCGCAACCGCCCCACAACCCGTCCTCGTTCGACATCCTGCACGAGCGTGTCTGTCAACTTTACCTGGCGGACGTCACCTTTCCCACCTGGTGGGAAGCGGTGAACTGGGTCGGCGAGATGTTCCGGGCCTTCCGGATCGAACACAAGCTGGATGCCTCCGGGATTGCCGCCCTGTTGACGCAGGGCCGGCTGACTGTGCGCACGATCCAGCGGGCGACCCTGGGATTGCCGATCCTGTTCTTCTTCAAATCGATCTTCGCCGACCTGACCGGCCGGGGCGTCGATTCCAAAGAGGCCCGCCGGAAGGCCTCGGCCACCGTGATGCCCGCCCGGGGTCTGGGACGCGCGTCTCCTTTGTTCTTCCGCATCGTCCAGTTGGCCAGCACCCCGGCCACCTACGGCGTGCTCATGGGACTGTTCCGCTCCCAGTTGCTGCCGGATTATGAGATGACCGTCAAGCCCGGCGATTTTTCAGTTCGGCCGGCGCGGGTGGATGTCCCGTCCGACTTCTCCGTGATCGATCGCTGGTTCGATCATGTTCGGGAGCAGGGGGTCGGCCTGCAGTCCGTGGCGCTTCGGTGAGAAAAGGCGTGAACGAACTCGACCGGGCCTTGCTCGAAGGACCGAAGCCAGACCGGGGGTTGATCAACGTCGGAGAATCGCGATGTTTGCCGCCGCCGAGTGCATGTTTCTGTACCTGGAATCAAGCCTGAGGGTGGGCAGCGGCGAGGATCGCCTCGAGGTGGACCTCCCCATTCAGCGGGAAGCGGCGACCGGTTACCCCCTCGTACCCGGCAGCAGCGTGAAAGGGGTGTTGCGGGCCCGTGCCCGGTCGCAGCAAGCTCCCGTTGAAGCGATCGGCCTGCTCGGCTCCGCGCCGGAGAGCGAAGAACAGCAACCCAGCAGCGTGGTCGTCTCGGACGCCCTCCCCCTGCTGTTCCCGGTCCGCTCCTTGACAGGCCTGTTCGCGTGGGTCACCAGCCTCGATGTCTGGTCCCGATTCGAGCGCGACCTGGCGGCCTACGGCGTGAAGGTCTCCAAGCTCCCGCAACTGCCGGCGCTTACCCCCGAGACGGCGGGCGTGGCTCCCGAGGTCCCCCTGCTCGGGAGCAAGCAAACCCTGGTCCTGGAGGAGTTGAGCTTTCCGACCCAGGTGGTCGAGGAGGTGGGGACCCTGGGCTCCTGGCTGGCGGACCACGCCTTCCCCGACGAGCCGGTTTTCGACTACTGGCGTCAGCGGGCGGCACGCGGCGTGGTGCTGTTGCCCGAGGGAGCTTACCGCTATTTCGTGACACACGGGACCCAGGTGGTGCCGCGCATCCGGATCGACCCTCAAACGAGGACGGCGGCCGATGGTTCGCTCTGGACCGAGGAGTACCTGCCACCAGAAACGCTCATGTATGCCCGGGTGGGTGTCAACCTGCCGGACGCCCCACCCGGCTGGATCAAAAAGGCGACCGATCTGATCGATTGGGTGCGAGGCCTGGCTCCGGGTTATCTCCAAATGGGTGGCGGGCAAACACTGGGCCACGGCATCGTCCGGGTCCGCTGGACGGGAAAGAAGCTCGCACGCGCCCGCCGGGGGAGCCAGGCCAAGAAGGGTTGAGAGGACCCGTTGGGAAATCCGGGGGAACAAATCCATCCAGGTGAGACAGCCGTCCTCGGCTGTTGCGGCCCTCTTTTTCTCCCAGTGATTTCCGCACGGCTCCTGAGCGGCATCCTTGGAGGCAGACCGCGAACTTCGGGCGGAGAGACCAATGGACGCCAACAACGCCCTTGAACATGCGCCGCAGCGGCGAGCGGCCCGGGAAGCGATCGCGGAGGCCGGAAAGTCCCCATTCGCGATGAAACAGTACACCCAGGTGGCGCAACAACTGACGATGCTCTTTCAGCGGCACGGTCTGGGTCAGGCCCTGGCTTATTTGCAACTGCGCGGGGGCGGGAAGCCCGGCAGTCCTTACAACCTGCTTACCCGCCAACTCGACCGGTGGCTGCTGACGACCCTGGGGGTCTCGGCCCGGTCGGCGCTGGCGGCGTTGTCCTCCCGGGACAGCCGGTTCTACCGGGAAGCCAGCGAGCAGGCCTGGCTGTTCGTGCTCGCCCTGCGCGAGGGCTTGGAGGAACCCCGATGAACTGGCCCTGGAGGATGCCGCGGGATTTGCCCTGGGCGACCCCATATCCGCTGCCGCGCGACACCAGTGATGCGCTGCTGGCAGAGGGCCACTGTGAGAACTTCGGCCTCCTCCTGGAGCGCTACCTGGCCTACGGCGACAATCGCGGACAACTGCAATTGCTCCGGGAACTGACGGATCGCAAGGCGCTGGTGCCGGATTTCACCGGCCAGAAGGAGCTGATCGCGGCGTATTGTGTCCGGTGGCAGGATCTGGCCGAGGGGCTGGGGGCGCTCACCTTCTCGGCCCGGCCCCATTCGCGCGTGATTGTCGGCCTGGGGACCAACGCCGTGCTGGGCGGGGGCATCGTGCTGCACCCGGTCTTCGGTTTCCCGGTCGTTCCCGCCACCGCCCTCAAAGGCATCAGCCGCGCCTACGCTCGGTGGGTCCTGGAGCGGCCGGAGGAAGAGCTGGATACCCTGCTCGGTAAGGTGGACGACGAGGGAGCGTTGCGCGGGGATTTGCTCTTCCTGGACGGCATTCCCGCGGCGCCACCGGTGGTCGAGCGCGACGTGGTCAACCCGATCTTCGGCCCCTATTACCGGGATAGGAGCACGCCGCCGGCCAATTATCTCTCGCCCCAGCCGATCTTCTTCCTGGCGTTGGGGGCACGTAGTCCTTACCGGTTCGGCGTGGCCAGCCTGAGCGGCGACCCGGACGCGGTCGAGCACGGGGCCCAGTGGCTCCGAGGGGCGCTCACCGAGTTGGGTGTGGGCGCCAAGACCGGGGCGGGGTACGGGTACTGGCTCCTGGAATGAAAGCGGCATCAACATGGAGGCAACGTAACGTTTGCCGAAATGCGCTCGGCGTGCGTGATACCGGTTGAAGCCGGCGTGCGACACGGGGCGGGCGTCGCCTCCAGGGCGGACCCGAAGGAGAGTCAACCGTGGGGATTCGAGCCAGGGTGCGCAGCGAGCCGGCCGCTCGGTCGGAGCAGGTTGGCGCCCAGGGAGGGGCCGAGGCGCAAGCGACCGGGCTGCGATCCATGCTCCAGCGGCTCGACCAGCGGTATCCCGAGCTCTCGCGCCGGCTGGGGGGCCGGCTCGACATCGAGGTGCCCGCCCTCCTGGCGAGCGTGGGCGTCCACTCGATATTCCTGATCGTCCTGGCCACGGCGGGATTCGCGGTGCACACCGAGGCTCGGCGCGAGTTTCAGAGCCGCGTGGTCGAGACGGACGTCTCCGCCGACCTGGGCCGGAGCGACTTCCAGGACCTTGACATGAGCGCCGAGCCGCCGGCGCTGGCGCCGGCAGTGGGCTCGTTCGCGCCGAACCTGGCGCCGATGACCATCGCGCCGCAGGCGGCCGGCGGAGGCGTGCCGACGTCGAGGAGCAAGGCGTCGGCGACGGTCGAGCCGGCCAAGGTCGACGTCAGACAGGCCACCCGCGTGGCCGTGCCGACGGCCTCGATCTACGGCCAGATCGTCGCGATCAGGGGCGAAGGCGCCGAGCACGTCGGCGGGGTCGAGGGGGCCGTCGACCGCATCGCCAACGAGATCCTCCGGCGGCTCGAGAAGGGCCGCACGCTGGTCGTCTGGGCGTTCGACGCCTCGGGCAGCCTCCAGGCCGAGCGCGAGCGGCTCGCCAAGCACATCGACACGGTCTACACCCACATCACCCAGCGCGACGAGAAGAGCCTCGGCCAGGACGGCGGCCTGTTGACCGCCGTGGTCGCCTTCGGCCACGACCGCAAGGCGATGACCACCGTCCCCACCGCCGACAAGGACGAGATCGTCAGCGCCATCAACTCGGTCCCGCTCGACACCACCGGCGTCGAGACGACGTTCCAGACCGTCGCCGAGATCGTCCGCCGCTGGGGCAAGTACAAGGATGCCAAAGGGAACGTCTACCACACGATGGTCATCGTCGTGACCGACGAGGTCGGCGACGACGAGCAGAATCTCGAGACCGCCATCGATGTGGCCGTCAAGGCCAAGGTGCCGGTCTACGTGCTCGGCTCGCAGGCGCTCTTCGGCCGGATCGAGGGCTACATGGACTACACCGACCCCAAGACCAAGAAGACCTATCACCACCTCCCCGTCCGCCAGGGCCCCGAGAGCGTGGTGCTGGAGCAGATCCGCCTGCCCTTCTGGTACGGGGGTTATCAGTACGACATGCTCGACTCCGGCTTCGGCCCCTACGCGCTGAGCCGCCTGGCCGGCGCGACCGGCGGCATCTACTTCATCACCCGGATGGGGCCGAACCGGATGGGGTTCGACCCGGTCACGATGCGGGAGTACAAGCCCGACTGGGTCAGCCGGAAGCAGTACGAGGCGAACCTCCTGAACGACCCGATCCGCAAGGCCGTCCTGGAGGCCGCGCAGCTCACCCAGCAGCAGCTCCCGGGCCAGCCCGCGCTGAGCTTCCCGCCCGCCGAGAGCGCCGAGTTCAAGGAGGCGATGACCCGGCAGCAGACCGTCGTCGCGCGGTCGGCGTACACGGTGGACGAGGCCCTGGCGGTGATCAGCCCCGTCGCCAAGTTCCGCGACCACGAGACCTCGCGCCGCTGGCAGGCGCACTACGATTTGATCCGCGGCCGGCTCCTGGCGATGAAGATCCGCTGCTACGAGTATAACTGGGCGTGCGCTCAGATGAAGAAGGACGCGCCGAGGTTCAGGGCCCCCACTCGAACGCCTGGAAGCTCGTCCCCGACGAGGAGATCCACTTTAGTGACAAAGCGGCCGCCGCTGCCAAGGAGGCCAAGGCCCTCCTGCAACGGGTCGTCACCGAGCACCCCGGGACCCCCTGGGCGCTGCTGGCGCAGCGCGAGCTGAAGGACCCGTTCGGCTTCAAGTGGGTCGAGACCTCCGTCAAGCCGATCGAGAAGAACGATCACGCGGCCGAGGCCAATGAGAAGAGGAAAAAAGAGATGCCGAAGCCCACGGAGAAGCCGCCGGAACTTCCGAAACTCTAAGAGCCGATCCTGGTCGGGTGCGGGTAACGCTCGCCCTCTTCGCCTGGCAAAGGGATCGACTCTCAGCCTCCTCAGCGTTTGGGGATGAAGGGTTATGGAACAAAACGTCTCAGCCCCCGCGTCGGACGATGGCCTGTACGAGCTGGTCGAGGAGAGTCCTCCGCTCCCCCGGACCACCTCTCAGACCATCCCCTCCGCAGCGACACCCGGTCAGCCACCCGACGCCGAGGGCTCTCCGGCAGGCGCCAACGCCGAGCCGGCCGCGAAGGCCCCGGGTAAAGTCGGCAAGGCCATCGCCGCCGCCGTCCGGAAGAAACGTCGTCGCCGCCGCGCCCGGCGCGCGATGCGTCGTCGTGGGGGGTCTCATTGGCCGTGCACGTCGTCGTGCTGATGGTGCTGGGCCTGGCGACCTTCTCCGAGAAAGTCCAGAAGGCGGTGGCCAACATCAACTCGGCGCTGGTCTCGAACCCCGGGGCGGCCGACGAGGTGCTGCACGTCCTCGAGACCCGGGCGCGGAGCGGGGCACCGAGGCCGTCGGCAGCGCGGGCTCGCCCTCGGGAGGTGAGAGCAGCGGCGGGGGCGGTGACGGCGCGTTCGGTGGGATCGGGACCGGGCCCCCCTCGGCCACCCCGCGCATCACCGGGGTCGGCAAGGGGCTGGGCAAGGGTAACGGCCTGCCCGGCGTCAAGGTCGTTGCCAACGTCTCAGGCTTGAACCTGCTCCCCTCGACCGGCAAGCTCGGCATCGACTTGGGCGGCAGCGGCGGGATCGCCGGCGACGTCACCTTCGAAGCCAAGGAAATCGGCACCGCGCTCGACCAGATCGCCCGCGAAATCTTGCGCCACCTCAGCCAGCACAAGCTGACCGTCGTCTGGCTCTTCGACGAGTCCGAGAGCATGAAGGATGACCAGCGCGCCATCAAGGAGAAGTTCGACCGGATCACGACCGAACTGAAGGTCAACATCGATCCGGGCAAGAAGCAAGCGGCGGCGCTGAACCACGCGATCGTCGGGTTCGGCAAGGATCTCCACTTCGAGCTGAAGAAGCCGACGGCCGACATCGACCAGATCGGCCAGACGATCGAGCGGCTCAAGGTCGACGACTCGGGCGCCGAGAACACCCTGCACGCCATCCAGCAGGTCGTCGCGACCTACTCTCATGTCATCAGCAAGGACCGCCGGCTCCTGATCGTGCTGGTGACCGATGAGTCGGGCGACGACGGCGACTATGTCGAGGAGGCGCACCAGGCGATCATGGCGCTGAAGGTGCCGGTCTACGTCATTGGCCGGCAGGCGCTCTTCGGCTACGGGACCGCCCACCTCCGCTACGTCGACCCGGTGACCAAGGACATCTACTGGCCGGCAATCCACCGCGGCCCCGAGTCGGCCGACATCGAGACGCTCCAGTTCGACGGCTTGCACGGCCGCTGGGACGAGCAGCCCTCCGGGTTCGCCCCGTACGAGCTGGCGCGGCTGGCCAAGGACACCGGTGGCATCTACTTCCTGCTGCCCAGCGAAGAGAACATGCGGGTCCATCAGCGCGAGAAGCTCTACTCGATCAAGACGCTGAAGGAATACGTCCCCGACTACGGGAGCCGGATCGCCTACGCCGAGCGCCGGGCCAAGTCGGAGTTCCGCCGGACCCTCTATGACATCATCCTGGCGACCCGGAGCTTCCCCTTCGACCTCCGCTTTCCGGTCATGCCCGAGCAGATGATCCCGGCCGCGAATCAGGCGATCGCCATCGCCAACGAGCGGCTCAACGCCCTGCTGGCCATCCAGAAGCGGCTCGAGGCGCTCCAGAAGCTCCGCGACCGCGAGCCCGACAAGCGGTGGCAGGCGCACTACGACCTGATGCTGGCGCAGATCGTCGCCTACCAGGTCAAGGCATTCGAGTATCGCGCCTGCCTGCAAGAGATGATCAAGACGGTCCCCAGGCCGAGCACGCTGCCGACGCCCGACCTGATGGTCGAATGGGAATTTCATCATGCCGGAGAGCCGAAGGCACCCAGGGAGCAAACCGCCAAGAAGTATGCCGAGGCCGAGAAGCTGCTCAAGGACGTCATCGCGCGCCATCCCCAGACCCCCTGGGCCGACCTGGCGCAGGACGAGTTGAGCCGCGGTTTCAGCGTCGGGCGTCACGAGTGGCACCACAACCCGAAGTACGACGAGCGCGCAAGCTCGTGCCGAAGTATTGATATCGATTGGTCGGGCCACCGACACCCTCTGGCCGGCGGCCTTCACAACGCGACGCGGCCCGACGCGTCGCCGGTCTTCCCCCTGGGAACCTTCCGGATCGGGTCCACCGCCTCGAACGCATGAGCGCCGATTTCGAGAGACGTCATCGTCGAGGGCGTGGAACGCACCGACAATCTCTCTGGACATCGCTTTTCAAGAAGGCAGGTCGTGGGCATTGAGACGAAAAAATGCGGCTCTTGGGCATTCCGCAAAGATCTCGAAGTCGCATCGTCGCCCTTCCTCGACTCTCCTTGTGTATCCGAGGAATCCGCCAAACATGGATTGATTCAATCCCAAACGAAATCTAAAATTATTGATACGCTGCGTCGTGCGAGGCCTATTTTCTGTCCGGCCAGGAGTGTGGGCCGGACGTCTGGGCGGCCGCGTCACGGTCAGGGAAGAGAGGAGATACGTCATGTCATATGGGAGCGGAACATTGCCGAAATCCGGCTGGGACGACGAGCGCGTGACCCTCGGCCGGCATTTCGTCCGGGAGCTGGAGGGTCTCTGGGGTGGGATCCTGAGGCTGGCGGCGGTGGTCGAGGACGCGCTGATCCGGAGCATTCGCGCCCTGTGTGACGGTCGCATCGACCTGGCCGACGAGGTCAAGGGCGAGGAACGCGACGTCGATCGTCGCGAGGTCCAGCTTGAACGCGACTGCCTGAAGGTTCTGGCCCTGCATCAGCCGGTGGCCTCCGACCTCCGACGCGTTGCCTCTGTGCTCAAGGTCAATGGCGAGCTCGAACGGATCAGCAACCTGGCGCGGAACATCGCCAAACGGGTCAAGAAGCTGGCGGCCGATCCCCACGCGCTGCCGGTCCCGCAGCAACTGGAGGCCATGGCGCTGGAGGTCCTCGACCAGTTCCGCGATAGCCTCGACGCGCTGACCCGGTGCGACGCCGCAATGGCCCGCGCCGTTGTCGCCGGCGACGGCCGCATCGATCGCCATTACCGCGCCGTCCTGAAGGAACTCAAGGACGAGATCCGCCGCGACCCCGACCGGCTCAACACCTGGCTCCGGCTGATCAACACCACGCGCAACCTCGAACGGATCGCCGACCACGCGACCATGATCGCTGAGGCCGTCGTCTACATGACAGAGGGAGACATCATCCGCCACTACAGCGCCGACCAGGCGACTCCCCCTCCCCATTCGTGACCAGGGGGGCATGAAGCCCGTGACCGCGCTCGAACGGAGAGATACCGTCCTATTCGAGCATGGCCAGGTGGACAGCGCGGTTGTCGAAGGGGGTGAAATCCGCGGCCCGGTAGAGGCGATTGGCCGGGTGGTTGCGGACATCCACGGCCAGCTCGAGCCGGGGCACGTGAGCGGCGGTCAGCTCCAGAGCGTGCGCCAGCGTAGCGCGGCCCAGCCCCCGGCCCGCGCGGCTGGGGTCAGCCCCAGGTAGGCCACCTCCCAGGCATCGCGGTCGAGTGCCTCGGACAGAAGCAGGACCGCCGCAGTGTCGGGCTCGCTCCGGACCCGGCCCAGCCGCCAGCGCTCGGCGGCGAACCGGCCGGCGGCGCAGTGGCTGGCCAGGATGTCGTCGAGCGAGCGGATGCCCTCCAGCTCGGGCATGTCGAGGCTGTCAATGTACGTCGCTTGCAAGGCCGCGCGGAATTCGGACTCGGCCGCATCGCCAAAGCTGGTCCAGTGAAGCGGGGGGACATCCGTTGCGATGGCCAGCGGCCGCGTCGTGCTCCGCTCCAGGTAGAGCAACTCGGTAACACGAGGCATCCCGCCGCTGGCCAGGTCCGCCGCCCCGTGCCTCGGGGAGGATTCGTCGAGCAGTGCCTGCGCGATCTTGAACCGCCGCGCCCGCAGGTCGTCCAGCGCGGCGCGGACCAGCCCCACTGCCGTGGCGGCCCGCCGCCACGAGGGAGCGACCTCAGGCGCCCAGACCGCCGCCGCGTGGCCGGCCAGCGGCTGCGTCAACAACGTCCCCACGATCCGGTCGCGACGCCGCGCGATCCAGAGCCCCGAAAGATCGATCAGCCCCTGCTCGGAATCCAGGAGCGCGTTGGCGATCAGTTGAACGCGCACCACGCCGGGGACCCGACGGTACAAGACCCCCAGCGCCGCCCCGCGCTCCCCTGGCGGGCATGGCAGGATCTGGGAGTTCGAGCCCGGCATGGTTGACCTAATCCGCCACTCCTCCGGGGTCTACAAACATTTCGCTCGGGCGCTCAAAATTCCCAAATCCTCAAGCCATGGCAGGATTCTCGGTGCCCCTGACGCGCGACGATTCGGGGCAAACCGGGCCTTTCCGGGAAAAACTCCAACACGATGCGGCCGATACCACGTATCATAATCCATGGTGGGGGGCCGTGCGATGTGGAAGTCGAGCAATTCCGAATACTCACCCGACCAGCCGGTTCGTGGCGTTGCCGCGCGTCCTTTCGTGGGACTTTCGCCGCCCGCCGCGACGGGGGCGTCGGCCGCGCCGGAAGCGCCGGTCGGCGACGGGGGTGATGCCCGGCTGGTCGAACGTGCCCGGGCCGGTGACGACCAGGCCTTCGCCACACTGGTCCTCCGCTACGAACGGAAGCTGGTCCGCGTCCTGGCGCGGCTGGTCCACGACGAAGAACTGGCCCGCGACCTGCGCAAGAGACGTTCTGGAAAGTTTACAATCGGCTCGATCGGTTCGACACGACGCGAAGGTTCGGCCCCTGGTTGTTCCGGGTCGGTGTCAATCTCGGGCTCGACCTGCTCCGCCGACACGAGGCCCCGCCGACCGCGTCGATCGACCGGGTGCAGGGAGACGAGAGGCTAGCATTCGACCTGCCCGACCCCGATCCCCGGATTCAAGCCGAGCTGGCGCAGGAGGTTCGATTCATACTGGAGAAGATCCCGGTGCCCTACCGCACGATCTTGGTGCTCCGGGACCTGGAAGGATTTTCCTCTGCGGAGGTGGCGGCCATCGTCGGCCGCCGCGAGGCCACAGTGCGGTGGCGGTTGGCCAAGGCCCGCGACGCGTTCCGCGAGCACTGGGAACGGCGACAGGAGTTGACGCGACGGGAGGCTACAAATGGGCAATCCTCGGTGTAAGTGGGTACGCGATCGCCTACCCTTGCTAGCGGGCGACGAACTGGTGGGCTTCGACCGCCGGAAGGTCGAACGTCACCTGATCGGTTGCCCGAAGTGCCGCCAACACCGGATCGCGCTGGCCGACGCCCTGGACATTCTGCACGCCGCCTCGGCCCACTCCCCCAGCCAGCCCGACGCCCCCTCGCTCTGGCCTGCCCTGGCGCGACAGATCTCCGAGTCGCGCCGGCCAGCCCCGGCGCCGGCGCTCTCGGCCGCCTGGCCCCGATGGGGGGGGTGGTCGCCCGTCCTCGGGCTGAGCGGCCTGGGATTGCTCGCCGCGATCGGGATGGCCGTTGTCCTCGTCCGGCCGACGCCTCCCGCGCCGGCCGATTCGATCGCCCAGTTCCGACCGACCGCGGCGCCCGCCATTGGACCTGTCCCGGCCCCGCGACCCGCGCGACCGCTCGACGTCCCGACCTCGGCCCCAAGTCGCGACCTGCCCCGGTCCTCCGCCGACACGCCGGTCGTCGAGAACACCTCGATGACGAGGCTCGACTACGACTTGGAGCGCGGAACGCCCATGCCCGCCGATCCGCCGCGCGACGCCCGCCAGCCCACATATTGAGCGTCCCCGGTCGTCCCGAGTCCCGCGTCCGAGTCCAAGAATCGGGGATCGGACGCGGCGCTCGAAATCCTTCCAGGAAAACCCAATCGGACGCTGATCTATGAGACGCGGAGGGCCTCCTCGACCTCTGGTTGCAACAGAGGAGCGAGCACTGGGTTTGCTGTCGTTCGGAGTGGTTCGACCCCCGTCGGACTGTGTTTTGAGGCGGTTCGCTGCGCCGGATCGGCCTCCAAGATCGCTTCGACGAGGAGTCCGCCGCGGGAGTCGATCCTCCAAATCGCCTCTTCCGTGCGGTCCCCCGATCCAGTTCCTTGAACGACCTCGGTGATGTTCCGTCCTCTGGTGAGATTCTGCCCTCTGGTGTTCTTCCTTATGAGTGGCCCCCTGGCGGCGCTGTCGTCGTGCGGGCCGCCCGTGCCGGCGCCGGCGGCTGGCGGCGACGACACGGGGGATGCGGGGGACGCAGCGCTGCTAGAGACGGTCGAGCGCCGGGTGGCCAAGTCGATCGCGCGGGCGCGGGAATCGGCGGTCGCGCTGGAGTACGCGGTGGCCGACGCGCCCTCGGGAGCGCGGCGGGTAGCGACCGGCGTGGTGGTCAACGCTCGGGGAGACGTGCTCTCGGTCCGGATCGACCCGCCACCGTCCGATGCGCCGGTCGTGGCACGCGACGCCTCGGGCCGTCGCCACCCGGCACAGTGGGTGGCCGCCGACGCGGAGACCGGCCTGACCCTGCTCCAAATTGATCCCAAGGTGGCCGAGCCGGTCCGGCCGGCATCGCGGTTGCCCCGGCTGGGCAGCCAGGTGCTGATCATCGGCAACCCGTTCGGCCTGGGCCACTCGGTCAGCCGAGGACAGGTCGCGGGCCTCGACCGCCGGTTGGAGATCGGTCCCCGGCCGCTCGGTGGCCTGATCCAGATCGATGCCGCGCTGCATCCCGGCGACAGCGGCGCGCCGGTGACCAACCTTCGGGGCGAATGGCTCGGCCTGGTCCGGGGCGGCCTGACCGCGCCCGAGGCGCGCCACACTCCGGACCATGACCTCGGCTTCGCCATCCCCGGCGCGACGCGCTCTGGGTCGCCGACCAGCTCCGTGCCCGGCACCGGGTCGATCGCGCGTACCTGGGTGTCCGGATCGACCTCGGTGGCTCGGGCGAGCCACCAGGGGCGGTCCTCGACAGCGTCCTCGCCGACACCCCCGCCTCCCGCGCGGGCCTGCGGCCGGGCGACCGCGTCGTCGCGCTCGACGGCCATGCGATCGATGCGCCCGGCGACCTGACCGACCGCCTCGACCGCACCCTGGCCTGCGCCGAGGTCACCATCGACTACCTCCGCGGCCCGAGCCGCGAGCATCTGACGCTCCGGACCGTCAGCCGCCCCCCGGTCGTCCCCGCGTCTTCAAACCCCGCGCCCCGAATCGACGACGCCCGCTCGACCTTTCCCCGCGACGTGCTCGATCGCCTCGACCACCTCGAACGCCGTGTGCAGGAGCTGGAGAAGCAGGTCCAGACCACGCCTCGGCCGTGAGGAGGCCCCCTTGCCCACAAGAGGTTTTGAAGTTGGCGATATGACGCTTCTTTTCGACGCATCGATCACCTTGAGACGCGTCCCGGAACGATCGTACCCCCCGCCGAGGGCGGTGGTGCTCCCTCGGGGGAGGCCCGCCGCCCCCGGAGGGCACCCACGTCTCAGGATACGTAAAAGGGGTGATTCTCGAGAGCACGTCCGGATCACCGCCGCCGCGTCCGCGTCGATTGCACGATCGATCGGCCTTCGAGACCGTCGAGGAGCTCCATGAAGCGAGGACGATTGCGATACTTGTCGCGGATCGAGGCCAGTAACGCGGTCCATTCGCTCGTGCGATCGAGGGCCTCATAGAGCGGACGCAGCTTCCTCAAGTAGCCGGCGGCGGCCTCGTAGGCCGACTGTTGGGCATGGGGGAGCTGGGCGTTCAAGGCGGCCAGGTAGATCTCGAGCGCGCGTTCCGGGTACGCGGTCGACACCGCGGCTGCGACGCGATCGGTGTAAGCGAACGGGCTATTATTGGAATAGCCGGGACGTTGTTGCGCGGACCGCATCTTGTCGAACCAGCGGAGCACTTCGTCCGGGCGTTTGGCGGCCATCGCCATTTCCAGCAGGATTTCCAGATGGGGACGCGGCGCCGAGTCATACCGCCCTGGCCGGTTCAAGTGCGAGATGAGGTAGTCGGGCATCGGCAGCGGCCACGCAGGGTCGATCTTCAGTTGATCCGGCGCCGCCGCCGTCGGTTCCGGGATTGACGCTGCTGACGAAGTCAAAGCGGCTCGCCTCTTGGCCGAAGACTTGGTGCGCGTGGCCGTGGCGATCGCTGGGCGCGGGGAGACGACCTGAAACGGCATGACCCCCGTTTCGAGGAAACGCAAGGCTGCGGCACAGACGGGCTCCTCGACCTCGGCCTTCTTCGCGGCCTTGACCAGTTCGTCGAACGTGGACGGGCTGGGACGGTCGAAAAACTGGCATGCGGCATGCGCGGCGACCACGTCCCACTGCTTGCGCTTCCGGGCGAGCTCACAGAGACTCTCGGCCAGATTCGCGGCAATCCCCGGATACTTCGAACTCGTCGCGGCGATCCCCTCTCGCGCCCACCGCTCGACATCCTCGAAGCGATGCTGCTCCAGCAGGAACTTGACGAGTCGTTCATAGCTCCCCGTGGCTCGGGCTTCGGATTCGTAGACTGTCCGCAGCTCCTCATCGCGGCCCGCCTCCCGCAGCGCCGTGGCGATCCAGTTCGTGACCCGGTCACGCCGGTAATTGCGTGCGAAGCTGTCCTCTCCTCCCCCCTCCCGATCGGAGGTGGTCTTCAGCCGCTCGGCCAAGGTGTCGGCCACCACCGACCATTCCTCGGGCTTGGCGCGGCGTCGAGGACCGCCGCGCTCGACGTCGCTGATCACGTCATAATCGTCGGCCAGCTCGGCGTCGATCGCGAACAGTAACCGTTCCGGCCCGGAGAGGCTCGAACGCATCACGGCCTGGAAGACGACCGGGAGACAGGAGGCGAACGCCGTCGCCGTGTCGCCCTCGTCATGAGACTCGCCGACTTGTCGCATGCCCTGCTGGATGAGCTCCCGCCCCAAGGACACGACTTCATCGGGATGGCCGAGTTCCAGGAGCCGCTCGAAGCGATGCCGGATCCGGCTGTAGTCCGGGATGTGCCCTTCACCGGTCCAGTCGTTCCGCCAAGCCGGCTCAGACGTGACCTGCCGGATCTCGCGATGGGTCTCGGCGACGAGTCGCTCGACGTCCCCTTCCTGGAGTGCGATCCGCTCGCGGAACTCCTGGTAGATCTCGGGGAAGCGCCGTGCCAGGGACCAGACGAGGTCGGCCAGCTCGCTCTGCGCTTTTGCGCGGAGGTGCTGTTCGATCTTGTCGTCCCAGTTCACCGGGGTCGCCCGCCGTCGCGCCGGCCCCTTGGGACTGCGGGACTTGTTGGACGAGGAGGCTTCCGCTTCGTCGTCATCCCATGACTCCTCATCGTCCTCGTCCTCGTCCTCTTCGTCCCGATCGACGTTGTCCTCGGCACCATCGCTCTCCAGTTCAGCCCAGCGCGGATCATCCTCGTCGGCGACCGGGACGTCTCGTCCGCTGGCGAGGGCTTGCAGATACTCGGCCACGACAGCCACGGCGTGTTTGCAGCCGCTGGCGCCCACAGGGCAGGTACAGGCCGATTCGAGGGACGGGTGTTTCCGTCCTGGCCGCAGTGCGACCGTGACCACATAGCGATCGCCACCCACGACCGTCGCCAGGAGTTCCCCATCGGTCGAGATTTTCAGGTCCTTGACGCGACCGCCACGCTGATACGTCCGCCCGCGAGACGCTACGGCTCCCGGCCCAGCGCTCCAGGTCGTCCCAGGTCAGTTCGGTCCACCCGGCATCAGAGGGCTGCCCTCTCATTCCCGGACCGCCCCCTTGGGATTGTGGTTTTGACACACGATTCTCCTTCGATGCAGCTTATCCGGTTCGAGACGCTCTCGTCATCGGGATCGGGGAATCACCGGTTCTTGGAAGGGTGTGTGAAGCAGATCTTATCCTGATCCGTTAAGAAGGATGATGTGATTCAAACACCCTGCGAAACTCAGACCGAGAAGTCATTCTAACCCCGCTACATACCGCGGTACATGAGGGCTTCTCATTTGCCTCGTCGGGGACGTGGCGTCGTCAGTTCCGGGGGTACTCATTCGCCTCTATTTTGACGGCCGACGCCGGTGCCTGCAACCGCTTCTGTCCCGCTCAATCGGCCCACACGATCCAGCACGGGAGTCGTTTCGACCATCGTGACTGAACCCCTTGTCGGTGAAGTTGAAGATCACGATGTCGATGAGGTCCGACACGTAGCGGGCCGAAATCCCCATGGACACGTCGTCGTCCTGCTTCTCGACCCGGAACTTGACGTTCAGCCCGAGGTGGTTCTTGAGTGCCTCCTCAAAGAGGACATTCTCGCCAGGGGCTGTTTCTCTGCGTCCGTCCGGCCCTCCTCGTCCAAAGCGTTCAGCACCTCGGCGTGAAAGACGACGTTCTTCCCGAGGAACAGGTCGGCTAGCAACGAGACCAGGGCCATGCCCCGCACGAGAGGCGAGAGGGTCTCGGCGAGCAGAACGGCCTTGGCTCGCTCGGGCTGTTCGACCTGGCAGCGGTTGGACAGGAAGAAGGCCAGGCGCTTCCCCACGTCCTCCTTGAGGAACCGTTCCACGGCCGCAACGTCGGCGATGATGCGGTCGGGGTCGATCTGGAGCATCTCCTTGAGCGTCTGCTCGATCGACTTCTGGGGGATGTCCTGGAAGCGGCCGAGGGCCGGGTCGAAGTTGCCCAGGAGGACCTGGTACTCGATCCCGTGCTGGTGCAGCAGGACAGCGAGGGTGAACGCCCGCACGACCTCCTCGGGATCGTGGATCGTGGTCGAGCATCCAGCACCACGGCTTATCCGCCTGCTTGATCTGCTCCTCAAGCGTCCCCAGGACTTCGGAAGACGCCGCCGAGTCGTCACGGGCGACGTTCGATGCGAACAGGTTGCGGACCTCGCCGAGGCGGTCATGGCTCGCGATGCAGAGCCGGCGGATCTCGGCGGGTTTCGGCTTGCGGAACGGGTTGATCCCCAGGGCGGCCCCCAGGACGATCTTGTACAGGTCGCTGTCGGGAAAGCCGTGCGGCCGGACGGCCCGCATCTGCTTGTAGGCGTCGAGGGCCTGGGGCAAGTGTTCCAGGATCAGCCGGCTGAGGTTCCGGTCGTTGGCCGTCGCCGGTCAGAGGGGATCGCCGGTCCGCTCGACCAGGAACTCCCGCAGGGTGATGGTCAGCTTCGCCCGAGCCGGGCAGCGGCTCTCCAGGTCGGGGTAGAAGAGGGAGAGCTTGGCGTGGTCACGGGTGCGATCGACGAGGAAGACCTTCGCCACCGAGGGGTCGTCACGGATCTCCTCGTACAGTTCCCTCAGCCCGAGGTTGCCGCTGACCCAGAGCACCGAGAAGCCCGCCTCCTCGGCCCACCCGTCCACGGCACGGGCTCCTCGGCGGATCATCCGCTGCGGGTCACGGAGGATGATCAGCGGCTCGTTGCGGAGCGGGGCCAGCTTGTCCAGCACCCAGGGTTCGATCATGGGGGATTCCTGGGCTTCCTGTTCAGGGTGTGAGCCAGTCTTCGAGCCGGAGGCCGGGGACGTGTCTGAAAGTCGGCCGTGTTGTGGGTGACAAGCGTCAAATCATGGGCCAGCGCCACCGAAGCGATCATGAGATCGACGACCGGCACCGACAAACCGCTCGCAAGCAGCCCACCTTGAACTTGGCCGAACACCTCGGCACACTTTTGATCGAAATCCAGGACAACGACCTCTTGAAGCAAGTCGGAGATCGCCGTGAGCAAGCGGCTGGGATCGGGGAGCTTATGGGCTCCCACATACAACTCGGCCAGAATGATCGTCGGGACGCACAGACCACTCGCGTGCTGGAAGAAGCGGTGAGCCAGGCCGCCCGGACGCTCGATGTGCGCCGAGCAGATGTTGGTGTCGAGGAGGTGAGTCATTCCCCCTCCACCTGAGGCCGGCGTTCTCGCTTGCGGGCCTGGTAAATCTCTTCCATAATCCCGTCCCAGTGCGGGTCGTCCGACAGGACACCGGCCGATCGGAGAATGCCTTCTCCCCATGTCTTCGGGGACGGGACGACCTCGACCCGTACCTCGACCTCCTGGCCTTTGGTCAGGCCGAGGTCCTCGGACAGTTCGATCGTCCTGCCGTGAATGACTCCTCGTGTCAGCTTGCCCGTCATGATGCACCTCCTCCTTTATTTCCTCAACGATCCGCAACAGAGCTAGGATGACGGCGATTCCCGGTAGCGCTGCTCCAGCACACTCCAAGAGGATGCATGTCGTGGTTAGGGACCGTCCCAAAGCGTAAGTTTGGAACTTGACACTTTTTGGGGTCAGGTCGCCTCGGCTGCCGGGATGGGCATCCAGAGCACCTCCCAGAACCGATAGCTGGACAGTTTCAGTCCCAAATGCTCGTAGGGACAACGACCACGCCGTTTCCCCTCACGAAAACCGCGACAGTTCCAGTACAGGCGCTTCAAGTCCAGCAAGCCCTGCGTCACCGTCTTGTGCCGCGACTGATGCATCCGGAGCACGCTGTTCATGCACTCCACCGCACTGCTGGCGCGGACCGTCAGGCGCAACACCCGCGCCACGGCCTCGTACGACGTCCGCCAGTTCGCGTCCACCTTCTGGCAGACCACCTGTTGCACCAGATGCGCCACATGACCCGCACCCCCAACGGCTCCCGGGCGTGTTCGCTCGTGGCCGCTGCCGACGCAGCCACCACAACCGCACCAGCTCCGCACGCAACGGATCCGCGGGGACTGCTTCGCGCAACTGACGGTGCAGACGATCCAGGAACGTCAACGTCTCCTTGGTCTGAAGGAAGCCGCGCACCTTGGACCATGCGCGACCCGACAACAGGGGCAGCGCCAAGGCGATCTGTTGTTCCGCCCAGGCACGGTCATTCAACGGACCCTCGGAACGAAACACCGAGAGCGCACCATGGGCGATCTTCCAGCCCGCTTCACCGCGCTCGTGCTGCTCGAAGGCCGCTACGGCCTTCTTCCAGGCACAACGCGCCGCGACCGCCACGCCCCGGGCATCCTGGCCCTGACGCTGCGCCTGCTCGACACGCCGATCGGCGGCCTCGGCCTGCTCCCAGCATCGTTCCACATGGTTCCAGCTCTGGCGCAACACCCGCTTCGCCTCCTGCGCCGTGTGGAACACATCCAGGCCGTTCTCCAAGGCCGGCTGGCCGGCCTCCTGCCGCTCTTGCTGCACGGTGGTAATCCCCGCTTGCAGGCCCGTCCCCGCGTCCGCCGTGACGTACGACAACGCACTCCAGTCGGCGCAAGGATTTCGCCCAGGTTGTCCCCGAGTGATCATGGGTCTTCTGGCCGAGGAACCAGGTCATGCTGGCGGGCTCGACGCCCACGAGCACGGGGCGGCCGTGGAAGAAGATCTCATCGAGGCAGCCGACCAGGACCAACACCCGGCACCGCGCATCGAGGACCTTCAGGACGCGTCCGGCGGCGAGCCCCGCGGCTTGGATCCAGCGGTGCAACGTGGAACGACCCGGGCAAGCCGGCGTGCCGAGGATCAGGGCCAGCAGGACGAGGACTTGGTTGAGGCTCAGTCCCATCGCACAGGCGGTGACGGTGAACTCCGCTGCTGGCTCGGAGGGAACTCGATGGTCCCGGCGAGCCAGTCCCAGAGTTGGGCATTCTCGTGCCGGAGTTGCTGATTCTGCGCGATCAACTCGGCCCGTGTCGGTTCCCCGTCGTGTGCGTCCTCGACGGCGGCTTGGACCTTTTGGGCATGATCGTAGATCGTCTGTCGGCTACAGTCGGCGACCTCGGCTTGACGGGTGACCTCGCCATAAGCGCCGGTCAAAGCGGCCGCGGCGTTGGCGATCCAAGTGACGAAGGGTATCTTGAGCATGGGGTGGGCCTTTGGGAGTGTGGATCAGGTAAGCAATCCCACTCTGGGGGTCCACCCCCTCTAACGATCAAGATGTCATGACCTGGCGTCGTGAATTGTCAACCTGAATGTGGTCATTTCAGGTCAGTTTGGGACGGTGCCGCATAACGGTTGTCCCTGCCGCCCCACCTGGTTTGATGAAGGTGACTTCCACCAAGGAGCTGATCCGCCTGCCAGAGATTTGAGTCCAAGCTTGAGCCGCCCTTTCGGCGTGATCGAGGCGCTGAGACCGTCGTTCGTGAGCGCAAGATCGGCGTACTCCTTCCTGATCGAGGAACAGGAGCCAGTTCCTCATGTCGCTTATGGCAATCTGGGTTGCCTGAGAGAGGTTTTCAGCCATCGATGTCGTTTGATGTCTCGCCCTGGGTGTTCAGGATCGCCTGCAAGACCATCTTATGCGGGGTCAGAAGGGGAGAGAGAGGACAGGGCAGCCGAAACCTGTGTCCCGTGGTGTCCAGATTGGTGCCCTTGGTGCCCCATTTGGTGTCCTACAGGCGACATCAGAGGGGCAGCCACAGGCAACGAATGGCAAGATAGGACAGAATGAACAGGGTTCACGTGAGAAAACCCGGGATGCCTGCAACCCTGGAGAAAATAGGGCGCCAGGGATCCCGGGTCATCAGACGGCATCCTGTGACATTCTGGGATGAGCGGAGGGGGAGGGATTCGAACCCCCGGTACCGCGATGCGGTACACCGGTTTTCGAGACCGGCCCTTTCAACCACTCAGGCACCCCTCCCAAGGGTCTCAACCGTTTGCCGAATCGGACGACGTTCCTGAAAAAACTGCGTGAGAAGCGCGCCGCATTCTTCACGTAGGAGTCCTGCCGTGACTTGGGAGCGGTGATTGAACCGGGGGTCGGAGACGAGGCGATACAGGCTGTCGCAGGCCCCGGCCTTGGGGTCAGTCGCTCCGTAAACGACGCGAGCGATTCGGCTCTGGATGATCGCTCCCGGCGCACATCGCGCAGGGTTCCAGGGTCACATACAACGTACAGTCGTCCAGGCGCCAGCACCCCAGGGCACGACCGGCCAGCGTCAAGGCCAGCCGCTCCGCGTGAGCCGTCGGATCGTTCAAGGTCTCGCGAAGGTTAAACGCTTGCGAGATCACCCGACCCTCGCAGGCCACCACCGCGCCCACGGGGACCTCACCCATCGCCATCGCCTCACGCGCAGGCGCCAGCGCCCGGTGCATCATCGTGCAATCCAACGGGTGAGTCTCGCCCTCCTCAGAATCGGCGATGGTCATGGCCCCCGTCAAGAGCTGCTCAGGTTCCCAAAGCCGGACCGTACCACGTCCCGTCCGAGTGATGAGATTATAACAAGCTCTCACCAGCCGTCGCAACCGGGTTTACGCGCATCCGCAAGACGCCAGGGACGAGGAGATCTCTTCTGTGTCTTTGAAAAACTTGCCTATACTGCCTATACTCTGAAATCGGCCTTGCGATCATTTTTCGGAGGAGTCCACTCCCCGGCGACTCCCGAGGGTCCTCATCAGTCCCGGGTATCCTGAGACTTGGCGGAGCACCACCACTTGAAAGGGGACATCTGATGAGAACGCTGATCGTCATGTTCGCCGTCGCCGCCTCCTTCCTCTGGGCCTCGAAGGCGAGCTCCCAGATCGTGTTCTCTGAAGAGCCGTGGGCGGCGACTCCGGTCGCCATCCGGGCGACCTACCCGACCCTCTACGTCGTTCCCTACAGCTATTATGCGGCCATCCCGTTCCCGGCGCGGGGCTACGTGGGTTATGGCTACGACGAGTTCCCGTATTATGGGAGGGCTTATGGGAGCCCCTCCGATCCCTGGACCTGGCCGTCCATGAGCGAGTCCTACGATTACGGGGTGCTCGCACGCTATTATTACCCCCCGGTCTGGTGAATTTCCGTCCTCGGCCCGGACGGGGCGGGATCGGATGACGCGGCCCCGTCCCCGCGCGAGGGGATGGGGCCGCGACGTCCCCTCAATGGAAATGGAGCGAGCATCCGGCTCGCCCGGCCTTCTCCAGATAGCGTTGATGATATTCCTCGGCACGGTGGAAGCGCGTGGCCGGGACGATCTCGGTCACGATCGGGCAACGATGGCAACCGCTCGCCTGGAGTCGTTCCTTCGAGGCGATCGCCGCCGCCTGCTGCGCGTCGTCGTGGTAGAAGATGACCGATCGGTATTGCGTGCCGATGTCTGGCCCTTGGCGATTCCGCGTCGTGGGATCGTGGCAGTCCCAGAAGACGTTGAGGAGATCGTCGTACGAGACGCGCTCCGGGTTGTATTCCACCTGCACGACTTCGGCATGACCAGTCCGGTCCGTACAAACCTCCACGTACGTCGGGTTCTCGAGGGTGCCCCCCGAGTACCCGACCTTCGTATCCGTGACTCCCTCGACCCGTCGAAACACCGCTTCCACTCCCCAGAAGCAGCCCGCACCGAACGTCGCTTTCATGACATCCCCCGTGGCGCACAATGGTCCCATGTTTGAGTGCGCCGGCTCATAGAGCCTAATGCTAGAGCAGGAACGCCAGGGCTTTAATCCGCAATATAGTGGACCCCAAAAAGTGGACCACTCGGGCCACCTGCATTTGTTAAGGCTTTTCCCCCTTCAGTCCCCATTTAACCCGGCCCGATGGACCTCGCCAGGGGTCCGGTAATCGAGTGACTGATGGGGACGCTCCTCGTCGTAGAACCAGAAGTAGGACCTCAGGCCCGACTCTAGCTCTGGTACACGCTCATACTCCTTGATGTATATGTCTTCGTATTTCACGCTCCTCCACAGTCGCTCCACGAATACGTTGTCCAACGCACGCCCCCGACCGTCCCGGCTCACCGCGATCCCGGCCTCCTCCAGGCCGCCGGTGTACTCCCGCGCCGGGAACTGCGACCCCTGGTCGGTGTTGAAGATCTCCGGCTTGCCCCGCGCCAACGCCTCGTCCAGCGTCTCCAAACAGGACCCCCCGTCCCGCGTGGTCGACAGCCGCCACGACAGGACGTATCGGCTGTACCAGTCGATCACCGCCGTCAGATACATGAACACGTGTCTCATCGGTACATAGGTGATGTCCGAACTCCAGACCTCGTCGACCCGGGTCAACTTCCGGTCGCGGAGCAGGTAGGGGGAGGCCTTCGCGCCTGCCGCCGCCGCGGTCGTCCGCGGCTTGGGGTGCAGCGCCTCCAGCCCCATCAACGTCATGAGCCGTTGGACCCGCTTGCGGTTGACCGCCTCCCCGGACCGCTTCAAGCACTCTGCCATCCTCCGGCTCCCGGAGAACGGGGTCGCGAGGAACTGCCGGTCGATCAACCGCATCAGCCGCAGGTTCGCCTCCGACTCGGCGCCGGCGGGAGGTAGGAGGTCGAGCGGTTGAGGCCCAGGAGTTCGCGTTGTCTGAATATGCTCAAATGAGTATGATATGGTTCAACGAGCGCCCGCTTCTGGTCAACCGCAGCGGGCAAGCCTGTTTTTCAGCCACTCGATCTCCATGTTGAGCCGGCCGATCTGCTCGTAGAGTTCGGCCTGGCGGGCCTGTCCCTCCTCCCGCTCACGACGGCGGCCGTCGCAGAAGAGGGAGTCGATGTGGTCGAGGAGATGCTTCTTCCACTTGCTGATCTGGACCGGGTGGACCTGGAACGCCTTGGCGAGCTCGGCGGCGGTCCTGGTCTGCTTGGCGGCCTCTAGGTCGTGTGGACAACAGCTAGGCAATTCGGGTGTAATGGGGCCCCTTTCCACACCATGAGAGGGCCTGCGATCCTACCCCGCCACGCGATCGAAGATGCCGACTGGGAGCGGATCCACCACCTCCTGCCTGGCCAGCCCGGCCAACATGGAAAGGTCGCCAAGAACAATCGTCTGTTCCTCGATGCCGTCCTTTGGATCGCCAAGACCGGTGCCCCGTGGCGCGACCTTCCCGAATCCTTCGGCAATTGGAACAGTGTCTGGCGGCGATTCGACCGCTGGGCCAAGAAGGGCGTCTGGCGGCGGGTGTTCGACGTCCTCCAAGACCCGGACCTGGAGTGGGTGATCTTGGACTCCACGGCCATCCGCGCCCATCCCCACGCCGCCGGCGCTAAAAAAAAAGCAATGACCCGACAAACGGCTAGAAACCCGATGAAAACCGTGATGCCATAAGAGATTGGCAGGCAAGGACTTACAGGACTAGAACCTTCGCAAACCCTTTTCAGCAAACGACTTGCAGAATGTTCGAAAAACCTCGGCATTCTAGCCGTTTGTCGGATCGTTGAAAAAAAGCGGACGGCAGCGGGGGCCAAGCCGATCAGGCCCTGGGGCGGAGCCGAGGCGGGCTCACGACCAAGATTCACGGTGCCATCAGCGGGCTCGGGCTCCCCGCCAAGGTCCTCCTGACGCCAGGCCAAGCGGCTGACGTGAGCCAGGCGGGGGAGTTGCTTGCGGGGTTGCCGCCCGAAGTGGTGATCGCCGACAAGGCCTACGACAGTAAAGCGTTGGTGGATGCGATCGAGGCAGGAGGCGCGGAGGCGGTGATCCCCTCGCTTTCGAACCGCAAGGAGCAACGGGAGTATGACCGGGAACGCTACAAGGACCGGAACTTGGTCGAACGGTTCTGGCACAAGCTGAAGCAATACAGGCGGGTGGCCACCAGGTATGAGAAGACGGCCCAGAACTTCTTGGCATTTGTTCATGTGGCCTCAATCATGGTCCTGCTGCGGTAACCCAGATCGCCAAGATTACTCAGTTGTTGTCCACACGACCTAGGGCGACCTTCGCCTGGAAGGCGGCCGGGTAGCGCTTCTTCGTACCGGCCATGACGCACCTCGGGATGGAACAGTGACCTTCGATCAGTTTAACATTCCGAGCTGTCCAGTTTTAGGGGTCCACTTCAGCTTCATCCGGGATTCCAGGCGGCTACTTGACCAGGAGGCTGATCAAGGTTCCCAGCAGCGCCTTACCCCGCTTTCGGACGTTGTGAACGAACTCGAAGAATCCCAGATACAGGGGCAGCGTCACTTGCGAAACCCCCCGGTGGGGACGCAGCCACGAGCGGAGCAACGATCAGAACCCCTCGAGGGTGTTGACATGGACTTCGCAGAACCCATCGCCCTCCTCGTCGCGGGCGAACTCCCCAGCGGCATGACAGACCGTGCGATGACCGTAGCCCCATTCGGACAGTCAAGCAAGATGTCATATTCATCGGTGTACACAACAGTTCCCGGAGCGATCGTGGCGCGAATCAGCGGGGCGATCGTGTGACCGAGATCGTCCCGGTCAAGTCATCGAAGAGTGGCTGACAGGCTTGGCACTGAGATCGCTGCCGCTCAGGTTGGGTCGTATCGTGACCCTGCTTCGTGATCCGCGCGGAGTCGCAATGAGGACAGGATACACCCTGGGGCCAGGGCAAGTCGCGGACCGTCTCGAAACACTTCAGGTCGTCGATGAGATTCTGGATGTTGACCATGGTCCGTGGCCTCGCAAGCCGAAGGGGGCGTGCATGCATGGAACTGAGGAAAGATGCCGATGAAGATGGATTGTACCCCCCGAGAAGTCGTTCCGACATAACCGCCTGGAATTCCGGATGAGCCTTCTGGCCGTCCGGGACACCTTCACGAGCGATCTGGAGTGATCCCTCGCAACGTTGCCTGTCCGGACCGGACGGAGAAATCCTTGACGATGCTGGGTTACTCCTGGCGTCGTCGCAGCCGGGCCGCCGGCGTTTGAGGCAGCCGGATTTACAATCAATCCTCGCGCCGCGATCGGTCGGGCACCCCTCGGCCGGTCGCGGCGTTCGCGTCGTGTCAGGCTGAAGTGGGGTTATAGGAAGGGAGGTTTCGACCTTGCCGGACGATCGTCCGACCGATGTCCCGCCCGTCGAGGAATCGTTGGCCCAACTCCATTGCGCCGGCTGGTCGAGAGGGGACACCGCGCTCGCGACCGAGGGCGGAGGGCTGGTGTGGGTCGTCTCCGGCTCGAACGACGAGAACCTCATCCGAAGTCGCGGGGCCGATGTGCGCCGTCGCCTGGCATCGCGACGCGGAGCAGGCCCGGGCGCTCGGGAGGCCGACGGAATGTTGATCGCCGATGCCTGGGGCCTTGGCGTGGTCGCCCGAGGCGCGGTATCGTGTCGCGCAACAGAGGCGTGCTCAAAGCGCCCTCGGAGCCGATGACACGGAGCCGCACGCCGGTCGCTCAGGGTCAGGGGCGATCCCCTCTGCGAGCCCCGAAGGGAAAGGACGACCCATGTCCGACGCTCACGATCCGCCGCTTCGGGAGAGCCACCGGGGCAATGCCATCCAGGGGCTCGACTGGATCGACATCTCGGGGCCGATCTCCGAGGAATTCGCCCTCCGGATTTCCAGCTTGTGCTCTCTCGGGCCGCCGGTGGACCACGGCGACGGCCCGGCCTGCTACCGGCGGCAGCCGGAGATCGCGCAGCGGACGCGGCGACGCACCCTGGTCATCCAGCGGCACGGGGAGGGCGAGGATTCCTCGACCGGAGAGGCACCGCACCGGCCTCACCTCCGCCCACGATCCGTTCCAGCAAGGCCAGCGGGCCTCCGACGCACGCTCGGGACGCTCGACGGGAGATCGGACGTCGAGGGCGGCTTTTGATGGGAGCATCGAGATGACCGACGAACCCGAAACGCCACCCCCTGACATCCAACGGAGCGAGCGTTGGTCCGCGAGGAAGGCCCTGGAAGCGGCGTTAGCCAAGGCTCGCGCCGCGGGAGATCAGGCCGAGGTGCAGAAGATCGAGGGGCTGCTGGCCAAGATGGGGAAGTCCCGGAAGAAGGAGTAGGGCGCGGGGGCCGACGGGTTGAGACGAAGGACGGAGGGGGTTGCCCATGACGTCCCTGAGTTGGTCGGAAGCATTGGTCATCCTCCTGCTGATGGGCTCCATGCACTTGCGCCTCATGGGGCAACTCGCCCGCGCCCGGCGGGGCGAGGGGACTGTTCGAGGAGCCGCCCTGGACCTCCTCCGCTGGTAGGCGGGCATGGAAGGCTGGACGACCTTGCGCCACCCCGTCGAGGTCCGGACCCTGGAGGCGGAGGAGCCCGGCCCAGCCGGTGTTCCGATTCGCGGTCCGCGACGAGGACGGGGACACGCGGATCGGCTGGGCTCGCTGCGGCGGGTTCCTCAGGGGCATCGAGGAACGGAATGTCGAGGTCGGGTGGGATGAGCCTCGGGCGAGACCGTCGAAGCGGGGTCCGGCTCACGATCGCTGACGGGCCACAACTCCGCGTCAACCCGTCGCCCGAACCGTGACGGACCGCCATGGGGGCGGGAAGGGCGGGGAGCACGCTCTGAGGACGCCATGACGAGGAGGGACGCCATCGACGCGGCGGTCGCGCGGGCCTTGGCCCGCGTCGCCGCGTGCGCGCATCGGGGTCCGGTTCTGCCCGTGAGCCAGCAGCCCGAGTGCGGATGCGCGGAGCTGTCGGAGTGCCGCGCGGGCAAGGGGCGAGTTCCCGGCCGGGTCGCGCTCAGCGACTGTGTGAGGTGTGTCGGGGATAGGGCGCCCCGTGGGCCGAGGACGCCACCGGCGTGACGCCAGGGGCCGAGACGCACGATCGGAGCACGACCTACGATGAGGATGAGCGAGCGAAGGGAGGGTGATCGATGGGCGACAAGGGCCGGTGGCTGAAGCTTGGCGATCTGGTGATCAATGCGGACACCATCGTCGGCGTGAGGTTGGATGCGAAGTGGTCCGTTGTCGTGAGTGGGGGATCGGACTCTTTCGGCAAGCCCCATCCCGAAGCGAAGGAGGAACGATCCGGGGTCGTGGTCCTCCTCCGAGATTGGTCCCAAGAACTCACCCCCGATGTCGATGTGACGGCTTCGGGGTCATCCTCCCTCATGAGACTGCGATTCCCCGACGGCAGCCCCGCGGCGCAGGCCGTCCGGGAGTTCTTCGCGGGCAGGGGCGGGGCTTCCGAGGACGTCAGGCTAGGGGCCATGATGGCCCGTCACGAGGGGAGCCCGGAGGGCACAGACAGCCCCTGAACGGTAGGGAGATTCCCTCGCCGCGTGGACGGGGAGCGGAGCGAAGTTCCGTCGATCAAGGCAAGGTCTCTTGCTTGCAAGAGGTTATGGCGACCGTGCAACGATTCTAGGACACGACCCCGGATTGAAGATCAAGAAAACTTGACCTTCTTTGCGCCGATCAGTAACCCATCCGTGACCACGGGCGTGAGCCACGTTTGAGTGAACGGGTCTCTCCGCCCGTCCAGGCGGAGCTCAGGGCGCGCTCGGCCCGTCCTCACGAGGTTGGGAGCGGGTGCCCGACGTGAGGAAGTCAGGGGGCGGATCACGGTCGAGGGGACGTCGCACCGGCCGTCTCAGGCATTGCCGCGCCAGGATCAGCGCGACGAGGGCCGTGATGACCAGTCCGATCGGCCCGTCGAGCCACGACGGATTCTTCTGCCGGACTTCCGCCGGATCCGAGGGCCGAGCGAGCGCGACTGGAGGTCGAGGGCCGACGATCAGCGGGGCGAGGCGGGGCATGTCTCCTCCCTGATAGCGAATCCGCTTGAGGAACGTCCCCGCGAACCGGACCGAGGTCGTGGACGCGGGCGTTGTCCGATCTCCCGCTCCCGGATCGGGGAAGACCAGGCAGAACGGGTCGCCCGTCGGCGTGACCGCCCAGGCTTCCACCAGGGGAGGAAAGGTCCCGAAAGCCCCCTGGCGGAACCGACGGACGATGCGCCCCTCGACCTGGACGCGTCGGCCCTGGTACGTTTCGGGGTGGCTCCAGAGGTCGCGGAATGTGATGGGGACGGGTGGCGTGTCCGACGTCGAGGTTTCGGTCAGCGCGACCCGATACGCGGCGAGGTCGGCGACCGTCAACTCCGAGTGATCCGTCGGCTCCTGCGCGAAACCGAGGGCGAGGATCGCGAGGGTCCCGAGCGAAACGGCCGCGTTCATGGCGCACCCCTCGGCGCGGCGGGTGGGTGACTCGGCAGGCTCGCGGGGTTGGCCAAACGGATCGTCGCAACGCCCGCCGAGGCGCAGATCGCCATCACGCGCACCGCCTCCTCGTAGCGCAGGAGTTCATCGGCGACGATCCGGATGCGTAGCGGCCGGCCTTCGCGGATCGTCACGTAACGCCGCAGCCGGTCGCCAAGCGTCTCGAGGTCGGGCAGCGAGGCCTCGTCCAGCCGGAGGGACTTCATGTCCCCGAGGTCGTCTGCCTCGACGCGGAGCCAGAGGTCGTTTTCCAGGTCGGTATCGACCCGCCGCGCGGGAGTCGGAAGGGCCTTCCCCCGGGCCGTGCCGGGCGGCGCAACGGGCGTGGTTGGGAGGAAGAGGTCGAGGTACGTCTCGGCCGAAGGGGCCTGGAAGGTCAGGACAAAGAAGGCCAGCAACTGGAACGCCATGTCGAGCATCGGCGTGACCGGGAACTGGACCTCCTCGGGCGGTACCGGCCGGTGCGACCGAAGCCGGCTCGAGCTCCGGGTCATGGTTCGCGGCTCCGCAGCACGACCAGGCTGAAATGCGAGAAGCCCCGCTCCTGTGCCTGAGATAGGACGCGGCGGACCGTCCCGTAAGAGGCATTCTTATCGGCGCGGAGGATGACCACGGTGGAGAGCTCCGGTGCCGACCCGCCGAGGGTTTCCTGCCCTTCGAAGCGACGCTTGGCCTGCTCCGCCCACCAGGCCTCGGCCGCCTTGCCTTCCCGCACGCCGCCCTCCACCAGCAATCGACCCCGCGCATCGAGCGTCACTGCCAGGCGATCGATCGCCAGGTCGGAACCCGGCAACGCCGCCGGCGCAACCGGCAACCGGACCGCCTTCGTCGACCCCTCCAGCCTGGTCCCGAAATGGATCAGCATCATGAAGAACGTGATGAGCTGAAGCACCACGTCGAGCAGGGGAGTCAGATTCAGGGTGAACGACTCCCCACTTCTCAGATTTCGGGACGCCATGGGGCCTCCAGAGAGTCGTCAACAGCGAGTCGTCATTCGTCAGAGAAGAAGAGAGGTCTGATACGGAGTCCAGTTGAAATGTGCGCTGGCACCCCCCTGGGAAACAAGCTGAATTCTCCCGGCGACCATCGCGGGTGGCGCACGAAATTCCTGGACTCCGTATGATGCTTCCTTGTTGCACCTGGACCGTTGACATGTTGGTGATACGCTCCGGCCCTGTACTCTACTGGCTCCCGCTACCCCGCCCTGCCTACCTGCCTCCTTCTCCCGGAGAAGCCGACGGCAGGGCCGATCGCGACGGGGGCACGGCGGCGGCGAGCGGGTGCGGCGAGCGGACACCGGGCGAGAATTGCTCCAGGAGCGATTCGGCCGCCAGGGCGACTTCGAGGGAGATCCGGGCGATCCGGTTCCGGAAGAGCGCGTAAAAGTAGATGGCCGGGATCGACAGCGCGATCCCCTCGAGTGTGGCGAACAGCGCCATCGAGATGCCGCGGGCCAGGTCGCTCGCCTGCGGCGAGGCGCCCGCGGTGGCGATCACCCGGAAGCTCATGATCATGCCGTAAACCGTCCCCACCAGGCCGATCATCGGCCCCAGCGTGCCGACGGTTGCCAGGTAGGTGGTCCGGTGCTCCATCTCCATCGTCGCGTCGTCGTTGGCCATCTCCATCGCCCGCTGCGCGGAGGCCAACCCTGACGGGAGCTTGCGGACACCCGCCGCCAGGACTCGGGCGAGGAAGGAGGGATCACTCGAGAGCCGTTGGTAGGCCTCGGCGAACTGCTTTTGCCCGAGTAATTCGGTCATCTCGCGGACGAGCGGCTCGGGCACGGCGACCGACCGCCGATACTGAAACATCATCCACGCGACCAGGGTAATCAGGTAGAACGACATAGCCAGGATGACAAGCCCGATCGGCCCCGAGGCCTGTCTCATCCAATCGAGGAACGACGTCTCGGACTTCTCGACCCGCTCGCGCTCGGCGGCGGGCGCGGCCTCCTGTGCCCGGGTGATCGAGGGCCCGGGAAGGCCCAGGCAGAACAGCAACGCGGTGGCGGCGACCCAGCGGCGGCAGGTCAACGACATGGAACGCGATCTCCTCGGCCCTCGCGCCCCGGCCCTCCCTGGACGCAACAGGTCTCATCCCAACTCTCCCGGTTCTCTTTCATTCCCAGTCTAGTCGATCGCACGGCCCCGGACAACGCTGGCCGACGCGACTTCACTCTCCTCAGCTTGGCTGCTCACACTCTCGGGGCGGGCGAGGATGCGAAAGGCAAACGGGCCCGGGCGACGACTTCGTCACTGCCGCATCTCGTCCTCAAACAAGCGGGATGAAAGGGTCCTCTGGAACATCACCCCTATGATTCCAGGCTTTCGTGGCAGGCAGTTTCAAGAAGCGTGTCGATCTCGAGGGAGTGCTTCTCCTAATTCCCTCGTTCCGGTTTCTGCCTTGCTTCACAGCGTTTGGACCGCTGACAGCCATATGTCAATCGTCTTATCACGCTTGTATAAGGTCTAGTGCGCGAGATCATCGCCCCCGGCAGGCGCTGGCTGAGGACGTGGTCGAGCCTCCGGCGGTGATCAACACCGACGACAGGCGGGGGGCCGATCGACTGGCCGAGACCGGCAGCTCCCGTGCGGTGGTCTGCCACGCTGCGGGGGGAGTGGGCGCGGGACGACGACGGGGATGGGGCCGCGGACTTCGAGAGTGCGGCTTTCATCGCGTCGCCGTGGGGACCGGGAAGAGAGCCGAGCTAGCCCACAAGAGGATACCCAGGAGGGCGACGCCTGTGATCAGGCTCCAGGCGATCAGCTTCTTCTCGATCGGCAGCAGGGGCTCATACGGGATGGCCGCCATCTCCTCCACGATCATGGCTTCATCGGCCGGGGTCGGCGTCGAGTCGTCTCCTGACACCTCACGATCCTCCGCGAGTGGGGAGGGGGAGCACGCCATGGAAAAAGAGCCAGGAGATCGCCAGGCCGATTCAGATGATGAATCCGAACAGGCTGACGACATACACCAGCGTCAGCCGGCCGAGGCCCTCTGCCCAGAGTCGCTTGAAGTTGGCCCCGAGCCCGATGGTGTAGAAGGTGAGCACGAAGAAGAGGCTGCGAAAAAGGTCGCTCTCCGCCGTCGCCGTCTTGAGTCCGCCGAGAGTCTCGGGACGCGCGAGCGACACACCCAGCAGCACCAGGAACAAGAAGAAGTAGCCGAGCACGAACTTGGGGAACCTCCGCCCGATGTCCCCCAGGGGCAATGTCTGCCCGGGCTTCTTGTCGATCGCGTAGACCCAGACCACGGCGAGCACCAGCGCCCAGATCCCGATGAAGATGTCGATGAAGATCTTGACGGTGGTGGTCGTCGTCAGTAACCAGCCCGCCTCGGAGACGATCTCCTCCGCGGCCGCCTTGTTCCGGATCAGGGCATCGGTGATGGCCCCGCTCGCCACCGCCGCACCATCCGTCTTGACCGCCGCCCCATCCAGGCGGCGGCGACCAGCGGCTCCCGATGCAGGAACGCCTGAGCCGCGAAGGGGAGGATCAGCAGTTCGACCACCGAGAAAACCACGACGAGGGACGAGACCATGATCGGCACAACGGGCCGGGCGCGGATGGCCGCACCGGTCGTGATGGCGGCCGACACTCCGCAGATCGAGATGCCGGAGACCAGCGGCGCCGCCCACTCGCGACTGAACTTGAAATATCTCCGGGCGATGAAATACACCAGCGCCCAGTAAATCAGGTAAGCCTCGATGATCGCCGCCAGCCCGCGGAACATGATGGCCGAGACCAGTCCCGACGCGGCGGCGGCCTTGACCCCGAGCGAGGCGCCCAGGATGACGATCGCCGTCTTGATGTACCACTCGGGGCGCGTCGCCTCCCGCAACCAGGACGCCACGCCGGGCAAGAAATTACTTGTGATCAGCCCCGCCAGGAGCGCCACGATGTAACCGGCCTCTCCCGTGAGCCCCAGCGACCACGAGATCCCCGTTGTGCCACGCTTGTCCGGCGTCTGAGCGATGTAGGCGTAATGGCCGACCAGCCAACTGATGGAGCAGATCCAGAAGATGAACGTGAAGCCGGGTAAGAACTTGCGAAGATTGAATCGCTGCGCGGCGGCCCCGATCCCGACCAGGCCTGTCACGGCGAGATATGTCAGCAAGAGGCTGAGGATTCCTGGCAGGCCGGCGTAGGATTTCGAGAGGGGACTCGCGGCCTTCAAGAGATCGAGCCAAACCTGGGGTGCCGCCAGCCAGCCCAGGAGGTAGTGCCCGGCGGCGCTCAGCAGTGCCAGGGCCACGACCAAGAGGCCTAGCCAGACGGCCCACCAATCCTCGGTCGAGAACCATGCTTTTATCACAACTCTCCCGACCCCTCTCATCCGCATCCCGGGATGTTGGTGCCCGCCGGGGACGGCGGGCTTCCTCCGAGGGAGCACCGCCCCCGGCGGGGGGCATGATCGTGCCGGGACGCGTCTCAGTTGACCTACAACTGGTGGACCAGTCCCGGATTGGTGAGCCCGAGGAGCTCCGCTCCCTCGGGGGCGTTGCTCTTCCATCGGTTGCGGCCCACGATGGAATCCCAGGCATCCGAGCCCGCTGGTATTCTTCCCAGGTCTCCGGGTCGGCCCGCACAGGCCGCGCGGCCCGCCTCGAAGTTCGACCAGGAACGCCGCCAATCGTCGTGAACTATGGGCATGACCGGGTCCTCCCGTTTCCCCCCCTCAAGGGCTCGCCCCGCCGGGATCTTGTGGAGCCTGAATCATCCGCCGATGGCCTCGGTCCTCAATCCCAGATACTCCCCTCTGCGGACGAAGACCACTCTGGCCGCCTTATTCCCTACAAGGTTTATCGACATGCTGAGGTTCTGTCTACATTTCCCTTCCGCGTGCTTTTCGAATCCGGGTGATCCTGGCGCAACCACGGTCAAACATACCTTTTCGACGGCGCGCGACCTCGACCATGTCGTTGTCCCGAAGGCCCTGAAGGTGTCCCCTGGCGCCGAGAGCGCGCTCGAAGCGTGCCGCGATCCGAGGGACCGTCGGTCTCAGCGCCCGTGCCAACAAACCACGGCGGCACTCTCGGAGGGGGTGCCGTCCAACGCCGTTGTCGTCCATTTTTCTCGCCCGCTGAGTATCTTCTGTCCATCCAACGACTTACGCGGCCTCATCCTTGAGGCTCATCCCCGCGATCCGCTGCCGTTGCTCGGCACTGAGAACCTTCAGCCGCGGCGGGTTCGGCATCGTATGCTTCTTCCGCCGCGGATGCTCCTTCCTCACCTTGGCACTCCTCCGCGGCCTCCGATCACGCCCCGCCCCTTGCAACCGCACCCGGAAGCTCGCCTTCGGCAACGGCTCGGCGCACGCCGCGAATTCCCGCCGGATCTCCCGCAGTACCCCCGCGGCGCTGCACTTGTCCCCGTCGCGGCCGGCGCGGCCCGCCCGCCTTCAACGCCAACGCCCCTTGCGCCAGCAGCAACTGGCACGCCAGCAGCGAGCCCTCGGCCTCCCGCGCCACCATCACGGTCGTCTCGCTCACCACACACACATTCTTAATCACTCGCTTATAAGTTTTGAAAAAACATTCACTCTCCCACCTCATCCGATAGAGCCGTCCCGCCGACTCGGCCGACCACCGCCCCGGGTCCAGCACGTCGGTCACCAGCCAGACGTCGTTCTTCCGCTTCCGGCTCGCCACCCGGATGACCCGGACGCGCAGCGGCGGCCTCTCCGCCTTCTCCGCCTGATCGGTCCAGTACCAGAAGAGGCCTTCGCGGAATGTCGCCACCTCGACCCCCCTCGTCGCTGTAGAGCTGTGCCTGAGACGAGAGCCGGATCAGGAACGAACGCCCCCGGCCGAGCAAGGTCGCGATCAACTCGTAGCCGACGTAACCGGCGTCGCAGACCAGCAGGACCGGCGCCGCGGCGCGCGGGGAGATCCTCCAGGAGGTCGAGCAGGTGCTGACGCTCACCCGACTTGGCGGTCCCCAGCCGCCAGGACCAGAGCACGCCGGTGCGGAGGCTGACCAGCGCCGTGATCCAAAGCATCGGCGCGCTGCCGGGCTTGCTCGCCCGCCCGAGGTCGTCCTCCAACTGCTGCGTGCGCGGGCACTCCAGACGCGTGCCGTCACAGCCGAAGGGGGTCCAGCCGTCGACGACCATGCGGTCGGCCAGGGTGCGCTCGAGTGGGCGGCGCACGGCGTCGCCGACAGCCCACCAGACGGTCATGGGGAGGCGGCCCACAGCCTTGTGGACGCCGCTGAAGTGCTTGCCGGGGCGCTTCCGCTTGGGGCGAGGGACGCGGACGTAGAAGGTGTGCGCCGTGAGGAAGCGCTCGGCATCGGTCGGTCCGGCACACCAGGTCATCATGGCCCAGGTCAGGATCAGGGGTTGCAGCGCCCATCGGTAGTCCTTGCGGCAGCCGGCGGCGTGTGCGGCATGTCGCGCGTGTTTCCAGACCTCGGGGGTGAGAAACTGTCGGATCGAGCCGGAGAGCGACTGGGCCCGTTGGGCCTGCCGTCGCGCCTTCTTGGTCGAGGCCCGCGCTGCCGGGGTGGAACACGGTGAGTCCATCGGGCCGTCCCTGTGGTGATGGGGATCTTGGGGAAGACCACGCCATCATGACAGGAGGCGGCCCCATGTTCGAGGGACGTTTGCCTCAAGGGACGCCAGCCTCAACTCCTTGCCGGAGAACGGCTCCGGTTCACAATCCGCGGAATCCGAGAAACGGCGTTGGGTGCCGTCGTGGTTCACGTTTTCCGGCCCGCTGCTCAAATGCTCAGGGACAAGTCAAGCAGGCGGGGACGGCGACCGGGACCATCGTGCACTGCTGGACGGCGACCTGGCGAGGCGACCACCCGCGCGACGCAACGGTTGACCGTGACCGGGACCTGCTCGGGGACGCAGACCGGGACCTGGCGCGTCGCGGTCTCGGCCACCATCCGACAGGTCTGCACGGGGACCATCTCGGTCCGCTCCTCGGCGACCATCTGGCAGGTGGTCACGGGAATGTTCTCCACCCGCTCCTCGGGGACATAGAGCAGGTGCGGACCTCGTAGGGCTGAACGCGCTCCTCGGCGACCATCTGGCAGGTGGTGACCGGGAGTTCTCGACCCGCTCCTCGGCGACCATCGGAGCAGGTGCGGACCTCATACGGCTGCACCCGTTCCTCGGCGACCATCTGGCAGGTGGTGACCGGGAGTTCTCGACCCGCTCCTCGGCGACATCGGAGCAGGTGCGGACCTCGTAGGGCTGGACGCGCTCCTCGGCGACCATCTGGCAGGTGGTGACCGGGATGTTCTCAACCCGCTCCTCGGCGACTACGAGCAGGTCTGCACGGGGACCTGGCGGGTCATCGTCTCGGTGACGTACTGGGTCTCGCGAGATGTTGCGGACGACCTGGCCGCGGGACATAGACCGACTGGCAGACGGTCCGGGGCGGGCACTGGACGGCCACGGTCGCCACCGCGACGGCCTGCCGCCGATGCCCGCAGCCGAACAGCCCGCGACGCCCGCAGCCGCACGGCTCGACCGGCACGCGCAGACAGGCTGCTCGACGACCGGGCCGGGGACAGTCACCGCTGGGTTGCGTAATAGCCGCACTCCTCGACCACCTGGCGGGTCGTCGTCACCGGGCGGCAGACCGTGTAGGGCTGCGAAACCATGGTCGTCTGCACCACCGGCTTCATGACGGTGTAGCGACGCTGCTGGTTGACCGTCTGATAGACCGGCTTCATCACCGTGTAACGCCGCTCCAGCCGCTGCGTCTGATAGACCGGCTGCATGACGGTGTAGCGGCGCTGCTGGTTGACGGTCTGGTAGACCGGCTGCATCACCGTGTAGCGGCGTTCCAGCCGCTGCGTCTGGTAGACCGGGCTGCATGACGGTGTAGCGGCGCTGCTGGTTGACGGTCTGATAGACCGGCTGCATCACCGTGTACCGCCGCTCCAGCCGCTGCGTCTGATAGACCGGCTTCATCACCGTGTAAGTCCGCTGCTGGTTGACGGTCTGGTAGACGGGCCGCATCACCGTGTATTTGCGGGCGACCTGCGTGGTCTCGAGCACCGGCCGCATGACGGTGTAGTTCTCGGTCCGGAAGGCCTGGCGGTAGCGGGTCTCCATGACCGTGTACGGCTGGTTCTCGTAGACCGTCTCGTACACGGTCTGCATCACGGTCTGACACTGCGGGGCCAGCGACACGACGTTGCACTGCGTCGTGATCACGGGGGCGGGGCATGCAGCGATGACACGCCCCGCCGCCGTAGGTGGCCCATGCCGGGCAGGCCAAGCCCCCAGAGCACCAGGGCCGCGCCCGCAATCGGACGCATCAGAAATCGTGGACTCCGACATGCGTAACTCCTCGATGGTTAAGCGGGCATCCCTGTTGTCTTCGTCAAGCGGTGTCAAACGGCCCGGAGGAGAGCCATGTCTCGTCCCTGAGAATCCCTCCTGTCATTTCCCTAACGACGATCCCCTGACCCAAGACGACTCACACAACGTGTCCGTCCCCTCAGCTCATTGCGTCCTATAGAATATAACATGGGTATCTTGGGAAATCCGCGGGAAATCGATTTTTTTCAGAGGATCGCCCCCTCTGCGCGTCGATAACACTAGTTTGGCCTACCGTTGCAAACGATCGGATGAATGGATTCATTGCAAGCCTGTGCGCAGTGGCGCCGCGTAAGTCAATGCATTACTCGCAGAATATCCATCTCCTCTATATTTTTCAGCGCCGCGAGATTTGGAAACATGGTTTCTCAAAACCCTCGCCGTGGAACTGGTCGTGGGTGCGCGATTGGGTGCGATGCGCTTTTTTACAAGACGCTTCGCGTAAGTTTTTTCAACGACCCGACACAGGGCTAGAAAGCATGCGAAAATCGAGATGCCGTATGTTGTTGACAGGCCTGCACTTGCGTAAAATCTGCCAGCGCAAGTCCTTTTCTTGAAACAATTTGCAGCATCTTCAAAAAACCTCGGCATTCTAGCTGTTTGTCGGGCCGTTGAAATTTTTCGGGCGGACGGAGAAAGGTCCCCAGCCGGAACGGACGCGACGTCCCTCGGGACGCCGCGTCGCGAAACCGCATCCTCCTTGGGTCATCGCTGGGAGCTGCCCTGCGGGGAGGGGGCGGGGGCCGGGGCGGAGAAGGATGCGGGGATGGCGACCGGGACCATCGCATACTGAGGGGAATGAAGGTTTTCGGGGCGGGTCAGCGTGATTCGGGCAATGAGGTGTGCGTGCGTCGGGGACGGACTGACTGGGCCGGTCACGCAAGGCTTCGTCGCGGAGGAGCGCCAGGGCCTTGTTGCGGACACTGACGAGGCCCGACCTCGTCAGGTAGGTCACCTCCGGCCGAAGGCTCCGGGCCAGTCCAGGGTTGCCGCGCTTGATCGAGGTCTGGAGGGCCGTCAGGGCTTCGAGTTCGATGGCCTCGATCTTGCTGTGCTTCTCCGACTCGGATTCGAGCGTGATGAGCTTGTTCAGGTCGGCCGGGGAGAGCATTTCGCGGAGGACGGCTCGCGCCTCGGGATCGCCGCGTCGACCGAGCGCGACGGCGGCATTGTAGCGCACGAAGCGGTCCTCGTCGTCAAGTCGTGCGCGGAGCAGACGCGCGGTAGGCTCGCCCCCGAAGAAGCCGAGCGCATAGACGACCATCTGGCGGAGTTCGGCGTCGTTGTCCTCGCTCGCGAGGCCCAAGGCACGGACGGCCTGTGCGTCGTCGAGGCGGCCGTCGAGCCGCGCGGCGTGTTTGGCCAGGCTCGCGGCCGCGGCGATCCGGACCGGCTCAGGCTGCTTCGGCTCCAGCGCCCGAGCCAGTGTCGCGAGCGGGTCAATCTTGCGGCCGTCGGACATGCTGCGCGTCGAGCGTCTGGAATGCGCCCAGGGTCAACGCCACGTATTGCGTCAGCTTCGGGTTCTCGTTCTGGCCGAGGTCGTGCGCCAGCAGGTCGACCAGTTCGCCGAGCAGCCTCGGGTCGCTGGCCAGCTTCGGGTCGTTCTGGATCAGGCTGGCCAGCTCGAAAGCGGCCCGCCAGTTGGCGTTGGGCGAGCGGAGCAGCCGGACGTACTCCATCGCGTCGCGCTCGCCGCCCGCCAGTTTGCCGAACAGGAGCCAGACGACGATCACTACAGCGACGACCATCGCCGGGATCACGAACAACTGCACAATGAATCCCGCCGAGGGGGCCTCGACGGGAGGCAGGTCGGACAGGACGGGACCTTGCGCAGGGTCGCTCGGGCTGAGGTTCTCGGTCGGCTGGCTCATGCGGTGATCAATCGAAGAAAGGGTGCGGCCCACGCACCGGTCAAGATTTTGTTTTTGCGTCTCACGCACCCTCCTCATAATAGTTTAAGGTTTCGCGCGGGGGCGTCAAGGAACCCTCTTCGGTCTGACTTTCCGTCGGGTGACCGGCTCCCGATCGAGCGGCATTCCGAGGCGGTGGTCCGACGGCCCCCCCGCCGCTCGTTTCGGAGGACATCACGGAGACTTCTCCCCTCCCTCGTGGATCGAAGGCGACCTCGAACCATAGAGCTTCTCCACCTCGCCGCCGCCAGCCCCTCGGAGAGGAAGTCGTTGACGGGATCGATGACCAGCAGAGCGGTGCGATTGAGCGGGAAAGAGAGCGTGTCGACCCCCTTGCGGAGGTAGGCAGCGCCGCCCTCGCCGTCGCGCCCTCTTCGACCGGTGCCCGTCGTGCTCATGCCTGCTCCTCCTGTGCCAGAAAGATGGTGCCGAAAACAGACGATTCCCGTCTCAGGTTGCTTGCGAACCGTGTTCCAGGGGCGGTCTGTTCTCGGCCCCGAGACTTGCCGCCCGAGCCCGAGATTCCCTGAAGTCGACCGATCGCCGGGACCGCATCGGCATCCGCAGCAGGGGCCGAAGATGGTGCGTGGACCGGGCGACCTGGTAGCATCGACGGGGAGGACCAGGACCGGAGATCATGACGATGCCGTCACCCTTCCCGGGAATGAACCCTTACTTCGAGCAGCCGGCCCGCTGGCCGTGTTTCCACACCAAGTTCCTTGCCGCGATCAACGAGCGGCTCATCCTCCAGGTCGCCCCGAAGTACGTCGTCGATGTTGAGGAGCACATCTATATTCACGATCTGCCGCCGAAATCGCGACGCCCTCTCGGCCGGGCCGATCTCTCCGTGGCCCGGCCCGAGGGGATGCCGGCCGGCCAGCCCGCGCTCGGCGTCATGGCAGCTCCGACCCCGGTTCAACTCCAACTGCCGGACCAAGACGTTGAGCGGGTCCCCCTTCCTGGAGGTCCGAACCCGTCAGGGCTGGGAACTGATCACGGTGATCGAGCTCTTGAGCTCGTCCAACAAGCGCGGTGACGACCGGAAGGACTACCTGACCAAGCGCCGCAGCCTCCTGAGGAGCCCGGTACACCTGGTCGAGATCGATCTCTTGCGCGGTGGGGCCACCCATGCCCCCCGACGACCAGCCTGAGTGCCACTATTCGGTGCTGGTCAGCCGCGCCGAGCGGCGCCCGGCCGTCGAATTCTGGCCCATCCGGTTGCGCGACCGTCTGCCGCTCATCCCGATCCCGTTGCGGGGACCGGATGAGGACGCGCGGCTAGACCGGAGTTCCGGACCGTTTTTCGACGTAAGTCGCTGGAATTTAAGAGCTTAACCTCGATTTTGACTCGGAAATGTAGCCACTAAAATCTCGGATGATCTCTTGACATACCGGTTCCCCCTCCTCAAAATGCCCGCATGGCAGCTCGCGGCGGCGCCGTTCATGTGGCTACGACGAAGAGGGTCTACAAGGGGAAGACCTACGTCACCCATTTGCTCCGACGTTCCGTTCGCAAAGGAAACACCGTCACCCACGAGACCCTCGGCAACCTCTCGCATTTGCCCGCTCACGTCATCGATCTCATCAAACGCTCCCTTCAGGGCGAAACCTTTGTGCCCGCTGCAGAGGCCATCCGCATCACGCGCTCGCGGCCGCACGGGCACGTCGAGGCGGTGCTGAAGATGATCCGCAAGCTCGGCCGCGATGAGATCATCGCCGCCGAGCCGTCGCGAAGGCGCGACCTGGTCGTTGCCATGATCGTCGAACGCCTGGTGTTTCCCAGCTCCAAACTGGCCAACACGCGACACTGGCATGACACCACTTTGGCCGAGGAGTTGGACGTCGCCGATGCCCATGAGGATCAACTCTACGACGCCATGGACTGGCTGCTGGAGCGTCAGTCGGCGATCGAGAAGAAGCTCGCCCAGCGGCCTCTGAGCGAGGGGGCCTTGGTGCTCTACGACGTCACCAGCAGTTCCTACGAGGGGACGACCTGTCCGCTGGCTTGCTTCGGACACGACCGTGACGGCAAGACTGGCCTGCCGATCATCGTCTCCGGCGCCTTGACCGACGCCGACGGGCGGCCCGTCGCCGTGCAGGTCTACCCCGGCAACCCCGGCGACCCCACGACCGTCCCCGACCAGGTCGAGACGCTCACGAAGCGGTTCGGCCTGTCGCGCGTCGTGCTGGTCGGCGATCGTGGCATGCTCACGCACACTCAGATCGAGGTGCTCAAGAAACACCCGGGCCTGGGCTGGATCTCGGCGATGCGGAGCGGGTCGATCCGCCGCCTCCTGGCCGACGGCCACCTGATCCGTAACGCTCTGGAGACCCAGCGCCTGGCGGAGATCACCGCGCCGGAATTCCCCGGCGAACGGCTGGTGGCTTGCTCCAACCCGCAGTTGGCCGAGCAGCGTCGGCAGAAGCGGCAGGACCTTCTCGCCGCCACGGAAACGGAATTGAGCGCACTGGCCGCGCGTGGCGAAGTCGGCAAAGCCACCCGAGACGGCGGCCGAGATCGGCGTGAGGGCGGGCAAGGTCATCAACCATTACAAGATGGCAAAACATTTCAGTCTGACGATCCGCGATGGACACCTGGGGTGGTCTCGCAAGCAGGACGCGATCACGAAGGAAGAGATGCTCGATGGAATCTATGTGATCCGGACGAGCGAACCTGCCGATCGACTGACTGCCGCCGACGGGGTGCGGTCGTACAAGCGGCTGGCCCTGGTGGAGCAGGCGTTTCGGTGTCTCAAGGGGATCGACCTCTTGGTGCGTCCGATCCACCACCGCACGGCTGACCGCGTGGCGCTCATATTCTGCTGTGCCTGCTTGCGTACTATGTGGAATGGCATCTGCGACAGGCATGGGAGCCGTTGCTCTTCGAGGACGAGGAACTGAGCGAGGACCGGCGCACTCGCGACCCGGTGGCCCCTGCCCAGTCCTCGGCATCGGCGCGTTGCAAGAAGAAGACGCACGCGACACCGGGCGGTCTGCCGGTGCAGAGTTTTCGCACACTGATGGCTCATCTGGGGACACGCTGCCGGAACTGCTGCATTGTGTCTGCCGACCCCAACCACACTCCATTTCACAAGGTGACGGAGGCCGATGCGCTACAGGCAGAGGCGCTGCGGTTGATCACAGTGTAGACAGAAACGGGAACCGGGAATTGACGTAAGCCGTTTACCACTATAGATATTTCCTTAAATCCCCCCTGGAACTTCGGGCTAGACCTTCAACGCCGACTTCCGTGGCGCGAAAATAGCCCACAATTTGTCGGCTCCCATCGATGTAACTACGAGTATTCAAACGTGACTGGGAGGTTTTGCAGCCAGGGGACACGTTGGCCATCAGCGCGCGTGGTCGCTTTGCGGCAGGATGGGATTGTGGCACCGCCTGTCCAGACGCACGATGATGCGCTGGGCCTGGATCTCAATCACCCCGCCCGTCTCCACGAACGTGCGGTAGAGCTGTTTCGGGGCGGTCTTCTCGAAGCCTTTCAGTTGCGTCGCGAGCCAGCGGTAGCAGCCATTGGCCAGCACCGTCAGCATCACATCCACGTCGACATTCAAACGCACCTCGCTGGCCAGGCAGTCCAGATGGAAGAAGTTGACACTGATGCCCAACCCGTCCTCCACGCGGTTGCGTCCTGCATAACGCTTGATCAAATTCCGGGCGCTCTCCTCGCGGTTGTTTGACAAGAAGAGCGTGGGCTGGTCACGACCCAGACCGGTCACAGCCAGTTGTCGAATCGAGCCCTCGTAACCAGGCAACTCAACGGCCTCATCCACGAAGCGGATGTTCTGATGGCGACGTTTGGGGATATCGATGACCGCGCAGTGCCAGGCGTGGGCGGGCAGCGCCGCTAGCCGGCGCAACAACCGGGACCCGCGGCGTCGGATCGTCACGAACCAGATGCCACGCCGGTTGACACGCGACAGTTCGGGATAAGGGGCCACCTTGGAGTCGAAGTAGAGCCATTGGGGATCGTGACCGGCCAGGGTGTGCCAGAACTCGACGAATCGCATGACTTCGCCCGCTTGGTCGTCCCGGGTCAGATTGGCGTTCCCATAGCATAAGACGCCGCTCTCTCGCTCCTGGGCGAAGAAGGTGAGCACGCTGGGACCGGCCTTGCGCTGGGTCGCGATGTAGTGCGTGTCCAACCCCGTCGGATCACCGCGGTAGGGGATCGGGTGGTAATCCACGGAGAAGTCTCGTGCCTGGGGGAACAGGAGGGCCGACAAACCGGCGACCCAGTCAGACAGGAGCCGTTGCTGATGAGGCCGCTGAGTCCGGTAGGAGTAGTCAGTCGCGAAGCTCTTCTTGGGCGGGATGTTCAGGCCGGCGAAGAGGCCCACGCCCTCATCACAGTTGAAGTCGTCGATGTGGCTGCGCCGCTCCTTGTCCAGGAGCTTCAAGCTCAGCAGGCTGAGCAGCGCACTGACGGCGGGGACCATCTGAGAGCCGGGAGAGCCGGCTTGGGCGACGAGTCGGTCGAAGTGGAGCTGGACCAACAGCGGCAGGAAGAGGAAGAGGCCAGCGACTCGGCTACGCACGGATCGTCCCGGAGTGAGGTCGAGGTGACGACAATCGGCCACAGCGGGTATTTCTGGGGCGGCCAAGGGTTGGCACGGGAGTCGGCCGGGGGGCCGTCCCCGTTGCGGTCTGGCAAAAAGGGGGGAAGGTGTTCGGTCTCCCATTGGCCGCGAAAGCGACTGACGAGGGCTCGCATCGTGTCATAACGATAGCCGAATTGCTGGGCGACCTCTTGCATCGACCGCTGCTCCACGAAGACGGCACGAAGAGCCTCGTACTGACGATGGAGCGTGTCGGTGGGTTCGAGGAAGAAGGAGCGGTAGGGGATGCCTTCCATGATCCGACCTCGGTTAGGTGTGGGGGAATTATCATCGGCAACACTGATCCAGGTCGTATGCTAAAAGGCGGGCTGCGCGTGGGGAAGGTCCAGAGGTGAGGGAGCAAATGTCGGTTTTCTGGCTCGAAATGAGGCCGCGCCGAGAGAGACCGCCCCCAGAGTCGCGAGAATCAAGGTGGCCGAGAACATGGGCGACACTCAGAAATCGCCCACTCAGGATCTGCGAGAACGCACACGATTCACGAGAAAAATGGGGTGTCCCACCTCTGAGAGTGTGGGGTATTTTCGGGCCACGGAAATCGGCGTTCAAGAGATCCTCCATCGCGTCTACGACGCCTACGGTTACGTGAGCTTCATGTAACTTCTCAATAACTCCGGGTCCGGATCCCTCTCGTTTGTTCAGGCGCAGCGATAGCGCGGAGACTCAACACCAAACGTCCGACCCGGCATTCAAACCACCGCCCCGCCCGGGTCATGCGGCAGCGCGGCTCTGGCTTTCCCGGCCGTGGCCTCCTCCGCTTTCTGGCGGATCCGATCCGCCAACCGCGGAATCTGACCCAAGCCACGCACGCGATCCTGAAGATACTCCCAGAAGTTCACTCCCAACCGCCGGCATGTCTTCTTCAGGCTCGCAAACGTGTCCCGCGCTCGTCGCCCCAACGCGCTGCGGGTGCTGCCGCTGAGCTTCCGCTTCTTCACGTAGTCCCGGATGTGCCCCTCGCTCAGGTTGTTGTGCAACGGCACCTCGGGCCGCTCCAGCACCCGCAGTAACTTCGAGATCTCGCTATCGCCACCATCCCGAGCGGGGTGCCAAGTCGTTTTGCTCTTGAAAGATAGGGCCTGCATCCCGGTGAATGAGGGTGTTCTGAGCCCCACCACCGGAGATGCAGACCATGGGCACCGAAGCACCCACACCCGTCGTTATACCCCGTCACTGCACCCCAAGAAGG
>CAWDND010000112.1:0-126867 GCA_963803395.1 uncultured Planctomycetaceae bacterium
AAGGGGCGGTACACCCTTGTGTCGTCTTGGAGATCGCCGAGGAGCGCCATGAGCCAGCCCCCCGTCCGCCCGCGCCGACTCTTCAAACATCGCCGATCCGTCAACCGTCCACTCCTGGTCGAGGCACTGGAGGCGCGCCAACTGCTCGGCGCCCTTAAGGGTGACCACCACTGCGGACGACGGACCCGGATCGCTGCGGGAGGCGATCATCGATGCCAACCAATCGCCTGCCTCACCCGACATTATCGAGTTCCATCTTCTGGCGGCGGGGCCCCAGGTGATTTCACTGCTCTCACCCCTGCCTCCGATTACAGACCCGGTGAACATCGACGCGACGACGAAGCTCGACTTCGTCCCGAACAAGAGCACTTCTGGCTCGGATGAGATGGAGACTGACATCGAGGTCCCCATGGTCCAGATCGACGGGTCGGCGATCGATCCCACAGCCTACCCCAAGGCTAACGGCCTGGAGATCGACACGGTGAACTGCGCGGTCTCCGGCCTGAGCATCACGGGCTTCCGTGGCGCGGGGATCGTCCTGAATCCCGGCCCGGACAACAACACCGGGGCTATCGGCAACGTTATCGAAGGAGACTTCATCCTCGACTTTGTCCCTCACGCAGCGGACGCCAAGCCGTGAATCAAGGCATCGAGAAGCTCTCTGGGGAATTGGATCAGGTCGCTACTTTCGTGGGACCCTGTGCTAATTCGTGCCTGCCAGATCCGGCTGCGGATCAGGCGCAGGCAGTCGGAGAACGTGGGCTCCTCCTGGGCGTACCACGCCGTCTCCTCCGCCGACAACCGACCCGCCTTGTGACACCGCACCGCCGCCAGCACCACCAGCGAATACAAACCCAGCAACACCGGCGTCGTCCGCTCGATCGCCAGGTCGGACCATTGTCGTTGTGTCTCCATCCCCAGGTGCGCGCGCCTCTCCTCGAACGTGACCTCGACACTCCAGCGCCAGACCATGAAGCGCATGATCTCTGCAGGGAGCATCTCCTCCTCCGTGCAGAGAGAGCCCGCATCCTCCAGCGCGCCCTCGGGGTCACGCGCCAGCACGAAGCGGATCGCCACCGGATCCTGACCGGCCGTGTACCACAGCCCCGTCCGCGAGAACAGTCGCATCGTCTTCCGCTCGCCCCCATACCACTCGACTTCCCGATCCTCCCAGGGGGTGTCTTCCCGCCGGGCCCACTCCTGAAGCTTGACCTGGCGCGGTCCTTTCTTGGGCTTGGGGCCACGCTGGCCGGCGGGTGGCACGCCGGGGGGATCATACAACCCCGCATCGAGTCGCAGGCGACAGATCCTCGTCACCCCATGGCGGCGACAGGCGCCGCGCCAGCTTCACGGCCGCGAACCCGCCATCGAGCACCAGCACGACACGCCGCTGGGGGAACCAACGGCGGACCTGGAGGACCATCTGCTTCACGCAAGCGATCGCCGTCTTATGCGCCCGCCGCCGCGGCGCCGATGCGGGCCAACCCAAGACGGTCAGGAAGGGCAGCGCCTTGATCCGCTTGTTCCAGGGGAGTGGGACGAGGACCATCATCGCGACCCACTTCAGTCCGAAGCACTTGACCACCACCTTCCGCGAGGACCGGACGGCATCGCGGTAGCAGCCCTTGGCCTTGATCTTGCGGCCGTGGCGCCGCTCGACGGTGTCGTCGGCCACCAGGACGATGGGCCAATCCGCCGGGACGAGGGTCAGGACGATCAGGCCGAGCAGGATGCGACTGGCGGCGCGGGGGCACCAGGCGGCGCGATTGAGGACGCGATGGTAGTTGGTGAAGTGGTCGTCGTGGCTCAATCCCATGATGCGCAAGGCGGAGGTGACCGTGCGTTTGCCGGTGGCGAGGATGGCCCCGATGGCCAGGATCTGCGCGTGGGCCCAGACGCGGTCGGAAAACAGTGGAGCGAAGGCTGCCAAGAGGACTACCAACTCCGGTGGCAATGGCATGGGGGTCGCCTCCCTGGTGCGATGACTCTTACAACAAGCCATCGATCATATGAGGCGACCTCCAGATCTTGCCAGTCATTTTGGCCAAAGTCGAGTCATCGGAATCGGAATCGGAATCAAATCGTTCGACCCCACCAGCTCTAGCCTCGTCAACCCCTTCGCGAATCCGCTGGCCAACGGCGTGGGGATAATCATCAGCAGCTCGAACAACCGGATCGGGGGAACGCTGCCTCTCGACCGCAACGTCATCCAGGGCAACGAGGACGCAGGCGTCATTCTCTCCGGTCCCCTGGGCACCGGAAACCTGGTCGAGGGCAACTACATCCTCGACAATGCGGCGGACGGGGTCCGGATCACGACATCAAACAACTTCATCGGAGAGGCCATCGGCGACGGTCCGGCGGGGGGCGGGAACATCATCTCGGGCAACCTCTGGGGCGTCCTCATCTCCGGCCCCGACGCCACCGGTAACATCATCGTTAACAACGAGATCGGCACCGACGTCGGCCGTAAGGGAACAACGTCCGTCGGTGCCGACCCCATCCGGGGCATGCAGCCTCGGCCCAACATCCACGACGGCATCTTGATCCAGGACGCGCCCGGGAACGTCATCGGAGGCACCATCGGCAATGACAAGAACGTCATTGCTTCCAACGGCCTCGACGGTGTCAACATCCAGAACGCCCAGACCGACAAGGCGACCGGCAACCAGGTGCTGGGCAACTGGATCGGCTACAACCAGCGTGGCAGCGTGATCTCCCTCCTGCCCAACCGCGACGGCGTCAACATCTCGTCGGCCAACAACGTCGTCGGCGGCACCTCGGTCGCGGACCGCAATATCATCATCAACAACGCGCAGAACGGCGTGACGATCTCCGACAAGGTTATGGACATCAATGACCACGAAACCGGGTCCATCCCCATGGCCGAACCGAAGGGCAACCTCGTCGCGGGCAACTTCATCGGCACCCGGGGGGGCGCCGATGACTACGGGAACACCATGGAAGGAGTCCTCATCACCGGCGCCAACGTGACCGACAATACCGTCGGTGGGACCACCGCCGAGGCCCAGAACGTCATCTCTGGCAACAACGACGGTGTGACGATCCGTGACCCCGGCACCACCGGCAATGTCGTCCAGGGCAACCTGATCGGAACCATGTCCGACGGCGTCAACGTCCTGGCCAACGCCATCGACGGCGTCCGTGTCGAGAACTCTCCCAACAACCTCATCGGCGGCACCGCCGCCGGCGCTGGCAATGTCATCTCGGGCAACAACGACGGCGTGACGCTCGTCGGCAACTCCGCTACCGGCAACGTCATCCAGGGCAACTTCATCGGCACCGACGCCAAGGCTGCCGTCTCGGTCCGCAACGCCATCGACGGCGTCCACATCACCGACGGCGCCTCCCAAAACATCATCGGTGGGACCGACCCAGGAGCGGGCAACGCCATCGATTACAACCTCGGCGCCGGCGTCAACGTCCGCTCGAGCACCGGCAACGCGATCCTCTCGAACCAGATCTTCGCGAACAACCGCCTGGGCATCGACCTGTTCAGCCCGTCCGATCCCCCGACCGGCGTCACCCCGAACCATCCCGGCGGTGCCATCGCCGGGGCCAACTACCTCCAAAACGCTCCGGTCCTGACCTCGGTCACCTCCGGCGGCTCCAGCACCGGCATCGTCGGGACGTTCAACGGCACCCCCAGCACGACTTTCACACTCCAATTCTTCACGAACACGGCCGCCCATCGTTCCGGCTACGGCGAGGGCCAGACCGTGCTCGGCACGACCACCCTTCAGACCGACGCGAGCGGCAACGCGCCCCTCGCGATCAACCTCCCGACCAGCATCCCCGCCGGCACCTTCGTCAGCGCGACAGCGACTGACCCCGGCGGCAACACCTCGGAGTTCTCGAACACCCTGCCCGGCGTCCCGATCAGCGTCCAGTTCAGCGTCGGCGCGTACACGGTCAACCAGGCCGACGGCACCGCCACGATCATCGTCACCCGCGGCGGCGGCACGGGCGGGCTGGTCACGGTCTCCTACGCCACCAGCGACGGGACCGCGACCGCCGGGACCGACTACACGGCCAGTTCCGGCACCCTCACCTTCAACCCAGACCAGGCCAGCACGACCTTCACCGTCCCGATCATCGATAACCATCAGGTCGGGCCGGACAAGACGGTCAATATCACCCTGAGCAACCCCACCAACGGATCGACGCTGGGGACGCCAAGCACGGCGACCCTCACGATCCGGAACACCAACACGCCCACCCTGCAATTCAGCGCCGACAGCTACAGCGTCAACGAGGGCGACGGCAGCGTCACTCTCACCGTGACCCGGAACACTCCCCTCGCGACCTCGACAATCTCCTACGCTACCGGCGGCGGCTCGGCCGTGCCGGACGTTGATTACCAGCCTACTTCCGGCACCCTGACCTTCAACCCCGGCCAGATCAGCCAGACCTTCACTGTTCCGATCCTCGACGCTGGCCGGGTCGGGGAAGTATGACCGTCACCCTGACCCTGAGCGGCGTCACTGGCGCCCGGCTCGGCGCCCCGAGCACCACGACGGTGATCATCAACGACAACGACCTGCCGCAGACCATCCAGTTCGCTGCCCCGAAATTCACCGTGCTCGGCGGGGTCGGTGAGGCCAGCATGACCGTCGTCCGCTCGGGCGGCACGGGCGGGCTGGTCACGGTCGCCTACACCACCTTCGGCGACTCGGCCGCGCCCGGCGTCGATTTCGCACCCGTCTCGGGCACCTTGACCTTCAACCCGGGCGAGTCGATCAAGAACATCACCATCCCGATCCTCGGCAACCCGCCGGTCGGCGTGACCGAGGTCTTCGGTGTGGCTCTGAGCAACCCGTCCGTCGGCACGGTTCTGGGCACGATCAACCCAACGTTGATGTTGATCCGGGGCCAGTCCAGCACGGTCGTCAGCAGCCCCGGCCCGGTGGTCCTGAGCCTGACCCGGTCGTCGGGAAACAGGGCATCACGGCCATCGACCTGACCTTCAACGCGCCGCTCAACCCGGTCCGCCGCAGGACCTGGGCAGCTACGGCTACTTCGTCCTCTCGGCCGGCCCGGACGGCGTCTTCGGGACCTCCGACGACGCGCCATTCCCCTCGTCTCGGCGGCGTACAACCCCGCGGCCAACCTCGTGATCCTGACCCCCTCGGCGCCCCTACCCGCGAACCGCCTTTATAGAATCTGATCAACGGGCAGGCCAACCCGCCCTCGGCACCGGCCTGACCGACACGGCCGGCAACCTCCTCGACAGCGACCAAGACGGCCGCGCGGGCGGCATCTACGTGGGCGTGTTCGGCTCGGTTGTATCCACCCCCGTCAATCAGCCCCCGTCCGTTTCGCCCCCGTCCATCGATTCCATCCAACGGAGAGGCTCGTCCCCAAAGTGCACCGGGTGTTTCTTCGGACCTTGAAGAAGGGTTGAGAGGTCCGAACCAATGGGTCGAGAGTCTGGGAATCACGCATAGTGTTGAACGACTTACGGAGATTCCCGATTCCCGTTTCTGTCTACATCGTGATCAACCGCAGCGCCTCCGCCTGCAACGCATCGGCCTCCGTCACCTGGCGGAACGTCGTCTGGTCGGGGGCACTGGCCACCACGCACGTGTTCCGGCAGCGCGTTCCCAGATGAGCCCGCAACGTCCGAAAGCTCTGGACCGGCAGTCCGCCCGATGTCACGTGCGTCTTCTTCTTCTGCCGCGCCGACTCCGAGGCGCGGGCCGGGGCCACCGGGTCGCGCCGGCACCGGTCCACGGCCAACTCTTCGTCCTCGAACCGCAGCGGCTCCCAGACCTGGCGCAGGTGCCACTCCACGTAGTAGGCCAGCAGACACAGCAGGATATGCGCCCGCACCCGCTCGGCCGTGCGGTGGTGGATCGGGCGCACCAAGAGGTCGATCCCCTTGAGACATCGGAATGCCTGCTCCACCAGGGCCAGCCGCTTGTACGACCGCACCCCGTCGGCGGCCGTTAGCCGCTCGGCCGGCTCGCTGGTCCGGATCACATAAATACCATCCAGAAGCTCTTCATTTTTGATCGCGTCTTCCTTGCGGGCCCACCCCAGCTGGCCGTCGCGGATCGTCAGAGTAAAATGTTTGGCCATCTTGTAATGGTTGATGACTTTGCCCGCCCTCACGCCGCTCGCGGCCGCCGTCTCGGGCGGGCACGTCGGCCTCGTCACGCTGGCGGCCAGCGCCTCCAGTTCGGCCTGCGTGGCCGCGAGCAGATCCTGGCGCTTCTGTCGTCGCTGCTCGGCCAACTGGGGGTTGGAGCAGGCCACCAGCCGCTCGCCGGGGAATTCCGGCGAGGTGATCTCCGCCAGGCGTTCGGCCTCCAGATCCTCCCGGATCAGGTGGCCGTCGGCCAACAGGCGGCGGATCGCGGCGCTGCGCAAGGCCGCGATCCCGCCCAGGCCCGGGTGTTTTTTGAGCACATCAATCTGAGTTTGCGTGAGCATGCCGCGATCGCCGACCAGCACCACCCGCGACAGGCCGAACCGCTTCGTCAGCGCCTCGACCTGGTCGGGGACGGTCTTGGGGTCGCCGGTGTTGCCGGGATAGACCTGCACGGCGACGGGCCGCCCGTCGGCGTCGGTGAGCGCGCCGGAGACGATGATCGGGAGGCCGGTCTGGCCATCGCGGTCGTGGCCGCAGCGGGCCAGCGGGCAGGTCTTCCCCTCGTAGGAGCTGCTGGTGACGTCGTAGAGCACCAGCGCCCATCGGTCAGGTGCCGCTTCGCCAGTTTCTTCTCGATCGCCCCCTGCCGCGCCAGCAGCCAGTCCATGGTGTCGTAGAGCTGATCCTCGGTGGCGTCGCCGACGTTCAACTCCTCGGCCAAGGTGGTGTCATGCCAGTGTCGGGTGTTGGCCAGCTTGGAGCTGGGGAACAGCAGGCGTTCGGCGATCATGGCGATGACCAGGTCGCGCCGCCGCGAGGGCTCGGAGGCGATGAGGTCCTCCAGTCCCAGCTTGCGGATCATCGTCAGGACGGCGTCGACATGGCCGTGCGGGAGCGAGCGCGTGATGCGGAAGGTCTCGGCCGCGGGCACGAAGGTCTCGCCCTTGAGGGAGCGCTTGATGATCTCGATGAGGTGATCGGGGAGATGGGAAAGGTTTCCGAGGGTCTCAGGGGTGACGGTCTTTCCCTTACGGATGGATCGCCGGAGCAGATGGGTGACGTAGGTCTTTCCCTTGTAGACCCGCTTGGTCGTAGCCACATGGACGGCGCCGTTTCGTGCTGGCATACGGCCATTTTTCGGAGGAGCAGCGAGCCTGTCAAGAGGATTCCCGAGATTTTAGTGGCTACATTTCCGGGTCGAAAACGAGGATTTTCCCTTGTGGTCAAACGGTTTACGACGAAAATGGCCCCGGAACTTCGGTTTAGAAATCGGTCATCAAAGCCTGCGTCGCGAAGTCGTCCACCTTCCTGAAGTGGACTCTTGGTCCACCCTTGCCCGCGCGGCTCGTTCCTGGCAAACTCAGTCGAAGGTCATCGAGGGGGCGATTTCAGCAAGTGGATGTACATCAAGGGGTGCTCCGTGAAACCGAATCCGGTCAAGCGGGCGTTGAAGGAAGGGCAAGCCGCAGGTCGGGCACCTGGCTGTCGCTGGGGAGCGTCGTCGCCGCGCGGTTCCTGGCGCGGGTCGGGCTTCCCCTGGCTGACGGTGGACATGGAGCACACCCACACCGACATCCAGACGGCCGCCATGATGTTCGGCGCCATCGCCGACGCCGGCTGCGTGCCGCTGGCCCGGGTGCCCGCCGGCGCGGCACGAGCACATCAAGTCGGTGCTCGACTGCGGCGCGATGGGGATCGTCGTGCCGATGGTCATGGACGCCGACCGAGGCCGCAGCGATCGTCGCGGCGGCCAAGTACCCGCCGCTGGGCAACCGCTCGGTCGGCGGCGGCCTGCACGCCCTGAACTACGGCGCCACCGCCGAGGACTATTACCTCCAGGCCGACGACGAGATCCTCGTCGTCATCCAGACCGAGCACATCGACGCCGTCGAGATCGCCGACGAGATCTACTCCGTCCCCGGCATCGACGCCGTCTTCGTCGGCCCGAACGACCTGGCCGCCTCGCTCCGCAAGGCCGACGGCGACCCCGCCGAGCAAGGCAGCTGATGGAAGAGACCCTGACCCGCATCCGCGAGGCCGCCGCAGCGCCAGGGCGTCCCCTGCGGCCTCCACGTCCAGACGGCCGCCGACGCCCAGCGCCGGATCGCCGAGGGCTGGCAGTTCATCGCCGTCGGCAGCGAGCTGAAGATCATGCTCGAAGGGGCCACCACCATCGTCCGCCAGCTCGACCCCGAACGTCCGGCTGACGAGCTGGCGAAGTATCGAGGAAGGGTCCCTCACGAAGGCACAAAGAGAGGCGACGGATTCGTTTCTTGAGACTGTCGCGATGTTACCGAGATGTTCTTGAGCCCCGGAGGGGCGGGAAACATCGTTCCTGACCTCCTCTCTCTCAATCCGCGCGGCACGACCTCAGTTCCGGGGCGGTCGCGAGTGGGGGTGCCCAAGGTCATGGTCAGCACGCTGGCCGGCGTGCTTGACCTGATGACGACCAAACTGGCCGATGAACTGGTCGGCGGCATCCTCCCAGCCGGCCCCGACCGGCTCAAGGCCGCCGGTCGGGCGGCGACCCCGCAGGTTGTCAGCGTCGGGGCATCGACATGGTCAATTTCGGGCCGGTCGCGACCGTCCGCGAGGGGTTTGCCGGACGCCGATTCCATTTCCACAACCCGTCGGTCACGCTGAGGCGGCCCACCCCCGAGGAGAACGCCGCGCTGGGCACCCGGGTCGCCGAGGTCCTGGGCCACACGCGCGGGCCGACGGCCGTACTCGTTCCGTTCCCCGGCGTCTCGAAGCTCGACGCCCCCCCCGCCGTTCCACGACCCGGCCGCCGACGAGGCGCTGTTCGCCGTACTGGCCGACGGCTTGGCCCCGTACCCTCGGGTCCGGCTCGAATTCCGCGACGAGCATCTCAGCGACCCGATCTTCGCCGACGCCGCGGCGCGGACCTTTCCTCGATATGATAGCTACCCACACGGCGGGGTAACCTCCGCCATGTTCTCCCGAACGCGAGCGAGTGTCCGCGCGGACATCATCGTGCTGTGCCACGGTGGGCCGATTTCCGAGCCGGCCGACGTCGCCGAGATCTTCCGGAACACCCGCCACATCGTCGGCTTCTTCGGCGCCAGCAGAATCGAGCGGCTGCCCACGGAGCCGGCCATCGTGGCCCAGGTCCGACGTTTCGCCGCGCTGCGCCCCTCGGCCTCGTGAGTTTTTTCAGTCCCTCCGGAGCTCAAAGCTGTTTCATCGGGCAGCCGAAGCCCCTCAGCCCCCAAACCGTTCGCGATCATCCTCGAACTCGTCCCACCACTCGATATCTTGGCGGTCGAGGTCGAGTTCCGAGTTCGCCGGAGTGGACCGGCTCGGGCTCGTGGATCTGGATAGTGATCGTCGCTCGGCCTTCGGGCAAGTGTACCGGGAGTTGGAGACAGACGTAGCGATCGGGAGGGATGAAAACTTCGGTACGATACTGCAATGCGGGAACCTCTCAATGAAGTCGTCTGGGACCGGTAGTCATCAAAGGGAGGAACGAATATTTCGGGATCCGTGTGTTCGCCTCAAGGAACACCCGGGGCTCTCGCCTCCATTTTCCCCTGAAGACGAGCTATTGACTACTGGTGACTGACGACTCTTCCTTCGCGAGCTGGGCACGCCCGCGAACGAGGGTCTGCGTCAGGCCTTCCTGGACGGTCTGGTCCTGCTGGTTGATCACGCGTCGGTGCCAGGTGACCAGGGCGCGGCGGCCTCGCGAGCGAGGTTCAAGCGAGACGATGCGGCTCATGACCCGGACGGTGTCGCCGAAGGCAATAGGGCGCAGGAACTTCCATTCCATGATCGCGAGGAACGCCAGGGTATCGACGCAGGGCGCCTGGCTGGCGAGCCCAGAGGCGATGGCCAGACCGAGCAGGCCATGCGCCACGGGTTTCCCGAACAGCCCGCCCCGCGCCTGCTCGTGATCCATGTGGAGGGCGTTGAAGTCGCCGGACAGGCCGGCGAAGGCAACGACGTCCGACTCGGTGACCGTTCTGCACGAACTCTCCCACTCGTCGCCGATGACCAGATCGTCATAGGTGAGCGGGGTGATCAGATGCCGCGTCACGGCAATCCGCTCCTTGCTCTCGATTCGGGGATGACTTTTGGGTGGTGTGCCAGGATAATTGAACAATCTCCGTAAGTTGTTGCTCCTATAGCCATGCGGGCCCAGGAGGCAGACTTCCGAATGGTAGACTTTCGGTTAACCCACGGTTCCTCGTCTCAAGTCCAAAAATATCCTCGGGATTGCGGAATGCACAGTTTGGGACGGCTAGTGAATATCAGCCTGAAACATTGACTTGCTCATTACTTACAGCGGCCCGATACGGGTTTACCGAATCTTTACTCCGAATGTCTCTGGCGCCTTTGGAGTTGCGAGAGCCGTTCAATAATCCTGGCGCACCACCGACTTTTGGTCGTGCCCCCATCACAATGAGAAGAGATTAGGAACGAATTGTGCAAGGTCACTGGCGGATCGTCAAGGTTTCGTCCGTACAATACACGTCAATCGCGAACCGAGGCCGGTCGGCGACCCGATATTGCCGTCGGCGCGAGAGTCACGCCGTCTCGATGGCCGAACGGCATCGCGAGACGCCTCGTCCGTGTGGGACGCTTTGAGGAGGTTGCTCTCATGAATCGGCCCTATAAAGTGTTGATCGCCGATGACGAAAAACCGGTGGCCGCCGGCCTTCAGGGGCAGTTGGAATCGCTCGGCTACGACGTCGTGGCGGTCGTCAACGACGGCCAGCACGCCGTCGAGGTCTGCCGCCGCGCACTGCCCGACGTGGTGCTCATGGACATCGAGATGCCGGGTCTGGACGGGCTGTCCGCCGCGCGGCAGATCGTCCGCGACCCGGGCACTCCGGTCATCATCCTGACGGCGCACGGCCACCCGAACCTGATCGACCAGGCGGTCGAGGATGGCGTGCTCTATTACCTGCTCAAGCCGGTGACCAGCCCCAGCCTGCACGCGGCCTTCAGGTCGCCGTGGCGCGCGCCCGCGAGATCAAGGCGCTGCGCGACAATGTCAACTCGCTGGAGTTGACCCTCCGCGAGCGGAAGCTGATCGAACGCGCCAAGGGGATCCTGATGGCCCGCCGGAACCTCCCGGAGGCCGAGGCGTTCCGGCTCCTCCAGCGCCAGAGCCAGGACCGCCGGATGCCGATGGCCAAGCTCGCCGAGTCGATCGTCCAGGCCGACGAGCTCCTCGAGTCGCCGCACCACCACTCCGAGCCGATCCGCCGCAGCTCTGCCCTCCCCCATGACGAATAAAGCCGCAATGCCTGAGGTGAGGAAATAAAAAGTTTGACGATGACTCCGGCGGTCGATACTGTAAAGGATGTTCGCATGGGTCTGGGGTGACTCTCGACCTTCACAACTGCGATGGTGAAGCCGCGTGGTCGTGGGCAGGCGGGGTAGTCTGCCCAGTCGATCGGCGCGGTGGAGTGTGAGAGCACTGCGGGTTTCTGCTGTGCCGGTTGGGATCACGGAGGGTGCTGTTGCTCCCAGTTCCGCCTGTGGTTCGGGAGTTGTGAAGCCATCTCCTCGCCTCACGATCTTCCCCGAGGCTCCCTCCTCAATCTTCACGTATTGCCGATCATCCGGGAGACGGGCATGTCGACGTACGAATCAGGGAAGGACCCTCGGCACCAGGGACGGAGCAAGAACCGGGAGGATCTTGCTCAGCGCCTCGAGGGCTCCATCGACGCCGGGCCAGCGGTCGGATCCGCGACCTCCATGTGGTCTGCTCCGAGGATAAGATCCTCTTGCAGGGCCGCTCGCGGACGTATCACGCCAAACAGCTCGCCCAGCAAGCGGTCCTCGACCTGACTGGCGGTCATCCGCTGTTGACCAACCAGATCGTTGTCTGTTGAACCCAACCCCAAAGGCCAAGGCAGATCGGGGGAGCTCGGTCGCGATTCCTGATCCCGCGTCCCCCCGATCGACGGCCACTCGCATTCGCCGGGCCTCAAGCTGGCGTCGGAGAGAACCATGGACGCGTCGTTCAACACTACCCCCACCGTCGGCCACCCGCCCCGCTCGTCCATCGGACATGACGAGTTGCGGGTGATCCTGTCGAACCTGAGCCACGAGCTCTGTCGGCCGTTGATCTCGCTCCGCGCGGGCTTCGACCTGCTGCTCGGCGACGCCGCGCGGCCGATCCCGCCCGACCAGCGCGGCCACGTCCAGACGATGGTGACACTGTGCGATAACCTACTCCACCTGACGCGGAGCTATCTCGACTACGCCGGGCTCGTACAGGGGAACCGCCCACTCTGCTACGGCTCGTTCACCATCGGCGCCCTGGTCCGCGAGATCCACCGCCAGTCTGCGGTGGAGGCCGCCGCGCGGCGGATTTCCTGGGAGTGCACCCTGGAAGGGGCCGACGCCACCGTCACGACCGACGCCTCGCGCTGCCAGCAGATCTTCGGCAACCTGGTCTCCAACGCCCTGAAATATACGCCCTCAGGGGGCCATATCCGCGTGAGCGGCCGGCACGAAGGGGATCACTGGCTCGTCGTCGTCACCGACAACGGCCCCGGTATTCCCTCAAACGCGCTCGCCAAGGTCTTCGAGCCCTTCTTCCGCCTCGCCCGCGACGAGCACGCGGGCATCGAAGGGAGCGGCCTCGGCCTGGCCATCTGCCGCGAAATGGTTGAGCAGATGGGGGGAAAGATCGTCATCGACTCGACGCTTGGCCAGGGAACGTGCGTCACCGTTCAACTCCCCGTCGATGCTTCCGCAGATCGCCCGCTGGCGTACCGGGTCCATACTGGACCAGGTCGGCATTCACCCGGCGAGCCGGGTCGAGGAACTGCTCCCTGAACACTGCTCCCTGAACGAGGGGAGGCGCTTCGCCACGCCGTCGGATCGGTGATTCTTCTCTTCATGCGCATCACGAATCGAGATAGGTCCCATCTGGATAAAATCATTTGTCGTGCTGGCACAACCCACCGTAATATTTCTGCCAGGAGGCTGCAACCCAGCCAAGCTCGAGGACGGCCAGCGAGCGGCGTGAGCCCCCGACAAACGGCGGCGACTCGGGCGATGCGGTCCGCGGCGGAGGCGCGGGCTGACCTTCGGTTCCTCTCGCTCTGGGCGGGACAGGCCGCGGGGCTGGCGCACGAGCTAACCGCCGCGAACCTCGTCTGCAAACTCGTTGAGGAAACGGAGGAATTGCTCGGGAGACTCTCGACAACCGCGTGAGATGTCCCCGTCCGACCTTTCGGGCGTCCGGCATGGGCTTCGCCCCGCCACCTTGCTTCCTCCTGGAACGCGCGGTGCATCGACCGAACGCTACCCCTGTCATCCACCCTCCCGACTAATGCGGGAGGGGCTCGACGCAGAGCCGAATCTGGGTTCCCTCACCTGACTGGCTCCGGATCGAGAGGGTCCCGCGATGACGGCGCCAGATCCCGTTGGCAATGCTCAGGCCGATGCCGAGGTGGCCCGGTTTGGTGCTGAAGAACGGCTCGATGGCCCGGACCAGCGTTTCCCCGTTCATGCCTTGACCCGAGTCGCGCATTTCGAATACCACCCAGCCGCGCACGTCGGTCGCGGTCGAGAGCGAGATCGTCCCGGCCTGATTCGGCATTGCCTCGTGAGCGTTGACGATCAGGTGGCCGAGCATGCCCCGCAATTGCGACGGATGGCCCTGGATCGGCGGAGTCGGCGCCAGGTCGGTGATCCACACGATGCCCGGCGGGCCGCTTGCCCGCTCGGCGGCAACGACCTCGTCGACCAAGCGGTCGAGCGCGACCGAGGAGGGCTCGACCGCCGACCGCTCCGGGTCGGTCGTGGTGACCGGTCGGGTGTAATCGATCAGTTGGCGGGCCACGGTCGCCGCGTCCAGCGCCGTCTGGATGATTGTGTCGGCCAACATCATCGGGTCGGCGATCGCGGGCACCGAGGGTTTCAACCGCAGCAACTCGGCATTGCTGACGATCGCGCTGAAGGCATTGATCACATGGTGCCCGACCCCTGCCGAAAGATGCCCCAGGTTGGTCAGCCGCTCGACGGTCGCGGCTATGTCGCTCTCGCCCATGATGACCCCTTGCCAGGTTGAGAACGCGCTGTCCTCAGATTGCATGGCTGCAAGGATCCCGCCCCCGCCGCTTGAAGATCATGGAGATCATCACTAAATACGCACAGGGTGCAGGAGGGTGACGTTCCTCTCCTGCAACATGACCGTGGACGATCCCTCAACGGATGAGGCGGGCCTCCACCCAGTCGGCATGATCGCGGATCTCGCCCCGCTCGCCGAATTCGGTGGCCAGGATGATACTGTTGGCGCCGGCGACGTCGATGTCAATCAATTTGGGGACGTCGCGGACCGACATCGGGGGAGAGGCGAACCGCTCGTGGCCATCGACCAGGACGCGGAAGACGACGCTCCCGAGCGGTCCCGCGCCTTCGTCGAGACCGACCAGGGCCTGGAACCGCCGGTCGCCGGGGGTCAGGCGGTAAGCCAGGAGGGTCCGACTCTGACATCCCAGTCCGCGGTCGAAGGTCTGTCCGGCGAGCCGGAGCGGGTGCCCGTCCACCGCCGTATCGCGCCGGTAGGGCCGCGTCGGCCCCACGTAAGCGACATACTGAGACGCTGTCGGCTCGCGCTCCGAGAGATAGACCACGGATGCCGTCCGGGCGTGGACCCGGACCAGGTCGCCCAGTGCGAGCCGGATGACGGCCCCGAACCGCGTGCTCGCGACCACCTGGCCCTGCTCGATCCGGGGATTCGTCACGCCCAGCCGCGACCCGTCGGCCATCGTCAACTCAACGAAGTCTTCCTCGGGTTTGGGATAGGCGGCCAGCGCCGGGTCGAATCCCAGCGCGACGATGCCCGTACGGTCGAGCTCGATCGGACCGTTGCCATCCTGGAACTTGACCTGCTTGTCGCTCAGCCCCAGGAACCCGCCGGCCAGGCGGTCGCCGTTGGCTAGCCAGACGACTTCCGAGGTCCTCGGCTCGGTCCGAACCCGCGTCAGCAGGACGTCGAGCGCGTCGGGGTCGGCCGGCCGGGTCAGGACGAGTCCGAGCAGGCAATCCAGCGGGATCGCAACGTTGCCCAGCGCGTACGACTGGATCTCCAGCGTCGTCTCGGTCGCCGGCCCGATCACGGTCCGGTAGAGCCGGTCGCCCCCCGGAAACAGGACGAGCGAGCCCTCGGGGCTGAACGACGGCGCCGCGCCGTCGCGGGTCAACTTCACCAGCCGCCCCAGCGGGATGATCTGCTCGGCCCCCTCAGGTGGGACCAGCGTGACCTCGCCCTTGGAGCCGAACTGGCGGATCCGGCCCGAGACGGTCTTCCCGTCCGTCAGGAGCGTCGTGAAGACGGGATCGGAAGGGACGGGATCAGCCGCGACAGGCTGCGCCAAGAGCGCGGCCAGACGAAGCGCGATCGCCCCCCGATGAATCGCTACGCGGTTCGGAGCGGTCTCGGTCATCGCACGCTCGACCTTTCTCACGGGGGAGACGAACGAGGGTGGGAGATGGGCGATTGCCTGGAATCCACCCTCCCCCAACCTTTGTCCTCTATGAAGGGTGATCAACGCTGGAAAATTGGCAAATAATTATTAGGCATTTGTAAGATGATCAGCGCCATGGCGGTCCCGTATTCGTTGCAGATGCTGTCGGACCAGAACCCAGCCGTGGACGACTGGCGGCGGATCAGCTCGTCGCGGATCGCGGGATACCAGGTGTTCCAGTCGTCGCCGCCCCGGATCCACATGGCCTGAGCGGCGTAGTAGTGGCCGTAGAAGTAGTGGCTATAGCGGCTCCCGAGCTTGATCTCGGGCATGTACTGCTTCAAGTAGGCGATGCCGGACTCGACCTCCTTGGCGTCGTAGACCGCCGCGCTGTAGAGCGCCACCACGCCGGCGGCCGAGCGGGGGAACGAGCTGGCGCCCCCCTGGAGCATGTAGCGGAAGCCGCCGTCGGGGTTCTGCGACTGTTTGACGTAGCGGATGCAGTTCTCGACCGTCTCCTTGGGGACGTAGAGCCCGGCGTTCCGCGCCGCGCGGAGCGCGTTGATCTGGCAGATCGTCACCGACAGGTCGGCGTCGCGGCGAACCGGCTGGTAGCGCCAGCCCCCCTCGCTGTTCTGGGTGTCGATGATCAGGCGGACCGCCTTCTGGAGTTTCTCGCGGATCTCGGGGTGGTGGGTCATGCCGTAGGCTTCGGCCAGGAAGAGAGTGCCGAAACCGTGCGAGTACATCGGGCCATGGGTCGAGGCCGCTGCGACGGCGATAAAGCCCGACGGCGATGTGTTCTCCATGACGTAACTCAGTGCCCGGTCGATCTGCGGGCCGAAGGGGCCGCGGCCGGAGCTCGAGCCCGACGCCATGAAGGCCAGCCCGGCGAGGCTGGTCACGGCGAGGCTGCCCCGATAGGTGCCCGTGCCGAACGACCCGTCGGCGTTCTGCGACCGGGCGAGCCAGGCCAGCCCGCTCTCGATGGCGCGATCGGTCTCGGGCGTGATCATCTCGGCCGCCCCCTCGGGGACGTCACCACGGCGGGGCTCGCTGAAGCCCGCCTCCTTATTCCCCTTGTCCGGCCCCTGCACGGCGCCCGGGTGGGACGTGCCGAGTACCAGGCCCGCCGCCAGGACGAGACGGATCGTCCCGCCAGCGAGGACGCGCATCCCTCGGGTCGTACGCATGGGCATCACTCCTCGCGGACCAGGCTCTTCTTCGAGACCGACAGGTAGTAGCGCCGGATCAGGTCTTCCTTCGAGGGGAGCGGCTCCTCCTTGAAAACGTTGTCCATTTCCTGGCGGAGTTCCGGGGGCAGGTGTCCCCACGCGTCCTTGCCGCCCACCACGACATGCTTGTCGGGCGGGTTCTGAGGCTTGGTGAAGGGGGCGTTGCCGCCCGTGGTCCCCGGCGTCGGTCCGGGTTTCTTGCCGGGCTGCATGGCCAGTTTCAATTGCCGCTTGCCGGACGGGTTCTGGCCGTTGCGGCATTGCTCGATGAGCTTTTCAAGGTTGCGGACGATCTCGGTCTGCCGCTTCCGGGTCTCCTCGCCGGTTTCGGACTTACCGAGTCGCTGCTCGACCTCGCGCATCTCCTTGATGATCTCGGAGAGGGGGCCGCTGCCCTCGCTGTCCTGGTCCTTCTTCTTGTGCCTTTTGCCAGCGAGCTCTTCGAGGTGCTGGTCGAGGTCCTTGGCCTCGCCTTTGAGGTCGTCGGGGGCGGTCTTGTCCTTGGGCTGGTTGGGTTGGGGCTCGTCGCCGTGTCCCGACGGTGCCTTGGGCCGGTCGTCGTGCGACGGCTTGTCAGGGGATTGCCCGAGCTTCTCGAGCAGGCTGTCGAGCGCCTTGTCTTTGGGATCGACCTCGCCGGGAGGCTTGGGGGCGTCGGGCTTGGAGGACTCGACGGGGGGCTTGGCCTGCACGTCGAGCTTCTCGAGCAGGCTGTCGAGCGCCTCGTCCTTGGGCTTGGGCGGGTCTTCGGCCAGGCCGATCGAGGCCCATGCGACGATGGAGGCGAGTGTTGCCGCGAGCGAGAATCGTCGGGGCTTGGTCATCGGTCAATCCTCCCCGTCTTCCTTCTTGGGCCGGGTCAGGTCGCGCGCCAGGTCGGCGAGCGTCCCCTGGTCCGACTCGAGACGTGCGACTTCGGAGTTCTGTTCGGGGGTGAACTCCTGCTGGCGCCGGCGGAGTTCGTCGTAATATTCGGTCCGCTCATTGATCTCTTCCTGGAGCGCCTTGAGCATCTTGAGCTGCGCGGCGGCCGGGATGCCGTCGCCAGGACTACCTCCGCCTCCTCCGCCCCCGCCCCCGCCGCCTTCTTGCTGGCCTCCTTGCTTGGGCTTGTCGGGCTTGAGCGACTCGATGAGCTGCTTGAAGCGGTTGGTTGCCGCGACGGCGGCGCGGCGGGTCTCCTCATCGGTCCGAAGCGCCTGGAGCCGCTCGGCGGCGGTGGTCATGCTCTCGGCGGCGCGCTTGAGGGTCAGCGCGAAGACGGGGGCGCCTTCGAGCTTCTCGATCAGCTCGCCGGTCTCGTCCTTCAGGCCCGCCTCGACCTGGCCGAGGCCCCGGATGCCAGTCCGCTGCGCGATGGTGAGCTTGCCCTGCTTCGCGGCGCGGAGCTTCTCATACTCATCGATCCGGGTGACGATGTTCATCTGCCGCTCGGCGAGCGACTTGAGGTCGTCGCCCATTTTGGAGAGCTGCTCCATTGCCAGCTTTTCCTCGGCATCCTTCCGCGCCTGCTCGACCCGATCCTGGGCGTCCTCGAGGTCGGCCAGCGCGTCCTCCTGGTCCTGCTCGGCCTGCTCACCTTGGTCCTGATCGAGTCCCTCCCGCGCCTTGGTCATCTTGCCGGAGGCGCGGCCGCCGGCCCGGGCGGCGGCCTCGGCGCTGAGCTTCTGGAGCTTCTTCAACTGCTTCTTGAGCTCGTCCTGGATTTGCTGCTGCTCCTTGGCGAGCCGCTTCAACTGGTCGGCGCACTGCTTGGCGTCGGAGTTCTTCCGGGCGTCCTGCGTCTTCTTGAGATTCTCGGCCTGCCGCTCGCGGAGCTTTTCCAGATCGGTCTCGGCATTCTTCAGCTCCTTGATCAGCCGGGCCAGCTCGCGTTCACGGCGGTTCTGGATCGAGTCGACCAGGTCCTTCAGGTCGCGGCGGACCTGATCCTGGGATGAGCGGGCTTCGCCCATCTGGTTCTTCTCGAGCCGGTCGGCGGCCTCGCTTGCCTTGGCGGTGGTTTCGCGCTTGCGGCTCTGCTCGGCGGCCTCGCGCAGCGCCGAGGCGGCCAGCGGGTCCGACTCGTCGAGCCGCTTGGCCATGTTCTCCATCTTCTCCTGGAGGCCCTGCGTCCCTTTGGCGACGTTGCTTTGCCGCGCCGCGAGGTTGGCCAGGTCGCCCTTCTGTTCGGGTGTCAGGGCGTCGAGGGGCTTGCCCATGATGTCAGGCTTGTTCGCGGCAGCGTCGGCCTGCTTCATCGCCTGCTCTTGTTCCTTGAGCAGCGCCTTGCGCGTCCTTGACGACCGCTTGATAGGTCTCGAACTCGCTCAGGCCATCGAGCATCTTCTGCAATTCGTCGGCGATCGCCTTCTGGTTGGCCTTGGCCTCCGTCAGCGCGTCCTTGGCGTTTTCCAGCGGGTGATTCGGGGCTGGACCTCCTGTCGACTTGGGCGTGTCCGGCGCCCCGGCCTCCTCCTTGGACGCAGCCTCACCCTCCTTCTTCATGCCGGCCGGCGGGTTGGTCTTGGCCTGTTCCTTGGGTTGACCCTGGGCTCGTTCCTTGGGCGGGCCGGCTGGGGCCTTCTCCGGACGATCGCCTGGGGCGGGCTGCAGCGAGGGCGAGGCGTCGTCCTGGCTCTCGGCGAGGCTCTTGGAGGCGTGCGTCAGCCCTTGCTCGGCCGGGCCGAGATGCTCCTCGCGGATGCGCTCGACGCCCGCGCGCATCTGCTCCATCTGCTTCTGCGCGTCGGCGTTGGGGATCTTGAAGTTACGCAGGTCGTCGAGGAACCGCTTGATCTTCTGGTCAAGGCCGTCGGTCCGGTTATTGATCCGGTTGCCGACCTGCCGCTGGATCATCTCGGCGTTCTTCAGGTCGTCGCGTTCGGCGCGGGCGAGGTTGTCGGCTTTCGCGAGCTTACGGAGGGCGTCCTCGACGGGTACCGCGGCTTGCTTCTGCATCGCGAGGATCCGCGCGGTCTCGTCGCGGATCTCGCGCCGCTCGTCGTCGAGCTGGCGGGTGATGTCTTCGTCGGTGACGATCCGGAGCCGGAGTTCGCGGCTCTTGCCCAGGTTCGGGCCTTCCAGATTGTCGAAGTCGATGGCCTCGGCGTGGAAGGTGAGGATCGAGCCGGGGGTAAGCTTGAGCGGCGCGAGATTCCACTCGTGGCGCACATCCCGATGCATGATCGGGGGCGCGTCGGCAGGCTGGCCTTGCGCAGTCCCAGAGCGGGATTGCGTTCTCTTGGGTCGGCTCCGAGCCTCCCATGGCGCTCTTGTAAAGCAGCCGGGCCGACTGGATGCCGTAGTCATCATCGACCGCGAACTCGACCGGCACGACCGCCTTGGCCGGCACGTCTCGGTCGTTGGGCGGCTCGCCGATGACGACGCGGGGCGCTTCGTCGCGGATCGCGCGGACTTCGAAGCGAACCGCCTCGCGGTTCTGGAATCCCTCGGTGTCATGCAGCTCGAACCAGAATGGCGCCGAGTCCTTCACGGTGAACCGTGCCGCCAGGCGCGTCCGAGGCGTGTCGAGCGTCACGGGAGCGGCGGCCGTCGCCTCGCCCAGGTGGAGCGCTGCGCGCGAGCGGCTTGTTGGCCACCGCCGCGAGCTCGACGCGTGTTCCCTCCAGCGCCCGGATCTGGGTCCGGCCCGGGGCGAGCACCTGAGGGGCGAGCTTCGTGTATGGCGGCGCGATCAGGCGGACGGTCAGCTCTTTCAAGGTCGGTGGCGGGACGACCTCCACGGCGATATCGCGGATCGAGGACATGTCGTCCCCCGCCGCGACCGAGAACTGGAAGGGGCGGTTGACCGACTCCATCCGGCCGCGGAAGACGCCCCCCTCGATGGCGCGGAGCGACTCGGTGACCGTCTCGCCGTCGTCGAACCGGTAAGTCGCGTGGGCCGACGTGGGGGCGCGTTCGCCCTGGCCGATCGCGACGGCCAGAGTGAATGGTTCGCCCCGTGCCACCTTGCGGGGCGTCTCGCGGTCGAGCAGCGACAGGTGCGTCTGCTGCGGCCAGCGGTCCGGCCCGTACGGCAAGAGCAGCCGGCGCAGGGCGATCGCGCTCAGGTCGGGCGTCGTCGCCACGACGAGCAGGCCCGCCAGCACCGACGCCGACGCCAGCCCCAGTGCCCGGAAGACCGGCCGGCGCTCGATCACCTCACGGAAGTCGATCGCGTGCGTCGCCTCGACCGTCTGCCGGATCGTCGCCTCGCGCAAGGCCGCCGACCCGACTCTCTCCGCCGTCTCCGTGATCTGAAGGAACTGCACCGTGCTGGTTAACCGATCGTTCAGCTCCGGCCAGCGCTCCTCGATTCGGAGCGCGATGTCCAGGTCGCCGAATCGGACGATCAGCGGCGTGATCACGTAACGAACGATCAGCCACGCCCCGAGCCCGATCAGCCCGATCAGCGCGGCCAGCCGGACGGCCGAATCCAGGTGGATCGCCCAGTCGGCCAGCCCCAGCACGATGATGACCGGCAGTGCCAGGCCCACCACCCAGCTCAGCCCGTAGAGAACCAGGAGCCGTCGGACCTGCGCTCGAAGCGTGGCGATCCGCAATTCCAAACGACTGGGCTTCACGACGGCCTCCCGTCCCTTGAGAAGACCTGACCGTATCGAGCCCCAGAGGACGCTGAGGGCACGATGATCAGCTCATCTTAGCAAAAATTATACCATTTGCTTGCGCTTCCTCAACACCCACTCCACCGTGATCAGCATCAAGAACAAGATCAGGACCGGCCAGGTGTTCCAGAGGGGGATGGGCGGGTCCGTATCCAGGGGCACTTTCTGGGGCTTGGGCAGGTCCTTGAGCAGGCCATCGGAGGCCTCGGGCCGGGAGAACTTGCCCCCCGAGGCGGCCGAGGCGCGGGTCAGCTCGGTCTGGTTCAGCTCGGTCCGTTCGAGCTCCCCGGCGGGGGGATCGACGCGGAAGGTTGTCGTCGGGATCGGGCCTTCGAGCACCGGCGGCGGCAACAGGCGGAGCGTGTAATCGCCCTCGGCCTCCGGCGGCAGCGACCCCTCGAACAGGTTGTGCGTTCCCGGCGCCAGCTTCAGCGGGAGTCGGCGCGACCCAAGCCCCTTACGCTCGACGAGCACGTGGACCTCGCCCCCCGGCGGCGCCACGGCCGGGTTCGGGAAGCGAACCCGGATCTGGATCGGCTGGTTCCGCTGGTAGCGGTGCCGGTCGGTCTGGATTTCGGCCTGTTTCTGGCCGATCAGCTTCGAGCGGGCCAGGAACCGGATGGTCTGGATCCAGAACCGGCCGAAGTAGCGGTCGCCGACGCGGAACCGCCAGCGCCAGGTGTCGTCGACGGCGTTGAACATCGTCTTGCCTGCGCCGATGAACTGGTAGAGGAAAATCGGCAACTTGCCGTCCGAGCCGGTCAGCGTGGGGTGCTCGGCCAGGACCAGGGCGGCCGGCTTCTTGCGCGGGGCCTCAAGGTACCAGAACAGCTCGGGCAGGTCCTGCCAGATCTGGGCGCTGGTCGCCTCGTCGTCGCCGAACCGGAAGATCGGCGAGGAGCGGCCTTCGGCGGTCAGGTCGGGCCGGAACGCGGTGGTCGCGTTGCCGACGGCGGTCGGGTTGCGCGCCTCGGCCAGCTCGATCGGCAGCAGGATTTCGAGTGGCGTTCCCTTGTAGCTGAGCGGGTCGAAGTTCTCGCCCGCGATGAACAGCAGGCCGCCCCCCTTCTCAGTGACGAACTCGACGAGGTTCTGCATCTGCGAGGCGCTCAGGAAGCTCGGATCGGCATCGCCGATCAGCACGACGTCGGAGCCGAACAGCTCGTCCCTGGCTGCGGGGAGGGTGGGTAAGGCCGAGCGGTCCTGCTCGCTGTACTCAGGGTCGGACGAGAGCAGGACAACGCTCAGGTCGATCGTCTCCTCGCGCTCCAGGTAGTTCTTGAGGTAGCGATACTCGTAGCGCGGCTCGGTATCGACGAGCAGGACCTTGAGCTTCTCCTTGCGGACGTTGACGGAGCGCTCGATCCGGTTGTTCTCGGTTTGCAGCTCGCGGAGCCGGGGCTCGACTTCGAGAATGTAGGTGATCTCGCCCGTCTCACGGGGCCGGTGGCCGATCTCGACCCGCTTCGCCTGGCCGTCGGGCGGCGCCTGGATCCGGATCGACTCCAGGTCGCGCACGGCGGCGGGGTCTCGCGACTTGGCGTCGCGCTCCTTCAGATGGATCACGACGTCCTGCCCGGCGAAGCCGCGCGCCTGCAGCTTGGCCTGGAACCGGACCAGGTCGTCGACGAAGACGACGTCCTCGACGAGCAACTCGGTCAGCTCGAGGTCGCGGGCAGGCTCGGGGTCGCCCAGGCCGATCGTGTAGAGCGGCACCCCCTTGCGCGCGGCGAACTCGGCGGCCTTGGCCAGCGGCTCGCCGTCGGTCGTCTGACCGTCGCTCAGCAGGAGGATCGCCGACGGGGGCGCCCCGGAGCTCGGTCAGGACGTCGCGGACCCCCTTGCCCAGTCGAGTCTGACTGCCGGTCGGCTCGACCTTGCGGAGCTTGGCGAGCGCCGGGGTGACGTCCTCGGGCTTGTCCACCTCGGCCAGCAGCCGCGCGGCTGTCGAAACGAGGTAGAGCCGCACCTTGTTCTGCTTCTGCAACTCGCGGAGGAGGAGCCCGTCGCCCTGAGCCAGCAAGCCCTGCGCGACGGCCAGCCGGCTCGGCTCGGGCCGGCCGGACAGGTCGGCCAGCGCCTGCTTCGTCTTGGCGTTGTCGAACTGGTCGACCACGGCCTCGCTCGCCGAGTCATCCACCATGATTACGAACGTGGGCAAGCCGGACCTCTCGACCGAGAGCACCGCCTCCGACAGCATGAAGACCGTCAGCAGCACCAGCGCGATCCGGAGCGTCGCCAGCCCCATCTTGTAGGGCAGGGAGGCCTGACCCTCGCGGCGATAGAGCCAGACGATCAGCCCGGCGAAGCCGAGCCCCACCAGCAGCGTGACCATCTGCGGCCACGGCTGCTCGAAGCGGATCTGCGGGACGATCGCCTCGCCGACCCGCGCTGGTTCCACCCCCAGTTGATCGGCCAAGTGGCGGAGCAGCGCGTCCATCACGAGTGAAGGCCCTCAGCGAGGAGATTCCCTAGGGAGATACGCAGAGGCGAGGAGGAGCCGAGGGATTCGGAGTCCCTCCGGGGCGGAGCACAATCACGCCTGGGGACCATGGTGCCCGAACCTCCAGGCGAGGATTGATTCGACGATCAGCAAGATCAAGACGCCATAGAGCAGCGACCGGTGCAACTCGCCCCGCCGGGTGACCGGCGTGGCGTTGCTGAGCAGCTCTTTCCAGTTGGTCAAGTAGGCGAAGTTCCAACCGGGCACGGCCTCGGCCAGCCCGGCACGGTCGAGCTTGGCGGGGTCGCTCTCGGCGGGGTTCGGGTTGGCGGCGAAGAGGCTCTCGAGCGCCAGCGGGGGGCCGATCTTGACCTGGTAGGCCCCCGAGAGCTCGGTGTGGTCGAAGAAGAACTGGCTGACGCCCCCGGCGGCCTGGAGCTTGGTAGAGACGGTCTGGCCGTTCGGCTCGACGACCGAGACGGGTGCCGCGACCCCCCTCACGGGCAGCGCCTGTTCGAGCGGCTGCCCGACCTGGACATTGCGCTCGGCGAGCCGGCTCGCCGCCGCCTGGAAGATGACCTGCTCCATGACCGGCGGGTAGCTCGGGTGGAGTGGCCAGGTGGTCCAACCTGCGTCGGCCGAGGTCGCCATCTGGATCACGGTCCCGCGGTCGCGCGACGCCTCGATCACGGCCGGGTCGCCCCGGTCGTTGTCGAACGCCAGCGCCACCTTTGCCGACGAGCCCGGTGGCAGCGTGAGCCGGTGGAACTGCCACGTCTTCACCCCGGTCAGGCTGGCCTGGACCGACTCTTTCTCGCCCGCGAACGGCTCGACGATCGGGTGGCGGTACTTGAGCGGGTTGAACCCGAACGATGCTTCCTGCTTCGAAGCCGCGCCGACACTCGGACCGATCATCCCCGGCAGCAGCCCCTTGCCGTCGGCGTAGAGCAGCCGGTTGTAGTTCTCGGGCATCACCTGGTCTCCACCGAAAATGACCAGGCCCCCGCCCTGCTTGAGATAGTCGTGGAGCGCGGCGACCTCGGCCTCGGTGAACTGCGCGATGTTGCAGAGCACGACCGCGTCGTAGGGAGCCAGCTCGCGGCGCGACAGTTGCGATTCGGCGACGACCTCGGCGCGGATCACTGAAGGCGAGCCTGCCGACGTCGCTGCCGGGCTCAGCGCCTGCGCCAGGTAGTCGGTCTCGGCCTGGAACGGCTCGCTCTTGAAGTGGCCGTCCACCAGCAGGACGCTCAGATACTCGCGGACTGGGACGGCCAGCCGGCGGTGGTTGTCGAGCTTCAGCGGGTCGTCGTCGATCTGGACCTCGACCAGGTGGTCGCCGGGGGCGTTGAACGTGTGGAAGAAGTCGACCGGAATGTCCTCGCCGACCGGGAGGTCGCGGACCTGCTCCGGGCCGAGCTGGCCATCGACGATCAGCCGGACGCGGACGCCGTCACTTTGGTTCGGCCCGAAGTTGTGCAGCACCGCGTGGAGCGCGGCCGGAGTGTCCACGGTGACGACCTCGGCGCAATCTCCAGGCCGATGACCGCGCGGTTCTCGCCCCCCGACTTGCCCAGGTCGATGACGACCGACCGCGCCTGGCGCTTGGCGAGCTTGGCCACGGCGCGCTTCAGTCCCTCGTCGCCCAACTCGCTCGGCCTCTGCCAGCTTGCCGCCTGGAGGTCGGTCAGGAAGACGACCTCCTTCTGCGCGATGTTCGACGCCGCCAGCACGCGGTCGATCGCGTCGAAGCCGGCGGCCAGGTCGGTCCCGCCGTGCGGGAGCGCGATCTCCGCGATCTCCTTGAGCACCTCGGCCTTGTTCGGCGATGGTTCGCGGATCACGACCCGGGGCGGGTCGGCCATCAACACGACGCTGACGACGTCCCCCTGCCGCGCGTCCTTGACCAGTTGCGCGGCAAGGTTCTTGGCCTGGTCGAACCGCGTGACGTCGGCCGGCGCGTACGCCATGCTCAGCGACCCGTCGAGCACCAGCACGTGGTGCGTCCGCTGCCCCGCGATCACCGGCAGCGCCCCCAGGCCCTCCAGGAACGGCTTGGCCATCGCCGAGACGACTAGCACGATGATCAGCGTCCGGATCGCCAGCAGCAGCCACTGCTCGATCTGGATCCGCCGCGAGTTCTTGCGGATCGCTGCCAGCAGGAACCGCATGGCCGCCCAGCGCGTCTCGCGGAACTTGCGCTTGTTGAGCAGGTGAATGATGATCGGCAGCGACGCCGCACCCAGCCCCCACAGGAGCGGAACGTTCGCGAAACCCAAGGCCCACACGATCGGAAGTTGCAACGTCATCTCCTCGCCCAGGGCACGGCGGTTTTTGGCCTCGTCAACCCGTGGCGACCTCGCTTCTACGCATCCCGGGAAGCTTGGGCCCGCCGGGGACGGCGAGCCGGCCCCGAGGGAGCACCGCCGCCCCCGGCGGAGGGCAGATCTTTTCGAGAAGCGGAGAATTCATGGAGCCTCCCTCATCGCACCCGGACCGCGCGCGAGGCCAGGTAGCACGACAGCGCCGTGTCGAGCTCCTGGTCGGTCCGGAGCGGAACGTAGTCGATGTCGATCGACTGGCAGCCTCGTTTGAGTTCGCTGAGGAATGCGCCGATCTCGGCTTGGTAGGCACGCCGCAGCGCGTGCGGCTCGGTCAGCAGATCGGGCAGCCCCTCCAGACCCTTGAAAAGCGTGGTGTCGCGGAACGGGAACTCGATCTCGGCCGGGTCGAGGATGTGGAAGACGATGACCTCGTGGCGGCGGTGGCGGAAGTGCTTGAGGCCCGCGATGATCCGGGGCACGTCGTCGAAGAGGTCGGAGAAGATCGCCACCACACCCCGCTTCTTGAACCGCTCGGCCAGGTCGTGGAAGACCATGCCGAGGTCCGACTTCTCTCGCGCCGGCGCGACGTCCATGATGTGGATCAGCTCCTTCAAATGCGACGGCTGGCCCGCCGGCCTCAGGTAGCGGCGGACCATGTCGTCGAATGTCGCCAGGCCGACCGAGTCCTGCTGTTGCAGGACCATGTACCCCAGCGCCGCCGCGAGGAACTGCGCGTACCGGAGCTTCGAGACCTGGTCGCCCGAGGCATACGCCATCGACTCGCTTGTATCCAGCAGCAGGTAGAGCAGGAGGTTTGTCTCCTCCTCGTACTGCTTCAGGTAGAGCTTGTCGGTCTTCGACCACACCTTCCAGTCAACATGGCGAATGTCGTCGCCGGGGACGTACTCGCGGTGCTCGGCGAACTCGACCGAGAAGCCGTGGTACGGGCTTGGGTGCATGCCCGCGACGTAGCCCTCGACCACCAGGCGTGCCTGGAGGTCGAGGCCCTCAAGGCTAGCCAATGTTTGCGGATTTAAATATTTTTGGTAGTTTTCCACTTCGCTCGGCCTCGTGCTCGTCGATTGGCGCGGCCTTGATCAGCCGTTTGACGATGTCGTCGGGCCTCAGGCCCTCGGCCTCCGCGTTGAAGTTGGTGATGATCCGGTGTCGGAGCACGGGTCCCGCGATGGCGCGGATGTCGTCGGTCGAGACGTAGTAGCGGCCGTAGAGCACAGCGCGCGCCTTGGCCGCGAGCACCAGGTACTGGCTGGCGCGCGGGCCGGCCCCCCAGCTCACGTAATCGCGGATGAAGTCGGGCATGTCCCCCTGCTCGCGCCGGGTCATCCGCGTCAGCCGGACCGCGTACCGTGAGACGTGGTCGGCGATGGGGACCTTCCGGACGATCTCCTGGAGCTCCAGGATGTCGGCGCCGGAGAGGACTTTGGTTACATTCGGCTTGTGCGTCGAGGTCGTCAGGCGGACGATGTCCAACTCCTCCGCCTCGTTGGGGTAGTCGACCAGGATATTGAGCATGAACCGGTCGAGCTGCGCCTCGGGCAGCGGATAAGTGCCCTCCTGCTCGATCGGGTTCTGCGTCGCCAGGACGAAGAACGGGTCGGGGAGCCGGTGCCGCTCGCCGCCGACGGTGACCTGCCGCTCCTGCATCGCCTCGAGCAGCGCGGCCTGCGTCTTGGGCGGGGTCCGGTTGATCTCGTCGGCCAGCACGATGTTGGCGAAGATCGGCCCGCGGAGGAACTTGAACTGGCGGACGCCCGTCGCCTTGTCCTCCTGGATCACCTCGGTTCCGGTGATGTCCGAAGGCATCAGGTCGGGCGTGAACTGGATCCGGTTGTAGGTCAGGTTCAGCGCGTCGGCCAGCGTGTGGATCATCAGCGTCTTGGCCAGGCCAGGCACGCCGATCAGGAGGCAGTGGCCCCGCGCGAAGATCGCCACGAGCAACTCCTCGAGGACTGTCTGCTGGCCCACGATGACCTTGCGCAACTCTCCCTTGAGCTTGGCGAAGGCGTCCTTGAGCCGCTCGACGGCGAGGAGGTCGTCGTTCTGGAGGGGTTCACTCGTTGTATTGTCGCTCACGCGGAGACCTCTCTGGATCAAAGATTGAGAGCACGGCGCGGCTCGTTCGGGCAGGCGAGCTGTGGCGGGGGACGCCTCCACCCCTTCAGGCTATCGGGGCCGTTTCGATGCGTCCATCACGGTTCGCTCGCCCAGCGCCCAGAGCCCGCCCTGGGCCGCGACCAGGCGCCGCGGGGGGCAAGCCGGACCGCGACGTCGGAGACGGCGACCGGGAACACGAGCCGCTGCACGAGCTCGCCCGAGTCGCGGCGGCGGAAGACGAGAAACAGGCTCTCCCCCTCCCCCTCAGGGTGCGCCGAGAGCACCGGGTAGGCCATCACGCACCGCGCCGTCAGCGCGATCGACCATCCCGACTCGGGACCGGTCAGAGGGCGGGTCCAGGCGAGCGACCCATCGGCCAGCGCCAGCGCGTTCAGGGTTCGGCCGCTCGCCCAGTAGAACCGGTCGCCGTCCAGGGCCATCGCCTCGGGGCGCTCGCTCAGGTCCTCGGTCCCCAGCGGGTACGACCATCGCTTCATCCCCGTCGCCGGGTCGAGCCGGATCAGCTCGATGCCGTCCTGGATCAGCAGCAGCCTCTCGGCGTCGCCGAGCAGCCGGGGCGGGCCGTTGCGGGGGAAGTCGAGGCTCTCGCGGAAGACCCAGGAGTTGAGGCCGCGCCGGAGGTCGAACAGCGCCACTCTCCGGCGGTCGGCCACGAGTGCCACGTGGTCGTCGTCGATCGGCAGGGGCGGCCGCGTCCAATCCTCGTCGTCGGACTCGGGGAACTCGCCGCCGTGGCGGCCGGTCGCAGTCTCCAGCACCAGGACCGCGCCTGGCTTGCGCACTTGGAGCACAATCCGCTGCGGGCCGATCCAGAGGTTCGGGTTGATCGACCCGGCGGCCGGCGCGTATGACCAGTCCACCAGCCCGGTGTCGCCGTCGAAGGCCAGCAGCTCGCGGTCGCCCCGCAGGCAGAAGACGCGGTCGCCCACGATCTGGAAGTGGTGGAAGTGCGCCGCCGGGCCGGTGCCGGGGTTCACTGCGGTGTCGGGCCTGACGAACGGGTTCTCGCCGTGCCGTCCCTGGCGGGCGCCGCCCAGGTCGTATTGCCAATCGATCGACCCCTTGTCGAGGCTCAGCGCAACCAGTCGCGACTCGGTCGCGGCGATGATCTTGTCGGCGAAATAGGCAACCCAGACCGGAGGGCTGGCCAGATCGGCGGACCAGAGCGGCTCGCCTGATGCCGAATCGAGCGCGCGGAGGGTAATCCCCTGGACGAGGAAGATCCGGCTCACCTCCGCCGACGGGGGCACCCCCTGCGCCCCGAGCGGCCGGATGGCCCCCGAGAGCGGCCGGCCCCAGCGACGGACCAGCGGCACCGGCATGCTCGGCTCCGAGCGGTCCCCCATCATCCGGTCGAAGGGCTCGTGCGCCAGCCGTTCGGAGACCAGCGCGGCCACCTTTGTCTCGGAGCCGAACTCCTCCAGACTCACGTCGGCGAACCGCACCAGCACCTCGGTGTACGTGTCCCGCGCCGGGATCCAGAACCGCTGCGCCTCGTAGGCGCGGGCCAGGCCGAACAAGGCGCGGGCCCTCAGCGCGTCGCTGGGGGCGTTGGCCAGCAGTCGCTTATAGGCGTGCGCCGCCTCCGCAGGCCGCTTCGAGGCGTCGCAGATCTGGCCCAGCGCCAGGAGCGAATCGGGCACCACCCGCGCCACCGGATAGCTCCGGCAGACCTCCTCGAGCAGGTGCGCGTCCCCCTCCTTCTTGCCCCGTTCGAGCAGATCGCGCGCTTGCCGCTCGAAGGTGTCGTACAGCCCGTGGCCGTGGGCCTGGAGGATCGCGGCGAGTCGGTCGCTGATCAGGAGGTCGGCGCGGATCGTCCGGTGGCCGTCCTCGGCGGCGATGTTCAGCGGCCGGAGCCGCTCGTCGGCGAGCAGGCCTTGGAGCGTGACGACCGCGTCGTGGGGTGTGCCCCGGTCGAGCTGGACGTCGGCCAAGGTCAGCCGCGCCTTGAGCCGGTCGCGGTCCGACCGCGCGACCATCGCCGCTTCCTCGAAGCGCGCGGACGCCCGCGCCCATTCCTCGGACGCCCGCGCCTTGTGGCCCAGCCGCATCAGCAGGCGGTATTGATGATCCTGGGTCGCCTCGACGAGCGGATGGCCGTCGATCAGCTCCGACGGTCGGGCGCGCCGCAGCGTCTGGACCAGCGCTTCCAGCGCGATCTCGTCCTTGCCGGTCGCCTCGGCCGCCTGCGCCAGGCGGAAGTAGTTCGACGCCTGCTCGGGCGCGCGGGCGATCTCGTCGCGATACCGCTGGATCAATCGGCTGTTCTGGCAGAAGACCACCAGCGCGTCAGCCTGCGCGACGATCAGGTAGCCGTCACCGACGGCGAGGTTGCCCCCGGTCGTCTGGAACGACTCTTGGAGCTTGATCGGCGGCTCCATCCGGAGTCCGGTGGCCTGGTCGAGGATATGGATCTCGTTGCGCGTCGGCCAGTAGATCTTGTCGCCGGCCAGCAGGCCGCGCCCGAACCCTTCGAATGACGGGCCATTGTCGGGCCACGACCGGTTGAGCTTGCCGTTCTTGACGTCGAACAGGAGCACGCGGTCGCCGGTCGCGACCACTCGCCCCTTGGCGACCCCGAGCAGGTGTGCCAGCTTGACCTCTTCGGGCAGCGGGTCGGTCTTCCAGACGAGCCGGCCGCTGGCCGTGTCGAAGGCGTAGATGCTGTTGGCGTCCTCGGGTGCGACGATCACCAGGCCGTCGTGCACGATCGCCGGGTTCAGGTCGCGCTCGCGGGCCAGCCCCATCTCGTTGTGGTCCTGCCGAGGATACGTCGCGACCCAGCGGATGCCCCCCGTCTCGGCGTCGAGCGCCACGACCGCGCCGAGGTTCGTCTGGTAGTAGACCGTCGGGCCGTCGAGCGAGAGCAGGCGGTGGCCGAAGTCGTTCAGGATGGTCCCCATGCCTCCCATGCCCATCCCGAAGCCCATCGGGTTCTCCATATCGGACGACGCCGCGCCGAGATAGCGGACCCAGCGCGGGACGCCCGACTCGGCGTCCAGGCACGCCACGTAGGTCGACGTCTGCTCGCGCCGGTCGGTCATCGCCACGTAGACCCGCCGCGCGTCGGCGACGGGGGTGCCCTCGAACCCGACGGTCCGGTTCGAGCCGTCGGCCGGGCGCTTCGGCAACGTCACTTCGCTCGACTGGCACGTCCAAAGCAGCTTGCCCTCGCTGCTGCGGTCCACCGCGATGATCGAGCTGGGCGACGACATCCCCATCCGCCCCATCCCGAAGTACGCCGAGCCGGTCGGCCCCATCCGCGCGTAGATCCGGTCGCCGAAGGCCGTCAGCGTGTATCGCGGCAGCGTCGTCACAGGTGGCGTCGCCATCGGGCCGGACCGGTCCTGCGTCTCGTCGTGCTTCCACGCTTCCTTGATCGTCGCCGCGCTGCTTCCGGGCGAGCCGAGCGGGCGGTCGTTCAGGTTGTAGGCCACGATCTTGTTGCTGTCGCAGACAACCACCTGGTCGCCCAGCACGATCGGGTGGTAGGCCAGGAGCCGGTCGTCGGGGACACGGAACGACGACATCCCCATCGTGCGCATCCCCATCCCCCGCTGCGCATGGTACGGGTTGAACGCCTCGAGCTCAACCCGCCACTGGAGCGAGCCGACGTCGATCGGACCGGGGACGACCTTGGTCCGCGTCGGCGCGCCGGCGAACGTCGGCCAGCGGCCGTCGGGCTGTTCAGGGGGGGCGAGGTGGTCGCGCCGCACCGCCTCGGCCAGCGTCTCGGCGTACGGCCCGGTCCGTCCGGCCAGCGTCCCGCTCGCCTTGGGATACGCGGCGGTAAAGGCGTCGAGCGCCGCGCGGTCGGGTGGGTTCTCACCCGCCGCCGCGCGGCAGAGCAGCTTCTTGGCCGCGACCTTGGCCAGATCAATGCTCGGGTCGGGGTGGATCAACCCGGCGCGGTCATCGGGGTGGTCGGGGACGAGCTGGCGGTACATCGCCAGCGCCTCGTCGAACCGGCCATCCTCGAAGGCCAGGTCTCCCAGCAGCACGAGTGCGTCGTCACCCCAGGCACTACAGAACGCCTGCTCGACCACCCGCCGGAGCAGGCCGCGGTCGCGCTCGGCCGCACCCTGGCGATACCAGCGTTCGGCCTGCGCATTCACTCGCGACCGATAGATGGCGCAGCCTGCGGGCGACAGCGCCGCCAGCCGACGCTGGCAGAACTGCCGCAGATCGACGTACAGCACCGACTCCCCCGACGGATCGCCCGCCGGGTCATCCCTCGGCAGCTTGGCGACCTTGTCGCCGAACTGCTGGATCACGCGTTGATAGATCTCGACGGCCTCGGCCCACTGGCCATCCCGCGCGTGACTTGCTGCGTTTCGCAGCAGCGCGTCGGCCGTATCGCTGAAGTCGGGGTAGAACTTCGTTGCCGTCCGGTTCGGCCCTTGCGCCAGGATGGGGGGATTACCCAGCGCCGTCCCCAGTAACAACACCGCCCATCCGACTCGACTCGATGGCCCCATCCTCAACTGTTTCATGACCAGACCCTCCATGCGCGATCGACGTCTTTGCGAGGGTCGGTCGAACAGGGGATAATCGACTCAGCGCGAGGGGTTCAAGGCGTGACTGCCATCATCACTCACGGTCCTCACCATCTGAACCATTGGACAAACGGCGAGTTCCACCCCTCGAGTGATCATCCCGAAGCGGCGCGTTCTTCCCGAACACTCTTCGCCTTGGGAAAACCTGCACACCGAAATCCTTCATCTATTGGACACGATCCCATCCTCCTCGTGCAATGGCAAATCTAGTACCGCAATCTCTCGAAGCCCTAACATCAGGGTAGAATGAGAATTTTCAAACACAAGGGGTAATCATGCTGCCTTCATCTTCAGCACCAAGCGCGAGGATTGAGCGTGAGAGCCGGATCAAGGGCGGTGTTGAAGAAGATATCCCGCGATAAAGACGACTATTCCCCCCGCCGCGATCAGCAACGACTGCCCCAATCCGACCTTTCCGACTAATTCCGAGGCAACACCGAAGGGCAGGATCAGCAGCCCAAGGAACTGGAGCATTCGACCCAAGCGATGACGGACCATGTCCCCTGATCTCTACTAAATCGATCTAATTAGTGAAGTAAAAACCAATCGACCAGATTCGGATGGCTGGAGCGGAGGCTTCCACGCTCCGGCGACGTAAAAAGAAACCGATGCCCGCGGTTGGCGGAAGGTGCCGCGCGTGCTCGTGCACGAGCGTGCATGATCATACGGGGCACGATATTGAGACGTAACTTGCGAGAATTACGGTGGTGATTTCACCTTCGCCGGATCGATCGCGACGTCGCCGACGTTCACCATCTGGCCCGCCGTGACTTCGACCGGCAGACCGCGCGCCCCGCCTTGGTTGACGTAGCCGACCTTCTCCTGCCAGAGCACGAGGTTCTGCGTGCCAGTGGGCACTCCGGTGATCTCGAACGACCCATCCTCACCCGTTACTGCGAAGAACGGGTGGTCGAACACCATGATATAACCCTTCATCCAGGGATGGATGTCGCAGGCCAGCGGGATTGGCCGGCGCTCTGCGACGAGCTTGACCTCGACCTGGCCGTTGGGCGGGAGGATCTGGTTGAATGCCCCGTTAGTAAAGGCCGAGTAGCGAATGTTGTGGTTGACCGGGTCGCTCGACTTGAACATGAGCCCCTGGTTCTGATGGAGCGCGACGACGTAGGGGACGAATTCGCAATTCTTCTGGTTGATCTCGACCTTGGGCGCCTTGGCCAGCAGCGCCTCGGTGGCGGAGGAATTCTCGCCCTGCGGCTTGACGAGGAAGGCAAAGCCGTAGCGGACACCCTTGGTGGCGGGATCGACGGCCAGTTCGCGCGAGGGGATCGCTTCTTGCTTGGCACAGACCTGAGGATCTTTCTGGGCCTCACCCTTGGCGACCAGGACCTTGAGCTCGGGGACCTGGGCGCCTCCCCAGACGAGTCGACCTTTGACCGTGCCGGAACCGGCCTGTGCCGTGAGGCCGGCCGCCAGCGGTCCGACGGGGGGCGCGGCCTGGGCCGTCGTCAGCGTGGCGCCCAGCGCCGCCGCGAGGCCCGCGCAGGCTACGAGCCGGGATATGCGATCGCGTCAGGAACTTCATCACATTTCAACCTTTTTCTAAGGGTAATGCCTCCCAGGTGGGTTCCCAGCTATGTCCGCTGGGCATGACTAGGCGGAGATTCTCGCAATTTTGTGAGGGACGTGGTAACCCGTGGGGACTTGCAGGGTAACCCGGAGAGTGGGTGAAACGCGGCACAACCCACCGATCTTTCGACCGCCACTCTGGGTTTCGCTCCACCCACTCTGCCAGACGAGCCTGTTATTCGGGCCGGACCTTGCCGGCGTCCATGGTGAAGTTCTTGATGGTCGTGTCGTTGGGCTTGATGGTCAGTTCCTCGCCCGAACCCGGAGTGACGAACCCCCCCGGGACCACCGTCTCTTGCCAGACGACGACCTTCTGGGCGCCGGCGGGGACGTTCTTGATCTCATAGTTCCCCCTGTCATCGGTGACGGCGAAGTAGGGGTTGTCCAGGACCATCCAGGAGGCGCTCATCCACGGGTGGATGTCGCAGGTCAATTGGCCCGGCGTCCGCTCGGGCGTCTCGATCGGCTTGAGGACCATCTGTCCGCCCGAGATGAGCGAGTTGAAGGAGTTGTTCTTGAGCCGGGAGTTAATGTTGTGGTTTATGGAGTCGCTGTTCTTCAGGGTGACCTCCGTCCCCGCCATCAGGGCCATGACGTGCGGCTCGAAGATGCAATGCTCCTGGTCGAACTCGATCTTGGCCTGCTTGGCGGCAGAGACGGCTTCCTCGTTGACCTTGCCGTTCGGCTTGGGAATGTAGACCAGGACGTTCTTGACCCCCTTGTTGCCGCCATCGACGATGAGCCGCTGGGACTTGATCGGCGCGTCCTTGGCGCAGACCTCCGGGTCCTTGGGGGCCTGACCCTTGGCGACCAACTCTTTCGGGGCGGGGGGATTGCCGTTGAAGGTGACCTGCCCCTTGAGCGTGCCATAGCCCTCGGCTTTGGCGGTCGTGGCAGGCGCCGAGGGGGTTGTGGCGGCCGGGGCGGAGGCGGCCGGGGTTGTGGTCGTCGGCGTGGTGGTCGTGCTCGGGCTCGAGGCAGTGGGGACTTCCTTGCCCGGCTCGGTGACGACCACGGCTTCGTCCGCCTCCTGTTCCTTACCGCCGCAGCCGGCGACGGCGAGCCCCATCAGGGTGATCAGGCCCAGACATGCCATCGGCTTTCGGGTCCAAGATGATGTCATTGCGTCTCTCCTGGTTGTCAGTGGTCAGTCGTCGGTCGTCAGCGGATTCCTCGAAAGAAGGGGCCGACGCGGGGTCGCGCCGGCCTCTTCTGACGACGATCAACGAGTCCTCGAAACCGCTTCCTCTCATTCCGAATTTGATGCCCCCGACGGCTTCGCCACCGGGATCCCCTTAGAGGCATCCGAGGCCAGTTGCTGCTCGACAGCGTTGACATAGTTGAGCAGGGTGTCCCGGATTGCCTTGACCATCTCAAAGGGCTTGTCCTCGAACCCCTTGGGGACGGCGGGGGGTGGCGGCCCGTGGGGCGGGATGTTTTGCGGCATCGCCGTGTAGGGGAGCAGGCGGCGCGGGTTCGCCAGCCACTCCGTCAGGTAGCCCGACCGGAACCGCGTGGCGACCTGGCGCAGGTCGGGGCCGTTGACCACCTGGTCGCCGCCAGTCGGCTTGTACTGGCCGAGGGCGTGGCATTGGACGCACGCTCCCTTGGCCATCAGTTGCCAGCCGGCGCCGAGATAGCCGGGGTGCTGCTGCTCCATGTTCGCCAGGTATGACTGCTCGCGCTCGACGATCGGCTGGTAAGGGAACTCGGCGCCATCGTGCGCGGCGAAGTAGTTGGCCAGTCCCGACGTTTCGGACGAGGCCAGGCCGTCGGTCTTGCCGAAGTGGAAGTGGGGCATCCGGAGGTTGACGGCGGGCCGGATCGGGTACGGGTCGTTCAAGAACGCCGTCAGCCAGGGGGTTTGCACTTTGTTCCCCTCGCGCAACAGCGGCGGTGGCAGCCGGTTCCAGAGCGACGCGAAGTCGTTCCCGGTCTGCTCGGCCTGGGAGGTCGCGGAGAACCAGGCGAAGTTCCCCCCCTCGGGGGGCGCCACCTCGACCTTCGACTGGTCGAGCGTCAGATTGTCGCCGACATTGAAGGTGAACCCTCGGATCGTCACCGGCCGCCAGAGCTGCACTGTCAGCTCGTTCTCGAACGTCCCGATCGGCATCCCCTCGATGACGATCGGCTTGCCGTCGTCGCCCGACAGCTCGGGTGTCTTCTTGGGGTCATACGACTCGTTCGGGGAGAACTCGGCGAGGTAGTCGGTCGCGCGGGTGTTATAGGACACCTTGACGTTGGTCTGGAAGTCGGTTAGTGCCTCCTCCAGCCTGGTGCCCGCGGCAATCGTGTACTTGGGCATCTCCAGGGTGTGGCACCCGGTGCAGTTGTACCGGTTCAGGAGCTTTCTACCCTGAGCGAGGGCCGTCTGCGTCGCCGAGTAGTGCGTGCTGGGCAGGTACTTGCTGTTGATCTTCTCGCCGCTCAGGCCGAGGATGAAGGTCATCACCTCCTCGACTGCCTTCGGGTCGTTGGCCCAGGCGAACTGCGGCATCCGGAGCCGATCGTCCCAGGTCTTCAGGTCTTCGTTGGTCTTGCGGTAGTCGTAGCTCCGGGGGCGGTGGAGCTTCTGGTAGAGGAATCCGATCCGGGTGTGGTCCTCGAGCTTCTCCTTGTAGTAGGGGGAGGTGCCGTCGCGGCTCCCCTTGTCGTCTTCAGGCTGGTCGTCGAGATACTCGGTGATGTGGACGTAGTCGAGCTTGGTCGGGCTCTTGGTGCCCCAGCCGTTGAGCGGCGTGCCGATCGGTTTGGCGTTCTCGAAGCCGGTGATGTTGTGGCAGCCGAAGCAGCCGAGCCGGCTGATCGTCTTCTCGCCCAGGAACATCAGCTTCTCGTCCGGTGAGAGTTCCTTGGCGACGAACGTGTCCACCTCGCTCAGCGGCACCGCCACGTGCTTGCCATTGCGGGTGATACCCCCCTTCTTGACGTAGAGCTTGACCAGCTCATCGATCGCGTCCTTGACCTCGGGGGACTTGACGTCGGCGACCTTGACCTCGACGGGCCAGTTCTTGTCTGTGGCGGGCCCTTCGCCTGCGACCGAGAGCAGCCAGGCGGCGATGTCGGCGGCGTCCTGCGCCGAGAGTTGCAGGTTAGGCATCAGGCTTTTGGGGTGATACGCCTCGGGCGCCTTGATCCAGTTGGCCAGCCACGTATAGCCCTGCTCGCGGCTCGGGAACTTGGCGGCGATGTTCGAGAGGTTCGGGCCGTAGTCGGCGCGGGCGTACAGACGGACCGACTCAGGGAAGACGCTCGGGTCGTAGGTGGCGGCGAGGTTGGGCTTGTAGTCGGGGTTGACGTCCTTGCGGTCGGAGAGTTGGACCTCGCTCGGGTCGTAGGGCCGGTGCGAGTGGCAGGCCATGCAGCCCTTCCGGAGGAAGAGCTCCTTGCCTCGCGCCGGGTCGTTCTGGACCGGCGGGTCCTGGAAGCCGGGGGGCGGGGTGCTCTTGGCGAACAGGTAGGAGGTAATCGCCTGGACCTCGGCGTCGATCTTGGGCTGGTCGTCGGCCGCGGAGTTGTTGGTCAGGCCGTAGAAGCGGGGCATCCGGGTGTCAGGCCGGAAGGCGTGCGGGTTCTTGATCCATTTCAGGACCCAGTCCTTCGAGGCCTTCGACCCGAGGTGCGCCAGGTTCGGGCCGACCTGGCGCTCGTCGGTCAGGTCGGGGCCGAACGATCCCTCGCCGCCGATCGTGTGGCAGCCGGTGCAGCCGTACTGGACGATCCGCTCGTAGCCGGCCTGGAGCTTCGTGGCCTGGGGCACGTCGGTCACCTGGTGGTGGCACTTCAGGCAGCTCGACTCCAGAAACCGCTTGGGCAGCATCGGCTCGTCCCAGTGGTGGATCTCGTGCCAGTGGTATTCGTGTTCCCACGCCTCCTTCTGCTTCAGGTCGTTGGGTTCGTGCGAGGCGTAGGTGAAGTCGGTCCCCGAGCCTTGCCCGCCGTGGCAGATGGTGCAGCCGAAGCTGTTGATCGGGTGCGGGCCGTTGCCGTCGAGGTAGAGGCCCGCCGGGACGACGTTCCCCTTGGGGTCGACCGTGGTGGCGCCGTCGGTCAGGTGCGGATGCGCGGCGAAGACCCGCTTCATCGGCCTGCCCTCGGCGTCGGTCTCGTAGCCGAGCCGGTCGATCCCCTGGTGGCAGGTGGTGCAGCGGTCGTAGCGGGGGACGTCCTTGAAGTTGTAGTTGATCGTCAGCTCGGGCAGGCTAATCTGCTGAATCTTTGTCGGCGGCATCAGGTCGAAGCCGGGCAGGCTCCGGAGCCAGGCGGCCAGGCCGAAGTACTGCCGTTCCTTCTGATCGAGCGTCCGCGCCACCCGGTCCGCCTCGCGGGTCAGCTGCTCGCGCTCCTTCTTGAGCTCATCAACGTGACCGAGCATGTCTTCGCGCTTCGCCTTCAGCTCGCGGAGCTTGGCGTCTTCCTCCTCGAATTTCTTTGACACCTTGGAGAGCTCCGCGTCGGTCGGGACGATCGTCGCTTCGAGATAGATCCGCGCCTCGCGGGCCTCGTCCCGGTCGATCATGCCGTCGTAGAAGCTCCGCTTGCTGTCGAGCTCGGCCTTCGTGAACTTCCGCTTGGTGTCCAGCCCTTCGACCGTCCCGGATTGTCGGTCGATCTGCCGGTCGAGGTTGCGGAGCTCGGAGGCATTTTCCTCGGCCCTGGCCTGGGCGGCCTGGATCTTCTCGTCGATCGCCTGGAGCTGCGCCGCATACTTGGCCTGCTGCTCGTGGAGCTTCTCCTGCTCGGAGGCGCGGAGCTTGGAGTCCTCGACGTGCTGGAACTCGCGCTGGACCTGTTTCCAGGGGCGGAGGTGGTCCGCCATGATCATCCAGACGATCGACAGGGTCATCGCGACCGACGACAGCGCGAAGACGATGTGTAGGGTCGGCTGGCTGCGATAGGTTTCCTCGGTTGCGGGCATGGGAGGCCGTCCTCATAAATTCATGAGGGCCGGGTCACCGGGGAGTCGCGGCGGAATCGCCCCCGTCGTCGCACCCGACCTTGTCAAGAGCAGCGTCTGGAAAGATCCGAACCGCCCACTCGGAATCGCGGGCCGGTGTCCTCGGAGGGATCGGCCACGTGCCGCCCGCGCGGCGTCAGATGTTGAAGAAATATTCCGGGATCGCGATCAGGTATTTCAGGTTGATCGTCCACCGCAGCACCATCTTGATCGGCAGGCTGGCCATGAACAGCAGCAGGATGGCCAGCACCGAGTAGCGCAGCCAGCCCGCCTGCGCGATCACCCTCTTGAAGAAGGGGATCTGGGCCAGCAGCGGCGGGACCAGGATGAGATAGCCCAGCACGGCGATGATGCCCGGCAACTCGCGGAGCAGGATGTTCGCCGGCTTGCTCGTCCCGATCAGCTCGATCCAGACGATGTCCGAGAGGTTGACGTTGTTCAGCGGGATCAGCTTGTGGAGGTCCCAGAATTCATAGGGTCCGAAGAAGTTCCAGTTCGGCCCGCGGAGGAACGTCCCGAGCAGGATCAAGATCACCCAGAGCACCAGGAACCCATACTGGAACGTGACGTAGGCGAACTTGCGCTGGTTGATCGTGTAGTAGCCGTTGCCCGCCTTGTTCGTGTCGATGTAGGGGATCGCCATCAGCCCGACGACGATCAAGCTGGGGAGCACGACGCCGGCCATCCACGGGTCGAAGTAGACGAGCATCTCCTGGAGGCCGAGGAAGTACCAGGGGGCCTTCGACGGGTTCGGCGCGGAGGTCGAACTGGCGGGCTGCTCGAGGGGGGCCTGGAGCGCGATCCCCCAGATGACCAGGAAGATCGTCTGGGCGACCATCGCGATCAGCTCGGTGTAGACCAGGTCGGGCCAGGTCAGCGTCTTCTCGGGATGGAGTTCCTCGAGATTGGGTAGCCCTTGTGTCATCCGCGCGTCGTTGATCACGGCGCGGCGCAGCGCGATCCAGTTGAAGAAGCCGACCAGGATGATCATCCCGACGATCGGCACGTTGTCGGGCTTGGTGACGATGTCGCGGAAGTCGTAATCGGTCATGCTCAGGCCGAAGGCGAGCAGCAGCAGGTTGACGATCCCCCAGGCGACCAGCCCGTTGGCCAGGAACCGGCGGTAAACCAGCATCAGGATGAAGCCGACCGTCCCGCCGATGAAGAAGGTGGTCGGCCCGGAGACGAAGTCGATCGCGTTGCGGATGAACAGGGGCAGCGCGTACTCCCCGCTCAGCGCGTAGGTCAGGCCCATCGCCTGGAAGATGACGGCGACGACCGCCCAGATCAGCGTCCAGAGGGTCCGGTCCATCGGCCGGCCCAGGCCGACGGCGGGCTGGTGGTCGTCGAGGCTCGGGCCGTGGACCTCGGACCCCCGGCCGTGCCCCGCGTCGCGGACCTCGGCGAAGTGCGCCGCGTCGGCCCCCGAGGTGATCGCCACCATCACGTTGGCCAGGGCGCAGAGCCCGTAGGCCACCCTCATCGCCTCGGGCAGGAACTCGCGCCCGAGGATCAGAAGGATCGCCAGGCCATAGAGCCCGAAGAACGCGACCACCAGCCAGTCGGGTAGCCGACGGGTCCGCGGCGCCAGTCCGACGCGGGACGCCCCTTCCGAGACGATCTCCGCGTACGCGGTGTACGCCGCCGCCGCCGCGTTGAGCATCGACGCCAGCAGGTAATACCAGGAGAGACCGGCCATCACGCCGGGGGTCATGTCGTGGTGCATGGTCGTCTTCGCGTCGTGAGAGATCGGGCGTGTGCCACACGCCATCCGGTGCGGGCGTGAGCCGCACACGCCCTACGTCCAGAGCCCGCGTCGTCCTACATCGGCCCGCTGATCCCGCCGTCTTTCCGGACCCGCCAGAAGTGGATCATGATCAGGAGCGAGACCGCCAGCGGGATTGCCACGCAGTGGAGCACGTAGAAGCGGTTCAGCGTCATCTCACCGACGCTCCGGCCCCCCAGGAGCGCGAACTTCGCGTCCGAGCCGGAGGTGATCAGGCTGACGCCGTTGAGTTTCAAGAGCGAGGCGCCCGGTCCCTCGACGCCCAGGCCCGGGGTCGCCCGCGCCATGTTCGAGCCGACCGTGATGGCCCAGATCGCCAACTGGTCCCACGGCAGCAGGTAGCCGGTGAACGACAACAGCAGCGTCAGGACCAGGAGCAGCACCCCGACCACCCAGTTGAACTCGCGCGGGGGCTTGTAGCTGCCGGTCAGGAAGACCCGATACATGTGCAGCCAGACCGCGATGACCATCGCGTGCGCACCCCAGCGGTGGAGTTCGCGGAGGATGCCCAGCGTCGTCACGTCACGCAGCGCCAGGATATCGTTGTAGGCGTGTTCCAGCGTCGGGCGGTAGTAGAACATCAGCAAGACGCCTGTGACCACCTCGACGATGAACAGGAAGAACGTTGTCCCCCCCATGCACCAGGTGTAGCTGAGCGCGATCCCCTGCTTGCGGACGCTGACCGGGTGCAGGTGCAGGAAGACGTTGGTCAGCATGACCACCACGCGGTTCCGCCGGTCGGTAGGCATCGGGTGGCGGAAGATGCTCTTCCAGATCTGAGACTCGTAGATCTTGTCGGCGAAGGCCATGATCGTCCCTATGGTGGCGGATCGAAGCGACCGAGTGGCCGGGGGGCGGGATCACGGACCGCCGTCCCCGATTTCCCGAGGGGAGAGTTGCTCGCGAAGGCGCAAAGCTCGCGACGAAAGAAAAGGGCGATTCGCCAGGGATTCCTTGGCGTCCTCTGCGTACGAGCCTTGCTCCTTCGTGAGCAACTCCCCTCAATGGTGTTCGTCGGGTGTGTGGATGACGCCCGGCCCTGGACTCACGCCACGCCGGGGCACCCACGCACCCTTCCATGATGTCAGTGCGATCGAACGATGCTCTTCGAACGGTCAAGCCGAAATGTAGCTGTCGGGCTCCGCCCACTGGCCCAGCTCCTGCTGGAACTTCTGGCTCTTGTCCACGAGGATCTGGCCGTCGTCGGCCAGGATGACCTTGAACCGCTCCAGGGGCCGGGGCGCGGGGCCTTCGAAGTTGATCCCCGTGATGTAGAAGCCGCTGCCGTGGCACGGGCACTTGAACTTCTGCTCGCCGGCCAGCCAGTTGGGCGGGCAGCCCAGGTGGGTGCAGACGGACTGGAGCGCATAGATGATATCCTGCCCGTTGAAGCGGGTCGAGCGGACGATCCAGAAACCCCACTCGGCCTTGAACCGCTCGTTGACTTCCTCCGGCTCGAAGTTGGAAGGGAGGCCCACCTTGATTGTGCTCGGCGGCTCGGCCAGCACGTTGGGGAACATGAACCGGACCATCATCTGGGTAAAGGCGAGGCAGCCGACCGTGAACGAGGTCCAGGCCACGACGACCCACGAGACGAAGAGCGACCCGATCAGGAACCCGCGGCGCTCGGCCCGGGCGGAGGTCGCAGCCGAGGCCGGGGGCGCGCGGGCTTGGGCAGGACCGTCTGCGGTTTGGCCTCCTTGGAGCCCGCAGCCTTGGCCGCGGGGGCGGGCTTGGTCGCGGCGGCGGTCTCCTTCGCCTTCTTCGCGCCTGTCTGGCGGAGTGCCTCGGCCAGGTCCTTCGGGTCGGTCATCTTTTCCAGGGGCGGGAGCGCGCGGGGGGCGGCCTTGGCCGACGGTGCGGCGGCGGTTTTCGCGGCGGCAGATTGAGCGGCCGAGGGGGCCGCGGGCGCCGCTCCGGAGGCGCCCACGCGAGCGGCGGCCAACTTCTCTTTCAGGGTCAGTGGACGGCCGATCGAGGGCGCCGGTGGCGGGACCGTGGGGGTCGCCTCGGCGGCGGCCGACTCGGCGGCGGGCTCGGCCGGGGCGGGGGATGGGGCGATCGGCACGGCAACGGGTTTGGCGGCCCCGAGGACGGCCGCGCCTCCCGAACGAGCGGCGGCGAGCTTCTCTTTCAGGGTCAGCGGACGGCCGAGCTTCTCCGGCGTCGGGACGTCGGCTGCGGGCGGTGGAGGTGCGGCCGGTGCGCCGACGGCCTCGGCCGGCGCGACCGCCTCGATCATGGGCTCCTCGGCCGGCGCGGGGGTCTCTTTCCCTGGCTGCGCCGGTCCCCCCTTCCGCGCCAACTCCAAGATCTCTTTCACATTCGGACGTTTCGCCATCGGTCTATCCCAGCCTCTCGGGACACCACGCCCCGGATTCAGCACTGATCGCCGGAAGTATCCGCAGGAAAATTGTATTGATCCAGGAAGCAAAGCAAGTGCCGCGATCCGGGGCCGACCGGCACGTGTCTAAGTCTCGTTGCATCGAGGCATTTCGGAAGAACCGCCCGGATCGCGACCCGTAGCTCTTCCCACATCTTGAGAATTCTCGACGCGCAAGGTTCCCGGTCATGGGAATGGTCGATCTCCGGGCTTGCCTGTCGTGGTTGTTACCTGCCGGGGAAGCGCGGGCTGGACTCCCCGGATTTTTTCGATCACCCAAAGCCGGCGTCATTGGCCGATGGCGACAGGCTCCAATGCCTCGGGAGAGATGCCCGCCGGGGCGTGGAGGCTGGTCATCGGGGAGGCACCGGGCGGATTTGCCCGACATGAGGGCTATAGCCTAACAGGCGCAGTCCTCCCTCAGCAACACGCTAGTCAGATCATGACGCCGGAAAACCGTCTCTCCGGTCATCCGGGTCGTGTCCGAAGTTCATTGAAAAGCCTTGTTTCTCCAATGTTTCCCATCGGCGCCGAAATTTCGTCAGTCACGCCCAAAATTGGTGCTCTGCAATGACTTGAAATCGCCGAAATTTCGGCGCCGAAGCGACTTTTGACGTCTCCGACAGAATTATGCCGCCGTTAGTTTTCGTCGCAACTCGTTGAATAATCTGATTTTATAGCCAGTTTTCCTCTTGACTCTCCGGGCCGCCACTCTATAATTAACCATATCTCGGAAAAGGAGTTGCGCCCGCCATGATCCACTCCTTCGACCCGCGACAAAACCGCCTCTTCGATCCCTTTGACGGGGTCATACCTCCGGCCGGGCGGAAGATCATCGGCAACGGCTGGCAGGGCGTCTTCCGCCACGTCCTGCTCGAAGTGATGCCCGTCGGCGAACTCGGACGACACTTCAGCGACTCCTTCGGCGCACCACCAAGGAACTCTCTTCCATGGCCGGGCTCGTCTTCCTCACCGACTTCTTCGGATGGACCGCCCAGGAGGCCGCCGAAGCCTACATCTTCCATACCGACATCCAGTACGCACTCAACCTCGAACCCGGCGTCGCGGTCTCCACACGCACCGTCGAACGCTCTCAATCCTGGGCGACACGCTCTACACCGGTGACGAGAACGTCCAGGCGGCGGAGGCGCGGGGCGTGGACCTGGTCGGTCCGGTCCCCGGCCGCGCGCCGGAGGCCGACCCCGCGACGCTGACGGTCGACGACTTCGCGTGGGACGAGCGCACCGGCACGATCGACGCCTGCCCTGCGGGCCACCGGCCGACGTCGTGTGCGCACGATGCGGCGACGGCGAGGACGCGGGTCGAAATGCCGGCGTCGGCCTGCGCCGAGTGCCCGTTTCGGCAGCGATGCCCGATCGAGACGACAAATGATGGCAAGTTCACTCTGGAATTCACCGACAAGGGGCGACGGTTGGCGGCGCGGCGCGTGGAAGAGCAGACCGAGGTGTTCCAGGAGCGATACGCGCCGCGCTCGGGGATCGAGTCGACCAACAGCGGTTTGAAGAATCGTCTGGGACTGGACCGTTTGCGGGTGCGTGGTCGTGGGAGCGTATTCCGTGTGATCCTGCACACAGTCGCGGGCTGGAACGTGCTGCGGGCGGCGGCGTCGCAGAAGCTGCGCGCCTGGGTGAGAACCCAAGTGGCCCAGACCCTCAAAGGGAGCGAATCTGGGCCGACTGAGCGGCCTTGTGCCCTCATTTTTCGGTCCTGGGCCGGCTTCCCGATGGTTCCTTGGGGTTCTCACGGCGGTTCCCACAATCTTGCGGTCTGGCTGCGCCGCTTGAGCAAAAAATGCGACTGCTCACACGCAGGCTTCTGTCGGAAACGTCACTTTTCAATGACCACAGGACACCACCGTCATCCGTCGAAAATAAAAAACCCGTCGAGCTCGGGGCCCAACGGGGCGAGTCGCAAACGATTCGATCGCGTTCCGACCGCGCCAGGGTTGGGAGGCGCCGGGGCGGCGGCGCGGCTCACTTCTTGCGGTGCCTGATCCGGCTCCGCATCCGACGCTTCTTGCGACCGACCTTGCGGCGGCCTTTACCTCGACGGCGACTGGCCATGCGTTCTCCTCAGCGGACCTCGAAGTTTCGACTGTACGGTATGATTCCGGGTTCCACTTCGTGAAAGCCGCACATGATACCCGAGCGGCCCGCGCGGCTCAAGACGAGCGCGGACCGTCTCCGGCATTAAGTTCACGGATGAGCCGGTCGAGGCCCCAGGATGGTGGGTTGCGCTCACTGACCCAGCCTACGGGACTCCCGGAGTGCCGTGCAGGCAACCTGCACAAACCGCGAGTCCGCCTGCCCGGCGCGAGTCGAGCCGCCGCCGGGCGTAGGCTTGGACAGAGGGGCCCGGCGCCGCGACCACGGCGCCGGGGACCGCACGCGCCGGTTCTGGCCCGGGTCGGCTCATGTGATAGAATCGCACCAATGGGTCGTCAGGTCAATCGCACCAAAAGATTGTCACGCGGAGGGCCCCATGACCGGCGAGCCTTACTTCCCTCCACGCCCGGAGCGCCCGGTCCTCGAGGACGTTATCGCACACTTCCCTTACCCGCTGGCGATCACCTACGCCCGACTCCAGGAGGAGATGGACCGGCAGGAGCCGATCGCCGCCGCCTGGCGGCTGCGCGATGCATTCGAGTGCCTGATCAAGTTCTCGGCCACCCTGGCTGCCGCCGATGCGCTGCACGGCACACCGGATGCGACCCTGGCAGCCAGGCTGGCCGAGGTTCTGTTCAAGCCGATGGCTCTGGGCGACTGGGTCACGCTGCTTGACAGGGCGCTCAAGCCCCTCGCCCCGCTCGCCCAGACTGGCCGGCTTCAGGAGAGCCCCCGCTGCCTACCCGCGCTGTACCCGATCTTCTTCCAGCCCCGCGGCGGCGACCCGACCCGCCTCCGCGATCAGCTCGTCGGCAAGCCGACCAGCTTCGTCCCGTGGCGGAACAAGGTCTTCGGCCACGGAGTCTTTCGCAACGATCCGCGCTCGTACGCGGACGAGACGCTCAAGTGGCTCGCCCCGCAGCACGACGGCCTGACCGCCCTCGGGGCGGTGCTGGCTGCCTGGGAGCTCCTGAGCACCGAGCTCGACGGACACGAGATTGTCTGGCAGGGAACGCTCGGCCTGCCGCCGACGCCGGTGCATCGCCATACCCCCTGGGGTCCGCCCCGCGCGATGACCTTGCGGCGTCACGACCGGTCCCGGGCCCAGCCCCTGGGGCCGCTCCTCTCGCTTCAGGGGTGCGCGCGCACCCCGACTGCCACCAGCCGGCTGCCTTCTTCTTCGACGGCAACGACCACGACCGCAAGAAGGGCCGGCACACGACCCACTTCCTCGAATACTTCCAGGGCCATCCCGCCGAGTTCCCCAATTGGGACGAGGGCCGCGCCCTGGCCACTCGGGTGCCGGCCAAGTTCTAGTGGGATCGCACGGCCACCCCTTTGAAGGTGGCTGCCCGTCTACGAGGTGCAAATAAATCGCTGTCATTGCGGTAATCTGGGGCATTTACTACGCCGAGATCAAGTCGCTGGAGCGAGAATTCGTTCCGAATCGGCCTTGACGGCCCGAACTCGGGACAGCGAATAAATTAGATTCTGATTTGTACCAGATTCATATCTCTATCAGAAATCTCGCAACATTTTAAGCTACAAGACGTTGCGAGATTGTTGAACCACCTTCAAAGGGGTGGATCGCACGGCTTACAGCACCCGCGATGTGATCGAGGGCGGGGCGATCGTCTTCCGCGATTGCGACCGCGAGTACCTCCGCCCCGACTACCTGCTCGACGCCATCTGGGCCGTACTCGAGGATCAGCCTCGCGGCAACGTCCACCTCCTCGGCCCTGAGGGGGTCGGCAAGTCCTTCGCCGCCCACGGACTGGACCGCGACGGCCGCGAGTGTGGCGTACCTGTGCTAGGTACCACATCCGCCCCGGCACCCTGAGCGACCGCACCTTCCTCAGCGAGCTAGCCGACCGGGCCAAGGAGCGGCTCGAGTTCCGCACCCAGGAGATCCAGACGAACGTCGGTCGCTTCGCCGAGTTGCCCGAGCAGTTCGCCGCGTTTGCCCGGACGCTGATGGAATCCAACGGCCTCGGCACGCTGGTCATCGTCCTCAACGCGCTCGACGAGCTACGCCGACCCGAGTCTGATACGACCGCGCTGATCACCGACTTGCTGATCACCGACTTCCTGCCCCCGGTCGAGGACCTGCCCGACCGTTGCTTCGTGGTCCTGACCAGCCGGGAGTCGGTCCACCAGCGTGTAGAGCAGAGCCTCCCCGCCGCGGCGACTGCATCCAACGAGGCGATCGTCATCTTGCGCGGGCTGGTGGAGCGAGGCCGCGCCGAGCTGGCCAACGACTTGGCCACCGCCCTGATGAACAAGGGGGTGGTCCTGGACAGCTTGGGCCAGCTCCCCGCCGCGGTGACGGCGTAGGACGAGGCGATCGCCATCCGCCGCGGGTCGGCAAAGCGGGGCCGCGCCGAGCTGGCCAACGACTTGGCCGGGGCCCTAATCCGAAGTTCCGGACCATTTATCGTTGTAACTCAGCCGCTCACAAGCGGCTAACCTTGATTTCGACTCGGAAATGTAGCCACTAAAAAAGAGATATTCCTCTTGACATAGTCGTCGTCTCTCCGAAAATGGTCGCATGGCAACACGAGGCGGCGCCGTTCATGTGGCTACGACCAAGCGGGTCTCCAAGGGAAAGACCTACGCACCCCTTTGAAGGTGGTTCAACAATCTCGCAACGTCTTGTAGCTTAAAATGTTGCGAGATTTCTGATAGAGATATGAATCTGGTACAAATCAGAATCTAATTTATTCGCTGTCCCGAGTTCGGGCCGTCAAGGCCGATTCGGAACGAATTCTCGCTCCAGCGACTTGATCTCGGCGCTAGTAAATGCCCCAGATTACCGCAATGACAGCGATTTATTTGCACCTCGTAGACGGGCAGCCACCTTCAAAGGGGTGGGAAAGACCTACGTCACCCATCTGCTCCGACGCTCCCTCCGCAAGGGCAAGACCGTCACCCATGAGACCCTGGGAAACCTCTCCCATCTGCCCGACCACCTCATCGACCTCATCAAGCGCTCGCTCAAGGGCGAGACCTTCGTCCCCGCCGCCGAAGCCTTCCGCATCACGCGCTCGCTGCCGCACGGCCATGTCGACGACGTCCTGACCATGATACGCAAACTGGGCCTGGAGGACCTCATCGCCTCCGAGCCGTCGCAAAGGCGCAACCTGGTCATCGCCATGAGCGCCGAACGCCTCCTGTTCCCCAGCTCCAAGCTGGCCAACACCCGACATGGGCACGACACCACCTTGGCCGAGGAACTCAACGTCGCCGACGCCGACGAGGATCAGCACTCTGACGCCATGGATTGGCTGCGGGCGCGGCAGGAGGCGATCGAGAAGAAGCTGGCGCAGCGGCACCTGAGCGGCGGAGCCTTGGTGCTCTACGACGTCACCAGCAGCTTCTCCGAGGGGAAGACCTGCCCGCTGGCTCGCTTCGGTCACGACCGCGACGGCAAGACCGGCTGCCCGATCCTCGTTTACAGCACGCTGACCGACGCCGACGGGCGGCCTGTTGCCGTGCAGGTCTATCCCGGCAACACCGGCGATCCCAAGACCGTCCCCGACCAGGTCGAGGCGCTGACGAAGCGGTTCGGCCTGTCGCGCGTGGTCCTGGTCGGTGATCGCGGCATGCTCACGCAAACTCAGATTGATGTGCTCAAGAAACACCCGGGCCTGGGCTGGATCTCGGCGCTGCGCAGCGGCGCCATCCGCCGCCTGCTGGCCGAGGGCCATCTGGTCCGCCAGGACTTGGAGGCCGAACGCTTGGCGGAGATCTTCTCCCGGGATTTCCCCGGCGAACGACTCGTGGCGTGTTACAACCCCCAGTTGGCCGAGCAGCGCCGCCAGAAGCGCCAGGATCTGCTGGCGGCCACGCAGGCCGAACTCGAGGCGCTGGCCGCAAGCGTGGCGCACCCGGCGGGTGCGGGCCCGCCCGAGACGGCAGCCGCGATCGGCGTGCGGGCGGGCAAAATCATCAACCATTACAAGATGGCCAAACATTTTACTCTGACGATTCGTGACGGGCAGCTGGGGTGGGCACGCAAAGAAGAGGCGATCAAGAATGAAGAGCTTCTGGATGGCATCTATGTGATCCGGACCAGCGAGCCAGCCGCGCATCTAACGGCCGCCGACTCGGTGCGGTCGTACAAGCGACTGGCCTTGGTGGAGCAGGCATTCCGTTGTCTGAAGGGGATCGACCTGTTGGTGCGTCCGATTCACCACCGCACGGCCGAGCGCATGCGGGCCCATATCCTGCTGTGCATGCTGGCCTTCTACGTGGAGTGGCACCTGCGCCAGGCGTGGGAGCCGCTTCTGTTCGAGGACGAGGAACTGGCCGTGGAGCGGCAGCGCGACCCGGTGGTGCCGGCCCGCGCTTCGGAGTCGGCGCGGCTGAAGAAGAAGTCGCACACGACGCCGGGCGGACTGCCGGTCCAGAGTTTTCGGACCTTGTTGGCTCATCTGGGGACGCGCTGCCGGAACACGTGCGTGGTGGCCAGTGCCCCCAACCAGACGACGTTCCATCAGGTGACGGAGGCCGATGCGCTGCAGGCAGAGGCGCTGCGGTTGATCAGAGTGTAGCCAGAAACGGGAACTGGGAATTGACGTAAGCCGTTTACCACTATAGATATTTCATTGATTCCTCTCTGGAACTTCGGTTTAACCCGTCGAGCATCAGTATCAGCCGCCTGTCCTTGACGCGGTCCTGCTTCCACCGCTCGTTCAAGTGCTGAAGCAACTCGCCAAAGGTGGTGATTCCCTGCCCTGGCCGCGCCGAGACGCCCAGCTTCTCGGCTACTTCGCGCTCCAGCGACACACTCTGCTCGCGCGGGACGATCCCGCTGCCGCGGAGGAAGAACACGAGATTCGGGTGCGCCTGGACGTCGTAGTCCTGCGGGTCCTTCGCCTCCGCCGGCAGCGCCATCAGCCGCTCGACCTGTTGTGCCAGGAACACCGACTTGCCGCTGCCGGCCCGCCCAGTCAGCACCAGTCCCACCCGCGGGGACTTCGCGGCAACGAACGCCGCGAAGTGCCGCTCCAGGTCCGGGAATGGCACGTAGCACTGGGCAGGGACTTGCGGCCGAGCATCTCGGCCAGCGTCAGGTTTCGCGAGTAGTCGGCCTCTGTCTCGGCGATCGTCCACGGGGCAACCTTCTCCTTGGGCAGGAAGTCGAACGCATCGAGCATCTGGTGGAGCACGGGCAGGTACGCCTCCAGGTGCCGCGCCGCAGCCGCCTCGTCGGGCAGGCCGCCGGGAGCGAACGCGTTGCGCAGGGCGAGGATGGCCCGCAGCGGGTCCAGCTCCGGCTCGCCCGGCAGGGGGAACTCGCGCGGCTCGCGGGCCTTCAGGCTGTCCAGCGCGGGGCCCAGGCCCGGGAAAAGTGGCGTCAATCCCAGCGCCGGCAGTCACGCGCGGAGCGTCTCGACCAGCGTGATCCAATCGGAGAAGAACGGGGCGCGGATGCCGGCGATGGCCGTGTTGAGCTTGGTGATGGCCGCCTGCGCCGCCTTGTCGCCCTCCAGGTCGGCCTTGATCATCGTTTGGGCCACTGCACGGTCGTTCTCATGAACGATGGGCCGATTCCGTAAGGCTTTGCTTCAATCTGGTGGTCAGACGCCCATACAAAGGTCGCGGATGCGGGCTCGGGGCGGGTTCATCGGCGCAGGTCCTCCTCACGGGCCGCGCTGTGCAGGACAGCCTCTCCAGCCACCTCGCCAGGATCCGCCTGATCGGCGGGCTGATCCGCGCCCCGTCGCCGCTGCGGTCGGCGCGGTCCTCGGCCGCGCTCATATGTTGATTGTATCAGGTCGGCCGCCAGCTTCGCGAGGGTCGCGTCGTCTGGTCATCGGCATTTCGCCGCGAATGGGCGCCCTGGGGAGGGTTCATGCGAGGGATCTGGGGCCACCCGGCGACCTGCGAAGCTCGGCGATCAGTTCCTGGATGTTCAACGGCTTGGGGAAGAACCAATCGATACCCCAGGCGGCGGAGTTGCTGGGGTCGTAGTCCCAGCCCGTGATCAGGGCGACGCGTGGCGTTGGGTCGAGCTGCTGCGCGGCGCGGGCGACCTCGCGGCCGTCCAGGTCGGGCAGCCGCAGGTCGGTCAGCACGAAGTCGGGCGGGATCCCCGACTGCAACGCCGCGATCGCCGCCGTGCCGGTGGTCACCACGGTCACGTCAAAGCCGTAAGCCTGGAGGATCTTCGACAGGCCCCGGCTGGCCGCATCGTTGTCTTCGACCACCAGGACGTGCGGCTGGCCGGGGCACTCCGGGCGCCGGGATCGCGAAGGCTCATGGTTCCGTCACTCCTCCGGCGAGACGCGATCGGCTCGGGGCCGTGTTACGCAGACGGACCACGCCAAGGAACGTCCGACAACCGCGCCAGGGCGAGCAGCAGCGCGTGCGTCCCCTTGCGGCCGAGGCCCTGGGCCTCGACAGCGCGGTAGAGTTGCTCGGCCAGCGCCAGGCCGGGCAACGCCAGGTTCATCCGCCGCGACTCGCCCAGCGCGATCGCCATGTCCTTGAGGAAGTGCTCGACGATGAACCCCGGCTCGAAGTTGCCGGCGATCATCCGAGGCGCGAGGTTGCTCAAGCTCCAGGACCCCGCCGCGCCGCTGCCGACGCTCTGGAGCACCAGGTTCAGGTCGAGCCCGGCCTTGAAGCCGTAGAGCAGCGCCTCGCAGACCCCGATCATGTTGGTGGCGATCAGGATCTGGTTCAGAATCTTGGTGTGCTGCCCGGCGCCGGCCGGCCCCTGGTGAACGATCGTCTTGCCCATTAATTGAAACAGCGGAGTCAAGGCAGCGACCGGTTCGGCCTCACCACCGACCATGATCGAGAGCCGCGCCTCGCGGGCGCCGACGTCGCCGCCCGAGACCGGTGCATCGACGGCGTGGACACCCTTGGCCTTCGCCGCCGCGAAGATCTCGCGCGCCAGGGCGGGCTCGCTCGTCGTCATATCGACCAGGACGGTGCCCGCGCGCGCGCCGGCCAGCGTCCCCTGCGGGCCGAGCGTGACCTCGCGGACGTCCTGCGGGAAGCCGACGATGGTAAACACCACGTCCGAGACCTCGGCGACCGCGCGGGGCGAGTCCGCCTCCGACGCGCCCCGGTCCACCAGCGGCTTCACCTTCGACCGGGTCCGGTTGTAGACCGTCGCGTGATAGCCCGCCGTCATCAGGTGCCCGCACATCGACGTGCCCATCACCCCCGTTCCGATCCAGCCGATCCGTGTCTTCCCCGGCGCGAACTCCAGTGCCATTGCCTTCCCCATCGTGAGTGGATTATTGGTGCAAGTTCCCAGGCACGACTGTGCAAGGCAGCCACCCGAAGGTCACTCGCGCCGCAGGTCGTTCGAGCCTGCGGGGGCTCGACCCTCTGGACCATTTCCTATCAACCGACCTTACCAAATGTTAAGGTTTCACAATAGCCCCAATAGTTGGCAAAGCCCGTGCCCTCCACGCATCCCCCATGCCTCGGGCGGGCGGAGAAATCGCTGGCGATCGGGCGGGTGGGAGTCTAGGATGAACGAGGGCGCGTGACGCTCTGATTCCCCGTAGAGCGGTCGCCCGGCGTCGTTGGTCGGGATCGACGGCGGCGCCGGACGGCCCGAGATCAGGAGCCCAAACTGATGCGTGGGATGAAGCCGAGCTTGACGCTGGCCGCTTTGGGCGTGGTCGGCCTGGCCCTCTGGGCGAATGCGTACGTCGATCAGACCGGGAGCCGGATGGGCTCGGCCGCCAGTCGCTACCTCACAGAACTCGACGAGAAGCAGGTAGAGCAGGCGACGTTTCCCTTCGATTCGGAGGAGCGGCTCAATTGGCACTTCATCCCCCGTCCGAGGAAAGGCCTGCCGCTCAAGGAGATGACCTCGGCGCAGCGGCGCTGGCCTTCGGCCTGCTGCATACCGGCCTGGGGGCGTCCGGCTCTCTCAAGGCCACGACGATCATGAGTCTGGAGCAGGTCCTCCGCGAACTCGAGCCCGAGCCGCGGGCCGACCCGCAATCCCGAGCTCTATTTCGTCTCGAACTTCGGCAAGCCCTCCGATTTCGGCCGCTGGGGCTGGCGGGTCGAAGGGCACCGAGCGCAACCAGCCGCACGCCTACAAAGTGCAGGGGCCGACGTTCCTGATCGAGCTCAACAACACCCAGAACAATGCCAACCACATCCACAGCGTCTGGCGGTACATGCTCGGCGACTTCGGAGTCCCGCTGGCGTTGCGCCGAGACGTGAGGTCACATCCCCATGCCTCCTCCCGCCGCGGACGTCGGCCGGATGACGGCGGTCGAACTCAAGGAGTGGCTCGACCGCGGCGAGCCGCTGACCGTGCTCGACGTTCGCGAGGATCACGAGCGCCTGCTGCGCGATCTCGCTGCCCCCGACCGCCGTCGGCCTGCACATCCCGATGGCCCAGGTCCCCGCGCGGTTCGACGACCTCCGCGCCGCGGCCGAGGCCGCGCCACTGGTCGTTTATTGCCACCTGGGGATGCGCTCAATGACCGTCGCAAGCTGGCTGGCTCGCCGCGGCGTCCGGGCCGTCCACAACCTCGAAGGCGGCATTGACGCTTGGTCCGAGCGCGTTGACCCGGGCGTCCCACGCTATTGAGGGACGCCCTCCGGAATCTCGGATCGTGTCCGAGGTTCATTGAAAAGCTGGCTGACGGGCCCAAATCGATGACCGACCGGACCTGGTGCTGGCCCAACCACTTACAGCCAAACCACTTAAGCGACTTGTCAGGCGGGATGGCACCGATTTAGGCCCATGAGCCGAAAAGCTTTGTTTTTCCGATGTTTCGGCGGCGCCGAGATTTCGTCGGTCACGCCCGAAGCTGCTGCTCTGCAACGACTTGACGGCGCCGAAATTTCGGCGCAGCAGCGACTTTCCAAGGACCACAGGACACCACCCGCCCAGGGTCCCTGGAACTTGAAATTTCAAATATATAAATGATGTGAACATGATCGAGCTGCTTGCATTGCCGGACTGGCAGACGCCGCCGAGATCGCTCGACGACTGGGTCGCCCAGTTCGAAGCGCTGGCCGGACCAGTGGTGGTCACGCGCGAGTCGTCCGGCGTCTCCTGGGTTGAGATCGGCACCTTGCGGCTCCGGGGATACGTCGTCCTCGAAGGCCAGCGCGTCGAGGCGATCAACTTCGAGCTGGCCGCGCCCGATCCCGAGCCGGCCGCCCGTGTCGTCGAGGCCGCCGCGCAGGCGCTGGGCTGGGAGGTCCACCCCGACGAGCCGGATGATGCCAGCGATGACGAGGAATGATCCAACCCTCCTGTCCTTCCTCTGGACCGCTGGCCTCCGTTCTTTGCGAACCGCGATCTCCGCAATCCCTGATCGCCATCGATATCGACAAGGACGGCGACCTCGACCTGGTCTGCCCCGACAAGAGCGGGCTCGACCTGTGCGAGAATCTGGGTCGCGGTCGTTGACCCTGGGCGAAGTCTCGCGGGGGACTGACTGCTCGGTGCCCGGATTCGCGGACGAACTCGTGGCACCCATCGAACTGCTCTGATCCCTACCTGCTTAGAACAAACTGAATGACCCTGCTGTGGGTCGGGCCTGGCTCGCATCGATGGCCGACGTCCGTTATTGTGGGGGGAGTGGGTTCCCCGGCTCGCCGCCGACCGGGGCGGACGGTCCGGCGAGGCGGAGCATCGTGTTCGAACGTCCCACAACGTCGGTCCTGCATCGCGCTCCGACGAGACGCCAACCCGAGGAGATCCGGTCCATGACCTTGGCATTAACCAGGACCTCGCTGGCCGCGCCGCAGGCGCTCGGTCAGAGCGTCTGGCTCGATGACATCAGCCGAAAGATGCTGGAGGAGGCGCTGGCCGACTTCGAGAGGGACAAGGTCATCGAGCGGCTGTGGGCCAGGGATGTCTCGCTCTGGAAGTCGGAGCCCGAGCACGCCAAGGCCATCGCCGACGCGCTCGGCTGGCTGACAGTGGTCGACAAGGTCCGGCCGCACGCCGACGAGCTGAAGCGGTTCGGCGACGAGATCGCCGGTCCCGGCTTCTCGCACGTCGTGGTCATGGGCATGGGTGGGTCGAGCAGCGGCATCGAGGTTCTCCGGCGGACCAACGGTCGGGTCGCCGGCCGCCCCGAGCTGATCGTGCTCGATAGGACCTGTGCCCGCCGCCATCCATCGCCTCGAAGGGAGGATCGACCCGGCGCACACGCTCTTCATCGTCGCCAGCAAAAGTGGTACGACGGCCGAGCCCGTGGCCTTCTATGCCTACTTCTTCGACATCGTCAAGCGGTCGAAGGGCGACAACGCCGGTGAGAACTTTATCGCGATCACCGACCCCGGCACGATGCTGGAGGCACGGGCCAAGCGCGATACCTTCCGCCGGATTTTCCTCAACCCGAGCGACATCGGCGGCCGCTACTCGGTCCTGTCGTACTTCGGCATGGTTCCCGCGGCTCTGATGGGTCTGAACGTCACGGCACTGCTCGACCGCGCCGACGTCGCGGTCAAGGCGTGCCGGCCCGAGAACCCGATCCGCGAGAACCCCGGTGCCGTGCTGGGCGCCGCGCTCAGCACGCTGGCCCGGCGGGGGCGCGACAAGATGACGCTTATCACCCCGCCGCCGCTCCAGGCGCTCGGCCTCTGGATCGAGCACCTGATTGCCGAGAGCACCAGCAAGGAAGGCCGGGGCATTGTCCCCGTCACGGGCGAGCCACTCGGCCGCCCCGAGGTCTTCGGCGATGACCGTGTCTTCGTCCGGCTTCGGACGCCCGATCAGCCCGTCTTCGAGGACTGCCCCGAGCTGAAGGCACTCGTCGACGCCGGCCACCCTCTGATCGATCTGGTCCTGGCCCAGCCGCTCGACCTGGGCGCCGAGTTCTTCCGCTGGGAGGTTGCCGCCGCGCTCGCCGGCCAGAGGCTCGGGGTCAACCCGTTCGACCAGCCCAACGTCCAGGAGAGCAAGGATCACACCAAGGCCCTGCTCAACCAGTACAAGGAGCAGGGCAAGCTGCCCGAACTGGCGGTGGTCGCCACTTTTGAGGCCTTGACCCTGCGGACCGACCTCGGCAACCGGGAATCGATCCTCCGGGGCGCCGGCTCGGGGAGCGGGCGCGACGCCTTCGTCTCCTGTCTCAAGGCGCACTTGCGCGGGTCAAGCCGGGCGACTACGTCGCCTTGACGCAGTTCTTCGAGGAGTGCGAGTCCCGTGACGCCACACTCCTGGCGATCCGGACCCACCTCCGCGACACGCTCAAGGTCGCCACTACCACCGGCTACGGCCCCCGCTTCCTCTACTCGACCGGCCAACTCCACAAGGGAGGCCCTGACACGGGTGTCTTCCTCCAGTTGACCGCCGACGATGGCGAGGACGTGCCGATCCCCAACCACCCCTTTGGCTTCGGCACGCTCATCAAGGCCCAAGCCCTGGGCGACTTCCAGTCGCTCGCCTCGCGCAATCGCCGCGTCCTCGGCCTGCACCTGGGCTCCGATGTGGACAAGGGGCTCGCGATGTTGCACGCGCTGATCCAGGAGGCCATCATCCTGTAAGAGACCCTCGCCTCATCACAGCCGAAACCGAAGACGTGCTTACCCGGGCCCCCTCCCACCGGGCGGGGTGAGGATTCATCAGGGGGTGGGCCACGATTACTGCAATTCCCAGCGAATGCCTGAGAGGCATCCTTACGAACACTGGAATACTTACCTTCGAGGTCGCCATGTCAGGGGCTCTCGAAACAGTCGTCATCCTCTGGCGCTATCCCTTCAAGTCGATGATGGGCGAGGAGCTGAACGCGGCCGACGTCACCGAGCGGGGCCTGCTCGGGGATCGATCGTACGCGATGCAGGACGCGACCACCGGCAAGATCGTGAGCGCCAAGAACCCTCGGAAATGGGACAGGATGTTCAACTGCCGGGCGGCGTTCGTCGAGCCGCCGAGCGAGCGGAATCCCCGGCCCACCGTCCGGCTCACACTCCCGGATGGGTCGCAGGTCACCAGCGATCAGGCCGGCGTGGATGCGCGGCTCTCCGCGCTGTTCGGTCGCGAGGTCCGGGTCGTGGCCTCGGCGCCGACGCGCCGACGCTGGAGGAATACTGGCCGGATCTCGAGGGTCTGGCTCATCGCGACAACCTGACTGACGAGCACATGCCGTCGGGCACGTTCTTCGACCTGGCGCCCGTCCATCTCGTGACGACGGCGACGATCAACCGGCTTCGCGAGCTTGCCCCACAAAGCCGGTTCGAGGTCCGCCGGTTCCGCCCCAACCTCGTGGTCGAGTCTCCCACTGGTGCGTCGGGATTCGTGGAGAACGACTGGATCGGTCGGACGCTGGCGATCGGCGACGAGGTCCGCCTCAACATCACCGGCCCTTGCCCGCGGTGCGTGATGACGACCCTGGCCCAGGGCGATCTGCCCAAGGATCCGGGCATCCTCCGCGCGGCCGTTCTCCACAATCAAGGGAACGTTGGCGTATACGCCTCGGTCGTGCGCGGCGGCCGGATCAAGCGCGGCGATCCGGTTGAGTTGTTGGATGGGTCGCACTAAAAACCCACCCTCGTCGATGAGGACGGGTTTTGGTCCTGGCTCCGCTTCGGATGCGACTCAACGGCCGAGGAGCTAAACCTCCATAGGCTGCAACGTTACGCGGAGAACGTGTAACGGACCATGGCCAACCGAGCCGTCGACCTTGTTGACGGTCACGTCCCCCGCCTGCCGAACGGCACCGGAAGCGGTGGAGGCGGTCTTGTTGCTGTGAAGGACCTGAAATTGCGGGGCCTGCTCGACCAACTTACGGCGGTGATCCATTCCCACCAACGCCTCGGGAGCCGCGAGCCCTTTCACGACCGGCTTGAGCGTGATGAAGAGCGGGTAATCAAGCGCGGCATCGACGCCGACCTCATCGCCTCGATCGTTGGTGTTGCGCCCGATGAAGCGCGCGATGTCCTCCTTGGCCCGGCTGTCCAGGACCTCGCCGAAGGGGAAGAAGTTCTTCTTGCCGATGCTCAAGGCGAACTCGCGGGTCGCGTTGCCAAAGGTCTGGGGCAGATTGCCCTTGAGGTACCGGAGCGTGTCGATCCGGAGAACCCGTCGATATCGAACCGGGCGATGACGTACTCGTAGGCGCGGCTCAGGAACCGCTGGACGTCGCGGTTCTCCGTCCGCATCTGCTTGAGTATGTCGAAGTTACCGATGGTGTCGTCGGCACCGCCCCCAACCCCTTGTCGCCGGAAGAACCTGTTTCTGTTGCAGTTCCGACGGCCAGATGAAGGCGTCCTCCGAAGGAAGGGGGATGTCCTCGATCGCGGGAAAGCCCGGCTGCGCAACGCCGTTCTCGTCACGTCATTAGGATCAGCTGCGGCTGGTCATGGAAGCTCGCTTTCCCGCCGTGATTGTCGCTGCAGAACCGATCGGCCGGTTCGCACTGATAGGCGATCACGTCGCCCGTGTGATTCGGAACGGTGTAGAAGATCACGGAGAGTCCCTGGTGCTGCGCGGTATCGACCAGGGCACGCAGCTCGTCGTCAGCCTTGCGCGGATCGTCAGCGAACCGGGGCTCGGCGCGGAGGAAGTTGTGGATTCCATAGCCGTGATAGGACGGCTCAAATCGGAGGTTCCTGAGGACGGGGCCGAGTCAGACGCACCGGCCCTGAGCTGTTTGATATAGGGCAACTGCTGCTGCACGCCCGAAAACTTTTCGTAGCCGTTCACCGGTGTAATAGGAAGTGCTGTACTGAGGCTTGTGCTTATAGCGTCTCAGGAAAGTAATGTCAGTCCTCGCAGTGCACGGTCTCGGCCTCGCTGGGCGGAGACAGCCAAGAGATGCTGACCCACCCTGACATGACTTTTCGGATCGTCAAGAGCATCGCAGCCTCGAGAGGAAGTTGGGACATACCCGGTTGGTTTTCAATGCGAGCATCGAACACCAGACGTTCGAGCAGTCAAACGACTGGGTCCCCGCCTTTGAGGAGACGTACAGCGACCGTTTCGGGTGACGGTCTTCGACCGACGCCAGCTCGCGAACGGAACAATCGGGGTGTCATTGCCGCACCTTCCCGGCCGAACCCGTTCAGCCTTGCAGTCAACGGAATGACTGTAATGAGCCGCCAAAGTAGCCGTTTTCGCGATTTCGCACAATGCTGTTCCTCCTGTGAGAGGGGCGGGTATCCGCAACTACACTGGTGAACGGCTACAACTTTTCGCCCCGATAATCGCCAAAGCTCGGATCATCGAACGGCCGATGGCGCGGCGGGGCCCACGGGTTGTTGAATCGGTCCACCATCAAGAAATCGATCGGGAGGTCGCGTCAGTTCTCGGGCGACGGAAACGGTTCGTCCTTTCGGCCGCTGGTCTTCTTGGCCTGATCGAGGACGGCCTGGAAATCGGGTGCGAACAGCGAAATGAGCAGGGGAGGCTCCCATTGGATGACTCGAACACACCCTCCTGCTCAGCGACCCACGCCCGGATGGCGGTGAACCTTCGTGGGCGTCCAACCGGTTCTTGGCCTATCCTTGAGAGAGCCCTACTGCCATGTACGCTTGCTGCGTGCCATGTTATCATGATAAGGAAACCGGGGCGACGGTGCCCCTTCGACCATCGGAGGACGGGGCGATGGAGCCACGACCGCAAGACATCCGGTGGCATGAGCTTGAGGCCAATGCCGATCGACCGGCGGTCCAGGAAGAGATCAGGCGGGAGATCCAAAAGGGCACGATCCGGGTCGTACCGGCCCCACATGGGGGGATTCGCATCATCCCGCAGGCTGGAGGCCCGAGCCCGTCGAAGCGGTAGTCGGCCTCCTTCTCTGAGGTCCGCAACGGCCCTGCAGCACCGCCGAACTTCTACGCGAGCATGAGCATCAGCCCGGCCAGGATGAGCACTACGGCCAGCAGAACCAGCCCACCCGAGCAAACCTGGACGCCGCGATCGTCGCGACCAAGGCGTTCAACGTCAGTGCCACCGGGCTCATCGCCGTGGGCTCCACGCCGCAGAACGCCATCGCCGCCGTGGAACCGCGGCCTCGCGTGTCCCACGCTGGAAGACAGTAGGGCCGCAGCGAAGATCAACAACGCGATTACGGCGACGATCATGTTCATGCCATGATCGGGTGCCCGATTCCAGGCTCCGCTGCAAGGTGTCCGCCCTTGACAGACGATCGCTACACGGGTTAGTGTAATCGTGTAACCGGAGCCCTCCCATGAAACGCTGCCCGCCCAAGCTCGCACTCGCCAACCGGTCGCTCCTCAGCCCCGAGCAAGCGGCCGACCTCATGGCCGTCTTCAAGGTTCTCGCCAACGACACGAGGCTTCGCCTTCTGCACGCCCTAGCCCGCTCGGGAGAACTCTGCGTCAGTGACTTGGCCGAGGCGATCGCCATGAAGCCCCAGGCCGTCTCGAACCATCTTCAACATCTCGTTGACCGCAGCATCCTCGGGTGTCGCCGTCGCGGGAACAACGTCTATTACTACATCATCGACGGCTGCGTCCTCAGTCTGCTCGATCAAGGGCTCTGCCTCACCGAATGCACTGGCGCCTGAACAGATCACGCGGTCTGCACGCGTGACGTGTGATCTCCGAGCCGCCTTCCTCGGTGTTCACGGATTGCGACCGAAGGCGAGGGACTCCCGCGATGTGGTTGTTTACCCTCCTCATGGGCCTGTTCAAGCCGTCGAGGATCAGGGCGGCTTGCCCGTGCTGCGATGACTGCGAATTTTGCCCTGATTGCCAGTGAACCGAAGGTGCGGCCCTGGTTCCCTCCCGGATCAGGGCCGCGTCGTCTCGCTCTCGATGGATGTTCTTCCAGCAGCGGAGCCTGTCAGGGCGACTCAGTATTGATCGGCCCCGATAACTTCACCACCAGCCCGTGTGCTCAACGCCTGATAGACATTGAGGTTGATGCTGTTCTTGAGAAGCCGAACCGATCCGTCGCCCAGGAGGAAGTTCGTCCCCCCATCATGACGGCTGGCCGCATCCCGGTCGTCCATGTTCGGGCTGCTCGGCGTGTGCTCAGCCTGGAACAGCGTCGTATGGCCGTGAGCGTCGGTATATCCCTCCATAACGGCCCCGACCCAGACGGTCTCGGCGTCAACATGCCCCGCCGACCCGATCACAGTCGCGAATTTCCCGTTGTGCCTCTCGCCTACAGCCAAGGTCTGTGACAGTCCATCCGTCACGTCGTTGAAACGGGTGCCGCTGTTGCGGCTGAACAGGCCTCTCCGATCGTCGGGCAAAGCATCCATGTCGCCGGGTCCGTAGCTGGCGACGTAGCTGGCCATCGCGTAGCTGTAGGGTGCTCGCACCAGGAAGCGGCCCTGGGAGGTCTCGTCCGAAGGGCAAAGATAGAAGCTGATCGCCGACGTGCAGACTGTGGTGTTCGCATCGCTCCACATGGGCATGGCGAAGTTGGCGGCATCGAACAGGGGCTTCTGCTCGACTCCGGGCAGGATCATCGTCGCCCAGCCGAAGCCGCCCCAGGTGAAGCCTTCCTTGAAGGTGTACCCCGAGGGCAGGCGGCTGTGAATGTCGTGGTAGACGTGAAGGGCGATGCCGACCTGCTTCAAGTTGTTGACGCACTGGATTCGCCGTGCGGCCTCGCGTGCCCGCTGGACCGCTGGCAGGAGCAGGGCGACCAGGATGCCGATGATCGCGATGACGACCAGAACCTCGATGAGCGTAAAGCCGGACGAGCGGACGCGGAGACGGGGGGCCATCGAAGCCGTCCTTTCTGCCGAGCCGGGCAAAGGGATACCGCTTCAGCCGTGGGGCAATCGGGCGGCATGGCCCATGCAGACGGGGGGGCGACCAAGCCCGCTCGATGCTTGAGGCCGAAGCATCGGGTACGGTAACTCGGCAGGCCGGTCTTCTGGCTTTCGGCTCGTAGCGGCCTTCGGACGGCCTTCCCGCCTTCCGGCAGTGGCTCGCGTGGTCCGTGGCCTGGCCGATCACAGCGGCGGTCCCGCGACGGATTCGCACCGTCTTCCCTGAACCTATCGAGATCGAGACGTGATTAGAGCAGACACGCAGAGCGTTGACAATCCACTACTTCCTCGTCGGCGATCTTACGGACTTCGTAGGTGAGAAGACCTCCCTGCCCCAGAGAACCCGCAGGGCTCGACTGGCCGCAGGTCCGCAGACCCGATGCTAGGCGAACTCGTCGGCCGCAGGCAGATCGTGCGAGGGCTCCCCATCACGGGTGCGGGCGCGGGTAGGGATACGGGATCGGATAGAGGTACGTGGGGGGAGACGGCTGATAGGCCCCGGACCCCGGCGGCCGTCCCAGGAGGCTTTGAGAGGAATCTCCCAGGGACGACCGGCCGAAGAGGTTCGAGTTGCTGAAGGAGAGGCTCGACCGGGAACTCGAAGGGCCGGTGTAGGCGCTGGAGTAACCGATGGGACGGTTGCTGGAGAGGTTGACGAGGCCAAGCCCGTGGTCGTCGCGGATCCCGGTGCCCGTGGTCGGGCCGCCCACGGCCAAGTTCTCGTTGAGGATGGCCGTCGCCAGGTCCGACCGACTCTGGGCGCGGACCTCCTTGACGTACGCCTCATATCTCGGGTAGGAGGTTTTCATCCGCCGGAGCCATTCGTCCACTGCGGCGGTATATTCGCCCTTGCGGAGGTCGTACGCCTGGAATCGGAAGGTGTTGAGCGGGTCTCTCCGGTCGAACCAGTAGGCCACTTTGAACTCGGCCGGTGCCGACGCGCCGGCATCGAGAGAATTCGCGCCCGGCCCGAGGGCTTCCGCGATGACAATTCCCAGTCCGACAATGAAGGTCCGGCCGGGCTGCGCGAGACGGCACATGACGGAACTCCTGTGCTCGACGTTGCATCTCCCGAGGGTGGGCGATCCGAAGAGTTTCTCGCGAGGGCGCGAGAGACACAAAGAGGGACAATAAAAAGTTACAGAAAGGAGCATATTTATCAAGTCTTTATCCTTGAGTCCTTCGCGCCCTTGCGGCAAACTCTCCGGATCGCCCTCTTCCTTATTGTAGACCGAGCAACGGCTTGAGGTAATGCCCGGTGTGGCTCTCGGGCGCTCGGCGACCGCCCTGGGCGGCGCCATCGCGACGATCCGGCCGCCCGCGTCGCCCCCCTCGGGGCCGAGGTCGATCACCCAGTCGGCGGTCTTGATCACGTCGAGATTGTGCTCGATGACGACGACCGTGTTGCCGAGGTCGGCCAGGCGGTGCAGGACCCGCAGGAGACGTTCGACGTCGGCGAAGTGGAGGCCGGTGGTCGGCTCGTCGAGGATGTAGAGCGTCCGGCCGGTGGCGGCGCGGCCCAGCTCGGCGGCGAGCTTCACGCGCTGGGCCTCGCCCCCGGAGAGGGTCGTGCTGGACTGGCCGAGCGTGATGTAGCCCAGGCCCGCCTCGTGCAGGGCGTCGAGGCCCCGGGACACTTTCGGCTGGGCGTCGAAGAAGTCGCGGGCCTCATCGACCCGCATCTCCAGGACGTCGCCGATCGAACGGCCCTTGAAGCGGACCTCGAGGGTCTGACGGTTGAACCGCTTGCCGCCGCAGGTCTCGCAGCGGACGTATAGGTCGGGGAGGAAGTGCATCTCGACCCTGCGAAGTCCCTGGCCCTCGCACGACTTCGCACCGGCCCCCCTTGACGTTGAAGCTGAAGCGGCTGGCGGCGTAGCCGCGGAGCTTGGCCTCGCGAGTCCGCGCGAAGACCTTGCGGATCTCGTCGAAGACGCCGGTGGAGGTGGCCGGCGTCGAGCGCGGGCTGCGGCCGATCGGGGTCTGGTCGATCTCGATGAGCTTGTCGAACAGCGTCGAGCCCGTCGATCCGTGCGCAGGCGCCGGGCCGTGGCCCGGCCTTCTCGAGTGCCCGGCGGACGCGCTCGGGCCAGAACATCGTGGACCAGGGTACTCTTGCCCGAGCCGCTGACTCCCGTGACGCACGTCAGCGTGCCGACCGGGATCCGGGCCTCGACCCCCTTCAAGTTCCGGTCGGAGGCCCCGACAACCGCGATCCAGCCGGGGCTGCGCGAGCAGTCGCTTGGATTCGAGGACGGGACTCCGTTCTCGCCTCGATGAGGTAGCGGGCGGTCACCGATTGCGGCCGAGGCCACGAGGGTGTGCGGTGGGCCGAGAGCGACGACCCTGCCGCCGTCGGGCCCGGCGCCGGGCCCGAGGTCGATCAGCCAGTCGGCGGCCCGGATGATGGCCTCATCGTGCTCGACGACCAGGACGCTGTTTCCCTGGTCCTTGAGGCCCTTCAGGCTGGCGAGCAGGCGATTGGCGTCGCGGGGGTGCAGCCCGGCGGTCGGCTCGTCGAGGACGTAGCAGACCCCGACCAGCCCCGAGCCGATCTGGGTCGCCAGCCGGACCCGCTGCAGCTCGCCGCCCGAGAGGGTGTCGGCCCCCCGCGCCAGCGTCAGGTAGCCGAGGCCGACGCGGTCGAGGAACGCGAGCCGGCTGGCGATCTCGCGGGTCAGCGGCGGCCCGACCTGGTCGAGCGGGGGCTCGAACCGGAGCCCCTCGAAGAACCGGCGCGACGCGGTGATCGGCAGCGCCAGGACGTCCTCGATCGGCCGATCCCCGACCGTGACCGCGCGGGCCTCGGGCCGGAGCCGGGCGCCGCCGCAGTCGGGGCAAGTCGTCTGGTCGCGGAACGCCTCCAGCGCCTTGCGCTGGGCCTCGGTCTTCGCCGCGGCCCGCTCCGTCTCCAGCATCGCCAGCAGGCCGGGGAATTCTGGCTCGCCGTGGAGGATTGCCCGGAACGCCTTGGCCGGCCAGGCGGCCAGCGGAGTCTCTCGGCTCAGGCGGTGCCGCGTGAGGAAGTGCGCCCAAGGCGGGGTCGTCGAGGGCCTCGGCGCGAGCCCCGCGCCAGGGCACGACCGCCCCCTGGGCCAGCGACAGCGAGCGGTCGGGGATGACCAGATCGGGATCGAAGACCGAGCGCGTGCCGAGGCCGTCGCAGGTCGGGCAGGCCCCGTAAGGGCTATTGAAGCTGAAGGTGCGCGGCTCCAGCTCCTCGAAGCCGGTCCCGCAGGCCGGGCAGGCGTAGTTGACGCTCACGAGGTGGTCGTCCCAGCCCGACTCGGCCTGCGCCGAGAGCAGGACCGACCCCTCGCCGAGCTTCAGGGCCAGGCCGATGCTCTCAGCCAGCCGGGGTCGGATCCCCGCGACGGACGACCAGCCGATCGACGACCGCCTCGATGTCGTGGGGCTTGGTCTTGGCGAGCTTCGGGGGGCTCGTCACCCAACTCGACGACCTGTCCATCGACCCGGGCCGGAGCAGCCCGGCGCGGCGGATCGCCTGGAAGGCATCGAGATGCCGCCCCTTGCGGCCCCGGACCAGCGGGGCGAGCACGAGGACCTTGCGCCCTTCCTGCATCGCCAGGACGGAAGCGACCATCTGCTCGGGCGTCTGGCGCCGGATCGCCTGGCCGCAGCGGGGGCATGCGGCGACGCCGGTCCGGGCATAGAGCAGGCGGAGGTAGTCGTGGATCTCGGTCACCGTCGCGACCGTGCTCCGGGGGTTGGCCGACCCGGCCCGCTGGTCGATCGCGACGGTCGGCGGCAGGCCCTCGATCAGGTCGACGTCGGGACGTTCGAGCTGGTCGAGAAACTGCCGGGCGTAGCTGGAAAGGCCCTCGATATAACGCCGTTGCCCCTCGGCATAAAGCGTGTCGATGGCAAGCGAGCTCTTGCCCGAGCCGCTGACGCCCGTCAGGACGACCATGCAATCGCGGGGCAGGTCGACGTCGATGTCGCGCAAGTTGTGGACCCGCGCTCCACGGACTCGGATCGCCTGCTCCAGAACCTGGGACAGACTGCCATCGCTCGGCCGATCGATCATGCGGCGGCGACTCCTCCGACGGAAGCTCGATCCTGCTCGGGAATCGAACCAGCCTACCGCCCCGGGCCAAACCCACGCAAGCGTGCCGCCGGGCACTTCTGGGTCATTGGGTGGAAATCCCACGTTGCAGAACGATCACGGGGGGTGAACTTGGATTGGAAGTCCTGTTATTGCAGTATCAATCCCGCTTCACCCCGAATCGCGGGATATGGCGGGGAGAAGGAGGTATCGATGAAAAATGCGGGGGAATCGATTCGGGATCAGCGCGTTTTCGTCACCCCGACCTGGCGACACATGGACAGGAGGAGGCAGGTCGAGCATTTCGGCGGTAAGCTCCCGGTGCAGACCGACTTGCCGAAGGGGACCAGGCGCTCGTTGATCTCGATCCAGTAGCGCACGGGGAGCTTGTCCGCCAGCGCGGCGGTGGTCTCCTCGGGGGTCTTGGTCGCGACATAGCCCCAGCGATTCGTGACGCGATGGACGTGGACATCAACGGCGATGGCAGGGCGACCGAAACCGACGGCCAGCGTGAGCGCGGCGATCTTGGGGCCGACGCCCCGGAACGCGGTTAGCCCTTCGAGGGTGTCGGGCACCTGGCCACCGTGCTCCTCGACGATCCTTCGGGACAGGCGGATGTCACGCGCCTTGACATCGGCGAAGACCACGCCGTGGAGGAGCCGAAGCAGGGTCGCTTCGTCAAGTGCGGCCATTTCGGCGGGCGTCCGCGCCTCGGCGAAGAGGCGAAGGCAGGCCGGAAGCGTCGTCTCATCCCGCGTCCGCGCCGAGATCAGACTGCCGACCAGTTGCTCGAACGGAGTGCCGAAACCCCGCTCGCGCAGTTCGAACATTGCCGCCTTGGGCACCTTCGCCACCGCGCGACGGAGCTTCCGGAACACCTCGTCAATGTCGAACGGTTCCTTATCCATCGCTCTTCAGGCGGAGGCCCGGGGCGATTGTTCCGATCGGCCACGCGTGCCGATCCGGGATAAAATGCCGCAAGGTACTTCGAGCCATCGTGAGTTCAAGCGATCTTGTTCGATCGAACCCCGACTGATGAGCATGCGGCTCGCCGACCGGGCGAGATCCTTCAATCCCGCGGAACCTCCTTGACCACCACATCGATGCGCATCGTCTCGCGGATGGGGGCGGTCGAGAAGAGGGTCCCGGTGGTGGGCGAGGTATCGCGGAAGTGTCGGCCGTAGGCAACCCGGATGTGGTCGGTGCTCGACAACGTGCCGTTGGTCGGATCGAACCCCTTCCAGCCGACATTGGGGATGTAGAGCTGGATCCAAGCGTGCGAGGCATCGGAGCGCGTTCGCGACTCGGCGTTGTTGCCGGTGTAGACGTAGCCGCAAACGTAGCCGCCGGGATGCCGAGCAGGCGGGCCAGGCAGATGAACAGGTTCGCGAAATCCTGGCAGACGCCGATCTTGCTCGTGTAAACCTGGAAGGGGGTCGTCTCCAGGTTCGTGCTGCCGGCCACATATTGATACTCGCGGTACAACGTCAGGTTGATGGCGAAGAGCGTCTCCATCAGATCGTGGTCGTTTCGCTCGACGAACGACATGGCGTAGGCGTACAGCTCCTTCAACTGCAACTCGGGCAGCTCGACCGGCTGCAAGTACGGTTCCAGCATCATTCGTTCCCAGGGCATCCAGACCAGTGGGAACGACGGCCGGATCGGCAAGGACGCGAAGGCGAATGGGTTGACGTCCACCAGCTCGACGAAGGACTCGGCGATGATCGACAGCTCGGTGTAGGGCTGCTTGATCTCGAAGTGTGCCGCCCCGTTGCCAAAGACATCCTCATATTCAATGACCGGCACCTCGGGCGCGATCGCCAGGCGATAGCTCCGGACGTACTGGTTGCCGTTCTGGATGGGGTGGAGGTGGAGCCGGTGGATGCTCCGCTTGATCGGCTCTTCGTAGCGATAGTGGGTCGCGTGCTTGACGGACAGCAGGCGAGTCGGCGCTTTGGTCGTCAGCATCTTCAGGCTCCAGGTGCAAGGACCTCTTCCCGTTGCAACCAGGATGCCGGGCGAGTCGACTCACCTGCGTCTGAGGCCCGTCACGACCTCTGGACCTCGAACATGCTGTTTTTCTTCATCCTGATTGAAGATCGTGTTCTCAAATATGGAACCGCGGGGTTCAAACCTGAGAACCCCAATTCCCGATTCGTTCCTGCTGCTGCTGGCTTTGCTGCTGGCGGTAGCCGACGCGGCTTCCCGCGCGAGGAGACGGCCCTGCCTCTGGCTCTGGCTCTGGCTTTGCGACTGGCGCCAGGCGACCTCGGACCAGGCGGACTGGGAGACAAACTCGCCCCAGTCGGGGGGCATGCGTTCGATCGGCTCGACGTTGACGGCGACGGTGATCGTCTCGTCGGCTCGTCCCTTCCAGACGCCGCGGTTCGGGGGGACGTCGGGGAAGTCGCGGCCGACGGCGGTCACGACGTAGTCGTCGTCGACGAACGCGCCGATGGGTGGGGTCGACGTCGACCCAGCCGTCCGGCTGCCGTCCCAGACCTGGCACCAGGCGTGGGTGGCGATCTCGCCCGGGTGCGTTGATGTAGCCGCTGACGTACCGCGCCGGCAGGCCGAGGCCGCGGCACGCGCCGAGGAACAGGTGGGCGAAGTCCTGGCAGACGCCCCGGCCCAGGTGCAGGGCCTCGCTCGACCGGCGTCTGCGCCGTGGTGACCTTCTTCTCGTACTTCAGCCGCCCGCTGACGGCGTCCATCAGCCGCTCGACCACGTCGAGCCAGCGAGCCCGATGGCCGGGTCAGTGCCGCCACGAACTCGTCGAGCGCCGGCGCACCGCTTGACCAGCGGGCTCGGCTGAAGGAACTCCGAGCGCCTCGATAGCGGTCACGTGGCTCGGTGGGCCACGACGTCACACCGAGCCGCGTCTCGGCCGTCGCGGCGGTGGGTCCGCACCAGGGTCGTCGCCCGGATCACCAGCTCCTGGTACGGGGTCATGATGTTGAACAGGTCGACCCGGTTGCCGAACCCGTCGCGGTAGAGCGTCACCGGGACCGCGGGCGTCGTCCGCAGCCGGTAGCCCAGGTTCGTCTGGTCCTCGTCGGACGGCGGGGGCCATCCGGACCTCGAAGACCGTCTCGGGGACCGGCTCGGAATAGGTGAGCTTGGTCTCGTGCTGGATGCGCAGGAGCATGGATCCTCCGGGACATCGCGCAGGAACCCGCTCCCGCCACGGGAGCGGATCCCGCACGGAAGCCTCAGGTCGCGAAATAGGTGTGGTGGATCTCGTCGCCGACGCGCGTTGCAGGCGTCCTGGACGCCGTGCAGGAAGCTGGGGAGCCCGCGGTCGAAGATCTCGCCGACGTCGATGTAGCGCAGCTCGCTGTCGAGGCGGCCGAGCAGGCGCTCGGCCTCGGAGCCGTAGCCGTCCTGGTCGCCGCCGGCGATCTCGTGGAGCGACTCGCGGCAGCGCGGCGACGCAGAACCGGATCGCGCGGGGGAAGTCGGCGTCGAGCACCAGGTAGCGGACGACGCTCTCGGGCTCGATCCGGTCGTGGTAGGTCGCGGAGGTAGGCCTCGTACGCCGAGCAGCTCCGCAGGAGGCTCGTCCAGTGGACGAGCCGCATCGGCGTGGCGGCGCCGGCGTCGCCGTTCGAGGAGCACCTGGCACTTGACGTGGAGATCCGGCTGATCTGGTCGACCCGCTCGAGGTAGCGGCCCAGCTGGAGGAAATGGTAGACCTCGTTCCGCGGCAGGGTGCTGTCGACCAGGCCGTCGAAGAGGATGCACGCCTGCTTGATCGCCGTCGTAGAACCGGACCGGGCTCGCCTGGAACCGCTCGCTGGCGCCGTGGGGCCGCGACAGGTAGAGGTAGAGGCGGTTGACCTGGCTCCAGGCCTCGGCGCTGATCGATCTCCTGCGTCCCCCGGGCGTTCTCGCGGGCGCGGGCGATCATGCTGAGGATCGAATTGGGGTGCTCGCGGTCGAAGGTCAGGAACCGGAGGACCGCGTCGCGGCTCGCGCCGCCTGGTCGTACGTGCTGCTCGAAGGCCTCGCGGCAGGCGAGGATCGTCAGGATCGCCCTCGACCGGGCCCGTGGCCGCCATCGTCGCCGGCCAGCCCGGCGGCGTCGAGCTCGAGGTAGAACCCGACGTCGAGCAGCCGGGCCACGTTCTCGGCCCGCTCGACGTAGCGGCTCATCCAGTAGAGGTTCTCGGCGACCCGGCTGAGCATCTCAGGACGGCCCTCGTTCGGCGGACCAGCTGGCGCGGACCCGGCGGCGGCGCCGTCGCGCGTGGAGGACCCAGGTGTCCTTGGTGCCGCCGCCCTGCGAGCTGTTGACCACCAGGCTCCCCCCGGCAGGGCGACCCGGGTCAGGCCGCCGGGCAGGACGTTGATCTCCTCGCCGTAGAGGACGAACGGGCGCAGGTCGATGTGCCGGCCTTCGAGCCGGCCGTCGACGAAGGTCGGATGCTGGCTCAGGCAGATCGTCGGCTGGGCGATGTAGCCCCGCGGGTTGGCCTCGATCTTGCGCGGCGAACTCCTCGCGCTGCTCGGCCGTCGACGCCGGGCCGATCAGCATGCCGTAGCCCCCCGACGCGTCGACCGCCTTGACCACCAGCGAGTCGAGGTTCGCCAGGATGTGCTGCCGGTGCGACGGGATCAGTCGGCCGGAACGTCTCGACGTTCGCCAGGATCGGGTCCTCGTTCAGGTAGTAGCGGATGATCTCGGGCACGAACGGATAGATCCCCTTGTCGTCGGCCACGCCGGTGCCGATCGCGTTGGCCAGGCCCGACGTTGCCCGCCCGGTAGGCGCCGACCAGCCCGGCGACGCCGAGCTGGCTGTCGCGGCGGAACGTCAGCGGGTCGAGGAAGTCGTCGTCGATCCGGCGGTAGATCACGTCGACCCGCTGCAGCCCGCGGGTCGTCCGCATGAAGATCTGGCCGCGGTCGAGGACCAGGTCGCGCGCCCTCGACCAGCTCGACCCCCATCTGCCGGGCCAGGAAGCTGTGCTCGTAGTACGCCGAGTTGTAGATGCCGGGGGTCAGGACCGACCACCGTCGGGTCGTCGCAGCCGGCCGGGGCGATGTGGCGGAGCACCGCCAGCAGGTTCGTCGCGTAGTCCTCGATCGGCCGGACGTTGTACTGCTCGAAGAGGAACGGGAAGACCTGCTTCATCACCTGGCGGTTCTTGAGCACGTAGCTGACGCCCGACGGGCGTCCGGCCGTTGTCCTCCAGCACCAGGTACTCGCCGTCGGTCGTCGCGGATCAGGTCGATGCCCGAGACGTGGATGTAGATGTCCTTCGGGCACCTGCAGGCCGACGCACTCGCGGCGGTAGCCCGAGGCCCCCAGCACCAGCTCGGGCGGGACGACCCGGTCCCTGAGGATCTGGCGGTCGTGGTAGACGTCGTGGATGAACAGGTTCAGCGCCCGGACCCGCTGCTTCGAGCCCGCGCTCGATCCGGTCCCACTCGTCGGCGGCGATCAGCCGGGGAATCGGGTCGAACGGGATGATCCGCTCGACCCCCTGCTCGCGGCCGTAGACCGTGAACGTGATCCCCTGGTGCCGCATCGTCAGGTCGGCCGCCTTGTTCCGATGCTCCATCTCGGCCGGACCCTGTGCCGCAAGACGGTCGTAAAGCACGCGATAATGGGGGCGAGGCTCGTCGGGAGTCACGAACATCTCGTCGAACCCGAGCGTCCGATAACCACCGAAGAGCCCCGTACGGCTTTCCGATTGTGTCGACAACATGAGCTTGCGATCCTCAATCATGCGTCAGAAGTCGCTGGGGCGGAATGCCCTGCATTGGCTCGATGACGATCGAGCCGTGTCTCGGACCGCGGCTGTAGCACGTTCGGGAAAATGTGGACAAGGTCGATCCCGAACCCCCTCCCTTAATATTAGCAAGCCTTGCACCACAGGCATGACCGACCCATGGATTCTCTCTAAGAACAATTCTCCACTCGATTAATGAAGAAGCAAGCCCTGACCCCATTGGACCCCTCTCTGTTGAAAAAAATGGCAATTCTCGGCCGATCTGCTCAATAATCACGCACCTTGGAGAATCGGTGAGGTGAATTCGAATGCGAAGCGCTTTCCTGAAAGGTCCTCGAAAACATCGGGTGAACCCGACGAGAGCCAGAGGCGAACCGACTGGCTCGTCATCCTGCAAATCCTCCTCTGGGTCTTGACCCTGATCTTCGTCACCGCGACGATCCTCGAGGCGATCTTCCAGAGCGAGGACGTGACCGTGGAAACGCTCCAGGTGTCCCTCCGCGTCTACCTGCTCCTGGGGCTGATCTGGGTCTTCGCCTTCGCGCTGATCGAGGTGGCGGCGCCGGGCTCGTTCCCGTCGCAGCACGGGTTCCAGGTCGCGTGGTTGGACGACCGATCGAGGCGCGCCGAGTTCATGCGGCTGTTCGTCCTCAGCGACTCGACGCTGGCCGGGTCGGGCACTGGCGACCTCACGACGTCGACCGGATTTGCCAGCATAGTCGTTGCCCTGGAGGCGATGATGGGCCAGATCTTCCTCGCGGTAGGGCTCGCCCGCCTGGTCGGGATCCAGGCCGGCCCGGCACCCCCCGGACGGGTCGCGAGGGCTGACGACACGGGCGAGGTCGAGCGGGCCATCCGTTCCGGACCCGGGGGTTCGCGACGTCAGAAGTCCGAGGTCGAAGATGAGCGACCGCCGGGATAAGATCGCACGCGCGATCAGCTCCTTCGTGGAGAATCCCGTCACCAACCTGGTGAAGGGGACCGTGCTCCTGCTGATCGGCCTCTCCGAAGCGTCGAGGACCTTCATCGACGACTTCACCCAGAGGCGGCTCCGCGTCGGTCACGGCCTGATCATCATCGGGCTCTTCGGAATCCTCGACACCCTACCGCACTTCATCGAAGGGCTCGAAGCAGGCAAGCGATACCTTGATCTCCGCGACAAGAAAGCTCAGCCCGGGCCCGGTTCGGGTGTCGAGCCCGACCAGGGCGATGATCGAGCCCGGCCTTGATCCTCGTTTGGACCACTGCACAGCCGTCCTCATGAACGATGGGCCGATTCCATCAGGCTTTGCTTCAATCTGGTGGTCAGACGCCCATACAAAGTGGCCGAAACGAGGATCAAGGCCCTCACGGTGGCAATGCTCTCCGCCCTCAGAGGTTTGGCGAGACTCTGGGCCCTGTTCGTGCGATGATGGGCACACTCCTCCTCTGACCAGGGGTTGGGGCGGAAGCAACCAAGCGGTTTTTCGGTTTGGGATCTCGCCGAAGTGACTGCGATTTCCCAACGACGTGAGGAGCATCCTGAACATGAAGATCGGCACGATGCAAGCGTTGGCGTGCATGGGGCTGGGTGCGATCCTCGGCCTGGTCGCCGCGACAAGGGACATCACCCCGTTTTCGCGGGCCGACGTGGCTCCGTCGGCAGCCCGGCAGGTCGCGGCGGAGACCGGAGTGGCCGACCCGGGCGCCGGCCGGCCCTCCTGCTGTTCGGCGGGACTAACCAAGGGTGTGTTGCTGACCCGGGCCGATGCGGGGGAGACTGCGGCCAAGGCTGAAGCGACAGCGTCCGGGAAGCAGCCGAACATCGTCTTCATCATGGGCGACGACGTCGGCTGGTTCAACATCGGCGCCTACCACCGCGGCATGATGGCCGGCAAGACGCCGAACCTCGACCGGCTGGCCTCCCAAGGCATGCTCTTCACCGACTACTACGCCGAGCCGAGTTGCACGGCGGGCCGGGCGAACTTCATCACCGGCCAGTTGCCGATCCGCACCGGGCTGACCACCGTGGGCCAAGCCGGTGCCAAGGTCGGGATGCCCACGTCGGCGCCGACCATCGCCACGGCACTCAGGTCGATGGGCTACGCCACCGGGCAGTTCGGCAAGAACCACCTCGGCGACCTCAACGAGTACCTCCCCACGGTGCACGGGTTCGACGAGTTCTTCGGCTACCTTTACCACCTCGACGCCATGGAGGACCCGGCCTGGCACTCCTACCCGCCGGAGCTGAAGGCCAAGGTCGGGCCCCCGGAACATGATCCATAGCTGGGCGACGGACAAGGACGACCCGACCGAACAGCCGCGCTGGGGCAAGGTCGGCAAGCAGAAGATCGAGGACGCCGGCACGCTCTCTCCCGACCGCATGAAGACGGTGGACGACGAGATCCTCGAACACACCTTCAAGTTCATCGACAAGGCGAAGGCAGGACGACAAGCCCTTCTTCATCTGGCTGAACCCGACCCGGATGCACGTCATCACCCACCTCTCCGACAAGTACGCGAAGATGCAGACGCCGGAGAACGGCTGGTACACCTACGAGGCGGGCATGGCCCAGCTCGACGACATCGTCGGCTCGGTGATGAAGAAGCTGGACAGACCTGGGTGTCGCGGACGACACGATCCTCGTGTTCACAACCGACAACGGCGCGGAGAACTTCACCTGGCCCGACGGCGGCCAGACGCCGTTCGCCGGCGGCAAGGGGACGGTGCTCGAAGGAGGCATGCGCGTCCCTTGCCTCGTCCGCTGGCCGGGCAAGGTACCGGCCGGCAAGGTCGAGAACCAGATCATGTCGGGGCTCGACTGGTTCCCGACGTTCGTGGCGGCGGCGGGCGACCCGGACATCGCCCGAGAGCTCAAGCAAGGCAAGCAACTCGGCGAGGCGACCTACAAGGTCCATCTCGACGGCTACGATCAGAGGGACCTGATCACCGGCAAGGGCCCGTCGCAGCGCCACGAGATCCTCTACTTCGCCGAAGGGCACACTCGGCGCGGTACGGATCGACGATTACAAGTACCGGTTCATCGACCAGCCGAACGGCTGGCTCGGGGGGACGGTCAAGGTCGACTGGCCGATCCTGATCAACCTGCGCCTCGACCCGTTCGAGCGCACCGGGATGTCCGGGTCGCTGAACTATTACAATTTCTTCGTCCACGAGTTCTGGCGGTTCGTCTTCGTGCAGCAGGAGTTGGCGAGGGTGGGCGAGACGTTCGTCGAGTTCCCGCCAATGCAGAAGGGCGCGAGCTTCAACCTCGAAGCCGTGAAGGAACGGATCCTCAAGGCCATCCAGGCCCGACCGGCTCAGTAACCTGTTGGCCGCCGGCGTGAACGCCCTCGTAAGGAGGGCGATCGCTCTCCCCCTCGCCGAGGCCCATTTCGAACGGAGACCCGTCCCGATGCAGATCCTCATGCGTTCTCGATCTCCGCATCAGCGACTCGGCCTCGCTGCGGTCGTTGCGGCGTTGGCCTTTCTCCTCGTCGGTCGACATGCCCATGCGCAGGTTGATCCGCTGCCGTCCTGGAACGAGGGTCCGACCAGGAAGGCCGTCCTCGAGTTCGTGCGCACCGCCACCGACCCGGCCGGCCCCGGCTTTGTGCCGCCCGAGGAGCGTATCGCCACGTTCGACAACGACGGCACGCTCTGGGTCGAGCAGCCGATCTACACCCAGGTCGCGTTCGCCCTCGACCGGGTCAGGAAGCTGGCGCTCGAGCATTCGGAGTGGAAGACGGAGGAGCCTTTCCGCTCGATCCTCTCGGGCGACCGGGATGCGATGACGGGATTCACCATCCAGGACTTCGAGCGCGTCGTCGCCGCGACCCACAGTGGGATGACGGTGGACGAATTCCACGCGATCATCAAGGAGTGGCTCGCTGCGGCGAAGCATCCTCGCTACCGGCGACCCTACACCGAGCTCGTCTATCAGCCCATGCTGGAGCTGTTGCGCCACCTTCGCGCGAACGGCTTCAAAACCTACATCGTGACGGGCGGCGGCCAGGAGTTCGTGAGGGTCTTCGCCGAGCCGATCTACGGCGTCCCGCCGGAGCAAATCATCGGCTCCGTGGGGAAGGTGAAGTTCGAGTATGGCCGGGACGGCGAGCCGGTGCTGGTCAAGCTGCCGGACGTGCTCCTGCTCGATGACAATGCGGGCAAGCCGGAGGGGATCAACCTGGTCATCGGACGCAAACCGCGTGCGTCCTTCGGCAATTCGACCGGCGATCGTCAGATGCTCGAATGGACCCAGGCAGGCACCGCGCGCGGCTCCTGATGCTCGTGCACCATGATGACTCCGGGCGCGAATATGACTACGGCGTGAATTCCAAGATCGGCACGTTCTCCGAGGATCTCATGGAGGAAGCCAGGCGACGCGGCTGGGTCGTGATCAGCATGAAGGATGACTGGAATCGCATCTTTCCGTTCGAAAAATAGGCCCGATCTCCCTCGATCAGGTACGCCATGCGTCGTATCTTCATCCCGGCCGGTCTGCTGGCCGCCAGCTTCCTGACCTCTTACGCCCTGACGACCCGGGCCCGACGGCCCGAGCGCCTCGCCCCGGAGACGGGTGCCCGCGCCTCCGGGGCATCCGTCGGCGGACGGTCCTCGGCAGCCGCTCCCCCGGGCATGGCCTGGATCCCCGGCGGCGAATTCATGATGGGGACGACAATCCGGAGGCCACCCCCGCCGAGCACCCGGCCCATCGGGTGCGCGTCAATGGCTTCTGGATGGACGTGACCGAGGTTACCAACGCCCAGATCCGGCGGTTCGTCGAGGCGACCGGATATGTGACCACGGCCGAGGTCCCCGTGGACTGGGGACAGCTCCGGAAAGTGATACCCCCCAGCATGCCGAAGCCCCCGAACGACCGGCTCGTCCCCGGCTCGCTCGTCTTCAACCCGCCCGGTCGTCCGGTCTCGCTCGACGACCACACCGCCTGGTGGCGCTGGGTCCCCGGCGCGAGCTGGCGGCATCCCGAGGGGCCGGGCAGCTCGATCGAGGGTAAGGATGACCACCCAGTCGTGCACGTCTCGTGGGACGACGCCGTCGCCTACGCGCGCTGGGCCGGCAAGCGGCTCCCGACCGAGGCCGAGTGGGAGATCGCCGCCCGGGGCGGCCTCGAAGGCAAGAAATACGCGTGGGGCGATGAGCTTCAGCCCGGCGGAAAGCCGCTCGCAAACACCTGGCAGGGTCACTTCCCGGACCGGAATACCCGCGACGACGGATTCCTCCGGCCCGCCCCGGTGAGGTCGTTCCCAACCAACGGGTTCGGCCTTCACGACATGATCGGCAACGTCTGGGAGTGGTGCGCCGACTGGTACCGGCCCGACGCCTATCGCCTCGCCTCGGGCCGGGATGTCGCCGTGAATCCGACCGGGCCGGACGCCGGCTTCGACCCAAATGAGCCTTACCAGCCCAAGCGCGTAACGCGCGGGGGCTCGTTTCTGTGCAGCCCGAATTACTGCTCGAACTACCGGCCGAGCGCCGAAGGGGGACGGCCACCGATTCCGGCATGTCGCATCTCGGGTTCCGTGGCGTCCTGTCGCGCGGCCAGGCCGGCCGAGGGGTGAACGGCCGCGACGGCCTTCAATAAATAGAAGGCTCATGATGGATTCCGAGGTGGTGGCCCCCTTGGAAGCGAGAGATGCTGGAAGAAGAATTTCAGCAAAGTTGGGGCCGCTGGCCGCTGCCGCCGAAAATCCGCCACCTGCTGGATCAAGTGATCAGGCTGGTGGCCTGACAACTGTCCGTCTTTGGAGAATGCAGTCTATCCATCTCTTCTCAGTTTTGCTACAATCACGCTGGTTGGTCTGACGACCGAGTAGCACCGCTGGCTCTTCTCGATCCGGTCCTCTGCTTCCCTCTCTCGCCTTTCCCACCTTGCCGGGTTTCACTGGAAGCCCCTTTCTCCTCGACCCTGAAAGCATCCTGGGGGTCGTCATGCCTTCGTTTCGGAGTTTGAGATGGCCAAGAAGCTGTATGTGGGCAACCTGACCTACAACGTGAACGAGTCCGACCTGGAGACGTTGTTTTCCCAGTTCGGCACCGTGCAGAGCGCCCAGATTATCGTAGACCGGGATACGAACCGCTCGAAGGGGTTCGGCTTCGTCGAGATGGGCTCGGACGCCGAGGCGCAAGCCGCCATCCAGGGCCTCAACGGACATGATCACGACGGTCGGAACCTGACGGTCAACGAGGCCAAGCCCCGTGAAGCTCGCAGCGGTGGCGGCGGCGGCTACGGCGGCGGTCGGAGCGGCGGTGGCGGCGGCTACGGCGGTGGTCGGAGCGGGGGCGGTGGTGGCTACGGCGGCGGCAGCCGTTATTGATCGTCCGGCGGGACGGCATCTGTCGAGGGGTCTGCTGGCGCAGGCCCCGTCCCACTTGCGGGAACGCCATCGCCGTGATGGCCCGTCTCCCGATGGGGGCGGCTCTGATGAACCCGTACTACTCGCCCAGGCCGGACTGGAACAGGCGTCACGGCCCTGCCTGCGGTCGGGCCGTCCCCTCGTGTGCGAGCACCCGCCCGTCGTGCGAGGGATGAACCGAGCCGCGCGATCTTCACGGAGCGGGACCGGATACTGGAGGCAGCCCGGGAGAGGCGGAGGATCGCACTCGCGGCGGCGCGCCAGGCCGTCTGACTCACTGCAAGTCCATTGATCATTTCGCCACCACGAGGGAGAGATCCCCGACCCGACGGAGAACATTCACGCCGACGTCGTCCCCGTGCCGGACGAGGTGGAGGTCCACGGTCGCTCCGGCGACCTCCAGGTTCGTGAACCGCAGTTCCGGCACGAAGGGGGCCAACTGCGGTTGGTGGAACCAGACCTGCCGCTCGACCCCACTCACGCCCAGGCCCAGGCACGCCTGCAGCAGCAGGAAGACCGAGCCCGCGGCCCAGGCGTGCGGGCGCACGCCACCGGGTACAGGACCGGGCCCTCGCCTGGTTCCCGGTCGAACCCGCAGAACAACTCCGGCATCCGGTTCAGGTCGAAGTAGGTGCCGGCTGCGAAAAGCCCGGCCAACACCCCGGACGGCGAGGTCTTGCAACCCATACCTCGAGGCCCCGTAGGCGATCAGGGCGGTGTCGTGCGGCCAGTCGGTCCCGTTGTGGTATGCCATCGGGTTGTACCGTACCTCGGTCGCGGCCAACGTCCGTATCCCCCAGCCGGAGAAGAATGCCGGGGACAGCAGGCCGTGCGCCACCCGGGCGGCTCGGTCGGGGGAGGCGATGCCGCTGAACAGGCAATGGCCGGCGTTGGAAGCCAGGATCCGGCAGGGCCGTTTGTCCCCGTCCAGCGCCAGGGCGTAGGTGCCCAGGTCGTCGCACCAGAACGTCGCTTCGAACCGCTCGCGGAGCGCTTCCGCCTGACGCTCGAGCTCGGTCGCCCGGTCCGGCATCCCGAGGGCGGCCGCCAGGACGGCCCCGGCACGTCGGGCGGCGTAGACGTACCCCTGGACCTCGCAAAGGGCGATCGGGCCGCTCGGCGGCGTCCCGTCGGCGTGCGACACGGCGTCGTCGGAGTCCTTCCAGCCCTGATGGATCAAGCCGTCGGCCGCCCGCCGCTGGTACTCGACGAACCCGTCCCCGTCGCGATCCCCGTAGCGGTCGATCCATGCGAGAGCGGCCTCGACGTGCGGCCAGATCGTCTTGGCGAACGGCCGGTCGGCGGTCCGCTTGTAGTAGGCCCCCGCCAGCAGGACGAACAGCGGGGTGGAGTCGACGCTCCCGTAGTAGCGGCCGAACGGCATCTCCCCGAGCACGGCCATCTCGCCGTTGCGAGTCTCGTGCAGGATCTTGCCCGGCTCGGCGTCTTGCGCGGGGATCACCTCGCTGGCCTGAGTGGCCGCCAGGTATCCGAGCACCCCGCGGGCCAGGTCCGTCCGGAGCCAGAGGCACTGCAGGGCGGTGATGATCCCGTCGCTGATCGACGACAATTATTTTTCCCGGTCAACGTCAATGAGAATTCCCGGCTCCTGACCCCTGGTAGGCTGTCCCATTTCGGCTCCCCCAAGCTGGAACACCGGGATGGTCACCGACCGACAATTCAGGAGGCTGCGGAAGTTGATCCAGACCGAAACCACTCTGGCCAACGCCGCGGACAGGGCCAACATCGACGAGAAGACCGCACGCCAGTAGACACTGTAGCAAGGATACCGGGTCATTGGATCATGCTGCCCTCGCCTTGTGAAGGGTCTTGGTCGTCTCGGCCCGGCTTCGGGCTTGCCGCTCCCGGAGCAAGTCAAGCGCCAGCCGAGCCTCGATTGACCGTTGCGTCCGCACCCGGTACACCGTCTTTTGCATCTTCCGATACCGCCGGTTCCCACGCTCCACCGCGTTCGACGTCGCCCCCATGAGCTTCTCGTCCAGGAACACCAACGCCTTCTCCATGCCCGGCGAGAAGAGCTTCTTCAGCACCGTCCCGCAGCCGGACAAAGCGCCGCAACCGCGCCCGCAGTCGCGCCAACTTGGCCAACGCCGTCGCCGTCCGGCACCGCCGGTCGAACAGGCGATAGACCTCCTCCATCAGGCCGCGCAGGCTGCGGAGCTGCGGTTGGCCGCGGGTGATCCGCGTCAGGGTCTTCCGTTCCGAGGCGCTGAGATGGTGCCGGACGAACAGGTAGCGGTGCTCGAAGAGATCACCGACTTTCCGCTCGATCCGCTTCTTGCGGCGGGCGGCACGCCGCGCCGCCTTCGAGCCGGGACGGCCGCGCGGCAACTTGGGGGCACCGGCCGCCAGGTCCTTGCGCAGCTTGGCCACGGCGGAGAGCACCGCCTTGGTGATCTCGCGCAGGACGTGAAATGTACAGAGCTGATGTGGCACGTCGCCGAAGACTGTGGTGATCGCTTCGGGGTACAACGACGAGCCGTCAGTCGTGATCCCCTTGAGAGACAGCCCGCGCGCTTCCAGAGCGGCGTGGAAGCGACCGAAGAAAGCCACGATGTCGGGGTGGGCAGGGTCATGGTTCGAGGACTTGGTAGGCCAGCCGCTTGAAGGTGCGGTTATCGACGATCGAGAGGATACAAAACGGCCCGTCATACAGCTCGTCGGCGGCGATGTAGCCCGAGAAGTCCGACAGCGCCCAGTCGAGATAGTCGGTGTCGATCCGTCGCGCCGCCTTTTTCCCCCCGGCCTCGACCCAGTTCTGGATCGTGGCGTAAGGGACGAACACGCGGTGATCGCGCCAGAGGCTCCAACTGGCGGTGCGATACGGTAAGCCGTCCTCGATGACGAAGCGGACGGCCGTGTCGACGACGCGTCGGGTATAGTGACTGCCGGGTGAGGCCAGGTCGGTCATATCGGCGTTGAAGTATTTGCGGCAGCGGGAGCAGTAGTGCTGGGAGTAGAATGACGACGAGTGTCGCAGGGCCGTCCGGTGAGGGAATTACCAAGGTCGTGGAGGGTGACGACGTAACTTGCGAGTCCCGGTAGGCGCTGTGACCACAGCGCGGACAGGGACGGCGGCGGTAATTGCGGCTCTGGCAGCGGATCTTGGGCTTGGGCAAATCCTCGATGCGAGTGATGCCCTCGGTGGGATCGGGTCGGTATTCGCCGGGTCCTGGCATGGTGTGTCTCCTGGGAGAAAAGGTTCTACCAGGAATTACGCACCGCAGTGGTAATTTTGTTCACTAATTTGACCCGGTTTCCGTACTATAGACTCCGCCAGTACCGCGGCTCGGACTCGCTCCCCAGTCAACGACGCGCCCTTCATGCCTGGCGGACCCGGGAGGACCCGTTCCAGGACGTCTGGCCCGAACTCGAGGCGCAGCTCCGGCTCACTCCCGGGCTCCAGGCCAAGACCCTCTTCCTCGACCTGCAACGGCGCTTCCCGGAGCGTTTCCCCGACGTCCCACTCCGGACCCTGCAGCGGCGGATCAAACGATGGCGGGCCCTCGAAGGCCCAGCAAAGGAGGTGTTCTTCGGACAGACTCACGAACCGGGACGGCTCGCCGAGGGCGACTTCACCCACATGGGCGAACTCGGCGTCACCCTCGCCGGCGAACCGTTCGATCACTGGGTCTCTCACTTCGTGCTGACCTACTCCAACTGGGAGACCGGCACGATCTGCTTCTCCGAGAGCTGCGAGGGCCTCAGCGAAGGGCTGCAGAACGCCTTGTGGGAGCTGGGAGGTGTCCCCAGGCGGCATCCCACCGCTCGCTTGACCGCGGCGGTCAACAACGATTCGGAATCCGAGACGTTTACTCGGAAATCCCAGGCCCTGATGGCGCATTACGGCCTCGAAGCCCAGGCGATCCAGCCGCGCAAGGCCAACCAGAACGGCGACGTCGAGCAGAGCCACCACCGGTTCAAGCAGGCCGTCGATCACGCCTTGATGCTGCGAGGGGGCCGCGATTTCGCCGGCCGTGGCGAATCTCAGGCGTTCCTCCGCAAGCTCCTGACCGGTCGCAACGCCAATCGCAAGGGGCGATTCGCCGAGGAACAGGCCGCGCTGTCTTCGTTGCCGGCGCGGCGGTTGGAGATGGCCCGGCGGGTCAAGGCGCGGGTCGATTCGGGCGCACGATCCACCTCGGCGGCCACGTCTACTCGCTGCCCAGCCGCCTGATCGGCGAGCAGGTCGACGTCCACATCGGCCTGGAGTCCCTGGATGTCTGGCACGGAGCCCACCTGGTGGACCGCGTGCCTCGACTCCGGGGACGGGGCAAGCACCGCCTCGAGTACCGCCCCGTCATCGACTGGTTGGTGCGCACGCCGGGGGCGTTCGAGGAGTACCGCTACCGTGATGCGATGTTCCCCAGGAGCCGATTCCGGAGGGCCGAGGACGCCTTGAAGGACCGGCGGCCCGGCCCCGCGGTCAAGGAGTACCTGGCGATCCTCCCCCTGGCGGCGCGGCAGGGGGAGAGTGGCGTGGACGAGGCGCTGCGGTTCCTGCTCGACCCGGAACAGCCGCTCGACAGTGAGGCGGTGGCCCGATGCGTGCACGAAGGCCGCCGACTCCCCGCGGTAACCGACGTAACGATTATTAATGTGGATTTAACAATGTCTGATCGGCTCCTGGAGCCAAGGGAGGATCATGAACTCGAACGCGCCGGACATGAACGCTCAATTGACCGAGTCCCTCAAGGAGCTTCAGCTGCCGACGATGCGGGGCAATTTCGAGGGGTTGGCGCGACAGGCGCAGCAAGAGTCGCACAGCTATGAGCGCTACCTGATGGAGCTGACCGAGCGGGAGTGTGAGGCGCGGCGTGGTCATCGGATCGAGCGGTTGCTGCGAGAGTCGCGGCTACCACTGGGCAAGGGGCTCGAGTCGTTGGACCTGAAGCGACTGCTGCCGAAGGTGGTGCAGCAGGTGCGGACGCTCTTGGACGGGGCGTTCGCAGACCGATGCGAGAACGTGCTGGCTTTCGGCAACCCGGGGAGTGGGAAGACGCATATTTGATCGGCGATTGGACCAGAATTGATTCGATCAGGAAGGAGGGTCTATTTCCGGAACTGCGGGTTGATGGTGCAGGACCTGCTGGCGGCGAAGCGGGACCTGAAGCTGAGCCGTTATTTCAAGGTGCTCTCACGTTACGAAGTGCTTATCCTAGATGACCTGGGCTACGTGCAGCAGGGCCGGGACGAGATGGAGGTGCTGTTCAGCCTCCTGGCCGAGCGCTATGAGCGCGGGAGCGTGATGCTGTCGAGCAACCTGGCGTTCTCGGGTTGGGAGTCGATCTTCAAGGACGCGATGATGACGGCGGCGGCGATCGACCGTCTGGTACATCACTGCGTGATCCTGGAACTGAACGTGCCGAGCTACCGCGCGGAGCAGGCTAAGAAGGCCCGCCAAACGACCGCCGCGGCTCAATAACCACCGGCTTATGCGTCCGGGAATAATAATGGACGCCAGCCGGGAAAAATAATTGACGCCAGACACGTCGCGGCCGAACGGGGTGTTGAACCACGGCACCCCGGCGTAGGGGTAGGGGCCGGTCGGCAGGTCCGAGGTCATCATGTGCAGGTCCGACTCGGCCCTCCGCAGCCAAGCATCGAACCGGCCGTCGGAGGCCCGCACCCGACAGGAGTCGGTCTTGAGCCGCTCGAGGGCGGCCTCCGCTGCGGCATGGGCCTCCCCGAACCCGAGCGGCTCGGGGGCCGCCTCCGCCCGCCAGCAGGCCACCGTCAGGTCGACCACCACCCCCTCTCGCGGGCGGACGGAGAGCACGAATCGGGCTTGGTCCGCGGTCAGTTCCGCCGGGACCAGGGCGAACCGGAGCAGCGTCCGGCGCCACTCTCCGTCGAGCCCGACGTAGCCCAGCACGACGCGGTCGGCGGCCACCTCCGGCGGGAGGTCTCGGCCGCGGGCCTTCCGCTTCATCCCGCGGACCTCGTAGATGTCCGCGAAGTCGGCCAGGAAACGGAGCCGGACCGACGCCTCGACCGGGGTCGGCCAGTGGTTCCCGACCCCGAGTCGCCAGTGGCATGCCCCCTGCCAGAGGAAGGTCCGAACGGCCAGATGCAGGGTCCCGAGGGGGACCTCGACCCGTCCGTCACGGATCCGGTCCGGATTCGTCAAGGCGACCGACAACTGGTCGTTCTCGTCCCGGACGGAGGACCCGAGGAAGAACGGCGGCAGCCCGTCGAGCTCAAGGACCAGGCAGGAGAGGTACCGCGTCCCCTCATGGTACAGCCCCTCCTCGCCCAACCCTCCGGACTTCACGTTCCCGAGGTGGTCGAAGACGACGAACGTATCGTCGTGCTTGAGCACGCGGGTGCGGTCGTTCGCGAGGCAAGAGGTGGTAAGGGACCCCGTCTCCTTGGGACTTCGACGGATCGTGCTCCATCCCCTTCAGCGCTCCCCCGTCGATCCCACTCTGTTCCGATCCGACACACATCGGCCGCCTGTCTGGCGGCTACCGGCGGGCCAGCGAGACGTCCAGCCGCTTCAGCTTCTCCCCCATTCCCACCACGAGGTTCTTGTAGAGGTGGAGGCCGATGTCCGGCCGCAGCCGGATCAACTCGGCCAGGTCCTGGTGCCCCAGAACCGCCGTCTCGACGGGTGTGAGGGCCGTGGCGGTCGCCGAGTGGGCTGCCGCAGTCAGCAGCGACATCTCGCCCAGGTACTCCCCGGCCCGGACGACGCCCACGACCGCGTTGGAGCCGGCCACGGCGATCGCAACCTCCCCCTGAAGCACCACGTGCATCTCCTGGCCGGCCTGTCCTTGTCGGAAGATCGCCTCCCCCGGCTCGAACGAAGTCACGCGGCACACCCCGGCCAAGCGGTTGACTTGCTCCGCGTCCAGCCCGCCGAAAAGGGGGAGCCCCTGGACCGCCTGGGCGATCCGGGGCAGCACGACCCGACTCCGAAACTGGCGCAGGACCACGTCCGCCAGCGCCTTGGCGCGCGGGGTGAGCGCATCGGTCGGGATGTCCGGGGGGGCCAGCAGACGGACCATCTTCACGACGTCGAGCCGCTCCACCTCGTGGAAGACCAGCGCGGGTATGTAGGCCACCGGCAAGAAACCCAGCTCGACCAGGGTCCGTTGCATCCGGGGCTCGTACGCGCTGACGTCGACCTCGACGTAGTCGACCTCCCACCGCTCCCGGCACGCGCAGCTCCAGGTCGCTCAGTAGGGGGCGGATGACTTCGTCACGGAGGGAGATCAGCTCGAAGATGCGGACGGACTTACCCACGGGATCGTGCTTGAAGCCGACGGCCCCCGCGATCCGCCCCCCCTCGCGCGCGATCAGGTAACGCGAGCGCCGGTCCTGGAGCTTGAAGAGCCCGTAATGGAGGCGCACCGGCCCGAAGACCTCGCGGTGGCGCACCCGCCCCCGCTCGATGCGGAGCAGGGCGGCATAGCCCTCCGCCGTCAGTTCCTGCACCTCGAACGACCCGCCGGGCGGGTAGGCGGGTGCGTCCTCGTCCACGACCGCGTCCGGGCTCAGGGAGCAGTTCTCCAGGGCCAAGTGGGACAGCGGGTGTACTTCCGGAATCACCCGCGGGTGGTTCTTCCGCAGACCCAGCGCGTCGCCGAAATAGAGGGCGAGTAGGGCCAGGCTCTCGCGCCGCTGCTGCAGGAGCCAGGACAAGGGGAGGAAACCGACGACCGCGAACCCGTGGGCCTCGGCGTTGATCAGGCTGTAGGGGGGATCCACCCGGGCCTCGACCAGCCCGACATGGAGGCGATCCCGGACACATCTGAGGCGTTCGGTCATGAGGACCTTGGCGACGCCGTGCCGCCGGAACGCCGGGTGAACAGCCAGGCGGCTGAACTCCCCAACCAAGTCGGAATAGGCCCCGACTTCCAGGTCCACCGAGGCTGTGCCTACGACCCGGCCGGTCTCGGCCTCCTCGGCCACCAGGATCAGGCAGCCGTCGGAGTAGACGAGCCGGGTGAGCTGGGACTCGTCGTAATAGCGTGGGTCCGTGTAATCGGTCCCGTAACAGGCCAGGAAGATCTCGCGGATGGCAGGGACGTCCCGGCCGGTCGCCTCTCGGATCGTGATCATGGCTGCTCCGCAGTGGGCACGGCCCCGGCTCGCCCCCGCCCGCCCACGTCCCGACCGTCGTGGGTCAGCGGGGCCAGGAGCAAGAGCACCAGCAGGGCGAAGCGCTCTACCATCCGGGGGATCAGCGCCTGCTCGTGGGTCGCGTGTGCTCCGTCGCCGACCGCCCCCAGCCCGTCGAGCGTGGCGGTGTACTGACTCGTCGTGTTGCCGTCGGAGGCGCCCCCGACCTCGGCCTGGTCGAGCTCCAGCCCCAACCGCCGTCCCAACTCCCTCGCCAGCCGCCACAGCGCCTGGTTGCGCGGCAGTGGCTCCATCGGTGGCTGCTCGATCCCCCCCTCGACCTGGATCGTGGTCCGGGGGTTGACCGGCCTGAGGCCGCGGATCGCGGCCTCGACCTCGGCGGCATCCGACCGCGTCCGGACCCGCACGTCCACGCTGGCCCGCACCTCGGGGGCGACGACGTTCGGCCGGAGCCCGCCGTCGATCGTCCCCACGTTCACGGTGATCCCCCGCGCCGCGTCGTTGAGCGCGAAGAGCCTCTGGACCTGGTGGGACATTTCCAGGATAGCGCTGGCTCCTTCCTCCGGGTTGATGCCCGCGTGGGCGGCCCGCCCCTTGACGGTGACCGTGAACCCGCCGGACGCCTTGCGGGCCGTCTTCAGCTTACCCGACCGCCCGAAGGCCGGCTCCAGGACGAAGGCTCGGGCCGCGCGCCGGGCCAGGCGGCGGATGAGCGGGGTGGAGTCGGGGCTGCCGATCTCTTCGTCCGAGTTGATCAAGACGACACTCTCGGCCGGCGGCCGGAGGCCGAGCTCCTGCAAGGCCCGGAGGGCGAAGATCATCTGCACCAGACCACCCTTCATATCGAAGACACCCGGCCCGCGCAGGGCCTCGCCCTCGACGCGCACAGGCATCTGGCTCACGGTCCCGACCGGCCAGACGGTGTCGCAGTGGCCGACGAGTAACTGCAGCGGCAACTTCTCGCCCCTCTCCCGAGGGCGGGCGTACAACATGCCGGCTGACACCCGGCCCCGGAGCCGGCCGACGGACATCCCGGACTGCCTCAGTTCGGATGCGAGCATGCCGAGCACTGGGGCCACGGCGGCCCGGTTGTCGGACGGGGACTCGGCCAGCGCAAGGCGCTGCAGGAGTTCGACCATGCCCTGGCGCTTCCCTCGTAGGTAGCCAACGATGCGTTCGATCTCGTCGTCCGTCATGCCCCACCTGCCCCAACCGCCCCCATCCGCCGCGCGCCCCTCTCAGCGGGAAAAGCCCTCGGGGAATGGGAACGCCGTGCTCTGGCGTATCTCCGCGAGGCGACCCGGGTTCAGGTAGGCAAGCAGGGGGAACTGGTAGATCTGGTCGCCCTCGTCCCGCTCCGCGTCGCGCAGGGCGTCCTCGTGCGCCGCCGCCGCCATCACGTCCCCGACGATCAGGCTGTTCGGTCCGAATCCGTCGATGACGCCGTGCAACACGCACTCGAGGAACAGGTAACACCCCTTGACCAGGACCCCGTCCACCCGGCAGGCGTGGAAGGTCGGTAGCACCAGGAGGCTCGGCTTCGACCGGTCCTCGCACCGTGGGGCCGCCGCGAGGCTCGCCAGCAATACCTCCGAGGGCGCGGGTAACTGACCGTGAATGCGCCGTGGCGGCGGATGTTGTGGTAAGTGGTGTGCCCGGGGCTGCACACGAAGCCGAAGTGATTCCCCCAACCCAGGGGCATCGCCAGGTGCTTGGGCGCGAGGTTGTACCGGCCGTCTTCCTCCTTGCTGCCCACGATGACCAGCGGGAACACGCCGAAAACGCGGTCCCAGATGGGCCGATCCATGGCGAGCGAGATCACTTTGTCCGCATCTTCGGTCGTCATCGGGTGGAATCCCGTCAGGCTGTGCATCCCCAGCCATGATAACCAACGCGGTGCAGGGTGCCCAGCAGGGGCGTGTTCGAACTGAGGAGGTTTTCGCTGGCCAGGACCTTGCCGCGCCCCGGGCAGACTTGGCCCGGTGGCAGGCGGCGTGGGTCGCGTCAGCTCCGCCGCGGCATGGACCAAGCGTCGGAAAACTTCGAGGTGGTCCCGGGCCATCCGCCCGGCGTTGAATCGCTCCTCAAACGCCCTTCGGCAGCCAAGGCGGCTCAGACCGGCGAAACGCCTGACGGCCGGCACCGCCTCCTCCACGCCGTCCACCACGAAGCCGGTCACGCCGTCGACCATCACCTCCGGGACGGACCCGCGGCGGAAGGCCACGACCGGGGTGCCGCACGCCATGGCCTCGATCATCACCAGCCCGAACGGCTCGGCCCAGTCGATCGGGAACAGCACGGCGTAGGCGTTGCCGAGGAAGGCGTCCTTGGCCGCCCCGCCGACCTCCCCGACGAACTCGACCCAGGACGACGCCCGTAGCAGCGGCTCGATCTCCCTCTCGTAGTACGGCCGCTCTTCCGGGTAGATCTTGGCGGCCACGCGCAGCGGCATGCCGGCCCGACGGGCGATCTCGATGGCCTTATCTTCTCGGGGGATACCCGGCCAATGAAGGCGAGGTACGCCCCCGTCGCCTCGCGGAAGGTGTGCATGTCGTGGGGCAGCCCGTGGTACACCGTCGCCTGCCAGTTGGCCCACGGGATCGGCCGCCGCTGGTCGTCCGAGATCGACACGAGCGGGACCTCGGGATAGGCCTCGAAGAGCGACTTTCTGGTCGGGAGGGTGAAGCCGGCCGTGGAATGTAGTTACGGTCGGGCACGGCAGCCGGTCGACAATCGGGAAATGGACGTAGTCGAGGTGGAAATGGATCAAGTCGAACCGATGGGACTCGCGGGCGACCAGCTCGACGAGCCGGACGTGGTGCGGGAGCGTCTCCCGGCAGCCGGGCTCCTGCCAAAGGGCCCGGGGGCAGTCCGCGACCAGCCGGGCAGTCGTCTCCGAGTCGCCGCTGGCGAACAGAGTGACCTCATGGCCCTGCCGGACCAACTCCTCGGTCAGGTACGACCCGCTCCGTCCCGCCATACAGCTTCGGGGGAACGCTCTTGTAGAGCGGGGTGACTTGCGCGATCCGCATGGAAGGAGCTCGGTGGAAGGGCGGATGACGCGGCCTCAGACCGCGCGTCGCTTGTTCATCTTGGTCCGAGGGAAGCCCCGGCGGTTCTTCTCGAAGTAGCAGATCTCGACCAGGGTCGGCCAGAGCTCGATCGAGCCCTTGATCGTGTTTACCAGATCGTCCACGATCCGCAGGAGGTTCTGCTGGAAGAAGTCCGGCTCGAAGGAGTAGAACACCTTCTGCAGGTTCGCCGCGAAGAGGCGCAGGGCATCCTTGCGCTCCGGCCGGAAGGCTCGCTCGGCCGCATCGAGTGCCCGGGCGTACATCGCTGTGACCTTGTCGAGGATGTCCCTGGCGTCGTCGGCCGTGACCTCGCCCTCATAGACGAACGCGACGCCCAACTCGTCGACCCGCGAGACCAGTGCATGATCTTCCGCTTCAGGAGGTTGGCCACCTCCTCGTTGAAAATCTCGGCGGCGACCGGGTTGCGCATGTAGTTCGACTTGGTGTGGTTCTGCGCCGCGTCGACATGGGCGGTGGCCAGACCATCCTGCTGGATCCAGAGCCGATAGTTGAAATCCTCGAACCTCAGCCGGATCGGGAAGAACGGGGGCAGCCCGAACGAGTTATCGTACCCGGCCAGCCCGCAGTCCATCCGCCAGTTCTTGTTGGTGACGACGGGCGGAAGTTGACCAGCACGTAGAGTTCGTTGAGCTCGTCCGGGTCGACCTGGTTTTCGTTCTCGAGGAACAGCTCTGCGAAGTTGAAAGCGTCGATGTCGTTTATCCCTTGTGATTCGCGGCAGTTGCGCCAACAAGAGCCAAACGACCATTACTGAACAGTGTCAAGTAGCCGCCGGATCAATTTGGGACGGACCCTGAATCCCCTCGGTTACCAGTAGTTACACTTTTTTCAAATGCCTCAGCCTGGACCGAGCCCCGGACCAGATCCCGGACTCCGGCCGGGGCTCAGCGGAACAGTGGCTCGAGCCACGATCGGACCAGGTCCGACATCCCGAACGACAGCGCCCCAAGCAGGCCGAGAAGCGGCACAATGCACGTCACCAGGGTGGTGAGGAACTGGCGGTCGAAGGTAAGCCGGTTGGGCGGCGTCTTCCTTACCCGGCTGAAGGCCTCGTCGCGGCTGGTCTCGACGGCGATCACGGCGACGACGCTCACCGTCACGGCGGTCAGCACGCCCAGAATGGTCAGCAGTCGCCCCTGGGGCTGGAACGGGTACGACGTCAAGACCAGAGTCATCGCCAGCGGCCCGGCGACCAGGAAGCTGACGATCGAGACGAGGGCCGAGCGGAGCCAGGCCAGTTGCTTGACGAGCACCAGGGCGATCAGGTCCTCCGCGGCGCGGAGCCAGCGCCGGACCTCCTCAGACCTGGCGAGGCCGGTCAAACAGGGAGCCAAACTCACGATCAGGATCTGTGGCTTTTCGGGCCCGGACTGAACCGGGTCGCGGCCGGTGCCGCCTGGGCCGGCTTGGTCCTGGTTCGTCCCGGCGTTCAGGCCGGGCCACTCGTCGTCCGCGTCGGACGCCCCCGACTTCTTGTCACCCTCGACCTTCTTGTCACCCTCGGCCGCGGCCGACCAGACCGCCGTCCTCCGCGCCCAGAACGGGGCGAGGCAGAGAGCCAGCGCAATAACCGCCGGCCACCACTTCTCGGGGTGGAGCCGGACGGTGCTGGAGCCGCCCGGGTCGTTCTCCGAGACCACCTCCTGGAGCAACTCTTTGAACGGTATGAGGTCGACGTGACAGAGGCGGACGTCGGTCCCGGTTGCCCTGGGCTGGCATCCCTTGATGCGGATCACCAGTTGCGGCAAGTTCCGCAAGCAGGGGGGCAAGGCCGGCGTCCCGGCTGGCCGGTTGGTCCCGAAGCGGGGCCGACGATGGCAGGGCCGCGGGACGGCGTTCCCGAGGAAGCCCGAGAAGCGGCTGGAATGCACCCTCTTGGCCTGTTGGGAAGACGGTTACGACGAGCCGTGGTTCGTGCTGACCGACTTGGCCCCGGAGCAGGCCGAGAGCCTGTGTTCTGGGATGCGTGCCTGGATCGAGCACGGGTTCAAGCTGCTCAAGAGCGCCGGCTGACAATGGCAAGCCAGCCGGAGGACCGATGGCGCACGCGCCGAACGGTTGTGGCTGGTCCTTGCGGTGGCCACGCGTTACGTGCTGGCGGTGGGCGGGGAATTCGAAGCCGCTCAGGAGGTGCCGGTCGAGACCATCCCCGCACTGGTTCCCGCCGCCGGCAAGGCCGGCACCGCCGGGAACTCGCCGTGCCGCCCTCGCCGGGACGAGCGGTCGCGCCGCCAGTCCCAGCAGCCGGGGTCGGAGCCACCTGTGCCACGGCTCCGCGCCTCGGGGACGAAGGAGCGGCTGGTCAGCGTCTTCCGCCAAGGGCTTTCTGTGTTGCTGGCGCTTCTGATCGCGGGTCATTCGTTACCAGAACCTCGATGGAAACCGGAACCCTGGTTGAAACTCCGAGCCGAAATCAAGCCATCCGCGGGACAACCCCCGACAGCGATCCCGAAAAACCCCTCCTTCTGAGCCCCTCTGGGGGATCGTCGCCAGGCCGAACAGGGCCAAGATCACGACCAGGATCGTGGGCAGATTCGATGGCTTGTCGTGCTCACTCATCGTGCCTCAACCTTGTCCCCCGGCTGCCCGAGGGACGGCCTGTTCGGGAGAGAACGGACGCCAGACAAAGCGTCGGTCAGGACGTGAGGATTACTGATTACTCTATCACAAAAAAATCATGAGTTGGCCAGCTTTCCCTTGTGGCCCAACACTGTTGCAGGCTGGTGGTCCCATCAGGTATCTCTTGGGGAGGACAGAAGCCGCGTTCCTTCTTGAAGATACTCCGTTCGGGGCCGCATTATGGACGACCTCTCACGCTCCTGTTGCCTGAATTCCGAGTGCCCCGACCACGGTAAACGAGGGGCGTAAATCTGTCCGTGACCAGTCGCTACTGCCCCGGCAAGTCCCGCCGCATGCTCCGTTGCCGGACCTGTCAGGCTCGGTTCTCCGAGCGCGAGGGGACGGTTCTATCCGGGGCCAAGATGCCCCCGAGAAGGTCGAATCGGTCCTGGAGCACATCGCCGAGGGGTGCGGCGTCCGCCAGACCGGGCGGCTCTACAAAGTGAACTGCAATACCGTGGGCCGTTACAGCCGGTCGGCCGGCGAGCACGCCCGACAAGTCCACGATGAACTCGTGGCGTTTTCCCCCGAACACCCGAGAGGTCCATTTCGACGAGAAGGGGGCCTTCGTCGGCAAGAAGGAAGCCCACTGCGACCGCTCCGACCCGGTCGACGACCACAAGGAGGACGACTGGGACCACGTCGCCCTGGACCCGGAGTACCGCTCACGAACACGCTCCCGGGAGAGACGCGCGAAAGCGGCGGCCGCATCCGGGAGGATTCCGATAATCGTTCGCGAATCTCATCGCTGCAAAAAGTGCGAAACTCGAACTGAGGTGTAAGGGTCGAACAATCGCCAACCGTTACCGCCACCTTGGTCAGGCTACGGAATCAGGGGCAGTCGGCCCCGGACGATCAACACCTCACATACCCTACCGGGATGGGCTCTGAGGCTACTTGCGCTTCTCGGACAGCTTCTCCGCGAGCAGCGACGTGACGATCTCGTCCATCTCCAGGGCCATCTCAGGGTCGAAGCCCTCGATCTTGGCGCGGACCGTCCCGGAGCGGTCGAGGTAGAGCGTGGTCGGGAAGCCCTGGAAGTTGGGGACCTGATTCTGCGTCTTCGCATCGCCGATCAGGCAGGGGTAGGGAATGTTGTTCTCCTGGACGAACCGCTGGATGACGTCCTTCACGTCGTCATTCAGTCCGTGCTCGTAGTTGATGCCGACGATCTCCAACCCCTGGTCATGATACTTCTTATACAGGTCGATCAGGTGGGGGATCGCGCGACGGCAGGGGGGACACCAGGTGCCCCAGAGGTCGACGATCGTGACCCTGCCCTTGAAATTGGCAATCGCGACCTTCTTGCCGTCGAGGCTGGGCAGCTCGAAGTCGAACGCGAAGGAGGGACGCTCGGCGAGCCGCTTCCGAGCGCCCTCGCTGGCGTTCGCCCGAACCTTCCGCGCGATCGTCTTCTCCAGATCCTGGAATTTGGGCCACGGGCGCAACGGGTCGAGCTCGTGGTCCGACCGGATCTCCTCGCTCCTCAGGAAGCCCGCGGCGACGGCGTCCGAGAGCGCATCCATTGCCTTGTCGAGCTTCCCCTCGACGGCATAGGTGCAAGCTTCGTTGTAAAGCGCCATGCGCAGGAGAAGGGCTTCGTCGTCGTGGAGGTCGGAATTCCCGGCGTGGAGCCGGCGGATGGCCTCGGCCGACCTGAGGAGAAGAGGGGAATTCTGGGGCGCTCGAACTCGTGGGCCCGCTCCTGCGTCAGCGCCGCCAGGAAATAGAGCGCCACCCGATTGCCGGGTTCGAGCGCGACAGCCTCCTCGAGTAGCGCGATCGCCCCGGGTATGTCGCCGCCTTGGGCGGTGTTGACGGCCCGCTTGACCAACTTGCCGGCCTTGGTGGGATTGGCGGGGGCCGAACCCAGGGCCAACGCCTTGGGCGAACGCCCGTCATTGGACAACGCCGGCGCGGCGATCTTGGGCCGCTCGCCGGGCACCGGCGCGACGATCGGCTCCGGGGACGCCTGCGAGCACCCCATCAGCAACAGGGTGAAGCCGGCGAGGGTCGATTGTCGGAAGACCATGGATGACTCCGGACAGGGGAAGGATCGAGGGGCCGACGTGATCCGAGCCCTCGATCTTCGGTGACGTCGAAGCGCAACGCGGGTCGGGCGGATCGAGCGGAACGAACTCCCAGGACCGGAATGCGGCGCGCTCGTACTTGCGTTTCAAGTGCAAGTGCAAGTGTAGGCGGCCCGACGCGCCCAACGCTCGGCCTCGCGCGGCGATCCGGCGGACCTCTGGGCGATCACCCGAGAGAACGGCCCGATGTTTTCATGGAGCGCGGACGGTTCCAGGCAAGCCTGCCCCCGCCGCCACGTCGCCTCGACGACGCGGATGGTCAATCCCAACGCTCCCAGGATCGCGAGCAGGAGCACCCGCGTGATCAATGGCACACGAGGCCAGGAGCGGGAGCCTGGCATGTTCGCCTCCTCGCCCTGAATTCCCGATTTAACTTTATGATTTCAACAGTCCGTCACCTTTGCGTCCAGAACTCCGTGCGCAGATCGGGGACGAGTACATGACCGGAATGGCATCCTCCCGCACCACCCCGACCGTAAATCGGAACTTGACCGTCGCATGATTTCACTGTGGATTCCCTGCCCGTGGGTCGACCGAGATCCGGCCCGGCTTGTCGCCGGACACGGGAATTTCTATAGTGATACGCATCCCGGGACGTTTGTGCCCGCCGGGGGCGGCGGGCCTCCCTCGAGGGTGCCTGCAGGGGAGAGCGAGCCATTCCCGAGGGAGCAGCGCCGCCCTCGGCGGTGGGCACGAACTTTCCGGGACGCGTAGTCTGAGATTTTGGTAACACGACCCGGCCTACCGGCCAGGCAAGGCAAGGAGGGGGCGCCGATTCCGCGGCCTTGGCCTGGGTGCGGTCCCGGCTTGCCTGTTTCGGGATGAAAGCCGTCGAGGCGAGGAGCCGAACACGCCGATGCCGCCGGGCGTTCCGTTCACCAACGTCGTCGTCCTGGGCTCGACCGGTTCCGTCGGTCGGAGTGCGCTCCGCGTGATCGCGGACGACGGTGGGTCCCGGCTCCGGGCGCGGGGCCTGAGCGCCCATTCGAGCGGAGAGTCGCTGATCGAGCAGGCCAGGACGTTCCGGCCGCGCTACATCACCTTCACCGCCCCCGACGCGGCGGATTTCCTCAATGGCCAGTTGCGCGGGACGGGAGTCGAGGTGCTGGCGGGGACCGATGGGCTGGTCAGGATGGTCCAGGACCCCGAGACCGATCGCGTCCTCAGCGCGATCGTCGGGGCGGCCGGCTTGCGCGGGACCTGGGCGGCGCTGGAGGCGGGCAAGATCGTGGCGCTGGCCAACAAGGAAACACTGGTGGTCGCCGGCCCGCTGGTGATGGACCTGGCGCGGCGCCGGGGCGGCACGATCCTGCCGGTCGATAGCGAGCACTCGGCCATTTTCCAGGCGCTGCGGTCGGGGACGGCCCGGGAGGTCCGCCGCGTGGTCCTGACCTCCTCTGGTGGCCCGTTCCGGGGCCGGTCCCGGCGCGACCTGAAGGACGTCTCCCCCGCCGCGGCGCTGCAGCATCCGACCTGGCGGATGGGGCCGAAGATCTCGATCGACTCGGCCACGCTGATGAACAAGGCGCTGGAGGTCATCGAGGCCCGCTGGCTGTTCGGCCTGGAGCCCGACCAGATCGAGGTCGTTGTCCATCCCGAGAGTGTCGTCCACTCCATGGTCGAGTTCGTCGACGGCAGCGTGGTGGCGCAGTTGTCGCCGCCCGACATGCGGCTGCCGATCCAGTACGCGTTAACCTATCCCGACCGGGTCGCCGGCGCCTGCCCGCGGCTCGACCTGTCGCGGGCGTTCGGCTTGACCTTCGAGCCCCCCGACCGCGAGACGTTCCCGGGCCTCGACCTGGGGTTCGAGGTGATGCGCTGCGGCGGGACGGCCGGCGCGGCGCTGAACGCCGCGAATGAGGCGGCGGTCGCCCGGTTCCTCGACGGCGCGATCGGCTTCCTCGACATCCCTCGGGCGTGCCGCGCGGCGCTCGACCATCACCCGTTCGATTCTCGGCCCACCCTCGACGACCTCTGGAAGGTCGATGCGTGGGCCCGGCAGGAGGTAGGACGTTGGCGACCCTGACTGTGATCGTGAATATCCTGAAAGTGATCGTGGGCCTCGGATTCGTCATCTTCCTGCACGAACTCGGTCACTTCCTCTTGGCCAAGTGGAACGGGGTGAAGGTCGAAAAGTTCTCGATCGGCTTCGGCCCCGCCCTGTTCGGGTTCCGGTGGGGGGACACCGAATACGTCCTGGCGGCGGTCCCGCTCGGCGGATTCGTCAAGATGCTCGGCGAGGGGGAGGAGGGGGAGAACCGGTCGACCGATCCCCGCGCCTACCCCAATCAGTCCGTCTGGGCGCGGATGACCATCATCTCGGCCGGGGTCGTGATGAACCTGCTGCTCGGTCTGGCTTGCTTTACCTTCCCATTCACCCAGGGCGTGAAGGAGACGCCCGCCAAGGTCGGCGGCGTGATGGCCGGTTCGCCCGCCTACGAGGCGGGCCTCCTGCCTGGCGACGAGGTCGTCGCCGTCGATGGTCGTCGCGACATCACGTTCCTAAACCTCAAGTTGAGAGCGGCGCTCAGCGGCAAGGACCAGGTGATCCACCTCGACCTGAAGCGCCCCGGCCACGAGAGTCTCATCCCCGTCAGCCTCGTCCCGCGTCGCGAACGGACCGCCGAGATGCCCACCATCGGGATCGTGCCCAGTGAGAGCTTGGAGTTGGGCATCCCACCCTACCTCGCCCCCCCTGGAACCGTCAACCCGCCCAAGGAGGTCAACCTCAAGTCCGGCGACACGCTGGTCGCGGCCGGCCCCGAGGGGGCGGAGCCCCCGTCCCTCGGCGATGTCCTGGATTATCACCGGCTGCTCGCCCAGTACCGCGACCGTCCCCTCATCCACGTCGTCGAACGCACCGAGCGGCGGGAGGTCGGCGGAGGGCAAGCACCCGACCAGGCGTCAGGTCACCGTCACCCTCCCGCCCAACCACTTCGTCGATTTCGGCTGCCACCTGACGAGCGAGCCCATCTCCGCGATCCAAAAAAAGTCAAAGGCCGAGAAGGCCGGCTTCCGCCTGGGTGACCTGATCGTCCGGGTGAACGGGCAGGACTTCGACCCGATGCGGCTCCCCAGCCTCTGCCTTGATCAGGCGGGCCAGCCCATGACGTTCGAGGTTCAGAGGCACAAGCCCGACAAGAGCTTCGATACCGTGACCCTGACCGTCATCCCCGATGCGGCTCAGCCCTGGACCGACGTCTTCTTCCCAGGTGAGCCTCTTAAGGTCCCCGGCCTGGGCTTGGCCTTCCCGGTCCGCACCAGGATTAAGAAGATCGTTCCCGACTCCCCCGCGGCCAAGGCGGGCCTCAAGGTCGGCGACATGATCAACGCGCTGGGCCTCACCCGCACGGCCACCGGCAAGCCAACCATCAAGACCGACGTCTTCAACTTCACCGACGAGCTGCCCGACTGGCCCCGGGTCTTCGCGGTGCTCCAGAAATTGCCGAGGCAGGCGGTCCGATTGACCGTCAACAATGCCGAGGAGCCGATCACGATCACCCCCGAGCCCGACCCGAGTTGGTTCCACCCGTTCCGAGGTGTCCAGCTCCGTGACCTGGTCCGCAACCTGCCGCCCCAGAGCCTGCCCGACGCGCTCCGGGCGGGTTCCACGAGACGATCGATAATGTCTTGAGCATCTACGCCACGATCTGGAGCCTCGTGCAGGGCCGAGTGAGCCCCAAGGGCCTTGCCGGCCCGATCGGAATCGCCGAGATCGCCTACGCCTCCGCCGGCGCGGGACTGAGCGATCTGATCCGCTTCTTCGGGACACTGAGCATCAACCTGGCGGTGCTCAACTTCTTGCCGATCCCTCCCCTCGATGGGGGCCAGATGGTCTACCTGTTCGCCGAGAAGATCCGGGGACGCCCGCTGCCCGAATCGGCCCTGAGCGCCGGGATGATGCTGGGAATGAGCCTCTTGCTCTGCCTGATCGTCTTCGTCTTCTACCAGGACATCGCGCGGATCGTTCTCAGGTTCCTCTGATGGGCTTTCCGGGGAGAGCTTGCGTTTCATTGGACGATCGGTGACTTGAAGTTTGAAACTAGATAGCGCGACTTTGAAATTCTTGGGAGTACGACGAGGCCAAGCGATGAGCAACATCTGGGGCCGAGTTCAGGTGCGGGAGGGAGAGCCCGTGGTCGGTGCGGGAGGGACCCCGCTGGGTGAGATCCTGGGTCGTCTGGAATCGGGCACGTCGCTGGCCCGGCTCGGCGCATCGCTGGCGCTGGGCGCGGCCGACCTGATCGTCGCGCTCGGGCATGCGGCGCTGGGCGAGGAGGACGCGACCGGTCCCCCGCTGGTCCAGTCCGTGCCGCGCCGCCCCTGGCTGGCCCCAGTGCTCTCGGAAGGGGCGTGGTCGGAGGTGCTGCCCAGAGCCTCGCGGTCGTCGCGGCTGGCGCTGGCGGCGGGATTGTGGCAGATCCACGACTTCTGGGACGCGAGCCACGAGGCTGCGCAACAGGCCGGCGATCTGGGCGAGCGGTCGGTGTCGGCCTACTGGCACGGAATCGCGCATCGGCGCGAGCCCGACCCCGGCAATGCATCCTACTGGTTCCATCGGGTCGGCCGGCACGCGATCTTCGGCCCGCTGGCGGTGGCCGCGACCCCGCTCCTGAAGACGCACGGCGACGTCCGCTTGACCGCCCGGCTCATCCCGGGTGGCCTCTGGGACCCGTACTCGTTCATCGATCTTTGCACCGGATTGCGCTCGGGTTCGGCCACCGCGCGGCTGGCCGGGGCACTCCAGCGTCTGGAGATGAAGCAGTTACTCGAGGTACAGTGCGCATCAAGCGCTTGTATCGATTGAGCCGGGTGGTTGACCGCTGTCGATGACCCGCGAATCTTGCAGGGGATGGCAGGTGGCGAGCCATCTGTCATCCGCCCGCCATTTGCGCGGGGTCGTCAGGGCCTGGTGAACGGTCCGACGATCGGCGCGTAGCCGGGGATGCCCAGGAGCTGGTGGATCTGGGCGATGGTCTGACCCATGAGGCCGACTTGTTGGATATTTGGCCCGGTCCGGCCGCGGGCGATCCGGTTGGTCCGCCGCGCCAGGCGCTGCCAGAGGGCGTCGACGTCACGGAACTCGAAGGCGAGCTGGCCGGGGCTAAGCCCTTGCGCGGCGTCCTGGCGGAAGTTGGCGGCGGCGGCTTGCAACCGCTGAGCGTTGGCCAGGAAGAGCCCTCCTTCGGGGACCGCTCCGGCGGTCTGGCCGAACACCAGAAGGAATGCGTTGACCTGGTTGACGAGTTGATCGGCCAGCGCCACGACCGGCGAGGGGCCGCTGAGCGGGATCGCGCTGTTGGTCAGATCCTGGGGCGCGTTGGGGAGCCCGAGATTCTGGCGGAGCAGGACTTCGACGGCTTGGTATCCCTGCCAGGCGGCCTGGACGCGGGGGGTCGGCGGGATCGCGGCGAGGTCCTGCTCCAGGCGGTCGGACGACGCGGCGACCTCCGCGAAGCTGTTCTCCGCGACCCCAGAGGCGGCATTCAGGTCGATCCCGTCGTGGAAGGCGTCGGCCGCTTGCGCCAGGTTCACCGTGTCCTGGAGCAGCCGCCCGCCGCCGCCGCCGACCATGTCGGCGCGAATGATCGCCGCCAGCGCCTCGGCGCGGTCCACCAGCGCGCTGCGCCAGGCGTTGCGTCTCGGTCATGCCGGTGGGCACCGGGCCGGTCCCGTAGTAATTCGGCGGGAGGGAGTTCAGGCCCAGCGCCTGGTGGATCTGGGCGTCGATCTGACCGACACGAAACGCAGCGCGAGCCACGGCGGGTGTGTTGAAACCGGGTTGGCCCAGTTGCGCCTGCAAATGATGCCAGGTGTTATCAATGCCAGAATACGCCTGGCGGACCTGATATTGGTCCGGGTTGTTGTGCAGGGTTTCGTGGAACTCATCGACCGCCTCGGCCAGTTCTTGGGTGTCCTGGATCAGGTGCCGCCCCTGGGGAGTCTGTCCCAGGTCCGATGTGATGTCCTCGCCGAGGTGCCGCACAAGCTCGGCCATTCGGTGTGTCAAGTTGTTCAGATCGGACTTTGGTGGCGGCACGGATGCCTGACCGTGCTCCATCGGGGCCACCCACAGGAACCAGCCCACCCCCAGGATCGCCAAAGATGTTCGCCTCATGAGGCCCTCCGTCGCTCGTGACACTGATCTCCCCGACTCCTCGCACGCCCTCCGCACCGGAATTCTCTCCCTGCAATCGTGATGCCACAAGCATGCCTCGGCAAACCTTGTTCTTGGAGACAGACTGGAGCAGCGTTACCGGGCGGTAACGCTGCTCCAGTCTCAAAGAAAACCAGGTATTCTTGACGCCCCTCAGTAACACAACTTAAAGCTTAGCATGTGTTTTCGCAGCAATCGGCTTGGCACTCTTATGTGACTTCGTAGTGAGTCCTTCCGTTTTCCCGCGCGAACACACAGGGTGATCAGCGGATGGTTGACAGGGGAATCATCGCTGCCTAAAATTAGTCGTTGTTGTGCCGCAACTTTATGCACAGCAATTTCTTTAAGGAGCGATGAGGGGTGTCTAAGAAAGCCTGGGGCGGGCGGTTCGGCGGCAGACAGACCGTCGCGTGGAACAGTTCACCGAGTCGATCTCCTTTGACCGTCGGCTCTTCGAGCACGACATCCGGGCCTCGATCGCGCACGCCGAGATGCTCGCTCATGTCGGTTTGATCACTCCCGACGAATGCCAGCAGAATTGTGCGAGGATTGTCGGAGATTCAGGCGGAAATCGAGGCGGGCCGCTTCACGTTCGTCCTGGAACGCGAAGACATCCACATGCACATCGAAGCCGCACTGATCGAGCGGCTCGGTGACGTCGGCCGGAAGCTGCACACGGCGCGGAGCCGCAACGATCAGGTCGTCACCGACGTCAAGCTCTGGGCCCGCGACGCTCTGGACCGGATCGACGCGCGGCTGCTCGCCCTGCAGCGCGCCCTCGTCTCGGCCGCCGAGCGGCACCGCGACGTGATCTTGCCCGGCTACACGCATCTCCAGCGCGCCCAGCCGGTGCTGGCCGCGCACTACTTCCTGGCCTACGTCGAGAAGCTGGCCCGCGACCGCAGCCGCGCTCGCCGATTGCCGCAAGCGCCTGAACGTCTTGCCCTTGGGGGCGGCCGCGCTGGCCGGCACGACGCCTGCCGATCGACCGCGGCCAAGTCGCCAGGGCGCTCGGCTTCGATGGCGTGGCGGCCAACAGCCTCGACGTCTCGAGCGACCGCGACTTCGCGCTCGAGGCGGTCTTCGTCCTGGCCGTGATCGCCGAGCACCTCTCGGGCTGGGCCGAGGAGTGGATCCTCTGGAGCACCCAGGAGTTCGGCTTCCTGGCCCTGCCCGACGCCATCTGCACCGGCAGCAGCATCATGCCGCAGAAGAAGAACCCCGACGTCCTGGAACTGATCCGCGGCCGAACCGCCCGCGTCATCGGCGCCTGAACACGCTCCTCGTCCTGGTCAAGGGATTGCCGCTGGCCTACAACCGCGACCTCCAGGAGGACAAGGAGCCGCTCTTCGACGCCTTCGACACGGTCGAGGCGTGCCTGGAGCTGGCCGCCGTCGTCGTCGAGGGGCGCGACTCCGCGCCGACCGGATCGCCGAGCGGCTGGACGAGGGCTTCCTCGACGCCACGACCCTGATGGAATTCCTGATCCAGCAGGGCGTCCCCCAGCGGACCGCGCACGAGGTCATCGGCCGTCTGGTCGGCCTCTGCGAGCAGCGGGGCTGACGCCGCCTGGCTCGACCTGCCCGATCCGGAATTCAGCAAGGCCCATCCCGGCCTCGGGCCGGGCGTGCAGGACGTGCTGGGGGTCGCCAACGCCGTCAAGGCGTTCCGTTCGTATGGCTCGACCGCGCCTGGCGAGGTCGAGAAACAGCTAAGTTCCTGGAAAGAAAGATTGGACATCACTGGGTAAGAAGTAAGCAACGGGTGGCCGGGCACACCCCGCTTTGCCCTAGCCACCCCTCCGTGCCAGGCGATGTAGAAACGTAGTTTGACATACTTTAATATTTTTCACATAATGCCCCGATGGGGCTTCTTTTCATTCACGAGTCTTTACCAGCCAACAAACCCGGCAAGGTCATTCCATGGAACACTTCCACTACCGCGACGGCCAACTGTACTGCGAAGAGATCCCGGTCGCCGAGCTGGCCGAGCGGTTCGGCACGCCGCTTTACGTGTACAGCCAGGCGACGTTCCTGGACCAGTTGAAGGCCCTCCAGACGGCCTTCGCCGAGGTCGATCCGCTGGTCTGCTACTCGGTCAAGGCGAACTCGAACCTGGGCATGCTCAAGGTGCTGGCCGAGCACGGCAGCGGGTTCGACGTCGTCTCGGGGGGCGAGCTGTACCGCGTACGACGGGCCGGGGGCGACCCGGGCAAGACGGTCTTCGCCGGGGTGGGCAAGACCGACGAGGAGATCGGGGCGGGGCTGGAGGCGGGCGTCCTGATGTTCAACGTCGAGAGCGAGGCCGAGCTCGACGCGATCGCCCGCGTCGCCCAAGGCGAGGGCCGCGTCGCGGCCCATCGCCTTGCGGGTCAACCCCGACGTCGATCCCAAGACCCACCGCTACATCTCGACCGGCAAGAAGGAATCGAAGTTCGGCATGGACATCGAGCGCTCGCTCCGGCTGGCCGAGGCGGTGACCCGGCTCCCGAGCGTCGCGATGATCGGCATGCACATGCACATCGGCTCGCAGATCACGACCACCGAGCCCTATGGCAGGGCGGTGGCCAAGGGGGTTGAGATGATCGCGCAGATTGCGCAAGATGGGTCATCCGATCGCGTGGTACAACATGGGCGGGGGTTTCGGGATCGACTACAGGGGAGCGAGGCGCAGGCCGATCGAGGAGTTCGCCGCGGGCGATCTTGCCGGGGTGAAGGCGGCCGGCTGCCGGCTGGCGATGGAGCCGGGGCGGGTGATCGCCGGCAACGCCGGCATCCTGGTCAGCCGTGTGTTATATACCAAGCAGTCGGGGGAGAAGCGGTTCCTGATCCAGGACGCCGCGATGAACGACCTGATCCGGCCGGCTCTGTACGAGTCGTTCCACCGGATCTGGCCGGTCGTGGTGCCCGCCGGACTGCCCGCTCCCCCCGACGACTTCGAGGCCGCGATCGCGGGGACCGAGCCCTGGGACGTCGTCGGCCCGGTCTGCGAGAGCGGCGACTTCCTGGCCAAGGACCGCCCCTTGCCCCGACTCGATCGCGGCGACCTGCTCGCCATGTTCTCGGCCGGCGCCTACGGCATGGTCATGGCCTCCAACTACAACACGCGCCCCGCGCGCCGGAAATCCTCGTCGATGGGTCGGATGCCCGTCTGGTCCGCCGGCGTGAGACGTACGAGGACCTCGTCGTTCAAGAGTGCCTGGACTCCTGATTCAAAATTTCAGATCCGCTCTCAAATTTTGAACTTCAAACATGAAATCAAAAATAGAAATTTTTAAATTCTGAGGATTCGCGCCGGTCGTCGTCCCTTCTTCTTCCTGAGACCAGAGACCCCGATCAAAGCGGACCTGAGCCCATGCGTCGGACCCCACTTACTCGCGACCGCTCGGCCATGACGTGCGTGGTTGCTTGCGTGATGATGCTCGCCGCGATCTGCTTCGGCATGACCGCGTGGGGCCAGCGGCGCCCGGCCCCGAGGTCTTCGCCAAGGCGCCGGAGACCCCGCTGGAACTCTGGGATGCGGTCGATTACCTCGTCCGGACCGGCCAGGTCAAGCAGGCGGTCCCGTTCCTCGACCGGTTCCTCAAGAGCCAGGCTCGATGACGCCACGCTGCTCCAGATCCGCGACCGTTACGGGGTCGGGTCGATCCTCCGACTCGACGACTACCCCGAGACGCGGGCCCAGGCGCCGAGCTCTGGTGGCGATGCTCGGCGCCGCAACGCAGCGCAACGCGACACGGGCCGACCGGATTAAGCGGTTCATCGCCGCGCTGACGAAGATCGACCGAGGAGCAGGATTATGCCGTCGAGCGGCTCCGGGAATCAGGCCCGTACGCCGTGCCGTTCTTGGTCCAGGCGCTCGGACCGGCCCGTCCTGAGCGCGGGCGATCGGGCCATGCTCGTCCGGAACATCGGACGGCTCGACCGGTCGGCGGTCCCGCCGCTGATCGCGACTCTTGACAGCGGCGACGCGCGGCTGGTGGCCGACGCGGCCGACGCTCTGGGCCGGATCGGCGACCCGAGGGCCGTCCCCCACCTGACGTACCTCGCCGCGCGGAACCCGGCGACGTCGGCTGTCGGCGCGGCCGCCCGCGCCGGGATCGAGCGCGCTGACGGGCCCGCCGTTCGAGTCGCAGCCCCGGTCTCCCGTTCTCCTCCTGACCGCTGAGGCGCGGAAGTACCACCGGCACGCCGTCCAGTTCCCGAGTGACCCGGTAGTGGTCTGGACCTGGGACGAGGCCCGGAAGGCGCCCGTCCCGATCCAGGTCTCACGGAGCGAAGCGGAGGCGTTCTTCGGGCTCCGGCTGGCGCGCGAGGCGCTCGCAGCTCGACCCGTCAGGCAAGCCGGCGCAAGTCATGCTGCTGAGCCTGGCGCTGGAGAAGGCCGTGGAACGGTCCGGTTTCGTCGTGTTCCCGTCGGGAGACCCCACCGACACTTTCTCCGCCGCGCTGGCGGCCGGATCGGACGTGCTTGACGAGGTGCTCCGCACGGCGATCGCCGACCGCAAGTACGACCTGGCGGCCGTGGCCGCGACGGCGCTGGGGGCGGTGACCGACCGCGACGCTCTGGCGCCGACCGCCGAGTCCATCCGCTGGTCGAGGCGCTCTCGGTCCCGAACCGCCGAGTCCAGCTTGCCGCCGCTCGGGCACTGGTGACGCTGGAGCCGCGCCGCCCGTTCGCCGGATCGAGCCGGGTCGTCCCGGTCCTCGCCCGGTTCGTGGGCAACCAGGCTGCCGCCGAGGGCCGTCGTCATCGACGGCAACACCGCCCGGGGCGGTCAGCTCGTCGGTTATCTCAAGGCGCTCGGCTACGAACCCGTGCTCGCCCCAACCGGCGACCAGGGCTTCCGCGTCGCGTCGGAGTCGGCCGACGTCGAGCTGATCCTCGTGGACCCGCACTTCGTCGTCGGCGACTGGCGGCTGATCGACACGATCTCCAACCTGCGGGCCGACGCCCGGACGGCGGGAATCCCGATTTTCCTCGTCGGGCCGCAGAGCATCGACATCGCTCTGAACGACTTGATGACGCGGTATTCAGGGATCCGTTATGTGGTCACGCCGACCAGCGCGGCACTGCTGGAACGGCAGATCGGTGGCCGGCCGTCGGAGTTGTCGGACGTGGAGCGTGCGAGTTCCGCTCGCGAGTCGGCTGCGCTGCTGGCGGTGCTGGCGTCTCGGCCGAGCGACCCGATCGCGGAGGGTCTTGAACGCGCCGAGCCGGTGCTGACGGTCGCCCTGAACTCGCCGACCGGTCCGGTCGCCGTGACCGCACTGGGCGACGTGCCCGCCGCCGAGGCGCAGCAGGGCCTGGCCGACGTGCTGCTCGACCCAACCCCGCCGGCGCCGCTCCGCCTCGGCGCCGCGACGCAACTCGCGCGGAGCCTCCAGCGGTTCGGCTCACTCGTCACGGCCGACCAGGAGACGCGGCTGCTGGCGGCCTTCGACCAGGAAGCCGACCCCACATTGCGGATGGCCCTGGCGGCGGTCGTCGGCGCGCTTCGCCCCAAGCCGGCCCTGGTCGGGCTTCGGCTCCAACGCTCCGGCACCTCAGCGGCTCCCCCCGCTTCGTCGCAGCCGACCTTGGCCCCCCCGCCTCCGGCGGATGCGCAACCTTGAAGTCACCGGTACCCAGTCGCCACGAGCACACAAGCTTCGGAGCGTCTCTCGGCGTGTCGGCAGTCCCCATGGAAATGAGGAAGGGACGACCTTTCTTCCGACTGACTGCCTGACGACTGACTGCTCCGCCTCAGCCTGACGACCTTAGGAATCGGTTGGATGGACCGAGGAGGGCGCGACCGGCCGACGCCGAAGGCCCTCGGGAAGGACGTGCGAAGATGGCCATTCCCAACGATTACGGTTCGCCCCGGCCGGGGGATGACCTCACCTTGCCGGGGATCATCGGCGGTGGCCCGGCCATGGTCGAGGTCTTCCGGACCACGCAGCAGGTCGCCCCGTCGCGCGCCTGCGTGCTGATCGTCGGCGAGACCGGCACCGGCAAGGAGCTGATCGCCCGCGCCATCCACGACCTCAGCCCGCGCTACACCGGCCCTTACATCCGCGTCAACTGCGGCGCCCTGACCGAGAGCCTGCTGGAAAGCGAGCTGTTCGGCCACGTCAAGGGGTCGTTCACCGGCGCCGTCGACAACCGGACCGGCCGGTTCGAGGCCGCTCACACCGGCAGCATCTTCCTCGACGAGATCAACAGCACCTCGCCCAAGCTCCAGGTCAAGCTGCTCCGCGTCCTGCAGGAGGGAGAGTTCGAGCGGGTCGGCGACAACAACACCAAGAAGGTCGACACCCGGATCATCGCGGCGACCAACCGCGACCTGCTCGACGAGATCGAGGCCGGCCGGTTTCGCGAGGACCTGTACTACCGGCTCAACGTCGTGCCGATCTACCTGCCCCCGCTGCGCGAGCGCCGCGAGGACATCGCGCCGCTGGTCGAGTTCTTCCTCAAGCGCTACGCCGAGCAGAACCGCCGCGAGGTGCGCCGGGTCCACCCCGAGGCGATGCGGCTCTGCGCGAGCACGACTGGCCGGGCAACGTCCGCGAGCTGCAGAACTACGTCGAGCGGGCGGTGATCCTGGGCAACGGCCCCGAACTGACCGTCGAGCACCTGCCGCCGCAACTGCGCGGCGAGTCGCCGCCCCGGCCGATCCGCATCGCGCGGCGGCGACTTCGGCGCGCTGACCACCGAGCTGGTCCGCCAGGGCATCCGCGCCGCCGGCCCGGCCGCCAACGACCTGCACGACCGGATCGTCGGCCAGGTCGAGCGCGAGCTGATCCAGCAGGTGCTCCAGCCTGCGACCGCGTGCAGATCAAGGCCGCCGCGCGGCTGGGCATCAACCGCAACACCCTGCACAAGAAGCTCTCCGAGTACCGCATCGACGAGCGAACGACGGCACCAGCCACGGCCACAGGTCGGGCGAGCCGCGGCCGCCAACCCGCCCGCCGACCCCGCCCGAGAGTGAGCGAGTGACCGCAACATGACCGGCGATCGCCGGCTTGCGCTCGACCGCTTCACCAGGGAGACTGCCTGGAACTGTTCCCGCATGTGGCGTCGGCGAGTCGATCGACCTGGTTTTCGCCGACCCGCCGTTCAACATCGGCTACGACTACGACATCTACGACGACCGTCGCGAAGCCGACCAGTACCTCGACTGGACCGGCGCTGGGCCGCGAGGTCGTGCGGGTGCTCAAGCCGGACGGCACGTTCTGGCTGGCGATCGGCGACGAGTACGCCGCCGAGCTGAAGGTGATCTTCCATCGCGAGCTGCGGCTCTCGCTGCGGAGCTGGGTGATCTGGTACTACACGTTCGGCGTCAACTGCAAGAAGAAGTTCAGCCGCAGTCACGCCCACCTGTTTTACTTCGTGAAGGACCCGAAGCGCTTCACTTTCAACGACCGAGGCGATCCGCGTCCCCTCGGCGCGGCAACTGGTCTACTTCGACACGCCGGGCCAACCCCAAGGGCCGGCTGCCCGACGACACCTGGATCCTCCGCCCGCAGGACGTCCCCGACGGCTTCGCGCCCGAGAGCGACACCTGGTACTTTCCCCGCGTCTGCGGCACCTTCAAGGAGCGCGCCGGCTGGCACGGCTGCCAGATGCCCGAGCAGCTCCTGGGCCGGATCATCCGCGCGTGCTCGAACCCCGGCGAGATCGTGCTCGACCCCTTCGGCGGCAGCGGCACGACGCTGGCCGTCGCCAAGAAGCTGAGCCGCCGGTTTCTCGGCTTCGAGCTCTCCGCCCGACTACGCCGCCCAGATCCAGTCGCGGCTCGACGCCGCGCACCCGGGGCAGAGCCTGGAGGGGAGTGAGGAACCCCTGACGAGCGGCAAGGTTGTAATGGTTCAGCGTGAAATGGAGAAACCGGGGTCGTGAGATAAGGTAGTGAACGCACGATCATAAGGCTTCGATTTGCCGCTTTCGTACCAATCCCGAAGGGAAAGACAGGGCGGCATCGTGCCGCCCCCCTTCGGTCTTGGTCCCTGGGTCGGCGCTCGGGTCGTGTCGCCACGGAGCCCTATCCTCCGCCCAGGCCATCAGACATCGTAGCGCCGCCAGACGACTCAGGCAATGACCTCGTCCGGCCAAGGTCAGACGGCGGCCCGACTCGCCTGCGCGGGCGGCTCTCCTCCGTTCCCGCGCCGCATCCAGCTTGCGATCCCGCTCGGCGAAGATCGCCGGCTCGCGGCCGGCCATCTTGTCCGCGGGCGTGACGTAGCCGATTGCACTGTGCAAGCGGACTTCGTTGTAATGCAGCGACGAACTCCGCGACGATCCGCCGCGCGTCCTCCAGGCTCAAGGGCGTCTTGACTCGGATGCACTCTCCTTTCAGGGTCTTGTACCACCGCTCCATCTTGCCGTTGCTCTGCGGATAGTATGGCGATGTTCTCACATGAGTCATACCGCAGATCCGGATGAACTCCTTGAAATCCTTGGCGATGAACTGCGGCCCGTTGTCCGAGATGATCCGGGGCCGCGCGTCGGGAAACCGCTCGCGCGGCCCGCTGGATGATCGTCTCGACGTCGGCCTCGGTCATGCTCTCGCGGATCTCCCAGTGGACGATGAACCGGCTGCAACCGTCGAGGAGGCTGCAGAGGTAGAAGAACGTGCCGGCGATGTTGATGTACGTGACGTCGACGTGCCAGTGTTCGTGCGGCCGCAAGGGCTGCTGAAAGCCTTTCCCTTTGAGTGACGGTTTGCTGTTGTGTGCCTTCATCAATCCGGCGTTGCAGAGCACACGGTAGACGCTGGAGGGGCTGACGGCGACGACGTCGGCGTCGAGCATCATGAAGGCGAGCCGCCGGTAGCCTTCCAGCGGATGCCCGGCGTGGAAGTCGAGGATGGCTTTCTTCTCCCAGTCCTCGAGCCACCAATCGCGGGGGACCAGCGCGTTGTGCTCGTTGGCCAAGCCGTAGCGGTGCGCGCCAGTCGTAGAACTTGCTCGCGGCGACTCCCAGCCAGGCGACGAACCGCTGGATGGGGATCTCCGTGCGTTCGGACCAGCGGGCGACGTAATCGACGATCGCGTCGCGGACGTCGTGGGGAACCCAGGCGCTGGTCAGAGTTCCCCAAGCTCTTTTTTTAGTTGGATATGTTCCTCCATCAATTCCGCGACGACCTCGTTCTTGCGCTGGAGCTTCTCCCGCAGCGCGGCGATGGTCCGCAGGTGTGACTGCTCGGCCGACCCGTTCTTCCGCTCGAAGGCGGAGGCACCGTTCTCGAAGAACAGCTTCTGCCAGGCGTAGAAGAGCGTGGGCGAGAGCTGGTACTCGTCGCAGAGGTCGGAGACGGGCACTCGGTCGATCAGATGTCGCCGGAGGATGGCGACCTTCTCAGGGGGCGTGTAGTTCTTGCGGGGCTTTCGCATCGGAGAAACTCCTCCCGAGTTGTACTATAACTCGGACGTGGCGTTTCTCCATTTCCGGCTGAAGCAAAACAACCTGTGAACCGACAACGCATCGCTAATATGTTTCCGCCAGCGCATTGCTCAGCTTGGGGCAGCATGAACCACCAGTGCATCGCTCAGGCATCTGGCGGTTGCACTGCCTGTCTGCGCTTTGCTCCTTCACTACTGCTCACATACCCTCTCCGGCTAAATAGAGTTACCTCCGTGGGCAACCGCCAGCGGCCGCACACACGGAGGTACCCATGAAGGACGAATTCACCGCACGCCAACGTGCCATCACTCTCCGACTCAGACGGTCGCTCCGTCAAGTCTTATCTGCTCGGCTCTGGGCCGCTCCGAGTTCTGGTTCCACAAGTGGTGGCGCCGCTACACCGTAGTCCGGTGCCGAGGGTCTCTACGACCTCACCCGGGCCAACCACCAGGTCGCCCAGCGGATCTCGCCCGAACTGGAGCGCACCATCCTCTCGATCCGTCGGCGACTTCAAGCGCATGCCACGCCGGGCACCCGCTACAGCCTGATCGGGGCCGACGCCATCCTCGCCGAACTCAAGGCCCTTTCCGTCCGCCCGCTGCCCAGCCGAACGCACCATCGAGCGGGTCCTGCAGCGCAACGGCTTGACTGCAGCCCGGGTCCGCCTCGCCCCGCTGCTGCCGCGCCAGCAATACCCCGGCCCGCAGGCCCGGGCCTCCAACCAGCTCCACGAAGTGGATCTCGTGGGGCCGATCTACCTCAAGGGCAGCGGCCACCGCTACTACATCTGGGTGGGCAAGGACGCCTTCGATGGCGCCGTCTGCCTGCGCCTGGCCTGTTCCCGCCGCATGAACGAGGTCCTCGGGTTCCTCGGCGAGTGCTGGAAGGACCTGGGCCGACCGGCGCAGGTCCAGTTCGACAACGCCCGCGAGCTGTCCGGCTGGGGGCCGGCGGCACGGACCCTGTCGCGGGTGATCCGGCTCTGCTTGCGGTTCGGCGTCAGCCCCGTGTTCATCCCGGTCGGGGAACCGCAGTTCAACGGCAGCGTGGAGAACTTCAACGGCTGGTTCCAGGAGCCGCTGTTTCAGCGGAAGTTCCATCCGACCGGGGGACCTGCGTCGGGAGCTGGCGCGGCTGCAGGAGGCGGTCAACACCCAGCATGTCCACCCGCGGCTGGGGGGCAAGACGCCGGTGCAGCACCGCCGCGGCCTGCGGCTGCAGAAGCTGCCCAAGGGCTTCGTGGTGCCGACGGGGCGGCTGCCACTGGCGGCGGGGCGCGTGACCTTCCTCCGCCGTGTGAGTGTGGCCGGAACGGTCACGGTGCTGAGCCAATCGTTTCGCGTGGGCAAGAAGCATCGGGGTCTGTACCTGCAGATGGTCGTGGACACGGGACGCGGTCAGCTGACCGCGTACCTGAACGGGCGCGTACTGAAACGCTGGCCCTACAAGCTACTGAACGACTGACCGTCACCTAAAGACGCGATTGCTGGCGGTACCCACGGCCATTCTGTCGTGGCGATGAGGTAGCGGAAGCAACTATCCTTCAGAACTGAGCGATGCGTTGTCGGTTCGCAACAACCGGACCAGCGTCTTTCGACGCCGCCACTTGTACCGTACCTTCTCCAAGAAGCGAAACATGCGGTTGGTCCGCTCCACGTGATTGTTGGTCCGTACTCGCTGGCTGATTGGGTTGTTCAGATACGCCATCAGCTTGGGAAACCTCTCCTCATCCAGTTGCTCCATCGCCTTGATCAACTCCGGCACGGCTTGAAATGCCGGATCGCGCATGATCGCAGCCCGGCGGCAACTCGCCTGGTGGAAATCCTTGGGCGTGTCGAACAGCCAGTACACCCGATCGGCGAACCGTCGTAGCGTCGCCAACTCGGGCAGGTACTCCAGCATCCGCCTCAGGTCGTCACGCTCCTGTTCGGTGAAGTCTTCCCGACGCTTCACAATCAGGTATCGATGCTTGTATACGAAGTACGCTTTCTCCTTGACCGTCATCCCGCGGCGGGCTGCTGCTGCCTTGGCCTTGCGGCTCTTGCGACCCCGCTTCTTCTTCCGCCCGCCCTTGCCTCGCCTGCTCATGGCTTTCTTCATCCGCCGCACGGCATCCAGAATCAGCTTGTTGATGTCCTTGATCACGTGGAAGACGCACAACTGATGGTCCGCGTCGGACCACAACTCGGCCAACACGGCGGGGTATAAATTCGAGCCGTCGGTGACCACGACACGCGGCTCGATTCCCCAGTTCTTGAGGTTCTTGAGAAACCGCCACATGTGGGGCTGATCGTTGGCTGCTACCAGGGCGAAAGCCACCGGCAGGTCGCTCAGCGGATCAGTAGCCAGAAGCAGTGTGAAGCGGCCCAGGTGCAGTTCGTCCACACAGAGGGTGCCGCTGAAATGTTCCAGAACCATGCGGCGATGTTCGGACATATCGAGTTCTTCGGCCCGATCGCGGAGCACGTTGTAGACGAACCCCGAGGACAGTTCCAGCAAGAACTCGCGGCGCAACGACTCCAAGATCCGCTCGATGCTCATCCCGTCTTTGATGATCCGATCCAACACCAGATCCCGGACCTTGTTGTCGTAATGGGCCTTGGGGAGCACGCCCTCGGGGGTGTTTCGGAATGTCGTGCAGCATTCGCACTGTGGCTGTGTACTCGCCGTAGGTGATCTTCAGGTAGGCCACCGCCTTGAAGGCGACCGTGCGTACGTCACGGGTACATGTCCGTTTTCGTTTGCCCAATTTGCCACACTTGGGACAAGGGGCCTTCTTGGGAGCGCAATGAACCGGTATAAATACAACCGTGACGTCACCGACAGAACTCAATCGTCGTTGTGCTCCCGAACACGCTCAAGCCGCCAGCATGAGCGCGGAATGGTGATCAGGCCGCACGACGCGCCAGGATTCGCGCCGAACGCCGCCTCCGAGGGGGCCCAAGCGGCGAAAAGGGCCTTCAGATCGCCCGGAATCGCTGGTCCCGAGCGTTTCGGCCACCCGCGAAGCCACCCAGGCCTTCAATTTCTTCGACGCCGACGCCCGCAGCACGTTCCAACCCGCCAGCTTCTGCAGGAGCAACCGGGACACGCTCCCCATCCCGCGCACCCTCAGGCTCCCCAATCCCAGCCGGTTCTTCAGACCACTGTTGGTCGACTCGATCCCCGATCGCGCCGCGTAACGCTCCTGGAACACGTCGGTCTCCTCCTCGACGCGTCGCCCCGCCAGCCGATGCTCCTTGTCGCTGAATTCCATGGTGAACTGACCATCACGTGTTTGCTCGATCGGACACTGCTTTCGGAACGGGCAGCCTTCGCAGGCCGAGGAGGGCATCTCGACACGCGTCGTCGACGTCTCCGCGTCACGCGAGCACGACGTCGGCCGGTGGCCCGCGGGGCAGGCGTCGACCGTGCCGGTCCGCTCGTCCAGGGCGAAGTCGTCGACCGTCAACGCCCCGGGTACCGACTCCGGCGCGCGGCCCGGGACCGGGCCGATCAGGTCCACGCCCCGCGCCGCGGCCGCCGCGACATTCTCGTCGCTGGTGTAGAGCGTGTCGGCCAGGAGTTCGTCGGGGAGTCGCCCGGCGTCCTTCAGTCGGTCGAGCATCGGCGTGACCGCATGGGCGTCGGAGGCGCAAGCGGTCTCCGGCAGCGCGGCGGTGATCAGTTGGACCTCGTTCTCCGGCACGCAGGTCTCGGCGATCTGGACCTGGTAGCCGGGCCCCTTGTGGGCGTCGTAGGTGGCGTCGGGGTCCGAGGGGTTTTGCACGCAGTCGCCGCCGGTCTGGGCCTTCACCACGACCTTCGCGTCGCGGCGTTCGCACTGCTGGCCGAAGATCGTGACCAGAGCTTTATAAGTCGATCGGCTCGTGAGGTCGGTCCGGTCGGCGAAGCGGTCGATGACGAGGCAGAGGTCCTCGGCGGCTTGCTGGCGGCAGCGGGCGCGGGCCGCGGCGTCCTGGGCGTCGGCGAAGAGCCGCGCTGCGCCGGCGCGTAACGGCTGCGGAGGTCCTCGGGCAGCGCGTCGTAGGCATCGGCGGCGTGCCGCTTGAGTTGAGTGAGGAACCGCTTGATCGCCACAGCCATGAGCTTGGTGCGTCCGAAGCTGGCCATGTGGCTGAAGACGTGGGTCGAGTCGAGTCGCTGTCGAGAGATGTCGAGATCCAGCGTCTTGATGAGTCGGGAGGTGACGTCTTCGAAGACGCGGGCGGCGAGGTCGTTGTCGCGGAAGAGCTTCTGGTAGCGTTCGAGGGTGCGGGTGGAGACTGCGGCGCCCGGCTCGAGGTTCAAGGCATACTGGACGTCGGAGCGGAAGATATAGGCCTCGATGGCCTCCTGGGGTGTCCAGTCGAAGAAGTCGGCGAGGAAGACGAGCCCCGCCATGGAATAGAGTTCCTTGGTGGGGGCTCCGAGTGCGTCGCTGAAGTGGTGTCCGAGTTCGTGGACGGGCATGACTTCGAGAAGGACGTGGCGAAAGACGCCCTGCCAGCCGTTGGCGAGGATTCTTCGCCCCACAGGGGGGATGACCCCGTCGAAGGGATCGAACAAGCGGTTTTGTCGGGGATCGACCGTGTGAATCATGGCGGGCGCAACTCCTTATCCAAAGCTATGGTTAAGTATAGAATCGCGCCCCGGTTTGTCAAGTGAAAAAATGGGCGCAAGACCATAAATTTCAATGAGTTGCGCCGAAATCTAGGGTCGGAGAACTTCTGTCGGTGACGTCAATCGTGAAAGAACGGCCTGCGCCACGCTCGTGTCCTTTCTGAAGAGGGACCTCAGGAACCTCATTCAGAGGGACGCAAGTAACTTCTCAATAACTCCGGGTAGAATGGCATGGCAGTTGGTAGAATTTGGCCATGTCCCTACCGCTGCCCGACATCCCAGAATCTGAATGCACCCCGCTCGTGCGGCAACTGCTTGATATCATTGGCCATCTGCAGAACCGCATTCAGGAACTGGAAGACGAAATCCTTCGCTCTCAAGGGGCTCAAGACCCGGCCGATCATCGCGCCCAGTCCTCTTGAGACTCCTCCCCGGCCGCCTCGCGAGCCGGGTCAGAAGCGGCCCGGATCAGCCAAGCGGGTCAAGACCGCCCAATTGACCATTACCGACGAGGTCGTCGTCCCGCTGGCCGACCGGCCACCCGGATCGGTCTTCAAAGGTTACGAAGACTTCGTGGTTCAGGATCTCATCATCCGCCCGCAGGTGATCCGTTATCGCCGCGAACGCTGGCAGACCCCCGACGGCCAAAACCTGGTGGCCGGACTGCCAGCCGACGTCCGACCCGACAGCCACTTTGGGCCGACGCTGATCTGCATTCATCATCCATCAGTATCACCATCAGCACGTCACCCAGCCGTTGCTCTGGGAACAGTTGGACCAACTGGGCATCGACATCTCCACCGGCCAACTCAGCCGGATCTTGACCGAAGGGAAAGACGCCTTTCACCAGGAGAAGGCCGAACTCCTGCCCGCCGGGTTGGCGGTCTCGACCTACGTGCAGGTGGACGACACGGGAGCCAGACACCAAGGGCACAACGGCTTCTGCACTCCACATCGGCAACGAATTGTTTGCCTACTTCGAGAGCACCGACAGCAAGAGCCGCCAGAATTTCCTGGAGGTGCTCCGCGGTGCCCATACCGATTACACGATCAACGACTTTGCCGTGGCCTACTGGCAGAGACAGAAGTTGGCCCAGGCGGTGATCGAGCGGTTGACGGCGGGTGCGGCATGGTTCGCCGACAAGGCGGCCTGGCAGCGCCTACCTGGCCTTGCAGGACGTGACCGAACGATCGGCATGTCCGAATCGCGACCGAAGGGGCATTGCTGGGGAGTTTGATCGCGCACGGGGTGTCGCCGGAGTTGACGGTCCTGAGCGATGGAGCCGGACAGTTCGACGTTTTGGTGCATGCGTTGTGCTGGCTCCATGTCGAGCGTCCGCTGGAGCGGTTGGTGCCGCACAACGAGAAGCATCGCCAGGCCATCGAGCAGATCCGGCAGGGGATCTGGGAGTTGTACGCGGGTTTGAAGGCGTACCGGGAGACACCCGATCCGATGGCGTGCGAAGCGTTGGGAAAGCAGTTTGATGACCTGGTGGCCCAACGGACCGACTATCCATCGATCGACGGGGTGTTGAAAGGGATGGCGGCGGATCGAGCGAAGTTGCTGCTGGTGCTGGAGCGGCCGGAGGTGCCGTTGCACAACAACCTGAGCGAGGGGCACATCCGGGATTACGTGAAGAAGCGGAAGATCAGCGGCAGCACCCGCAGTGAGTTGGGGCGACAGGCGCGGGACACGTTTGCGAGCTTGAAGAAGACGTGCCGGCGGTTGGGAGTCAACTTCTGGGAGTATCTTCAAGATCGCGTGCGAGGCCTGGGTCAGATCCCGCGGCTGGCGGATCAGATCCGCCAGAAGGCAGAGGAGGCCGCCGCCAGGAAAGCCCCAGCCGCGCTGCCGTCTGGCCCGGGCGGCGCGGTGGTTTGAACGCCGGGTCGGTGTTCGGTGTTTGGTCTCCGCGCCATCCTGTGCGCTGACCGACCGAGAAGGAGCCATGCCCGGGGTTATTGAGAAGTTACCCCGCCGAAACATAACAACGCTCGCCCGGCAAGCCGTGGGAAAATAGACAGCTACCTTTGCTGACGGGCCGGGAATCGCATCGGTGCCACAATCCTAGTGCCACACTACACGGCGTTTTCCCCTTGTAATCCTGCATTTCTGCCCTATGATCATGGTGTCTCAACCACGCGGGCGCCATGTCCTTCCGCACCAAGACCTCCGGAACCCGCTCCTACCTCCAGATCGTCGAGAACCGCTGGGAGGATGGACGACCACGGCAACGGGTCATCGCCACTCTGGGACGACTCGAGCAACTCCAGCAGTCCGGCCAACTCGACGCCCTGCTGGTCTCGGGTGCCCGCCTGGCCCAGTCCGTCCTCCTGCTCTCCGCTCACGCCCAGGGTCAACTCCCCACCATCAGCACCCGACGCATCGGACCGGCCCTGATCTTCCCGCGGCGCTGGAAAGAGACGGGGTGCCCACGGGTCATCGAGCGACTTCGGGACGGACGCCGCTTCAAGTTCGATGTCGAGCGGGCCATCTTCCTCACCGTCCTCCATCGCCTCTTCGACCCTGGCAGCGACCGGGCTGCCGACAGGGGGAGGACTGACTCCCGGATCGCGGGGTGCGCTGCGATCCAACTGCACCCCCTCTGCCGGGCGATGGCTTGGCTCGGCGAGGAACTGCCCCACGACCAGCAGGCGGGCAAGACGCCGTTCGCACCCCGCGGCACCAAGGACCGGGTCGAGGAGGAGTTGTTCGCCCCTCGGCGTGACCTCTTCACTGACCTTCAACGGGTCTTCTTCGACACCACGTCGATCTCCTTCGAGGGCGAGGGCGGCCAGGACCTCGGCCAACGGGGGTGCAGCAAGGACCATCGGCCCGACCTCGATCCGAGGGTCGTCGGGGCCGTGCGCGACGGACAGGGGCGGCCGATCTGCTGCGAGTGGTGGCCGGGCAACACCACTGACGTGACGACGCTGATCCCGGTCGTCGATCGCTTGCGGAGTCGCTTCGGGGTGCGTCGGGTCGGCATCGTGGCCGACCGGGGCATGATCAGCCCAGAGACCATCACAGCGTGGGAGCAGGACGAGCGGGGTTGGCGACTGTACTGCGCCCTGAAATCGGACCACCAAAGTGGGGGGTCTTTTGTAAGGCCCATCACTGCGATCGCTGCATGACGATCCATTGTTGCTCGAACTCGCCCGGCGTCAAGTACCCCAACGCCGAATGAATCCGCTTTCGGTTGTATACATCATCAAGGAATCTCCCCAACTGGCTCCAGGCGTCGGCGAAGTCCTCGTACTCGCTCAGATCAACCTCCTCCTCTTTAATCGTTCTCATCAATCGTTCGGCATATCCATTCTCTCTTGGTTCGCCTACGCTCGCCATGCTGATCTGGGCATCAGCCTCCTTCAGCAGCTCGACGTAGGCCGTCGCCGCATACTGCACCCCCTGGTCGGAATGGTGGATCTCCGGGCGTCCCCGCCCGAACGCCCGCAACAGGGCCGTGATCGTCACCTCCTGCTCCAGGCTGCGGCCCAGATGCCAGCCCCGGATGCAGCGGGTGAACACATCCATCAATACCGCTAGATACACGAACTCCTTCCTCAATCGAATGTACGTGATGTCGGCCACCCAGACCTGATCGGGACGGTTCACCTCCAGGCCCTCGACCAGATTGGGATACCGGGGGAACGCATGATCGCTGTCGGTCGTCCGAGGCCGCCGGACCGGGGCCTCACCACAGATCCCCATCTCGTGCATCAGCCGCCGCACCCGCTTGGCGTTGACCCGGTGGCCCTGTCGGTGGAGCATCCTCGTCAGCCGGCGGTAGCCGTAGGTCGGCCACTGCCCGGCCAACTCCCTCAAGGCGTCTCGAACCGGCTGGTCCTCAGACAGCCGGGGTTGATGGTCGAGGGCGCTGCGAGGCACGTCGAGGGTCTCGCAAAGGAATCTGATCGAATCTTCATCCTTGAGTTGGTTGATCACCTCGCGTTTCTGGTCGAGGCTGCATCCAGCAGCGTCGAGGCTTTTTTTCAGATCTCGATCTGCCGGGTGGCCCGGCCGAGCAACTGCTCCAGTTCGGCGATGCGGGCCTGGTCCTCGTCGTGCTGCTCATCGCCCTGGAAGAGGGTGTGCGCCCGCTCCAGGACGGTGGTCTTCCAGGTGGTCAGCAGGTTGGGGCTGAGGGCGTGCTTGCGGCAGGCCTCGGCCGGGGACTGAACACCGGTCAAGACCTCCAGAACGACCTGGGCCTTGAACTCGGGCGTGAAGCGGCGTCGTTTCTTCATGCGGGTGCGTCTCCCTTCGGACCTCCAGGTTCATTATGCACCTGTCCGATCCGAGGGGCGCACTACAGTCCAACTGACGAAGGCATGTCCGGACTGGCGTGCGGAGGCACGGCGTGTCCAGGCGGTGCTCCGTGGAGTCTGGCGTGCGAGCAGCCTGGTGGAATGCGTCAACAGCGTGGCGCGTATGCAGCAAGCGCGACACCGGAAGATGACGCAAGGGTTACTGGACCTGAAGCGGCTGTACTGGAACCTGCGTCGCTTCCGGATCGGCCGCCGCAAGGATCAAACGCCATACGGCCTGCTGGGTTTGAAGTTACCCGACTTGAGCTTCTGGGAGTTCCTCAAGCTGACCCCGGAGGAATTGCGGGAAAAACTGTCCGCCATGGAAGATACGCCGTGAGATAGTCCCCGTGAAATTGCGGTGGTGTTGAGTGAAAAGTGTCGAGATTTGCCTTCGGCAACCGGAGGACCTTTGGCGAGGGAGCAAACTGCTCTTCGTGCTCCCCGGACAACGGGGGCAACAGATTGGGGTGCGCAAGGTCCGGGCCAGACTTTCGAGCGGGCTCGAAGCACCAAAGTTGGTGACGGCCTCGTTCCGGTGCGGACGGCAATCCGTATTGGAACTGAAGCGGAACCCCTTTTTATGGGGTTGTGGGTGCCAGAATCTGGCATGAGGGACTTTCAAGACGCTCACCGTCGTGCACCCTAATGTGAACAGAAGGCTTGTCCTCCCCTTCTCATTTCGATATAGTTCCACAATGAATGCAGATTCGGTCGTCGAAATCTTTGAATTCAGCTCTGCCTGTGGTTCGGTCCATAGGCTAACAAGTAAGTGAGGGCAGAGGCCCCCAAAACCCAGGAAGAACCAGGAATGCTTGGGCGGCTAACTCAGCGGTTAGAGTGCCATCTTCACACGATGGAAAAGACTCGATCTAAGAGTAGGCCGCCAAAGGACTTATAGAACGACCTGCACGCCAGACTGCACGCTTCCCCGGGTCGGGCGGTTAACTCAGCGGTTAGAGTGCTATCCTCACACGGTAGAAGTCGCTGGTTCGAATCCAGCACCGCCCACTGAAGATGTAGAGGCCCTCCCGCCCGTAGCAGCGGACGAGAGGGCGGCAACGGCAAGCCCGGCGGCGCACCGCGCTGGTTCCTCTGAAACGGAGGGCTGCCATGCCTCAGACTCCCCGCTCGTGGTTTCGCAAGGCGACCGGCTGGTGGGTGGCCCAGGTCGACCACAAGCAGGTCAAGTTTGCCCGGGGAAGCTCCGCTCGCCCCGACACCGAGAGAATACACCGCGATCTTCTCACGCTCCGCGACCTCAACCCTCCGCACGAGAGCGGCGTGCTGACCGTCGCCGCCGTCATCGAGCTGGCTCATCCTGCGTTTCAGGGACCTGGGGTCACCAAAAGTGCAATCAGGGCTCCCAGCAACGCTTTACCCCACTTCCGCACGTTATGAACAAACTCGAAGAAACCCAGGGAGAGCGGCGACCTCTCTTGCGAGATCCCCAGATGGGGGTGCAGCCAGGACCGGAGCAACGACCAGAATCCTTCGATCGTGTGGACAGGAACTTCGCAGAATCCATCGCCGTCCTCCTCGCGGGCGAATTCACCGGCCGCGTGACAGACGGTGAGGTGGCTGTAGCCCCATTCGGAGAACCGAGCGTAGTTGTCGTATTCGTCGGTGGAGACCACCGTCACCGTGGAACCCTCTGGCAGGCCGACTCGCGTCTGGAGCAGATCGAGCATCCGGCCAAGCATCTTGCGGTCCTGGGCGTTGCCGTCGAAGACCTCATGGATGATCCGGTGAAGTGCGCCCCTAAAACCAGACCACTCGGCCTACTGAACAAAAGTTGCAACTGATCCCCGCGATCGTTGGATGCTGATTCATTGTTGCTCGAACTCGACCGGGGTCAAGTACCCACCCCTTTGAAGGTGGTTCAACAATCTCGCAACGTCTTGATGCTTAAATCGTTACGATATTTCTGATAGAGATACGAATCTGGCACAAATCAGAATCTGATTTATTCGTTGTCCCGAGTTCGGGCCGTCAAGACCGATTCGGAACGAATTCTCGCTCCAGCGACTTTATCTCGGCGCTAGTAATTGCCCCAGATTACCGCAACGACAGCGATTTATTTGCACCTAGTAGACGGGTAGCCACCTTCAAAGGGGTGGGTCAAGTACCCCAGCGAGGAGTCAATCCGCTTGAGGTTGTAGACGTCGTCCAGGAACCGTCACAGGCTCCTCAGCGCGTCGCCGAAGTCCTCGTACTCCGAGAGGTCGACCTCCTCTTCCTTGATCGTCCTCATCAACCTCTCGGCATCTCCATTCTCTTCGGGTTCGCCCACGCTCGCCATGCTGATCTTCACCTCACGGGCCTTCAGGGGTGCACGTCAGCTTCTGCCATCCCGGTGCGCCCTCAGAAACGTCAATAAGAGGAACCTGCAGATTTGTGGTAACCCAACTTCCGCAGTTATCAGTGAAGAAGAAGCGAAACCCGCTTATTTTCCAATGACTGCGTTCAGAAGTTGGCACTACAAATCAGCGACTCCTTTTGGGATTCGGAGGCGTTGTGGAAGTTCCAGGCCCAAGTGGTGCAGCAGAATCGTCTGCACCTTGTCGGGACGCACCACACGGCGCAGCCGCACAGTGCGGCCGTCGCTGGTCGGCAAGACAACGTCGGTGCTCTGGATCCGCGCGAACTCCTCCAAGAGCGTGGGTATGCTCCGGCCCAAGCCGGCACGTTGCGACCAGCCTTCCAGCGTCTTGCGGAGCACGTACGCCAGAAAGCACACCAGAATGTGGGCCTGGACTCGCTCCGCCGTCTGATGCCACACCGGTCGCAGGCGCAACTCGTCTTTCTGGATCCGGAACGCAGCCTCCGCTTCCGTCAATTGCATGGAGGCCTTCCAAAGATCCTCGGCCGTCCAGTCCGAGACATTGCTTCGCAGGAGATAGCAGCCCTCACGACGCTTCGCCGACTCCAGCGCCGACGGTTTCCGCGACCAGGTCACCACAACGCGCCCCGATTCGTTACGACCGACCTGGACCGAGAAGAGCCGCGCAGCGCGCGTGTTCTTGCCCAGCAGTCGGCCGATCCGACGCTCAATCACACCCAGATCGCAACGTTTCTGTTCGCATCTTCGCACAATTGCTTGTAGACCTTTTTCGATGCGTTGCTCGAACCGTTCGCGCATCGCCCGTTCTTTCGCCGCGCGGTCGGCGCTGCGGCAGAGGAGGAACGTCTCCGACCCGGCTTCATCCGGCACAGTCCGCACCTCCAGGCCTTTGCGGATCTCGTGCCAGGATCCCTTGAGCAACTCTTGCTCGAACCGCTTCAACTCCCCCTTGGGCGTTCCCACGATGGAACGCGAGCCTCGTTGCTTGAGCCACTGGAGGTTGGTCGCGTCGATCATCCCACGGTCGACCGCCCAGATCCGACCCGCGTGGCCGTACCGCTCTTCCATGCGCTTGACGACTTCCTGCAAGGTCGTCGAATCTCTCCGATTGCCGGCGAACACCTCGGAACCCAGCGGAAAGCCTTCGCGGCTGACGACCAACCCAATGCAGACTTGTTTACAGTCGGACCGATGATCGCGCGAAGAGCCCCGCGCGGCCAGCGTGTTGCCGGTCGCCTGGCCCTCAAAGTATGTACTCGTTACATCGTATATTAAAAGATCATATTCCAGCCTGAACAGAGTTCCGAGGCGTTCCTTGAGGTGCGTTTCGAGCGCAGTCCGTGTGCGGCAGGAGCCGGTCCAACGCGCGATCGAGTCGGTCGTCGTTGACCTTGGCCTCGGGCAGCCCAAGCAAGTCGTCCAGCACCGTGCGCCGGAACCAATCCTCGGCGATGTGCAGTTCGCTCGACGGCTCGCAGAGTCGCGCGATCACCAGCACGGCCGCCATCAGGCTCCACGGCACATCTTCGCGGCCTCGGGGCAGACGTTTCTCCAGCCACGGATCGAGTCCGAGCGCCTGCCAGAGTTTCCAGGCGAGCCAGACGTCGCCGAACCGCCGACCGCGTTCCAACCGGAGACGACTCGGGACGACAGTGACGGGCTCGGTCGGGAGGTCCTCGTCAAAGAGGCCGGGTTGACGCTCCAGACCGACGAGCGAGTCGGCCAGATGGCGCACCGCGATGCGTCCCTCGGCGTCGAGTTCGCCGAGTTGGGCGACGGTCTCCTGCCGCACCTTCGTTCCAACGCGCACCGAGCGCACGAGCCGCCAGTACGTAGGGGTCTTGCCGTTCTTGGTGACGGTCGAGTGCCGCAGATCCATCGCGTCCTCCAAGGACCATCATGAACGGCCTCGGAGGAAAGGCAAGACACGAGGTTGGCACTACAACGGCGTTTGCGTCGAGGTCGGCCCGACGAATAAGGAGTTACGACGAAAAAGCACCTGAAAATTGGTGCAATTTTGGCCCAACTGCGGAAGTTGGGGTAAGGTGCGCGAGACTTGGTGGTTTGGAGGTTCATCTTGCACCTGATCGGAGGGTTGCCATGGAGCGGCACGTCGACGAACTGCAGGAAAAACTCGCGCGTTTGCTCACCGAAGCTGCGGAAGTCTCGGTCGCCCTGGATCGAGGCAACGGGACGATTCAGGGGGTGCCGCACTCTTCGGTCATCGAGTTGCGGGCGCACGCACTGGGGCAACAACTCAGCCGCATGGTTCAACAACGGCATCTCAATGCGATGGTGACGCAGCAGACCGCAAGGGCCGCATGTCCCGGATGTGGGACCTACTGTCAGTTGCACCCCGACGAACGCTCGGTGACTCGATCGACGGGCCGGTCCCGCTCCCAGAACTCCGAGGTGAATGCCCGAAATGTCGTCGGGCGTTTTTCCCCCTCCGGGAGCCACTGGGCTTCGACGCCCGCGAGCTGACGCCGGTGTTGGTTCAAAGGATGACCCGAACGGCGGCCGAAACCCGATCGTTCGCACGCGCCGCCCTCGGGAGGGACGAGTCGGTGGGCGTCCCCGTCTCGGCCAAGACGATCGAACGGGTGGTCCATGACGTCGGTCAGGAATTGGCCGAGCGGCGCGACGCCGGCCCGCGCAGCGACGATGCCTTGGCCCCGCGGTGCGAAAGCCCACCGCAACTGGCGGTCGTCGAGTGCGACGGCGGTCGCATCCGCACCCGCGAGCCGGGCCCCGGCCCGGGCGTGCCTCGGACCGCAGAGGGCTGGCGCGAGGACAAGAACGCCTGCCTGATCCGCGCACTGCGGACCGTCTCGGTGTGTAATGGTTCAGCGTGAAATGGAGAAACCGGGGTCGTGAGATATCGACGGTCAGGAAAGTAATGTCAGTGAGACCCGGGTTGCGTTACACTCTGGGGATGAGAACCAAGGGCTCCCCCGTCGAACTGGAGCACCGGCGCCAACTCGCCGTCCAGCGATACCTCGAAGGCCACTCGGCCGACGAGATCGCCAAGTTCCTCGGGATCTCGGTCCGGTCGGTCTGGCGCTGGCTCGCCTGCTTCCGCAACCGAGGCCCGGAGGGCCTGACAGCTCGCCCCGTACCGGGCCGGCCACCCAAGCTGACCGTCACCCAGGAGAAGATCGTCCTGCGGTGGCTACGGGGCAGCCCCGTCGAGCACGGGTTCGCTACCGAGCTGTGGACCGCCCCTCGGCTGGCCCAGTTGATCGAGGAGGAGTTCGCCATCCGGTTCAACCCCCGGTCGCTCACCACGTGGCTGAGGGACCGCGGCTTCACCCCCCAGAAGCCCGAGCGCGTCCCCCGCGAACGCGACCCGGGGGCGATCGCGGCGTGGCTCGCCTCGGATTGGCCTCGGATCAAGAGGAAAGCCAGACGCCAGGGGGCGCGCCTCGTCCTGATCGACGAGAGCGGCCTGCTGATGGCCCCGCTGGCCCGCCGCACCTGGGCGCCACGGGGCCAAACGCCGTCCCTCACCCAGGCCGGCGGGCCCCGCAAGAAGGTCTCCGTCGCGGCGGCGTTGTGGCTGTCCCCGCGCCGCGACCGCCTGGGGTTGTACTTCCACACGCTGGCCGACGGCTCCTTCGACAACTGGTACGTGACGGCCTTCCTGGAGGCGTTGTTGCACGACTTGGCGGGCCGGTTCGTGATCATCTGGGACGGCGGCACCATGCACAAGGGTGAACCCATCCGCGCGTTGGAGGCCCACTTCGGCGACCGGCTGAGCTTGGAGCGGTTGCCGCCGTTCGCGCCGGTGCTCAACCCCGTCGAGTCCCTGTGGAGCTGGTTGAAGTACTCGCGGCTGAACAATTTTGCCCCGCGAGATCCGGCCGAGCTCGATGGCCGGGTGATCGCCGAGTTGACGACGGTTCGCGGAGATCAGGCGTTCCTGCGGAACCTGTTCCATGCTTCGGAACTCCCAATTCCGCTGACATTACTTTCCTGACCGTCAATAAGATAGTGGACGCACGATCATAAGGCTTCGATTTGCCGCTTTCGTACCAATCCCGAAGGGAAAGAAAGAGGCGGCATCGTGCCGCCCCCCTTCGGTCTTGGTCCCTGGGTCGGCGCTCGGGTCGTGTCGCCACGGAGCCCTATCCTCCGCCCAGGCCCTCAGACATCGTAGCGCCTTCAGACAAAACAGGCAATGACCTCTTCGGCCAAGGTCAGACGGTGGTCCGACTCGCTGCGCGGGCGGCACTCCTCCGCTGCCGCGCCGCATCCAGCTTCCGATCCCGCTCGGCGAAGATCACCCGCTCGCGGCCGGCCCTCTTGTCCGCGGGTGTGACGTAGCCGATTGCACTGTGCAAACGGACTTCGTTGTAATGCAGGACGAACTCCGCGACCATCCGCCGCGCATCCTCCAAGCTCAAGGGCGTCTTGACTCGGATTCACTCTCCTTTCAGGGTTTTATACCACCGCTCCATCTTCCCGTTGCTCTGCGGATAGTAAGGCGACGTTCTCACATGAGTCATACCGCAGATCCGGATGAACTCCTTGAAATCCTTGGCGATGAACTGCGGCCCGTTGTCCGAGATGATCCGGGGCCGCGCGTCGGGATACCGCTCGCGCGCCCGCTGGAGGATCGTCTCGACATCGGCCTCGGTCAGGCTCTCGCGAATCTCCCAGTGGACGATGAACCGGCTGCAACCGTCGAGGAGGCTGCAGAGATAGAAGAACGTCCCGGCGACGTTGACGTACGTGACGTCGACGTGCCAGTGTTCGTGGGGCCGCAAGGGCTGTTGAAAGCCTTTCCCTTTGAGTGACGGTTTGCTGTTGTGTGCCTTCATCAATCCGGCGTTGCAGAGCACACGGTAGACGCTGGAGGGGCTGACGGCGACGACGTCAGCGTCGAGCATCATGAAGGCGAGCCGCCGGTAGCCTTCCAGTGGATGCTGGGCGTGGAAGTCGAGGATGGCTTTCTTCTCCCAGCCCTCGAGCCACCAATCGCGGGGAACCAGCGCATTGTGCTCGTTGGCCAAGCCGTCCCGGGCGCGCCAGTCGTAGAACTTGCTCGCGGCGACTCCGAGCCAGGCGACGAACCGCTGGACGGGGATCTCCGTGCGTTCGGACCAGCGGGCGACGTAATCGACGAGGGGGTCGCGAACGTCGTGGGGAACCCCGGCGATGGTCAGAGTTCCCCAAGCTCTTTTTTTAGTTGGATATGTTCCTCCATCAATTCCGCGACGACCTCGTTCTTGCGCTGGAGCTTCTCCCTGAGCGCAGCGATGGTCCGCAGGTGTGACTGCTCGGCCGCAGAGGTCTTGCGCTCGAAGGCGGAGGCACCGTTTTCGAAGAACAGCTTCTGCCAGGCGTAGAAGAGGGTGGGCGAGAGCTGGTACTCGTCGCAGAGGTCGGAGACGGGCACTCGGTCGATCAGATGGCGCCGGAGGATGGCGACCTTCTCAGGGGGCGTGTAGTTCTTGCGGGGCTTTCGCATCGGAGAAACTCCTCCCGAGTTGTACTATAACTCGGACGTGGCGTTTCTCCATTTCCGGCTGAAGCAAAACAGTGCTGGCCCTGCTGATGATGTTGGCCTTCCTGGGGGATCAAGTT
>CAWDND010000113.1:0-60178 GCA_963803395.1 uncultured Planctomycetaceae bacterium
GGACTTTTACAGGAGCCGTTGATGTCTCAAGAGGAGCGGACGCTCACGTGCGACGTCGGTATCATGGAGGGTGTTCAAGTACACCGCGATCGTGCACCGCACGGAGGTCCGCTCGATGGATCAGCTTATCCCCTCGCTCGCCGTGCTGGTAGAGTCGTTCCGCGATGGTTTCCACCCCCAGGTCTTCCAGACCTTTCAAATCTTGATCGCTGGCTGGATCATCTGCCGCGGCCCACACACCCTCAGCGAGGTCTGGCAGGCCACCGGCCTGGCCGCCCAGCGCCACCACGACACCGCTTACGCCGTCTGCCACTCCGCCGCCTGGGAGTGGGACGACTTGGGCCTCGTCCTGGCGATCTTGATTCTCACCCCCTTGATCCCCGGCGGCGTGATCTGGATCGTGGTCGACGACACCCTCTGTCACAAGCGTGGCGCCAAGGGCGCCTTCGGTGGCATCTTCCTCGACGCGGTGCTCTCGTCGAAGCGGCACAAGACCCTGCGGTTCGGGCTGAATTGGGTCGTCCTGGGCATCGCCGTGCCGATCCCGTTCCGCACCGACCGCTACTACTGCCTGCCGGTGCTCTGGCGGCTCTCTCGCAAGAAGGGACAGGACGGCTACCAGACCCGTCCCCAGGCGGCCGCGGCGCTGGCGTGGAAGCTGGCCGAGGCCAATCCCGAGCGGACGTTCTGGCTGGTCGGCGACAGTGCCTACGTCAACGCGGCGGTGTTGCAGGATCGACCGAAGAACCTCCAGGTGATCGGACCGTTGCACTGGAAGGCGGCGCTGTACGGCCTGCCCGCCCCGCGCCGGCCCGGGCAGAAGGGCGCATCGCGCAAGAAAGGGGATCGTCTCCCCAACCCCAAGGCCATGATCGAGGACACCGCGACCTACCCGGCCGAGGTGCTGGAGCTCAGCTTCCCGACGCAGACGCGGCAGTTGCGGGTGCAGGTCATCCGCGACGTGCTCTGGTATCGCGGGAGCAAGACCGAGCCGGTGATGGTGGTGCTGGTGCGCGATCCGCTGGGCCAGTGGCGGGACGAGGCGCTGGTGGCGACCGATCCGACGGTCTCGGCCCCCTTCGTCATCCTGGGCTACTGCCGGCGCTGGAGCGTGGAACTGGCGTTCTTCGACAGCAAGCAGCACCTGGGACTGCACGACCCGCGGGTGTGGGCCGAGCGGAGCGTGGAGCGTGCGCACCCGATGGCGTGGTTCATCGGGTCGTTGACGATCCTGTGGGACTGCATCAAGGGCCATGAGGGTTCGCACGTGGTCAAGGACCGCCCGTGGTACACCGCGAAGGTGACGCCGACGTTCACGGACATGCGGGGTGCGCTGCGGTTGCAGATGTGGGAGTACGAGGTTTCTGGAGAGTCCGATGAGGAACCGCCCTCTCCGGAATGCATCCGAAACCTGCTCCACAAGCTGGCCGCTGTGGCTTGAAGGTCCGAAAGTCTAGTCGGAGAACGTCGGGCTGTCCTTCTCATACCACGCCGTTCGCTCGGCCACCAGCAACCTCGACCGATGCCACTGCACGGCCAGCAATTCGCCGCTCGATGGTGTCGTCGGCGGCCAGGACGATGGGCCAGTTCTGGGGGATGATGGCGACGATCAGGCCGAGGAGGATTTGGCCGGCGGCCAGGCAGGACCAGGCATCGCGATTGAGGACGCGGTGGTAGTTGGTGAAATGGGCCTCCTGGCCTTTGCCCATGATCCGCAGGGCCGAGCAGACGGTGCGGCCTCCCGGTGGCTAGGATGGCCCCGACGGCCATGATCTGGGCCTTGGTCCAAGTGCGGTCGGAGGACAGTGGTGCGAAGGTCGCCAAGATGGCTAGGCGTGTGGACAAAACCTGGGTGAACTTCGTAAGGAGGGTATCAAAGCTCGCGTTTCCAGGCTGATCGAGCACTCAAGCATGTACCGTCATTCGATAACAAATGAACACTGGGTGCGGATCGCAGCACTCCTCCCCGGCCAAGCCGGCGACCCAGGCGTGACCGCCAAAGACAACCGTCTCTTCGTCGACGCCGGCCTCTGGATCGCCAAGACCGGGGCCCCCTGGCGTGACCTCCCCGAACGCTTCGGGACTTGGAATTCGGTCTGGAGGCGGTTCGATCGCTGGTCCGCCAAGGGCGTCTGGCTCCGGGTCTTCGAGGAGCTGAAGGACCCTGACTTGGAGTGGCTGAGCCTCGACAGCACCGTGATCCGGGCCCACCAGCACGCCGCCGGGGCGGTAAAAAAGGGGGCGCCGACCAAGCCTTGGGACGCTCGCGCGGCGGCTTCTCGACCAAGCTGCACATCGCTGTAGACGGGTTGGGCAACCCTGTCGAGTTGATCCTGACCGGGGGACAAAAGGCCGACATCAATCAAGGCGATGCATTGGTCAAAGGTCACGATGCTGATGCAGTGATCGCAGATAAGGGATATGACGGGGATAAGTTCGTTGCGACCATCGAGGCCAGCGGAGCGGCCGCGGTGATCCCGCCGAGGAAGAATCGGAATTTCAAGCGAGAGTATGACGAGCATCTTTATAAGGAGCGCCACCTGGCGGAGCGGTTCATCAACCGGATCAAGCAATACCGTCGGGTGGCGACACGGGATGAGAAGACGGCTCGGAACTTCCTGGGGTTCGTTCATGTGGCTGCAATCATGGTGTTATTGCTCTAGCCCAGATTTTGCATCCTGCCCAGATATTGTCCACACGCCCTAGGATCTCGGGAGGCAGATCCACAGAATTGGTCTCCAGGGCCGATGGCTCGTTTACCACCATCGATCCTGAGCGACGACCCCCTGGATCTGCCAGTCACCTTGGCCGAGGCAGAGACATGAGACAATTGTCAGATGGCCAAAGTCGAGCGTGGATGAACTGGAGGAAATTCCGGACCACGCCCGATGGGGGATTGCTTGCGTCACCCAGGGGCCCTGTGGCGTCCCCGGCCTACGCCCCGCTCCCGGCGGACGTTCAGCTTGTCACCGGTGCTACCCACGGGAATTCGCCAACAGTATCAGCCGAGTAGGGTGTGTCGAGTCCGCGAAAATACACCACGCCCCCGGAGCGACGTCGCCCACGACATCCGAGACACACACAGGCAGAGGGTGTGTCATCGAAGACGTGACGCACCCTAACCTGCTCGCTCTCCAGGCTGCGGGCGGTGTCAGACCTCGCTCGCGGCGAGCGGCGCAGGGGACGGCGACGCGGCCGATGCCGTGGTAGGTGAAGCCGAGGGCCGCCATCTTCGCGGGATCGTAGAGGTTGCGGCCGTCGAAGATCACCGGGTGCCGGAGCAGGCGGGGCATCACCTCGAAGTCGGGGTTGCGGAACTCGTTCCACTCGGTCACGATCGCCAGGGCGTCGGCCTGCTCCAGCGCGCCGTAGGGGCGGTCGCAGTAGGTCAGGCGGTCGCCGTAGATCGCCCGGACGTTGGCCAGCGCCTCGGGGTCGTGCACGCGGAGCGCGACCCCGGCGGCCAGCAGCGCGTCGATCAGGACCAGCGCGGGGGCCTCGCGGATGTCGTCGGTCTTGGGCTTGAAGGCCAGGCCCCAGAGCGCCACCGTCTTGCCCGCCGTGTCGTCCTGAAAGTGGTCGAGGATCTTGTGCACCAGGACGTGCTTCTGCGCCTCGTTGACCTCGTCGACGGCCTCCATCATCCGTGCGTGCAGCCCGCGCGACTGCGCCATGTGGATGACCGCGCGCACGTCCTTGGGGAAGCACGAGCCGCCGTAGCCGACGCCGGGGAAGAGGAAGCTGAAGCCGATCCGCGAGTCGTGGCCGATCCCGCGGCGCACGTCGTTGATGTCGGCGTCGTACGCCTCGCAGAGGTTGGCCATCTCGTTGATGAAGCTGATCTTGGTGGCCAGCAGGCAGTTGGCGACGTACTTGGTCATCTCGGCGATCTCGGGCGTCATGACCAGGAACGGCCGCTCGGTGCGGAGGAACGGCGCGTAGAGCTCGCGGAGCTGCTCGCCGACCTCGTTGCGGCGGACGCCGACGACGACGCGGTCGGGCTTGGTGAAGTCGTCGATCGCCGCCCCTTCCTTGAGGAACTCGGGGTTGCTGGCGACGTCGAACGGCACGTCGGTCACCTCGGCCATCCGCCGCGCCAGCTCGGCGTTGGTGCCGACCGGGACGGTGCTCTTGATGACGATCGTCTTGGGCTCGTCGAGATGCTCCGCGATCTCGTGGCCGACGGCCCAGATCCCGCTCAGGTCGGCGCCGCCGTTGCGCCCTGCGGGGTCCCGACCGCGATGAACACCAGCTCGGCCTCGTGCGATCGCCTCGGGCAGGATGGTGGTGAACCGCAGCCGGCCGTCCCGATGGTTGCGATGGACCAGCTCGCCCAGGCCCGGCTCGTAGATCGGGATCACCCCCTTCTCGAGCTTGGCGATCTTCTCCGCCACCTTGTCGACGCAGATCACGTCGTTGCCGCTCTCGGCGAGGCAAGTGCCGGTCACCAGGCCCACGTAACCCGTTCCGATAACCGCCATCTTCACGGTGCAGTTCCTCGTCGAACAGAAGAATCGAACAGTTCCGGGTCGCTGGGGACCCCCCCGAATTCCTGATGAACCCTACGGCACGCATCGGCCGGTTGTTGCGCCGGCGCCTGTTGTTGCCGATTCCGCCAGCACACATTATCGATCGAGGCCCGATTCCTGACAAGGCCGGGATGAAGGGTCGATGAGGGTTGGCAACACGTGTCGGAGGCGCTGTCCCGGCCGTCGCGGATCGAGGTCCTCACACCATGCCCCTGGTCACCCGATGCCCCCTCACCCCAGCCCTCTCCCGGCGGGAGAGGGCTGGGGTGAGGGCGCTTGGTGCGAGGTCCTTTCACGGGCTCTCGCGACCCTCGGACCGGCCGGCCCGAGTCCCCGGCGTGGGGGCCAATCCGGGACCTCCGGCGCCCTGGGCGGCGTCGTCGAGGGCCCGGGTGAGCCGGCGTCGGACGGCGTCGGGGCTCTCGGCCGTCCAGAGGTCGAGCCAGCGCGGCTCGGCCCAGTCGGCCAGGAGGCGGCGGCGAGCCTCGGGGTCGGCCAGGCGAGCGAGCACCTCCGGGCGTAACTCGGCCAGGAGGGCGGCCAGGCCCGCCGCGGCCGGTCCCAGCGCCTTGGCCGCGCGGTCGCGCAGGGTGGCGGCCAGCGCGGGACTCGCGCCCGACGTCGAGACGGTCACCGTCAGCGGCCCGTCCCGCCAGACCGCCGGGACCGTGAAATCGCCCGCACCGGGCTCGCTCGCCGAGCAGACCCAGACGCCCGCCCGCCGCGCGTCGGCCACCACGACTCGGTTGACCGCCGCGGGGGCCGCCGCGAACGCCAGACCGACGCCGCGCAGGTGCTCGGCGCGGTACGGCTCGGCGCGGACCTCCACCCCGGCCGGTGTCTCCGACGCGGCGAGGGCCGGGTCGATGCCGACGACCCGCGCCCTGCCGCGATCAGCCCCGCCGCCTTGCGACGACCGACCGACCCCAGCCCCACCACCAACGCCCTCCGACCCTGCACGTCAAGCTCGATCGGATAGCCGGGCATGGGCGTTCTCGTTTCAAATCACGGATTTGAAATATCATATTTGAAATTTAAAATATTTGAATTCGCTTGAGACCAACGGAGGAGCGTCTCGGTCGCCCGCCTTGTGAACCCGAGCGACCGGGCCAGCGCCTGCGACGCCGCGTTCTCGGCCGAGGTGGACCAGAGCGGCACCCGGCCGCGCTGGTGGACGATGTGAGTGAGCAGGGCCGAGGCCACCCCGCGGCCCAGCCCGAGCTGTCGGAAGCGGGGCATGGTGGAGACGCCGATCGCGTCAAAGGCATCGGCCTGATCGAAGACCCAGGCCAGCGCGACGAATCCCCGGCCGTCGGGCACGCCGAACCCCGCTCCGTGCTCGATCAGCGCCGCGAACGAGCGCCAACCCCTCATGGCCCACGCGGGGGCCGTCGCGATAAACGCGGCGGAGTCGTCGCGAGTCAACCGCCGCGTAGGGGCGGAGGAGCCTGGGCGATCCGGGCTGCGCGGCTCCAGGCCGAAAAAGGTGTGGACGTTGCCCCGATCGACAGGCCCGACCGCCCGCGCAACGATCCTTCCCACGACCCCGGCGCAAGCAGCGCGACCGTCCCCGATTGCCGGGCGAGCCAGGCGACCGCCGGTCCCGGATCGCCCGCGCCGAAGGCCTCACGCGGGCCGTCCCCCTCGCGGAGCAAGACGACGCTCCGCGGCCGCGCCGCGTCATCGCCCCAGAGGCCCGGTCGGGGAAAGTCCAGGGCGTGCGGCAGCGCAAGCAGGCCGGGACCGGCCACCTCTCCGAGCCAGGAGCGAAGATACCGGGAGGCAAGCGGACCGAGGGGGACCATGGCTGTGCGTCCTCGACCGTCCTGGAAGACGGTCAGGCGAAGAAGGAAGCGACGAGGGGCCGCCAGCCCGGCACGGCGGGCTCCGCCTCCGCGACCTGGCTGCGCGCGTAGGTGGTCGGCCGATCCGGATCGGTGGCCCGGTAGACGTGGACGTATTCCGCGATCGGATCGACATCCCAGACGACGAGGGTGCCGGCGGCGAAGTAGTCCCCGCGCTTTTCGGCCATTGCGGTCTCGGCGGACTTGCCGTAGTCATTCTCGCTACGGACCTCAACGGCGAGGGTGGGAGCACCTGGGACGAACCGCATGCGGTTGGTGGACCGAGGTCCCAGATAAAAGGCAGCATCCGGTGAGAACGACTCGCGGCCGGAAGGGAGTTCGGAGATGGCGAATCCTGTTCCATCGGCGTAGGCGGTGCCCCGGCCGGTCTGCCGGGTGTGTTCGCGGAGACTCACGGCGATCTCGAAGGCCATGAGGCTCGGCAGGTCTCCCGCAGCCATGAATCGCACGATCCTCCCGCCGATCAATTCGGCCTTGCCCTCTTCGCGGTACAAGTCATCCAGGGTGGCTCGTGGCGGTGAAAGGGACGTCATGGGGATTGCCTCCGAGATCAGTCAGGCGCCGGGGTGGGGGGCTCCCGATGCCTTAATCTTAGCAGGTCTTGCAGGGCGTAGACATCGAGGTTGCCGGCGCGGAGCCGCTCCAGCGCGGCGACGGCGGCCTTGGCGCCGGCGATGGTGGTGATGCAGGGGATGCCGTGGCTGACGGCGGCCGCGCGGATCCGGCCCTCGTCGGTCCGGGCGCCCTTGCCACTGGGGGTGTTGACAATCAGGGCAATCGCGCCGTTGGCGAGGTGGTCGAGGAGGTTGGGACGGCCTTCGTGGATCTTGCGGACGATGGTCACCTCGATGCCCTCGACGCGGAGCGCCTCGGCGGTCCCGTCGGTACCCATCAGGTCGTAGCCCATCGCCGCGAGGCGGCGGGCGATCGGGACGATCGCCTTGCGGTCGCGCGCCGCGACGCTGACGAAGATCGTCCCGCTCATCGGCAGACGGCTGTAGCGCCGCCATCTGGCTCTTGGCGAAGGCGGCGGCGAAATCGGTGTCGATCCCCATCACCTCGCCGGTCGAGCGCATCTCCGGGCCGAGCACGATGTCGACGCCCGGGAACTTGGCGAACGGGAAGACCGCCTCCTTGACCGAGACGTAGGTGGGGGCCGGCTCGGCAGTGATCCCCTGCTCGTCGAGCGACTGGCCGACCATCACCCGCGCCGCCACCTGCGCCAGGTTCAGGCCGGTGGCCTTCGAGACGAACGGCACGGTTCGCGAGGCGCGGGGGTTGACCTCCAGGACGTAGATCTCGCCCTCCTTGACGGCGAACTGGATGTTCATCAGGCCGCGGACGTGCAGCGCCTCGGCCAGCGCGTAGGTCTGCTGCTTGAGCCGCGCGACGATCTCGGGCGCCAGGCTGAACGGCGGGATGGCGCAGGCGGAGTCGCCCGAGTGGATGCCCGCCTCCTCGATGTGCTCCATGACGCCGCCGACGATCGTCCGGGTGCCGTCGCAGACGGCGTCGACGTCCACCTCGCTGGCGTCCTCGAGGAACTTGTCGATCAGGACGGGGTGCTCGGGGCTGGCCTCGACCGCCTCGGTCATGTACCGCGCCAGGCTCGGCTCGTCGTAGACGATCTCCATGGCGCGGCCGCCGAGGACGAAGCTGGGCCGGACGACGACCGGGTAGCCGATCCGCTCGGCGATCCGCCGCGCCTGGTCGTAGTTGGTCGCCGAGTCGCTGGGCGTCTGTCGCAGGCCGAGCCGGTCGATGATCAGGCGGAACCGCTCGCGGTCCTCGGCCAGGTCGATGCTCTCGGGGCTGGTGCCGATGATCGGCACGCCGGCCGTCTCCAGCGCCCGCGCCAGGTTCAGCGGCGTCTGGCCGCCGAACTGGACGATCACCCCGAGCGGCCGGACCCGCTCGCAGATGTTGAGCACGTCCTCGACCGTCAGCGGCTCGAAGAAGAGCCGGTCCGAGGTGTCGTAGTCGGTGCTGACGGTCTCGGGGTTCGAGTTGACCATGATGACCTCGAAGCCGTCGTCCCGCAGCGCGAAGGCGGCCTGGCAGCAGCAGTAGTCGAACTCGATCCCCTGGCCGATCCGGTTCGGCCCGCCCCCGAGGATGACCACCCGGGGCCGGTCGCCGACCCGCGCCTCGTCCTCGTCCTCGTAGGTCGAGTAATAGTAGGGCGTGACCGCCTCGAACTCGGCGGCGCAGGTATCGACCAGCTTGAAGACGGCGTTCACGCCGCGGCGCTGGCGGTCGCGGCGGACCTCGCCCTCGCTGACGTTCCAAAGGTGCGCCAGCTGCCGGTCAGAGAAGCCGTTCCGCTTGGCCTCGCGAAGCAGGGCGTCGTCGACGTGCTCCAGGCCGCCGGCCTCGCGCAGCCGGCCCTCCAGCTCGACCAGCTCGCGGAGGTTGGCGAGGAACCAGGGGTCGATCCCCGTCAACGCGTGGATCTGGTCGATCGACAGGCCAGCCCGCAGCGCGTAGCGGATGTACCAGACCCGCTCGGTGTTTGGAGTGGCCAGCTTCGCCTTGATCTCGTCGATCGTCGGCTGCGCCTCGGTCCCCCAGAGGTCCTTCTTGTCGCAGCCCAGGCCGAACCGGCCGACCTCCAGCCCGCGCAGCGCCTTCTGGAACGACTCGCGGAAGGTCCGGCCGATCGCCATGACCTCGCCGACCGACTTCATCTGCGTCGTCAGGACGGCGTTGGCCTCGGGGAACTTCTCGAACGCCCAGCGCGGCACCTTGGTGACGACGTAATCGATCGTCGGCTCGAAGCAGGCGGGGGTCTCGCGGGTGATGTCGTTCTTGATCTCGTCGAGCCGGTAGCCGACAGCGAGCTTGGCGGCGATCTTGGCGATCGGGAACCCGGTCGCCTTGCTCGCCAGGGCGCTGGAGCGGCTAACGCGGGGGTTCATCTCGATGACGATCATCCGGCCGGTCTGAGGATCGATGGCGAACTGGACGTTCGACCCGCCGGTCTCGACGCCGATCTTGCGGAGGATCGCCAGCGAGGCGTCGCGCATCCGCTGGTATTCCTTGTCGGAGAGGGTCTGCGCCGGGGCGACGGTGATGCTGTCGCCGGTGTGCACGCCCATCGGGTCGAAATTCTCGATCGAGCAGACGATGACGGCGTTGTCGGCGCCGTCGCGCATAACCTCCATCTCGTACTCTTTCCAGCCGATGACGCTCTCCTCGACGAGGACCGATTGGACAGGGCTGAGCTCGAGCCCGTAAGCGACCATCCGGTCGAACTCCTCGCGGTTATAGGCGATGCCGCCGCCCGAGCCACCGAGGGTGAAGCTGGGCCGGAGCACGCACGGCAGGCCGATCTCGTCGCGGAGTCGGCGGGCTTCGTCGAGGTGATGCGCCAGACCGCTCCGGGCGCTCTCGAGGCCGATCTCCTCCATACACCGCTTGAACAGGGCGCGGTCCTCGGCCTTGCGGATCGCCTCGGCGCTGGCGCCGATGAGTCGGCAGCCATGCCGCCCCAGCGCGCCGCTCTCGTGCAGTGCCAGCCCGACGTTCAGTCCGGTCTGGCCGCCGAGCGTGGGCAAGACGGCGTCGGGCCGCTCGACGGCGAGGATCTGCTCGACGATCTCGGGCGTGATCGGCTCGATGTAGGTCCGATCGGCCATCTGCGGGTCGGTCATGATGGTCGCCGGGTTCGAGTTGACCAGCACCACCTCGAAGCCCTCCTCGCGGAGTGCCTTGCACGCCTGGGTGCCCGAGTAATCGAACTCGCAGGCCTGGCCGATGATGATCGGGCCGGCGCCGATGATCAGGATCTTGTGGATGTCGGTGCGCTTGGGCACGGCGGACCTCTCGAACGGCGGACACTGGACGCGCATTGGGCCGCGTCGCCCCCCCGAGAGCGGCGCGGCCCGGAAAATCTCATGATTTTAGCCCGCCAGGGCGCGTCTCGGCAAGCCCGCGACAAGCCGCCCTTGGTTCTTGACGCAAACCCTTGAGAGTCAGGTGGTTTGGTCGCCGAAAAACAACTGTTGCTGGAGAACAAGTTGTCCGGGCCACCCCGCGCTGCCTAATCGAGTGGCAGCCACCAGGGCCTCCAACGCCATGCCAGACCGAAGTCCACGTTGAATTGTCCGGCGCCGCTGTTGTCAGCCAGTTGTAGGGTTTGCGACGCGGTCGTCTTCGGCCTGCCCAACGACGACAGCAACGGGACACGCACCCGGTACGTGCTCCCTTGTTTCAGGTTGTCGAAGTGGTAGGAGCCGTCCCCCGCTGTCACGGTCTGAGCAAGCAGCTTGCCGGATTCGTCCAGCAACTGCACGGCTACTCCCAGCAGGCCATGCTTGCTATGACCAGGAATCCTCCTCTGGTTGGCATCGAGGAACACTCGGCCGCTGATGGTTCCGGTCGAGAAGAAGAACACGTCGTCTTGCAGGTTGGTGATCGAAGTGTTGCGGCGGATGATGTCCGCAAGGGTCGTCTGCTGGATCATTCGCAGATCGGCGCCGTAGAAGATCCGTTGGTACCAGAGCCGGTCGCCATCACGGAGTCGCTCGAACTGGTTCGCGATGATCTGGGTGAACAGCGGGCCGACGCTACTGCCGGGAAGGTGGTTCTCGGCCAAGCCGCCGACGAACAGGTCGATGTTGTTGACGTTTCCGTTCAATTGCTTGAGTTCGGCCTGGAGTGTCGGGTCGCTCGTGATCTGGTCGAAGTTCTTGACCCTGGGCAAGCCGTAGGCGGCCCGGACGGTGTTGTAGTCGGGCAGGCCGAGGTCCCGGCCGCGCTGGATGTCGATGGCGTAGAGGTCGAGCCCGGCCGTGTTGCTCGGGTCGAAGAGCAGGTTGCGGAAGGCGTCTTCCACCTGGTTGTCCACTTCCTGGGCATTGTCGGCGGCGAGGTACTTCAGGATGTTATCCACGCTGGTGCCAGGTTGCAGCAGTACGGACGGGTCGTCGGCGGAAGCGCTGAAATCGAGCGGGTCATGGGATTCGCTGCCGTCGTTGTCGAAGAAATCGACGTTTTCGTTGAGGAGCGTGTGGCCCAGACGGTAGGCAGCGGTCGAGAACTCCGCCGAGACCGCGGGATTGACCCCGGGGCTGTAACCCCCGTAGGGCGTCAAGGCGTACGGACCGAGCAGGGCCGGCAAGAACTCGTCGTAGGTGATGTGCTGGATCTCCGCGATGACGATCTGCCGGGCGCCTGGTAGAGCTGCTCGTCGGTCCAGGTGGGGTGTTCCGCGGCCAGGGTGCTGGCCCAGTCGTTGTGTTCGCGCACGAACAGCACTTGCAGGGCCGTCAGCTCGACGTTCTCGTTGCCGCGGTTGTCGCCGGTCAGGTACAAACTCGTGGGATCAACACCGGGGATGTCGCACCTTCACCGGCAGGTTGTCCGTGTTGAGCGGCAAGAGATCGTGAGGGCCCGTTTTCAACTGGCCGCCCACGAAGGTGCGTAGGGCCGCGGCGCGGGTCGGATCGGACCCGTAGATCATCGACCCATCCAGGAACGAGGTCACGTCGTTGGGTTGCTGGCGCGGAGTGGTCGTGCCCGTGCCTGTGGCCGAGTCATAGACCGCGCGGAAGAAGGGGATGGTTTGGTCCCCTTGACCCGTGGGATCGAAGGTGGGATCTCCCAAGGGCACCTGAATGGGGTCGGATTCCAACGTCCCGGCGGGCGTCAGATCCAGGTCGTGGTCGATGAACTGGCCCCAGGCGTAGATCATGTCGCTCATGTTGCGGTCATTGGGCTCGGGATCCACAAGCTGGGTGCCGATCGTGTTGCTGATGTCCCGGGCATCGGGCCGGTCGGCTCCAGCCGCGCTGGCGATGCCGTCGCCGTAGGCAGTGCCTGCGATCCTTAGGAGGTCGGAGCCGGCGCTGCCCCAGCCCGGGTGGCCCAGGTTATTGCCGGTGCCGTCACTGCTGTAGTAAAGCAGGAGGATCGAGGGTTGGCAGCGTCCTTCCAACGTTTCGATGCGAGGCAGGAAACGGGCTCGTCCTGCATGGGAGACCGACGCCGAATGGAACCAGCGCAAATATCCAGATTTCCTCAAGGTGAGCACTCCTTGTGGGGAAGAGACTGACGATCGCGGGTTGCCTACGTCACGGGCAACCCAGAGTTCATCTCACGGCCTGATGGAACCGGCCCTGTCGCGGGAATCCCCCTGCCACGCCGAGGCGCGTCGCGAACGGATGTAGGAGGCGAAGCCACGTCTCCCGCTACGGTTGCAAAGCGGTCTCGGTGCCGGGTGCCCGAGCCGCCGCATGGAGAAGGCCATGCCGAAGCACGCCTCATGCCGCGTCGGTTCCCGCCGCGCGAGCTCGCGGGCCGGCGGTCGATCACGGCCGGGCGGATCGGTGCGAACTTCATCTCGTCTCCTCCTCTCATGGATCAGCAGGCCTTGGCGAGCCGGGGCGAGAGGCGAGACCTCACTCTGGCCTGAAACGCCTGTTCCCCCTGGCTGGCCCCTGAGAACACACGGCCCGGCGGTCTGATGCGTGATGTGATCACAACCAGGAGCTCGATCAGGGTGAAACCACGGCGATTCTTCCTGATCGAGCTCCTGGTTGTGATCACATCATCGAACAGTTTTCCGAATTTGAGGATGCGGCGATTCTCCCACCGTATGGGTAGGTCGCGGCCAATGCCAAGGCCGTGAGTCCGAACGAACGCATCGGAGCTAGTCCTTGTCCTGAGAGGGTTCGAGGTCAGAATCTTCAGTCCGTCGGGGCGAAGGCCCCGCCGAAGCCGAGCCGCTCGGCCTGTTCCCGGCAGTCGCGGGAGCGTGCGTCATCCCCGGCGAGGCGAAAGACCGCCATCATCCGTCGGAGGCAGCCCGCGCACTGGACTGATTCCGACGGGACGTCGCGGAGCAGCTCATACGCCTCCTGATGCTCCCCGGTGGTAGCGAGCAGGGAGGCCAGGAGCACGCGATAGGTGACGATTTCAGGGGCGAGGTCATGGGCACGGGTGACGACCGGGATGAGCGCTTCCACCGGGTGCCCGAGCCTCCGCATATAGAAGGCCATGCCGAAGAACGCCTCATGCCGCGTCGGCTCCCGCCGCGACAGCTCGCGGCAGACGTCGAGGGCCGTCGCGTCTTCCCCGACGCTTCCCAGACCGGAGGCGACCGCGGGCAGCAAGGCCGTGGGACAGGCGTCGTCGCCGGCCAGGTGCCGGTAGAATTGCCGGGCCAGCTCGACCCGGCCGAGCCGGGCATGGCAGTCGGCCAGGGTACAGCGGGCGGACGGGGCGAGCGGCATCAGGAGGCTCGCCGTCTCCAGAGCTTCGGAAGCTCCGGCGAAGTCGCCCGCACGTTGCCGGAACAGCCCGAGAAGCTGCCACAAGTGGCCGTCCTTGGGGAACTCGCGGAGGCCCACACGGGCGAGCGTCTCGGCTTGGGAGAACCGGCCCCGATGAAAGTGATCTAGGCAGCGATCGAAAATGTCTCGAGCCCGGTTCATCGCGGTGCTCTCCTCGGTCGGTCGGCCTTGAAAACGGGGGTTCACGGAAGGCTCCTTACACCTCGGATGTTGAGCTAATTCGGTTGGATCAGGTGCGGACTGACGCAGAGTCTCAATTGGGTTGAGATTGAGACTGAATCTCAACTTGAGGATCTACTATAAGGGGCCGGAATCATTTGTCAATCCAGTACCCCATCCTTCCCGGCCTGGCGCGGAAGGGCCCCGGGTTTGAGGTTCCGCGATTTGGACGTTCACCGCCCGCCCGCAGTAGGCGTCGTCGCTACTTTCCCTGATAATCCAGGAGCAGCCAAAGTCTTCGTCGTCCGGGTCCTAGATGAGCGACCGAGGACGGCCCGCATAGCGGACCCTACAAAGACGACGAAAAGTTCTCGACAGGGCCTTGAGAGAAACCTCTGCTCCTGAGCCGAACTCACCACGGAGACTCAGGGGGAAGAAGTGGAAAAAGCCCTGGAAGGAATGGCACTTCCATAAGCGAAAGTCGTTATCTTAACAGAACTTAAGTTGCCAGAACCCTAACGTGCCAGGTTGCGACTGGGAGATGTCAAATTGACATAGCTATGACACTACGAGTAATCCAGGGAGTCCCAGCAGACCCTCGGCAATGTCAACCTCAACAACGCAAGATTGTCCGCATCAACAACTCGTTGCAGAGCAGCAGGTTACGCTTAAGGAAGGTAACTTCTCAAAATCCCCGGGCGAAGTTGCTTGCCAGTTGGTAGAATTTGGAGATCCTGCGTCGGCCGCACACCGACTCTGTGATCAATGAAGTGGCGACCGCCTCTTGGGAGCGGCAGAAGCTTGCCCAGGCCTTGGTGGAGAGGCTCTGCTGGGGTCCGCAGGAATTTGCCGACACGACGGCGTGGCACGCGCGGTTGCGGGAGTTGGAGATCCCGGGGGAGCGGCACGTCCGAATCGCCAGTGAAGGGGCGTTGCTGGGCAGTCTGATCGCCCATGGGGTGTCCCCCCGAACTGGCGATCCTCAGCGACGGTGCGGAGCAGTTCGACGTCTTGATCCATGCGGGCTGCTGGATTTACGCCGAACGGCCCTTGGCGCGGATGGTCCCCTACAGCGACAAACACCGGGCGGTCCTGGAGAAAGTGCGGCACCAGATTGGGGAGCTCTCCCGAGATCTCAAGGTGTCTCGTCAGGAGCCAAAGGAGGCGGACAAGCCGGTTCTGGAAGCGGTTCGACGCGTTGAGTGGGGAACAGAAGAGGGGTTTTCCCAGTATCAGTAGTTCCAAACTAAAGAACTCGGAGTTTTAGGATAGAACCACTTTATTAGGTTCTACTTCCGTCAATGTTACTTTAGCTCCACCCGTCCCCTTCGCCGGACATACCCGGCCTCCGCCGAGGGTCTGACGAGCGCCTCGCCGGCCCGGGGGCGAGGTTGTCCCTGCCAAACCGTAGCTTGGGTGGAATAGGAAAAGTGGTGAAGGTTGCGGCTCATTTTCAAAGGCGGGGATGCCGCGGGGCAGGGTTGCAGGGCCTCCATCCCGCCGGGGCCGAGTCCGGGGTCCGAAATCGGGCCGGAGTGGAGAGAGATTCCGTGCTTCTCAAGAGATTCTCTCTTCTTGACTTGCATGAAGATTCACCGAATTCCTTAATTTGGAACTACTGAGTATCGATGGGGTGCTCAAGGAAATGAGGGAGCACCGGACCGATTTGCTCCGGGTGTTGGAGCGGCCCGAGATTCCCTTGCCCAACAATCTCAGCGAAGGCCCTGTGCGGGACTACGTCCAAGAAGCGGAAGATCAGCGGCAGCACGCGGAGCGAATCGGGACCTCGGGCGCGGGACACGTTTGCGAGTCTGAAGAAGACGTGCCGGCGGTTGGGTGTGAACTTCTGGGCGTATCTCCAGGACCGTGTGCGGGGACTGGGTCAGGTCCCGCCCCTGGCGCAGTTGATCCGCCAGAAGGCGGAGGAGCTCCGGGCCAGCAAGGAGTGTGCCGCGCTGCCCCAGTGAGCCGGGGGTGGTGCGGCGGTCCGAAGGCAGGGAGGGCGGCGGCATGGATGATGCCTGCGCCATCGTTGTGCGCCGACCAGCCCTGACGTCACCCCGGGGTTATTGAGAAATTACCCCTGCCCGCATCGTTTCTTCGAAGCCACTGTCTGACTTTTCGCGACTCCACGCCTCATGCGTAACGACCGATGACTGGGTGAGGAACACGGTCCATCCCTCGAACAGGCTTGCCGCACAACCCGGAGTGGTTGGGAGGTGTGCCCGTCTTCGCATTCCGAAAATCCACCCGGTCGGGGGACGAATCACTTGGGGTACTCGAGTGGGAAGAGGGCGGGAGAGCCCTGGATAGGGTCGGGATGAACTTTCCGAGGGCGAAGAGCGAAGAAATGTAGTAAAAGGTGAAGGGCTTGCCCTTCGGGAAAGGACGACATCTGTCATGCGCATGTCTTGGAAAATCGGCCGGGTGTCGGGGATCGACCTGTACCTCCACCCGACTTTTCTGATGCTATTGGCTTATATCGGTGCCATGCAGGGAGGACTTGAGGCAGTCCTGCTCGTTTCGGCGACCTTTGGCTGCGTGCTCTTGCACGAGCTGGGACATGCCCTGATGGCACGTCAGTTCGGGATCGAAACCGAAAATATCACGCTCTATCCCATCGGTGGCGTGGCCCGACTGCAACGGATGCCGAGGGCGCCCTGCGCCGAGTTACTGATCGCACTGGCTGGCCCGGCGGTGAATGTACTGATCGTCGGGGCCCTGACGGTGGCCCTCGGGCTCCTGGGGGGAAGCGACCTGGGCTTATTCCTCGGGATCTTGATGCAGATCAACGTGGTCCTCGCGGTCTTCAATCTCATCCCGGCGTTCCCGATGGACGGCGGGCGGGTCCTGAGGGCCTTACTGAGCGGCTGGATCGGGCGGGCTCGGGCGACGATGGTCGCGGCCGGGCTGGGGCGGGGCCTGGCCTTGCTCTTCGGCCTCTATAGCCTCCTCCAGTGGAGCTTGGTCCAGGTCTTCCTCGCGACCTTCATCTACTTCGCGGCCGGGGTGGAGCTGGCCCAAGTCCTTGCCGAAGAGCGGCGCCGCGAGGAGATGCTCCACGGCGACGGCCTCTGGACCGCTCCTCCAGGGTTCCACTGGGTGAACCGGGGCAACGGCGTCTGGCAACTGGCCCCGATCCCGATCCACTTCACGCATCGGAACGTCAGCCCATGGGCCTGAGGCCGATCGTGGAACTGGGCGTGGCCGAGGCCTACGAACTCCTGACCGGACGCTTCGCCCAGACCGACTTGCCTCCGCTAGACGCTATCGAGCACGAGGACTGGGGTCGTGACCTCGTGCTCAACCGGTTCCGGGGGATCCCCGCCACCGCGCTGGTAGAGGCGGGCCTCGTCTGGGACGATCCCGAGCCGGAGGGGTCGGGCCGTTGATGCGATTCGACCCTTCTCGGAGGGGAGGGTTCAGCCGGCCGCCGATTCGCCAGGGCGGCCGGCTGAACCCTTCCTTCACGAATTTGATAGCTTCCGCCGTGTTGGGGATCAATCGTTCCAGGGGCGGATCAGTCCCGAGGCGTTCAGTGATTCGTCGTCATCGGCAATGATCCGGAACCGCAGCCCCGGCTCGACGGGCATGGGGAGTGCCGGTTGAAGGCTCAGGCAGGTGAAGTCCCGCTCGTTGAAGGACCACCCCAGCGGCTTGCGGTCGATGAAGGTCACCGGGGCAAGCGCGGTCCGGATCGAGACCAGCCAGGTCGAGCCGGAAACGCATCGCTCGAGAAAGGCCTCAGTCTTCGCGACGTCGTTGACGGTCACCAGCGCCTCGATCCGATGAGGAGGGGGGTGAGCGTCTTTCTTGTTGGTAGACGGTTGGGTCATTAGTTGATGGATCGTTCCCAGAAGGCATCCCATTGACTGGGTTCACCTTCGTACAACGCTCGGAGGTGGCAGACCGCGTCGGCTCCGTCGCAACCCCAGCGCATCCCGCTCTGCTTCAGCCGCTGGTTGACCACCGTCTTGCACGCCGCCTCGATGTGCCCTGAGCCGATCTGCCAGCCTTCTTCGCGGTAGCGCGGGTAGTCCATCCGATGCAGGTTGTTCCGCACGTACCCGGTCACCAGGCGATGGGTCTCCCGCACTGCGTCGGATCGACCCTTCAGTTCCAGCGCCTCCAGCGTCGCCAGGATCGCGTCACCGCCCGCGTGTTTCATCTGGTGGCTCCACCCTTCGGTCAGTTCTTCGGCGGCGGCGGCCGCATCGTGGCCACAGCACGCCTTGGCCAGGTCGCTGAGGTGTTCGGCCGCGTGGTAGAAGTCCAAGATCCGCACGGCGCGGGGAAGAACACGTCCATGAAATCGTCCAGACCGCTGCCGCCGTCGGTCAGCGCCACCCACTGCTCGGCCCTCTCCATGCCCACCTGGGCCGCTTGCCGACGCATCCGCGCCTCCCAGTTCCTCAAGGTCCATCAGCCCGGCCTGGTAGCGGGCCGCGCCCGGGTGCGGCTTGGGGAACGCCTCGGAGGGTTCGGGCCGGGGGTTGAAGACCTTGCCCACCCAGACCATCCGGCCGTCGGCCTGGGCCCCGCGTTCGCCCTGCATGCCGACCCCTGTGGCGTCGACGCTGACGTAGGCGACGGTCCGTCCCCACGCATCGCGGTTCCCGCGCCAATCGGCGGTGGTCCCGAGGGTGTGCCCTCCGTCCCAGAGGGCGCCGAGCCGTTCGCCGGCAGCCTCGGTCGTCCGTTCCACCGTCGACTCCCTGAGCCGCAGCCCGGCCCTCTTGGGCAAGAGCTTCTCGGCCGCATCGGCGAAGCTGTCGCAGGTGCCGGCCAGGGTCGCGATCTCCTGGGCCCCCGGCGTCAGCGTGCTCGCGGAGAACCCCAACTCGGCGTCGACGGGGACGTGGCCCGCCGACAAGCCGGACAGAGGTAGTAGGCGCGACCCTCCAGGACGATCGGGCCCATCAGGCTGACAAAGGTCTTGTCCCGACGGTCTTGAAACTTGCTCGGGCCATGGCAGGTCGGGCAACTCAGACTGGACCCTGGGTAGCCCCCTTTTTCCGCTCGTTGAGAGCGGTCTCGATCGCCTTGGCTCCGATCGTGTGCACCCGGTCCCGGACCTCGAACTCGGTTTTCCCGAGGAGCTTGTCGTCGGGCTTGGAGGCGAGCAATTGGGTCAACCGGCGCAACTCGTCCTCGAGGGTGGGGCGGAGGACCTGGAAGAGGCGATCGGCTTCGGCGGCTTGTTCCGGCGTGAGGAAGGGGGCGTCCAAGGGGTCCCTCCGTGATCGTATGGTCAGTGAAATCCCAGGAACACATCGACGACCCCTGTGGTACGAAATTTTCCACCAACATTCGAGACGCTCACCCTTCTGAGCCTGTCGTGGTCGATTCATCTTGACCCCAGGCCCGGAACTGCCGAATAATCTTGGCAAGAGCCGTTGAGAAACCGGTCCCTTCTCTATAAACGAAGCGACTCGCCATCTTCATACATTCGTCGTGAGATTCCTCATGTCCTGGCGTCGTCTGGTCAGCACGAGCTTGTTCCACCGCCTCTGGATCGCATGCGCGATCCTGGTGGGCCTGGTACTCGACGTGATGCCCACGCCAACGCCGGGGTTTAAGACCTCGGAACTGTCTTCGTCCGAGACCTGCCCCCCGCTTCAACCGCGTCCTGACGACACCGAACGGGATGAGACGCCGGATGAGGTGAGCGAACTGACCTGGCCGCAGGTCAAGCTCGTCGCTCGGAACGGGGATGTACGTCCCCGAAGCGTTACTTCGGCATCCTGCGGCGTCCTCTTGGTCGGGACCGGGTGGGTGGACGCGCGGCTCGGTGCCTGTGGACCGGGCATCCTCACGTTCGGTATGGAGTCCACGTCGCCCTGTTGATCCTCCTCAGTCGTCTGACCTGTTGAACCGCCACTTCCCCATCACGTTGCGGGGACGGTCCGTTCGCGTTACCGCCTCCCGCCTCTCAAGACAACGTCGTCGGACCCGTCTTCGGCAGTCGTCGGCCCTGCTGTTGGTCCTGTGCGTGTGGCGCGGGCCTCGGGTCCGCGCACGATCCTGCGGGGTGAAGCGGGTTCGTTCCGGTGACCATGTCCACGGAAACGTATGCGGGAGTGCTTTGCGATGGCAACGACGAGGACAATGTGGGATCTCGATCAGTGGGCCTTGATGGATACGCGAACCCGGAAGACGAGTGGCCGTGAGCACCTCAGCCGGATGGCGCTGCACGAAGCCAATGGGCAGCGGGAAGACTCGCTCCATGACCTCGAACGATTGGGGCTGATCGATCGGGATACAAATCCGGGGGATCGCCCGGAGCTGAGGGCCACAGATCAATCAAAGGCGTCGCGGGGCGCGTGGGAGAAGTCCTACAAGTCGGGAAGACTGGCCACTTGATGGCGACCGCAGGGCAGGCGACGGGACCTCCCATCCCGTCGCCTTCAAATGGTGTTGAGAACTGAACGTTCTCCTGAATACTCAGCAATCAGCACCATCCTGTAAATCCCACGTCATCACAAAGGAGCCTTTCGATCTGAGGCTCGAAGACGGTTCGGGGATTACATTGCATTCACCTCGAAGCCCAGCTCCCGGCATCGCAGGATGAAGTTGTCGGGGCTCGATTGGCTCTTGAGCAGCAGGTAGCCGGGCGGTGCCCCCTCTTCGAGATAGCCCTTCAACAGCGGGTGCTCGCCGATCGCTGCCAGCGCCTCGGCGCTCTCAGGCTTCACCAGCGCACTGCACCAGCGGATGCCGATCTTGCCGCCCAATTTGGATTTCGTGGCCAGCAGGTCCACGAGGGTCGAAGGCAATGGCTCCAGCTCGCGGAACACCTCACGCAATTCCTCACCCGGAGAACTGGTCGAGGACGACTGGGCCAACCTCTTGCGGGCCAACTGGAACTCATAGACGTGGTCGATCCGCCTGATCTTGCCGTAGCGGAACAGGGGCACGAGCTTCTCCCAGGCCAGCCCCGCCCCCGCGAAGACAGAGAGGTTCGGCAGCGCCTTGAACACCGTCGCGAATTCCGGCATGGGGGGTGGCGGCTCAAGCTCCAGCATCGCCAGGCCGATCGGACTGGCGGAATACCAGCCGGTCTCCTCGTGCTCGGCGTAATAGGCCCATTCGACGGTGTAGAGGGCGGCGACCAAGGCCTTCTGGCCCTTGGCATCGAGCCGCTGTCTCCACCCGGCGACATCGACGGCGTCCGTTTCGAGTTCAAGTCCTTGGGCCGCCTGGACCAGATCGTCCTGGGGCAGCAGGGAGAAGTCGAGGAAGACCTGGCCGACCTGGGACTCGATCAGCGCCCGCCCCTGGAAGCACGCGAAGAATAGTGACAGGAACTCGATTAGGTACGAAACATCGACGGCCTTGGGACGCCAGGAGAGAGAGCCGGTCTGCTGCTGGACGAGACGGAGAACGGCCTGCCGTGTGATCGTCCGGAGGCGTTCGACGTCGTGGTCCCAGAACGGGGCGAGGTTTGGCCCCACCTCGTACTTGCCCTTGCGATCGACCTGGATCGCTCCCATGGCGACGAGGAACTTCCCCACTCGTTCGATGAGGTATTGGTTGAAGTTGGCCTCCTTGCCGACGCGGTTGACGTCGGTCATGTTGGGAGCGCCGTTGTTCTTGGCATTGACCCGTCCCGACAGGAGGATGCAGGCGACGGCCCGATACCAGTAGCTGCCGTACGGCGAGCGCTCCTCCTTCAGGTCACCTTTCCAGAGGTCCGATACCGCCTTGGTTGTCTGCCGCTCGACGAATCGCTGGAGGGACTCAGGGGGGCATTTCTTGCCCATCGTCGCGGCTCCTGGCTCACTCGTCCGAAGATGAGGAGGAGAGCCGCCTGGGGGTAGCCTTGCGGCCCGGTTTGCCCGCGTCGTGCGCCAGCAGCTTGCCTGCCCACTCGCGGACCATCCGAGCGTTATCCTGGAGGGCCGGGCGGGCGAAGTCGGGTCCGAACCGCTGCGCGCCGACCCGGTACGCGGCTTGGCGGACGACGGCCGACCCACCCTTGATGGCCTTGCGCAGCAGTGACCGTACATCGTCCGGCTCCAGCTCCTCGGCGTGGAGCCTAACCAGGTCCAGGACGCCCTGCGTCACGGCGTCGGCGCTCTGCGGGTCCCGGTCGGGCCGCAGGAAGAACTCAGTCATGACGTTGCGGAGCGGCTCGCCGACGTCCTCCGCCAGGGCGCGCACCGCGTGCCGTTGCAGTGCCGGAAGCCACCGCCGCAGGTCCAGGCGGATCAACTCCAGCCACATCATCGGGTACTGAAACATGCGCTCGGGGTCCGCATGGATCGAGGCATGGAGGGCTTCGGCGCGCTCCTTGAGCCTCTGGAACTCGGGTGGACACGCCAGCAGACCCCGGCAGAACTCTCGGCTCACCTCCCTCGGAATCCAGTCCGCCGCCATCAGGTCGTTCAACAGGCGAAAGGGGGCGCGCACGGAGATGCTGGCGCGATCGACAGCGGCGAGCAGAGCATTCAAGTCCCACGCCTCGATCGCCCCTCGGCCCTCCAGGATCAGGCGGCTCAAGGGGAGCAGGTCGTCCTCGGCAACCCCGTGGAAGAAGTCCTTGGGCATGTGCAGGGCCAGGTGGATCAGGCGGGCCGGTGCGACAGGCGGGTCCAGCTCCTGCCGGACCAGGTGCAGCCACGCCAGCCCGATCCCCGGCGGGCCGTGAAAGCTGCCGGGCTCGGGGTCGCAGATCCTCAAGAAGTGGCGGGCGACCGGGGTGGCCAGGTTCGCCTCTCCCTCTTTGAGGACGCGCACGGTGACGTAGCCCAGAGCCTCAGGATCTTCAAACCACTCGGCGGGCACGTTGCGGAGCCGGAGCGTGGTCTCTGGTGCCATCCAGTTGTCCTGCTCGTAATCGGCGAAGCCCTGGCGCGTGTGCCAGAGATACGCCTGCCAATCCGCCTCGTCCAGGCCGAGGGCCTTTCGCAACGCGCGGAGGGCCTTGGATGGTCGGGGCTGATCGGCTCGTGCCGCCGATTTCTTCTTGGCCATATGGCGCTCGTTTTCCCTCTGGTCCGCCGCGACCCTTACGGCGAGATGTTCCAGACCTCGACCAGCCGCCAGCCTTGCGCCGTCTTCCCCACCACGCCGCCGATGTCCCAGCCCACCTTGCAGGCGCGCGTAATCTTCTCCGGGACCGGGATCGGGCCGATCAGGGGCTCGCCGGGGAGAATCGGCTCCAGCCAGAGCTGGCCCGGCTCGACGCGCGTGATCCAGAAGTGCCCCTCGACCTCCCTCCCGTATTCCTCCGGTGCGTTCTCGGTGAGCCAGTCGTCCAGACGATCGAGGAGCTTCTGGCTGGCGGGCAGGTCGCGTGCGGCCTCGCTCACCCGCTCTCTGGTGAAACCATCGTCGTCGATAGAGCCCTTCTCGGCCAGCCACTTGGCCAGCTTCTTGATGACCGTCCCGGCGGACTTCATCGTCTCGTTGCCGGCGATGACCTTGCGGGGCATGAAATATTCGAGGAACTCGGAGAACCCGGAGGTGATCTCCCCGGCCCCGAAGGTCCCGCAATAGGTGCCCTTGGTCTTGGTGATCGCGTCGTATTCCTTTCCGGAGTGACCGGGCCAGTAGCTCTCCAGGTACGACCGGTAGAGGTGGATGATTCCTTCGTACTTGGCATAGCTCTTCGGGCTGAGCCTGGCCTTCTGGTCGGCCAGAAACTCCTCGAAAAGCTGCGCGATGGTTTTGCCCGGATTGGGGGAGTTCATTGGGCCCTCGGCTCTCAGGATCGCGTGCGCCCTCCCGCATTCTATCCAAGCTGATGGCGCAGATCACGTCCCCTCGACGATGATCCGGCCGACTGCCCCGAAGACGACCCTCATCAATTTTCTGTAAAGCGGGAGGTCGACGCTGTGGCTCCAGACGCTCGCGTAATATTGAGGAAACGACGATCGCTCGCGATCTGCGAGCGAGATCGAGCAGACGGAGAGAAACTCTTCGAAGCGATGAGCAGGGATCTGCTCAGAGTTCCAGAATGCCCGGGCGAGGGATGATGAACCCTTTAACGACCACGTCGATCTGCGGCCATTTCTGCGCCGCGGTGACCAGCTCGCAGCCGCGCTCGTCGGTCACCAAGGTATCTCCGGAGCGGGCCGGCCCGACGCTCGGGCACCAGTAAAGCGCCATGTCACTGGCGAGGACCAAGGGGCTGTCGAGCAGCAGCAGCACCTCGCGGGGCGAGTAGCCGATGACGAAACCCGGGTAATCGAGGGTCCACTCGTGGGGATGGTTGAATTTTTCGAAGATCCGACGTGCCCGGCGGATGATCTCGGACACGCGCTCGCGAGGTCGGGAGAAATAGATGCAGGTGGCGTCCACCATCGCGGCGAGCCCGTGGCGTTTGCGGAATTCGTCATCGACCGGACCGAAGGAGACGGTCCGTGTGACCGAGGCACAGAGCCCATGCCGTCGGCCCGTGACGGTGATCGTCGCCCGCTGGTGAATCGGGGCGGCCTTGAATATCGGCTGGCGAAATCGGGCCAGGCGGTCGTCGGCAGCGACCCGGAGGTCGACCGGCACCACCCCCTCGCGCAGCAGACGATGCGCCAGGTGGCCCGCGATGTCGGCCTCGCTCTCGCCCTGGACGAAGTTGCGGCAGGTCGCCTCGACCACCAGCGTCAAGGCCCGGCCCAGCTCGCGGAGTCGCTGCCGCTCCAGGCTCGTCATCGGCCGGTGCAGCACTCGGAGCGGGTCGAAATCGCGGGGCCAGGGGTAAGAGCAATGTCCGAGGTCGCTGACGACTCGCTTGTTGTGGCCGAGCTCGGCGATGATCTTGCCGGGCTCGTCGAACCACGATCGCTCCTTGAGCTGGAAGCCGAGCCCCGCCACCTCCTCCTCGAACACCCGGGCACTCTGGACGTTATCGGTGAAGATCGCGCGGCAGTTGCGGTTGATGAAGAGCAGGGCCGAACTGATTTCGGAGCCGAGATCCTGGCCGAGGTCGCCCCCCGAGGTGAACCAGGCCACCGAGTCGGAACGCCCCAGGACCACCGCGTCGTTGCTGGTCTCGTCGAGGTAGGCAATGATCCGGAGATGCTTCTCCTCAACATCCTCGCCGACGGGTCAGCCCAGGTCGCGATGGTCGGCCGTTGGATCGGGCAGAGGCGGGACGCTCTCGAACTCAAGCCGATCTTCCGCAGTGTGCCTGACCCGATCAGACCGATGATTGCCGTTCAACGACTCCGAAGCGAGCGGAGCCGGCACCTCCACCGAGACTTCGGAAATCACAAACCTCCTCCCATCGAACAGTTTCAGACGTCCGTGGCACCGTGGTGGTCCCCTCGACGTCGCGCCTTGTACCGGGGGCTCCTCACCATCATTAATGCCAGGGACTCACTCGCGACTTCTCGCCAAACGCGAACTCCGTCCTCATTGTGTGAGGAGCATCATTGGGAAGGTGCTCCCCTCATCAAGATTCCACGCGGAATCGAGGAAATCAAGGATGGCTGGCAACAAATTGGATGGATCGAGTGGGAATTCGAAGCCGTGTCGGGCCTTCTCGATGATGATCAGGCGGTGGAAGATGTCGGCCTGTTTGAGGGCGTGGGCCAGGGCCTTCGATTGGTCGAGGAGCTCGAGCAAGCCGTCGGTGCCGAGGATCAGAGGAGCGGCCGGGGATGCCGTCGGGTGTGCCACCCAGGAACAGGACGAGCAATCCGGTCGCGTTCTGGCGGGCACAGAGGCGCGGAGGTCGGTCGGGCCGTGGAATTCGATTACCGCCTGAACCCGCGCTACTCGACGCTGCGAGCCGATCGAACTCGGGGTAAACTGAGAGCCTGTGAAACTTTCGACTAACGCACACTAGTTCTACAGCAGCAGTAACTTGGAGGTCAGCGGCGTAAGTCCTGCTAGCCAGGGGTGTTACAGCCAGCAAGCTGGAGCGTCCGGCGGGTCACATCGACGCCGACGCATGGGATTAACCCTCAGTGGGTGAAGGTCTTGCGCCAATGACGTTTGTAGGATGTGCTGCTGTAGAACTAGGTTGTCGGGCCTTCATTAGTAACTTCTCAATAAGTCCGGGCGGAGGGCTCACTGAGATGGCCGTTCCGGGCCAACTTTCTCGGGAATTCCAGGGATGAGAGCTCGCGCCATCGCGGAGAATGCCCGGACTTATTGAGAAGGGGACTTTCTCAGCGAGTGCGGACAAGCGCGGACAGTTTCAGCAGTGGACGCCGAGGCAGTAAGTGGCGCGGAAGTCTTTTTCTTGCAGAGGGTTGCTTCGGCATCTCGGGCTGCCTTGGCCGCCCAAAGTGTCCGCGCCGTCCACTGGTCCTGGCACTGGCGGTGAGAAAGTCCCTTGAGAAGTTACCTTCATTATACCGAATCTCTTGGCTTTCAGTGACTTGCGTCGATGAAGCCCAAGACTTGGTGTGTGAATCAAACCCGATTGTTTCACAGGCTCTGCGGATGCTCGGCGGTGCTCGATCCGGTCATGCACTCGCACATTCGTCGTGGGAGAGGTGCAGAGCTCATTCCGGAGGAGGTGCGGCACGTTATCCTCCTGGCTATCCTCTGGTGATAATACATAGAGGACGTCACCGACAAAATTGAACATTAGTCCACATTCATCAGACGAAGTTGATGGGCAAATCGACGATCTTGGCCCCGTAAGTTCATTAGGCATAGATGGTTGTAGTCGATGTCCCGCGTTTCTCCTATTCGACCGAGATTACCACTCGGGACTGTCGAGGGCGGGCGATGAGGTGATTCTACTCGGCCGAGGACTGCCGGTCGTCGCGGGGGGCGTCCGGTTCTGGGGGGCCGACGTCCTCGTGCCCCTCGGCTTCCGGGCCGATCCGGACCTCCCCGAGCCCGCCCTCCGCCGGGCACTCCGGGTCGCCGAAGCAGCGATCCTCGTGCTGGAGGCTGATGAGGTCGAGGTGGTGCCTCGCGAAGCGTTCCGGTCGCTGACACAGGCCGGCCTCCGGCTCGCGCTGGAGGGTCGCCGGACATGAGCCGTCCCAAGGACTACCTCCAGCTCCCCTTGCGGTATTGCCGGTGGCTCGGAGAGATGCGCTGGACCCCCGACCGGGAGGCGATCGAGTACATGGCGGACAACCCGGCGATCGTCCTGACCTTCGCCATGTCGGGCGAGATCGCCCTGTTCCTGGAGGGGTTCCATGCGGGTGGCGCGCGGCCGATCCATTTCGGTTTCATCCTGCACCTGCTGCACCTGCTGAGGCTCGGGTTCAGGGACTCCGAAGCGGCGCCGCGCCCGCGGGGCGGAGCGCCTGGCCCGCGCCTTCCGCGAGGAGGGGCGGCCGTTGCAGCACGCGGGGGCGTTGTGCGCCTGGCTCTGCCGCGCGGTCCCGCGCGTTGCCGACCCGCCCGACATCGCCGAAGTCTGTCGGACTCTGCGCGAGCCCCCGTCGGACCCACTTGCGATGCGGCCCGACCGGCACCGCTGGGTGCCCCCAGAAGATCCGCCCCGGTCGCCGGGCGATTTCCAGGAGCAGGTCCTCGAGGCGCTGGAGGAGCTCTCTTCGTCGGCACTGCGGCACTGGCTCCGCCAGAGTCGGGGGCCGATCGGCGAAGCCTGTGAGCAGGTCGCCCGCGCGGTGCCCCGGACGCTCGCGGGAGGCGCTGGAGGAACTGGAGCGCCGACCGAGGCTCGCCGGCGCCGCATCGCTGGTCGCGCAACTGGCCGGCGCCCTGGCGCTGACGCCCCGTCGACTCGCCTACGCCGAGCAGCCGACCGGTGGTTACGCCGACGTGGCGACGCGCGGCCTTCCCGAGCAGATCCTGCCCGAGCAGCTCGCCCTCGATGGCGAGGAGTTCGTCCGCCGCTTCGCCGAGCACGAGCTGCTCTACTTCCATCGCGAGGAGCCCCACAGACCGGTCGCCAAGGAGCTGGTGGTTCTGCTCGATCAGGGGGTGCGGACCTGGGGCGAGGTCCGGCTCGTGCTGGCCGGCGCAACGCTCGCTCTGGGCCGCCAGGCGATGCGCCGGGGCACTCCCTTCCTCATCGCCTCGACGAGCACCGGGGGCCGGATCGGCGACCCGTTGCAGCTCGACGGCGAGGCACTCGGCGGGGTCCTGGAGTCGAGCGATCTCTCGCCCGATCCGGGCCAGGCGCTCGGTCGCGTGCTGGAGTCGCCCGCCGTGATCGCGCGCGACGTCGTCCTGCTGACCCATCCGTGGAACCTGTCCGAGCCGGAGGTCGCGGCGTCGGCGCGCGCGTCGCGCCGGGACGCGCCTCTTCGCCGTCGCGGTGGACGGCAGCGGGGAGGTCACTCTCTCCGAGGTCCGCCATGGCGCCCCGGTCGCGCTCGGCCGGTTCCGCGTCGAGATCCCCCCGCCAGCCCCCTCGTCGGAGCCGGCACGTGCGGACGTCGCCCCGGCGGCCACGTGGCAAGGGGACGTTGAGCCGATCGGGTTCCCGTTCCGGCTCGGCGCTGAGCCGGATCGACGATCACCTCTACGACTTCGACGTCGCGGGGGACTGGCTCTTGCTCGCCGGACTGCACGGCCTGCTCCACGCCTGGCGGGCGGATGGCTCTGAGGCGGAGATGCTTCCCCGCGCACGGGTGACCGGTGAGGTGGTCTCCTCGGTTGAGGCAGTCCTCGGGGTTGCGCGGGGATTCGTCGTGATCGGGCGGACCTCGAAGGAGCGGGCGGTGGTCCATTACGACTTCGCCGGTCGGGTCTGCACGATCCATCGAGTGTCCCTGGGCTCGACGCGAACTCGGTGGGCGTATGACCCCGCCCTCCATACGATCGTGGGCCACATCGCTCACGCCGCCGCACCCTCCAACCCGGTCTTCGCGGTAGACCTGGGATCCGACCGACTCGCCTCCTGCTATCCGCCCGGATCCCCGGACGTCCTGACGTCGGAACGTGCGAAACATGCCTTCTTCCGAGCCTTCTCCGAGGCTGGGGAGGAAACCGCGCCGATGCCCATGATCGCCACCGACGAATCGATCCCGGAAAAAGGGCGCACCGTCATCCTTCGTCCGGAAACCGGTCGGCTCGACGTACGTGATCATCGTGAATCCTGGTTCACCTTCACCCCCAGGGCCGACGGGCGGCCGAAGCTGACGGGAGGGCGGATCATCCAGGCCCGCTGGAGCGGAGACACGCTGGCGATCCTCGTCGGCTTCCCGGACGTGCGGCGGGCGTTCCACCTGTTCTCGATCGCGGACGGTCGGGCGCTCGGCGAGTATCCGCTGGGGCACGACGTCCGGGACTTCGCGCTGTCGCGCGACGGCCGGCGGTTCGCGCGGCGGATCGGCGACCGGCATCTGGAGGTCCGCAACGTCGGGGGCGGCTCGATCCCCCTGTTCGTGACCTCCAAGGGCAAGGCTCACTCGCGGATCAACGTCGCGCTCGGGGCGACCTTCCTGACCATTCAGGCCGGCAGGCACGTGCACCTGGTCCGCTGGGACCGCGAGCGGATGGAGTTCCTCAAGAGCGAGGGGGACGCGGGCAAGATGGCCGCCAAGGTGTTCGGTGGCGAGCCCTGGCGGGTGGTCCGGGCGACCGCGACGGAGGGGTGGATCCTCGCGCCGGAGTGGGTCCAGGACCTCGACCGCAGGCGCTATCAGGCGAGCTGCACGGCGTTCGGACTGACTCTGGTGGTGGATTTCCTTGGCCAAGTCGCGTTCCTCGACCGCGTCGGCGCGCTGGTCTGCATGTTCTTCGTCTTCCGGGACCAGATCGCCGCGTGGATGCCCGACGGCACGCGGATCGGGCCAATGTCGCTGATCGGGGGGCGGCCGACGCCGGACGGGCCGGAGCGGCTCGGATTGGCATTGCGCGTGGCCTCGCAATGCAGGAGGGTGCTCGCGAGATGAATGTGTCCCTCGCCCTTCGGCGGCGGCCCGAGGGCCGCTCCGCCATCGCTCTGCTGCTCCCCTGCCGCGACGTCGCCGCACTGCTCGGGCTCTGCGCCGGGTTGGGCCTGGATCCGTCGCGTCGGACCTTCGCCGTAGAGGGGGGCTTCCTGGTAATGCTCGACGAGCCGACGAACCGGCCGATCCCGGGGGCGATCCGCCTCCGTGCCCTGGCCGAGCACCTGTACCTGCCCGCCGACTCCGAACTCGTTCCCGCGCTGCTGGACGACGAGGCCGAGGGTCTGGCGCACGACCGGGGCCTGGTCTTCCTGCCCGGTGGCCGCGTCCTCGGCTTCGACCCGCGTTCCCCGCTCGACCCCTCAGCGCTGCTGGTCGCCGAGGCGCGTCCCCGACGCAACTGGGGGCCCCTGCCTCGGCCCGAGTCGCTCGCCGAGCGCATCGAGGAGATCGTCGTCGAGTGGCCCAACGTGTCGCCGGAGGGCGTCTTCGACGCGGGCGACGACCCGATCGGGACGGAGGCGCCCCGCCCCGACGACGCCGACCCGGCCTCGACGCTACTAGGCAAGGCGGCCCTCAGCATGGGCCGGGGGATGGTCCGGCTGGGCCAGATGCTGGGGATCCAGGGACTCTCCGGGCTCGGTGTGGGCTGGATCGGCAAGGCGCTGGCGCTGGCACCCCGGCTGAGCGAGGATCTGCTCGGCCGGCAGGCCGCGGCGCTCCGCGACCTGCTCCGCGAGTTCCGCGAAGGCGACCTGGAACGGGCCCTCCGCCGGGCCTTGCCGCTGGGCGAGCCCGGCGGCACGCGCGGCGCCGGCGCCTTCGCTGGCGACCGCCTGCCGCCCCGCGACCTCTCGTACGCGCTGAACGACTTCCTGGGCCGCCATCAGCCGGGCGGAATCTGGCTGGGTGGTCAGGACGTCATGGCGGAGCTGACCCGCGAGTATCGCAAGGCGGCCGAGCAGGCGGTCCGCCAGGGCGATTACCGTCGCGCGGCGTCAATCTACGGCAAGCTCCTCCGCGATTATCTCGCGGCCGCGCAGGCGTTGCTCCGCGGCGGGCTGCACCGCGACGCCGCGATCCTCCTCTTGGCCAAGCTCGACGATCGCGAGGGTGCGGCGCGGGCCTTCGAGGCGGCCGGCGAGGTCGATCGCGCGGTCCAGCTCTACCGGCAGGTCGGCGACCACGTGGCGGCCGGCGACCTGCTCCACCGGATCGGCGAGGAGGAGGCCGCCCTGGCCGAATACCGCAGCGCGGCCGACCGGCTGATTCAGACCGGGGCTGGATCGCTCGCGGCCGGCGACTTGCTGCTGAACAAGGCCGGGCGGGCCGACCTGGCCATGGCCCTTTTCGCCGCGGGCTGGGCTCGGCGTCCCGAGATCAATGCCGTCCCCTGCGCCCTCCGGATGGCCCGGCTCCACGCCGAGGCGAGGGATCCGAAACCCCTTCTGGCGCTGCTCGACCAGGCCGACGCCTTCTTCGACCCCCCCGGCAATGACCACGCGGCCGGCGAGTTCTACAACGCAACGACGTCGCACGACTGGCCGATTCCGAGGGTCTCGTCCCGGCGCGCGACGAGCTGCGCGACCGGGCACTGCGGGGGCTTGCCGTCAAGCTCCGGCAGCATGTCCAGGGCGGCGCGCACGGCGGGGCCATCGTCTCGACGCTGCTGGCCCGGCCCGGCCTCTGGCCCCCGAGCGTCGTCGGCGACGCCGACTTCGCCGTGAAGTCCACAGCGAAACGTCCCCGAGACGAACCGCGATTCGAGCCGGGCCCGGCCACGATGCGGCGGTTCCGGGTCGGCAACGGCGTGGTCACGGCGGCCGCCGCAGCCTCACGGTCCGATGAGATCTTCATCGGCTTCGAAGGGGGCGAGGTCGTCTGCTACCGCCCCGACCGGTCCGAGGTCGTCTGCTTCGCCGCCTACGACCTCCCGGTCGCCTCACTGGCGGTCGATCCCGACGGACTCTCGGTTGTCATCCTGAGGACCGGCGGCGCGGGGTTCGGGACCCTCAGTTCCTACGCGCGGCATCCTGAGGAGACGTATCGGCTCCTGGTCGGGTCGGTGCTGGAACGGGTCTCCACCCCCTGGCTCACGCCCATTCTGGTGGGTGTGGGCGAGGACAAGGTGGGTCTCTGGGACGGGTGGGAATTGTCGCTCCTCCATGTCGCTTCGCTCGAGATCTGGGGTCGGCTCAAGATCGGGGGCCATGAGTCGCCCCCGACCGCCGCCCTGTTGGTTCTCTGGTCCGAAGACGATGATTTCGGGGCCATCATGCACTGCGATTGGGAATGGTGCTTCGTCTGGGAGAGAGAGACGACGCGTCACGGATCAGGGCACACCTGGCAGCCGAGTCAACCGGAGACCAGCTCGTTGCGCTCCGTCCCCGTGAGCTGGGTCGGCAGTGACCCCGAGCACCTCGAAGTGGCCGGGCTGAGCGACTCCGGCACCCTCCACTGGGCGGCCTTCCACTTCGGCGACGGCAACCTCGACCTGGTCGCGGCGAACGTGGCGACGAACGAGACGGGCTATCTTGAGACGGGCTATCTCGCGGCCACCATCGTCCGGCCCGGCCTGGTCGCGGGCGTGACCCGGTCCCGCATCGACTGGTTCCGGTCGGGTGCCTCCAAGTTCACACTTCGGTCCTCGACGGACATGGCGATCCCCTCCACCGTCGCCTGCTTCCCGAGCCGTCGGACCAGCGAGTTGATCGTCGTCTGCAGGGACGGGTTCATCAGCCGCGTCCCGATCCCCTGTTGACAGAGAGAGTCGCCACCGGGATCAGTGTCAGGAGGGTGGTCCCTCGGAGGAACCAGTGTCGGGGTCGCTCGCGCCGACGGGACCGGAAATAGGCCCATCCAGTCAGGACGCGGGCGGGGAAGATGATCGCAATGAAGACCAGGCTGGGCAGCCATGCCGTCTCGCGCGGGATCATCTCGATCAGGGAATGCCGGGCGATCGACGGGGAGGCCCGGCGGGTCGTGTCCTAGAATCGTTGCAAGGTTGCCATAACCTCTTGCAAGCAAGAGACCTTGCCTTGATCGGCGGTCGAGGTTACAAGTCCTTAGTTTCGCAGCAGATGATCGCCTGCCATGCAACGATTCTGGAACACCATCGGACTCGCCCGATGGTGTACCCGGGCGGGGGTCGGACGGCCCCTTCTGCCGGACGGGGTCGCCTCTGGCCGCCCGGACTCGCGCACCAACTGGCGAGCGTCAAGAAAATATCCCTCCGCGCGATTTATGCGCTGGACAACACGTCGCGAGAACAGTATGGTAATGAGTGACGGACCACTGATCCCTTAGGGTCTCTCGGCGGAACTCACGACGACATCTATCGCCGTGTGCCGGTGCCGAAATCCCGTCGGACGACTGTCGTCTCGGCACGATCCGTCAGAACCGCCGCCTGATTCTCGGGCCCACCGCCGGATGCCTCGCACGATCGGGTTGTCCAGCCAACCGGATCGATCGCCGAGGCGTTCCGAAACGACGAGCCCGACAATCGAGGCGGCGGTATTCTTTGTTGTTACCGCCCACCTCTCGAGGCGCTCAGCGCGCGTCGGCTGTCTTATCCTCGGGCGGTGGCAACAGCGCGATGAATTCGGACAACTGCTTGGCCGTCGGGCTCTGCGCGGTCCGGACGTAGTAGCCGCTGGCCGAGACCCCGGCGCAGAGGCACTCGTGCAGGTCAAAGCCGAGAATGCGGCCGAGGCAGAAGCCGGCGTTGAAGTGGTCGCCGGCCCCCGTGCTGATCATGGGGTGCTCGACGAACGGTCCGGCGAACCATGCGCTCTGATCGCGCGTCGCCGCTGCCGCGGCGCGGCGGGGGTGGATGACGAGACAGGCGAGATCGAGCGCCTCGCGGATCGCCGCCGCGTCCGCCTCGATCGTCGCCTCGGGGTCGCTCTTGCCCGGCAGGCCCAGCACCTCCGCGATCTCGACGGCCTCTTTCAAGTTCAGGCCGAGGATGACATCAATATGCTCCTGGAACCGGGTCAGCAGCTTCAGCGCGTGCTTGATATCGTCGTGCGGTCGTTTTTCCGGGTCCGCCAGGTCGATGAAGAGCTGTCGCGTGTGCCGCTCGCCGTGGAGGATGACCTCCTCGAGCAACTTCTCCCAGATCTGGCTCATCTGCGGGAGCATCGTCCAGTTGACCAGCCCGATCAGCTTCGCGCCGTCGATCAGCCGGGTCAGCTCGTCGCGACCGACGCGCGTGACGAGGTTCTTCCAGTTCACGTCGTTCAGAGTCTCGTGCTTGCCGAGCATGAGTTTGCCGTCCTCGAACTCCAGCGCGTCGGTGTGGCCGGGCTCGGCAATGCTGATGATCTTGGCGCGGGTGGCGAACTCCTGGAAGACGGGGTGGATCGTGGGGTGGCCGAGGTTGCCAATGTAGGTGACGTCCAACCCGAGGCTCGCCAGCGCGTTGGCCATGATCGGGCCATTGCCGCCGAGCTTCCGGTGCTTCACGACCAGCTCGTAATTGCTCGATGCCCCTGCCGCGTGTCGGATCTTGTCACCCAGGGTGCCAATCGTCCGGATCGGGTCGAACTGGGTGCTACTATACCGCTTGTCGACCACCGCGATGATCTCATCAACGAAGCCATCCAGACCGATGACCGCCCTGAGACCCGACAGGCCCTGGAGCGCGTCGACGAGCATCTGGGCGCTCGCCTTGCAAATCTGGTCGCGCGATCGATCCATTCTCAACGTTCCCCTTCTGCGAAGAGTTGCCGGGCGAACCCTTGAAGGAGGAGCCGAGGCGTCCCCCTCGTTCGAGACACATTAGCCCGGCGCGACCCTTCCTGCAACGTTCCACCCGGATTGACCGGGATTGTCCTGGGAGCGGAAAACTTTATGCCGGGGCGGTCCGGATCGCTATCCTCATGGGATATGGGACACTCGATTCCGGGTCTGAGAAACGCGAACAAGTGACGTCGATCCACGGTCCTCCTTCCCTCGCCAGCCCTCCGCCACAAGAGAGGAAGGGCTGGGAGGGACGAACGACCATTGAGCCTTATCGTGTGTGTGATTCTGACCATGACATGGGATCCTCGAGTAGCGATCGTGACGGGTGGAGGCCGGGGCGTCGGCAGGGCGATCGCCTTGCGGCTGGCCCGCAACGGGGACGACCTCGTCCTGGCCGGCCTCGAGCGCGACGAGTTGCGGGCGACCGCCGCCGAGGTCGAGGGCCTGGGCCGGCGCGCCTGGTCGTCGTCACCGACGTCGCGCATGACGATCAGATCCACGCGCTGGCCGAGCGGACGCGGGAGGCGCTCGGGAGGATCGACATCCTGGTCAACAACGCCGCGATCGTCGGCCCGACCGCCCCACTGGAGCAGATCTTGCGGTCCGATTGGGATGAGGTCCTCACCGTCAACCTGACCGGCGCGTGGCTCTGCTGCCAGGCCGTCCTGCCGGAAATGATCGCGCGGCGTGCGGGCAAGATCATCAACATCGCCTCGATGGCCGGCAAGATCGCCTATCCCTTGCGGAGCCCTTACGCCGTCTCGAAGTGGGGGCTGATCGGCCTGACGCTCACGCTTGCCCAGGAGGTCGGCGTGTACCAGATCCAGGTCAACGCCGTCTGCCCCGGGCCGGTCGAAGGCGAGCGGATGCGGCGCATCATCAGAGATCGCGCCGTCGCGCTGGGCCAGGTCCCGGAGGAGGTGGAGCGTGCATACGTCGAGCCCGCAGCGATGAAGCGGATGGTCCGCGCCGAGGACGTGGCCGCGCTGGTCGCCTTCCTCGCCTCGCCGGAGGCCGACAACATCACCGGGCAGGCGATCGATGTCTCGGCCGGCTTCCGGTTGTGATTTGTGGTGGAGGGATCGCTGGTCGATCATCAAGGGCGGATGACAGAGGACTGATGGCAGAGAGCAGATGGCAAAGGACGGCTCCTGATTCTCATCGGTCATCGGGCAATAGAGAATTCGAAACGAAAGGCGAAGGAGACCCGTATGGATCTGACCGAGCGCGTGGAACGCGGGGGGGAGTTGCTCCGTCGGATGCTCGGCCCCGAGCAGGCGGAGCGGACGAGGCAGCTCTGGCGGGAGATCTGCCCCGACTTCGAGGCCTATGTCATCGAGTTCCTCGCAGGCGAGGTCTGGAGCCGTCCGCGACTCGACCTGCGCACCAAGAGCCTGGTGACCGTGGCCACGCTGGCAGCGATGGGGCGCTCGCTCGGCCTGGAGCTAAACTTCCGAATGGCCCTGAACAACGGCGCGACCCGGCAAGACCTCGTTGAGACGCTGCTCCAAATCGCGCCTTATGCCGGGTTCCCGGCCTGCTGGGAGGGCCTGATGCTGGCGCAGAAGGTGTTCCGTGAATACGACACCGGGTCCCGAACGTGCGAGGACGCACCGGCTCGCGACGCCTCGGCGGAGCTCGTTGGACATCCCCCAGCATGACGCCCCCCACGGCCTGCGATACAATGACTTCCAGCGACGCGATTGAATCTGACGACCTGTCCATCAACGCAGCCTGACCCGGAGGACGGATATCCCCGAGGGCCGAGGTTTTGAGGGGCAGTCTTATGGGGAGTCGAACGGCACGAAGATCCCGCGCGGCGATGGTGATGGCGCTGGGGGGGCTCACGGGCCTGATCGGGATCTGGGTCAGGGGCGGCGACCGCAGTCCCGTCGCGGCGGCTCGGCCACGGCCGCCGCAGGCCGACGAGGCTGCGGAGCGGGCGCTCCGTCTCCGAATGGTGGCGACTCAGATCGAGGCGCAGGGGATCACCAATCCGGCGGTCCTCGCGGCCATGCGGGCCGTCCCGCGCCATCGGTTCGTGCCCGCGGCCGTGCGGCACCTCGCCTACGAGGATGGCCCCCTCCCGATCGGGGATGGCCAGACCATCTCGCAGCCGTACATCGTGGCCCTGATGACCGCGGTGATCGAGCCCCGACGGACCATGCGCGTGCTGGAGGTCGGCACCGGTTCGGGTTATCAGGCAGCGGTCCTGGCGTGCTGCGTGGGCGAGGTCGAGACGATCGAGACGATCCCCGAGCTGGGCCGTCGGGCCGAGGCGCTCTTGCATGCGCTGGGCTACCAGAACATTCACGTCCGGATCGGAGACGGCTTCGACGGCTGGCCCGAGCGTGCCCCCTTCGACGCCATCGTGTTGACCGCAGCGCCGGGGCGTCGGGTGCCCCGGCCGCTCCTGGATCAGCTCCGTGTGGGCGGCCGGCTCGTCGCCCCGGTTGGCCTGGGCGTCCAAAACCTCGTGGTGATCACCAAGACCGATCGGGGTCCGATGACCCGGGTCATCGCGCCCGTCCGATTCGTCCCCATGACGGGCAAAGCCGAGAAGGACCGCTGATCGTCGGGGAGCGTCGGGAGGAATCCGTATGGGTGCTCAGGACCGGCTCGGACTGCCGCCAGACGCGAAAACGCTCCCAGCCCGGTTCTACATCGATCCGGACTACTACCGCGACGAGATCGAGCGTATCTATGGCCAGATGTGGCTCTGCGCCGGCCGCACCAACCAGATCCCGAAGCGGGGCGACTATCTCCTCCGCGAGATCGCCGACGAGAGTCTCATCCTCGTTCGCGACGGAGATGGCGACATTCATGCCATCTTCAACGTCTGCCGCCATCGCGGCACGAGGCTCTGCACGGTGGCTGCGGAGACCTTCCCCGGGACGATCCAGTGCCCCTATCACGCCTGGACATATAACCTGACGGGGCAGCTCGTTGGCGCGCCCCACATGGAGGGCGTCCCCGGTTTCCGAAAGGAGGATTATCCGCTCCGCCGCGCCCACGTTGCGCTCTGGGAGGGCCACATCTTCCTCAACCTCGCGGACGAGCCCGGGTCGTTGGACGCCCAACTCGGCACGTCGAGGGACCGGTTCCGGCCTTGGGGGATGGCCGACCTCCGGCTTGGGGCTCGGGTCGTCTACGAGATCGCGGCCAACTGGAAGCTGATTGTCCAGAACTATTCCGAGTGCCTGCATTGCCCGGTCATTCACCCGGCATTTCAGAAGCTCTCGCACTATCTCGAGAGCGTCAGCGAGCCGCCGTCAGCCGCGTGCCTGGGTGGCTGGATGGCCCTGCGCGAGGGGGTCGAGACCCTCTCCCAGGACGGGAAGTGGCGGCGGGCGTGCCTGCCCGGACTCGGCACCGACGAGCGGCGGCGGGTCTATTACTACGCCATCCTGCCGAACCTCCTGCTCAGCCTGCACCCGGATTACATCATGACCCATACCCTCTGGCCGCGCACCTGCGACCGGACGGAGGTCGTCTGCGAGTGGCACTTCCACCCCAACGCGACGGGCCAGCACGGCTTCGACGTGAACGACGTGGTCGAGTTCTGGGACATGACGAACCGCCAAGACTGGCACGTCTGCGAGCTCTCGCAACTCGGCCTCAAGTCGCGCGCCTATTCGCCGGGACCCTACTCGGACCGCGAGGACCTGCTTTCCGAATTCGATCGCATGATTCTCCGATTGGGCGCGATCCGAGAGGAAAGGCCCGAGACCTCCAGAAAGCACACTTGAAGATGGTCAGCTCGGTCGAGTTCTCCCCAGACGGGACGTCGCTCAACCTTGACCCGTCGGTAAAGTCCGGGAACCTGACCCACCTCCACGGTCAGGCCACGTTCCCCGAAGCCCTGACGAGGCGCCTACCGAACATCACGGATCGAGCTCAATCGAAATATCCGCACGTCTGGAGGTGACGGGCGCTTCGCTCGATGCGCGCCTGGTGACCTGCGAGGCCGGGCTCGGTCTCGCCCCGGATACCCTCGAGCTCCACAGTGTACGGGCCGAGGAAGCCGACGCCGTCGAGGATCTGTCGGACGCGCGTGAAATCGACAGCGCCGCCATCGCCGAGGGTCGGGAAATACCAGTCCTCGAACCACCCCCGGTTGTCCTTCAGGTGGACATTGCGGACGAGGTGCTTGACCTTCTCTAGCTCGTCGGTAGGGTCGAGACCCCGGTTGTAATAGGCGATGTTGCCGGTGTCGAAGTTGAGCCGGACCTGGGGATGGCCCACCTCGTCCATCAGGGCGAGCATCGCCTCGGCGTTCTGGGTCGGTCCCTTGTGGGTCTCGAGCGCGACCGTCACGCCGAGATCGCCCGCCGTATCGCCGAGCCGGCGCAGGTGATCGACCACCGTCCGGCGGTCGTCGGTCGGCTGCCCCGCGCCCGAGACCACCACCGCGACGTCGAACCAGCGTTTCGCGAACCGGATCCGATACTCGGTCAGCTCGACCCCCTCGGGGGTCCGGAGATCAGCCCCGCCGACGTTGCAGCCGCTGACCTTGACCCCATGCTGCGCCAGGTGGTCGCAGAACGATCGAGCCGTGGCCTCGTCGGCCTTCTCGGTGATCACCGCTGACTCCGGAATGACCAGCCCGCCGAAGTTGTGCCCGCGCAGCGCCAGCTCCAAATGGTCGATCCCCGTCTCGCGGATGCGCTCGACAGCCGTCCAGACGCCCGCGGCGCCATAGCAGTTCGTGTAGCAGCTCAGGATGCGTTTCATATATGAACATAATAATATATAAAATGATTAACACTAATTTTAAATTTGACCCCACCCATGTTATCTGTCTTCTCCCATCTGCCATGCTCAGCTTCCGTCTGTCAATCGCAAGCGGTCATCTGCTCTTCGCCATCCTCAGGTCCCAAAGACTCTGGCCGATCTGGTTGCTCGGCAGGGAGGGGCTCCAGGGCGACCGGGATGTCGTCGAGCGGATCCACGACGCGGAGGGCGCGGCGGCCGGAGAGGACCTCCAGAAGGGTGTCGCCGCAGACCGCGCGCGCCAGCCCCGGGCCAGATCGGGACGCTGGACCTCGGAGAGGCCCTGGGTGTGCCATCGGATCAGTTGCTTGATGTCTTGAGCCGCCCCGACCAGGCCGACAGCGACCTTGTGCTGGGCACAGCAATGGGCCATGGTCGCGGCGAGCAGATTGACGACCATCGTCAGGCCCGGCCCTTCGTCATGGCGGTCGGGGGGTTCGGGTAACTGGTCGGCCGGGACGCGCCTGCGCCTCGGCGATGACCGCGAGGATGTCGGCGCCTTTGCTCAGGAGCTGCGGGCGGTTGAAGTCGCGGAGGGCCTCCAGGTCGCGGCGCGAGCTCGGCTGGCGACGGGCGATCGCCATGAGCAGGTCGTCGCGCATGAGCTGGCGGAGCGGGCGGTTTGTACGCCGGGCCTCGTCGTACCGCCATTCGGCCAATCGCCGGGCGACCTCCAGGCCGCGCCGGTTGAGCTGGTGCAGGCCCGGGAGCCGTCGCCAGCGGTCCTCTTCGACGCGGTTCTGGATCGCGGAGACGAACTGGGCGAACTCCGTCTCGGCCCACTCGGACCGGCCCAGTCGCGCGAGCTGCGCGGCGAGCTGGTCGGCCAGGTCGAGCAAGTGGCGTACGTCGTCCAGCGCGTAGCGGATCTGCGCATCGCTCAGGGGACGGCGGCGCCAGTCGGTCCGCGTCTCGCCCCCTGGCAGCGAGACCCGAAGCGCCTGGGCGACCAGGTTGCCGAGCGAGAGCGGATAGCCGAACCCCGTCAGCCCGGCGGCGATCTGCACGTCGAAGACCCGGCGCGGGACGATTCCGGTCTGGAACCGGCAGATCCGCAGGTCCTCGCTCGCCGCGTGCATCACGACCTCGATGGCCGGGTCGTTAATCAGCTCCCAGAAGGGGGCGAGGTCGCGGACCGCCAGCGGATCGACCACGGCCAGCCGGTCGCGCGTGGCCACCTGGATCAGGCAGAGGACCGGCTCGAACGTCTCCTCCGAGACGAATTCGGTATCGAAGGCGAAACGGCCGGCGGCGCGGAGCTGATCGCTCAACTCGGCGAGGCCGGCCGGGGTCGCGATCAGGGGTTGACCGGCGCATCCGCCATCGGCCTCGAGCCGCCTCGTCTGGGGAGTCGCGAGTCCATACCAACTAGCAGTCCGGTATTATCGCGGCGCGCCCGCCGGCAAGCAAGGGGCCGCCAGGGAACGGTTCGAGCCTTCGAAACCGGGCTGACCCGCAGGGTCGTGCCGTTGCCCCATGTTCGTCGCGCGGGACGCGTCACGGCCGAGCTGGCCGTTCGGATTGCGGCCGAGATCCCTGGACGGACACAACCCTTCGGCCGAGGGGTCGCGCCGTCGAAGCGCCCGGCCGATCAGTGCAGGCTGGCCAGGAACCGGAGGATGGCCTCGTTTGCGGCGTCGGGGTTTTCGAAGGGCGCGATGTGTCCGGCCTTGGGGATGATGACCAGCTCGGCGTGGGGCAGCGCTTCTTTGATCTTCCGGGATTCATCCGGTGGCGTGATCACGTCCTCGGCGCCGACCATGACGAGCGTCGGCACGTTGATCAGCGCCAGGTCGGCCGTGCGATCGGGTCGGGAGGCCATGCCCCGGAGTGCCCCCACCACGGCGCGGGCGGAGGTCTTCTCCATCGCCGCGCGGACCCAAGTGAGCCGCTCCGGATGGCCGACCCGCGTGGCGTCGGAGAACATCCTCGGGAACATTCCCTCGACCACGTGGCCGACCTTGCCGGACGCCTCGGTCTTGCGAGCCAGGTCTTCGCGGTTCCGCGCGACCTCGGGCGTGTCGGCGGAGGCGCGGGTGTCGATGAGCATCAGCCCACGGACCCGCTCAGGATACTTGGCGATCAGCGCCAGCGCCACGTACCCCCCCATTGACAGCCCACCCAGGACGATCGGCTCGCTGATCTGCAAGGCGTCGAGCAGCTCGATGACGTCCTCGGCCATCGCCTCCATCGAGTAGATGCCGGGCGGTGCGGCCGTTTCGCCGTGACCGCGGAGGTCGGGCGCGATGATCCGGTACATCGAGCCCACGCGTCCTTCTTGCAACGACCAGATCTTCCGATTGAGCGGGAACCCGTGCAGAAGGACGACTACGGGACCGGGGCCATGATCGTCGTACGCCAAGAGCATGAGAGGGGCTCCTGAATGAGCCGGAAAGGATCGTCAAAGAGCCGGATTGTACGACACGCGCGCCGCGAGGGTCAACCAACGGCTCATGCCCACTGGTCCGCAGGTCCGGAGTCCAGGACGACCCTGTCCGGCCGAGGGCGGCCGTCCCACAGGCGGTGGGCCAGCCGCCCCGGCTGGCGAGACGATCCGAGCAGGATCGTGGCCTGGTCGCGCATTTGTTGAATGCGACCTCGCGCATGGTGAATCATCCATCGATCGCAAGGGCCGGGGTGAGGGCGTGATCCCCATGCCCTACCTATCTCCCGCCCGCTACCCTACAATGGAAGGAGATCTCGACAGAACCCCCTATGGACCCAGCGACCGGACTCAACCTCATGCCGACCCCGAATGAACTCTACGATGAGGCCGTGGACCTGAAAGACAAGGAAGACCACGCGGGAGCCATCGCCAAGCTGGAGGAAGCCGTGGCGCTCGACCCGGCCTTTGCCATCGGTCATGGCCTGCTCGCCAAGCTCTACGTCGACCTCGCCGAGACCGACAAGGCCATCTGGCACGCCAAGAAGGTCGTTGAGCTCGAGCCCGACGACACGTTCAGCTACACCGCGCTGTCGGTCATCTACCAGCGTTGCGGCAAGATCCCCGAGGCCGAGCACGCCAAGGCCATCGCTTACAACAAGCAGATGGGATTTGATTGATCTTACATTTGAAAGATCAAATTGAGGTTCGAAGTCCGCGACCCCACCCCGGAGCACGCCCTGATGCCCCGCTCCCGCGCTTGGCTGGCCGCGGTCTTCTTGTTGGCTTCGGGTTTCGTCGCTGCGGTGTCCGAGCCGAAGGGGGACGACTCCGATCAGGATGGACGTGTTGCGGATGCCCCGGTCCGGGTCGTACTCCAGGCAGGGCCAGACGACCGACAGCTTGTGCCGCCGGGCCAACTCGCGGACGCGGTCGAACGTGCCGTCCTCGGTGGGCTCGGGGCGGGGTCTATGCATCAAAATAGGGAGGATGAGTAAGATAGAAAAACCGGCTCTGGGGAGTGATCTTGATCAATACTCGTAAAAACCCGACGTTTTTTTTGACTTAGAGACCTCAGGGAACGCGATGAGGTCGGCCCCCATCCGCGCCCGCGCTCGAGGTAGAGCCCGGTCCCCTTCATCGGGCGCTCGATCCCCTCCGAGCCATCGGCCCCGGCGGTCGGGAGAGGCGAGACCCTGGCGGCGCGGATCGGACGACGGCGCATGGTCCTGGCGTGCTTCCCTCGGGGCCGGAACCGCGATCCAATCCCCCGATTCTGTCGGCCGGGGGCGCCTTGCCGCGAGGGGGGGGTGCAGAGCGGACTCCCGCGCGGTCGACTGGGTCTCACGACCTGCCGGACATCGACGGAGCCCTACCCCGGTGGACCCACGCATTCCCCTGAACGATCCCTCCGCGCTGCTGAGCCCGTCGCTCCTGATCGATCGGGCCCTGGTTCGACGCAACCTCGAAACCATGATCGCGCTGGCCCGAGGTGTGGATCGGCTCCGGCCGCACGTCAAGACGCACAAGATGGCGGAGATCGTCCGGATGGCGGAGCGGATGGGGATCCGCAAGCACAAGTGCGCCACGATCGCCGAGGCCGAGATGGTCGCGTTGGCAGGCGGGACGGACGTGCTGCTCGTCCTATCCGCTCGTCGGGCCCAACATCGCGCGGCTCGCCCGGCTGGTCCGCGCCTACCCCGAGACGACCTTCCGGACGCTCGTGGACCATCCTGATTCCGCCCGGGCGCTGTCGGGTGGCCTGGACGGGGTCGGGGCCGCCATTGCCCGTCCTCGTCGATCTGGACATCGGGATGGGCCGCACGGGCATCGCATCCGGTGAGGGGGCCGTCGACCTGTATGCCCTGGTCGATCGCTTACCGAACCTGGTCCCCGACGGCCTGCATGCCTACGACGGCCACATCCGCGAGACCGATCCGGAAATGCGGCGCTCGGCCGCGCGACCGGGGATCGAGTGGACCATGCAACTCCGAGAACGGCTCCGGCGCGGGGGTTGCCCGAGCCTCGCCTGGTCCTGGGGGGGACGCCGACCTTCCCGATCCACGCGGCACTCGACGCCCTGGGCATCGAGTGCTCGCCGGGGACCTGCACGCTGCACGACTTCGGCTACGCGACGCGCTACCCCGACCTGCCGTTCGAGCCCGCCGCCGTGCTGCTGTCGCGCGTCATTAGCCACCCGTGCCCCGACCGGCTCTGTCTCGACCTGGGCCACAAGGCGGTCGCGGCCGACCCGCCCAGGGCGCGGGTGTCGCTGCTCGACGTCCCCGACGCTACCCTCGGCGGCCAGAGCGAGGAGCACCTCGTCGTCGAGACCCCGCACGCGCATCGCTTCCCCCCGGCACCCCCATCCTGGCGCTGCCGGTCCACATTTGCCCGACCTGCGCCCTGCACCGCTGCGTCTACGTCATCGAGGGCGGAGACCTGGTCGATGAGTGGGAGGTCTCCGCCCGTGACCGGGTCCTTCATATCTGAGGGGCTCTTCGCTTCGATCAGCGCAGGCGAACCGGCGCCCTTCCGAGCAATGGAGGGCGATTTTCTGGGCATGGTCCGGAATCTGTCCCCATTCGTGGGCTAGTTCTTTGATCGCCCCTGTTGTAAAAGGATTGTTTTGCCGCGGGCTGTCCCCCGCGGCGACCTTGACCGACACCTCAAGAACAAGGATATCGGATGAGAGTTCCCACGATCGCCGCGGTAGGTCTGGGGCTGCTCCTCGCCTCGGCGTTGACGGGCGGCCAGGAACCGACCAAGGCGAATTCCGGGCTGAAGAGCCTCAAGCAGAAGTTCAGCTACGCCTTGGGCCTCGACATGGGCAAGCGGATGAAAGGCCAGTCGGTCGACCTCGACCCCGACATCCTCGCGCGAGGGATCAAGGACGGCCTCGTGGGCAAGGCCCAGTTGACCCCCGAGCAGATCCAGCAGTCCATGGAGGAGTTCAAGCGGGAACTGGACGCCAAGAATACCAAGAATCGCGAAGCGTTTCTCGCGGAGAACAAGAAGAAGCCGGGCGTTGTGACCCTCCCCAGCGGTTTGCAATACAACATCCTCAAGGAAGGGACCGGCCGGAGCCCCAAGGCGACCGACTCGGTCTCGGCACATTATGAGGGCAAGCTGATCGACGGCACCGTCTTCGACAGCTCCTATCAGCGCGGGCGCCGCTGAAAATCCCCGTCACGGGCGTGATCAAGGGATGGACGGAAGCCTTGCAGTTGATGAAAGAGGGGCGAAGTGGCACCTCGTCATCCCGCCGGACCTGGCCTATGGCGCCCACCCTCGCCCGGATGGCCCGATCCCGCCGAACGCGGTCCTGGTCTTTGATGTCGAGCTCGTGCGCATCGAGCCGCCTGCAGGCCTGGGGCAGCCGGGACGGTGAGCGGTCGTCGCGAGGGTGGGCCGGGCGGCACTCGGTCCACCGCTCGGGTCTCGGCTCGACGCATCGTCCACCGCTCGGGTCTCGGCTCGACGCATCGCCGAGCGCGAGCCCGCGTCGTTCCGAAGGGTTGCGACCTTGACCCCCGGCCGGGACTCTGATCTCTCATTCGGATCGTTTACATCGATGGCTATGGAAACCTGAAGACAACGATCGCGCAGGGGACGCTCATCGCTGGCAACGGGGCCACTCGCCGCGTCCGGATCGGCGAGGTGCGAGGTCGAGCAGGAAGCGGGTATCGGTGGTGGCAGTTTCGCGGCCGCGCCCGGTCGGCTCGACCTCGCGCCGGGCAGTAGCGGCTGGACCGACGGCCGGGGTCGGGAGACGTGCTGGAGGAGCTGTTCCTCCGCTCCGGCAACGCCTGGGAGCGGTTCCAGCGCCCGGCGGTCGGGGCGAGGATCGAGCTCGTCGCATGAAACCCATCTCCAGGAGGGTCTCGTTTCTCATCAAAGTGCACCGGACTCAATCTCAGAAAGAGAAGAATTCCAGAAAGGACAGCGGTCTTTGGGCCCTTCGCGCCTCGGCAAGAAACTCTTCTGGGCGAGGAATCGTCCGCGTGCTGAGAATCCAACTTTGCCGTCGTGGGCGGTTCTCTCTATGATGGCGGCTCGGATTCGGGCCGGACCGAGTCCGCGGGACGTCCCGACCAAGAACCCTCGTGCCCTCGAATGAGATGAATATCATCCCGACATCGCTCCCGGAAGTTGTCATCGTCGAGCCCAAGGTGTTCGGTGATGCGCGGGGATTCTTCATGGAGACCTATCACCAGGTCCGCTACGGGGCGGCCGGGTTGGCCTCGGCCTTCGTCCAGGACAACGTCTCGCGCTCGGCCAAGGGCGTCCTGCGCGGTCTCCACTACCAGGAACCTCATCCGCAGGGGAAACTCCTGTTCGTGCTCCAGGGCGAGGTGTTCGACGTCGCCGTGGACATCCGCCGGGGATCCCCCGCGTTCGGCCGCTGGGTCGGAGTCGCCCTTTCGAGCGGCGAATCAGCGGCAACTCTATGTTCCACCCGGTTTTGCACATGGCTTCCGCGTGATGAGCGATGTCGCGCTCGTGGTCTACAAGTGCACCGAAATCTATCGGCCCGAGGCCGAACACGGGGTGCGCCGGGACGATCCCCAGATCGGCATCGAGTGGCCGGCGGGTGAGCCGCTCCTCTCCGAGAAGGACCGCCGCTCGCCGCTGCTGAACGAAATCCCGCCCGCCGAGTTGCCGACCTACCCTGCGTAAGGCCCACCGGTCGACCCCCTGACGCCCCTGCCGGGAGGGGTACGGTCCCCTCACCGCTTGACCGAAAGACTACAATTGTTCATGGCACAGTCGAGATGCGGTCGTGTACGGGGAGAGGGGAGAGGGGAATCTCATCGGAGTCCTTGCCATGGAAGTTGTTTTGCGCGATTGCGCATTGTGAAATTATGAACCTCAAGCCGTCAGTTTGGCGGCGAAGATTCTGCCTCGCTTCAAGCGCAGACATCGCTCGATTCGTCATGATCCCCTCGACCGGAGGGCGCTTCGCGCTGACCGTCGGTGATAAGCAGCTCTACTCGAAGCTGGAGACGGGGAGATTCCCCGAAGAAGAGGCGCTAGTGAAGGCCGTCGGCGAGGCTCTGGGCGTGTGACCCGAGGCGGCTCGGCGGGAACGACGCCTTCGAGCCGAGGGTGTGCCCGATCTTCGGACGCAAGAAACGCTTGACCGATTATGCCAACTGCGCCGGGTGAGCGGGCAAGCTCGCCCTGTTGGGGATCGCGCAGGTTCTGCGCGCGTTGCCGGGTCGCGGTGGCGACCCGAATTTCTTGGTCGGGACGGAGACGGCGGACGATGCGGGCGTCTATCGGATCGCCGACGGGATGGCGCTGGTGCAGACGCTCGAGTTCTTCCCGCCACTGGTGGACGATCCGTTCACGTTCGGCCAGATCGCAGCGGCCAACGCGCTTTCGGACGTCTACGCGATGAACGGCCGCGGCCGCTGACGGCGCTGAACATCGCGTGCTTCCCCGACAACGAGCTGCCCCTATCGATCCTGTCCGAGATCGTCCGGGGGGCCACCGACCGCGTGGCCTTGGCCGGCGCGGTGATCGTGGGCGGGCACACGGTCCGTGACGCCGAGATCAAGTTCGGCCTGAGCGTGACGGGCCTGGCCGACCCCGCGGCCATTCTGACCAACGCCGGCGCGCGACCGGGGGATGCGCTTGTGCTGACCAAGCCGCTGGGCACCGGCTTCGTGACCACGGCGAACAAGTAAGGAGGAGTGCCCGCCCGAGGTCCTGGCCCGCGCCGTGACCGGGATGATCCAGCTCAACGCAGTTGACCGCGACGCGAGGCAAGCCGCGGGGGCGCCCACGGCCTGACCGACGTCACCGGCTTCGGTCTCGCCGGCCACGCCTGCGAGATGGCCGAGGGGGCGTGCCTGACCGTCGAGATCGAGGTCGCCGCGCTGCCGGTCATCGAGGGCACGGGCCCTCTGGCGATCCCGCGCTTACACCCGCGCCAGCAAGCCGAACCGCGAGTTCCTCCAGGAACGGATCCGGATCGAGCCGGGTGCCGACTCGACCGGCATCGAGTTCGCGTTCGATGCGCAGAGCTCGGGCGGGCTTCTGACCGCGGTCGATCCGGAGCACGTCGGCCGGCTGATTGAGGAGCTGACGAACCGCGGCACGCCCGCCTCGGCGATCGTCGGGCGCGTCACCGACCGTCAGGGCGAGGTCGCGGTCGTCTTGCCATGAGGGCCGGTCTCCCGGAGGGAACGCTCTGGCGTGCAATTCTGGATCGGGAACGGCACGCAAGCGAGTGTTCTCCGAGAACCGAGCGGCGGAATCCTCGACGCGGCGCCGGAGAGCCGCGTCCGCAACCACTGGCGGATCGAGCCCCCCGACCTCGCGACGCTCGACCACGTCGCGCCCGCCGACTCGGGTTCCATCCGCATGGAACAGGGGTTCGGCATCCTCAAGCGGAAGGGCCTGCGGATCGCCGACTTCCTCGACAAGGACCCTCCTGACTAGCGCCTGAAGGCGTTCATCCGCGAGTGGAATGAGACCGCGCATCCGTTCCACTCGACCTCGAAGTCGGGAGCTAAAATCATGGAAAAATGTAAAACTGAAGATGTAAAACCAGTCCAGTGGCCGCGGAGGATTTCCGATCCTTATTTACCGTGAGCGGCCAAGTGCCACCACATCCCGATCACTTTTGTGCCACCACATCCCGATCAGTTCGTTGTAATCTGGACTGAAAACCGCATCCCTCCCCGGAGGTCATCATGAGCAAAGTGATCGGGAAGCCGCTCGCCGTCGAGCCATCGTCGCCGCCGTCCGGAGCGGTCGATCGCAGCACGAGGTCGCCCACGAATTCGGCGTCAGTCAATCCACTGTTCATGCGTGGGTCCGTCGGGCCCAAGGCCAGCGACTCGACCGGGTGGACTGGCACGATCGCCCGTGCACTCCACGCACCACCACGCGAACCGAAGCCACCATCGAGGATCTGGTCCTGACCGTGCGAAAGGAGTTGGGACACTGCAGCGACCTGGGATTCCATGGGGCCGAGGCGATTCACGAGGCCCTCAAGGCCCGCAAGATCGAGCTGCTCCCCTCGGTGCGGACCATCCACCGCATCCTCGAACGACGGGGCGCCTTGGACGGCCAGAGACGCATCCGTCGCCCCCCTCCGCCACCGGGTTGGCATCTGCCCGAGGTCGCCTCGAAGCGGCGGGAACTGGACAGCTTCGATGTGGTCGAAGGGCTGGTGATCAAGGGCGGCCCCCAGATCGAGGTGCTCAACGGCATCTCCCTACACGGTGGGTTGCCCGTCTCGTGGCCGATGGAGGCGAGCGTGACGGCCAAGGTCGTGGTCGCGTCGCTGATCGCCCATTGGCAGGCGGACGGCCTGCCCGGCTACGCGCAGTTCGACAACGACACGATCTTCCAGGGGCCGCACACTCACCCGGACGTGGTCGGGCGGGTGAGTCGGCTGTGCTTGAGCCTGGGCGTGGTTCCGGTGTTCGTCGTGCCCCACGAGTTCGGCTTCCAATCGATGATCGAGAACTACAACGGCACCTGGCAGGAGAAGGTCTGGGCCCGCTTCGAGCACGGCTCGCTGCCGGACTTGCAGGGGCGATCGTGGCGTTACGTGACCGTAGCTCCGTCGCCATCGAACCGATCGCATCGAGTCGGCCCCCCGGCGGCGTGCCTTCCCGAAGCGATGGCGATTGGACCTCCAGTCTGACCCCGGGGCCGGATCATCTACGTGAGGCGGACCAGTGCGGTGGGGGCAGTGGAGGCGTTGGGCCGGAGTTTCGAGGTGGACCCGCACTGGCTGAATCGGTTGGTGCGCGTGGAGGTGGACCTCGATGGGGGACAAGATCCGCATCTACCGGCTCCGCAGGAGGGAGCCGCAGGACCAGCCGCTCTTGAGGGAGTTGCACCATCATATCAAGAATAAAAAGTTCTCGGAGTGACCGGAAGGATATGCTCGATTGAGCATGATGTGCAAATCACGCATGTCCATCTGATGACTGATCGGGATGTGGTGGCACTTGCCACCGTCTCGTCTTTCAACTGATCGGGATGTGGTGGCACCTGGCCCGGTGGCAAGTGCCACCACATCCCGATCAGTCATCAGATGGACATGTACTACCATCACTTTATGTTCAATCGATCATGTCATTCCGTTCACTCTGAAAACTTTCTCTTCTTGATATGATGGTGCAACTCCCTCAAAAGCGGCTGGTCCTGCGGCTCCCTCCTACGGAGCCGGTGGATGCGGATCTTGTCCCCATCGAGGTCCACCTCCACCTCCACGCGCACCAACCGATTCAGCCAGTGCTGGTCCACCTCGAAACTCCGGCCCAATACCTCCACCGCCCCCACCACGCTGGTCCGCCGCACGTAGATGATCTGGCCTCGGGGTCGAGACTGGAGGTCCAATCGCCATCGCTTCGGGAAGGCACGCCGCCGGGGGGCCGACTCGATCCGATCGGCGCGGTGGCGACGCAGGGCGGTCACGTAACGCTGCGATCGCCCTTGCAAGTCCGGCAGCGAGCCGTGCTCGAAGCGGGCCCAGACCTTCGCCTGCCAGGTGCCGTTGGAGTTCTCGATCGCCGACTGGAAGCCGAACTCGTGGGGCACGACGAATACCGGGATTACCCCCAGGCCCAGGCACAGCCGACTCACCCGCCCGATCACGTCCGGGTGGGTGTGCGGCCCCTGGAAGATCGTGTCGTTGTCGAACTGCGCGGAGCCGGGCCGGCCGAATGCCCGCCAGTGCTCGACCAGCGACGCGACCACGACCTTGGCCGTCACGCTCGCTTCCACCGGCCACGAGGCGGCCAAGCCGCCGTGCAGGGAGATGCCGTTGAGCACCTCGACCTGGGGCCGCCCTTGATTACCAGCCCCTCGACCACATCGAAGCTGTCGAGTTCCCGCCGCTTCGAGGCGACCTCGGGCCGATGCCAACCCGGTGGCGGAGCGGGGCGACGGATGCGCCTTGGCCGTCCAGGGCCCCCCGTCGTTCGAGGATGCGGTGGATGGTCCGCACCGAGGGGAGCGGCTCGACCTTGCGGGCCTTGAGGGCCTCGTGGATCGCCTTGGCCCCATGGAAGCCCAGGTCGCTGCACTGTCCCAGCTCCGTTCGCACGGTCAGGACCAGGCCCTCGATGGCGGCTTGGGTTCGAGTGGTTGTGCGTGGTGTGCAGGAGCGATCGTGCCCGTCCACTCGGTCGAGGGCTGGCCTTGGGCACGACGGACCCATGCATGAACGGTGGATTGACTGACGCCGAATTCGTGGGCGACCTCGTGCTGCGAGCGACCGCTCCGGACGGCGGCAACGATGGCTCGACGGCGAGTGGCTTCCCGATCACTTTGTTCATGACGGCCTCCAGAGAGGGACGCGGTTTTCAGTCCAGGTTATACCGGACTGATCGGGATGTGGTGGCACAAAAGTGATCGGGATGTGGTGGCACTTGGCCTATAGGCTGAAGTAGCCTCTCGGCCTATGATTGGTCGATGGGTTTCAGCTATGGCGGCCCCGTTGTGCAGTCCTCGCACAGGCGGGGCTTTTTCATGCACAGACGGGTGGTGCCCGGTCGAGGTCGATAGGAGGACCGCGAAGTGGGCAGGGAATCAGAGGAAGCATCCTTCCACGGCCCGCGAAGGGTACGTAAAACGTCCGATAACGGCATCGCCCGACACTGGACAGCCCTTTAGGGAGGTATACTGATGAATCGTTGGTTGCGCGTGGGGCTAGGGATCGGAGTGGCACTTCTTGTCGGCGTGGAGACCGCCGACGCCGGCTTTGATTTCTCGTTCAATTTCGATCAACCGGATTACATTGTTCCTCCCGGAGGCACGGTCAACGCCCGTGTCTTTCTCCGCCAGACGGGGGTCCCTGACGTCGGCCAGGTCAACATCCTGGGCGGCACCGGGGCGGTCGGGATGACAGGAACGGGCGTTCGGGTCACGTTCGGCACAGGACCGAACGGTGCGCAGGTTCTGAGCCCGTCCGATATCACCGGGAACGCCGCCTTCGACAACTTCGGCTTTCCCCCCTTCGTGATCGTGAACTCGAGTTCGGCGATTCTGTCGCAGTCGACCTTGGGAGCACCCGTGCTCGGCACTGGCCTCGCGCCCAACACATACGACCTGCTCCTCGGCACATTCAAGCTCACGGCAGGGGCGGTGCCCGGGCAGGTCACGATCGGCGCGTCGATCCCTTTGAGTCCTCATTCGAATGACAACGTCGCCGACACGAGCCCGCTTCCCTCGGTCCTGTCGAGCATCGCGAGCACCAGCGCGACGATCACCATCGGGAGCACGGTCGTCCCCGAGCCGAGTTCGTTGTTACAAGGCCTCACCGGACTGGTCCTCGTCGCAGGCCTGGCCTGCTGGCGCAGGGCGGCTCACGCCGTCCGAATGGATTGGAGGGTAGTTCCTCTGTCTCATCGACCGATGTAGTAGCCAATGATCGGGAGACTGTAGCCAAGCTATCCACGCCCGGGTCACCGGGCGTGCCGCTCTCCAGAGGCTGTCGTAGTCAATGATCGGGAGACTGTAGCCAAGCAATCGGGTCATTTTGTGTTATCGCACCATGATCCTCGAGGAATCGGTGCGTAATCCCCATGATGATGGACCACGACGAATCCCACGTCCGGCTCCTGTCTCATTTCAGGAACCCGGTGTTCTGCTTCAGTCGGAAGGAGAAAACTGGACCGCGCGATGGTAGGACAACAACGACTGGAGAAGTCCTGCGGAACGCCACAACCAGCACTGCGATCACGACGGTTGCACGTCACTTGCTGGTCTCCGCCTCCCTCGGCGAATTCAAATACCAGTACCAAAAGATCCCTAATATTCAGGAATTTGCTTGACATCCTATTTCGCCGTTGCGTAGTATGAAGGTGAACGGTACAAGGTGAATTCCCTCTCGGCTCGTGTGAGGTCGAGGAGAAAAGGCTAGGGTAGCCCTGCGATGCGAATTCTCGCATCGCAGGGCTTTATTGTTTCCCCCGTTCCGTTCAGCGGAGGCACGCCCGGTGAGGTCGACCGCCCTTTTTCTGGAGATAACGGTCGCCCCCGAGCCGAGTTTGCCGATCGTTGGACATCTACGGGATCGTTTCCCTCCGAGTATCGAACTCCACGGTGAAGGCTGCCGCACTCGAGACTCGGTCATGGCCCTACGATGACTCGTCTTTGGGAGCGATTTTATCTCTCCACAAGGGCTTCAAGTCTCAACGGTATTGACTGTTTTGCTGGTCCTCGGCATCACCACCCGGGTCGATTCTTGCTCTCGGAGCACGGGAGTTCACCATGGCTGGACACCGCAGATTCTCACTCCGGCTTTGTAAGTCCCATCGTTGTCCTACGCTGTGGCCGAGGTTGGAGGCCCTCGAACAGCGAGTGGTCCTCTCCCTGGTGTCGTGGGTCGGCGGAGGCGATGGCCAGTCTTGGAACGATCCATTGAACTGGAATGTCCGGGCGGTACCGACGGTCAATGACGATGTCGTGATCGATGTGGCGACCAACCCGACGGTCACGACCACCGAATCGATCTCGATCCAAAGCCTCATCAGCAACGAGACGCTCAAAATCCTGAGCGGCACGTTCAAGGTGACTGCGGGGACTTCTCGGATCAATGCGGCGCTCACGGTCGGCAGTGGCGCCACCTTGGCCGTCGAGGGAGCCGGGACGAGCCTGACCGAGCCGAGCGGCACGGCCACTCTCAATGGTGCGAATCTGATTGCGACAGCCGGCGGCGTGCTGGCGTTGCCGACAGCGACCAGCTATGCGGGCACGACCGCCAACACCACGATCCAGGCCAGCGGGGCCGGCAGCCGTGTCGACTTGTCGGGCCTGACCAGCCTGAGCGGCGGCACGACCTACTACGCCAGCCTGTCGATCCTGGCTCAGGATGGCGGCGTGGTCAACCTGTCGGCCCTGCCGGCAATCGCCACCGGGGCCGTCCGAGTCACCGCCGACGGTGTCGGCAGTGCCATCGGCCTGTCATGCCTGGCCAGTTTCGCCGATTCCGCCTCTCTCGGTTCCTCCTGGCTCGTCGTCCGGAACGGCGGCGCCATCCAAGCCGACCGTCTGACGAGCATCAGCGGCGCTCAAGTGAGGATTGAAAACACCGGTACGCTCCCCACCGCCCAGATCACGTCTCTGGTCGAAGGCTGGCTGATCGTCCAGGATGCGGCCCCGAATCTGAACAAGCTGACGAAGATCGACGGTTTGTATCTCTCAACTGAAGCCGGGGGTGTCATCTCGCTTCCGGGCGTGACCACCTATCTCAGCGCGAGCAAGGGCTCCTGGATCCATGCCGTCGGGGCGGGCAGTCGCATCGACCTGTCGCACCTGACCAGCCTGAGCGGCGGTACCGAATTCAGCATGTCGATCCTGGCCCAGGGGGGCGGCGCGGTCGATCTGTCGGCCGTGCCGGCGATCTCCGTCGGATCTGTCCAGGCTACCGCTGACGGCGCCAGCAGCATGGTCGATCTGTCGCAATTGACCAGCTTCATCGATACCAGCCGCTACAAAGCCGCGGCGCTAGTAGCCCGGAACGGCGGTGCCATCCGAGCTGGCCAACTGACAAGCCTCGACAGCGTCAGCCTGGTGATCGACGGCACCAGCACACTCCCGACCGCCCAGATCACGTCCCTGGTCAACGGCTCGTTGGAGGTCCACGGCGCGGCACCGGACCTGGGCGGCCTGACCACGGTCAACGGCTCGCACCTCAGGGCCTGGGACGGCGGGGTGCTTTCGCTACCGCCGACGCTGACCGACTACACCGGCGCGAAGGATTACGGTACGCTAATCCAGGCCCACGGCGCCGGCAGCCGCGTCAATCTGTCGCGCCTGACCCACCTGAGCGGCGGCACCAGTTACAGCGGCCTGTCAATCCTGGCCGAGGAGGGCGGCGTGGTCGACCTATCGGCCCTGCCGGCTCTCGCCGAGGGCTCCGTCCAGGTCACCGTCGACGGCGCCGGTAGTGCCGTCGACTTGTCGCGCCTGATCCTCTTCGCCCACTCCGGCTCCAGCGCACCCTCCTCGATCGCGGTCTCGAACAAGGGTACGGTAGGGATCGGGACCTTCGCGACGAGCACCTCGATCGCGTCCGCCTCGGTCACGGTCGGGGAATCTGGACACCTGCTCACCACTGACCTGCATCTCGACAGCAGCGCCACCCTCTTGGGCTCGGGCACGATCACCGGGAAGGTGACCAATGCATCGGTGGTCCGCCCCGGCAATCCGGTCGGCATCCTTACCGTGGACGGCGACTACGTCCAGACCGACACCGGCAGCTTGGAGATCGAGCTGGGCGGGGTCAAGCCCGGCGAGTTGTACGACCGGATCAACGTCACCGGGACGGCGTCTCTCGGCGGCACCTTGAAGGTCGCGTTGACGGGCGGCTTCAAGCCGGAGGCCGGCAACGGATTCCGAGTAGCAACCTTCGCCTCCCGGGCCGGGGACTTCGCGACTTACGAGGGATTGGCAGCCGATGGCGCGGAGCTGATCCTGCGATTCGATCCGACCGGCCTCTCCCTCTTCCAGGGGCAGGAGGACCGGATCCCGCTCGAGACGGCCTTCGACTCGCTGTCCGGCCCGACGATCGCCAGCCTGGCCTCGCCGGTCACCCTGTCCGGCCACATCTCCGCCGGCTCGCAGGTTCCCCCGGGCCACGTCTCGATCACCCTCAACGGCGTGACCCGGACGGCGGCGATCGACCCGGCCGCCGGTACCTTCTCCTCGATCTTCCCGACCTCCACGCTGACGCCGTCCGGATCGCCCTACCCCATCACGTACAGCTACGCGGGGGTGAGCGTGGACGCGGTCGACTTCTCCTCCGCGACCGACACCTCGCCCAGCCTGGCGGTCCTCCCGGCCCCGGCCGTCCAGGACTTGCGGGTCAACGACGGCGGCGCCCAGCGGTCCATGGTCACGTCTCTGCGCGCCATCTTCAACGAGCAGGTCCGGTTGGACGCTGGTGCCTTCCAACTCGTCACGCCGAGTGGCGTGCAACCCGTGACCATGAGCGTCGCGACCTCCAGCGACGCGGGCGGCGCCACGGTGGCCGATCTGACGTTCTCCGGCCCGGGGATCAGCGGCGGCTCGCTGGAGGACGGCCAGTACACGCTGATCGTCCAGGCCTCCCAGGTGCACAACGCCGCCGGCCAGGGCATGGCGGCGGATGCCCCGCTGACCTTCTTCCGGCTGTTCGGCGATTACGCCGGCGACGGGATCAATGACAACCTCGACCTGGCGTACTTCCGCATGGCCTACAACGGCACCACTCGGTACATCCCGCACTTCGACTATGACGGCGACGGCCTGATCACCGGCGTCGACACGAAGCAGGTCCTCAGCCGCCGCTACCAGTGGATCTCGGTGCAGGACATCATGGCGCCGGTGGTCACGTACACCGACCCGATGCCTGGGTTCGCCACGCGCACCGATCAGACGGTCACCGGCCGGGTGATGGACGACTTCAGCGGGGTGGCGTCGCTGGTGGGGCGGGTCGACGCGGGCCCGACCTTCCCCGTGGCCCTCGATGACCGGGGCGACTTCCGCTTCACCGCCGTCCTGCCGCTGGGCGCCTCAGCCGACGGGGTGCACACAGTGCACCTGATCGCCACCGACCTGGTGGGCAACGTCTCCGCCCCCTACGACCTGACCTTCGTGCAGGACACCACGGCGCCGTGGTCACCTACTCCGACCCACTGCCCGCGTCCGCCACGCGCACCGAGCCCACGATCGCCGGACGCGTGGACGATGTCCTGAGTGGTGTGGCGTCGCTGGTGGGTCAGGTGGACGCGGGGCCGACCTTCCCCGTGGACCTCGACGATCAGGGCCGCTTCCGCTTCACCGCCGCCCTGCCGCCGGGCAACTCGGCCGAGGGGACGCACACAGTGCACCTGATCGCCACCGACCTGGTGGGCAACGTCTCCGCCCCCTACGACCTGACCTTCGTGCAGGACACCACGGCGCCTGTGGTCACCTACTCCGACCCACTGCCCGCGTCCGCCACGCGCACCGAGCCCACGATCGCCGGACGCGTGGACGATGTCCTGAGTGGTGTGGCGTCGCTGGTGGGGCGGGTGGACGCGGGGCCGACCTTCCCCGTGGATCTCGACGGTCAGGGCCGCTTCCGCTTCACCGCCGCCCTGCCGCCGGGCGACCTGACCGAAGGGTCGCACATCGTGCACCTGATCGCCACCGACCAGGCGGGCAACGTCTCCGCCCCCTACGACCTGACCTTCGTCCTGGACACCACGGCGCCCGTGGTCACGTACACCAGCCCGACGCCCGGGTCCCTGACGGATGAACCGACGGTCACCGGCCGGGTAAGCGACGTCCTGAGCGGGGTGGCGTCGCTGGTGGGATCGGGTCGATGCGGGCCCGACCTTCCCCGTGGCCGTCGACGCTCAGGGCCATTTCAGCATCGACACCGGCCTGCCGACGGACGAGACGGCCGACGGGTCGCACACGGTTCACCTGGTCGCCACCGACCAGGCGGGCAACGTCTCCAGCCCCTATGACCTCACCTTCGTGCTGGACACCAGGCCCGCGCTCGCCAATCCGAATCTGGAAGCGGCCGTGCGGGAGGCTCTGGGGCTTCCCCCGGATCATCGGATCACCAAGACCAACCTGCTCCACCTGACCACCCTGTCCGCCGACACCAACCGAATCGACAGCCTGGCCGGCTTGGAATTCGCCACGAACCTGACCGAGCTGAGCCTGACACCATACGACGGCCTGAAGGCGGGCCACCGCGTCGCCGGGCTCGACACGCTGGCGGGCCTACCAGGGCTGAAGTCCCTGGCCCTGGTCGGCGCCAGTCTGACGACCGCCGACCTCGCCAGCCTTGCGCCACTGACCGGGCTGGAGACCCTGGACCTGCGCTACAACCAGATCACCGACGTCACCCCGCTGGCGAGCCTCCATGCCCTGCACACGCTGTCGCTCTATGCCAACCCGGTCACCGACCTGTCGCCGCTGGCCGGCATGCTCCTCCGCGTCGATCTCCCGCCGAATCGACCCGAATCGGCGACGACGATCCCCGACCTGGCCCGGGCCCTGCACGAGCTGCCGCTCGAGATCTACGAGTACGTCCTGAACACGTTCGCCTATCAGCCCTACGCCGGCGCGATGAAGGAGCGCCGGCGGTCCTGGAGACCAAGCAAGGGAACGACTGGGACCTCGACTCCCTGCTGATCGGCCTGTTCGCCGAAGCCGGGGTCTCGGCCCACTATGTCACCAGCCAGGTCGAGGCCTCCGCCCAGGAGGTGATGGACTGGCTGGGCGTCACCGACACCACCGTGGCTGGACTGGTTCTCGCAAATTCGGGACTGCACGCCGGGCAATATCCACGACGCCACCGGCGCCATCGTCCGCTATCGGTTCGATCACACCTGGGTCGAGGCCGAGCTGCCCGACCCCGCAGGCGGTATCCAGATCGTGGCCTTCGACCCGTCCTGGAAGTTCCGGGACTACCGTGAGGGGGTCTCCGACATCCTGGAGCAGGTGCCGTTCGACGAGGCGGGCTACCTGTCACAGGTTCGCACCGAGCTCGCCTCCGAGTATTACGAGCGCCAGGTCGCCCAGTACCTGGCGGCCAATCGCCCCGGCGTCATGCTGGCCGATCTCTCCCGAGACGGCCCGATCATCCCCCAGATCATCGACGCGGCCCCCGACAAGCTGCCGTTCACGGTGGTGGGTGCCGTCCAGTCGCTCGACGCCGTGCCGCTCGATCAGTCCCACCGGGTGAAGCTGACCCTGGCGCAAAGCGGGACGACGCTCCTGCAACAGCTTCTGGTCCTCCCCGAGATGTCCCTGGAACGGGTGACGATCAGCTACGCCGCGGCTTCCGGCGGCCAGCTCACCCCCGAGCTGCGGCTCGGCGGCGTGATCGTGGTGACCGGCTCCCCGATCGCCAGCGGCAGCGGGGTTCAGCTCACCCTCGAGCGACTTCGACCCGGGCGATGATACGGGCAGCCACAGCTTCACCTACGACCGGACGGCCGGCCAGCCCCTGGCCATCGGCTTCGACGCCGCGCAGATCAGCACGTCGTGGCTGCTGCGGCTCCAGAGCGAGGTCAACGACGCGGCGATCGCCACGCTCAACGGCGAGACGGTCGCGCCCGACCAGCAGATCGGCAGCCTGCTGTCTCTGGCCATCCTGAAGTATTTTGACAACACCAACAAGGCCCAGCAGAGCATCGACGCCGCCACTCATGCCGTGGCCCTCTTCAACCACGTGGCCTCGGGCGTCGCCACCGGCGCGGCCACGATCGAGATCCATCCCGACCTGCCCAACCCGATCCTGACCCGAGGGCAGAGCATCGATATCGCCAACGGCTTCAACCAGGGCTACTCGCTGGACGGCAACCGCGCGACCGAGGCGATGCGCGACCTCATCCTCGACGACGACAGCTCGGCCCAGGAGCACGCCATCTGGGAGGACCTGGCCAACGGCAATGCTATCTCCACGATCAAGTCGTTCCAGCTCGCCAACGAGAGCGGAATCCCGATCTTCACGATCACTCCCGGCAACGCCGCGACCTTGATCCCGCAGCTCACCCTGCCAACCTACACGGTCTCGGCGATCCGGACGGCGATCAATGCCGGCGCGACCGTGACCGTACCGCGCGACCCGACCCCGCTGAATGATTGGCAAGGGGTCGGCTACCGGCCCCGCTATCCCGACGGCAGTGCGAAATACATCATCTCCGGTGGTCTCCATGGCGAGTCCCTGGGCTCGATCGCAGGGGGCCAGAACGTCGACATTCTCGACTGGATCAAGACCCAGATCGGTCTGAATCAAAAAATGGTAGGCGACCCGATCAACATCGCCAACGGCAACATCACCCGCGACGAGGTCGATGTTACCCTGCCGAACATCGGTCTCCCTCTCCAGTTTGCCCGCCATTATGACTCGACCTCCAGCCGTGACGTGGGTCTGGGCCCGGGCTGGACGCACACCTACGGCGATACGATGACCGTCCAGGCCAACGGCTCGATCGAATGGGTTGATTCTAACGGTCTCCACTTCGTGTTCCAGCCCGACGGCGCGGGAGGTTACACCAACCCAGACACGCTCTACGGGACGCTTCGAGCCACGGCCGGGGGTTATGAGTACCGTGAGAAAGACGGGACGACCCGCACGTTCGACGCGAAGGGGCAACTGGCACGGATCACCGACCGCAACGGCAATGCTCTCGTGATCGACAGGAACAGCCATGGGGACATCACGGCAGTCTCTGATGCCCACGACCCCAGCCGGCTCCTCACCTTCACCACCACCGAGGATGGGCACATCGTCGCCGTCAGCGACTTCACCGGCCGGTCCTGGACGTACGAATATATTGACGGTCGACTGTCCCGCGTCACCTATCCCTCGGACGACCAGACCGTAGCCCGCATCGTCGGCTACGAGTATTACACCGACTCCGTGCGCGACGGGCTGCTCTCGCAGATCCACGAGCCCGACGGCGGGACGATCCGCTTCGAGTACTACGCCAACCGCTGCGGATTCCAGGTCACCGACCCCGAGGGGAACACTCAGCAAGTCACCTATAACCCAGATTACCACCAGACGACCTTCCTCGACGAGCGGCAGCAGGCCACGCTCCATGAATACAACGACGCGGGCAACCAGGTCCGGATTGTGCACCCCGATGGCGCCACCGAGTCTTACGATTGGAGCGGCGGGCTCCTGCGA
>CAWDND010000114.1:0-12122 GCA_963803395.1 uncultured Planctomycetaceae bacterium
GATTTCCTCGAATCCCCAGGATTTTCCCTTGATTCAGCATGATTCGTCGTGATCATGGTTCTCCTGTACCCGAGAACCGTGAACGTCCGCTCCTCCAACGGCACCGTCCACGAATACGTCCGCGTCGTCGAAGCCTACCGCCAAGGCGGCAAGGTCAAGCAACGCGTCGTCGTCGATCTCGGACGCAAGGACCTCCTCGTCGCGCTCCTCTCCAAGCCCCGCCGCCTCCTCGCCGGAGAATCCGCTGGCGAGGCCGGCGATCCGGCCGATCCCCATGTCGGCGATGCCTCGAACTGGGGGCCGGTCCTCATCGTCCGCGCCTTGTTCGACCAGTGGGTCCTCTGGGAGATGGGGAGATCCTCGACCAACACCTCGGACGGGCCAAGGGCGTCCCCTCAGACGGGCCAAGGGCGTCCCCTTCGCCGACCGCGCTTTCGTGCTCGTCGCCCACCGGCTCATCGCCCCGGCCAGCGAGCACGGGCTCGCCAGCTGGCTCGAGACCGACTTCGTCTGCGACCGCAAGGGGCGACGCTTCGTCCCCCACTGGCACCGGCGCCGCCGGGTCCGCGTCCATCCCCGCCAACTCGACGCCTGGTACCGCACCCGCGACCAGCTCCTCGCGGCCAAGGACCGGATCGAAGTGGCGCTGTACCACCGGCTCCGCGACCTCTTCAGCTTCAAGCCCGAGTTGGTTCTCTATGACATCACCAGTACCTACTTCGAGGGCGCTGGTCCGCACGACTTCGCCCAGCACGGCTACAGCCGCGATGGCACGTCGCAGAACGTGCAGGTGATCGTCGGCGCAGTGAGGGTCGCGGGCTGGCCGATCGCCCATCATGGGGTAGACCCAACAGTCATGTCACGAGCCGCCATTTGGAACCAAACAGCCTGAATTTGGCTGAATTCGATGGTTTTTCAGGCATGAGAAACTCTTTACAGAAAGCGCCTTTTGTAAAGAGTTGCATGGCCGACACGGGAGATTTGCGGTGTTTTGACCGACTCTACCGGAGCATCCGATAGGCAAAATGTAAAAAGTGGCTCGGTCAGCCGCCAAGTGGCGGCTGATGACATGACTGTTGGGTCTACCCCAAGAACCCGCTGCCGCCCGACCAGATGGTCGCCACCCGCACCTTCGTCAACGACCTGGCCGGCTCCCGGCGCGTGCTGTCGCACGGCCTGCTGAGGCCCAACCTCGGCAACGCGGAACTGGAGGAGATGGAACGCCAGGTCAAGGACCTGAAGATCGACGCCTGGAAGATGTACACCGGCGCCGAGATCGGCGCGCGGGCATGGCTTTTCTTCTACAGTTGCGCCTCGGTTTTTTGACGTAACTCCTTTGCTGACGGGCCGGGAATCGCATCGGTGCCACAATCCTAGTGCCACACTACACGGCGTTTTCCCCTTGTAATCCTGCATTTCTGCCCTATGATCATGGTGTCTCAACCACGCGGGCGCCATGTCCTTCCGCACCAAGACCTCCGGAACCCGCTCCTACCTCCAGATCGTCGAGAACCGCTGGGAGGATGGACGACCACGGCAACGGGTCATCGCCACTCTGGGACGCCTCGAGCAACTCCAGCAGTCCGGCCAACTCGACGCCCTGCTGGTCTCGGGCGCCCCCCTGGCCCAGTCCGTCCTCCTGCTCTCCGCTCACGCCCAGGGTCAACTCCCCACCATCAGCACCCGACGCATCGGACCGGCCCTGATCTTCCCGCGGCGCTGGAAAGAGACGGGGTGCCCACGGGTCATCGAGCGACTTCGGGACGGACGCCGCTTCAAGTTCGATGTCGAGCGGGCCATCTTCCTCACCGTCCTCCATCGCCTCTTCGACCCTGGCAGCGACCGGGCTGCCGACAGGGGGAGGACCGACTCCCGGATCGCGGGGTGCGCTGCGATCCAACTGCACCCCCTCTACCGGGCGATGGCGTGGCTTGGCTCGGCGAGGAACTGCCCCACGACCAGCAGGCGGGCAAGACGCCGTTCGCACCCCGCGGCACCAAGGACCGGGTCGAGGAGGAGTTGTTCGCCCCTCGGCGTGACCTCTTCACTGACCTTCAACGGGTCTTCTTCGACACCACGTCGATCTCCTTCGAGGGCGAGGGCGGCCAGGACCTCGGCCAACGGGGGTGCAGCAAGGACCATCGGCCCGACCTCGATCCGAGGGTCGTCGGGGCCGTGCGCGACGGACAGGGGCGGCCGATCTGCTGCGAGTGGTGGCCGGGCAACACCACTGACGTGACGACGCTGATCCCGGTCGTCGATCGCCTGCGGAGTCGCTTCGGGGTGCGTCGGGTCGGCATCGTGGCCGACCGGGGCATGATCAGCCCAGAGACCATCACAGCGTGGGAGCAGGACGAGCGGGGTTGGCAGGACCTCCGCGGTGCCCGCATGCGGGCGCAGACCGAGGTGAGAGACGAGGTCCTCTCCCGAGCCGGTCGCTCTCGGGTCGTGCATCCGCAGCGGGTCCACAGCGACGACCCCTCAGCCTTGAAGGTGAAGGCGGTGTGGGGGGGCGAGCGCCGCTACGTCGTCTGCCTGAACGAGGCGGAGGCCCGCAAGGACGCCGCCGACCGGGAGGCGATCGGGGCGGCCCTGAGGGAGCAACTCCGCCGTGGGGACAAGTCGCTGGTCGGCAACAAGGGCTACCGCCGTTACCTCAGCGGCAGTGACTCCCCTCACGTCCGGAGCGATGAGGCGAAGATCGCCGAGGACGCCCGCTACGACGGCAAGTGGGTGCTTCGCAGCAACACCGAACGGGACTCGGCCGAGGTGGCCTTGCCGTACAAACAGCTCGGGATGGTGGAGCATGGGTTCCGCTCGGGCACGTCGCTGTTGCAGACCCGGCCGATCTCCCACAAGTGTGAGGCGACGATCCGGGGTCATGTGTTCTGTTCGTTCCTGGCGTTGGTCCTTCGTCAGGAGCTTCAGGCCCGCTTGGAGGAGCGAGGTCACGAGTTCGAGGGGGCGGCTGTGATCGGGGACCTGGACCGGTTGCAGAGGGTGGAGGTGGAGCAGGACGGGAAGCGGTTCCGGCTGCGGCGTGAGGTCCAGGGGAGTTGTGGCCAGGGGTTCCAGGCAGTCGGAGTGGCCAGACCTCCGACGATCCAACAAGCCTCGCCGACCGGCCCGGAGCAAGACGCTGCGCAGAGTGCCACGCAGCCCAGTTGATGCGTCAAGTCTATACAGCTAATGGAGATGCAACTTACTGCTGTCGAAGATAAGTCAAACGGAACGGCGGCAAAGGTCGGATGGATACGGGCCTGTAAAATAATAATCGTTACAAAGGACGCACCCCGTGTTATGCTGACAGTATGAGCAAAGAGGAAGAACTTGAGCAGAAATACGCTTCTCTGTTCCCCCACCTGAATGAGCGACAGCAACACCTTGTCGCTGCCGTCGATGCCGAACAGTTGGGGCGAGGAGGTATTGCACTCGTCTCCCGTGTGACGGGATTCTCTCGCCCGACCGTCTCTCGTGCCATTCAGGATCTTCATCAACCACCCCTCCCCGTCGAGCGAGTACGGCACTCCGGAGCCGGACGGAAGAGGTTGGTCCAGCACGACCCTCAATTGATCCCAGCGTTGGAGGCGTTGATTGATCCTGAGACCCGGGGCGATCCCATGTCGCCGTTACGTTGGACCTGTAAGAGTACCCGCCAGTTAGCCCACCTCCTGACAGCAAGGGGACACTCGGTCAGCCATATGCAGGTCGCCCAATTGTTATATGCTTTACACTACAGTTTACAGGGGAATGCCAAGACTAAAGAAGGGAAACAACACCCCGATCGGGATCCTCAGTTTCGCTACATCCAACGCCAGAGCGAGTCATTCTTGGGCCGAGGTTGGCCCGTCATCTCGGTCGATACCAAGAAGAAAGAACTGGTCGGAAACCACGCAAATTCCGGGCAAGAATGGCAACTGGAAGGACAACCTGTGCCGGTCGATGTCCATGATTTCCCCGATCCGGAGATTCAGTAGTTCCAAAAACAGTCCGACGGTTGGCTGACAGCGGCAAGTTCATATTGCACATCTCTTTCAGTGTAGGTGACGTCCGCGACCCCGAATGCTTCCTCGACCACATGGAGCAACCAGAGCAACAGCGTCTCCCACCGGAGCCGCTCCAGCAAGATGACCCGACCGCCACGCCGCGGCCTCGAGAGGATCGTGTAATGGAGCCACACCCACAGGTTCCGAAGCACCAGCGCGATCCCCACGTACAGCAGGCGCACCTCCGGGCGGCGCGTCGTCGTCCGGATCCGCCCCTCGTGTAGCTGGCGATAGCTCGACTCGATCCCGAACCGCAGCCGGTAGGTCGTGAACACCGACTCCGGCGAGGGCGGTTGGTAGCCCCAGTAGGCGTAGATCAATGTCTGACGCCCGTGACGCTTCCTCTCCCCGCGGTAGTTGCGACACTTCACGCAGATCGACACCGTCGCAGTGCGCTTCTTGGCGTCGGCCAGCGTGTAGGTGGACCAACCGCTCGTCCTCCAGGTCCGGAAGACGTAGCTGCCGCTGGGGCCCTTCGGATGCTTGGGCGCGCGGCCGTGACAGACCACCGGCATCAGGAACGGGTGGTGCGCCTGCTGGAGGTAGCGGACCACCGCCACGCTGTAGAAGCCGCGATCGAGCAGCAGCAGCCGGGGCCGGACGCCGATGCGGGCCGCCTGCCGGAGCAGGCGCTGGACGACGTCCTTGAGCGCCTCGCCTTTCTTCACGCCGGTCAGGGCCACGGTGGAGCGCTGGCCGTGGCGGACGACGTAGGCGGTGGCGTAGGCGTGGAAGTGGCTGGTGCCGTCCTTGGCCTGGGCGCGGTAGATCTCGTTGAGGTCGCGGAACGGCTGGCCGTGGTAGGGGATCAACGTCAGGTCGATGGCCAGCCGCTGGAGGCGCTTGCGCAGGGCCTTGGGCAGGTGCCCGGCCAGGGCGGCGTTGAGCTGTTGATGCAGGGTGGCGTAGTCGGGCAGGGTGGCCAGAAGCGCCTTGCGCCGTCTCGTCGGAGGGGGCGTCGAGGAGCGCTGGCAGGCGTCGGACAGCGAGGTGATCCGCGCGGCGGCGGCCAGCAACAGAGACCAGAGGACCTGGGCCGAGGTCTTGCGCTTGTAGTCCTTGAACTTCAGGTGCGCTTGCAGGTGCTCGGCGGCGAGGCGATGGACTTGGTTGCGGTTGAGGATACGACGGGGTGGGCGCATGGCTCCCTCCGGTGATGACTCGGTGATCCAAAGTCATTCTTCGGAAGTGGCTTGCGTCCATCCAGCTCAACCCTTCGGGGGCCGACCAATTTTGGAACTACTGAGATTCCCAAGGCCGTGCCTCGTGGGGTCTACGATCAACAGCACAACTTGGGGTGGGTGACCGTGGGTTGTTCGCATGACACAGCCCGTTTTGCCGTGGAGAGCATCCGCCGTTGGTGGCGAGAGATGGGGGGACCACTCTATGGGCCCGTAAAATAATAAGCGTTACACTGTAGCTGTCTGATGCTTGATCGTATAGTTCCACTCCCCGTGAAAGTGATGAGGGTGCAGGTCCACGCTTGCCAGGTCCTCATCTTTGACCTTCACCTTGGTGGGATAACTCTCCGTGTCAAGGGCCGCCCGTACACGCAAACCCTTCTCCGTTGTGGTCGCTCCGATCAGGTTGACAATGATCTCGTAACTGACCAGGGGCCGACCCCGCCAATTCATGGTGATGTGTGAGAACAACCGATGCTCGATCTTGTTCCACTTGCTGGTCCCCGGTGGATAATGACAAACGGTTATATCCAGTCCCGTCTCATTGGCCCACCGTTGCAACTCCACTTTCCAGAGCCGAAGGCGATAGCCATTGCTGCCCCCGCTGTCGGCACAAATCAAGACCCCCTTCGCCTGGGGATAGAGTGGTCCCCCCATCTCTCGCCACCAACGGCGGATGCTCTCCACGGCAAAACGGGCTGTGTCATGCGAACAACCCACGGTCACCCACCCCAAGTTGTGCTGTTGATCGTAGACCCCACGAGGCACGGCCTTGGGAATCTCCGGATCGGGGAAATCATGGACATCGACCGGCACAGGTTGTCCTTCCAGTTGCCATTCTTGCCCGGAATTTGCGTGGTTTCCGACCAGTTCTTTCTTCTTGGTATCGACCGAGATGACGGGCCAACCTCGGCCCAAGAATGACTCGCTCTGGCGTTGGATGTAGCGAAACTGAGGATCCCGATCGGGGTGTTGTTTCCCTTCTTTAGTCTTGGCATTCCCCTGCAAACTGTAGTGTAAAGCATATAACAATTGGGCGACCTGCATATGGCTGACCGAGTGTCCCCTTGCTGTCAGGAGGTGGGCTAACTGGCGGGTACTCTTACAGGTCCAACGTAACGGCGACATGGGATCGCCCCGGGTCTCAGGATCAATCAACGCCTCCAACGCTGGGATCAATTGAGGGTCGTGCTGGACCAACCTCTTCCGTCCGGCTCCGGAGTGCCGTACTCGCTCGACGGGGAGGGGTGGTTGATGAAGATCCTGAATGGCACGAGAGACGGTCGGGCGAGAGAATCCCGTCACACGGGAGACGAGTGCAATACCTCCTCGCCCCAACTGTTCGGCATCGACGGCAGCGACAAGGTGTTGCTGTCGCTCATTCAGGTGGGGGAACAGAGAAGCGTATTTCTGCTCAAGTTCTTCCTCTTTGCTCATACTGTCAGCATAACACGGGGTGCGTCCTTTGTAACGATTATTATTTTACAGGCCCTATCCCCAGGCGAAGGGGGTCTTGATTTGTGCCGACAGCGGGGGCAGCAATGGCTATCGCCTTCGGCTCTGGAAAGTGGAGTTGCAACGGTGGGCCAATGAGACGGGACTGGATATAACCGTTTGTCATTATCCACCGGGGACCAGCAAGTGGAACAAGATCGAGCATCGGTTGTTCTCACACATCACCATGAATTGGCGGGGTCGGCCCCTGGTCAGTTACGAGATCATTGTCAACCTGATCGGAGCGACCACAACGGAGAAGGGTTTGCGTGTACGGGCGGCCCTTGACACGGAGAGTTATCCCACCAAGGTGAAGGTCAAAGATGAGGACCTGGCAAGCGTGGACCTGCACCCTCATCACTTTCACGGGGAGTGGAACTATACGATCAAGCATCAGACAGCTACAGTGTAACGCTTATTATTTTACGGGCCCTACGCACGGATGGCAGCGTTGAAGTTGCCGATCGGTAGTGGTGCGGTCGAGAGTGCGATTCGCCGTGTCGTGAACCTGCGATTGAAGGGGCCGAGCATCTCCTGGCACAAGACCAGTGCAGAGGCCGTTCTACTGTTACGTTCGTACTACAAGGCGGGACGCTGGAACCATCTTGAGAGACAGGCACTTACAACTACAACAGGGATCGCTGCGTGAGCCGAAAGAAATGGATCGCTCCCTGACGATGAACACAAAGGTCTGGAAGGTCGGGGCCGTGAAAACCGGGGAGAAGTGCTGAAGCAGGGGCGCGAAGGAAGGGGTAAGTTCCATGGGTCGGCTTCCTTGTGGTGGTGCTTTGTCGAAAGCCACAACCACGACAAGTTGCCAAAAAGATCACAAGGAAGCCGACATGAAAATTTGCTCAGGCCACCCCCTCCAAAAGTGCGAAACTCGAACTGAGTGGTGGTCACGTGCCGGTGGCCGACCCCCCTCCTGACCTTGAAGATGCCCCCCGTGACTCGAATGGCACGAGGATAACGCAAGGCTCTGCTGTTGAATAGCTTGCGGCGACACTGATTCGCAATTGATCCTATGCTTTATTATAAGGTATTATACCCCGCTTGATCAACCGCTTCGCTCTCTTCCGCGGCATCCGCAGCAGCGGGTGCGGCTTCGGCCGGCGCTTCACCGCGCGCGGCTCGTACCGGTCCGGGCGAGCGTCCACGCGTTTCCTTCGCGATCAACTCCAACAGCCGCGGAAGATCCGCCTTGATCTGAACCGGATCCTACAGATGACTCTCCTCGAATCCGCGCACCGTATGCAACGACCCCGTGAAGCTGAGCCGCCGCGGCTGCACTGCCCCGGCCCGCGCCGCCTCCGCCCTCAGACCCCGGATCCAGTTGTACGCCAGCAGATGCACCGCCACCTCCTTGCGCACCATCGCCGGGCTCTTCGTCCGCAACATCTCCATCTTCATCTGAGTCTTCAAGGAACGCCGATCCAATTCCGCATCCCACCGCTGACGGAACAAATTCCCCAGCTCTTCGGATCGATACGGCTTCGCCTCCACCAGTGTCGTCACAACCACCAGAGTGCGGACCCGCTTGGTCGGGTCTTTGACCCGGACGCGGAACTCGCGCAACGTCAGTTCCGCGGGCATCGCGTCGTACTCGGCGCGACTCCTCCAGTCGGGGATCTCCTTGGGTTTCGGCCAGGTGATGAGATGATCCTCGCGACCCAGTCGGCGGCCCCGGCGGAAGTCGGCCTTGCGGCACGGGTGCAGACGCACCCCCACATCGCTGCCGCGCGCCAGCAGGGCCGCGATCACCCCGTACGAGCAGAAGCAGCGGTCGGCCAGGGCGATGTCACCGGGCTGAAACTCGGCGATGATCTGTCGGAGCAGGGCCAGCTCGCTCGTTTGCTTGCCCTGGTACGGCCCGAGCGCCGCATCGAGGACCGTCCCCACGGCCAGGCTGAAGATCACGAGGATGCGGGCGATCGGGAATCCCAACCCCGGCGTCTGAGACGACGGTTGCGGATACGCCGCCTGGTTCTCCGGGGTATCGGGCATGCGCACGGTCGAGCCGTCGAGGATCTTGACCGCGCGGCCGTGAAAGAGCCAGCAATCGCACGCTTGTTGCGGGATCACATGCCCGGTGCGGCGGACCAACTCCCAGGGAAGCGTCTCGGGGAGGCGTGGCCGGGCTTCAGCGTAGCTGGTCGTCTCCGTCGCCACCGCGGGAAGCCCCTGGTCGTAGAGGAACTTCTGGAAGCGATCGACGGCGTCATCGCAGGATTGGTCATCGGCGAGGATCTGGGAGAGGAACAGGCCCAAGGTGATCCAGGGGGTGTAGAGGCGTTTCCGCCACTGATGGTTGCAATGGCGGCAGGCGGCCTCGACGAGCGACCGCGAGAGGAGTTCGAGGAAGGGGAGCCCTGGTTTCTGTTTGAGTTGGTCGCGCAGGGAATCGATTGGGTCGCGAGTGGAGGGAACGTTAAACTGAGCCATGGTGACCTCCTGGGTGTGGGGACGGGTGGAAGTCCGATTCAACCACCAAGCTACCATCCCAGGAGCTCGCGTTCCTGACCCCGGAGCCGCGGCTCTCAAGTGCGACCCGCAGGGAAACTGAGGTGCCCCGCGCCCTCGGTCCCCGAATTTTTACAATAAGTGATCTTATAATTTACTGATCGCTGCGCAAAGGAGGTCAAACGTTCCCAGGCGACTTCGAGTGAGGCCCTGACACGTGGAACGGCTTGGTTCCCTTGGGAAATAGAGGTGCTTCTGATCGGTCGGTGAAGGGTATTGGCGAAACCCTCACTCTGCAAAAACTTGACCTTCTTTGCGCAGCGATCAGTAAGAATTACAATCGTCGCAAACGTTTAAATGGCAAGGCTTTGCGTTATCCTCGTGCCATTCCCCCGTGACTCCGTTTCCGGCGCGGATGCTCGGTTTTGCCAAGCCAAATCCTCCTGCGGTATGCTAGTGGTCTGTCAAAATTCGATTGACGAGTATGGCGAGGGTGTCCATCCTTCGGTTGTACCCCAAGATCCTGGAGCAACCGAAGGAGGTCCGCCGTGGCCGGGAAACGGACATACAAGGTGACCCTCACCGACGAGGAGCGAGCCCTGTTGCGGTCGATGCTCTCATCGGGCAAAGCAGCCGCCCGCAAGCTCAACCACGCGCGCCTCCTCCTGTTCGCCGACGAGGCGGTCGATGGATTGCGGCGCACGGACCAGGAGATCGCCGCCACGTTGGGTATCGGGCCTCGGACGGTGGAACGGGTGCGGCAACGCTTTGTCGAGGAGGGGCTGGAATCGGCGCTGGTTCCGCGACCCCGTCCACGCGGAGCCTACAAAGTCGATCGACGCGAGCCGGCGCAGATCATTGCGATCGCCAAGAGCGATCCGCCGCCGGGCGCAAGCGTTGGACCTTGCGGCTGATCGCCGACCGACTGGTGGCGTTGGGCCGCGCGCGGTCTCCCCCGAGGCCGTGCGGCAGGTTTTAAAAAAACGCCGTGATCCCGTGGCACGAGGAGACGTGGTGCTTTCCTCCCAAGGCTGACGCCGAGTTCGTGGCCCGGATGGAGGATCTCCTGGATCTGTATCAGTTGCCCTACGATCCGCGATATCCCGTGGTGGGCAGGGATGAGATGCCCAAGCAGTTGATCGCCGAGACCCGCATCCCCTTGCCCGCGTGCGAGGGCCGCCCGGTTCTCTATGACTACGAGTACGAACGCAAGGGCGTCTGCAACCGATTCTGATTCGTGGAACCCCTTCGCGGATGGCGGAAGGTGTTCGTCCGCGACCGTCGGACCAAGGTGGACTGGGCCGAGTGCCTGCGGGTGATCCTGGATGAGATCTACCCCGAGGCGATCGGTCTGCGGTGGGTGCAGGACAACTTGAACACGCATACAATCGGCGCTGTACGAGGCCTTTGCCCCCGAGGAGGCGCGCCGCCTGGGCGTCGGTTGGAGATCCACCCCACCCCCGTCCATGGCAGCTGGCTGAACATGCAGCAATTCCCGGCCACTTGAGTGCGTCTCATCCTGGTCTCCCCATTTTGACAGTGATTCCATGATTCGTCACCCTCCGCAGGCCGAGAGGGAGATGAGCGGGGGCTTGCCAGAGCACAAACGAGCCCCCAATCGGCGCTCGGCGACTGCCTTGGGGTGTTGGCCGCGCACCCGCGAACGCGACGCTGGTTCAGCGCCTTTAAGAACGACACACGTTCGTCCTCTCGTGGCGCCGTCGGCCTACGACGAATTCTCAAACACCGGCTTCTGCGGTGCGATGCCACGGATCAGAGCCATCAACAATTCTGCCATCGTATCAAACAGCAGAGTGCGAAAATGATGGCGGATCTCTTCCCAGAGGTGGCACTTGGTTTTCATCTTGCTCCAGGCGGCCTGGAACAAGGGACAACACAGTTGTTGAACTTGATCCACCAAGAAGGCCAACATCATCAGCAGGGCCAGCACAACCGACAGGTTCTCCTCGCCATGTCCATAGTTGTGTTCCAGGTGATATCCCTGGTTTTTCAAGGTGTTAAAGGTCTCGTTCTCGATCTTCCAGCGGGGTGTCCGCCCCGCATCATGTCCCAGACGGTGTCGGCATTGAGAGCCAGGTCCGTGATCCAACTGAAATGCTGGACTTTGGCTTTGGCTTTTTGGTCAGGCTGGATTTCCCAGTAGAGCAGAACGTTCACCAATTCGTCAGGGTTCGACTCGTTGAGCGCGCCTGGCAGAAGCGAAAATGATGCAGCACCTTGGTCGCCGGATCGACCAAGGTGAGGGTCTGCATCTGGCCGGCCTCGTCAAGGGACTGCAAGTGCGCGAACAGAAAGGTATGGTCGCCGGGCTTGACTCCAATGATGTAGTGGGCATCGGCCTCGCGGAGGTCACGCAGGTGAGGAGCATTCGAATTGAGGCCGTCTTCGACGACGATCACGGGCAGATGGGGATGCTCTTGGCGAAAGAGTTTCAGCCAGCGGCGCGTGGCATTCCGCTCACAGTCATTCTTGGTCTGGCCGTCCTGCTGGATGATCGGCTCGGGCGCCAGCGGGATGACTTCCTTGAGGTCGGGATGGACCAGAGTGGCACCCAGCAATTGATGGGAATAGGTGATGCCGCCGCCGCGATGGTGCTTCTCCAAACAGGAGGGACAATGGATCTTGGTGGAGGAGAAATAGGTCGTGCCGTCCAGCGACACCAGGTAGTGGCCGTCGAGAAAGACGAAGCGTTTGAGCTCCTTGCAGCGTTGTAGGCGACGGAAGATCTCGCGGAACGGGGGCCGCAGGCCCGCGGGATCGACCGGATCGAGGACAGCCCGCATCTGGGAGTCGGAGGGGATGTGGCTGATCCCATAAATGGAGCGAAAGTTGTCGTTGGGGTCGCGGCGGCGGTGGTCGAAGGCGAGCAAGGACGGGTCTTTGAGCGCGAACATCGCGAAGGCCGACATCAAGGCGTCGA
>CAWDND010000115.1:0-17388 GCA_963803395.1 uncultured Planctomycetaceae bacterium
TTATCCGATCGGGAGTGGGGTGGTGGAGGGGGCGTGTCGGCATCTGGTGAAAGACCGGTTGGAGCGAGCGGGGATGCGTTGGTACCCCGACGCGCACAAGCGATGCTCAACCTGCGCACGACGTACCTCAACGGCGATTGGGACTCGTTCTGGGCCTACCATGTCGAACAGGAAGACGGAAGGCTATACAGGAAGCTCGGGGAAACTGGATAAGGGCAAGGCAGTAGTTACACCCAAATGGAATAAGATCGAGCACCGGATGTTCTGCCAGATCACGGAGAATTGGCGGGGTGTGCCCTTGAGGAGCTTGGAGATCATGCTAAATCTGATTGGCCAAACCACCACGCCGCACGGGATTACGGATCGAAGCGGAGCCGGACACCAACCACTATGAGGTTGGATTGAAGGTCAGTGATGCGGAGTTAGCGGGGGTTCAGATCACAAGAGCAGACTTTCACGGCAATTGGAATTATAAGATCTCTCCACGATCGAAATGACCAAGTTATTTTTTCGCGGCTCCTAAGAACCGAGAAAAACCATACGGTGGACCAAAGGCAGTTGAGTGTCGATGAGACAAGTTACGCACCCGCGAAAATCGGCGATGAAGGAGTCGATCCAGCGGGCGTTCGCCTACATCCAAGGACAGAAGGGCAAGATGGGAGTCGCCCAGACGATCGACACGACCGACTTCCATGTCGAGGCGATCGACCTGCTGAGCAACCACGTCCCCTGCGATGCGGGGATCGCCCTCGTCGTCGCGATCTATTCGGCGATCAAGCGACACTCGGCGATCGCTGGTCTGCTGATCCTGGGCGACCTGAGCATCCAGGGGAACATCAAGGCGGTCCGCTCACTGGTCGAGACACTCCAGGTCGGGATGGACAATGGAGGCGCGGCGTGCATTGATCCCGATCGAGAATCAGCGGAACTTCCTGCGAGAATCAGCGGAACTTCCTGGAAGTCCCGGGCGACATCATGGAGCGGGTCGATCCGATCTTCTACGCTGATCCTCTGACTAGACTTTCGGACTTTTTTTCGAGGCACGGTGTGCTGAATATTGCGGCAGACAACTCTGGCTTTTCTTTTCGAGCGATCCGGTGCGCCACCACAATCAAATAATTGTTAGTGAACAAACTACTGTGCGCCGAAATTTCGGCGCCGCGCCCTTGGGCAAATTCCGCCGAAGCTTCAGCAAAGGCACTTTCGATGATGTCAGTCTTCGACGTCTGTAAAAAGTCCGAAAGTCTAGTCTGACGGCGGCAATGAAATCGCTGGGGCTCAAGTGAAAGGAAAGATCGTGCCCACCACCGGGGGTGGCGGTGCTCCCTCTGGGGAGGCCCGCCGCCCCCGGCGGGCCCAAACTTCTCCGCGAATTGGCCGACCTCGTTGAGTCAGCGGAGTGACACTGCATGACGAGCGACGATGGCCCGCGCCGTGCGGAGCCCGTCGACGGCCGCGCTGACGATTCCGCCGGCGTAACCCGCCCCCTCGCCGCAGGGGTACAGGCCGGCGACGGCCGGGCTCTGCCTGGTTCGAGGATCGCGCGGGATGCGCACCGGCGAGCTGCCCCGCGACTCGGGGCCGGTCAGCGTGGCGTTCTTGAGGAAGAGGCCGTGGAACCGCCGGTCCATGAGCGGCAGGCCGCGCTCAGAGCGCTGCGAGGACGACGGGCGGGAGGATCGCACCGAGATCGATCGGCATCGTCCCGCGCGGGTAGCTGCTCGGGAGCGTGCCCCGGCTCGGACGGTCGGCCAGGAAGTCGCGCGCCCACTGGATCGGCGCGACGTACGATCGGCCGCCCGCCAGGTACGCCAGCCGCTCGGACCGCTGCTGGAAGTGGACGCCGGCCAGCGGGTGGCGGCTGCCGGTGTCGCTCGGGTGCGATCGTCACGACCAGCCCGCTGTTGGCGAACGGCGAATCGTGCCGGCTCTCGCTCATGCCGTTGGTGCAGAAGTAGCCGGGCTCGCTCACGCTCGGCATCACGTAGCCGCCGGCGCACATGCAGAAGGTGAACAGGTCGCGACCGCCGGCGCGGGCCGACCAGGTGGTAGTCGGCGGCGCCCAGCGCGGGGTGGCTCGGCGAATCGGCCGTAGCGCGCCACGTTGACCTGCTCCTGCGGCTGCTCGATCCGCACGCCGAGCTGGAACGGCTTGGCCTCCAGCGGCACGCCCCGGCGCAGGAGCATCGTCGTACGTGTCGCGGGCGCTGTGGCCGATGGCCAGCACGGCGACGTCGGCCGCGATGTAGCCCGAGCTGGTCATCAGGCCGCGGAGCCGGCCGTCGGCGATGTCGAGGTCTTCGACCCGGCAGGAGAAGCGAACCTCGCCCCCCAGCTCCTCGAGCTTGCGCCGCAGGGTCCGGACGACCAGCGGCAGCCGGTTCGAGCCCAGGTGGGGGCGGTGCTCGTAGACGATCGACGGCTTGCCGTGGCAGTCGGCGAGGATTTCGAGGACGCGGAGGACGTCGGGCCCGGTGCTGCGGCTGGTCAGCTTGCCGTCGCTGAAGGTGCCCGCCCCCCCTCGCCGAAGAGGTAGTTGCTCTCGGGGTCGAGCGGCCCGCCCGCGTCGAAGCGGCGGACGTCGGCGACGCGGTCCTTGACGGCGCGGCCGCGCTCGAGGATCAAGCGGGCGGTAGCCGTCGCGCGCCAGGAGGTAGCCGGCGAACAGCCCCGCGGGGCCGGCGCCGACGATCACGGGCCGGTGCTCCAGCGGCTGCGACCCCGGCTCGGGCCAGTCGAACCGCTCGGCCTCGAACGGCTCGATCGTCCGGCCCCAGGCCGCGCGCGGCGTACCGGCCTCGCCTTCGGGCAGCTCGACCTCGGCCGCGTAGACGAAATGGAGGTCGTCGTGCCGCCGAGCGTCGAGGCTCTTGCGCAGGATCCGCCAGCGCGCGATCTCGTCCGGGTCCACGCCGAGCCGCGCGGCAAGTTTCTCGGGCAGGGTCCCCTCGGGCTCATCCGAGCTCGAGGCGGACGTTGGCGATCTTCAGTGACATGGCTGCCGCGTGCTGAGCGCTGCGTCTTGTTCGAGTCCCATGGAGGGTTGATGGAAGGGAGCGCGGTGCAACCCACATTCCAACGAAATCCTCGGGTTTGAGCAACGAGTTCGTCCCAACATTCACCCAGGACCGACCCGAAGCAGATCAGGGTGATGTCGTCGGCCTGGGCGTGACCGGCGGAGAACTCGCGGATGTCCTGGAGGATCGAGCGGCCGACGGCCGCGGGGCCGCCGGACGACTCGGCCAGCCGTTTCAGCAGGCGGCGGTTGTCGCGCGAGTCGTAGAGCTCCTCGCGCATGTTCCGCGGCGTCGGTCACGCCGTCGGAGTAGATCACGACCACGTCGCCGGGGTTGAGCGTGACCTCGGCCTGCTGGTAGTCCGACGTCGGGGATGATCCCCAGCGGGAAGCCGGCGATATCCTCGCCCACCTCCTCGACCGGCCCGTTGGCGCGGCGGATCAGCAGAGGGAGGTGGCCGGCCGAGGTGAGGGTCAGGTGCCGCCGCTCGAGGTCGAGGACGCTCAGGCTGAGCGTGATGAACTTCTCCTCGATCCCCGCGGCGAAGAGCAACCGGTTCAGCTCGTTGGCGGCGGCCGCGGGCGAGTTCTCGGTGAGGATGCAGTACCGGGTGTCGCCCGAGAACTTGGCCATCATCAGCGCCGCCGCGACCCCCTTGCCCGAGACGTCGCCCAGGCGCCACGAGCCAGCCGCTGGCTGGACAGCGGGACGAAGTCGTAGTAGTCGCCGCCGACCTCGTAGGCCGGGTGGTAGTGCGCGAAGAACTCGAAGCCGGGGATCGTGGGGACCGCCTGCGGCAGGAACCGCTTCTGCACCTGCTCGGCCAGCTTCAGGTCGCGCTCGAACCGCTCGCGCTCGAGGAGCGACTCGTGCATCTGCGCGTTCTGGATCGCGATCGCCGCCTGGCTGGCGACCGCCGCCAGCACGTCGAGGTCGTCCTGGTGGAACTGCTTGCGGTCGCTGGTGTCGAGCTGGAGGATGCCCAGCGCCTGGCTGTCGGGCGTCAGCAGCGGGCACGCACATCACCGAGCGGATCTTCAGGTCGGCGATCGACGCGCTGGTCGGCAGGTTCTTGTCGTTGCCGGCGTCCTGGCTGAGCACCGCCTTCTTCTGGCCGAGCACGTGGTTGACGATCGACCGGCTGATGCTCATCGGGACCTCGTCCTCGGGGACGGGAGCCGGTGCGGCGAACGAGCGTCCGCCGGTTCGGGCCGATACTTGAACGCCTTGCGGACCAGCCGCTTGGTGGCCGGGTCGATCAGGATCAGGAAGAGCCGCTCGGCCTGCGGGAAGAGCTCGATCAGCGAGTCGAGGATCTTGGGCGCGACGGCGTCGATCTTCAGCTCGCTCGAGAGGTTCCGGGCGATCTCCAGGATCGCCTTGAGCTTGATCTCGGGCCTGACGGCGCTGGCCATGGCGCTGGAGCGCGAGGCGTCGAAGCGTGTGCATGTTCGAGGTCGTCGCCGTCATCCCCCTCGGTCACGATCATGATGTCCCCCGACTCTGTCGCCGCGGCGGGCTCCTTGAGGGGCGGCGTGAGGTAGTAGATGAACTCGACGTCGCAGATATTGATCCGATCGCCGGCCTGCAGCCGATGGTCGTTGCCCTGGCACGACCTCGCGTTGTTGACCTTGGTCAGGTTCCGCGAGTTGAGGTCGGCCAGGAAGAATGCGTCTCGCCCACGCGGCGGATCTCGGCGTGCCGGCGGCTGACGCCGTTGGGGTCGAGGACGATGTGGCACTCGGGGGAACGACCGATGACGATCAGGTCGCTCTTCAGCTCGATGATCTGCCCGGCGGACTCGCCGGTCACCCGTTTCAGGATTGCCATGCGAGGAAACTCCGTGGCACCAACCACGTCCGGAACGGAAGACGGATGAGGATCAGGGTCTCGACCGGCCGGGTGCGCCGCACACATCCCACGCAACCAGTGTCGAAACGCAGTCCCTCAACCGGCGCGTCGCCAGCTCATCGACTCTTGCGTCTCGGCCGTGTACAACTGTCCCAGCAGCCGCCTCTGGATCGCGCGAAGCGTCGCCAGCGCGGACGAGTCGGCGTCCGCGACCGACTTCGCGATCTCGACGATAACCTCGAAAGCCAGTTCCAGCAGTCCCGGGTCGTAGATCGAGGGGGGGGGTGACCATCGGGCCCAGCATCTGGTCGGAGCTCCAGGCGCTCGATCTCCTTGGCCAGGATCCGGGGCCGCTTGGTGTCGTGGTCACGCAGCAGGAGCCGAGCCAGTTGGAGGAGGCCTTCACGTCGTATTCGAGCTCGGAGAGGAAGTTGCCGGGGCCGGCGAGCCAGGCGGCCACCTGGTCGTCGCGCGTGGCCTGGAGCTGCGTGTCGAGGTATTGTTCCTCGCCACTGTTGCGCCGAGAAATGGCCGACCACGCCGGCGCCATCCACAGCGCCGGGATCGTCGCAGAGGACTTGGACGATGCTGAAAGCAGGTCCGGAGGCCGCGTCAGCCAGCCCCAGGCCAGCCCGAGCGCCGACCAGCCCGGACAGCAGGGGGTGGCCTGGCCGGAACCCCGCAAGTTGGCAAATCCACGGCCCCAGGTCCACGCGGGCGTGCGGTGTGCCCCCAGTCGTCCGCAGAGCCACGCCATCAGTGCTCCCGGAGGCGATGTCCCCCCCCTCGGGCACTGCGGCCGCCTGCGTCTGGAGCGACTCCCTGCTCCGCGCCAGGTCGCGTAGCACCTCGGCCGCCGACTGGTTCCGGTCGTTCAGGTTCCTCGCGATCGGTGTCATGACCAGCCGGACCAGGTCGGGACGATGCACCGCCAGGCTCACTGGCGCATCCGTGACGTGCTGCAGCGCCAGCGCCAGCGGTGTCTCGGCGCGGCACTGCAGGACGCCCGCGAGCATGTGATCGAACGTCACCCCCAGCGGGTACACCTCGCCCATCCCGCCGCGCCCCAGCATCCGTTCGACCAGGAAATCGCCCACCGTATTCCCGGTCAAAGCGCAGCATCCCGGACTCGCCCCAGGAGAGCGTGTCGCTGACCGAGGCCGAGGAGGTGGGTTTTTCAGACTGACTCATAGCAGACTCACCATCGGCGAGCTATGGGGCGATTGTTCGAAACCGCCGGTCGATTCCACCCCGAATTTGTTCTAGTTTACGGCAACATCTGTGCTCGAGAAAGGGGAAGACCACGACCGCGCCGGATGCGCGGGCCGTTCGGACCCTTTTCGAAAAACGGGGATTTGTTTCGCGCGACGGGAGGGACGGGTTCGGAGGGCCGATTTCAAAAGATCGACGACATGTCCCCGGACACGGATCGGATAGCGCGCCATGGAGGCTGCGAAATCCGTCGTCGGCCACTCGAATCCGGCCCGGCTCAGACGAGTAGCTCGCGTCGGAACGACTTGAGCCAGGGAACGAGCGGCTTGGCCGTATTGTCGCCGCGGAATAGACCGCCGTGGGGATAGAGGTGCGGGGCGGCGTCGCTCGGCTGCGAGCCAGGTGACTGAGCGGACGAACGGCTTGGCGACGGCCAGCGCGATCCACTTGGCGCGCCCAGTGCGGCCTGGGACGTCTCGTCTGGGGTGCCGGGCCACTGCGCGGTCTCGACCCGGACGTCGGGATCAGCCTTCGGGTCCGGCTCGGCGCCGGAGGGGAAGACGATCCCGACGTGCAGCGGCAGGTTGAGCAGGGCGTAGAGGTCGAGCAGTTTCGAGAATCGAACAGGTCGCGGATATGACTGCCGGGGGCGGAGTAGCCTGGGGCGATCTCGAGGAGAGGCCCGCCAAGGCCGAGGTCGGCGCGGACCAGGTAGTCGGCCAGATGGAGCGGGCCGAGTTGGAAGGCGCTCGTGGCCCATCCATTCCGCCCAGGGGCGTTCGAGCCCGATCGTGAACTGCGCGCCGGGATCGGCCTGGCGGGCGATCTGGAGGGCGCGGGCGGTGATCCGGATCTGCTCCTCCTCGGACAGGCCGAGGAAGTCGCTGCGAGGCGGGCCGGTGGACCAGGTGCCAGGTCGGGACCTTGCCCCGGTAGCGCGCGACGCACATGCCGGACGAGATCGTCGATCAGCCTGAGAATCGTCTCGTAGTCGCCCTCCCAGAGCCAGATCCAGTCTGGCAGGGCGCTCGGGCGGAACTCGAGCAGCGGGCCGGCCTGGACCTGGAGTTGGTGCCGCCTGGCCCAGAGCGATCTGCGCGTCGAGCTCGTCCCAGAGATACTGCCCCTCGGTCGGGGCCAGCGCTTTCCAAGTGATGCCGGCTTGCACCGAGTTGATGGCGCCGCTCATCTCGACCAGCCAGCGCGAATGCTTCGGCTCGCCAGTCGAGTGCGCAGCCGAGCAGGGTGGGCAGCTTGGGGGTGGCGGAGAGCCGGGTCTGGAGCACCTGGCCGGTGTAGGCCTCCATCAGGAGGTCGGCCGCCTGTTCGACGCCGGCCAGGCTCACCTGCGCGGCGGCGTACGACACCTCGGCGTCGTCGCCCGAGATCACCGCCTTGACGAACGCACGCTGCGACTCGCCCAGCACCCGGTCCAGCTCGGTGGGCAGCCGCAGCCCCATCTGGCGCCAGTCGGCAAGCTGGTTGCGGACCTCGTTGAGCTTGCCCCGCGCAAGCTCGACGGCCAGGTTATACGGCTCGGGCCGCTCGGCCAGCGTTGCCGTGCCGACGATCGGCGTGCCGTAGCCCTCGACTGGCCAGGGGACGAAGAGCCGGCCGCTCTCGTTGCTCTCGCGGTGGCAGAGCATGAGCCCCGTTGCGCAGCTCGACGCTGGAGGCGGCTCGGCGTCCGGTCGAGCCCCGTGATGTACGCCTTGCGGAGTTCCGGGGCCCGGCTCGCCGAGTCGGGCGACGTCAGTTGAAACTTGAGCACGCCCATGCGACCTCGCCCTACACCATAATCTCGGAACTGTTCGCCTCGATAACATGGTCGGCGAACGGATGTGACGTTCTCCAGGCGGACCTCAGCTTGACGGCCGGTTCGCCACCGTGCCGGTCCAGACCTCGGGATTGACGAGGTTGGGAGGCCGCTGACCCCGCAAGACGGCGACCACGTTCTCGGCCGCGATCCGCGCCATGGCGGCGCGGGTCGCGTGGGTGGCGCTGCCGAGGTGGGGTAGCAGCAGGGTGTTCGCGGCACTCGGCCAGCCCCTCGGCCAGCCTCGGCTCGTCCTCGTAGACGTCCAGGCCCGCCCCGGCGATCCGGCCCGACCGCAGCGCCGCGACCAGCGCCGGCCTCGTCGACCACCGGGCCGCGCGCCGTGTTGATCAGGTACGCCGTCGGCTTCATCAGGCCGAGCGCCTCGGCGTCGATCAGGTGGTGGGTCTCGGAGGTCAGCGGGACGTGGAGGCTGACGAAGTCGCTCTCGGCCAGGAGCATCGTCGAGCGGAACCTGCGCGGGCGCCCAGCGCGTCGAGCTCGGGGCTCGGCCGCGGCCCGTGATAAAGGATCGCCATCTCGAAGCCCACGGGCGCGTCGCGCCACGGCGGTGGCGATCCGGCCCGGGCCGATCAGGCCGAGCGTCCGGCCGGTGACGTCGCCCCCGAGCAGGTAGATCGGTCCCCAGCCCGGGAACCGCCCCGCGCGCATCTCGCGGTCCCCCTCGACGACCCGCCGCGCCACGCCCAGGATCAGCGTCCAGGTCAGGTCGGCCGTCGCCTCGGTCAGCACGCCCGGCGTGTTCGTCACCAGGATGCCCCGCCGGCTCGCGGCCGCCACGTCGATATTATTGTAGCCCGACCGCCATGTTGGCGAAGACCCGGCAACCCGCCGCCGCCTCCAGCACCGCCGCATCGATCCGGTCGGTCAGCAGGCAGAGCACCGCATCGCAGCCGGCGACCGCGGCGCGTAACTCCTCCCGCGACAGGACACGATCCTCCGGGTTCATCGTCACCGCGCGAGCGACCCCACGCACCAGGCTCGGCCCGGGCTCGGGGATTGACTGCGTGATGAAGACTCGTCCGGACATTGCGCCGAGGCTCCTGAAGTCCCTACCTACCCAATTCCAACATCCCCCTGAATTCGAGCATATCCTCGACTCAACTCCTTGGCTAGTGGCTACCTTCGCTTCGCCAACCGGTCCCTCAATCTCCTCATGCGTCTCGATCTTCGCCGCGCCTTTTCCATCCCAGCACAAAGGATTCCTTGAAGAAACCCGTCACCCAAAAAATTGCGTATTTTTCTTCGACAGGAGACCGATCTCCGGTCGGGATCGCCGCGAAGGGTCCATGCCCCGCTTCACCCAACCTGACGAAAAGACTGAGAGATCCACGACAAACGACTCAGAGAGCAACAAAAGGCGCACGGAGAGATCAGAGAACCAACGAGGTCATTCTGCACGATCGAAATGACCGCCCGAGATGCCCTGTCAATTCCTCGGGAATTGCGTCGCGGACCCGCTCGCCGGGCGAGATCCTGCTCGCCTGACGAACGAATTCGCACCGGTGACGGCCTGCCCGCCGGGATTGCCAGCCACCCGGCAGGATCGTTGCTGTTTTCGGAGAGTTTCTAAAGGACGTGCCATTCAGTTCTAACCCCTTCTCCGCCCTGACCCCCCTTTCCGCCCTTCGGGTTTATGCGGCGTTCTTGGCTCTCCCGATGTTGGTCGAGCGCAGAGCGCGTCGACAACATCAACACCGTCATTGCCCGCATCACCGCCAAACCCCGCGGACTCGCACCAGGGACCCCGCCGCGAGCGACCGAGACGACGCGCCACGGCTGGCGGGTGTCCTTGTGCCACTGAAAACTTTTAACGGCCCGACAAATGGCTAGAATGCCGAGGTTTTTTTGAAGATGCTGCAAGTTGTTTCCAGAAAAGGACTTGCGCCGATAGGTTTTACGCAAATGTAGACCTGTCAACAACATACGGCATCTCGATTTTCGTCGGGGTAAAGATTCGCCGAACCCGTCAGGAGGGTCTCTCTTGTTTCCGCATCCTTCCCAGTTTCGATGAAATCATTGGACTTACGTCAAGGGCCACTACTGTACAAACGGGTTCGGCGGTCATTTACTCGTCGGGTTTCTAGCCCTGTGTCGGGTCGTTGAAAACTTTTCGCGATCGATCTTCAGGCATTGCCGCTACCGTGCTATGCTTACCACTTGGCGGCCGCCAAAGCATTTTTCCGAGAAGCGTCCGAGATCGCGAGAGGGAGGAACGATATCATGGCCCATTACCTGCTTCAGTGGACGTATAAGGATTCCGCAATTCAAGCCATGCTCAACAACCTTCAGGATCGCCCCGGGGAACTGCGCAAAGCCGTCGAGGCATTCGGCGGCAAGGTCCACCAATTCTTCTTTGCCTTCGGCGCGTACGATGGCATTGCCATCGTCGAATTCCCTGACAACGAGAGTGGCGCTGCCTGCAGCCTCACCCTCGCCGGAGCTGGTGCCAACAGCCCTCTGGCGACCACTGTCCTGCTCTCACCTGAGGAGGGTGATCGCGCGATGGAGAAGGCGAGGCAAACACGAACCGGCTATCAGCCCCCGATCGGCTACGGGAGCTTCGGCTGACTCCTCCAGACCAGCAGTCGCGTCTTCTGCGCGTGCCGGCGCCCGTTTCCGCGCCTGCTTTTGCTGCCGCATCGCAAGGCTCGCCGGATTGGCGAAGGTCTGGATCCGCTCCTTCTCACCTTCCAGGATCCGTACGTGCACGTCCACCGTGTCGCCGATCTCGAATTTCGGGACCGACGCTTTCATGCTCGATTGCTCGACCGCTTCCATCAAATGGTTCTGCATGGCTCACCTCGGCAGAAAGGAGGACAGTCGCCAGTAGGGAAGACAGGAGACGGTTTCGGGAGACGGTCGGTCGTCGATGTTCGGCCGAGGCCCGGGGATTTCTCCTGACGACTGCCTCCCGACTACTGACTACCATAATTCATCGTCGATTCTCGCGCCGCCAGCGTGCGATGGCGGCGTGGTCGCCGCTCAGGAGAATTTCGGGGACCGTCCGGCCGCGGAACTCGCGGGGACGGGTATATTGGGGATATTCCAGGCCGCCGTCGGGGCCGAACGACTCGTCGAGAGCGCTTTCGGCGTCGCCGAGGACGCCGGGGATCAGCCGCATGACGGCGTCCACGACGACCATGGCCGCGACCTCGCCGCCCGAAAGGACGTAGTCGCCGATCGACAGCAGTTCCGGTTCCAGCACCTCGAAGATGCGCTCGTCGAACCCTTCGTACCGCCCGCAGAGCAGGATCAACCGCGGCTCGCGGGCCAGTTCGCGGACCCAGTCCTGATCGAGCCGCCGACCTTGCGGCGTCAGCGCGATCAGTCGGCCGGGGGGATCGGCCGAGGCCCGGACCGCTTCGACGGCCGCGACCGTCGGCGGGGCCCTCAGGACCATGCCGGGGCCGCCCCCGAAGGGCCGGTCGTCCACCTGCCGATGCTTCCCCTCCGCCCAGTCACGGATGTCCCAGCGGTGAACCTCGAGGAGACCCTTCTCGATCGCACGCTTGAGGATGCTCTCGGTGAGGAAGCCGTCGAAGAGGCCCGGGAACAACGTCAACAGGTCGAAGCGGACCGGAGGCGGCGGCATCGTCGGACCGGGTCTACGAGGTCGGCGGCGGCGCCGGGGCCTGCGCCTTGGAGTCTGCCGGGGCCGGAGTCATGTAGGGTGGGCATCGCATATCAAATCATTATATCAATTTATTTCGCAAATTGTTTATCCTACCCGAGTCGCGGGGAAGCTCGTCCGTGCGCAGTCCGCGCGACCCTCGAACCAGGCAGAGCCCGGCCGTCGCCGGCTTGTACCCCTGTGGCGAGGGGGCGGGTTACGCAGGCAGAATGGTCAGGGCGGCCGTCGACGGGCTTCGCTCGGCGCGGGCCATCGTCGCCCGTCATGCAGTGACACTCCGCTGACTCAGCGAGATCGGCCAATTCGCGGAGAAGTTTGGGCTCGCCGGGGGCGGCGGGCCTCCCCAGAGGAAACACTGCAACGCCCGGCGGTGGGCACGATCTTTCCTTTCAATTGAGCCCCAGCGATTTCATTGCCGCCGTTAGGGGATCAGCGTAGAAGATCGGATCGACCCGCTCCATGATGTCGCCCGGGACTTCCAGGAAGTTCCGCTTATTTTCGATCGGGATCAATGCACGCCGCGCTCCATTGTCCATCCCGACCTGGAGTGTCTCGACCAGTGAGCGGACCGCCTTGATGTTCCCCTGGATGCTCAGGTCGCCCAGGATCAGCAGACCAGCGATCGCCGAGTGTCGCTTGATCGCCGAATAGATCGCGACGACGAGGGCGATCCCCGCATCGCAGGGGACATGGTTGCTCAGCAGGTCGATCGCCTCGACATGGAAGTCGGTCGTGTCGATCGTCTGGGCGACTCCCATCTTGCCCTTCTGTCCTTGGATGTAGGCGAACGCCCGCTGGATCGACTCCTTCATCGTCCCCTCGACCCCGCCCGCGATCTTCAGCTTCCCGGTTCCCGACGAGCAACCGACTTCGAGTCGGTAGAGCCCCACCTTCCCCTGGTCATCCACCGAGGCGGCATAGACCGAACCGGGAGCCAGGGGGTCGATCGCGATCATGTCCCGACCGCCCTGCTCGGGCACCCCAACGAACCGCTCTTCGCGGGACTCGTTGTCGAGGTACGAGAACGAGGTCTGGTGATACTCGAAGGAGCCCATCTTTTTGAGCTGCTCCTTGACCCGGCGGCGTCCTTCCAGCGCCAACTCGACCAGTTCCGCCATCTCCTCCTTCGCGACCTCGCCATGCGGATAGATCAGCTTGATCAGCCCGGAGACCGTCTTGCGGACCGCCTTCACGTCGCGGGCGTTCAGATGCGTGCCCAGCGAGAAGTGGTGATCGATCATCTCCGTGAAGTTGTGCCGCCGCAGGTCCCGCAGCGCCTCGGCGAGATAGTCCACGACGAAGCCGTAGTGGCTGGTGAAGAACTCGATCCGCATCTTGGGTACTTCCCAGCCTGGAATGTAGAAGTGGATGCGGTCGAGGAACGCCCAGTCTTCACGAATCACGTCCGGCATCGGCATGAACAGGTGGGAGGACTTGACCATCACCTCGACGGGCTGGTTCGTGTTGCCGAACATCGCGATCGAGGCGATCCCCGAAAGCGAGTCCTTCCCTCGGGCGAACGTCCCCGACTCGCAGTAGGTCTTCAGCGTCGTGACGACCTCCTTGGACATCTTCTGGAGGTCGGCGACCTCGTCGAACGCTACGGCGTCCCAGAGCCCCACCAGTCCCATCTTGGCGGTCGCCATGTTGTAGAACAAGTTGGCGACCGTCGTCGGGCCCGTCATGAGGATCACGTAGGGCGAGAGTTCCTGGTAGGCGTAGCTCTTCCCCGTACTTCGTGGACCCAGTTCGACGAGGTTGTAGTTCTGCTCGCACAGTGGAACCAGACGGGTCAGCAGGAGCAGCTTAAGCCGCCGGTCGAAGTGCGCCGGCTCCATGCCGATGCTGCGGAGGAGTAGATCGACCCACTCCTCAGTGTTGAACTGGCGGCGACACTCGCGGTACTCGTCGAGGTCGAACGTGGCAAGCTGGATCGGCTTGAGGCTGTCGATCCAGAAGGGACTCCGTTTGCCCTTGGCTTCCTCGTCGTATTGGTGGCGGATGTCCACCTGAGCCCAGATGCCGCCCATGAGGAGCCGGTCGTAGTCGCGGACGTAGTGCTCGGGGATGTGAACGTTCTTGTGCCCGAAGTTGACGAATTCGGCCCAGTGCTTGTCGTCGTCGGAGAGGTAGCGGACCTTGACCTTGTCGATGAGGGTGAGCTTGCCCTTCTCCTTGATGATGGACTGTGCCTTGTTCGCCTCGTCAGGGCGGACGAAGTTGTCCGTCAGGGTTGAGTTGACGACGCGGAGCCCGGCGTCGATGGCGGCGGGGTCGTCGGTCGCGCAGTATTTTCCCAGGAGGTATTCGAGGACGAAGACCGGGACGTTGGCACCGACCTTGATCTTGCGGACCAGGTCCTTGCGGACGACCTTCCCGGCGAAGACCTCCGTGGCTTTGCGATCGAGTTCGGGCATGGGCGTCTCGCTTTCAGAGGGCGATCGCGACTCCGACCTTATCCAGGACCTTCAGTTCTTTGCCGCTCGCGGCGTCGAGCAGGTGGACGCCCACTGTTTTCTGCGCCGGTTCTCCGACGATCATCAACGTCACCGTGTTCGGGGTGATCGCCTTCGGGTCGTCCTGGGCGACTTTCAACTGCACGTCGCCGGTGGCATCCTCGAACCCGTACGAGCCGCTGACGGGTTGCGAGAGGCACTTATCCTTGGCTCGAACTTCGACCCGCACCTTCGGGGGCACAAGCTCGAACAGCCCCGTGCTCCTGCCGGCAATCTGCACGGAGAAGAACCGCGTGCTGATTTTCCGGCTTCCGGGGACCAGATTCCAGTCGATCGTGCCGGACGGATTGGCAGGCCCCATGTTCTTCGGGACCAGAGTGGCGACCGGGATGATCAACTCCTGGGGCGAGAGCCCGCCGTGGAAGTAGGCGCGACGCCCCCCTTCGCCTTGAAGCAGGCGAAACCCCTGGGCGTGGCGAGGTCCAGGTCGCTCTCGACGCCGAGGAATTTCAGCGAAGCGCGAAGGTAGGAGGGCTCCGACGTGCCGCCCTGACCAACCCAGACGCGACGGTGGAGGTCGGCGGTCTCGCCGCCGGGGGCGTCGATCTTCATCTCGGCGCCGACCTCGTCGCCGAAGAGGTGCCCGTGGTCGGCGGCGAGGATGATCGCCCTCACCCCGAGTTCGCTCAGGATGCGGATGCCCCGCCGCAGGTCATTGAGCACGCCATCCATCTGGCGACGGGCCTGCGTCAGGTTGTCACGTTCGCAGAGTTCGTCGATCTCCTGAGACGTGATCAGGACCAGTTGGGCATCTCGAATGCCGTCCTTGATCTTCTTCGAGGGCTTGGGCAGCAGGTCATCGAGCTTGGCATCGAAGACCGGCACACCCGCGCGTGCTCGGAGGAACTCGACGCGATCTTTGCGGTCCTTGATCACGACGCCATGGATCTCCAGCGCCAGCTTGCCGCCGCCCGCCGCGACGACCTTCGCGGACTCGTGGGCACCGGGCAGGAGCGCCGCCATGCCGATCTCGGTGATGGTCGGGGCCGTGCCGATCGCGGACTGGAGAGTCAACTCGAAGTCGTCGGCGAGGACCCCGCAGAGCTCCCGCGCCATCTCGAACCGGAGGGCGTCCACCCACAAGTAGGCAGTCTTGCCTTCGGCGAGGCTGGGCCTCACCAGCGTCTCGTAGACCTCGGTCTGGCGGACGATCCCCTTCAGGGGCAGCTTCGTCTGCCGATAGCGGCCAAGGAAATGCTCGGCGAGCGCGGAGCCGACCTTCATGTATCGCTCGGTCGCTTTGAGGACCAGCCGCTCCAGACTCTCGTGCCGCTGGCCCGATTCGGACTCGAAGTTGTACCAGCGGCTCTCCATGTGGCGGTAATGCGAGTCGAGGAGGCACCAGGGGCGGTCTCCCTCGGCATACGACCGAATCAGGGCGAGAGCGTCGTCGGTCTTGCCCTTGGTCGCCTGGGCGACCCGATCGGCTTCGAGGAGGACGTGGGCCGCTTTCGCGATCAGCGCCCAGTGCGCCTGGATGCCGGGGAGGACCTCGGACCAGAACCCCGACAGCCGGGACTCGGCGAGTGTCAGCAACTCCTCAGTGGGATGGTCCAGCAGCCCGCTCTCGACCTGCCGGAGCAACGCCCGCTCGACCGCCAGGAATGTCTCAACCTCGGCGAGCCGGTCCGGCGGGAGTTCGACCTGGGAGAGCCCAAGCTCGGTCTCGACCTGCTTGGAGGCGGCGACGTAGCTCTCGCGGACATCACGCCGGAGTCGCCAGGTCCGCGCCAGGTGGAGGCACGCCTCGCGGGCGGCGGGCTTCGCGGCGACCTTGACGGAGGACAGCGAGGGCGGGACCGAGTCCCGAAGCCCGGCGATCAGATCGGTCGAGAGGACGTAGCGGCCAAGCCGCGACCGGAGGGCGGGCAGTGGCTCGCCATTTGGCGGTTCGACCCCGAAGACGTCCTGCAACAGCCCGGCAAGCTCGGCGACGGCGGTCTTCTTCTCCACCTCTGCATCGTGGCGGTCGCTGGCGAGGAACGCCAGGGCGACGTCCTGGGGGTTGCCGGACCCGAAGATGAGGGAGACGACCCCCTTGGTGATGCCCTCGCCCGTGTCTGCCAGGGCGTCGAGATCGGCGAGGGAAAGCTTGCCCGCCTCGACCTGCCTCTCGACGTCAGCGGCAGACTCTTCGCTGAGGATCGGCTTGAGGGCGTTGCGGGCGACGACGGAGAGCCGGGTGTTGCGGCTGGGCGGTTGTTGACCGGGCTGGATGACGACGCCCACCGCTTCCAACTCGATCAGGGCGTGGCCGGTCCTGGTCTGGTCGAGCGGGACATAGACGACGAGCCAGGACGGCTGGAGGTCGTTCAGGAGGGAATCGATCTCGTGGCGAAGCTGGAAGAACGAGCCGTCGTAGCGGGCGACTTGGGTCTTCGGGAGCATCAGGGTCGCCGCCACCTCCCGGTAATGTTTCTCGGGGTCGTACCAGACGACCAGGGCGTGGTCCTCGACCTGCTTGCGGATCAGGCTGACCAGATAGTGGGTAACGACCCCCTGACTCATACCCTCTCCTACCACAAGCGGGTAATCCCGTACTGATCGAAGATCGAATCGACGCTCACCAGCGGCACGTTCTCGACCTGGGCCTGCGCCACCAGCAGCCGGTCGAACGGATCCTTGTGATGGCTGGGGAGTCCCGCCTGCACGTCGGCGAACTCCACCGTGACGGGCAGCGCCGACACGCCCAGATCCGCCATCGCCTGTCCCATCCACTGCCGGTAGGGCAGGGAAAGGGCGAGCTTCTTGAGCCCCACCTTGATGGCGATCTCCCAGATCGTGCCCACACTCAGCAGCAGGTCATTCGACGGGTCTTGTAAGGCCAAGACTGCCGCAGGACCGAGTTGAGACGGCTGATCGACGGCCCAGATGAGGGTGTGCGTGTCGAGCAGTAGCCTCATTCCATGTACTCCTTGAATTCCTCCAGCGGCGCATCAAAGTCGGGGGCCATGTAAAGGACGGTCCCTTTCAGGGTGCCCAGTTTCCGAATCGGTTGGCTGGGAATGGTGGCGACCAACCGGGCCACGGGCTGATCGTTCTCGGTGATGACGACCTCTTCGCCGGGCGACAGGCGATGGATCAACTCCGTCAGCTTGGATTGGGCTTCTTGGATCGTGACGGTCGGCATGGCTGATGGATCCTTCGTTCTCGGTCCTCTGTTTTCAGGCTTTCTGAACCCGGACAGATCGACATAGACCAAGGTTCATTTGACCAGGCCCTTGTCCCGAAGTTGCTTGCCGATCGACGACCACTCGTACTGGCCCGCCAGCAACTCGTTCCAGTATTCCTTCGCCTCTTTCCAGGGGACCAGTTCCCGGA
>CAWDND010000116.1:0-29390 GCA_963803395.1 uncultured Planctomycetaceae bacterium
TCTCTCCGTGGTAGCGGGGAGTTCCTCTGGGGGTCGGTCGCCGGGCAGGGCGATCGGCCCCTTCTGTTTTCGGCAGCCGCACGCCCACGGCTTTCCTCCGAGAGGCAGATGCCCCTCGGTGCGGACACGGACTTGCCGAAGACCTGAGAGGATCGGCCTGGGGAATGTGTATCGATTGACGACCGACCGTCATCAGTGACGACTTATCTCGCTCGCCGGGCAGCCACGTAGAATCTCATCCATGGATATCAGGGAATCCATTGTCTATCGTCTCGCTTACGGCTTGGCCGCCAACCTGGCCGAAGCCCGCTCGCACCGCCTCGCCGGTCGGCTGCACGACGCGCCCGGGGCAGGGGGGATGCCGCCCAGGTCCTCGCGGAGGTCCGCCGCCGGCTGGCCGTTGGGCCCGAGCATGACGAACTGGTGGCCGAGGCCGTCGAAGATGCGCGGGCGGGTCGAAGGCCGCGGTGGTGACGCCCGTGCCGATCGGCGAGCCGGCGCCGGTCCCGACGAGGATGCGGGCGGGATCCGCAAAGGCCGCTGACGCGGACGACGCACGGCGCCAGTCGGCGACGGCCGGAGTTCCCACACCCCCTCCCAAGATGGGCCACCGTCCCCGAGCATAGGCCGCCCGCCACGGGCCGGCCGGCGAAAGTTTCTCGTACTGGCAGGGGCCTCGGTCGGCCGGCCCGCGTCATGCGGCCTGCGGGGGGCCTGCTCGCGCCCACGGGGCATCCAGCCCCGCATGGGTCGGGCCTCCTGCCCTCCGCGCGGCGGCCTCCGCCCCCAGCAGTTCGTGGGGGGGCTCGGCCGCCGCGAAAAGTTAGTCAGCGGGGAGAGGAGGGGGAAGAGAAGGGTCTCGCGGCTGGCGATGGCCCTCGGCACGCGCGGCGGTCGCCGACCCCGCGCCGTGCCAGTTGCCACGTTCGGCAGCTCCCGCCGCGGCCCCGGTGGGTTCCGGCCCGGTCGTGGCCGGGTCCCGCCGGCAGCGTCACTCCCCGGGCCGGTCGTCAACCCTGAATCCGGCTTATTATTTCATGTGTGCACGCTGCCGAAAATCCCTTATATTACCGGGTTTTTTGCTCGGCAAGCCCACTGAAATTTGGTACAGTGTAGCCTGCTCCACTGGCACCCAGTGGGGCCGCGGGTGGTCGTGAATCAGACGACCACCCGCGCTACGGCACCTCCGGTTACGAGGTACACCCATGCTCAACGTAGCGCCCTCCACGCGCCGCGCCAAGAGATCTTCCCCCAGGCACGGCACCTGCAAACTCCGCGTGTTCATCAACTCGGATGAGTACTCTCTCAAACGTCGGCCCGCCCCCGAACCGGGCGCGCGTCGCTGGGCGCTCGCGAAGCGTACCGGCGATCGGTCCGGGTCGGTCTACCACGTCACCCGTGCCGCCGGGTTTCTGTCCTGCTCGTGCCCCGATCACCAGAACAACAAGTTTAGTTGCAAGCATATCAAGGCCCTCGTCGCGCTCGGCCTCCTGTCGGGTCGCAAGCGTCCCGCCCCCGCGATCGAGATGCCCCGCTCCCCGGCCGCCCGTGCCGCCGCGGCCACCATCGTCGCCCGCGCCGCCCAGCTCGGCACCGCCCCTGCCCGCCGGGAAGGGGGTGCCCTGTGAGCGGCTACACCTTCGGCCACTACGCCAACGAAGACGACCAACCGGAACCGCTCTGCCCGTATTGCGGCGAATGCCACGCTCCGGGTCCCTGCCCAGGCGAAGGGCCCGAGGATTGGCCCCTCCCCGCCGAGCCCGAATGGGTGGCCGACCCGGGCGCGGCCGCAATGCCGCTCTGGGTCTATGAACAGATGTCATGGCGTCCCTCCGGCAACTGATCCGGCCCGGCGCCGCGGCGTGCCCTGGCACGCCGCGGCTCGGCCCGAGGAGGGACCGCCCCATGACCCGCACCGAAGCCGCGCGCCTCAGGGGGATCGCCCGCGCGGCCAAGCTCACCCCCGCCCGCCGCCGCGAGATCGCCAAACGCGGTTTTCAAGCCCTGGTCGCGAAGCGATTCGGAGAAGACCGCCGGCGTGCCATCGACTGGCTGGTCGCCAAAAGGGCTGGCCGCGCTCGACGCCGACTTCCCGCCTCCCCTGCGGAAGTTCTTCGACCCCGGACCGATGCCACCGGCCGAACCCGCCGACCAGGCCGACCCGGAGTTACCATCCTGATCCACCGAACTGGACCCGGGCCGGGCGGGCTCACACCCCCGGCTCGGAGGTCGGGGCGACGGCGCCGGCAATGCGGCTCAATCAGATTGGGGCGATGCCGCCGGTCGTGCCGATGAAGAGGGCCGGCCGACGACCAAGCACTTTCGGGAGACGCACCGGGCACTTTGAGGAGACGAAGTGAGCACCTTCGGGAGACCGACCAAGCACTTTGGGGTCCGGGACCAAGCACTTTGGGGTCCGGGACCAAGCACTTTGGGGTCCGGGACCAAGCACTTTGGGGTCCGGGACCAAGCACTTTGGGGTCCGGGACCAAGCACTTTGGGGTCCGGGACCAAGCACTTTGGGGTCCGGAATCAAGCACTTTGGGGAGCGGATTTCGGGGTGTCTATCGACATAACTCGTTTGAATTTATGAACTTGCGCCGCACGTTGTCCGTCCTAACTCTTAACTCTTGTTAACTAGAAAAAGCAACAACAACAAGACGGCGGATGGTGGTGGTGCTTTTTTGGGGTCCGACTATGAAGAAAAAAGACCGCCTGGAGCGACGAGCCGAGCTTGCGCCCTGGACGTGATCCGCGTCGAGACCGCCATCGCGAGGTTCCCCCTGCACCGGTTGGCCAAGGCCGGGGTGGTCGAGATCGTCATCCGCGAGCAGAACGCCGAGGGCGACTTCCTGCGGTGGAAGGTGAGCCACAACAGCGAATACGGCCAGCCGGGGCCGCTCGCGTACAAGGTCGATACGCTCATTGTGAACCGCAGGGTCGAAGAGGCGGGGCGGCCCATCCCTCGGATCATCCGCTTAGGCAGCCTCAACGATATCTGCCGGGAGCTTGGCTTGGTCGAGAGCGGCGCGAACACGAACAAGGTCAAACGGGCCATCCACCAGAACGCCAGCGCCTACATCACCGCGAAGATCCGGTACAAGTCCGCCGACGGGGCCGAGCGGCGGATCGAGGTCGGTGATACCCGCTATGGGGTCGTGTTCACAGGTGAGAAGCTCCCCGACGGCAGGACGGCGGACGCCGTGTACATCGTCCCGCACGACTTCTACCGCGAGATCCTCGACAACGTTCTGGTGCGGCCTCTCGACTACGATTACCTCAAGGGACTGCCCCCCGCGTCACAGCGGCTCTACGAGGTTGTGAGCTACGCGATGTTCGCGACCTTGAAGAACCATCGGCCGAGGGCGAGGTTGGTTTACTCCGAGTTCTGCCGACTCGCACCCCTGACGAGGCACTTCGACTGGGAGCATGCCCGAAAGCAGATGGCGAAGATCCATGCCCCCCATTTGAGGGCCGGCTACCTCGCCGAGGTCGCGTTCGAGGCGACGACCGACCACGAGGGCCGGCCTGACTGGACGATGAGCTACACGCCCGGCCCGAAAGCGAAGGCCGAGCACCAGGCGTTCACTAGGCGGGGCGGGACGGCCATGCTTGCGATCGAGCCGCCGCCGGCCGAGGCGAAGCCGCCCAAGGTCGAGCCCGAGCCCGCCGGCCTGGAGCGGGAGCTGGTCTCGCGGGGCGTGACGCGGGGCGTGGCCGCCGAGCTGGTGGCGACCTACTCGGAGGAGCGCCTCCGGGCGCAGCTCGAGCGGTTGGACTGGCTCCGGGAGACGAAGCCGAAGCGGGTCAAGGACCTCGGTGCCTATCTCGTCGAGGCCATCCGGGAGGATTACGCGCCGCCGGCCGGCTTCGCGAGCCAGGCAGATCGCGATCAAAGGGAGGCGATCGCACGGGCGCAGGAGGAACAGGCTCGCCAGGCGAAGGCCCACGAGCGGGAGATCCAGGCCCGCGAAGAGGCGATCCAGAAGCGGATCACAGCCTACTGGGAGGGGCTGACGACCGAAGAGCAGGCACGGCTCGAGGCCGCGGCGCTGGCGGAGGCGCCACCGGAGCAGAGGCAGGTCTACGAGGACGCGCGGCTTCCCTCCTTCCGGCGGACGTACCTCCAGACGCTCCGCCAGGAGCACCTCCGGCGGCTGCTCGACCTGCCCGTGTCGGGCTGACCCAAGAGCCCCGCCAGGACCGCCCAGGACGCGATCTAAGACGTCCGCGCGGGTCGGGAGGGAATCCCTCGTCCGACCGTCGGGAGGCCCGCCAGGGGCCGTCTAGGGGTTGTCACCGTGTGACCACCCTTGTTCGTGGTTGTCTGGTCCGGAGCGGCGGGCCGCCCCGGGTGCCCACGCTCCGGGTCCCCCTCTCGTGGTCGCGACGCGACGCTCGCGGCCTCCGGCCCGCTCCGTGCCCGGCTCCGAGGCGGCTGGTCTCCCGGCCTTCCGAGAGCCAAGGGACAAGAACCCACGTCCTTGAAGGCCCGCTCGGTGCGTGATCGGTCTCAGAAGGCGACCCGTTGCGTCTTCTGGGGCATGCCGATGCGTCGGGCGTTCTCGCCCGAGGCTTGTCCGACCTGGAAGTGCGGCGTCTCGGCCCGAAGCGGGGCAAGGTGCCAGTGGAAGCGATTGCACCTTCCGGGGCGGAAGGCGCGGTCGATGAGCGGCATGAGGAAGTCTCACAAATTCCCGGCGTGCGGGCCAGTGGTGAGACTTTGATTTCAAGACGAGTTCGCGAGACCCAAATCGGCCTGCCGAGACTGGCTGTCGCTGTCATTTTCAGAAGTCGATTGCATTTTGGGTCAGAAGTGGCCTGCAGCGGGTCAGAAGTGGATTGCACTGGGAATCATCGTGAGCCGACACGCGCTTCCAGGGTGAGCACTTGTTATTGAGATCGGCACGCGGCGAGGCAGGCGGCAGAGGTGGCACGGTCCGTCTTTCGGCCGGAGTCTTGATCCTCGGCGGGAGTGTCGCGTTGCGGGTCAGGGCTCTGGGAGCCGTCGGCCTTGGAAACACGGAGATATCCGATGAATACGCTCCTCTCTTCCCCGATTGTCACGTAACCGTCCGGTTGTGTGACAAGGCCGGACCCCGCTGGGTGCGTCCCCGTTTTTGTCCCTTATCGCGTCACGTTTTCTGTGTCCTGCAAAGGGCCCCGCTCCGGCTCGTGTGACAGTCCCCGGGACCGAGTCCCCCGACTCGCCCGAACCGCAGGAGGTCCCGCAGCTCGTGGGGTCGGTCACTGGCTTGGGGCGTTCAGACTCTTGGTGAAGTCGGGTTCTGACCCAAATAGAGGACAGTGCAGCCCACTTCCGAACAGAGGCCGGGTCAAAACCCGATTGCACCCGTGCCCGATCGAGCCTGATTCTCGGATCAGCCAGTGCAGTCGGCTTCTGAAAATGACAGTCGCGTCGGTATCGGGCGGGTCTCATCAAGCGGCTGGTTTGTGAGACGATGACGAGCAGGAAGATGGAGGGAGTGCTTTGCGGTCCGGCGGGCCGGATTAAGGGGGTGTCGCGTTGAGCGATGCGGAGCAAGTCGCTACGATGAAGGGGATTTCCGTCATCGGCCGTGGTCATCGGTCGGCGTCTTCTGCGGCCGACTCGGTGGTTTATGCGGGTCCGCAGAAAAACAAGTTGGGACGGACACAGCCCCCTCCGCGTTCGCTGTAGAAAGTCGTGGCTGCGCCGGTTTTCTTGTTGCGGTCCTTTCCGCCCAACCCGTCGCTGAGGCCGACCGTCCGGCCGCGAGGATGCGAATGAACTGCGGGGCTGAAACAAGGCCGTTCGATCGGTTAGTACTACTCCGTTAACTTCCTCAACCTGTTGCAATTTCAGAGCTTATGGCATTCTCCAGAACATCAAATGCTCGCAATTGCAACCATTGAGTCCCAAGCAAACCCTGGAAAACAAGGGCTTTCTTGTAGGGCAGGCATCCTTGCATGCAAAAGTTCCGAAAAACTTAACGGAGTAGTAGTAAGAAGGCCGGCTCTAAAGCCATCGGTCTCCTTTCGCCCTGAGTACCCACAGCTTCGCAAGGAGTCGAGACATGGCGGAGAAGATGACTCGTCGGGGCCTTGTTCAACTCAGTGCAGCGGGCATGATTGGACTGGCAGCCTCGACCAATGCAGCTACGACTACGACAGACGACGCTGAGGAAGGGAGTCATCCGAGGAGGGGCAGTGGCTCCATAGGCGGGACAAGGTTCCTCCCGTTCCTTTCGGCAGCCGATTTCGCGTCCTCCGCGAGGCGAGCCGCAGCAGGAATTGGAAATTACCAAACGAGGCTCGCAAAGTCCTGGGAGGGTTACCGGACGACCAACTACGGGGATAATTTCAAGATTGGGGTCGTCTTTACCCCGGAGGGCCGCCCTCTATATGGCAGCGTGGCCTCTGGCGATGGGGACAACGTGGCCTTCTACACGGAGATTGGAGATTACCAGGTTGCGGTCTTGGGGGTCGGGTTGGGGAGGATGGACGGCTCTCACACTTATTATGCCGCAATCATCAAGAATGAAAACCCCGTGATTGAGGCGAGATGGACCATCAATATCTCTCACAGCAGGGAAAATTCAATCAATCCAGGGGGAGTTCTTTCTGATCTTGTTGTTGCAATCAGGGATAAGCAATTCGAGGGCGTCCACGGTGCATACTTCGACAAATGCATCAAGCGTCACACACATGATTTCGTCGAGATTTGCCTGACCTTGGGCAAGGAGGCCTGCATCGCGTGTGCAGGCGTGACGATCGGCTGTTGCTGGTACAACTGTCATTGCTGATTCGCCCTCGCTTCCATTGGCGATTATAGCACTACTCCGTTAACTTCCTCAACCTGTTGCAATTTCAGAACTTATGGCATTCATATTAACATAAAATGCCCATGATTGCAAGGATTGAGTCCCAAGCAAACCCTGGAAAACAGGGGCTTTCCTGAAGGGCAGGCATCCTTGCGTGCAAAACGCCCGAAAAACCTAACGGAGTAGTATTAGGAGCCGCGAAAAAATAAGTTGGTCGTTTTGATGGAATGAGAAGCGAAATAACCAAGTTGTTTTTTCGCGGCTCCTTAGCTCGACTTCTGCCCTTTATCGGAGCCCGATTGCCCAGAAAAACCTAGAAAACTCGGCAATCTCGACTTTTTGAACACCCGCGATTCCCCTGGGGTTTTCAAAAACTTGGGCTGCTCTTCGTGGAAAGCCTGGAAAATAAGGCGTTCTGCGCACTCAAAAAGGGCAAAAGTCGAGCTTAGCTCCAAGCGTTAGGCCGGCTGGAAGATTCGCGCACGCGTTGCCGTCGAGAGGAGCAGATGATGAGCCAAGGCAAGCTCGACTACTTGGTTAGTCAAGTCCAGGAGGAGATTGGCCACGCAGACCGACGTAGGTACAAGAACCCAGCGCTTTGAAGGTGGTCGTATGCGTCTGTTAAGCTGTCGCCAGGCACGGAGTTACCGTTTCTCCAGGGAGGCGACGGCTATGATCCTCGGCGACATCTTCGAGCGGTTTGCCCAAGATTCCCCGCTGTCGGTGATGGCGCAAGCTGTCATGGAGAACGCTCTCAGTCCGACGGTGATCGACCCACTGTTCGAAGACGTCGCCGAACGACAGTACACCAGGAAACTCCTCTTCTCCTCGATCGTGGACTTGATGAGCGTGGTCGTCTGCCGCATCCGGCCTGCCATTCACGCCGCCTCTCAGGCCCATGGCGAGATCATCGATGCCTCGATCAAGGCCGTCTACGACAAACTCGACCACACCGAACCGGTGCTCTCGGCGGCGCTGGTCCACTCGACCGCCGAACGCTTGGGGCCGGTCATCGACGCGAGGAACGGCGCCCAATCCCCCTTGCTGCCGGGCTACCGCGTCAGGATCCTCGATGGCAACCACCTCGCCGGCACCGAGCACCGGATCAAGGAACTGCGGACGATCGGCGCCGGGGCTTTGCCGGGGCAGGCCCTGGTCGTGCTCGACCCCCGGCTGATGCTGGCCACCGACGTGGTCCTGTGCGAAGACGGCCATGCCCAAGAGCGCTCGCTGCTGGACCAGGTCTTGGAACTCGTCCGCGCCGGCGATCTCTGGATCGATGACCGCAACTTCTGCACGACGAACTTTCTCTTCGGGATCGCCGGTCGCGAGGCGTTCTTCGTCGTCCGGCAGCACGCCTCGACACTGCATTGGGAGTTCGCGGGGAAGCGGCGGGCGTGCGGCCGGATCGACACCGGCCAGGTGTTTCAGCAGACGATCCGGGCCACGAACGACGCTGGCGAGATCCTCATCCTGCGTCGGATCACGGTGGTCCTGGACAAGCCGACGCGGGACGGAGACAAGGAGATCCACCTGCTGACCAACGTGCCGGCCAAGGACGCCCGCGCCCGAGTGATCGCCGAGTTGTACCGCAAGCGGTGGCTGATCGAGACCGCATTCCAAGAATTGGAGGCGACGCTCAACGGCGAGATCAACACGCTGGGCTATCCCAAGGCGGCGCTGTTGGCCTTCTGTGTGGCGTTGGTGGCGTACAACGTGCTGAGCACGCTCAAGGCGGCATTGCGTTCGGTCCATGGTGAGGAGGTGGTGGCGAAGGAGGTCTCGGGCTATTACGTGGCGGATGAGATCAAGATGACGCACCGCGGGATGATGATCGCGATCCCGGAAGACGAATGGGTGGTGTTTCACGACTTGACCTCGCCGGAGTTGGCCGGCGTGTTGGTGCGGTTGGCGGAGGGAGTTCGCCTCCCGAAGTACAAGAAACACCCCCGCGGCCCGAAGAAGCCGAGACCGAAGAGGCAGAGCGGAGCCAAGATCAAACATGTCGCCACCGCAAAGATTTTGGCAAATCGACAAAAGTGTACGACTTAACACCTTCAAGGGGCTGGGTCCGGTGGCCACCCCTTCCAAGGTGCTATTTCTGTTGAATCTGCTTATGCAAGAGCCTGGCAGTGGAGACGTGGTGGTTGGTCCGACCGCTCGTCCGCTTCGGCGGCGGCTTCTTCGGGCCGCGCACCGTCCGGGGGTACTTCGCCAGCCACGCCTGGCTCGCCACTTCCCGCAGGAATTCGGCCAACTCGGCCAGGCTCAGCCGGCCCAGCGGCGCCCACTCCGAGGGCGGCAACGCGATCCTCATCCCTTCGTACGTCGTGGCCACCTCGTTCGCCAGGTGGTAGTTCGACACCTGTGCCTCGACGGTCTCGCGGCCGTGCTCCGACCGCAGTGCCGCCCGGACCGTCGCCAGCACGTTGTACGCCACCAACGCCACGCAGAACCCGAACAGGGCTGCCTTTGGATAGGCCAACGTGTTGATCTCGCAGACCAGGGCTTCGGTCAATGTCTGGAACACGTTCTCCAGTCGCCAGCGTTTCCGGTAGGCATCGGCCAGCGTCCGGGCGTCGGCCCGCTCCCGCGGCACGTCCGTCAGCAGGAACAGCTCCTTCTCCTTGTCCCGGGTCGGCTGGTCCAGGTCCAGCCGGAGGCGGCGGAGGGTCATCGCCCCGCTGCCGTCCGCCTCGGTGACCGTGACCGTCTGCTCGGACACCATCCCGGTGGCGACCCGGCCCACCTCGGCCCACGGCGTGGTCTCCTTCCAGTAGAGCGTCGACTTGTGTTGCCGCACCAGGAAGGGGTTTTTTGCATAACCCCCCGAAAAGGTATATTCCAGGAATCAGACGGTCAGGTCGGGCTTGCCGATCCCTACATGCGATGCGCCCGCTCTTTCTGCCCTGCCTCCGCGCGGCACGTCCCGGAAGGTGTACTTTCTGAGACGTGTGGCTCGACGTGCCCCAATCTATGTCTCATTGTCGCGTTCTCAAATCCTCTGAGACGCCATGAGACATCCGCAGTACGCAAGGACGCTGGCCGGCTATGGGCGGATCAGTTCAGCACGACAAAGCTTGGAGGTCCAATTGACCAGGCTGGCCGAGTGCCTCAGCGGGATGCCCTCCGCACCGTCGGCCATGACCGAGTAGAGGCTGAAATATACCTTTTCGGGGGGATATGCAAAAAACCCCATCATGTCGCGATAAGACGACCTCGCCCTCCAGGAGGGTGAGCTCCACCCAGGCCCAACGGATCTCGTGGACCGGCAGCTTGAAGAGGTTGCGGTCGAGGACGACCAGCTCGGCCGCCTTGCCCGCTTCGATCGAGCCTGACTCGGGCAACGGGACAAAAACCAACGGCCTTTGGTGACTGCCAGTTCAGCGGTGCGTTTTATGCGTGGAAAGACGCACTCAACCACAAGAGGGGCGGATTCGGTAGGTCGTGCAGCGGCAGGAGACGTCCGTGTGATGCCCGCCCCTCGTAATGGGCAACGATTGTTCTTCTGTCTCTTGCGGCTGCGTCGCCTGGACAACGCAGACGTTGTCCAGGCCACCCCGCAGATTACATCTCACGGGAGCACCACCAACTCCCCAGAGACTCCGAGCCGCACCACTTCAATCGAGCGAAGTCAGGGTGCTCTCATCGAACGTGTATCGACCGTCCTGGAAGTCAATGGTTAAGCCCTCGAGCCGCGGCGCGTCCTTCTTGAAGACGAGGATGGAGACCCCGTGGGATCGCCCGATCCAGTCGCGACCCTCCGTGATGGGGAGATCCTCGTAGCTGATCTCGTATCGGCGGGGCCGGAGCTTGCCCGTCACATCGACCCGGATCGCCGAGCCGGTCGGGAAGCCGTGTTCGGCCATATGGCGCCGGGTAGCCTCGGCGGCCCGCTCCGTGAGGACGACCACGTCCTTCCGGAGGGGCCTGTCGTCGCCGATCAGGTCGATGGACCCGTCGTCTCCTCCCCCCCTCAGGTTGGTGATGATCGCCCTCAGGGTCCGCACGGGTCCCCAGGGAAATGACCACCACCCCCAGAGGAGGGAATGGATGATAAAGTCGCGTGGAAGGGAGCCCGGAGACTCGTGCCCGTAGACGTAAAACTGCGAATATTCCCATTTATAAAAAATTATGCTTCCGGTAACTTTCTCGTACCTGGTCAGTTCGGTCTTATAAGTAATAGGTATGCCATTGAACAGTGCTGTGCCATTTCGGATCGTCTCGCGATTTCGCGCCAGGTGCGCGATTAGCTCTGGCTCGCCCGGAGGAGGGGTGACCAGCTCTTGTCGATGCGGGCCCGTCATGATTCAGCCCTCCCGATGGTCGGCCGGAACCGGACAAGGCGAGATCTCCCCGGCTCGACGGCTGTCGGAGCCCCTCCGACCGAGACGAAGCCTTCCTGATTGATGATACCGCGACACACGGTCCGTCGCACGGCCCCGGAACCTTCACCGTTGACGAGACCCCGACCCAGGGTCACGAGGGGTGAACCCTCCTCGCCCAGCACGCGGCACCCGACTGCGTCAACCGCGTAGAAAGGCGCAATCGCTTCCACGGCGCCTTGCCCCGCTTCGGGCCAAGGCACCGCACTTCCAGGTCGGACAAGCCTCGGGCGAGAACGCCCGACGCAGCGGCGTGCGGCCGGAAGGCGCAACGAGCTGCGCCTTCCCAGACCGCTCACGCACCGAGCGGGCCTTCAAGAGTGTGGGGGTTTGGCCGTGGGTTCTCGGAAGGCCGGGAGGCCGGCCGCCTCGGAGACGGGGCGCGGAGCGGGCCGGATGCAGCGAGCGTCGCGTCGCGACCACGAGAGGGGGACCCGGAGCGTGGGCACCCGGGGCGGCCCGCAGAGGCTGCTGGCGGGCCTCCCGATGGGCGGACGAGGATTTTCCCGTCCCGACCCGCGCGGACGTCTTAGATCGCGTCCTGGGCGGTCCTGGCGGGCCTCTCGGGTCAGCCCGACACGGGGAGGTCGAGTAGACGCCGGAGGTGCTCCTGGCGGAGCGTCTGGAGGTACGTCCGCCGGAAGGAGGGAAGCCGCGCGGCTTCGTAAACCTGCCGCTGCTCCGGCGCCGCCTCCGCCAGCGCCGCGGCCTCGATCTCCGCTTGCTGCTCCGCCGACAACGCCGTCCAGTAGGCCGCGATCTGCTTCCGGATCTCCTCCTCGCGGGCCTGGATCTCCCGCTCGTGGGCCTTCGCCTGGCGAGCCTGTTCCTCCTGCGCCCGCGCGATCGCCTCCCTTTGATCCCGATCCGCCGGGCTCGCGAAGCCGGCCGGCGGTGCGTAATCCTCCCGGATGGCCTCGACGAGATAGGCACCGCGATCCTTGACCCGCTTCGGCTTCGTCTCCCGGAGCCAGTCCAACCGCTCGATCTGCGCCCGGAGGCGCTCCTCCGGATAGGTCGTCACCAGCTCGGCGGCCACGCCCCGCGTCACGCCATGTTCCACCAGCTCTCGCTCCAGGCCGGTGGGCTCGGGCTCGACCTTAAGCTCGGGTTCCGGCCTGGAGGGGGTAGGCGTCACGTCCAATACAATCGGCCTCTCCTTCCGCGCGAACGCCTGGTACTCGGCCTTCGCCTTCGGGCCGGGCGTGTAGATCATCGTCCAGTCGGCCCGGCCCTCGTGGTCGGTCGTGGCCTCGAACGCGACCTCGGCGATGTACCCGGCCATCAAGTGGGGGGCGTGGACCTTCCCCATCTGCTTCCTCACCGGCCCGAGCCCCGTGTACCGGGTCTGGGGGGCGTACACGCAGAACTCGGCGTAGCTGAGCCGCACCCGCGGCCAGTGGTGCTTGAGGGCCGCGTACACCCGGTAGGACGCGACCTCGTACCAGCGCTGGGCGAGGGGCGCCAGGTTCCGGAGGTAGGCGTAGTTCAGCGGGCGCGTCAGGGCGGTGTCGAGGATCCGCCGGTAGGTCTCACCCAAGGCGAGATAGACCGCGTCGGCCTCCCACCCATCGGGCAGCCGCTCCCCGGCGAAGTGGACCTCGTACCGGGTGAAGTTGGCGTCCAGCTCGCGTTCGGCCCCGTCGGTGGACCGGTACTTGATCCTTGCGGTGATGGCCGCGAAGGCGTTCTGGAGGAGGGCACGCTTGACGAGCGTGGTGTCCCCTCCCAGGTCCAGCTCGCGGGCGATCTCCTTGAGGCTGCCCAGGCGGATGTACCGGGGGATGGGTCTCCCCGCGGCCTCGATCCGGCAGTTGACGACGAGCGTGTCGAGCTTGTAGGCGAGCGGCCCCGGCTGGCCGTACCGGGAGTTGTAGCTGACCTCCCACCGCAAGGCCAGCTCGCCGTCGGCGATCGTCTCCCGGATCTCGATGGGGACGGTCCCTTGCTTGGCCAGCCGGTGCACGGGGAACCGCGAGAGGGCAGTTTCCACCCGGAGCGGAACCAGGGGGGCGAGATCGTCCTGTCGATGTTTATTATTCATGTGTAGATCCGAAAGAGCACCACCACCATGTTGTTGTTGTTTTTTTCAGTCTAAGCAAAGTAATTAAAGTCAGGGGGCTGGGACCATGCGGCGCAAGTTGTTATCCCACAATGACTTCTTCCGAACAAGGCCCCCGATCCAGGGACCGAAACCGTGCGATCCAGGGACCGAAACCGTGCGGTCCAGGGACCGAAACCGTGCGGTCCAGGGACCGAAACCGTGCGGTCCAGGGACCGAAACCGTGCGGTCCAGGGACCGAAACCGTGCGGTCCAGGGACCGAAACCGTGCGGTCCAGGGACCGAAACCGTGCGGTCCAGGGACCGAAACCGTGCGATCTCGTACCCCAAAGTGCTTGGCCTGTCTCATCGGCGGCGCCCGCAAATCCGGCTCAACCGTCTCGCGTCCCGCCCTTGCTGGTCGTCGTTCCCCCAGCAGGTCGGTGGCCCCGTGGGGTTTCACTAGCACGTCCGCGCCGACTCCCCCGTTCGGGGCGTTCCACCTCGGCGAGCATGAAGGGAAACACGAGTTGACCGGGCAAGGGGGTGAGGGACTCGCGCGTCTTGAGGGTCATCCGGATCCTTCCTCCTGCTCCGTTTTGGCGGACCCATTGCCGAGCCGATGCGGGATCGAGAACTCGCGGAGAGTCTGGGCGAACGCCATCACCAAGTCGCTGATGGTCGTGTTCCTCATTAACGCATGGACTGAGAGACGCTTGTAAGAGTCGTCGTCGATGCGGAGATTGAGCGACCGCTTGCCGGTATCGGCTGGTCTGGCGCCTCCGCGCCGGCGTGTCTTGCCGTTCTTGGGGTTGTCAGCAGATGCGTTCACATCTACACGCTCTTGTGATCCAACGATCGCCCGCGCTTTGCTCCCCCTGCCCTTGTCTGCAGACACGTTCCTGTCGCCGTGATCTTGCGATTCCATAGCTACATGCTCCTTCATGTGTCGGCGTGGACACGCCAGCGCCTGTCGCCCCATGTCCCGAGAGGTATCGGCGCCTGCGCGTGCAGATTGAGCTTTTCCCCTTCCCGGCCGATGTGGGGAACCTTGCGACGTCGGCAAGGGGTACGGCTTTGGCCCCGACGGTTAGTCCTGAAACAAGCGTGATCCGAGGATTGACATAGGGATGACAGTGACCTGCGTCCTATGAAACAAGGCATAAACCGGGACGAGGGAATTCGGAGAAGCATCACTCGAAAACGACAACCCCCTCGCAAATGCCTTCGACAAAGGCCTTTGAACATAGGGGTGAGGTTCCAAGCAGCCTCTCATCACGCTTGTTTCAGGGTTAGTGAAGATGTGCGGCCTGATTTGTGCGTTTGCGGCCCCTTCTCAGCGGGGCAGGGGAGGGGAGAGGGGTTCAGATCATCCTGTGCCCCAGCCGGCGGAAGACGTCGGCCAGGAACCGCTCGATGCGGGCCCCGATGCCCGGCGCCTTCGACTCCCGGCTGCCGGCGATGTTCAGCACGCGGACCTTGTGCTCGATGATCCACGCCGCGACGTGCGACGGTCGCGTGAACCCCTCCTCGACGCGCAGACAGGATCGGCTCAGCTTGTGGCATGCCTCGATCGTGGCGCGAGCGCCAGGCGTGCTGGCGTCGCCGAACCACAGCGTGGCGTCCGAGTCGCGGACGTTGGCGAAGGTTCGCTCCGGGTAGCTCGACGTCGGCAGTTCGCGGGCGCCGTACTGGTCGGCGAAGTCGGGTCGCGGTCCGTTCTCCGTCAGGAACCCCTTCGGCATCCAGCCGCCGGTCGGGATGCCGAACGCCCTCGCCGCACGCCAGCCGGCCTGGTCGGCGTCGGTCTGGCCACCACTCACGACCCGCTCCAGCATGGCTAGGATGCCCTCCAGGGCGAGCCCGACGGCCCCGCCGTCCAAAACCCTCGTTCCATCCTCGCAACGCGTCCCAGGGCTCGCCAGGGCGCGGCGTAGGGTTCTCTCAAGCCGCGCCATACGGACGCGGCGCTTCGGTCAATGACGACCGTTAAGGTGGTGAGAGCCGGGGGGTGTGCATGCGACGGTCACTGGCGGCGATCGGGTTGCTCACGGTGCTGGCCCTCGCCGTTCCCTCGGTTTCGTCGGTCCCAAACCTGGGGTTTTTTGCATATCCCCCCGAAAAGGTATATTTCAGCCTCTACTCGGTCATGGCCGACGGTGCGGAGGGCATCCCGCTGAGGCACTCGGCCAGCCTGGTCAATTGGACCTCCAAGCTTTGTCGTGCTGAACTGATCCGCCCATAGCCGGCCAGCGTCCTTGCGTACTGCGGATGTCTCATGGCGTCTCAGAGGATTTGAGAACGCGACAATGAGACATAGATTGGGGCACGTCGAGCCACACGTCTCAGAAAGTACACCTTCCGGGACGTGCCGCGCGGAGGCAGGGCAGAAAGAGCGGGCGCATCGCATGTAGGGATCGGCAAGCCCGACCTGACCGTCTGATTCCTGGAATATACCTTTTCGGGGGGTTATGCAAAAAACCCCCGCCTCCGCCACACCCCCCGCGGCCGCGCCGGAGGCGTCCCCCTGAGGTTCGCGGTCGACGTTGCCGAGCTGGCGGTCGTCCTGGAGCTCGAGACGGAGCCGCCCGGGGTGGACCTGGCGCGGGACGGGCTGGGCGACGGCTGCCTCGACGCGGCGGTGGAGGGGATGCTCGCGTGCCACCGCGCAGGCGTCGCCCGACGGCACGCCGTGGGCCGCGCTGAAGGACGCGACCGTGCGCGCCAAGGGCCATGCGGTGATCGGGGTCCGCTCCGGGACCCTGCTCCACCCGGGACCGCTGGCGCGCCGGCGAGCGGACGATTGAGGCCCGGTATGCCGCCTGGTACTACCCGAGCACCGGGCGGACGGGCGACGGGTGCGACGGGCATGCGCGCGCCTTCCATGCCGGCCATCCGCTCACCGGGAGCCCGGCGCGGCCGATCCTGGGCTGGACGCCGGCGGCGCGGGAGACCTGCCGCCGGCTGGTGTCCGAGGCTGTGGAGGACACGCCGGCGGGTCGGCGGCCGCGGTGGTAGTGCCCGCGCCGGTCGGCGGGCCCCGAGGTCACAGGCCGAGCACGAGCCGGAGGCGGTCCTCAACCCGGGCCATCGTCGCCGGGGACACACCCCCCAGCCGGCGGCCGAGCCGTTGCTGGGAGATCGTCCGGACCTGGTCGACCATGACCAAGCTCGTCTTCGTCAGCCCCCCCTCTCGCGGGGCGACCTTCACGTGGGCGGGGATGCCCCGGTCGGTGCCCGTGATCGGCAGGACGATCGCCAGGGCCGCGGGGCTGCGATTGAACGGATCCACGGAGACGACCAGCACCGGGCGGGTGCCCGCCTGCTCGTGCCCGAGGGTCGGGTCCAGGTTCGCGACCCAGACCTCGCCGCGCGATGGAGGGGACACGGTCCTCAAACCTCCGCAGGAGACGGCTCCTCCTCCAGGCCATCGGCCAGGGTCGTCTCCCACGCCGCGAGCTCCTCCTGGAAGTCGGCCCACGCGTCGGGATCGGCCTTCAGGGCCGTATAGGACGCGTGATAGTCCGCCCAGAACCGCTGGCGCCGCAGAGCTTCCACTGCCTGGACGACCACCGCCTGCATGGTCATCTCCCCCCCCGCAAGCTCTTTGATGGCCTGATAGGTGTGGTCGGGCACGCGCAGGGTGTGGTCGGACATCGCTCCTCCCTTACGGATCCCGCGCCTGAGTCCGACGCCGGACACGATCCAGGCCACAAAACGGGACACTAGGCTGATTATCGCCCGGGGTCGGTCCGGTGTCCAGAGGAAGCCCCTGTTCGCCCCTCCGCACGTCATCACCGATGCGGCACGACCGAGCCAGATAGGGCCTCTCCTGAAACCGCCACCCCCGGACCTGGAAATCCCGGGGTCCGCGCCGGCCGCGGACCACGACGATTGGGGTAGACCCGATCTGTCATTGGGGTGGACGGTCCGGACCCCGCCTCGGTCGGGCGGCCGACGCGGCGCGCCGGGCGCGCCGGCGACCAGACGGGCGTCGCTGACGGCGTACGTTCGACGTTCGAGCCCGGAGGTTCGCCCAAGGTCAGGCATGCATCCCATTATTTCTACTGTGCCAGATAACTGAAGCTTGATGTGCAGAGAAGGCTTTGCTGCGAGGCATTCAAGGACGGTCGGGGCCGGTTCGGAGACGCACTGCCGATTTGGTGGAAAAGTGCCTCCAAGTCCTTTGAAACAAGCCCTTCTCTTCACATTGTAAATAGTTTATATGATATAGTATAATCGTACAGTTATGCGGGATGGCTTCAGCGACGGCTTGAAGCCGAACTCTCGTTGTAAGTCCAAGCGAGCCCAGTCCGCTCGAATCGGCTGTCGGGATGGGCGCAGGGAGCCCGAGGGTCCCGACCCGAAGGGTGATCCCCATTTGTCTAATATTTCATTAAGCTTAGTTATTCAAGTTAACAATAACTTTGAAAATTTTGGAAATTATGAAATAAAAGAATTCTTGACCATCGTGTCACACCCCGGGACAATCCCTGAAGACTGAAGACCAGCTGCTCAAGGTGGGCAATGCAGTCTCGGCTATGGTGGCCCCGCCGTGCGATCCCTGCGCGCGGACGGGGCCTTATTTTGTATTACGAGCGGGTGATTCCCTTACTGATTCAGCTAGAACAACCGTGTGAGTTTCGGTGACTCAAGGAGTTACTATGCGAGCCTACAGCCGCGCCAACTCCGCAAGACTGGCCCGTAGCCGAGCCAGATTTAGGTGCGAAGCTCTGGAAGATCGCGTCCTGCTGGACGCCCAACTCCCCAACACCTGGGCAACCGTCGCTCCCCTGCCCGCCGCACGTACCGGTGCGAGTACCGTGGCCAGCAAGGACGGTACCGTCTACGCTATGGGCGGTATTACCACCGCCGGTTGGGGCGCCAACAGCCCCTACGTGTACAAGTACGGCGCCGCGACCGACTCCTGGAGCCGGGTCGCCGACCTGCCCGCCGGCCGCGAGTACATGGCGGCCACCACCGCCTCAGACGGCACCATCTACGCCATCGGCGGCATACTAGACATCGGCTATTTCTCGAACGAGGTAGACGCGTACAACCCGACCACCGACACATGGACGACCGTCGCCCCACTACCTGCGTCAACCACCGGTCTGATCCCGTATTACGTGGCGGCCGCGGCCGGGCCCAACGGGGTCGTCTACGCCATAGGCGGCTACGACGGCAGTGTCGGGTCGCGTATAGTGGAGGCGTACCACCCGGACACCAACTCCTGGAGCCGAGTCGCCGACCTGCCCACCGGCCGGTGGGGGGCGGCGGCGGCGACTGGCCCAGACGGGAAGATCTACGTCATCGGCGGCCAGGATTCCTACGGTGTCAAGGATGAGGTGGACGCGTACAACCCGGCCACCGACACCTGGACCGTCGTCGCCAGCCTCCCTACCGCGCGTACCATGGTTGCGGCTGCGGTGGGGCCCGACGGGAGAATTTACGCTATCGGCGGCAATGGTACTCCGGGTACAGATATCTCGCCGAAAGAGGTGGACGCGTACAACCCAACCACCAACACCTGGGACAACAACCTTGCCAGCCTGCCGGTCGCCGTCGGACAGGGCTGGTCTGCGGCGCTGGGCGGCGACGGGCGCATCTACACCGTCAGCAGCGTTCTCTACTCCCCCGGCCCGACCAGCGTGGTGGCCGCGTACCTCCCGGGGTTGGTACAAGTGCAGCCGGTCCTCGGCTGGCATCCGGGCGGTAACCTCGCCTACGGCGACCCCCTCACCACGTCCCAACTGAACGCCACTGCCACGTTCGAGAACGGCAATCCGGTAGTCGGCGGCTCCTTCACCTACACCGAGAACGGGCAACCGGTGGTACTCGGTGCCATCCTCACCGCCGGCACCCACCACTTCACGGCGACGTACACCACGAGCGACCCCAACACTATCAGCGGTGGTACCGTGCCGGCGGACATTGTTGTTGCCAAAGCCCCGCTGACGATCACCGCTGACCACCAGACGAAAGCCTACGGGACGGCTCCGCCGGCCATGACCGGCACGCTGGTAGGGGTGGTCAACGGCGACAACATCACGGCCAGCTACAGAACCACGGCCACGGCCACCAGCGACGTCGGCAGCTATCCGATTACGGCCACCCTCAACGACCCCGACGGCCGGCTGAGCAACTACATTGTGACCAACACCCCTGGCACCCTGACTATTACCAAGGCCGACCAGACGATCGTCTGGAGCAACCCGGCCGATATCGTCTCCGGCACACCGCTGGGTGCGACACAGCTCAACGCCACGGTCAGCGTGGTCGGCCCGGCTCCGGCCGGCGCATTGACCTACACGCCGGCGGCGGGCACGATCCTCGACGTCGGCACCCGGACGCTGACGGCCACGGCCGCCGCGACCACCAACTACAATCCCGCCACCGCCTCCGTGTCCATCCACGTCGTCAACCCGGTCACGCATCTCGATTACTGGACCGGGAGTGTCAGCAACGTTTGGTCCGACGGGCGGAACTGGAGCACCGGTATTGCCCCCGGCCCTGACGATACGGCCATCATCAACTCCAACTCGACGCCGAATGGACCGGACGTGACGACGGCTACGAGCGTCGGCGGATTGGAGTTCGATGGCGGCACCCTCACACTCGACGCCAACCTGGAAGTCCGCGGGGCCGCCACCCTCGCCCCCGGGCAGTACATCACCCCGAAGATCATCGGCAACAACTCGTCTCGACTTCAGGTCGACGGCGACCTGACGATCGCTGGCAGCCCGACTTACACCGGACTGGCCGACGGCAGCACGATCGCCGTGGCCGGCAACGTCATCGCCACCAATCCCGGCTTCGGCGGCACCGGGACCATCCTGCTCAACGGCGGCGGTACCCAGACGATCACCGGCAACACCGCGGGGGCGACCGCCTACGGCCTGCCGGGGGTCGCGATCGCCAAGCCGAGCGGCGTGGTCGACCTCGTCGGCAACATCAGCATCGCGGGCAGCTGGGACAACAGCGCCGATCGGGGGACCGTCGACGCCGGCAGCAGCACGGTCGCCTTCGTCGGCGGGAACCCGAAGCAGGTCGTCGTCGACGCCACCGGCATGTCGTTCCACAACGTCACCGTGGCGCTGAACCAGTACGGCTCTCTCAAGGCGGGCGGGACGAACCAGACGATTCCGGTTGCGGGCGACCTGACGATCGCTGGTAGCCCGACCTACACCGGGCTGGCGAGCGGCACGATCGCCGTGGCCGGCAACGTCACCACCACCAACCCCGGCTTCGGCGGCACCGGGACCATCCTGCTCAACGGCGGCGCAAGCCAGACGCTCGCCGGGACGGCCGCCGCCCCCTCGGGCGGCCTCCCTTCGGTGAAGATCGCGAGCGCAGGGCCCGTCACGATCACCGGGAACCTCCGGGTTGCGGGCGATTGGACCTGGACCAAGGGCGCGGTGAGCGCCGCGGGCAGCACGGTTGCGTTCAGCGGCCCGCAGTATGGCACGCAGACCATCAATACGAACGGCGGTATGACCTTCGGCAACCTGACGATCGCCGACACCGGTGCTTGGTCCAAGGTTCAGGTCGTCTACAACCTGGGGGTCGGGGGCAATTTCCTGCTGAACTCGACGGGTGCTTCGGACTCGTTCATCGCGCCCCCCAATACCATGACCGTCAACGGGGACTTCAGAGTCCAGGCCGGCACCTTCACCCCCAACGGCGGCACGCTTATGCTTGCCGCGTCGGGTCCCGCCCAGACGATCGACGCCCGGGGCGTGGCGCTCAACAATGTGACGATCGCGCCGGGCCGGGATAATAGCACCGTTACCATCGTCAATGACCTGGCCGTCAACGGCGCGCTGCTGGTCACCGGCACCGCCAAGAATGTCGCCCTTAACGGCGGCACGATCAAGGCCAGGGGGGACGTCACGACCTGGCTCGCGTACGCCGTCGCCTCCGGGAGCACGGCGACCGTCCAGTTCGAGGGTGTGGGCAATCAGAATTTCAAAGGCTACGGCTACCTGCCGAATGTCGCCATCACGAACACGGCGGGCACGGTCGTCGTCCCCACGGGCAGCAATGTCCTGACCATGTCCGGCCTGAGCGTGGCTCGCGGCTCAACCCTGGAACTCCAGACCGTTTACGCGGTGAAAGTCACGGGCAGCGCAACGGTCAATGGGTCCCTCTGGTTCGACGGTTCGTCTACACCTAAGCCCATGCTCGTCGTGATGGGCAACCTGGCCCTCGACGCTGGGAGCTCGACCCTCAAGGCGACCAATTACACCGCGCCGGGGGGCTACGACGTCATCACCATCAACGGGGCAATTAATGGCCTGTTCGCGAACGCGGCCGGACAGATCGCTTCCCCGCCTGACATCACCTATCCATCGGGGTCCCCGAAGAAGGTCCGTTTCACCCTTGGTTGATGTTGACCGGAGGGCCTCCCCTCGCTAGGTGGGCTAGCGAAGGGGCTGCTCCGGGTCTTCGGGGTCCTAGACGAATTCGCCAACAGGATCCCTTGCTGATGCTGTTGGCGAATCCCCTTTCGCAGTCGACAGGTCGGAACCTGGGCAAGACAGGGCTTGCGACAGCCTGTGTCGGCCTGACCTGCCGGTGCCGCGACGTCCATTCGGATTCGACCCGTCGCCCGAATACGCCCGGTTGTGGTTGACAATGGTCGCTTTCGAAACAACGTGAAACAGAGCGGCTTGGCTCTGTTCTGTAGAGGGTAAGACCCAACAAAGGTACGTGAAGTTCCGCGGAACCGCCCAAACCTTTGCAGGCCCGCTCCTCGACTTCGGTGTTTCTCAATCGTCCGTCTGTGGAACACTCGAAAAGTGCTGCGTTTCACGGCGGTTTTCTGTATCTCAACCCGTATCTCATTCTATGTACGTCAAACCTTGATGACTTCGATTGTGTGCCACCCAGCCTGGTGTCTCTTCCAAGCGCATCGTTGAGGGCGTCTCGGCCTGATGTCCACCCGAGACGGCGAAGAACAGGCCAAATGGCTCTGTCGAAGCGGTTTCCGCGAGACATCGCGGAACTTCACGTACCTTTGTTGGGTTTTACCCTGTAGAGAACCTGGCTTGCAACCAGTTCGGTTGATGTGACTGAGCCAACGACCCCTGTAATTTAACAACGGCCCTTCACAGGGCTAGGATCTCGGCTCCTGCACGTGTAACCTCTTGGCTGATCTGCCCGATCGACGGATCTCAGTCCCCAAGGGAGATCGGCGCGATGCCCTACGACTGGCCTGAGGATACCGACTTCGCCTTGTGGGAACTCGACGTCCTGGATCGGAACTGCCCGAGTTGCGGACGGATGATGCACGTCTGTGACCACCGCTCTCGGCGCTTCCATACCCTCCAGGGGCCGGTCGAGTTGCTCTGCAGGCTCGACCACTGCCCCGATCCCCACTGCCCCGGCCACACCCAGACCAAGAGCCCCGAGACCGAAGTCACCCTCGCTTTACCCAAGTGGGCCATCGCCTGGGATGTCTTCTGTTGGATCGGCCATCGCCGCTGTTCCCGCCACATGGCCATTCCCTTGATCCGATCCGAACTCCTGGACGACTACGGGATCAAGCTCTCCGAGAACGCCATCGACACGTACATCCGACGGTACCAGGTCATGCTCGCGGCGCGGCAGCACGACCCCGAATCGCTCCGCCGACACTACGCCGCGACGGCGGAGATCATCCTCTCGATCGACGGCCTCCAACCCGAGAAGGGGCATGAGACCCTCTATGTCGTCCGCGAGTTGACCCAGAAGCGGGTCTGGTTCGCCGCGCCCTTGATCTCCGCCACGGCGGACGAGGTCCGGCGCCTGATCGCCCGGGCCAAGCAGTGGGCCGAGTCGTTGGGCAAGCCGGTGGCCCTCTGGCTGTCCGACAAGCAGGACGCGTTCGTCACGGGGATTGCCGCGGAGTTCCCCGACGTGCCCCATCGCTACTGCGACAACCACTTCCTCCGCGATCTGGCCCAGCCGGTCACGGACGCGGACAGTCACGCCAAGGTCCAGATGCGGAAGAAAGTCCGCGGCCTGCGGACGATCGAACAGGCCGTGCTGGCGCGACCGAAGGTCGAGACCAGCGACGACGCGCCGGCCGATCCCGCCGCCACCCTCCCGGCGCGAGAGACCGCATCGGACCTGCCTCCTGCCGTGGTTGATCCTGCCGGCTCTGTGGTCCTGGATTATTGCGCGGCGGTGCGTGGGATCCTCAATGACGATCAAGGGGGGCCGCTGCATCCTCCCGGCATCCGGATGGCCGAGGCGCTGACCGAGGTCCAGGAGTCGATCCAACGGAACTTGGACGCGAAAAAGGGGGGTTCGCGGAGGAGCAACTCGGCCACCTCGCCGGCCGCATCCAGGAGGGTCTGGAGGAAGTCAAGGAGCAGCAAGCGGTGATTCGAGACTACGTCGATGTGATCGCGGAGGTGGCCGCGACGCTGGAGCCCGGGACCGAGGACATCCTCGAGCGTCAGGAGCAGTTCGAGGCATTGATCGATCACTTCGAGGCGACCGAGGATCCGATCCGCCACCACATGGCCACGGTCATGATCAGCTTCCTTGCCGGCCTGTTCGTGGGGGAGGAGGACTACGAAGGGATCCGGGATAATCTCGATCTGGAACGTTGGTTTCGCCTGCCGAAGAGCCACGAGCGGCGGATCCACGGTCGGCGGCACGCGGGGGTGCGTCTGGTCCAGACGGGCGCGACGCTGGTGCCGGCTTTGGACGCCCACGCGGCGCACCCCGAGCCCTTTACGGTGGAGGACCTGTTGCCGTATCGAGGGGCCCGCGAGCCGCCGAGCCAGACGGAGGCATTGAAGCGGCGCAGGATCATGAGGAAGGCCCGCTCGAAGAAGCAACGGCCGGCCCTCCTGGCCGACCTGGAGCGGCGCTACCGGGAATTGCCGTCATCTTAGCTCTGTTGAGGATCGTTGTAATTTAAGGGATTCGACGGGGGTATAGATCAGCCACCTTGAATGGGAAACCGAGGTTTTCTACAGAGCAAGACAAAGGCCATTCCGAACCAAGGCATACATCGGTCAGCTTGGAATGCGCTGGTCTTCGTGCTGATTGGCCGCTCGATACGACGCGTCCTCGGTCGAAGCCACACCGAACGCCCAGCCATCCCAGACCGTCAGTTAATGTATACATGAATGGCACTCTGTTAAGCGAAAGCTCCAGATAGCAAAGGAGTTAAGCCAAGAATCTCCGCGTTAATTCGGGGTGCGATTTTATATCAAATCTCGTTGACCGTTGAGCCACCCTGGAAAACAAGGGTTGCGGATGCAGCCTCTGGAAAGTCGACCCCAAGCGGCCAGAATTCTCACTTTTCGCAAGTTCGAGCAGATATGCAAGTTACACCTTAACCGAGTGCCATTCTGGTATACGCTACTTGTCACTGAACAGGCCGTCGGCTGATGTTCCGCAAGGCGACCTGGCCTGTCGGCCTGGGGAAACCTGGCGCGTCAACAATGTCCCGGAAACGTACCTTAAAAGGGTGCGATCGCGCCAGTGCCAAGGATTTCGGCGGAATTTGAGCGTTCCGGTCCTGGAACGTGCCCTGAGTTCCTCAGCCGAGGGCTGGGAACTGGGAGCCGGAGGGAATGGCACCAGGATAACTTAAAGCCTGTCATTTGGACAACTTGCGGCGATTGCCATTCGTAGTTGAGGCTAGGCTTTACTATAGGGTATTATCCCTCGTTTGATCAGGCGTTTGGCCTTCGCACGCGGCATCCGCAGCAGCGGGTGAGGCTTCGGGCGTCGCTTCACGGCCCGTGGCTCAGAGCGGTCCGGGCGGTCCCCCACACGCTTCTTGCCGATCAACGATAACAGACGCGGCAGGTCCGCTACGAGCCGCGCCGGGTCGTACAGAGGGACTTCCTCAAACGCGCGGACTGTGTGCAATGACCCCTGGAAGCTGAGCCGCCGCGGCTTCACTTCCGCGGCCCGCGCCGCCGCGGCCATGATCCCCCGGATCAGGTTGTACGCCAGCAGGTGGGTCGCCACCTCCTTGCGGACCATCTCCGGGCTCTTGGTCGAAAGCAGCTCCATCCGCATGTCCGTCTTCCACGAACGCAGGTCCAGTTCCGCGTACCACCTCTGACGGAACCGCCCCCCCAACTCCTTGGCTTGGGATGTCTTCGCTTCCAGGAGGGGCGTCACGATTACCAGGTTGCGGACCCGCTTGGTCTTGTCTTGGACCCGGACGCGGAGTTCCCGGATCGTCAACTGGGCGGGCCTCGCGTCGTACGCGGCGCGGCTCCTCCAGGCGGGGACCTGTGGCGGTTTGGTCCAGCTGACGATGTGGTCCTCTCGGCCCAGGCGACGCCCGCGCCGGAAGTCGGCCGTGCGGCGCTGGTGCAGTCGCACCACCACGTCGACGCCGCGTGCCTGCAAGGCCGCAATCACCCAGTACGAACAGAAGAACCGGTCGGCCAGGACAATGTCACCGGGCTGGAACTGGGCGATGACCGTGCGGAGCAAGGCCAGTTCCCTGGTCGGCTTGCCCTGGCACGGCCCCAGCGCGGCTTCGAGCACCGTGCCCACGGCGAGGCTGAACAGCACGAGGAGCCGCGCGATCGGAAACCCCAGGCCGGGCTTTTGGGTGTCCACTGGGGGGTATGCCGCCTGGTTCTCTGGCGTGTCCGGCATGATCACGGTGGAGCCGTCGATGATCTTGACCGGTCGCCCCTGAAAGAGCCATGAGTCGTTCGCCTTTTGATGGATCGATTGCCCGGTCGTGCGGACGAGATCCCAGAAGACCCTCTCGGGCAGGCGTTGCCGGGCTTCGCAGGAGCTGCTGGTCTTGGGGGTGACCGGGGGGAGTTCCGGATCGTAGCGGAACTTCTGGAACCGATCGACGGCGTCGTCGCAGGAGGGGTCATCGGAGAGGACCTGGGAGAGGAAGATGCTCAGGGTGATCCAGGGGGTGTAGATCCGCTGACGCCACCGATGGTTGACGTGACGGCAAGCGGTCTCGACGAAGGCCCGCGAGAGAACCCTGAGGAAGGGGAGCCCCTTCTGCTGGACGAACTGGTCTCGGAAGTCATGGAATTGGTCGCGCGGCGATGAGGCGGTAGACTGAGCCACAGGGACCTCCTTGGTGTGGTGCCTGGCGTGCGGGTCTCAACCGCCAGGTGACCAACCGAGGAGGTCGCTTTGCTCCCCACAAAGCCACGCGGCTCAACTTCCGAAGAGACTGAAAGTTAGGTTATCCTGGTGCCATTCCGATCAGACACGATTTTTACCCACTCGTTTGGGAGAAGAGCCGATCAGGTCGGTCGAGCCGAGCGTTTCCCAGCGGACCTCCGTTCCCCGGGATTCTCGATACCAGCAGGTGAAGGCCAGGAGGTCCTGGCGGTAGCCATCGACCGTTCTGGGACTGAGGTCCTCGGCCCCGAGGCTGGCGAGGAAGGGAGTCAGCCGATCCTCCCCCTCGGTAGGGGGCGTCCGCCGGATTTTGCGCAATGTCGACCCCCGGGATAGGCCCCGTCTTTATTGCGCCCAATACGCCCGTTTGCGGGAGGGAATTGCGCCCATGGCGGATTGGACGCCATAATTTTGCGCAATGTTTCGAGGCGTGCGTTGAAAATGGGTGGATTTCGTTGAAGAACGGGGTGAGAACGGCCCCGTTGGCCTTCCTTACCGTAGGTTTTCGCACGGATGGGGCTGGGCCCCCCGGTTCGGACGCTCCGGGGGCACCGGCAAGCGGATCAAGGTCACCCCGGAGCAGGAGGAGACAATTCGCCGGCTGAAGGCCGAAGGTGGGAAGGTCGCGGCCATCGCCCGGGTCGTCGGGCTGAGCCGGCCGACAGTCTACTCCGTGATCGGTGGTTAACGGCGGTCCCTCTCCGCGGCCCACGTCTGCTGAGCACCCCGATCTTCCGATTTTGTGAATTCCGCCCTGGAAAGTTCCGATATTGTGAAGTAGACTTACATTGAAAGCAGGGACGCTTCGGGTGCTTACCTTGGGAAAGAACACCTGAAGGCGGAGCCTTTTGATGCATGTGATCTCACGGAGAAAGTTGCGCGAGTTCTGGGCCGAGCATCCTGACGCCGAAGGGCCGCTGAGCGACTGGTACAAGAACGCGAAGCGTGCCACCTGGGAGAATTTCTCCGCCGTCAGGGCCGTCTACGGGAGTGCCGATTGGGTCAACAAATTCGTCGTCTTCAACATCGGCGGTAATAAGTATCGCTTAATTGTAGATATCATATTTGATGAACAAGTGATACTGGTCCGCCATGTCCTCACACACAAGGATTACGACCAGGGGCTCTGGAAGACGCCGCCGGGGAGATGAACAAGGGGACACTCTCAATGTCGAGCACGCTCAAGACCGCCGCGGGACACATCGAAGATCGCTACCTGGCGCTGATCCAGGAGTTTCCGCTCCGCCCGCTCCGCTGCGAGGCCGACCTCGACCGGGCCATCGCCCTGATCGACGTGTTGAGCGACCGGGACACACTCACGCCCGCCGAGCGCGATTACATGCTCGTGCTCGCCGAGTTGATCGAGCGCTACGAGGATGAGCATCATCCCATGCCGCCGGTCTCCGGCGTCCAGATGCTCCGCCATCTCATCGAGGCCAAGGGCGTCACCCAGGCCAGAGTCGCGAGCGAGACGGGGATCGCCGAGTCCGCGCTCTCGGAGGTCCTCGCTGGCAAGCGCCAACTGAATGTGAGATACATCGAGGCCTTGTCCCACTACTTCCACGTCAACCCCGGGGTCTTCATCTCCGGAGAATGAGCGAACGGACGATCGGCGCGGCCAGGTGTTTTGAGTGCGGCCTACCCGCCCAGCACGAGCAGCCCCGAATCGCCCCCTTCAAATTCGTCCAGGATGGCCGCAGCACGCCAGGCGATTTCTTGCTCGGTCGCACAGACCTGTCCGCTCGGATCCGACAAGCTGAGCAAGGCCAGATACACGAGCTTCGCGTCAGCGCTGAGTCGCGCGTCGGACAGGACCTGGGGGATCTCCGGCGCTAGCGGATGACCGAGCGCGCGGCGCAGGTAACAAGGCTCCGATCTTCTCATCGCTCTGGGCCCTCCGCGGCGCCCGCGGAAGCCGTGGGTCACGCCCCCTGACGGCCCGCACTTTCAACAGGGGCAGTCCCACGCGCCGTGTTCTCACTCTACCTGTGGGCCGGCGACTTTGAAATTCGGCCGAGAGCCCCGGCGGCGGAACCAAGTCTCGCGGGGCGCGAGAACCGCCTTTTTTCAAACGCGCGGCTGCCAGCGGCTCAGGAATGCCGGCTGGCGGCTCAACCGCGCCGCGCCAATTTACCCGCCTCATCACTCGCTTCGTCTCCATGCGCCTCTGGTGCAGCTTCTTACGATCAATATTCTAAATTAATATTGTGCAAATATTTAATATATTTCCATGGATTCCGAATTTTATTCTGGAATCCCACAATTGATTCCCAACCTTAGAACCCTCAAGGGGTTGCAGCAATAATCCTTTTTTGGACAGATTGACGCAAGTCCTTGCGTTCTCCAAACTTACAATTCTAGACACACGATCTTATAAATAAAATTTAACTTGAAATCGGCTCCTGAACTCTCCTATGCTCAATGTGTAGTCACCCACGGGCTCATGGCGGGTCGATGGGGTTGGGTTCTGGTGGCCCTCACGGTGCGACTCCTCACAGAGGTGCCTCACTGCTGAGACTATAAAAGAGGAGGACCGACGATGCTCACGCTGTTCAACCTGCCCTTCCTGCTGCCGATGTTCTGCATGCTCCAGATGATATCGCTCCCTAGAACTTCGCCCGACTCGTCCATTCCGGCCGTCCGGGACACCTTCGCGAGCGACCTGGAGTAATCCCTCGCAACGTTGCCTGGTCCGGACTGGACGGAGAAATCCTTGACGATGCTGGGTTCCTCCTGGCGTCGTCGCAGCCGGACCGCCGTCGTTTGAGGCAGTCGGATTTACAATCAACCCTCGCGCCGCGATAAGCCCCTCGACCTCGACCGCCGACCCCCGGCGACGCTCTCCGGGGAGGGGTAGCGGCAGCAACCGTGCGAAAACCTCCGGCAGCGTATTCTGGCAATGCGGTCCCCCCGACTGCGGGCCGGCAGGACTCGCCCGACATTCGGCCTGTGGGCCGCATCCCGTCATCCCAGGGTCTAGAGGGGATGCGGTATTCTCCGCAATGTTGACCCCCGCGTTAACGGGCCATTCATTGCGGA
>CAWDND010000117.1:0-97142 GCA_963803395.1 uncultured Planctomycetaceae bacterium
TGATTGTGCGGCCGATCTCCTGGGGAGGCTCGCCGAACTTGCTGGGAGCGAGGGCCGCGTCCTCGGCCACGACCACGGGGACGAGCTCGGACAAGGGGACGGGCTCGGCCGACCTCCCCGAAGCCCGTGCGGCCGAGCGGTCACTCCGCTCGCTGGCCGGGCTGGACGAGACCCCGCAGGCCGAGCAACTGGCGCGGTGGTTCGAGACGGTCGTCGCCGTGCAGCGGGCCGCCGCCTCGTCGAACGCTTTCTTCCAGGAGACGGCCCGCGCGGTGGTCGAGCTGATCGGCCTGGATTGCGGGTTGGTCCTGTCGCGCGAGGATTGCCACTGGAAGGTCGAGGCCGGTTATCCCCCGGCCCCGATTTCGACGTTCACCTTCAGCCGGACGATCATCGACCGCGTCTGCCAGGAGCGCCGGACGTTCTTCCGGCTGCTGGGCCTGTCCAGCTCGACCGAAAGCCTGGCGGGGGTGACCGCCGTGGTGGCCTCGCCGGTCTTCAACGCCGAGGGCATCGAGGTCATCGGCGTGGTCTACGGCTCGCGGCTCCGCGACATCAAGTCGGTCGTGCACACGGGCCGAACGGCCGAGATCCGCCCGCTCGAGGCGCAACTGGTCCAAGTGCTTGCCGCGGCCGTCGGCGCCGGGCTTGCCCGGCGCGAGAGCGAGCTGGAGGCGGCGCGGCGGTTCGTCCAGTTCGAGCAGTTTTTCTCGCACGAGCTGGCGCGTGAGCTGGACCGTGACGCCAGGATCCTCGAAGGCCGCGACCGCGAGGTCACGATCCTGGTCAGCGACATCCGCGGCTTCTCGCGCCTGACCGAGCGGCTCGGCCCGCGCGAGACCTGCCTGATGATGAACCACATCCTGGAGCGACTCACCCGCGGATCCTGGAGCAAGGCGGCGTCGTGGTCGACTACATCGGCGACGGCATTATGGCCATGTGGAACGCGCCCGTCGATCAGCCCGACCACGCCGCCCGCGCCAGCCGCGCCGCGCTGTCGATGCAGACCGAGCTCCCCGAGCTGAACGCCCGCTGGCAGGCTCGGATCGGCTGCACGCTGGCGCTGGGGATCGGGATTAACACCGGCGAGGCCCTCGTGGGCAACACGGGCAGCCTCCAGAAGTTCAAGTACGGGCCGCTCGGCCACACGGTCAATCTGGCCAGCCGGGTGGAGGGGGCGACCAAGCAAATCGGCATCCCGACCTTGATCACCGGCACGACGCACGCGCAGTTAGGCGGTGCTTTCGCCACGCGACGACTCTGCACCGTCCGCGTCGTCGGCATCGAAGGCGCGGTCGATCTCCATGAGCTGCACGCGATGGAGGCCACTCCCGAGTGGAAGACCCGGCGCGAGACCTACGAGACGGCTTTAAGCCATTTCGAGGCCCGCCAATGGCCGGACGCATGCCGGACGCTCTATCCGCTCCTGTCTGGCCAGGAGGGGAACTACGACCTCCCCGCCCTCACGCTCCTGGGGCGCGCCATTGAATGCATCAAGTCCCATCTGTCGGCCTTCGACCCGGTGCTCGAGCTGAAGAGCAAGTGACCGCAATAGATGTCCCGCACAGGCTGTCGAAGCGGCTCCAACCGGCGGAGCATTCAGAGCGTTGGTGTGCTGGTTGCGTGTCATCGCGATGGATTGTACCTGAGGTCCCCGCAACGCACGATGAATCCTGATGCCGCCACGGCGGTACCCAGAACCGCATCGTTCGGGACCAGGTCCGTCGCATCATTTCCGGGAAACGACTGTTTCGGGCCGTAGACCCGACTACAATGGCAAGAGAGATCTGCCTTCCAGCGCCCGCTCGTCGTCTGCGCCGAGGGAGTTGAAATCCGATGCCTCCGATCACGTTGAATCGTCGTCGCTTCCTCGGCTGCTCGGCCTCGGCGGGTCTGGCGCTGTCCCAGGGGAGGATCGGCGAGGGGGCGGTCGCGGGTCGTTCGGTCCGACTCGGAGTGATCGGGCTCGGGACGAGGGGCACCAGCCTGATCCGGACGCTGCTCGAATTACCCGGCGCTCAGGTCGTCGCCGTCTGCGACGCCGAGACCAAGCATCGCCTCCGGGGGCAGGGGATCGTCGAGAAGGCCACGGGGAACCGGCCCGAGGGATTCGAGCGGGTCGGGCAGGTGCTCGAGCGGGCCGACGTGGACGCGGTCGTCGTCGCGTTGCCGTGCGACCTGCACGCCGAGATCGATCGCGACACGATCCGGGCGGGCAAGCATCTCTATGCCGAGAAGCCCCTGGCGCTGACGGTCTCCGCCTGCGACATGCTGATCGGCGAGGCCGCCAGGGCCCCCGACATCGTGGTGCACGTCGGCTTTCAGCGACGGTCGAACCCGCGCTACCGCAATGGCGTGGCATTGATCCATCGGGGCGAGCTGGGCGAGTTGATCGAGGGCGGCGCCGCGTGGGTCAGCAGCAACGGCCCGATGAACGGCCACGGCGACTGGCTCGCCCGCCGCGCACGGTCAGGCGACTGGATGGTCGAGCAGGCGGTGCACGTCTGGGACGTCTTCCACTGGATCGCGGGCGGACCGCCCGATCGCGCCTTCGGTCAGGGCCGACGCGACCTCTTCGCGCGGCAGCAGCCCGGGCGCGATGTGACCGACCATTACTCGGTGCACCTGGAATGGGCCGACGGCTTCCACGTCGCGTTCCTGCATAGCTGGGTCGCGCCCGCCGACGACCGGTTCACCGGGATCACGCTCCAGGTGATGGGGACGGCCGGGGGGCTCGACCTCGGCACGGGAGCGGTCACCTTCCGCGACAAGGTCCGCCCGCGCCAGACGCTCCATCCCGGCAATCAGGCCGATACCCGACTCGCCCTGGCAGCCTTCCTCGACGCTCTCCGAGCCGGCCAGCCCGTGCCGCCTCCCCTGACCCTGGCCGAGGCCCGCGATGCCACGCTCACCGGCCTGCTCGTCCGCAAGGCGGTCGACGAGCGCCGGGTCGTCACGATGGACGAGGTCCGTGCCGAGGCGGCCTCGGGAGGCGCGAGCGGATGAGGGCCGATCGGACGAAGGCCGAAGGAAAATGAGAGATCGCCGATCGAGCGCTCTCAAAGCGAACGAAGGGTTGGGAAGCCGCCCGGTTTTCGACCTCTGGCCTTATGACATTCCGATGACGAAGTCGTCTTAATCGATGATTTAGTTTAGGCGCTTCATTTATTTATTGCAATACTGTCATTTGGCATCGGTAAGCGGCCATCCCGCTGGTCAATCCGCCTTGACGCCGCGGCAGGGAACCGCGATGATTGCCGCCGCAACAGGGAGCGTTCGCCGTGGTCATTCATGGTCAATGAGGACGGCGCCGGCCCCTTGGCGCATCCCGTTTTCGGTCTTCAAGGAGGAAAACCGATGACGTTCGAGCAATGTCACACGACCCTCGTGGCGATCCGCCGCAAGCAAAAGACGCGATGTCCGTTAATCCGCGTCGACTACGGTGGGGCTGTTTTCCGAGGCCGGCTGGCCCGTTCCGACAGCGATCCGGAGCATCGCAGGAATTCCACGTCTCCCTTCGGCGTCCTGGTTCTCGAGAACCTCGGCCTGAGCCGGGGCCCGGAGACGATCTTGCAGATCGCCAACATTCCCGACGGCGGCCTGCACGAGCTGGATGCGTCGTGACGGCCCGCCGCCTCGAGTCGGAAGGGGAACCTCGCGGTGCGGGCCCGGGAACCTGTCGTTTCTCCGGAGGAGACGGGTTCCTCAAGTCGCCGGGCGGACGCATCGGCAGGTCGGCGACGGTCGCGATCAGGGGCGTGCCGGGCGTGATGATCCGGACCTCGGTGCCCGCGCGTGCATGCGATACCCGGACGTAGGCCAGCGCCACCAGGCCACCCCAGCCCGGTGAGGACGCCACCGACGTGAGCGTGCCCAGCGGTCTTCCCCTCGACCTCCAGCGCCGAGCCCTCCGCGGGCCGCGGGCCACCCCGCCATCGGAGCCCCTTGAGGATCTTGTTGACGTGGCCGAGCGCGTCAACCCGCGCAACCGTCTCCTGCCCCAGGTAGCACCCCTTGACGAAGCTGAGGGCGCGGTCGTTGCGACCCACCTCCTGCGGCAGGTTGTCCGACGTCACATCGCGGCCGAAGACCGGAGTGCCCGCCTCGATCCGGAGCACCTCGTACGTCGCCGGAGGGACGTCGACCATCCCGAGCGGCGCGCCGTGCGCGTGCAACGCCTCTCCGACCCGCGCAGCGTCGGCGATCGCGCCGAGGAGTGTCAGGCCGGGCCGGCCGGTCGGGCGCCTCGCGGACGATCCGGACCGGGACTTCGGCCAGGGTGTCAGCCCGATGGCTCAGCTCCCCCTCGGCGGGCGGCTCAATGCCGAAAAGCCGGAGGATCTCCTCGGCCTTCGGGCCCGCCAGGTGATATTCGAAGGTTTGCCCGGAGGCGTCGTTCAGCATCACGTCGTCGAAGATCCCATACTTTTGTAAGTGGGGTAAGGCCACCGACAGCCCGGCCGGGCCGGTGCGGACGAGGATCCGGTCGTCGCAGGCCAGCAACGTCACGAGGGCCAGCGTCTTGCCCACCGGGCTGGTCACGAACGCCTCTTGGCCTTGGCCGGCGGCCAGCCTCTTCACATCATTGGTCGTCAGGTTGTGCAGAAACCTGACACGATCCGGGCCGAGCACGTCGAGCCGGACACACTCGGAGCGGTCGAGGAACCCGAGGTGGGTCGAGACCGCATGATAGGCCTTGATGTCGTCGTTGCTCATGGCAGTTCCCCCACAGGTCCGGGATCAAACAATCCCTGGCCTTGGCTCAGTTTTCCTCGTCCGCCACGCTCGCCCGCGTCAGCTCGGCCTGGCTGACAAAGAGACAGGTGCCGCTGGAAGACGCCAGGCGCCGGGCTTCCTGGGGGCGTTCAAGCGCGATCATCGAAAGGCCCTCGACGTCCTCCTGGTCGAGCGCGCGAGCAGGTAGATGTCAGCCCAGGCCAGGGCCCGCGCCAGTTGCCGGGCGACGGGATAGTCGGGGGCTGCCTCGTGCCCGCGGAGTGCGTCCGGCCCGAGCCGGGGGTCGCCCAGGTTGATCAGCCGGCGGAGGCCAGGCCCGATCGGCCCCTCGGCTTGCGACAGCGCGACCACCTTGCCTCCGCGGCGGACCAGGCGCGACGCCGTGGCCAGCCCCTCAGCCAAGTCGACGATCCCGGTCGGGACACCGGGCCGGCCGATCCCGACAACGACCAGTTCCGCGCGGGAGTCGGCCTGGAACGCCCAGGCGCGGTCCAGCCGCGGGCGCCGTGGTCACGAACCGCCGGCTCCATCCCCGCGACCGCCTCGGCCATCCCCGAAATCCCCGCCACCAGCCCCACCTGGAACTGGCAGCCAAGGAGCCAGCTCACCTCGGCCGACTCGCTCAACACCGCGCGGGGCCGATCGTGGTCGGGCGGCTCGTCACCGGCCCGCGCCCGGAGCGACCGCCCGGTCTCCTGGTCGCTGAGGCCGGGGAAAATCACCCCCCAAGGCCCGCGATAGCCGAGCACCGGGTCGTAGCCGAGCCGGCCCACCGGGATGACGATGTCGGCATCGGTCAGGTGCCGGTTGAGGTAGATCCGCCGCCCCTCCGTCGTGCTAGCCAGGTAGGCCAACTGCGTCCGGTCGTTGGGGTCGTGAACGATCAGGCGGACCCCTCCCGGCAGCTCATACGCCAGGGTGCTGCGGAAAGCCGGTGCAACCAGGACCGCGATCGAGTCGGCGTCCACCCCCGCCCCCTGGAGAACCTGGCAGACCGCCGCCAGGACTGCCCCCGCTTCGGGGACCTCGGCATCGAAGGCGATCACGACACGGTCGCCCTGAACCACCGCCTGCCGCAGAGGCGGGTATTCGCGGGGATGCTCTAGCGCATCGAGGAGCAGTCCCCGAACCTCGGCCGGCGCCACCCCGGCTGGACCGTGCCACTCGCCGACCAGGCGTCCCTCGGGGACCTCCAGGTCCAGCTGCTCGTTCTGAAAATTCACCGCGACCCGCATGATGCTCCTCAAGACCGCGTCCGCGACGCGGCTCGCTCCGTCCCGGAGGCCCTCCCCTCGGCCCCGGATTTCATGATAGGCCTCCGGTCGCGAGCCGGTCAAGTTCGCGAACGGCCACGACCGCGCCTTCCGCCGCCGCGGGTTCCGCAAGGTCAACGACGAATGGGTCGCGACCGTGCGATTCCGCGACCGCGGAGAGCCGACCCCCGCCGAACAGCCGTCCCCGCGAGGCCCTCCGAAATAGGCTCCGCGGCAAGACTCCCCAGGAAGTTCGCGCCCGTCTGGGGGGGAACCCCAACCGCCTCGTCTGGTCGGCGTCTCCAAGGACAGATGATTGAGCAGTGGATCTCTCTCGGACCCGCCCAGAACCAGTACGTCAATTTCCTCCACAGTCCGGGCGACCCGGTCGCGCGGGTCGTCGCCTCCTCCAAGCTCCCCCGAACCGCCGCCGAGCCCCTTCCCTCACCCTGACCCGATGACCGGAAAATGCCCTGTCCTTTAGAAACTATCTCAGAACCCCCTGCTGAATGGCCGTAAGACATTGCTAGATAATGAGTTAGATCGCGTTTCTAGTGTATTGAGGCCAGGTCGTTTCCCGACAAGGACTTGTGACCGTTCGGCCGGGGTTCTGAGATGGTTTCTTAGTTGATGCATGCATTGACGTCAGGATGTCATTTTGACATGATTTCGACCGGGTGAACCGGAAGGTTCGGGGTCCTGTCTAGATCGGGACCATGGCCGAAACGGTTCGGAAAAAACGATCAAATTTTAGCAAACCTTTGCCTCGGCGTGACGTAATACTTCTGTTGATGGTCAAAAAGGGGGCGGCATCCCTTGCCCATGGCGCATAATGTGCTTGACAGAGGTGATGAAAGATCCTCCCAGGCGAGGGTCGCCGACGCGATGAGGTTTCGTCCAAAGCCGTGGTCCGCGGGAGAACGTGTCCGATCCATCTCCTCTTGATCCTGAATAATTGAGTATTTCGCTCGCAAGCCTGGGCTTTGGCGTAAGGGAAGAGACGAAACGATAGTGCGGGTCCGTCGGTCCGATCTCGGCAACCGTTGATCCGCTTCGACGTACACCTGGAGGTGTAAGATGGCCCGCAAAGATGCCTTGCTTCGACTTCACGCGCGTTTGGTGGCACGCCGCGATGCGCTGCGTAAGGCCCTCAATGGTGATCTGGATAGTTTCCGCGAGTTTGCCGCGCTGAACGTGGTCGGCGATAATGTCGACGCGGCGGTTGATACCGCCAACGATGAAATCTGTTCGCAACTGGTCGAAATCGAGAGCCGGGAGCTCGGTCAGATCGAGCATGCTCTCCAGCGAATCGTTGACGGTGTCTATGGCCGTTGCGAATACTGCAGTGGGAAGATCGCCGAGGCGCGATTGAATGCGCTGCCCTATACGAATAGCTGCATCGACTGCCAGCGCGAGAACGAGCGGCACGGCCCGGCCTTCGGGTCCGGCTCCGACGAGCACCGGTGGGCAAAGGTGTACGACAAGCCGAACGAGGACCACGACACCGATTCCGAGATCAATCTCAGCGATTTCGAGATGGATCTGAGCGAATCGCGCTGAGTTGCGAGCCGGCGCGGCGACGAATCAGGTGCGCGACAAGGCCGCTGGGTCTTCCAGCGGCCTTCTTTACATCGGGTGGGCCGCGTCGCGCCCGACGTGGCCATGATATCCCCGAATGATGATATCGGGAGCGCGGTCCCCCTCTTTGACTTGACCACGTCGAGGGGAGTATATTATGGGGGTCCGAGTGCCGGCCGGGAGACCCTCGGTTAGACGCTGCGCCCGAACGGAACCCCTGCTCTGCCCCTCGGGTCCTGTCTCGTCCCGTGTTGTTCCGGCGTGGAGATTGGCTCATCATGTCGCGCTGCTCTTCCTCGCTCGCCCTGTTCGCGACACTCTTGGGGGGGATCGTGCTGGGCATCGCCCTCGATCGTGGCGGACCGTTCGCCTCGGCGCAGGCGACCAGGACGGCCCACCCCAAGCCCGCCTCCGCCGCCGGGACTCGGCCGCGGGCCGCGCAGGCGAAGGCGAGCGACGAGGAGGGCCTCTATCAGCAACTGGAGCGGCAGTACGCCCAGTTCGAGCACGTCAATCGGATGTTCGAACTCGTCTCGAAGGTGGTCTCGCCCGCGGTCGTCCACATCGTCGCGCAGAAGACGAGCCGGGCCGACGAGCCGCCCCGGATCCGCCACTACGAGGAGACCGGCTCGGGGGTCATCGTGCGGGGCGACCGAGGGCGGGAGCTCTACGTCCTGACCAATAACCACGTGATCGAGGGGGCCAGGTCCGAGAAGATCAACATCTTCCTTCAGGACGGCCGGTCACTCCACCCCGACCGGATCTGGCTCGACCCCAAGGCCGATATCGCGGTGCTCAACCTTGGTCGCGACGACCTGCCCGCGGCGCGGCTCGGCGACAGTGACGAAGTAGCAGTCGGATCCTGGGTCCTGGCGATGGGCAGTCCCTTCGGCCTGACGCACTCGGTCAGCCAGGGGATCATCAGCGCCCGAGGCCGGCACATGGACGAGCTCCAGGACGTGGAGAACCAGGACTTCCTCCAGACCGACGCGGCGATCAATCCGGGCAATTCGGGCGGGCCGCTGGTGAACATGAAGGGCGAGGTCATCGGGATCAACAACTCGATCGCCTCCAACGGCGGCGGCAACGAGGGCGTCGGCTTCAGCATCCCGATCAACCTGGCGCGCTGGATCATGAACCAGCTCGTGGCCAACGGCCGAGTCACCCGGGGGGCGCTGGGGATCGACCTGCATCCCGAATTCCGGCCCGAGGACGCACTGGCCCTGGGGCTCGACCTGCCGCGGGGCGCCTGGGTCGATGTCGTTCGCCCCGGCTCGCCCGCCTTCGAGGGGGGCCTGCGCGATGGCGATGTGATCGTCCGGTTCCGGGGCAAGGAGATCCACGACCTGAACCACCTGATCAACATGGTCTCGATGGCACCGATCGGGCAACCGGCCGAGGTGGTCATCTGGCGCGGGGGCAAGCATCACGCCCTGAACGTGCGGGTCGGTGAACGCGACCGGACGATCGCCCAGGTGTCGCCCCCGGGGGAGCGGGCCAACCCGACCTCGAGTGGACTGCTCCGGCGCCGAACCGTCCCGACCCAACCTCGGTCTCCGTGCTGGGGCTGATCCTGACAACGATGGACGAATCCCTGGCGCAGCGGCTCGGACTGCCGAGCAACGTGCGCGGCGTGGTTGTCACCGAGATCGAGCCCAGCAGCCAGCTGGCACTCTACCTCAAGCCGAACGACGTGATCGCCTCGATCAACAGCCACCCGGTCGTGTCAGCCGAGGAGGCGGTCCGCGCCAATGAGCCACACCCCGATCATCCTGGAGTTCGATCGCGTGGTCAAGGGGACGATCGAACGGAGATCGGTTCGAATCCTGTGAACGCTCCTCTGATCGAAGCCCTGAGGCGTCTGGGAGCCGGTCAGGACCTGACCGGCTCCCAGACCGCCGCCGCCGTCGGCGTGATCATGGAGGGCGAGGCGTCCGAGGCGGCGATTGCCGCGTTCCTGACCGGCTTGCGGGTCAAGGGCGAGACGGCCGACGAGCTGACCGGCGCGGTCGGGGCGGTCCGCGCGCGGATGGCGCCCTGGGACTTCGCCCCCCCGCCGGACGGGCTGCTCGACACCTGCGGGACCGGCGGCGACGGGCGCGAGCACGGTCAACGTCTCGACGGCGACCGCGATCGTGGTCGCCGCATGCGGCGTGCCGGTCGCCAAGCACGGCAACCGCTCGGCCTCGGGCAACTCGGGCAGCGCGGAGGTCCTGGCGGAACTCGGGATCGTCATCGAGGCCGAGGCCCCGATCCTCCACCGCTGTCTGACCGAGCTGGGCATCACCTTCCTGTTCGCCCCCCGGTTCCACCCGGCCCTGCGATTCGCCGCGTCGGTGCGCCGGCAGTTGCCGTTTCGGACGTTGTTCAACCTGGTCGGCCCGCTGGCCAACCCCGCGCGGCCCGAGTTCCAACTCGTGGGCGTCGCGGGCGCTCGCCAGGCCGAGCTCATGGCCGAGGCGCTCGCCCGGCTGGGGACCCGGCGCGGGGCGGTCGTGACCGGCGGCGACGGCCTGGACGAGGTCTCGCTCGATGCCCCGACCCATGTCCGATGGGTCGAGTCGGGCCGGGTCAGGAGCGAGGTCTGGCACCCCGGCGATTTCGGCCTGTCTCGCGTCCGCGTCCGCGAACTCCGTGTCTCCGGGCCCGCCGAGAGCGCGGACCGGCTGCGTGGTCTGCTCGCGGGCGAGCCCGGCCCGGTCCGCGCAATGGTCCTGGCCAACAGCGCCGCGGCGCTCTTGGTGGCCGGTCGGGTCGCGACATTGTCCGAAGGTGTCGCGCAGGCGGCACGCCGCGATCGACTCCGGCGCGGCGGCGCGGCGGCTCGGACGCTGGGGCCAGGTCAGCCGGGGGGAACCCTGAGCGTCTCTCCGGGCCAAGCAGCAGAGAAGCCCCCCTCCTTGAGAGATCTCCATTGTCCCTCACGATGACCGCGGGCACACCCGGTGGTTACGATGGATCATGAGCTCACATGGGAATGGGCACATAGCTCGGACGGCCCCCCAGGCTCAGGCGGATCCAAGGGAGCAAACCGAACTCCGCCGCAGACCGAGGCCTCCCTGCATCGGCCCGCAAGAAAAGGGGGCGCCCGCCGAGGAATCCGTGCCCACGCAAGGGAGCGGCCCCCTCGACGAGCGAGCGGGGCCTCCATGAGCGTCTCGGATCATGTCCCGAAGTTATGTAAGCGTATTTATATCCTCCCTGATTTGAAAGCGCAAAGAGAAGAGATCGATGAATGGAGAACCGTGACGAGGGCGCGACGGATTCCCGGCAGGCATCTCCGGAGGTTCATTTCAGTTCTTGCTGAAATCGAACGAGCGGAGGAACTCCTTGCCCAGCGGGTCCTTCAAGAACTTGACGTGGCAGGCCGGGCAGAGATCAAATCGGAAGCCTTTGCGAAGGGGAGCGGCGAGCTCTTCCGGCGGAACGCCCTCGTCGCGCTGAAGGAGTTGCGAAACCGCCTCCATGTGGTCATCGTCGAGGTCGTCCTCCGTGATCTCGGTGGGGTCGAAGCCGGGGTAAGCCTCGATTTTGACCACATAGCGGGGGTCGCCGCACGCAGTCAGATCCTTGCCGCAGAGATCACACGTGAAGTGGACCATCAGCGTCTCATCCCTCAGTTATTGGCCGGTGAAATGCACAAGATCGATTTTAACTCGGCGGGCTGGGTCCCTCCAAGCCCTTGGACGAGAATTCGAGTAGACCGGAAGGGGTGAAATCCCGTCAAGGCGAAAACCAGAGTGGCCAGCGCCACGGCCGAGGCGGCCAGCGCGAGGCGGACCTCGGGCGGGTCGTAACGCAACATCAGCACATGTATCCCCGCAGTGACGGGAACGGCCAGGAACGTGTCGAGCGCGGGCTCGACCGCGACGGCGATCCCATCGACCTCGGCCCGCCAGCCGGGATCGAAAGTTTCATGCATAATGATCCGGTCATCGCCGGGGCAGTCGGCGACGACCCGTGCGGAACCGTGATCGCGTCGGACGTCCAGCCGCGCGGGCGCGACTCGGGGACGGCCCAGGGAGCGCCATCGAGCCGGGCGACCCAGGCCGCTCCCACGCGATCGACCCGCGCGAAAGCCCCCGGCGGTGGGGGCGTCGCGGCGACGACCGCCGCCACCGAGGCCGCGCGGAGGCGTCCTCGGGCGCGGAGCACGCCGCTCCAGGTGATCGCGCGACGGCTCGATCGCGGCTCGGGGCCGGGCTCGTAGAGCGACGCGAACCAGGCCAGGCTCCGCGACAGCTCGATCGAGTCGTAATTGCGGACGTCGCTCAGCCCGTGCCGCATCAGGGTATTGGGCGGGAGTTCCTCGCCGATGCCAAGCACGCGGCCGTCCGGCCCGACCTCCCGGCGCAGGGAGGCGATGACCGGGCTCTCGGGGTGGTCGTCGCGGGGCTCGATCGCCGGGTTGAGGCCGAACCCGAAGCCGAAAAGGTCGAGCATCGTCAGGCCCATCAGCACCGGGCGGACCACGCGCCCGGCGATCCGGCCGCGCCGCCAGGACTCGGCCAGCACCGCCAGGACGACCAGGTGAGCGGCCAACACCGCGAAATAGCGCGGGAAGAACGCCAGGGTTCGCCGGACCTGGCGCTCGGCGCGGCCGCGGTAGACGGCCAGATCGGCGCCGGGGGTCCTGGCGGCGGCCTTCGCGTAATGCCCTTGCGCTCGGGCACGGAGCCGGGGCTCGATCCGAGCGACGCCGGCCGAGACCGCCAGCGCACCGAGCGCGGCGACGACCCAGAGCCAGGCCCCGACCCGCCTCGGCCGCGAGGCGGCCAGCCGATCCATCCCGATCCCGCCGAGCAGGACCAGGCCGAAGGCCACCCACAGGGTCAGCCGCCGGTTGTCGGTCACGTTCAGGACCGGTACGACCTGGAGCAGGTTCGCGACCGGGGGAAGGCCGAACGCCCCCATCGCCCCGAGCACGATCAGGCTGGCGAGGAATCGCGCCCTCGGCTGCCCGGACCGCGCCGACCAGCCGAGCGGGGCCAGCCAGATCAGCGTCGCCAGTCCGGCGAACCCCCCCGCCGACTCATTCAGATTATGCACGCCCAGAGCGCCGCGCCAAGTTGGGATGACCCCGGCACTGGCTGCCGAAGGCATAAGGGAGCGCGGTGCAAACCGCATCAAGCCCGCGAGGACGGGTCACCGTCCAGGGGGACGGGCGCTCGCGCGGCGCTCACCCCAGACCGGGCTCCGGCTCAGGTAAAACCCGAGCGGGACAACCTCGACGGCCGCCAGTGCGACGCCTAGCATGATGCCCCCGACCCAGGCCGCCAGGCCCCATCGGGCGACCGGTTCCGGCATCCTCGCAGGTTGGGAGCCGTTTCCGGGGTCCTCTGGTGCCACGTCCCTGGGTGTCCTGCCCATGACTTCGTGGGCAGGGCACTCCGCGACCCCCTCGCGCGAGAGGTTTGTTGCGGAGGCACGAGGGACGAGTTCCTCGGTGGTTCCGGCCCTGAGCCGCCAGGCTGCGTAGAGCCCCGCCGCCAGCAGCACGTGGGCGCTCGTCTGGACGTGCCCGCCGAGCAGGACGAGCCCCACGGCCAGGGCGAGCAGTCCGACCGACCGTGGCTCGGGGTGTTGCAAGGCCCGGTCGGTGGCCCGGAACAGCCAGGGCATCCAGACCGCCACGCTCGTGACCGGGAAGAGCAGCCAGACGACCAGGAAGCCGCAGAACGGGAAGACCAGGCCTGCGAACCAGCGTCCCCAGGGTCCAAGCCCCAGGACCTGGCCAGCAGGAACATCCCCATCCCCGCCACCCAGAGCCGCGCGGCGGCCATCCAGGCATACGCTTCGGGAAGCGTGCCGAGATAGGCGATCGCGTGGAACGGGTCGAAGACCGCGCTCTGGCCGTTAGCCAGGTGAGGTGCCCCGCATCCCGCCCGGCCGTTCCAGAGCGGGAGCCGGCCTCGCCGGATCATCGCCCGGTTGAATTCGAGCCAGGGTTGAAATTGCAGGACCGGGTCAATCAGCAGCCGGTTCACCGGCTCGAATGACGGCCTTCGCGCATCGCGGAAGCTCGCCGAGACCCGGAGCACATCGGCGGGGCTGAGCACCCGGCCGAGAAGCAACGACTCCCCGAGGAACCCCGCCACCAGGGCAGTCAAGACGGCGGCGAAGGTCCACCCGTCGCGGTGACACGTCATGGACGCAATGCCTCCCTGCATCGCCTCGCGGAAAGCCCCTCCTCGGTGTCGGGCCCCACCAATATCGCATTTCCCAATCTTCCACAAGCCGAGCCAGGATCATGGGACGCTCAAAGGCCATTCTTGGGACCGTCTCAAAATGAATTCCGCTCAAGGAAGTGCCATTCAGTTCCGCCCCCTGTTCCCGCCCTCCGGCCGCCTGCGGTCCTCACCCGGCACCGAGCTCGCCGGCATGCATCCCTTCGCCAACCGGCGTCACGTAGCGCAGCAATCACGGCAGGGCATCGTGGATGACGGCCAGGCTGCCGATGCTCGGCGGTGTTCGGACACGGCATCGGGCTGGACCTCCTCGGATGCTCAGAATGCGTAGGACCCCTCGCGGGCGAACTCCTCGACCGGCTTGCGGCCCGAGGGCACCTCCCGGGCGCAGCTCCGGCGGCAGTTCGTCTGGATCGCCCGGCCGGCCGACGGCGACCATCGCCTCGACGTCGTAGTCCTCGGGCACCTGCAACGCCATGCGGGCTTTGCCCCGGTCGAAGCCGGCCATGCCGTGCACCACCAGGCCCATGGCCGTGCCTTGCAACGCCATATTCTCGAACGCCGCCCCGGCGTCGAAGGTGTGCACCGGGTTCGGCGTGCCATTGCGCGTAAAGACCTTGTGCGACAGCACGACCATCAGCATCGCCGCCCGGCCGCACCAGACCTGGTTGGCATCCGCCAGCAGGCCGAAGAAGGTCGGCCAGTGCGAGGAGTCGCGGCGGGCATAGAGGAAGCGCCACTCCTGCTCGTTGTACGTCGACGGCGCCCAGCGAGCCGCCTCCAGCAGCCTCATCAGCTCTACGTCCGTGATCGGCTCGCCGCTCATGGCCCGCGGCGACCAGCGGTTGATCAAGAGGGCCTCGATCGGGTGATCGGGGGTGCGGTTGTCGCGCGGGTCGGGAAGCTGGCCCATGGTATCCTCCTCCGCGATTTCCCCGATGCGTGTCGACCGCGCCATCCGCGATCTCGCCCGGCTTTCCTGAACTCGTGAGTTGTACACGGGCCGGATGCCTGTGTCCAACAGAAAACTCGGAGAAATCGGGGCAGCCTGCAGGCTGAATGCTCGACCGAACGCCTCGATGGACCCCTCTGGCCCGATCCTTGGTAGGTTGCCCTCATCCACCCCTTTGAAGGTGGTTCAACAATCTCGCAACGTCTTGTAGCTTAAAATGTTGCGAGATTTCTGATAGAGATACGAATCTGGTACAAATCAGAATCTAATTTATTCGCTGTCCCGAGTTCGGGCCGTCAAGGCCGATTCGGAACGAATTCTCGCTCCAGCGACTTTATCTCGGCGCTAGTAAATGCCCCAGATTACCGCAATGACAGCGATTTATTTGCACCTCGTAGACGGGCAGCCACCTTCAAAGGGGTGGTTGCCCTCATCTCACGGCGGGCCACCCTCGTCCCCCTCGACTCCACCTCCCACCGAGGGGACCGGTGGGCGGCGGCACAAGGGGGTCATCGTCCCCAGCAAGATCGATGACTTCGGCGCCAAGGTCGTCGAGGATGAGTCATGGACAGTGGGCACCCTAGGGGACTACGGGACCGAAGTAACCTTTGTTCCGCAAACCGTACCAAGCTTGCTGTCATTGGGCAGTGCCCACCCTACGGGACTCGACGAGAGTCTTGGTCTTCTTTTGGCACGTCGAGAGCAACCTTGGCCATGAACGTAGCCGAGTTGCGATTGGGGTGAACAGGACATGATGTCCCTCGGGATGGAACAGCGACCTCCGACAGTTTAACATCGCGCGTGATCTAGTTTTAGGGGTCCACTTCAGACTGAAGAAGAACAAGGTGATATTCTTCACGAACCTCCCTTGCTATACTGGCACTACGTTCGACACTTCTTGCGCAACCCGACAACCGATTCGAGCTTGAATCGATTAACGACGAGAGTTCGGTTACGAGGGTCTTCCGAGCCTGTGATCGCTCCCTAGGATGGTTTGATAAATGTCTGTGGCTCGGGAATTGGCTGTGTGAAAACGCTTCAAGGAGCATCCAAGCTGGGTGCTGGATCATATCCACACTATATCGTGTCTGTATTACTGAAATCTCTATTTGTTCGAGATGGCGGCTAGTTCGGGATGGCGGTTTTTTTTCACAAGCACACCTAGTTGTAAGGAGGAGCCGCAATGGCTGTGAAGACCGATGGGGCGCAGAAGAGTCGCTGGTCCGCCGGCGTTACACCGTACGCCGAGATGGGTTACTACGATGCGGACTATGAGCCGAAGGATACCGACATTCTGTGCGCGTTCCGGCTTGTGCCGCAGGACGGTGTCGAGCCGATCGAGGCGGCCGCTGCGGTGGCGGGGGAGTCCTCAACCGCGACGTGGACCGTGGTCTGGACCGACCGCCTGACCGCGCACGAGCACTACCAGGCGAAGTGCTACCGTGTCGACCCGGTGCCGGGTACCGATCAGTACATCGCCTACATCGCCTACGACTTGGACCTGTTCGAAGAGGGCTCGATCGCCAACCTGACCTCGTCGATCATCGGTAACGTGTTCGGCTTCAAGGCGCTCAAGTCGCTGCGATTGGAGGACATGCGCATCCCGCCGCACTACACCAAGACCTTCCAGGGCCCGGCGCATGGCATTGTGATGGAGCGCGAGTACCTGAACAAGTACGGCCGCCCGCTGCTCGGCGCAACCACCAAGCCGAAGCTTGGCCTCTCGGCGCGCAACTACGGCCGCGTGGTCTACGAGGCGCTGCGCGGCGGCCTGGACTTCATCAAGGACGACGAGAACATCAACTCGCAGCCGTTCATGCGCTGGCGTGACCGCTACCTGTTCTGCATGGAGGCGGTCAATATGGCCATGGCTGCCACCGGCGAGATCAAGGGCCACTACCTGAACGTCACCGCCGGCACGATGGAGGAGATGTACGAGCGCGCCGAGTTCGCCAAGGAACTGGGCAGCGTGATCATCATGATCGACCTGACGATCGGCTACACGGCGATCCAGTCGATGGCGAAGTGGGCGCGTAAGAACGGCCTGATCCTGCACCTGCACCGCGCTGGCCACGGCACCTACACCCGCCAGAAGACCCACGGCGTCAACTTCCGCGTGATCAGCAAGTGGATGCGCCTGGCCGGGGTGGACCACATCCACGCCGGCACGGTGGTCGGCAAGCTGGAAGGTGATCCGAACGCCGTGCAGGGTTACTACAACACGCTGCGGAGAACAAGCTCGACCCGAACCCGTGCAGGGGCTGTACTTCGAGCAGGACTGGGCCTCGATGCCGGGGACGATGCCGGTGGCCTCGGGCGGCATCCACGCCGGGCAGATGCACCAGTTGCTTCACTACCTGGGCGAGGATGTCGTGCTCCAGTTCGGCGGCGGCACCATCGGCCACCCCGACGGCATTGCCCAGGGCGCGACGGCCAACCGCGTCGCGGTGGAGGCGATGATCCAGGCGCGCAACGCGGGCCGCGACTACCTGAACGAGGGGCCCGAGATCCTGGCCAGCGCCGCTCGGTGGTCGCCTTCGCTCCGCAAGGCGCTGGAAATTTGGAAGGACATCACTTTCGACTTCACGTCGACGGACGTGCCGGATGCTGTTGTCACACCGTCGCTCTGAGTCCAAGGGAAAAGGTATGGCTCATGTGGTCTGAATGGTGGGTGGCTCTCGTTAGGCTGCCCCAAGTGCTGGAAAATGAAGAGATCGGGGACGGCCAAGCCCACCGCCCTACCAAGTTAGACCTCATGAGCCAAAGAAATTACGTGTAACGCCCGTTACCCTTTGCCGATCACCTCCGACGAGGACAACGATGAGAATTACCCAGGGCACCTTCTCCTACCTGCCCGATTTCAACGATGATGATATCAAGGTGCAGGTGCAGTACTGCCTGGACAACGACTGGCCGATCTCGATCGAGTACACTGACGACCCGCACCCGCGCAACGTCTACTGGGATATGTGGGGCCTGCCGATGTTCGACGTAAAGGACCCGGCGGCGGTCATGTTCGAGCTAAACCGCTGCCGCGAGGCGTTCCCGAACCACTACATCCGCGTCAACGGCTACGATCGGCGCATACGGCCGGCAGACCACCGCGCTCAGCTTCATCGTCCAGCGGCCGAAGGAGGAGCCGGGCTTCCGCGTCGAGCGCCAGGAATTCGAAGACCGACAGGTGAAGTACACCGATCCATTCTTACGCGACGGACCGGCCGGCGGGGATGCGGTACGAGTCTTGATCCCTGGACAAGGGGACAAGGAGACGCGGAAATGCTGAGATGGAACTGCGGGGTGATCTTGGAACCGCGCTCTCCTTGTCTCCTGGTCCGAGTGTCTGAACTCTTGGGGGGCGAAGCACTTATGAGTATAGTAGAAGAACCAACTGTCGAAAAGATATCGATCGACCTCGACGCAGGTCTACCGCGAGTCGAACATCCAGCAGATTCTCGACGAGCTGGACCGCGAGCTCGTGGGGCTGGCGCCGGTGAAGACGCGCATTCGCGAGATCGCCTCGCTGCTGCTCGTCGCGCGGCTGCGCGAGCAGTCTGGGCTGAGCACCGAACGGCCCACGCTGCACATGAGCTTCACCGGCCGGCCCGGCACCGGCAAGACCACCGTGGCGATGCGAATGGCGAAAATCCTGCATCACCTCGGCTATGTCCGCAAGGGCCATCTGGTGGTGGCGACGCGCGACGACCTGGTCGGCCAGTATGTCGGCCACACCGCGCCGAAGACCAAGGAGATCGTGAAGAAGGCGATGGGCGGCGTGCTGTTCATCGACGAGGCCTACTACCTCTACCGCCCCGAGAATGAGCGCGACTACGGCCAGGAGGCGATCGAGATGCTGCTCCAGGTGATGGAGAACCAGCGCGACGACCTGGTGGTGATCCTGGCCGGCTACAAGGAGCGCATGGACACCTTCTTCCAGTCGAACCCGGGATTTCGCTCGCGGATCGCGCACCATATCGACTTTCCGGACTACTCTCTGGACGAGCTGATGACAATCGCCGAACTGATGTTGCGTCAGCAGATGTACCCATTCGACGACGAGTCGCGGAAGGCGTTTGCCGAATACCTGGCGCTGCGGGTCCAGCAACTGCACTTTGCCAACGCGCGCAGCGTCCGCAACGCGATCGACCGCGCCAAGCTGCGCCAGGCTGGCCGACTGATCCGACAGGGCGGCGTGGTCTCGCGCGAGGAACTGGCGCGCATCGACGCCGACGATATCCGGCAGAGCCGGGTGTTTCAGGGCGGAATCAATACTGACTCCAGCCCAGTGAAAGAAATCAACGCTCCGCCAAAAGGCTAAGAACTGGAGTTTTGCAAACAGCGATCCGCCGGCATCAAAACAGGAAAACAGGTAGGCTCAAGATGGATTCCGGGGTGGTGGTCAGGCCGTCTTGCCATAAGTCACTATGTGGGCAGCACTAACGGCCCGAAGGCAACATTCTCGCCACATGACACTCAAGTACCTTTTATGGAAGGACTTGCGGCGATTGCTGTAAACCTTCGCCCAAACCGTTATGCGATGGAATGGGCGCAATGAGATCTTCACCCGATTGCGGGTCAGGTTCAATCGCGAATGGATTGCGGACGGGGCCGCGCCGATCACGAACTGTCGTCGGGATCGAGGGCCATTTCACGGCGTTTTTCTCGGGAGATCGTCCAGGGCAAGAACGGCGCGAGGTCCGCGGGGGCTTGGCCGCCATTGTCGGCGCAACTTTGCAGGTACCACGTCAGCCACTTGCGGATGTTCAACCGGGCCAGCGTCAAGGTCGCGAATAGAGAAAACAAGGCGGCCGCCAGGCGGCCGCTCCACAACGCACCAGAGCCATAGTAGTTCTTCCGACCCAGAGCCGGACCCCGGCCTGCCGCTCCGAGGCGTTGTTGTCCAGCGGGATCCGCAGGTCGTCCACGAACCGGATCAGCCCGGGCCAGTGCTCCTGGAGGCTGACCAGCACTTTGCGACAAGGGGTCGCGAGTTTCGGGTCCGCCAACTCCGTCTCGGCCTGAGCCTGCATCGTCGCCACAGTCTGCCGCACTTCGGCGTCGGCGGCCGCGAACTCCACGCTGCCGACGGCATGTTTCCGCCGCTGGTGTTGCTGCCGATACAACGTACGGATGCGCCGCAGCCACGCTACTGCCCACTCCTTCGACTCGTCCCACCCCTTGCCGACTTTGACGAAATCACGCCGGACGTGGCCCAGCAAAAGACCAGGATCACATGCCCTGTCTTCACCTGGGCCATCGCCTTGTAGGCCGAGTAGCGGTCGACCATCACCACCACGTGGGCGTCGTCGGGGAAGTGGCCTTCGGGGACCTCGTGGCTGCGACTGGGGTCCAGTCGAAACACCACCGTGTCCTCGCCCAGGAAGACCCACAGCCACCATTGATACCCGCTCTTGCCGTCCTGGACGATAAAGACCATCCAGCGCGTTTCGTCGGCCTGGGCGAACGCCGATCGGGCGTTCCGCGCCAGCAGCGCCTCGTAGAGCGGCTGAAACACGGGTTCGAGATGCTCCAGGCCGCTCGTGACGGTACCGGCCGCCACGTCGAAATCGAGCTGCCGCCAGGAGGCTAACAACCGCTCCGTGGGACGGTGGCTGGCAAACTTGTCGAGCAGGATCTCCACCCACACGGACACCCCCAACAACCCCTTGGGGATCAACTTGGGTGCCGGCGGAGCGGTGAGGGTTCGCGGGCCGAACGCACAGGTGCACGTCCGTTGATAACGTCGCCGCCGGATGCGGCGGCGATAGGGGCGGACCTCGATCTCGATCTGCTCGGAATCCTCGGTGTCGCTGGGGGAGAACGGCACCCCACACCCGGGACAACAGCGCTGGTGCTCGGGCAACTCGCGGAGGTCCTCGACGACTGGCAAGTGACTGTAGTCCCGCCGCTTCGGCCCGGGCCGCTCCGTTCGCTGGCCGCGCCTGGCGGGCTCGGGGGAGGCCGGCTCCTCCTCGCCATCAAGGCCATTGGAGCGGTCCCGAGACGAAGCGTGTTCGCTCTTTGGTCCGAAGAGTTGGTCCTGGAGCTTGCGATTGTCACCGCGAAGCTGTGCGACCTCCTGTTCCAATTCGGCGATCCGTTGCTTGGCCGTGGCGTGCTGACTCCGCCAATACCCGGTCTGCTGCCGCAGTTCGAGGTTCTCGCGTCGCAGTTGTGCGCTTTCGGTGCGCAACTCCACCACTTCCTGCCGCAGCGGCGCGAGACAGGTCGGCTCGGTGGCCGACGAGTCAACTTCGTTCAGGGGTAGAAGCACGAGGTCTTGCATGACCCCAAAAATCTACGCAAAACCGACGAGGAAAAGAAAGGGCCGACCGGACGTTCAAGAGAAAAAAACGGGTTAGGCGAAGTTTTACGATTGCCTGGGGCCACCACCCTGGAATCCATCTTGAGCCTTGAAGAAGCGGGTGCGCGGCCTCCGGCCGATCGAGCGCCAGGCGGAGCAGAAGCAGGAGCAGGGGGCGGACGATGAGGAGGCGGAGGTGGTTCGGGGCTACTGCGCCGCCGTGCGGACCGCGTTGACCGACGAAGGGGCTGCCCCGTTGGCGGCCTCGGGGCTGAAGCGGCACGAGAGACTGAGCCGCATCGCCGCCAACCTGGACTGGGTCGCTGCCCGGACCGGGAGTTTGCCCGGAGGATTAAAGCGGCTCCAGCCGTTGTTGCGGCGCGGGCTGGAACAGACCGCGGCCTTGTGGCCGCCGGTGCGGGAGGCTTACAAGTGGGTCAAGCGTGAGGCCCGACTCCTGAAGAACTAAGGAGGAGTTGTCGGTCCAGAAAGTACGGCGGATCCTGGTGCAACTGTTGGGGAGGATGCGGCAGGCGGCGGCCACGGTCGCTGAGCCCTCGGTCGGGGAGGGTCTGAGGCACTTCCTGAAGGTGAGCCAGAGCTATTGGCCGGGATTGTTTCGCTGCTCCGAGCCTCCGGACATGCCGCGGACGAACAACGATCTAGAGCACGCCTTCGGCAGCCATTGCTACCACGAGCACCGGGCCAGTGGTCGGCGGCGTGCCTCGCCCGGGCCTGGTGGTGCTGGGCTCGGCGCGGCTGATCTCGGGCTTGGCGACGTGGCTTGGGCCGGAGGAAGGCTTGTTGCTGCCCATGGGCTATGGGGACGTGAAAGAAGGTGTTTCTACCGAGATTGAGATCGTGAGGCCGGCAGAGCCGGCCCCCCCATCCTTGCGAGCCGAGGCCACGCCTCGGGACGGCTTGGGCGCTGCGGCGATGGTCAGGAGCAGGTCGTGATATCGGGCTGCTTGATGCGCAATCCATCCTCGGAGGAAGGGTGAAGAGGAGGATGCCTCGCGTCGAGCCGAGTCTTCGATCCGATACCTCCGGCCTGTCGGCGCCGGGGTGACTTGGGAGATGAGTGCCGTCATGGTGGGATGCTCCACTCTGGGTCATTGCTCCGGTAACATTATGACAGTTGCAATCGCGAGCCCAAACCGGCGGAGAAATCCGGTCACCTTTTCCGCGACCCAGAGTCCCGTAGTCCCGAAGGGTGGGCACTGCACACCACAATCATTGATGGATGGTGGGCAGTGCCGACAGGACTTGTCAACAGCAGCGACGCCTCGGATTCCGACTTCCTGACCGACTCGAGCAACACCGGCGAGAGATACGGTGACCAAGGACATCCTCGGCCGGCTCGGCCCAATAGAAGGCGGCAACACCCTCATGCTGCCCCCCATTCTCATGGGGATGGAGACAAGTGCTGCGAAACGGCATGACAATTCGGGAGTCTTACTCACGGCGAGCAGACAGACGCGAATTGTTTCAGCAGGAGACTCTGTGGCAGTCAGTGGGGCGAAAGTCCTTGTCTCTCTTGGGATTGCAGTGGCATCACGGGTCATCCTCGGGCATGGTTCAAAGCGTGCGGGGCCAAGGTAACACTTTTCCAGTAAGCGCTCGTGCCTGTCCTTGATCTAATTTAAGCAGTGAAAAAGGCTTTCAACGGGATGAACGCGGACTTCGCTACGTATAGTGTTACCCACGTTTGAACCATACTCATCTTTCGTCGGGCAAAGCGGCCGCGCTGTCCACAGGTCTACCCGCCTGCCGTGAGAAGGTCCCCGATTCGTCCGACAAACGGAAACGCGGCGCAAGGCGCCGCCACAACTTACGTCCTGTCCTTGCTCCGGGAGATGGGACTTTCACACGGCAGGCGGATAGACCCGTGGACAGCGCGGACACTTGGCCCGGCAAAGATGGGGACTTTCTCACTGCTAGGAGCGTGTCTGAGTATCCCCGGCAGTGATTAAGCCGTCGATCTGTAAAGGCGCGGTTGATTCGGGCACAATCCTGGTTCCACGCACTTGTCGAAGGCCCGGTGACGCTGCGCAGGAGCCAGGTGATGGACGATCGACGCAAGAACTACCGCCCGTGGGACGCCGAGCAGGGGAGCCAAGAGCCGATCTCGCCGCGCGATGCGCTGCCCAAAGACGACCTGGTGTTCTTCCTCCTCGATCTCATCCCGCAGCTCGACCTCGCTCCCTTCCACGACCATTACGCCCGCGAGCTCCGCGGCCAACCGCCGTTCGATGTGACCATGATGGTCACGCTCCTGGTCTACGCCTACTCCGTGGGCGTCTGCTCCAGCCGGAAGATCGCGGCGGCCTGCGAACGGAACCTGGCGTTTCGAGCGATTGTCGGCAACGATCCGCCCGACTTCCGCACGATCAGCGATTTTCGCAAGATCCACCTGGCCGCGTTTCGGCCCTTCTTCCTCGAGGTGTTGCGGCTGGCGGGCGAGATGGGCATGGTCAAGCTGGGGACTCTCTCCACCGACGGGACCAAGATGGGAGCGAACGCCTCGCGACACAAGGCGATGAGTTCCGGATCCATGGCCAAGGAGATCGAACGGCTCAAAGGGGAGATCGAGCAACTGCTCAAGCAAGCCGAGCAACTCGACGCCGAGCAAGACGCGGCCCTGGGCAGCCGTCGTGGCGATGAACTGCCCGAGGAATTGAAGCGGCGTGAGGCCCGGTTGGCGAAGATCCAGGAGGCCAAGGCGCGACTGGAAGCCGAGGCCCGAGCCCGGGCGGACGAGGAACAACGCCACCGCGACGACGAGCAAGCCCGCGCGACGCCGAAGGCCGCAAGCGTCGGGGCAGAGCCCCTGCCCCGATCGACCCCACCCCCGAGGACAAGGCGCAAACGAGCTTCACCGATGCCGAAGCGAAGATCATGAAGCAGAGCAATAAGGGCGTCGACTACTCGTCCAACGCTCAAGCGGTGGTCGACGGCGCCGACCAGATCATCGTGGCCTGTGAAGCGACCAACGCGGCCCATGACAAGGAACAGGCCGTGCCCATGGCGCACGCGGCCCTGGACAATCTCAAGGCCGCGGGGATCGAGCGGCCGAGGTCGGCCGACGGCACACCGAGGCCGATTCCCAACACCGCCGATACGGGCGACTTCAGCGTGAAAGCGGTCGGCGCGTTGGAGGAGATGGGCTTCGATCCGCACATCGCCCTCGGTCGCCAGAAGCACCACGAAGCCCCAGTCCCGGCCACGGCGGCGGCGACCGCCGCGCCCGCCCCCCAGCGCCCGCGGCGGCGGCGGCAGCGCCCGCGGCCGAAGCGAGCGTCGAGGAGAAGATGCGAGCCAAGCTCCGTTCGGCGCCCGGCCAGGCGCTGTACGCGGCCCGCAAGCAGATCGTCGAGCCGGTCTTCGGCATGATCAAGTCGGCGCGGGGCATCCGCCAGTTGCTCCTGCGAGGCCTGGAGAAGGTCTCGGCCGAGTGGCAACTGATCTGCCTGACGCACAATCTTCTGAAGATTTGGCGGCGCAGCAACTGTGCCGCGGTGAGTTGAGGGGGACAGTGCGCGCGGAGGTTTGGGTCTGGGCCGAGACGGCCAAGACCGAGCGAGACCAGGGGCGGATCCGGGAACACCGGCAAATACTCGGACAGGCTCCTAGTGCCAGGACCAGTGGACAGCGCGGACACTTTGGGCGGCCAAGGCAGCCCGAGAAGCCGAAGCAACCCTCTGCAAGAGAAAAACTTCCGCGCCTACCTACTGTCTCGGCGTCCACCGCTGAAATTGTCCGCACTTGTCCGCGCTTGCTGAGAAAGTCCCCAAAGATGGCCCGTGATGCCGCAGTAAACCTCAATAAGGCAAGCACTTCCGCGTCACTGACTGCCACAAAGTTCGCCTGCTGAAACTGTCCACGCCTGTCCGCCCGCCACGAGAAAGACCCCCTCTGTTTTCCTTGACCAAGCTCTTACCTTCCCTCAGCTCAGGGGTGCCACACCCTTTCTTTCGAAGAGCACGACGTCTCGTTTGCAATCAACGTTCAATGATGGTGGCTCATGGAGGGCAACTGGTGGAGTGACCGTGGCCCTCATCGCTGATCAGGCGGAACTCCTTAATTCGCGTTAAGTTAGAGCGTACGATGCAAAGCGTACTGGAACACGCTCCACCAGTTGCCCTTTATGAGCCATCTCAATAATCGTCGCGGCATCGCTTTACTTACGCGCGCATCTGCTTCTTTCCGGAGTAGAGACCTGAATCGCTGGCACCGCGGCGTGTCGCCGTCGATGAGGGCCATGCGCCCGATCGACGACGAGGACCTCTGCGTGATCCGCATGGCCGCGGCACCGCGGATCGTGTTGCGGAAAGTAGCGAGGGCCGATCAGGCTGGGTGAGGGGGGAGGAATGAGATGACGAGGCTGCTTCCATTGCTGGAGGAGGCCGCTCGATCGCCGGGCGACGGGGTTGAGGACGCCGGATTTGGCTCGCTAGCGACCGCGAGGGGCCACTTGCCGTTGCGGGCGATGGACGTTCGGGGCCGGATCGACGGCCTGCTGGTGCAGGTGACGCTCTGCCAGACATTCGTCAACGCCACCGACGAACCGCTGGAGGCGACCTACATCTTTCCGCTCCCCGACCGGGCCGCCGTCACCGGCTTTCGAATGGAGGCGGCCGGCCGGGTGATCGAGGGCGTGCTGGAGGAGCGGTCCCGGGCGCGCCGCGAGTACGCCCAAGCCGCCCTCGACGGCCACTACGCGGCGATCGCCGAGGAGGAGCGGCCCGGGGTCTTCACCTTGCGGGTCGGGAACCTGATGCCTGCGGAGGAGGCCACCGTCCGGCTCACGATGGCGGGCGTCCTGCCCTACCACGACGGCGAGGTCACGTTCCGCTTCCCGCTCGTGGTCCCCCCCCGGTTCATCCCGGGCCGACCGCTGCCCGGTCCTCCGGTGGGCGACGGCGTGGCAACCGATACCGACGCCGTCTCCGATGCCTCACGGATCGCGCCGCCAGTCCTGCTGCCCGGCTTCCCCAACCCGGTCCGGCTCTCGCTGGCGGTCGAACTGCATGAGTGGGCGGTCGCGTTGGAGGGGGTGCGCGTCAGCCTGCAAGCGGCCTGGACCGAGGAATCGGACGGGGTCCATCGCGTGACGCTCCGCCCCGGCGAGCGGCTCGACCGCGACTTCATTCTGCGGTTCCGCCTCGGGGGCGAGTCCGTCCGGTCGTCGCTGTCGCTTCACCCCGACACCGCCGACGGCCCCGGGGGGACCTTCGTGCTGACGCTGATCCCGCCGGCCGTGGTCGCGGGCTTGCGCCGCGGCCGAGGTCCTTGGCGTTCGTGCTCGATCGCTCGGGGAGCATGGGGGGCTGGAAGATCGTGGCCGCCCGCCGGGCGCTGGCCCGGATGGTCGATACGCTCGGGGAGGACGACCGGTTCTGCGTCTTCGCCTTCGAAAATCACGTCACGACGCCGTGGCAGGGCGACTCCGCTCTCGTCGCCGCCACCGACCGGAATCGCTTTCGCGCCGTCGAGTTCCTGGCGGGGATCGGGGCGACCGGCGGCACGGAGATGGTCCAGCCGCTCGAACTGGCAGCGCGGCAACTCCGGGACGGCGGCCAGGCGCGCGACCGGATCCTCGTCCTGGTCACCGATGGCCAGGTGGGCAACGAAGACCAGATCCTCAGGACGCTCGGCCCGCTGCTGACGGGCGTCCGCGTTTTCGCACTCGGCATCGACCAAGCCGTGAACGAGCGATTCCTGCGGCGGCTGGCGGACCTGGGCGATGGCTCGTGCGCGCTGGTGGAATCGGAGGAGCGGCTCAATGAGGTGCTGGAGTCGATCCACCGCCGCATCGGCAGGCCGGTGCTGACCGGTTTGCGGCTGGAGCCGGAGGGCCTGGAGATCGTTGATGATTCCCTGGTCCCCGGCCCGGTCCCCGGGATGTTCGACGGCGTCCCGCTCCTGCTGCTGGGCCGCTACCGCGGTCTGCCTCGCGGCGCGATCGCCCTCCGGGCGACCGATGCGCGGGGGAACACCTGGCAAGAGCGGGTCGCACCGACGGTCCGCGACAATCCAGCCATTGCCTCCACGTGGGGCGGGGACAGATCCGCAAGCTCGAAGACCGGTTCGCCACCGGCTCCGAGGACAAGCTCACCCTCGAACGGGCGATCGTCGCGACCTCCCTGCGTTTTGGAGTCCTCTGCCGGTTCACGGCCTTCGCGGCCGTCGATCGATCGCAGGTGGTCAACGAAGGAGGCCAGGTGCACCGGATCCTCCAGCCGGTGGATCCGCCGGCGGGCTGGCCCGAAGCCTCGTCGCTCGGGACGGGGTTGCATGAGCCCGCTCATGCGGACACCATCACGCTCTCTGCGGCGTATTCCTGCAGCCCAAGGGCCCTTGAAGGCTTCACCGACATCCGCGCCTCTGAGACGCATCCCAGGAGTTTGTGCCCGTCGGGGGCGGCGGGCCTCCCCCAAGGGAATATCGCCGCCCCCGGCGAGGGGCAAGATCTTTCCGGGACGCGTCTTCGAGGAGTCCTCGGGAGATGGCCCAGTCGGTCGACCGAGAGTCCGAGACCAACGATCCGGCGAGACCTGCCGAGTGGAGCGCTCCCCCTCCTCTTCTGGGCGGATCCCTGGATGGGTTTGAGCGGGTCGAGCAGATCGGCCATGGCGGGTCCGGCGCCGTCTTCAAGGCTTATGATCCGTGGCGAGGGCGGACCGTCGCGATCAAGATCCTCGGCGCACTCCCCTCGATGGCTGGCCCCGACGGTCCTGTGGCGAGTGCATCGGCCCTGATCCAACTGAGCCACCCGTCGATCGTGGCGACCTTCGAAGTGTTCCGACAGGGCGGCCGGACCTACGCGATCAGAGAATCCGTCCCGGGGACGACACTGGAGGAGCGGCTCCACAGCGCCCGCCCGCTCGCTCCATGCGAGGCTGCACGGCTGGTCTTCCAGCTCGCCGATGCCTTGCAGCACGGCCACGAACGTGGGGTGATCCACGGCGACGTCACGAGCGGCAAGGTCCTGATCGGGGACGACGGCAGACCCCGACTCACCGACTTCGGCCTGATCCAATTCCAGGACCAAGGGCACGGCGTCAACCTGCACTTCGGCGCTCCGGAGCTCATCGAGGACGCCTCGCAACCCAACGTGCGGACCGACATCTACAGCCTGGGGGTGATCCTTTATCAGCTCCTGACCGGCGTGCCTCCCTATCGAGGTGGGATCAAGAAAATGATCGAGGAGATCCTGCGCGGCGCGGCCCGGCCGCCGCGTGCACTCAACCCGCAACTCCCCCGCGACCTGGAGGTCATCTGCCTGAAGGCGATGGCCAGCAACCCCGCTGCCCGATATGCCTCGGCGGGGGAGTTCGCCGAGGACCTACGGCGCTTCCTGGCCTCCTCCCCCGAGACGTCCGGGTCCCTGGGGTGGATTCGGCGATGGCTGGGGTCCCAACGACCATTCTACCCGACCGGGTCGGACCCCAATCCCGATTCGCCGGGGCTCGGGCCGGATCAGCGGGAGGACTTCTGGAAATGATCCCTGGTTCGCTCCCGCGTGAACGATTCTCCCCCGTTTGATTCCGGGTTCGGTGATCTCGATCGCGTGCCCCGCCCTCTGACTCTTCGTGCACTACGGGTAGAGGCGACTTTGGGACGAGCCCCCAGAATTGGTCGAATGACCCTCCGAAGAGCTCACCAATTCTGGGCCGCCTGCGGTTCGGCGAGGGGAAGAATAGCCGTGCGAGATGCTACTGATGACTGCCGAACTGCCGTATCATGGACGGCCATGCCGGCGCCGGACGGCACTCGGTGCGGCCCACCCGGGATCGATCGGGGGAACGATGCGCTGCAAGATTTGGTGGCACGCGGGGCTCGCCGCGCTGGCTGGGCTGGCTTCGGCGGCCGCGCCGGACTCGGAGCGGCTGTCGGCGTTCGAGAGCATCACGGGGGCCGAGCTCCTCGGCCACATCAAGGTCCTGGCCTCCGACGAGTTCGAGGGCCGGGCGCCGGGGACGCCGGGCGAGGAACGAACGGTCGCCTATCTGACTGAGCAGTTTCGCAAGCTCGGGCTCAAACCCGGCAATCCCGACGGTACCTACGTCCAGAACGTGCCGCTGGTCGGGTTCCAGGCCACAAGCGAGTCGGGCGCATTCCGCGTCGGCGGACGAGGCGATCGACCTGAAGTTCCCCGACGACTGGGTCGCCGTCTCGCGGCGGCAGGCGCAGGCGGTCAAGGTCGAGAACTCCGACGTCGTCTTCGTCGGCTACGGCGTCGTCGCGCCCGAGTACGGCTGGGACGACTACAAGGGGGTCGACGTCCGGGGCAAGACGCTCGTCATGCTGGTCAACGACCCGGCCGTTCCCGACCCGAGCGACCCGAGCCGGCTCGACCCCACGATGTTCAAGGGCCGGGCGATGACCTACTACGGCCGCTGGACCTACAAGTACGAGATCGCCTCCGAGAAGGGCGCCGCCGCGGCGATCATCGTCCACGAGACTGGCCCCGCGGGCTATCCCTTTGCGGTCGTCTCGGGGAGCTGGGGCCGCGAGAACTTCGACATCGCGCCGCACCGGCCAGGAGCAGAGGCGCGTCGCGGTCGAAAGCTGGATCACCCTGGAAAAGGCCGAGCAGCTCTGTCGCCGCCTGCGGCCACGACTTCGACGCGCTGCAAGGAGTCGGCGCGACGCCGCGATTTCCGCCCGGTGCCGCTCGGCGCCCGGGCGCGGTTCGAGATCAAGAACGTACTCCGCGAGGTCCAGTCGCGCAACGTCATCGCCCGGCTCGAAGGTGCCGATCCGAAGTTGAAGGCAGAGTACGTCATCTACACCGCGCACTGGGACCACCTCGGCCGCGACCCGTCGCTCCCGGGCGACCAGATCTATAATGGCGCCGCCGACAACGCTTCGGGCGTGGCCGCGCTCCTGGAACTCGCCGACGCATTCGGCCGCGTCCAGCCGCCGCCGAGGCGATCGATCCTGTTCCTGGCGGTGACCGCCGAGGAGAAGGGATTGCTCGGCGCGAAGTATTACGCCGCGCACCCGCTCTCTCCACTCGCGCGGACGCTTGCCGACATCAACATGGACGTGATCAACCTCTGGGGCCGGACGAGCGACATCGTGAGCATCGGGCATGGGCCACTCGACGCTCGACGACGTGCTCGACGCCGTCGCTCGGGAGCAGGGGCGGACGGTTGCGCCCGACGCCGAGCCCGAAAAGGGCTTCTACTACCGCTCCGACCACTTCGAGTTCGCCAAGCAGGGCGTCCCCGCGCTCGACCCCAAAGCCGGCATCCACTACATCGGCAAGCCCGAGGACTACGGCCGCCGCAAGCGCGACGAGTACACCCAGAACGACTATCACAAGGTCTCCGACGAGGTGAAGCCCGACTGGGACCTCTCGGGCGCGGTCGAGGACCTGCAACTGCTGTTCGAGGTCGGTTACCGCGTCGCCGCAGGGCGACACTTACCCCGAGTGGCGGCCGGGCGCCGAGTTCCGCGCCGTCGCGACGCGATGCTCAAGGCGACACGCCCTTGAAAGTTGCCGCCCGAAGTCGCCTGCACCGGTCTTCTCTCGGAGGCAGAGGGGAAGTCAGTCGTGGGCGCGGGCCAGGGGTTCCGGTCGTCGGTCATCGCTCCGGGCCCTCCTCAGACCACCTGAACCTCAGAGAGTGCCGGGCTGTCCATGAGTTCGAGTCCTTGACGCTCTCCGTTCGATCGGGTTAAGGTGAACCGGCGAATCATCTTTCCGATATTCTTGAAAGTGCCGAAGACGCGACGACCATGCTCAAACGGACTCATACCTGCGGCGAATTGACGCGCGACCACGTGGGCCAGACCGTCGTCCTCAACGGCTGGGTGGACGCCTGGCGCGACTTCGGCGGGCTGGTCTTCATCGACCTCCGCGACCGCTACGGGCTCACCCAGGTCGTCTTCGAGCCCGAGGCCGGGGCCGAGCTGCAGGCGCGGCGCGCGAGCTGCGCAACGAGTACGTCGTCGGCATCAAGGGGGTCGTCGCCCCGCGGCTGCCCGGCAAGGAGAAACCCCAGGCTCAAGACCGGCGCGATCGAGGTCCGGGCCGAGGAGCTCGTGGTCTTCAACGCCACGCCCACCCCGCCGTTCGAGATGCAGGGGGCCGAGCCCAACGAGGAACTGCGGCTGAAGTACCGCTACCTCGACCTCCGCCGGCCCGCGATGCAGGAGGTCTTTCATCCTCCGGCACACGGATGGCCCAGCTGATGCGCACGGTCATGTCGGACCAGGGCTTCCTCGAGGTCGAGACGCCCGATCCTGGGCCGGAGCACGCCCGAAGGGCGCCCGCGACTTCCTGGTCCCCAGCCGGGTCCACGCCGGGCCATTTCTACGCCCTGCCGCAGTCGCCGCAGCTCTACAAGCAGCTCCTGATGGTCTCCGGCTTCGACCGCTACTTCCAGATCGCCCGCTGCTTCCGCGACGAGGACCTCCGCGCCAACCGGCAGCCCGAGTTCACCCAGCTCGACGTCGAGATGTCGTTCGTCGAGGACCAGGACGTCATGACCACGATGGAGCCCCTGGTCGCCGCCATGGCCAGGGAGTTCACCGGCGAGTCGATCGCGCTGCCGCTGCCTCGGCTCGACTATCACGACGTGATGGAGCGGTTCGGCAACGACCGGCCCGACCTCCGCTACGGGATGGAGCTGAAGGACGTCGCCGACCTCGCCGCCGAGACCGAGTTCAAGGTCTTCCAGCAGGCCCGGGAGCCGGCCATCGCGATCCGGGGCCTCTGCGCCCCGGGCGGCGGCAGACGGTACAGCCGCAAGGACCTCGACGGCCTGACCGAGTTCGCCGCCGGCTTCGGCGCCAAGGGCCTGGTCTGGCTCAAGGTCGAGGCCGACGGCCTGACCGGCCCGACCGCCAAGTTCTTCCCAGCAGCCGTCCAGGCCAGGCTCCGCGAGCGGTTCGAGGCCAAGCCCGGCGACCTGATCCTGATCGTCGCCGACACCCAGGCCGTGACCAGCCAGGCGCTCTCGAACCTCCGCTCGCGGCTGGCGGCCGAGCTGAAGCTCTACGACCCGAAGTCGTTCCACTACTCGTGGGTCGTCCGCTTCCCGCTGCTCGCCTGGGACGCCGAGGAGGAGCGGTACGTCGCCGAGCACCACCCGTTCACGATGCCCCTGCCCGAAGACCTGCCCCTGCTCGACACCGACCCGGCCGAGGTCCGCGCCCAGGCGTACGACCTGGTCATCAACGGCGAGGAGTGCGGCGGCGGCACGATCCGCTGCCACGACCCGGACATCCAGTCCAAGATCTTCGCCCTGCTCGGCCTCACGCCCGAGGAGGCCGAGGAGAAGTTCGGCTTCCTGCTCGGCGCCCTGCGCAACGGCGCCCCGCCGCACGGCGGGATCGCGCTCGGGCTCGACCGCCTGGTGATGCTCTACGCGGGCTTGACCAACATCCGCGACTGCATCGCCTTCCCCAAGACCGCCCGGGGCACCGACCTGATGACGGGCGCCCCCGGCACCGTGGACGCGCGACAGCTTTGCGACCTGCACATCCGCCTGACGGAATGATCGACCGGAATGGCAGACGCCCACTCAGCCGGGTAGGATGCGTCGTGTCGACGCACCGCTCTTGTGTTGACGCAGGGAGCGTTTTTGGTGTCCAAAGCCGACGGTTCCCGAAGGTCGGTGCGTCGCTTTTGCCCAGAAGCGTCCGTCCTTCTCTGGGTAAATCTGAACTTCGATATCCGGAGACTTTAGCACCACCACCGGGAATTATCGTACCCTGGCGTGGTACAGTGTCTTCATCGTTTCCGTGCGGGAGGGACCTTGGGCATCGCGAAACATCTCCAGCGCGATCCGGCCGCTGATGGTCGGCTGAGTCCGCACCCGATCGATTGTCTTCTGCATCTTGCGATGCCGGCGGTTGCTCCGTTCCACGGCGTTGGAGGTCGAAGCCAGCAGGCTATCGTCCAGGAAGGTCAGCACCTGCTCCAGGTTGGGGGACTGGAGCTTTTTGAGGATGGGCCCCACTTCCTTGAAGCGGCGGACGCGATCCCGCAGTCGGGCCAGCTTCCTCAGCGCCGTCGCGGTGCGGCACCGTCGGTCGAAGAGGCGGTAGATCTCCTCCACAACCTTCCGGAGAGCCCGGAACTGAGGCAGACCCCGGCTGATCCGCTGCAGCGTCCGGCGCTCGGCCGGCGTGAGCTGGCGTTTTACGAAGAGATGACGATGCTCGAACAGGCTCCCTCTCTTCCGCTCCAGACGCTGGCGCCGGCGGGCCTTCCGCTTCGCCTCCGGCGTGCCAGGGCGTCCGCGGGGGAGCTTCGGCTTCTGCAAGGATGACCTCGGAGGTCAACACGCAGTTCCGCGTGCTGACCCTCCCGGTCGCGGTCAACGCTTGTCGAATGTCGTCGGGGCGGATCACCTGTTCGAGCCCCGCCAAGCGATCCAAGATCCGGCCCGCGTCATCGGCCGGCAGCGTGCAATGTCCTCGTGGCATGCGAGTCCTAGCCTCCTGGTTGCCTCGGTTCTGAGCAAACCCAAGATAACAGGAGGCTGTGACTTGCGCCTATTTGAACGGTATTGCCCCTAGGCCTCCCCTTCTCGGGGGCCCTCGGTGCCTTGGGTACCCGCCGCAGGCGGCTTTGGCAGGAAACGCGAGAAGAGGCTGGCCCTGAGGTAATCGCGGTTCAAGCGGGAGATGAATTCGATGCTGATCTCCTTGGGGCAGGCGGCCTCGCACTCAGCGTGGTTCGTACAACTGCCGAAGCCTTCGGCGTCCATCCGTTCGACCATCGCGACGACGCGCCGGTAGCGCTCGGGCTGGCCCTGCGGCAGCAGGTTGAGGTGCGAGGCCTTGGCCCCGACGAAGAGCATCGCCGAGGCGTTCGGGCAGGCGGCGACGCACGCTCCGCAGCCGATACACGCGGCGGCGTCCATCGCGAGGTCAGCGGCGTCCTTCGGCACCAGGATGGCGTTCCCGTCCGGGGCGTTGCCCGTGCGCACCGAGACGAACCCCCCGGCGGCGATGATCCGGTCGAAGGCCCCGCGGTCGACCATCAGGTCCTTGATGACCGGGAAGGCCGCCGATCGCCACGGCTCGATCGTCAGGACGTCGCCGTCGTGGAAGCTCCGCATGTGGAGCTGGCATGACGTCGTGGCCCGGCGCGGGCCATGCGGCGTCGCCGTTGATGACGACCCCGCACTGGCCGCAGATCCCCTCGCGGCAGTCGTGGTCGAAAGCGATCGGCTCCTCGCCCCGCGTGATCAGACCCTCGTTCACCACGTCGAGCATCTCGAGGAACGACATGTCGGTGCTGATGTCGCGGGCCTCGTAGGTCACGAACCGCCCCTCGGAGCGGCGGTCCTTCTGGCGCCAGACGTTTAGGGTCAGGTTGATCGTCCGCTCGCCGTCTTTGCCGACCGTCGGACGTATTGCTCCCTCGGGGATGAATTCGCCCGCGACGGTACTCGAGGTGGTTTTGACGCTTATTTGTAACTCCGGGTCTGAAGCGGGAGATATCTCGAAGACCAGCGGCTCGATGTGGCGGACCGGCCGGTTGCCCTCGCCGGCGTACTCCCAGGCGGCGACGTGGCAGAAGTGCTCGTCGTCGCGGGCGGCCTCGCCGTCCTCGGTCTGGTACTCCTCGCGGAAGTGGGCGCCGCACGACTCGCGCCGCTCCAGGGCATCGAGGCAGATCAACTCGCCCAGCTCGAGGAAGTCGGCCACGCGGCCGGCCTTCTCGAGCGACTGGTTCACCTCGCCGCCGTCGCCCAGGACGCGGACGTCCTGCCAGAACTCCTCGCGGAGCGCGGGGATCTTCTCCAGGGCCGCCTTCAGCTTCTGCTCGTTGCGGGCCATGCCGCAGTGGTCCCACATGATTTTGCCCAGGGTCGCGGTGGAACGTCGTCGACCGTCCGCCTGCCCTTGATGCTCAGCAGCTTCTCGAGGCGCTGGGTCACGCCCGCCTCGGCGTCTTTGAAGGCGGGGTGGTCCGCCGAGACCTCGCCGAGCTTGCTCGACGCGAGGTAGTTGCCGAGCGTGTAGGGGATGATGAAGTAGCCGTCGGCCAGCCCCTGCATCAGCGCGCTGGCGCCGAGGCGGTTGGCGCCGTGGTCGGAGAAGTTGGCCTCGCCGCAGCACGAACAGGCCGGGGATCGTGCTCATCAGGTTGTAGTCAACCCACAGGCCGCCCATCGTGTAGTGGCATGGCCGGGTAGATCCGCATCGGCACCTTGTACGGGTCTTCGTCGGTGATCCGCTCATACATGTCGAAGAGGTTGCCGTAGCGCTCGCGGATCGTTTCGATGCCGAGGCGCTGGATCGCGTCGGCGAAGTCGAGGTAGACGCCCAGCCCGGTCTTGCCCACGCCCCGGCCCTCGTCGCAGACCTCCTTGGCGGCGCGCGAGGAGATATCGCGGGGCGAGAGGTTGCCGAAGCTCGGATACTTCCGCTCGAGGTAGTAGTCGCGCTCGTCCTCGGGGATCTGGTTCGCCGGGCCGGGTGTCGCCCTCTTCTTGGGCACCCAGATCCGGCCGTCGTTGCGGAGCGATTCGGACATGAGCGTCAGCTTGCTCTGGTGCTCGCCGGTGACCGGGATGCAGGTCGGGTGGATCTGCGTGTAGCAGGGGTTGGCGAACGCCGCACCCTTCTTGTACGCCCGCCAGATGGCCGTGGCGTTGCACCCCTTGGCGTAGGTCGCGAGGTAGAAGACGTTGCCGTAGCCGCCGGTGGCCAGGATCACGGCGTCGGCGGCGAACGACTCGATCTGCGCCGGTCTCCAGGTCGCGCGTCACGATGCCCCGGGCGCGGCCGTCGACGACGACCAGCTCCAGCATCTCGTGGCGGGGGAACATCTCCACGGCGCCGAGGCCGACCTGCCGCTCCAGCGCCTGGTAGGCCCCGAGCAGGAGCTGCTGGCCCGTCTGGCCGCGGGCGTAGAAGGTGCGCGAAACCTGGCGCCCCGCCGAACGACCGGTTCGCCAGCATGCCGCCGTACTCGCGGGCGAACGGGACGCCCTGCGCCACGCACTGGTCGATGATGTTGACCGACACCTCGGCAAGGCGGTAGACGTTCGCCTCGCGAGCGCGGAAGTCGCCCCCCTTGACGGTGTCGTAGAAGAGCCGGAAGACGCTGTCGCCGTCGTTCTGGTAGTTCTTCGCCGCGTTGATCCCGCCCTGGGCGGCGATCGAGTGCGCCCGCCGCGGGCTGTCCTGGTAGCAGAAGCACGCGACCCGGTAGCCCAGCTCGGCCAGCGTCGCCGCGGCCGAGCCGCCGGCGAGGCCCGTGCCGACGACGATGACGGTGTATTTCCGCTTGTTCGCCGGGTTGACCAGCTTCATCTCGAACTTGTGCTGCGTCCACTTCTGCTCGATCGGGCCGGGCGGGATGTTCGACTTCAGTTCCACGACGGCGTCGCTCCTATTTGATGAGTCCGGTCATGATCGCCAGCGGGACGGCGGCGAATCCCAGCGTGACCACGAGGGTGAAGACCGTCGCGAACCGCCGCCCGAGCGAGTTGTAGCGCGCCTGGTTCGCGCCCAGCGTCTGGAACATGCTCCAGACGCCGTGCCAGAGGTGGAGCCCCAGCATCGCCATCGCGAGCACGTAGATGACCGCACGGGGACGACCCGCAGGCCGGTGATCAGGTTCCGGTAGACGGTTCCCTCGTGGAAGTCCGGGTGAACCGTGCCGGTCGTCATATGCAGGATGTGATAGATGATGAACGCGAGCAACAGCGGACCGGTGAGCGTCATCGAGCGCGAGGCGAAGCTCGACTCCTCCTTGCCGTTTCCCGGTAGGCCTGCGGCCGCGCCTTGATTCTTGCCGCGTGAGCACCAGGTATGCCCAGATGTGCAGGCCCACCGACCCGAGCAGCACGAGCCGGGCCGACCCAGAGCAGGGCGGGCTCCTTGCGGAGGAGCTTGGCATAGTCGTCGAGTGCCTTCGGCCCCCTGGAAGATCTGGAGGTTGCCCAGCATGTGGACGAGGACGAAGCCGGAGAGGATCACACCGGTCAGGGCCATGATGAGCTTGAGGCCGATCGAGGATCCCCAGAACCGCAGGAGGTGGGGACGGGACCTCGGTCCCGGGGTCAGGGCAGGTTTCGTGGCAACCGCGCTCATGAGCATTCCCTCGTGCCGTGGAATCGTGGAAATCGGAGCGGCTCAGACCGGGCGACTGGTGGCGAGGTGCATTCTGACGAGGGCTCAGGGAAGAAATTTCCGGTCAGCCCCTGCCAGCCAGCATGGACCCTCCTGGATCGCATCGGGACGGTGGCCGCACGGATCCGTGAGGATAAAAAAAGTCCCGTCTGTGCACTGGACGCACAGCGGGACCACATGGTCACTCGATCTACCAGCCATTAGCAGATCGATACACGAAGTACGATAACAAGAGGGGCACGACGACGTCAAATCCCCTGTCGACGAGTGGGGCGAAAAAAGCGAAAAAAGTGAGACCGTCGCAGCATTACCGGGCGGTATTGGCTCAGTCCACGCAATCAGGCTTGGGATCGAGCCGTTCACCGAGTTTGAGGCCAACACGTCGTCATCGAGCAGGTCCGCAGTCGATGCTTCCTGTTCCCGCCGAGCGATCCTCGGATTGGCCCCGGTAATCGTGCTGCAGTCTCAAAAAAAGTGATGCGATCGGCGGCGCTCCTCGGCCCCCCCCTTGGGCATCCTACCCATTACCCGTTGCAGGACCTGAGCCAACGACCTGGATCCGGGCGTCCCGAGGAAGGGAGACGGCACATCAATCCTTCACCTCCGCTGCGAGGGAAGCTGATACGTATCCCGAGACGTTTGTGCGCGTCGGGGGCGGCAGGCCGCCCCCGACGGTGGGTCGGATCGTTCCGGGAAGCGGATGATCGGTTGCGGTTTCATCTCGCTCGAGGGCCCGCTCCAGGGTATTGAGCACGAGACCTGCGCCAGCGACAATCTCAACAAGTCTCTGGACGTCCTCTCGGCGGGTTCCAGGTTGGCCGCCGAGAGGATGACGATGTCGATCGCGAGTGTGGATCTCTGATCTCATCAATGTCCGAAGATGTGGCACTTCTTTTTCGGGAGGAGCAACTGCACCGGGGTGGCCACCTGGACGGCCTGAGGCTGGGGAGCGAGCGAAACCGTCGGGGTCTGAACGGCTTGCATCTGGACGTATTGCACCGGCGCCGCGGCGAGTTGAACCGTCTGCACCGGGGCTGGCGCCGCGGCGAGTTGAACTGTCTGTACCGGAGCTGGGGCCACGGCGAGCTGAACCGTTTGTACCGGGGCCGGGGCCGCGGCGAGCTGAACCGTCTGCACCGGGGTCGGAGCGACCTGGACCGTCTGGACAGGCACCGCCTGGACCGTCTGGACGGCGACCGTGGGGACCGACATTAATGGAGGCGGGGCGGGCGCGACGGATAACTGCGTCTGGACCGGCAGGCTGGGTGACGGCACGGCCAGCGGAATGCTCACGCTCTGACCCATCGCCTGGGGTGTCGTCGAGGCCTGTGGCGTCGCCGAGACTTGCGGAAATGACGAGGCCTGCGTGAACAACGAGACCGAGGCCGGAGCGGGCATCGCCGGCGCCGCCGACTGCGTCTGGATGATGTAACCTTGCACAAGTTGGTAAGCGGTGCAGTGGTCATGATGACCGGCCAGAGCGGGCGCCGCGAACACCCCCGAAATCAGGCAAACGGCCGTGAAAACGACTGCGGACCAACCTTGAGTGAATAGGCGCGACATGTCGAAGATCCCTTTCCTACGAGTGAGACCTCAATCCCTGGGCGCAGAGCACCAAGCGGCTTCGGAATGAATCAGCCGCTCACGCGAGTATCGAGCCACGGTCGAATATACCTGACGAACGGTCACCCGGCCGTCGTCCGCGGGACTTTGCTGGCCGCCTGGGGGTCAGATCACAAGACTGTAACAAACGCGCATCCTGTGACGAGTCGAGAGGCGGTTCTTACGACCCGAGCCAGGGATGGTCCGCAAAGCAGACCCTCCAGGCCTTTACTAAAATACTTGAACAACGTGATCTAAAATTATTCATGAACAATTTTGAATGATCAGGAAAAATGCTCTTCGGTTTCGGGTACTCTGCGTGAGGTAGGTCTCGCGGCGCTCGGTCCAGCTCACGAGAATCCAAAGTGAGGAAGAATACAAATTTTCATTATTATGAGTTTTTATGAAAAGCGTCCGGGATTTCGAAAACACTTCAATTGGGAAGGGAGCTCGGGTCTTCGAGGGGTTCTTTTTTAGGAAAATTCTGATTGGTTGCTGTCATTTCTGGTGTAAAGTAGGACCAATAGGATTATTGGCGGAAGCGTAGAGAATGAGCAACCGGAGTCGACTTTTCTCACGAGGAATCTCAATTCGGGTTGCTCCTTCGCCGCCGATGAACTCGCGATGACCTCAGGGAAGGGGAGGGCACCTTGATGAGGCCGATGACGATGAAGACTCCTTCGTGGATGAGGTTAACCGCCTTTTTCGTCGCCGCCACGATGTTGCAGCCACTGATCATCAGGCCTGCCGCGGCAGGTGGCTTCCACCATTTGGGTCATGGCCAGGTTTCCACGGTCTTTACCCAGTCATCGGGGGGCCTGGTGAGCTTGGTCCCCACGACGGCGGCGTTTCCGAGCCTGAATCTGCTGCCGACGACCACCTTTTTCGAACGTCAGTCTCGTCCCCTCGACGGCGATTTCCAACGTGAGTTTGATCCCGGCGGGGAACGTTCAGATGGGAGGAGTGGCGGGCGGCCAATCCCTTCAACTGATCCCGTCAACCCCTTCCGTCAACACGACGCCGACCTTGATGTCCGTCGGTTCGACTGGCTCTTTTTCCATGATTCAGGGTACGCCCGCTCTGTCGAACCTCATGTTCGCCCCCCAGCCCGGCGGCCATCAGGGGGTGTCCGTCGGGGTCGGGGCGAACGCGGTGTCCGACCAAGACTATCTGGTCCTGAGCTCGGGGTTTCGCAACAGCTTCTCGAAGGTCACGAATTTCGAGCAGTTCCTGAAGGGCAAGCTCGATGAGTTGTTGAAAGATCGGGGTAAGGGTCTGGACAAGAGCGAGATCGCGGCGATCTTGCTCAACGTCGCGAAAGACTTTTTAACATCGAATGGGTTTGGATTCATCATCAACGATGCGGTCGAGCCGATCCTGAAGCGGCTGATCAACAAACTGATTCAGGAGCGGCAACCCACGACACCCGACACGACCCCAGGACCGAGACCAGACATCCCTTCCGGCGGTGGCCGTTTCGAAATTTCCGGCACGATCATCCTGACCCCGAGTTCGTCGAGGCGTGAAAATCCACCGACACCATCAGGTTCGTCGAGTGATCAAGGTGATAAGGGAAGTCCGGCCCCTCATCCGAACCGCCTCCCTTAATTCTCCGTCCTGGCCCCGCGAACGGCATCGAGAATGTCGAGAGCCGGGGTTCCTGAATCCATGTTGAAGGCGCAACAATCGGCTCCAGTTTCGAGGCGAAACTGGAGCCGATTGTTGCGGGACGCTGGATGATCACCCCTGAGACTAGAGAAGTCACCGGGAATCAGACGCAACCCAGGAAGTTCCTGCCCGGCCGAGGGTGGCCGTGCCACATACTTCTTGGCTAGCCCTCACAGATTGGGGGCCAGCCGCCCTTGGCTGGCGGGCCTTTTCTTCCGGGGATGCGTCTCGGACGCGTCAACCAGATGAATACGGTCATCGAACGGTATTGAGGGCGACGTCGAAAGTAATCTCTGACGGTTCGTTATCGATCGCGCTGACCAATCGAAACCGGAGTCGCGTGTTCTGGGAGGGGGCCCTGATTTCGAACCGGAAGATTTGCAAGGCATCGGGGCGTCCCAGGGGGCCGTTTTCCAGGATCTCGAATTCCTTCCTCATCGCCCGGACGTCAGGCGATCCCTGATTCGGATTGAGCCAGTGGAAGACTTTCTTATCGAAGTACCTCGACACGCCAGCGGTAAGCCGTCCCTTGCTGGACGGGCAGGATCACACCCAGGACATCGCCCACGGGGAGGATTTCCCTCACGACGAAGCTCGGCTTGTTGTTCGACGTCAGGATGTGGTTCGGCGAGCCCAGTTCTGCCTGGGTCAGTTCGGGGAGGCCTTGCTTGATGCGGAGTTGCGCGGCAGGGAGGGCAAGAGCGATGGCCGTGGGGAGCAGATAACCATACATGGCAGGGATCCTAGCGAGAGAAGGAGCCGTAAACGCCTTCGTAGGTCCATTTCAAGTCTTAGGGTGGATTCACGGAATTTCAATGACCGGGGCGGATTTCGGAAGCGGTCGAGCACGTCGCAAGTTGCCGCGGATCAACGCAGGACTTGGGAAAAGGGCGGGAACGAACTGGGGGCAGGTGGCATGAACACCTGCCCGGTCTTGTCGCCTTCAATCCTGGGGCACGGTCGGAGCGGTTCGGCCGCGCGGGAGGCTCGGGGTTCTTTCTGCGTTACCGAGGCGTTGGCGAGATGAGGCTTGGCTCCGAGTGTCGATTCGATCAGGGGGACGAGCCACGATTCGGTCGCGGGGCCTGCTTTGCCTTGGCTTCCTCCTTCGTGCTTCTGCGGTCACGGACGGCCTGGCCGCACCGTTGGGAGTGGCCGCGTTTTCGCGGGAGTCCTCCCGCGCGCGGTTTCCATCTTTCGGTGCGACGGGCTCCAGCGTCTCGGGTGGCGATGTGGGCAGTTCCGGTGCGGGCATTGACTCGTGCGAAGGACGAGGGCTCGAAGGATTGAGCCTGATCAGCCTCGTCCCATCCGGGGGAAGGGGCGCCTTGCTGACGCTGACCGGGGCGGATTGAAAGACGGAAGGGGCGGTTCCCGTCACGGCGGCACCCTGGGGTTGAGCGCTCTCGTCGATCGCCTCGACCCAGGCGGCCCCGAAGCCGATGTTGTTCGTGTTGTAGTTAACCCAACCGAACCCGCTGTCGACACCCCAGTTCGGTCCCCACGAGTTCTTGATTGCCCAGGCATTCTTTTTATCATCCCAGCCGACGATGACGATCGCGTGGTTGACCGCGATTTGATTGGGGCGGGTGGCGATAGCATACGGCGATTGGTTCTCGCTGAAGACGCCGCCCTTGTATTGGAGAAAGTTCGGGCTGGCATCGATGGCCACGGCGATGGGGCCGTGATCGCACAACGCTTTTTTGAGGGTCGGAACCGAGGGGATTTCATTGCTTGTCGTCACGTAGGCCCATGTTCCGATCCGGTACGGGCCGCTCCGGTTCGTGCAGGGCGACTGTTGCTGGGGGGGGGTGAGGTAGCGGAGTTGCGAATCGCGGAGGACACCCGGCTGCTGGAAGAGATCAAACGCCCACCAGCCCCCGTTACAAGAGAACCCCTTGCCGTTGCAGTCCAGGACGTGCTGTTCGGAGGCGACGATCAACCGCCCGCCGTTCCGGATGGCGAAGGAGGGTTCGTAGGCGGCCACGGACGCGAACGCCCAGCAGCAGCCGCACGTCTTCTGGTTCTTGACCGCGGTGATCATGTCGAGGTTCCGCCAATCGAACCACTCCGCATTCGGGTCGGGCGTCGCCCCGTCGGCCGCCAGGACGCGCGGCGCCGCGGAGGAGGTCGCTTTCACCGATGCCGACTGGAGTGGGGCGCCGCTCTGCTCACGAAGCCGGAGATGCTGCTCCGCCACGGCATTCTGCGCGTTGAAGCTGAGGCAAGTTTTCCGGCACGACCAATCCGGTGACTTTCGGGAGCCCGCGCTCGAGCGCGAGCTGTCGTGTCGCCTCGAGTTTCGCTGGGGCAGCGTTCGCCTCCACTGCGGCGGCCACCTGCGGAGGTATCTCCTCCATGCCGATCCTCAACGCGTCCTCGAAGACCTCGGTGACACCGACTTGAAAACCTTGGGGGTGAATCCCTTCCGGAGCTCTGGAGGAGGATGTCCGCTTTATCGTCTGCCTCTCCATCCCTGGCAAACCCGTTTCGTTCCAAGAGTCCAGCTCGCGCGACGACGATCACGGCGACTGCGACGACGAGCCAACCTTGATACCAACGTCTTACTTGGCGCACAGCGAATCTCCCGTTTCAATGAAGGGGGGGAGGGATGTTGTAGACCGAGGATCTTGACCTGGATTGTCGCAGCCACAACGCTCTCAAGCCAATGAAAGCGATCTCAACTTCGCACGGCCCTCGCGGGCCGAAAACGCGACCGGGGATCCGACACACTCGGAGAGGAGCAGGATCTCGAGGGCGGAGGCGATCTAAGGACAAGTCGCTTAACACCTTCAATGGATCCGAGTCGAGCCTGTCACGAAGCGACGTGTCTCTATTACATCAATAGAATACACTCAGGGCAAGACGACACTGCGTAGCCGGCGAAAGGTGTTCTCGAGGAAATTGTACAACCACCCGACAAAAAGCTAGAAACAAGCGAGAAAGCCCTCGTGCCGCAACTTGTTTGCGAGGCAGCACTTGCGAGACTTCGTGTTCCCCAAGCATTTGCGGGCAAACCACTTGCACCTCCCCACTGAAACGTTTGTTTCTAGCTTTTTATCGGGTCGTTGAAATTGTAAGGCGGATGTCGTCGAGGACGTTGGCAACAATGCTGGGCGAGGGCCGGGGAACCGGCCTTCGCCCGAGACGGACGGAAGGGTTGTTGTCGTCGAGAGTCGCGTCGTTTCCCGGAGCTCGTTCTTGACCACGGCACTCCACCCCTTGAGATTTCATTTTTGGGACCAAGGGTGCTTGTGAGAGGCGTTCTGGGGCGTGGGGAGTGGCTGAGGCGGAGCCTCGCTGGGGGGCTGGCAGATCGGCTGCTGGGGCTGCTGGGCGGGCATCATTACCGTGGTTTGAGGGGCGGAGACCGGTGTGGTTGAGGTCGTGGAGATCGTGGTCAGGCCGCTCCCCGCGGACTGGGCGATCGGCGCCTCCAGGGTGGTCTCCTGGACGGTCTCGATCCGGGCACGTCCGAGCTTGATGAGATGTTCGCCGAAGCGAGCGAGCAACGACATGATGAGGCCGGGACCCCGGACGCGGACGCGGGTCCTGGCCCTCGAGGTGGGCAGCGCCAGTGTCTGGTTCGTGACGGCCGCGAGCACGGGGGTCCCGCGGCGACGGCGACACCGGCCGCTGCCGGGGGTCCCGCAGCGACGGCGATGCTGGGCGCCGGGGCCAGGCCGGCCGCGACCGTGGGGGCCGATGCCACAGCCAGGGTCGGAGAAGGGGCGGCCGTCGGCGAAGCGTTCCCAACCGGCAGGAAGACGTTTCCGAGCGGTGGACTGGAGACCGGGGCTGGGGCCGCGGACAAGGCGACGGTCCCCGGGGTGGTGGCCATCGTCTGCGGAACATAGACGATCGGCGCCTGCTGCGGTGCCAGGAAGACCTGCGGAGGCGCCTGCTGGATCATGAAATTCTGGCCAGGCATCTGGATCAGGCCGGCATCGTCGTGAGGACCGGCTGCTGGACCATGGTCGGCGTGATCGACATCGTGGGTGCCGGCTGGGTGGGAGCCATGGCCGGCGGCACCGATACCATGGGGGCCGGCGGGGATGCGACCGGGGCCTGCGGCGCCGGCGTCTCGAACTGCTGGGACGGGAACACGTTGCCCCCGAAGGCGACCCGCATCACTGCCGAGTCGGGCACGCCCGCTGGTTCGAGCCCGAGGTCGAGGGTCCGGATCCCGCCGGCCAGATCCTCGGCGGTGGTGCAGTCGGAAATCCGGCCGACCTGAGTCACGCCCTTGGGGCCACGCCGGTAGACGACCACCGTGGGGAAATGGTTGATGCCCAGCGAGCGGACGAGTGCCGGCTCACGCTCTTTCGAGAGGTTTACGATCTGGACGAGCCCGCGATTGTCGCGCACCCACGCTCCCTCGATAAATTCGCTCCAGAAGCGGACCGAGGTGGGCTGATCCTGCGACGTGATGACGGCCACCGTCGCGGCACCCCGGCTCCACGTGTTGGACAAGGCCGTGGCCCACGCGGAGCCCGTCGGGCCTGGAGACGGTCCCTCCTGGGCGTAAGTGGGGCTGACAACAGCGGCGCAAAAGAGCGACGCCACCCCGATCGCCAACTGGGCTCTAGTTACTCCACGATACCTTCGGGTTCGCATCGGTTTCCCTTCCTGGGGATCTTAACGGCGACCGATCCTGTCACCTCGACCCGAACCGCGTCGCGATTATCGCGCCGTCGGGACAGCGGAACGCCCGCGCAGCTTTTGAAAGTGTTCACCCAACCGCTCTTGCTGCGCGGGGGTGAGGGGATGCTGGAGCCTCTGGGGCTGTCGCAGATCGAGGCCGGACGCCAGGAGTTCGACGGCGGTGTAAGCGGTGAGCGGCTGGAAGACTCCCTGGTTCCAGGACGCTCTCTGCAAGGGCTCGGACGGGATGACCACGTCGAGGCGCCGGCTCAGCTCGTTCTGGAGATCGGCGAAGGAGGAGTAGAGCGGCGCACGTTTGGAGATCGCCTCCATCACGTCGGCGACCTCGGAGACGACGCGCGCCCCGTTGGCCAGCCGCGGGAGGCTGCTCGCGAGGAGCTGCTCGGGCGTCGGCACCTGGGGAGGCGCCGGGGAGGGCAACAGCCCCATCGATGGGACCGGTGGCGGAACGGCCGGTCCCGCCGCCGGCGCGGCCGGCGGCAACCCGACCAAGACCGTCACTTCGTCGGGCTCGGAAAGCTCGCCCTCACCCGAGACCACCAGAACGAAGCGGTAAACTCCCGGGCTGCTCGGGACGAACGAGAAGAACGGCCCTTGTTGTTGCGGCGCGACGACTGATGGCCCGCCGACCTGCATCCAACGTGCGGTCTTGCCGTCGCCCGGGATGCTCCGCGAGCCGTTCAAGGTCACGCGATGGCCGACCAGGCCGACCTGGTCGTCCCCCGCGTCGGCGCGGACCTTGCCCGACGGTCGCGGACCCCAGGAATCCCGCGCCGGTGTGCCCTCGCTCGCCACGGACGGGCCCGACGGCGACACCTGCACCGGGACGATCACCCGGACCGCCCGCACCAGGTTGGCCTTCGCGGCCACCAGCACGAACCCGAGTTGCTCGGCCCCTTTCGGGATCGTAATCTGGATCGAGGGCTGTGATGGGTCGTCGATCTCGACGGGCGGGCCTTCGACCTGGAACCAGCGGAACCGAGTCCCCTCGACCGCCCCGCGGTCCACTTGGAGGACCATTTGCGCCCCGGGAACCGCGGGCAACTCGGTCCGGATGCTCACAGCCGCCACCTCAACCCGGGGCACTCCCGCCTCCCCGGCATCTTCCCGATCCGGGCCTCGAGGGCCCGGCGGAATGTTCGGTGCATCGGCCGCAGTTCGAAGGGCGCTGTCTCTGATCTGGCCGGGAACGGACCTGGGGGACACGTCCTGGGCCTGGGCGTCATCACTCCACCCGGGGAGCGTCAACGCGGTCAAGAGCACCCCCTGCGCCGAGACCCAGGCGAGCCGACGTGCGTGGAGGATAGCTCGACATCGCATCGCATGTCCCCCTCGTTTACCCTGAGAACTGGGAATGGACGACCTTTGGAGACCTAGAGCGGTTTTCGGAGCCTTGCGTACGCCGCAAATCGTCGGAGCCGCGGGCGGACCGAATCTTTCGGCCGGATGGTCCGCTCCAGCGGACCCGGCGCGGAGACACCCAAGCGAAAACCCCTCTAAACGACCCAATCTATCGGACAAAAAATCTGCCGTCTTTAACGCTTTGCACATGCCCCAGAGGTCATTGGCGATTTCGTTCAGTGAGGACATCCATTTCTTGAGAGAATATTTTGGCCATATTAAGTTTTGCGTCCGCAATCGGTACAAGGACTAGACCTTGTGATTTCCGCCTTGGATTCGTCTCGCTTCTGTTGCCAAGACCCGCCTTGACCCACCTGCGGATTGCACGCCACCAAGGCAAACTCTCGGTCTGTAACCGCTGAGGCAAGAACGAGAATCGACGCCTGCTTGACCAGCGCGCCTGCAAGGCGCGTCTCTCGGTGCGCAAAGGGACAGTGGCGCGGCGAATCAGGCCAAACAACGGTAAGCCGGCGTCGCGCCGAGGACCCACCTTGGGGGGAATCCATCATATCATCAAGACATGGGAAAATGATATCTACGTCGTCTTCAGCATCCCAAATCGGCCTCGACGATGAAGTGGTCGTCGCCCTTCTGACGGCCGAGACATTCGAAAACAGGCGTCGAGGCCCTCTCTCGGCGCCCGACGCCCGGACCTCCACGACAAGCTCGTCGAGCCGCCGTCCCTCGGCCAGGGGTCAGTCACCAAGCCGGGATGGACGATGGCCCGCACGGCAGGCCGCGTTACTTCTTCATCCTCGGGCACTTCGGGTCGAGGTTCTTCTCCAGGTCTTCCTCGGAGACGTCACACTTGACGCCGGTGGAGGGAACCTCGACCTTGGCCGACCAGAGGATGGCGTTCAGGACAAGGGTCCGGAACTCGGGGATTCCCCAGTTTTTTTGGAAGTGAGCACCGGTGAAGCCGAAGGCGCGACCGCCATCCTGGCGCTCGGTTGCCCAGCCGACGACCTGATCGGTGTAGGTTTTCTGGTCGTGGCCGACCAGGCTCTTGGCGACCAGGATTGGCGTGACGCGCGGGTCGTCGGGCCGGAACCGGATCTTGTAATACCATTCGTCGTGGGCGCGGAAGGGCTTGACGCCCCGGGTGATCGGGTGATCCTCCTTGGGGACGACGTCGGCGGTGTTGTGGGGGTTGTCGGAGTAACCGGTCTCGTAGTAGCCGCCGAGCCAGTCGAGCAGTTGGTCGCCGGCCTTGCCCTTGGGGAACTCGACCGCGTAGTGGAGGCAGACCAGGCCGACGCCCTGGTCCATCAGCTTTCGCATGGTTTCGAGACGGTCCTGCTGGATCATCGGGTGCCCGCTGCCGCCGTCCATGAAGAAGACGACCGCCCTGGCGCCTTCGAAAACGTGCTCGTCCTCGGGCCAACCCCCGGCGACGAAAGCGGGGTCGATGCCGGGGACTTCCTTGAGGCACTTGACGAGAAGCTTGGTCCCCGCGTTAAACTCGTGCTCGCCGGGCCCGTGGCTGGGTCGTCCGGCGATCAGGACGATCTTGGTGTCGGCGGCCCGAGCCGGGCCCGAGACGCCGACCCAGGCCAGGCCGACCAGCAAGAATAGACCGATCAGCGTCTTCATGCGATGTGGACCTCGGGAGATGGAGGGAATGCCGGAGAGAATGGGTCCGGGCCCACCCTCCCCGGGATCGCGGGAGGATAGGGCTTCGAGCCGAAGCGGTCAGATCAGCTCGGTCTGGCCGGGGACAGCGACCGGCGGGACGGGCAGCGGGCCGAACGTCGAGCTCTCGCGGCATCAAGTCCTGCTTCGAGTTGAGCGCCTCCTCCCAGGTGACGGCTTTGCCCGTGTAGGCCGACATCCGGCCCATGATGGCCGTCAGGGTGCTCTCGGCGACGGTCTTCAGTTCGTTGAGCGGCGGCCGGAGCGGATGCTCGCGACCAGGTCGATGTGCTCCTGCTCGTAGGGGTTGACTTCCTCACTGCGGAATCGCCACCTGGTCTCGCCCTCGATCCGGCTGGCGCTGGCTCGACCAGCGTCCCTTGGTGCCGACAACGGCCTCGGAGACGTTGTTCTCGCAGCCGGGGATCTGGCGGCACATGCTCATGACGTGGACGTCGTTCGGGATACTCGTAGTCGATCGCGAAGTGGTCGAAGATGTTGCCGAAGTCGGGGCTGGTGCGGACCTCACGCCCGCCCATGCCGACGGCGCGGACCGGATGGGCATCGAGCGCCCAGTTGACGACGTCGAGGTTATGGACGTGCTGCTCGCAGATGTGGTCGCCCGAGAGCCAGGTGAAGTAGAGCCAGTTGCGGATCTGCCACTCCATGTCGCTCCAGTCCTTCTCGCGCGGCTTCATCCAGAGGCTGCCCTGGTTCCAGTAGCAGCGCGCCGCGGTGATGTCGCCGAGGGCGCCGTCGCGGATCCGCTTCATCGCCTCGATGTAGCCGCGCCTGATGGCGCCGCTGGGTGCCGGCGACGACGGTCAGGTCCTTCTGCTTGGCCTCCTCGGCCGCGGCGAGCACCTGGCGGATGCCCGGGGCCATCGACGCCGACCGGCTTCTCGGTGAAGATGTGCTTGCCCGCCTCGACCGCCGCGACGAGGTGCGTCGGCCGGAAGCCCGGCGGCGTGGCCAGGATCACCAGGTCCACGTCGCTGGCGAGCAACTTCTTGTAGGCGTCGAACCCGGTGAACTGGCGGTCGGACGAGACGTCGAACTTGTCACCGAGCTTCTGAAGAGTGCCCTTCGCCGTCTCCAGAGGGTCGGGGAACAGGTCTGCGAGGGCGGAGAGCTTGATGTTCGACCCGGCCTTGACCGCCTGCTCGGCTGCGCCAGTGCCCCGGCCGCCGCAGCCGATCAGGCCGACCCTGATCGTGTCGCTGCCGGCCGCGTGCACGTTCGCCGGCAGGACGAGCCCGCCGGAGACCGCGCCGACCGTCGCGACGGTCGAGGTCTTGAGGAACTCTCGCCGCGACGGGGAAGAGACCTTCGAGGGAGATGGCTCGGTCACGGTGCAACGCTCCTGTGAGATCGATGCCTGATGGCGAAGCGCCACAGACGAATGACAGACGGTTGACCGCGGGTGTTAATGAGTACCCTTGCCCTTGACGACCAGCGACCGTACCCCCTTGAGGTTCTCCTGCTCCTGAAGGGCCGCACGATCCGGAACCCAACGAAGGTGGCGTCGGTGTGCCACCAGATGCTCTGGGGGCGCTGGGGATCCTGCACGCTCCACTCGAGGTTGGAGGCCAGACGGGCTGCACTGCGGAGCCGGTCGGCGTCGTCATCCCACGATCCGCCCCGAGCCACGTAGGGGTATTCCTTGGCGGTCGGAAGCACGACGGGGCCGCGGGCCGGCGTCCCCTTCTGACACTCCAGTAAGAGTCCGCGACGTAGTGGTCCAGACACCACTCCGAGACGTTGCCGTGCATGTCGTGGAGACCCCAGGGATTCGGCTTCTTCTTGCCGACCGGCTGCGGCTTCTCGGTGTTCTCGACGAACCAGGCGTATTCGCCGAGGGGAGAGAGATCGTCGCCGAAGGAGTAGGCGGTCGTGGTCCCGGCGCGGCAGGCGTACTCCCATTCGGCCTCGGTCGGCAGGCGATAGGTCTTGCCCGTCTTGGCCGAGAGCCAGCGGCAGTATTCCATCGCCGCGTGGTGCGTGATGCAGATGACCGGCTGCCCCTTGCGCCCGAGCCCGAAGGTCTCGTCGGCGTAGGGGGGGGTAGGCCGGGTGACGGCGTCGGCCGCTTGTGCTCCCTCCGGCTGCTTGGCGAGGTCCACCCCCTCGTTCTTCTTCCGCCTCAGATTCATCGAAAAGGCGAACTGGTCGTACTCGTCCCAGGTCACCTCGTGCATGCCCATCCAGAAGGGGGCGATCTCGACCTCGTGCTGAGGTCCTTCGTCCTCCGACCGCTTCTCCTCCGATGGCGGGCTGCCCATTACGAACTTGCCGCCTGGGATGGGAAGCATCTCGAACTTCAGGTCGGTGCCGGTGATCGTCTCGAGATAGGGCTTCATCTCCGAAGGACGGAGTGTCCCCGCTTCATCTTGCGCCCGGAGGGCGGGCGGAACCACGGCCCCGAGCACGAGCAGGACGAGCAAGGCGCGACAAGGAGGAAGTGAGCAGGGTGGCACGTGTGGTATCCTCCACCAAAGGTCGAGGCCGCTCGGCCGCGACGGACCAGGGCCGCCAGGAAACGAGACGATGGTTGCTCATGCGGGCCGAGGGGTGAGCGGGTTGACCATGGTGCTGTTCAGCCTCGGCGCCGAGCCAGGGCCGACGCTGACGCGGTTCGAGTTCGCGGAAACGCACATGAGCAGCCAGTTCCGGATTGTTTTATACACCGACAGCGAGCCGACTGCCAGAAGCGCCTCCCGCGCGGCGTTCGCGCGGCTCGCCGCGCTGGATGCAATCCTCAGCGACTACCAGCCCGAGAGCGAGCTGATGCAGCTCTGCCGCCAGGCGGGCGGCCCGCCAATCCGCGTCAGCGCCGAGCTGTTCGACGTGCTAGCGCGGTCGCGGGCGATGTCCGAGCGGTCAGGCGGAGCTTTCGACGTGACGGTCGGCCCGGTCGTTCGGCTCTGGCGTCGGGCGCGGCGCGATCGCAAGCTGCCCGACCCCGAGCGGCTGGCGCAGGCACGTGCCCTGGTCGGTTTCGAGAAGCTGCGGCTCGACCCCGTGGCCAGGACGGTCCAGCTCCTGAAGCCCGGGATGCGGCTCGATGTGGGAGGGATCGCCAAGGGCTATGCCGCCGACGAGGCGATCCAGATCCTCAAGCGGCATGGAATCGACCGCGCCCTGGTCGCGGAGGCGGGCGACATCGTGGTCAGCGGTCCCCCCCCTGGTGGTGATGGCTGGTTGATCGGAATCGCGCCGCTGGAATCGACACAAGCCGTGCCGAGACGATACCTCTCCCTGCGCAACGCGGCCGTCTCGACCGCGGGCGACGCCGAACGATTTGTCGAGATTGACGGACGACGCTACGCACACATCGTCGACCCCAAAACGGGACTCGGGGTCGTGGACCGTTGCAGCGTGACGGTGGTGGCCCGCGACGGCGCCACTGCGGACAGTCTGGACACCGCGGTCTACGTGCTCGGCCCCGACCGCGGGCTCCCCCTCGTCGAAGCGACCGAAAGTGCCGCGGCCCTGATCGTCCGATCGACTGGCGCGATGGTGCAAACCTGGGAATCCCAGCGCCTGAAGGAAATCTCGTGGCTACGGCCGAGATAAGGTTTCCAATTTCCCGTGGAGACCCGGGAGAACACACTCATAAACATCAAAACAAGGGCATCCTTCAGATTGCCTATCGTAGGGCTTGCTGACGCCGGAACTCGAAAGCCGGTCGAGAGCACTTACAAGCTACGGGGCTTTAGTCCCAGTAGTATCTGACTCTTCCGAGGCTGCTCGGAAAGGGGGTCCGGAGTTCCGGAATCCCGGTTGACGCTCGCGACACGGGTCTGGTAGGGTTTGAAAAATCTTCGCCACGCGGTTCCGTTCTGTGGGGCGATCGTTGCGTCTTGGGAGAGGTGGCTGAGTGGTCGAAAGCGGCGGTTTGCTAAACCGTTAGGTTCCGAAAGGGGCCTCGGGGGTTCGAATCCCCCCCTCTCCGCTCCTTCCCCGCCAGAAGCTGACAGGACACGCCCAACCCCGTCATTCCAAGGTGGTTGCGGCGTGTCTTCGTTCCCGGCAATCATCTCAACCGATCTCGGCATCACGTCAGAATCCGACAGGGTCGTCCTGCACGATGTTGACAAAAAAATTCGGGGATTTTCCGGTGGAAGTGGGTCTGTTCGGTCAAAAAGCCTTTCCGAGCCCTTCTGGGCAGCGAGATCAGCCCTGCCTTGCAAGCCGACCCCACCGGAAGGACGAAACGGCCGAACCGATCCCGCTTTGGTCGGCTTGGCCTGTCCCAACCCCGACTGTTGCGAGTTCAACCCCTTCGGTGCCGGCCACCTCCGCGTGGTCGAGTGGCTCGGCAAGCACAAGCACCTCCGACGCCTGTACGGCTCCTCCTGCGGCCATCGCTTCAGCGAACGCCAGGGGACCCTCTTAAGGGCAACCTGGTCGGCGTCCGGACCCGCGCTCGGTTCGGTCGGCGGAAGGCCTCCGCCGACGACTCGTGGCGTTGGGATTGGGCCGGAGGATCAACACGTCGGACGTGGAATGGTGGTCTGCGCCCTCCTACGGGACCGTCATGCGGGCTCGAAGCACCAATGAGAGATGCGTGCATGAGTCGCGTATCGTGCAATCCGCACGATCATCCCTGCAAGATGCACTCCGGATCGCCCTCCCGCGCCAACCCTCCGCCCGGAACGCTCGATCTTAAGATGTGTTTTGCAAAGGACCTCCGGCCGGAGATCGGGAGGTGGCACACGCCTTGCAAATCCTTCAATCGCGGGTACAGGAGTGGATGATGATCAAAACACTTCGGACCAAGTTATTGATTGGGATCACGCCCCTGTTGGCGATCATGGTTGGTCTCGGGTTGTGGGCGATCGCCATGTTCTCCCGGCTCGGCAACAACATCGAAGTCATCCTGAAAGAGAACTATCGGAGCGTCCTGGCGGCCGAGGGGATGAAGGAGGCGCTGGAGCGGCTGGACTCCGCGTTCCTGTTCGCCATCGGCGGCGAGGAGGCGCAGGCGCAGGAGCAGTTCCGCGAGTATCGCCCCGTGTTCGAGCGGCATCTCAGGATCGAGCAGCACAACGTGACCTTGCCGAGCGAGCAGCGGATGGCCGACAACCTGACGGCCCTCCGGACGCGCTATTTCGCGCTGGCCGAACGCTTCCTTGCGCTGCCTCCCTCCCGGCGGGAGGAGCGGACCCGGCTGTATTTCACTCAGCTCCTGCCGACCTTCAAGGACATCAAGCGCGAGGCCGACGCCGTGCTCGACCTGAACCAGAAGAACATGGAGGACGAGGACGCTCGGCGCGGAACGCCGCGGACGTGTCGATCCGTCTGATGGTGGTCGCGCTGCTGGGTTCGGCGGCGGTCGCCACACTGATCGCATTGATGCTGAGCCGATCGATCCTGGAGCCGATCCGGGCGGTGACCCAGGGCGCCCGCGCGATGGCCCGGGGGGACCTGGACCAGGTGGTGCCCGCCACCAGCCGCGACGAGCTGGGCGAGCTGGCCAGCGCGTTCAACACGATGGCCCGCACCATCCGCGAGTTCCGCCAGGCCGGGACCGCCCGGCTGCTGCGGGCGCAGCAGACGGCGCAGGCGACGATCGACTCGTTCCCCGACCCGGTGGTGGTGGTCGATCCGACCGGCGCGGTCGAGCGGGCCAACCCGGCGGCCCGCCAGTTGCTCGGGGTCAACCCGTTGGCCGACGCGTTGGTCCCCTGGACGCCGCCGCTGCCGCTGAAGACGCCGTTGGCCGAGGTCATTGGGGGCCGGCCCGACTACTTGCCGACCGACCTGGATCACGCTCTCTGCTTCCGCGACAACGGCCAGGAACGCTACTTCCTGCCCCGGGTCCTGGCGATCCGGGAGGGGAATGGGCTGCTCGGCGCCGCGATGGTGCTCCAGGATGTGACGAAGTTCCGGTTGGTCGATCAGCTCAAGAGCGACATGGTCTCGACCGTCAGCCACGAGCTGAAGACGCCCTTGACCAGCCTCCAGATGGCGGTCCACCTGCTGCTGGAGGAGGTCGTCGGCCCGCTGACCCCCAAGCAGGTCGAGCTGCTCCTGGCCGCCCGGCAGGATGCGGACCGGCTGCTGGCAATGATCAATGACCTGCTGGACCTGACCCGGATCGAGCAGGGGCAGCTCAAGCTCGACCTCCGGCCCGCCTCCTCGGCCGGCCTCGTGACCGAGGCGGTCGAGCGGTTCCAGGCCAGGGCGGAGGATGCGGACGTTGCCCTGGAGGGATCCGCGGAGTTTGACTTGCCGTCGGTCCTGGTGGACCGCGAGCGAGTCGGGCACGTCTTCGACAACCTGATCGGCAACGCGCTGGCACACACCGGCCGGGGCGGCACGATCCGGCTAGCGGCCGCGGCCGAAGGCGATTCCGTCCGGTTCACGGTCGAGGACACCGGCGAGGGCATCCCGCACGAACACCTCGGCCAGATCTTCGAGAAGTTCTTCCGAGTGCCGGGGGCGCGGTCCGGGGGTGGTGCCGGGCTCGGCCTGGCCATTGCCCGCGAGATCGTCGTGGCACACGGAGGCGAGATCCACGTGTCCAGCCGCCCAGGAGTGGGGACCACCTTCACCTTCACTCTGCCCAGGGACACGGCCGCTCGCGCGGGAGAATCCTCATGTGCGATGCCCAGCGTCTCTTGATGGTGCGCGCCGAGCGCGCTGAACCGCCGCGCCTGCGAGGAGGCCGAGGTCTTGCTCAAGCAGGCGATCGCGCTCGACCCCCATTCGGCTGAGGCGCACAACCTGGTGGGCGTTCTCCACAAAACGAATGCCGCAACGAGCACGACGCCTCGGACCGCGCATACAGGGCCGCCCTCAGGCCGACCGGCACGACGAGCCCGCCAAGCACAACATGCAACGCTACTACGAGCGATTCACCTTCGGCCGCAGCGACGTGCCCCTCGACACGGGAGAGCGGTGAGGCATCGTCGCGACCGCGTTCGAGCTCCACAGCCAGTCAAGGCATGGGCCACGGACACCCGGGCCGGCCATCGCGAGGAGACGCAGATGAAGAGCGATACGGGCCGCATCCTGATCGTCGACGACGAGCCCAACGTCCGGCTCGTCTTCCGGACGGCCCTGGAGGCCGCCGGCTACAATGTGGAGGAGGCCGAGGACGGCGACACGGCGCTGGATCGACTCGAATGGTCGCCGGCCGACCTCATCCTGCTGGACCTGAAGATGCCCGGCATCGGCGGGATGGAGACGCTCCAGCGGCTCCGCGAGGCGGGCAACGACGTTCCGGTCGTGATCGTCACGGCGCATGGCAGCATCCCCGACGCGGTCGCGGCGATGCGGCTCGGCGCGATCGACTTCCTCTCCAAGCCGCTGCGGCCCGAGGCCTTGCGCAAGGTGGTCGGCGACGTGGTCCGCCGCTCCGCCGCGCCGCACCACCCCGGCACCCGCCCTTGCGGCGGAGCCGCCGACCGCTGTCGTGGTCATGGCGCCCGTCTTGGACCTGACCGCGGCCAAGCGGGCCTTGAACCTTCGCGAGTTCGACCGCGCCGTGAACCTGCTTGAACGGGCGCTGGAACTGGCTCCCGACTCGGCCGAGGCGCACACCCTGATGGGTGTGCTGCGCGAGAGCCTGGGCCAGGACCACGCGGCGTATCACGCCTACAGGGCGGCCCTGCACGCCGACCCGCACTACGGCCCCGCCCGCGACAACCTGCAGCGGTACTGCGAGCGGTTCGGCCTCGATTTCCACAACCGATCCATCAACCCCGCGGCCGAGGAATGACCCGGCCCGGGGCGATCGGACCCTCGTTTCCGGCTCGGGTCGATCCCGGAAACTGTCGCACAACGGGCCTCGGACTATCGGCGCAGGCCACACTCCACGGGTGAAGGGCATTAGGATCTCGCTGTGGGAGGAAGCACACCTTGTCGTTTACAACGTTGTCCCTGGGGATCCTCGGCATCACCCTGCTGATGATGCTCCTCGGTTCGATGATCGACATCCTCCGGAGGAAGGACGCCGTCTCTCCATGTGATGATAGGCGTCAAGACGATCGTCCCGAGGAGGCCGCCAATCGCTCCCTTCACGGCGTGCAACCGTCTCTGAATACCACTCGACGGGAGGTCACCTCATGCGCCCGCTGAAGTCGGCGGTGCCGGAGAAGGACCTGCGGACGGGAATCCGGCTTCTTGAAGGGTCGGCCAGGGTCGCCTCGCCCCGCAAAATGAAGGAGGACCATGCGATGGGCCGTTCCTACCGGATCTTGATCGTGGAGGACGAGCCCAACGTCCGGCTCGTCTTTCGCACCGCCCTGGAATCGAACGAATACTTGCTGTCCACCGCGGTCGACGGGGAAACGGCCCTGAGATGGCTGGCGCGCGAGCCGGCCGACCTCGTCCTGCTCGACCTCCAGATGCCCGGCGTGCCGGGCATGGAGGTGCTCAAACGGCTCCGAGACACAGGCAATGGCGTCCCGGTGGTGATCATCACGGCCCACGACAGCGTTCCCAACGTCGTCCAGGCGATGCGCCTCGGCGCCATCGACTTCGTGTCCAAGCCATTGACGCCCGCGGCCCTGCGCCGGGTGGTCTCCGAGGTGCTCGCGCGGCATGCACCCCGGCCGGAGGCGGCACGCGCCACCCCGAACTTGGCCGCGTCCGCCAAGCCGTCCGACGACCGGCTGGCCCAGGCCAAGCAGGCCCTGAACCGGCGCGCGTTCGACCACGCCGAGGAGATCTTGCGCCAGGCAATCGCGGCGGGTACCGGGGTCGCCGAGGCGCACTACCTGATGGGCGTGCTCCACGAGATGCGGGACGATCGCAATGCCGCTTACGGCGCCTATCGGGCCGCCCTCCAAGTCGATCCGCATTACGAACCCGCGCGGCTCCATCTCATGAAGTACTTCAATGATCGGATGATGTAGGGACGCTCCCTTGTTCGCCCTCATCCCGCCGCGCCCGTGCGCCGGCGGGTCCTCGGAAGGAGGCTGACCTTGGCCCTCGCTACGCTCGGTTTGGGGATGGCGATCTTCGCCCTGTTCTTCGGCCTGGTCGCGGCGTGCGACCGGATCTGACCACCTCGCCTTCGGAGTCGAACGCGATGCTCTATCTGACCGCCGTCGTGACGGTGGCCGCCTTGTTCTATCTCGGGTACGCGATGATCCGGCCCGAGAGCTTCTGACACCCGAAAATCCAGGATTGGAGATCGTTCCCGTGGAAACGCCGATGTCTTGGCTCTCTCCGTTCTGGGCACTCGGCCTGCCGATCGCCGCCTCTCTGCCGATCGGCTGGTGGATGGCCCGCGCCCTCGACCCGCCCGCCGACCGCGCCGGCCGGGGCCTCGACGCCCTGCCGCTGTTCCTCTGCCGACTGCTGGGTCGCCGCGAGCCGGCCCAGATGGACTGGAAACGGTACGCCGTCGCCATGCTGGCGTTCAACGCCGCCCTGTTCGTCCTGACCTTCGGCCTGCTCTACGCCCAGCAGTACCTGCCGTTGAACCCCGACGGCAAGGGGTCGCTCGGGGCGCTGGGCTACAAGGACACCGCGGGGGGCGACCACCCCGGCGCCGACACCGGCGTGGTCTTCAACACCGTCTGCTCGTTCGTCACCAACACCAACCTCCAGCACTACTCGGGCGAGCAGCACTTGTCCTACTTCAGCCAGCTCGGCTGCATCGTCTGGCTCCAGTTCGTCACCCCGGCCGCCGGCCTGGCCGTGATGCTGGCGGCGATCCGCGGCCTGCGTGGCGACAAGGACCTGGGCGACTTCTACGTCGACCTGATGCGCAGCCTGGTCTACGTCTTCGTGCCCTTGGCCCTGGTCGTCGCGGTCTTCCTGGTCGCCACCGGGATGCCGATGACCTTCCAGGGGGCGGTCAAGGCGACGCCGCTCGACGGTACCGCCGCCAAGATGGAGACCCAGACGATCGGCCGCGGCCCGGTGGCGGCGCTGGTGGCGATCAAGCAGATCGGGACCAACGGCGGCGGCTACTTCGGGCCCAACTCGACCCACCCGTTCGAGAACCCGAGCCCCTGGAGCAACCTCCTGTCAATCGTCTCGATCGTCATGCTGCCGATGGCCTCGCTGGTCATGTTCGGGCTCATGCTCAAGAACATGCGGCACGCGGCGGTGATCTACGGCGTCATGCTGGTCATGCTGGTGGCCGGGGCGGTCATCGCCATCTGGGCCGAGACCAAGCCCAGCGCCGCCACGGACGGGCTGCCGGTGGCACGGGGCCGAACATGGAGGGCAAGGAGGTCCGCCTCGGCCCGGTCGCCGCCGCCACCTGGGCGGCGATGACGACGGCCACCTCCAACGGCTCGGTCAACAGCATGCACGACAGCCTCAACCCGCTCGCCGGCCTGGTCCCGATGGCGAACATGATGCTCAACGTCGTCTTCAGCGGCATCGGCGCCGGGTTCCTGAACATGCTGATGTACATCATCGTCGCCGTGTTCCTGGCCGGGCTGATGGTCGGGCGGACGCCCGAGTACCTGGGCAAGAAGGTCGAGGCCAAGGAGGTCAAGCTGGCGATGCTGGCCGTCCTGCTCCACCCGCTGTTGATCCTCGGCGGGGCGGGCCTGTTCGCGGCGACCGCATGGGGCACGAAGACGGTGGCCAACCCCGGCCCGCACGGCTTCAGCGAGATCCTCTACGAGTTCAGCTCGGCGGCGGCCAACAACGGCTCGGGCTTCGAGGGCCTGGCCGACAACAACCCGCCCTGGAACATCGCCACGGGCATCGTCCTGCTCCTGGGCCGGTTCCCCGCGCTGATCCTGCCGCTGGCGATGGCCGGGTTCCTGGCCGCGAAGAAGCGCGTGCCGCAGACCACCGGCACGCTGCGGACCGACAACCTGACGTTCGCCGGGATGCTGCTGGGGACGGTGCTGCTGGTCGGAGCGTTGTCGTTCATGCCGGCGCTGGTGCTCGGCCCGGTGGCCGACCACCTGACTGCCGTCCAGCCACTGGCCCAGGCCACGCCATGAGGGCGCGGCCCCGGGTGACCGAGGCCCCGGCCAAGCGTCGGAGGCGGGCGAGGCCCGTGCCGCACCGCGCCGGGGTGGCCGAGCACGGTCCGAGTCCCGGGACCGGGCTTGGCCGGGGCCTCGGCCACCCGGAGTGCGCCCCACGCCGAACGACCGTCCGCCGCAGGGACCTCATGAACTACCTCAGCCTTTAACCGGAATGAATCCATGAGCCTTGATACCGAGACCGGGGCACCCAGCGCAGCGCCGCGGACGCCCAGGCCTTCAAGCTGCAGCGCCGGCATGCACGGCGCTCCGCCTCTTCGACCCGGCACTGGTCCGCATGGCCACCTGGCGGTCGTTCGTCATGCTCGACCCGCGCGTCATGATGCGCAACCCGGTCATGTTCCTGGTCGAGGTCGGCACCGTCCTGACCGCGATCGTCACGGTCCAGTCGATCGTCCACCGGCGCGGCCACCGGCCTGATCGTCTACCAGGCCGCGCTGACGCGTCTGCTCCTGCTCACGGTGCTGTTCGCCAACTTCGCCGAGGCGCTGGCCGAGGCCCGCGGCAAGGCCCAGGCCGACAGCCTCCGGGCGACCCGCCAGGACACGCCGGCCTTCCGGCTCGACGAGCCTCGGGTCGCGGAACGGGCGAGGTCGTCTCCTCGACCGAGCTGCGGACCGGCGACCTGGTGGTGGTCGAGGCCGGGCAGGTGATCCCGGCCGACGGCGAGGTCGTCGAGGGCGTCGCCTCGGTCGACGAGTCGGCGATCACCGGCGAGAGCGCCCGGTGATCCGCGAGGCCGGCGGCGACCGCTCGGGCGTCACCGGCGGCACCCGCGTGCTCTCCGACCGGATCGTCGTCCAGGTCACCGCCGAGGCCGGCCAGAGCTTCCTCGACCGCATGATCGCCCTGGTCGAAGGGGCGATCCGCCAGAAGACGCCCAACGAGATCGCCCTGACGATCGTCCTGGCCGCCTTCTCGCTCATCTTCCTGATCGTCACCGCCACGCTCTACCCGATGGCCCGCTACTTCGACCTGACGCTCGGACATCCCGACCTGATCGCCTTGCTGGTGTGCCTGATCCCGACGACCATCGGCGCCCTGCTGGCGGCCATCGGCATCGCGGGCATGGACCGGGCGCTGCATGGCCAACATCATCGCCAAGAGCGGCAAGGCGGTCGAGGTGGCCGGCGACATCGACACGCTGCTGCTGGACAAGACCGGCACGATCACGATCGGCAACCGCCGGGCGACGCAGTTCGTCCCGCTGGGCGGCGTCGCCGCACCGCGAGGTGGCGCGGCTGGCCGGCGCTGGCGTCGATGGCCGACCAGACGCCCGAGGGCAAGAGCATCCTCGACCTGGCCCGGCCAGCAGGCGGCCGCTCGACGGCGAGGTCCCCGCCGGGAGCGCGGTTCATCGAGTTCACCGCCCAGACCCGCATGAGCGGCGTCGACCTGCCCGACGGCACGACGCATCCGCAAGGGGGCGCCCGACACCGTCGCCCGGTACGTCGAGGACCAGGGCGGGACGATCCCCGACGGCTACCAGGAGCACCGTCGACGCGATCGCCTCGCGGCGGCGCCACGCCGCTGGCCGTCGCCGAGGACGACCGGATCGTCGGCGTGGTCAAGCTCGAGGACATCCTCAAGCCGGGCATCCGCGAGCGGTTCGCCCGGCTGCGCCAGATGGGCCTGCGCGTCGGTGATGGTCACCGGCGACAACCCGCTGACGGCCAAGGCCATCGCCGAGCAGGCCGGCGTGGACGACTTCATCGCCCAGGCCACGCCCGAGGCCAAGCTCGCCTACATCCGCAAGGAGCAGCACGGCGGCAAGCTCGTGGCCATGATGGGCGACGGCACCAACGACGCCCCCGCGCTGGCCCAGGCCGACATCGGCGTGGCCATGAACTCGCGGCACCCAGGCCGCCAAGGAGGCCGGCAACATGGTCGACCTCGACAGCGACCCGACCAAGCTCATCGAGGTCGTCGAGATCGGCAAGCAACTGCTGATGACCCGCGGGGCGCTGACGACGTTCTCGATCGCCAACGACCTGGCCAAGTATTTCGCCGTCATCCCGGCCATGTTCATCGTCGACCCTGCCGTGGCTGCGGGTGCTCGACTTCATGGGCCTGGCGACTCGGGGCGGGCCTACTCGGCGATCCTGTCGGCGGTGATCTTCAACGCGATCATCATCCCGCTGCTGATCCCGATCGCCCTGAAGGGCGTGACGTACCGCCCGGTCGGGGCCGACGCCCTGCTGCGGCGCAACCTGCTGATCTACGGCCTGGGCGGCGTGATCGCCCCGTTCATCGGCATCAAGCTGATCGACCTGGCTGATCGACCCGCTCCTGGCCCTGGTCGGCATGGCCTGAGCGTCACGCCGTGAACGATCCCTCGATCGAGAGGAATGACCCGACATGATCCGCGAGACCGTGAACGCCCTGCTCGCCTGCGTCGTGACCTTCGTCCTCTGCGCCGTCGCCTATCCGGCGGCGGTCTGGGGCCTGGCCCAGCTCGCCTTCCCCCACCAGGCGGAGGGAAGCCTGATCTACGGCCGGGACCGGACCGTGATCGGCTCGGAGCTGGTCGCCCAGCCGTTCGCCTCCGACCGTTACTTCCACCCCCGGCCCTCGGCGGTCGACTACAAGGCCGACGCGGCCGGCGGCTCGAACCTCGGCACCAAGAACCCGGACCTGCGGAAGAAGATCGCCGAGCGGGCCGAGGCGCTGAAGGCGACCGCCGGAGCGGCCCGTGCCGCGTCGACCTGGTGACGGCCTCGGGCGCCGGCCTGGACCCGCACATCAGCCCCGAGGCGGCCCGCTACCAGGCTGCGCCGCGTGGCCGCCGCCCGCGGGCTGCCGGTGGAGCGGGTCCGCGCGCTGATCGACCGGCTGACCGAGCGGTCCGGGGCGATCATCGGCGCCCCGCCGCGGGTCAACGTGCTGAGGCTGAACCTCGCCCTGGATGAGGAGAAGCCCGAGCCGGCATCGGCCTCTGCCGGCACGGAAAGCCGATCGGATGCCGCCCCGAAATCGCCCGGGGAGGCTCCAGCGGCGAGCGACTCCGGGGCAACGGCACCGGCACCCGCCGCCGAGGCCAGACTCGCCCACCCGGACATGGCCAGTGACGTCGCGGCGATCCGGTCGCAAGTCGGCGACGTCTCGGATCGGCTCCAGCAACTCCTTGATCGCCTCGGGATTTATACCGAGGCGATCGCTCATGACAAGGCGGGCCACGACAAGACCCAGGCCGAGTTGAAGGGCCTGGAGGATCGAGTTGCCAAGCTTGCTGAGGATTCCCGTCATGTCCCCCAGTTGGTCGAACACGTGAGCACCCTCGACGAGCGGGTCAAGTCCGCCGAAGAGACCCTGCGGTGCGCTCCAGGCCCATTTCAAGGAGGCCCAAGACGCTCTCAAGGAGATCGAGACGAAAGCCGCTCCCAGTCCGGGGTCCGCCCCCACGGCCCGACGTCCCCGCGGTTGAACCCGGTCACGTTCGGCCCTTCGCGACGCGACGACCCATCGCGAAGAGGTTTCTGGTAGGTCGGTCTCCAGCGGGAGACGTGCCGCCATGGCCGTCGAAACGGTCCGACCCAGCCCCGAGCAGTTTCTCAACCTGATCCGCCGCCAGGAACGGGGCCGGCTCAAGGTCTACCTCGGCTCGGCGGCCGGCGTGGGCAAGACCTACGCCATGCTCCGCGAGGGGCACCGGCTCAAGAAACAGGGCGTCGACGTGGCCATCGGCTTCGTCGAGACCCACGGCCGGGCCGAGACCGCCGAGCAGATCGGCGACCTGGAGGTCATCCCGCCTCGGACGATCGAGTACCGCGGCGTGACCCTCCGCGAGATGGACCTCGACGCGATCCTGGCCCGCCGGCCGACCGTCTGCCTGGTCGACGAGCTGGCGCACACCAACGCCCCCGGCAGCCGCCACGCCAAGCGGTACCAGGACGTCGAGGAGTTGCTCCGGGCCGGCATCCACGTCATCACGACGGTCAACATCCAGCACCTGGAGAGCCTCTACGACGAGGTCGAGCAGGCCACCGGGGTGAAGGTCAAGGAGCGGCTTCCCGACAGCGTGCTGGCCGAGGCCGACCAGATCGTCAACGTCGACGTCTCGGCCGAGGACCTGCTGGAGCGGCTGCGAGCCGGCAAGGTCTACCCGCCGGAGCGGGCCGAACGGGCGTTGGAGAACTTCTTCACGCCGGCCAACCTGACCCGGCTCCGCGAGATCACGCTGACGGAGATGGCCCACCTGATCGACCGCCGCAGCCGCCGGGCCGAGGCCGACCAGGCGCCGCTGTCGGCCACCGACCGCGTGATGGTCGGCCTGTCGAGCCGCGCCCCAACGCCCCGGCACTGCTGCGCAAGACCGCGCGGCTGGCCGACCGACTGAATGCGCCGTGGTATGCCGTCTACATCCAGACCCCAGCCGAGGACCTGACCCGGATCGACGCCGCCACGCAGCGCGTCCTCAGCAAGAACCTGGAGCTGGCCCAGCAGCTTGGGCGGCATCCCGATGACCTTCCGGGGCCCGGACGTCGCCAGCACGATGATGGCCTTTGCCCAGGAGTACAGCATCAAGGTGATCGTCATGGGCAAGAGCCGCCAGCCCTGGCACCGCCGCCTCCTGGGCGGTTCGATCCTGGATCGGCTCTTGAGCGCGTCGGAGGGCATCGATGTCATGATCGTGGACGTCTGAATCGAACGGGCCGGACTCGGTGCGTGGCCCATGCGCGGGCGGAGATCCACAGGGCAAGCGATGGTAACTTCTCAATAAGTCCGGGCATTCTCCGCGATGGGGCGAGCTCTCATCCCTGGAATTCCCGAGAAAGTTGGCCCGGAACGGCCATCTCAGTGAGCCCTCCACCCGGACTTATTGAGAAGTTACCGACGCCCTGCGCAAGGTGGTTGCCCAGGTCATCGAGCGACATGCGGGAGACCGACTCGGGGCGATTCCCCCCGCGCCCGACCCCTGCCGCCGACACGGGCGCGTTCGCGGAGAGCCTCCGTCGGGCCAAGCGGGCCCTGAACCGCTGCGAGTTCGAGGAGGCCGAATCCTTCCTCCAGAAGGCTCTCGCCATCGATGAACGGTCCGCCGAGGTGCACGACCTGAGGGTGACCCATCAGAGATGTCGAGAGCAGCAGGGGGGGTCCTTATCCCGGTATCCGTCAATGGTGCGGTTAAGAATGGCGACAGGGAGAACCTCGACTCGGCCGAGCCGCACGATCGGATGGGCGTCCTTCCCAAGTTGCGAAACAAGTCCGATGCCGCGTCCAGAACCTATCGAGCCGCCCTCCGGGTTGACCCGGATGACCAGCCCGCGCGGCTTCGCCTGAGGAAGTTCGAAAGAGGGCGTCGAACCCGCCCCCCCTGGCTTCGGGATCATCGGCGCGTCCGGAGCCGGGATCCGGAATTAACACACCAATTTGAGGGAGAGACCGAGGATCCTCCAGGGCCAGGACGTGGCGAGCACCCTCGTCGCGTTCGCGCGGGAGTATGGGATCAAGGTGATCGGCCTGAGCGGGAGCAGCCCACCCTGGCACCCTCGCCTGCTGGGTCGATCGATCCTGGATCGGCTCTCGGGAGAGGCGGAGGGCATCGATGTAATGACCGTGGACGTCTGATCAAGAACAAATTGGCCGTCCGACTCACCGATTCAGTCCTTCCGCCCTTTTATTTCATACTATCGTAGAGAATGAGGAAGGAGGAGGGAGATGCTTCGCCGCGTAGATCAGCAGGAGAGGCCCTCCGCGAGCCGGTTCCATTCTCTCAGTTCGTGCGGGAGGCGCCGCACCGTCCACCCGGGTTCGGCGGCTGCTCCGTGGTCCGTGGTCCGACCGTCCAGGAATCGGGCCTCGGAATGGCTCTTCTTCAAGGGCGGAATGAGCATGGTCCTGATCCTCAGCTTGATGGCGCTCCCCGCCGTCGCGGCGGTCATCGGTGTCCGAATGGATGGCCCCGCCGCAGCGGCGAGGGCCGAGCGAGCGCAGGCCCGGAGTGGCTCGGTCGGGCAGGCCTCCGCCGCGGACCATGTTCTGATCGCGCCACGAAACCATTGAGCGTTCCGGTCGTCCGTTGTACAACAGGGGGATTCAACGAGGCGGACCGGGTCGCGCATGGCCTCCCCCTTGCTGCGCATCCTCCGAGGGATTTGGGCACATCTCGTCCGTTGTTTTCGGCCGGATGACTGGATCGATCTCATGGCGGACCACTTGACGATGCCTGTCCTGCCCCTCCGAGGGACCGTGATTTTCCCCGAAATTACCCAGGTCATCCTGCCCCGACAGAACGAGGCCGACCTGGAAGACTTCTCCGAGACAGTCCGCGACGTTTCGGGATTCCATTGCGTGGACACGCTCGACGAGGTCTTCGCGATCGCCCTGCGGCCGGCCGCGCATTCGCGCGAGGCGGCGTGGGTGGGCTTGAAGCACGCCCCAGAATTCCATACTTTATCGAAGGGGACCGTACGCGTTGCGGAGCCGTGCCCTGGCGGTGGGTCGGGGTAGATGCGAGGTTTTCTCGCTGGCTCATTCCCGGAAGAGACGCTGGTCTGGCAGCGATCCTCCCCGAGGGCAGGCGTCCAGAAGACCCGGAATTCCGACTGGTTTGGACCTATTGCCTTGAACGGGGAGAGACTTTGAATGGATCTCTTGCACCAGGTCAGTCAGCGTCGGATCGCTCCGCCCGCGGTGACGGGGGCCGACCTCGCCGCCGACCTGATCGACCAGGCCTTCCTGAGCTACAACGCCGGGCGACTCCGCGAGGTCTGCCAGGTCTTTACCCGGAAGATGCTCGAGCCCGACTGCACCGTCGGGCTGACGATCTCGGGCGCCTTGACCCCGGCCGGACTCGGGATGAGCTGCCTGATCCCACTGCTCCGGGCGGGGTTCGTCGACTGGATCGTCTCGACCGGCGCCAACCTCTACCACGACACGCACTACGCGCTCGACCTGCCGCTGCACCAGAGCCGGCCGAACCTCGACGACTTCGCCCTTCGCGAGAACGACATCATCCGGATCTACGACATCGTCTTCGACTACAAGACGCTGCTCGACACCGACGCCTTCTACCGCGAGCTGATCCAGGACGAGGCGTTCGCGCGGCCGATGGGGACCGCCGAGTTCCATTACGAGGTCGGCCGCTATCTCCACGGTCGGGCGGCCGCGCTGGGCCGTCCGGCCAACAGTCTCCTGGCCGCTGCCTCTGAAGCCGCGGTCCCGATCTACACCTCGAGCCCCGGCGACAGCTCGATCGGGATGAACCTGGCCGCGATGAGCCTGCAAGGGGGCCGGCTTCAGATCGACCCGCTCCGCGACGTCAACGAGACGGCGGCCCTTGTCTACAACGCGAAACGTAACGGCGGCAAGTCGGGCGTCCTGATCCTCGGCGGAGGCAGCCCCAAGAACTTCATCCTCCAGACCGAGCCGCAGATTCAGGAAGTCCTGGGCCTGGCCGAAAGCGGCCACGATTACTTCCTGCAGGTCACCGACGCTCGGCCCGACACCGGCGGCCTCTCGGGCGCGACGGCGAGCGAGGCGATGACCTGGGGCAAGGTCGATCCCGACCGCCTGCCCGACTCGGTGACCTGCTATACCGATAGCACGATCGCGCTGCCCCTGCTGACCGCCTACGCCCTGGCGCGGCATGCCCCCCGTCCCCTCCGCCGGCTCTACGACCGCCGCGAGGCCGATTACGCGGCGTTGGTAGGGGCGTATCAGGAGCGGCTGACTCAAGGCGAGCCCGACCCCTTTGCTCGAAAACCACTGACTTGAACGCCAGGAACCTCCATCGGGAATGGGAAGATGATAGTATTCTCTCTTCCCATCCCCTCTCGCCCAATGCCTCGGACCACGCGCATCATCCCAGTCGATCCTCACGAGCCGGACCCGGCGGTCCTGAGTGAGGCCGCCGAGATCCTCCGTCGGGGGGGGCTTGTCGCCTTCGCCACCGAGACCGTCTACGGCCTCGGGGCCGACGCGACCGACCTCAAGGCGGTCGCCCAAATCTTCGAGGCGAAGGGCCGGCCGGCATTCAACCCGCTGATCGTCCATGCCGACGGCCTGCCGATGGTCCGCTCGTGCGTCGCCGCGTGGCCGGACTCGGCGCAGAGACTGGCGGCTCGGTTCTGGCCGGGCCCGCTGACCCTCGTTCTCCCCCGTTCGAAGCGGATCCCCGATCTCGTGACCGCGGGTCGGGAGACCGTGGGGGTCCGCATCCCGCGCATGAACATCGCCCGGCGCCTGATCGAGGCCGTCGGGCGGCCGATCGCCGCCCCCAGTGCGAACCGATCGACGAGGATCTCGCCGACCCTCGCCGCGCATGTCCTTCAGGACATGGACGGTCGGATCGACCTGATTCTCGACAGCGGCCAGACGGCCTTGGGCCTGGAATCGACCGTCGTGGACCTGACCTCGAGGCCGCCGCGCATGCTCCGCCCCGGCCCGATCCTCGCCGAAGGGATCGCGCATGCCTGCGAGGGGCTCTGCGTCCATGAGTCGGTGGATGATCCGCCGACCGACCGGCCCGCGAGCCCCGGCCAGATGGCGATCCACTACGCGCCCCGGACACGATCCGTCCGGGTCGAGGAGCCCCGCCAACTGGCGGGCCTCGCATGGCCAGGACGGGCCGCGCTCATCGTCGTCGGCGAGCACGTGCTGCCCGCCCTCCCCGCCTCGCTCTCGCACCGCTTCGAACTCGCCACGCCGGAAGTGGCGACTCAGGACCTCTACATCGTGCTGCACCGGTGCGATGCGCTCGGCGTGGACCTGATCGTCGTCGTGCCGCCGCCCGATCAACCCGGGTGGCGACGGTCCGCGACCGATTATGCGCGCACCACCCGGCCGATCGGCCTCTGATTTTCAATCCCTACCCTACGGGCGGTCTCCTCGAGGTGCTCCCTCCAGGGGCCGGATCTCCGCCCATTTCACGCATTTCGGTGGTGGCTTACGGTCATGGAACTGCCTGGTTTTCGCTCACTCGAACAGCCGGCGCTGGTCGAAGAGGCTCAGCTCGGGCTCGGGAGGCGGCTCGCGGCAGGCCCAGGTGGCGATAGGCCGCCGGGGTCGCGCGGCGGCCGCGGGGCGTCCGGACGATGAAGTGGCGGCGGAGCAGGTAGGGCTCGACCTCGTCCGTCAGGGTGTCGACGGCCACGTTCATGGTCGCGCCGAGATCGCCTCGGCCCCGGTCGGGCCGCCCTGGAAGACGCGGATCAGCGTCTCGAGGTAGCGGCGGTCTTGCTTGTCGAGGCCCTCGGTGTCGACCTCCTGCATGTCGAGGGCGTCGCGGGCGATCGGCAGGGTGATCTGGCCGTCGGCGCGGGCGGTCGCGTAGTCGCGGACCCAGCGCAGCCGGGCGTTGGCCAGGCGGGGCGTCCCCCGGCTCCGCTGGGCCAGCTCCCAGCGCGGCCTCGGGCGGTGATCGTCGTCCGGAGCTTCGCGGCGTTGACCGCGATGATCCGGGCCAGGTCGTCGACGTCGTAGAACTCCAGGTGCTCGTGCATGTGGAAGCGGTCGCGGAGCGGGCCGGAGAGCATGCCGCTGCGGGTGGTGGCGCCGATGATCGTGAACTTCTTGAGCGGCAGGTTGATCGTCCGCGGCCGACATCCCCTCGCCCAGCACGACGTCGACCCGGAAGTCTTCCATGACCGGGTAGATGAACTCCTCGACGGTCTTGGGCAGGCGGTGGATCTCGTCGATGAAGAGGATCGAGCCCTCCGAGGCGTTCGTCAGGTAGGGCATGACGTCCATCTTCTTGTCGAGCGCGGGGCCGCTGGTGATGTTCAGCTCGACGCCCAGCTCGTTGTGCAGGACGGTGGCGAACGTCGTCTTGCCCAGCCCCGGGGGGCCGTCGAAGAGGATGTGCGGCAGCGGCTCGCCGCGCTTCTTGGCCGCCTCCAGCGCGATCGCCAGCCGCTCGGCGACGCTGCGCTGGCCGATGACCTCGGCCAGCCGCTGCGGGCGGAGCTTCTCGTCCAACGGGTCGGCCGGGCGGCCTCGTCCCGCGGCGGTGTCGATCCGGTGCGCTCGCCCGGCACGTCCCTTGATGATCGGCTCTCGCATGGGACCTCGCCCCCGAGGTTTCGACTCAACCCGACTCACCGGCTCGAGCGTGACGACCTCAATTGCTCCTATCGATGTCTGCTGGTAGATCGCATCGATCATATCGGCGACGCTCTTGAACTTTTTCTTGCCGGCGAGGACGCGGTCGATCGCCTGGCGGGCCTGGCTCTCGGTGTGCCCGACCGAGAGCAGCGCGGCGTACGTGTCGCGGATCACGTCGGGCTCGGCGTTCTCGGCATGCCCGTTGGCCTCGGCGGCACGCGCCTCGGCCGCCGCGGCTGGGCTGACGATCAGCGCGAACTTGCCGACCTTGCGGCGCAGCTTGGCCACGATCCGCTCGGCGGTCGCCTCGCCGATCCCCGGATACGTCGCCAGCATCTTCACGTCCTGGTCCTGGATCGTCCGCGCCAGCTCGCGGACCGGCCGGACCATCGCCCGCAGCGCCTTGCGGACGCCGACGCCGTCGACCGAGCAGAAGATCTCGAAGAACTCGCGGTCGATCGGCGACGAGGAACCCGACCAGCCGGGGCATCATCCGCCCCCCATCGCGTTCCCTTCGATGTAGAAGATGGTGTGCAGCGCCGACCGGCTCGCCCAGCCTCGCCTGGAGCTGCCGCCGCGTGTGCTCGGGGATCAGCACCTCGAGCTCCAACGGCTCGACCGCCAGCGTCAGCTCCTCCTCGTCCACCGCCCGCAGGATGCCTCGAATCTGCGTGATCACCGGCGACCCCCTCCTTTCTCGATGAACGCTTGGTTCTGACATTTTGTTCACTTGATTATGGCGACGAGGTCCGCGCGATGCAAGAGGTGATCGAGGACGCTGAGCCAGAGGGGCATCGAGGCGGAGACGGGAGGCAATGCGACACGAGACGCATCCGACCGCGTCCCGCCCCGAGGCGAGTCGGCATCGAATTGCGGTCCACACGAAACATTGATATGCTGCAAATAAATCGAAAATTGCAAATTTATAGTACTTGATGTTTCTGTTATATTAATATATATAGCTGATCACGATGGTCCTCGCTCGCTCGAGGCCATCAATGTCGCATGGTCGCCTCGACGCTCGCTGAAAGAAGGGCACATCCGCGAAAATGTCCTTAACCAGGATGTTTCTTCTTCTCAACACAAGGAGACACGGGCTTTCTCCACCCCTGAAGGGTGTGGGTTTCCGCCCTAAATTTTTATGAGGTTGTCCTCGCCAATGCGGTGGTCATGCCGCAATACCTCGGAAAACCCGGAAAAAATGACATGTCAGAATCGATACCACGAGATTTTAATTTACGATAAATGCATATTATTTCAGAGAAATATAATAATAATAAAAATAATAAATTTCATGCCTCGTTTCGCGGCTGTTTTCCACGAAAGGCTCGGGAACACAAGGGCGATCGATCCATCTCCGACTTCCCGTTCGTGATATAGTTCGTTAAGCAGGAGAGACTCCGGTGGTTTGGTACCGGTCCTTGTCGACGTCATTCTCCTTTCAGTGAGGGTTTGAAGCGATGGCGGTGAAGAAGAAAGAGACGACGAAGACGCGCGGTGAGACGGCCTCCCAAACAAAGGCCGCTGCCAAGCGCCGAAGAAGCCTCGGCTGCGAAGAAGGCGTCGGCCTCGGTCCCAGAAGGTCGCGTCGGAGACGACGCCGAAGGCCGATACGCCGAAGGTCGGGGTGGCTGCCAAGCCGGCTGCTCCCAAGCGGCCGCTCCCAAGTGGCGGCCAAGAAGGCCGCACCGATCAAGCTGACCGAGCGCCAGCTTGAGCTCCTCAAGGCGATCTCGGGCGACCAAGGAGACGGGGTATCCGAACGACCAAGAAGGCCGAGCAGAAGATCGATCGAAGTGCTGGTCGATAAGAAGCTGATCAAGAAGGGGCGAAGGACAAGCAGAGCGGCACATCCGCTACCACGTCTCGAAGGCCGGCGAGAAGCACCTCGGCCTCGACGAGTCCTCGGCGCCTGATCAGCGGGTGCGACGAGATTGGGGTCGTTCCTGGTCGCTCTCTCATCAGGGATCACGGCCCCGCCCCTCTCGGGTCAGGAGGCGGGCGGCGTTGCGGGTGGCCTGCCTTTCAGCAGTCAGCAGGGCGGGGCTCGTCATAGAGCGACGTGCAATCGACCAGGCGGGCGGCGTCGCCGTCGTGGACGGCCATCCTGGCGCCGGCCCAGAGGCTCGCGCCGGCGAAGCGGCCGTCCTTGGTCACGCAGTAGAACTTCACCTCGAAGTTCGGCCGCCCCTTCGCGTCGCGGAGGCGCGGGGTCTGCGGTTCGTGGCGACGATCCGCTTGCAGGCCTCGAGCGGCCGCGTCCTTGGGCGCGAGGCCGCGGCGCATCCCCTCGACGATCGTGTGGCTGGAGAGGTTCAGCAGGTTGGCCTCGCCCCGTCCGGTCGAGCCGGCCGAGCCGACCTCGTTGTCGAGGAAGAGGCCCGCGCCCAGGATCGGCGAGTCGCCGACGCGGCCCGGGGATCTTGTAAGACAGGCCCGAGGTCGTCGTGACGCACCCGAGGTCGCCGTGCGTGTCGAGCGCCGAGCAGTGGATCGTGCCGTGCTCGCGGCTGCCGAAGAACTCGCGGACGGCCGGGTCGAGCTCGGCGTCGGGGGGGCGATCCAGTCGCTGTCCTTGCCGTTGGTCTCCTTCCAGTGGAGCCAGATCTTGCCGGGCCTCGTCGGTGAGCAGGTCGACCTCGGGGAAGCCGTGCGCACGGGCGAACTTCAGGGCGCCCTCGCCGACGAGCAGGCAGTGGTCGGTCCGCTTCATGACCAGCCGGGCGACGGCCGCGGGGTGCATGATGTTGCGCAGCGCGGCGACCGCGCCGCCGCCGTGGGTCGGCCCGTGCATGACCGCCGCGTCGAGCTCGACGACGCCGTCCTCGTTGGGGATGCCGCCGTAGCCCACGGTGTGGTCGCTCGGGGTCGGCCTCGACGATCGCCACGCCCTCGATCGCCGCGTCGAGCGGGTCGGCGCCGGCCTTGATCAGCTCCATGGCCTTCTCGACGGCGCGCAGGCCGTTGGCGCTGGAGATCGACCACGGGGCGGTGCGGCCCGACCGGCCGGGGGGGCGCGGCGCCCGATCGCCGTGGCGCGCCAGGCTGCGGCGGCGCTGACGGACAGGAACGTGCGGCGGTTCAGGCTCTCGGGCATCCGAAGGTTTCCTCTGGCGCGTCGTGGATTGCGGGGGTCATTCTTCCCGGCGTCCATCATATCCCGCCGGCCGGGCTCGCCACCGGCGCGGCCGTCGTCGCGTCGCGAGTTGGCCTTGGCCGTTCGGCCCATCCGACTAAGATGCCCCGCCGCCTTGAAGTCACCGATGCCTCCCTGGAGCCGGGAGCGGCAGGGGCCTCATCTCCCGCGATTCGACGATCACGGACAGTTCAAACCCACCGGGTCCGTGGGGTAAGGTCGAACGGTCATGGATGGCACGTTTCCGACACGTCGCAACTCGGCTGGCGGATGCTCGGCCGATCTGTCGACTCCTGGTGGCCTGTCTGCCGGGTTGTCTCGGGTTCGATCGGGACCACGGCGGCAACCTTCATGCGCAGGATCCGGGAGGACCCCGACCCGAACATCCGCTTCCTCGCCTACTCCAAGCTCGCGTCGCCGAAGTGCTACGACAGCGCGGAGCAGAAGGCCGAGGCCCGAAGGTCCTGGTCGCGCAAGCTGCGAGGAGGGGCGCGAGCCGGTCGCGTCCCGCGCCGTGATCTGCCGGACGCTCGGCGAGCTGCGCAGGCCCGCGGCGCGGCAGGCGTTGATCAAGGCGGTGAGCGACCCGGAGGGGATGGTCCGCACGCAGGCGTGCCGCGCTCTCGGCAAGGTCGGCCGGCCCGAGGACGCGACCGTCCTGTCCCGCGTCATGACCGTGGACACCCTGGAGGATTGCCGGATCGCCGCCATCGAGGGCCTGGGCGAGCTGAAGGCGGAGCGACCCGCGGATCAGCAGGTGCTGGTCGACGGGATGGAGCACGACGACCCGGCCGTCCGCCTCGCCTCGCTCAATGCGCTGCGGGCGATCACCGGCGAAGATTTCGGGGTCGAGCCCGGCCCCTGGCGGAAATACCTTCAATCGCAGGTCGCCTCGCAGACCCCCGCCCCCTCGACGGCTCGCACGGCCTCGCCGGCCTCTGCGGCCTCGACAGCTCCTGCCACCGCGACGGCTCCTTCCGCCATGCGGCGTTGATCCTCACGCCGCACGAGGCTCGAAGGTCGGCAGGCGAGGGGTCCGCCTTTGGGCCCCGGTCCGCAGACAGACCCCAGCCAGACCATTCGGCTCCCTTGCATCGACGCTTTGGTGAACGTGCACGAACCCGACATGGCCGAATTGGCCCGCGACGTGCGATAATGGCTCAGGGCGAACCCAGGTCGCTCGGGCCGTGTCGCACAGGGGTCGGGGTATGCGGCCATGAGGTCCGCCGGGCGCGGTGAGGGGTCATGGATACACATACGCTGGAGCTTCTGGAATTCGACAAGATCCGCGGCCTGGTCGCCGCGCGCGCGGCCTGCTCGCTGGGCAAGGAGGCGGCGCGGCGGCTGGAGCCGAGCCGCGACCCGGGCGAGATCCGCGACCGCCAGGCGCTGACGACCGAGATGGCCGAGGCGCTCGCCGCGGGGCTGACGCCCCCGTTCGGCGGCCTGCACGACATCCGGCCCGCAGGTCCGCCGCGCCCAGGTCGGCGCGACGCTCGACGCCGAGGAGCTGGCCCAGGCGGTCGAGACGCTCCGCGCCATCGGCAACCTCGACCGCTGGCTCGGCCGGATCGGCGACGAGTTCCCCCGGCTCGGGCGGACTCAAGCAGGGGGTCGGCGAGTTCTCGGGGGTCGTCAACGCGATCGAGGGGTGCCTCGACAGCCGGGGCAAGATCCTCGACACCGCCAGCCGCAAGCTCTCGGCGATCCGCCGCGAGATCGGGCAGGTCGAGGAGCGCATCCAGGAGACGCTCCGCCGGATGCTCCGGTCGCCCGAGCTGAGGCGGATCCTCCGCTACCCCAACTTCACGATGGTCGGCCACCACTACGTCTTGCCGATCGCCAAGGAGCACCGCGGCGAGATCCAGGGGTCGGTCCACCGGACCAGCGCCAGCAACGAGACGGTCTTCATCGAGCCGCAGGCGATCGCCGAGCAGTCGGCGCAGCTTTCGTTCCTCCGCGCCCGCGAGGCCAAGGAGATCCGCCGCATCCTCCGCTGGCTCAGCGCCAGGTGGGCCAGGTGGCCGACTCGCTGCTCGGGAGCCTGGAGACCCTCGCCGAGCTCGACCTGATCTTCGCGCGCGGCCGCTACAGCCTCGACTACCGGATGTCGCCCCCCGACTTCAACCAGGAGGGCAGGCTCGTGCTCCGGGGGGCGCGGCACCCGCTGCTCGAAGCCCTCTTCCGCGGCGAGCCGGCCCTGCCCCGCCCGTCGCCCGCCCGATCGCCAGCCCTCGGGCGAAGGCGAGGAGCTGACGCCCGAGCCGCCGCCAGCCTCCCGTGCCGCCGAGCCGAGGACCGTCGTGCCGATCGACGTCCACCTCGGGCTCCGGTTCCAGATCCTGGTCGTGACCGGGCCGAACACCGGCGGGAAGACCGTGGCGCTGAAGACGGTGGGCCTGCTGGCGGTCATGGCGCAGGCGGGCCTGCACATCCCCGCGCACCAGGGGTCGCAACTGCCGATCTTCGACGAGGTGCTCGCCGACATCGGCGACGAGCAGAGCCTGGAGCAGTCGCTCTCGACCTTCTCGTCGCACATCCGCCGGGTCTCGGAGATCCTGGGCAAGGCGACCGAGCGCTCGCTCGTCCTGCTCGACGAGCTGGGGGCCGGCACCGACCCCGCCGAGGGGGCCGCGCTCGGCCGGGCGATCCTCGACGAGCTCGACAGCATCGGCTGCCGGGCGATCGTCACGACGCACATCGGCGACCTGAAGACCTACGCCTTCTCGAACCCCCGCGCCGAGAACGCGGCGGTCGAGTTCGACCTGGAGACGCTGCGGCCGCTGTACCGGCTGCACATCGGCGACATCGGCCAGTCGAACGCGCCTCCAGATCGCCCGCCGGCTGAACCTCCCCGAGCACCTCGTCGCCCGCGCCGGCCGCTACCTGGAGCAGGCGCGGGGCCAGCGGCTTCCCCGAGCTGGAGGTCGTCCAGAAGCTCCGCAAGGACGCCGAGGACGCCCGCCAGGCGGCCCTGGCGGCCCAGGCCGAGGCCGAGCGGAGCCGCGAGGCGCTCAACCAGCGGCTCGGCCGACCTCCAGACGCCAGGCCGAGAACGACGCCCGCCTCGCCGAGGCCCGCGCCCGGCTCCAGCCCGGCGACCGCGTCGTCGTCCCCCGCTTCGGCTACGACCGCCCCGGCCGCGTCGTCAAGCTCGACCCCCGCAAGAAGACCGCCGTCGTCGCCATCGGCCAGATGCAGTGGGACGTCGCCATCGACGAGCTGATCCCCCAGATGATCCGCACCCCCGAAGCGCCCGCGCCCGCCAAAGTCAAGGCGAGCGGACCCAAGACCACCCTCCGCCTCGAAGATTTCGTCGAGGAACCATCCGGGTCTTGAAATGACAGAGGCCAAAGGGTCGCTGGCAACCGACAACGGTCTGACACGGCATCCGACGAAGACCCGGATTCTGGACGTGCGGGCCGGCGGGCTCGACTTCCCAGACCCTCGGTTCGAGAAGTTAGGCTCGATCATTTTTTCAATATGAATATTTCAACAGGCACTCGCTTGATTTTATAGACACGGTTCATGCATGGTGCATCAGAACGACCCGCCCGGTCATCTGGCCGAACATCATCGGCCTTTGCCTGTCGCTGCCCATCTGCCGGTCGATGAAGTCGAAGAGCGAGTTGGCCGTCACCTCGCCGGCGTGCGTCGCATCGCCTTTCAAGCCCCGAAGCAATGCAGCGGTAAACAAGCCGTGCCCGACAGCGGGAGACTCCCAGGCGTACTGAGCCGGAGTACAAGCCGCGATGATCAGCTTGCCCTGACCCTGGACGACCTTCAGAGTCCGCTCGATCACCACTCGGTCGTCGGGCACGCCGCCGAGATCACGTGCGAGAATTCCTCCACTATGACAAAAGTCCAGCCAGAGGAAGAGCCGCTGACTTGGTGAGGTGTCGAAGGATGCCTTGATCCTCGTGAGGGGGACGCCCGTCGTGATCAATTGATCAGACTGGGTGTCGTGGGCGACAAAGAAATAGTCATCCTGCACGACGGCCCCGTGACCGGCCATGTAGACGAACAACACGTCATCGGGCTGGACATCCCGGAAAGTGGTCTCGAACGCATTCAGGACGGCCTGCCGGGTGGCCTGCTGATCGATGAGGCTTCTGACGTTCTGGACCGGGAACTCGCTCCTTTCGGACGCCAAGAGCGTGGCGATCTCCCGCACGTCGTTGGCGACCGCAGGGAGCTTCGGGATGGGAGAGGGGTAGTCGCCGACCCCGACGACCAGGGCTTTCTCACGCCCGGTTCGGGTGCGGGATCGCGCCGGTTCCGGGGCCTGAGCCGGGGTTGAAGGGAAGGGACGGAAGATCCCGAGCGTGAGCCGCCCTTTCGGCGTGATCGAGGCGCTGAGACCGTTGTTCGTGAGAGCAAGATCGACGTACTCCTCCTCATCGAGCGTCAGGAGCCAGTTCCTCAGGTCGCTCATGGCGATCTGGGTTGCCTGGGCGAGCCTTGAGTCGTCGATGTAGTGGGTTGTCTCGCCCTGGGCGTTCAGGATCGCCTGCAAGACCATCTTCTGAGCGCCAAACAGTTTGGCCATCGTCTCAACCTCTACCGTTTGTTGCCGCCTCTCCGTCCGCGGCGAGGGAAGTCTGTGGCCCCGATGTCATCGAGCAGGTAGACTGCACGGAATCGAGCTTAATGATACGTCGCTCTGTCGTCAATGAAGCGGCGGTGCGACGCGATCCTCGGCGAGAGCTTCTTTTGAGGAAGAACGACGATGCGGTCCGGTATCGAGGACATGGTACTGAAAGCATGCTTCGACCTGCCCAAGGACCCTTATGGTCACGTTCATGACGTCGAGATCGCCGGTCGGACTGAGCTCAGCTTGGAGGATGTCAGGAAGGCGTTGGAGGTCTTGGAGGGCGGGGGGCTCGTCTCACTGGTACGGCTGACCGACCGGTATACGGCCCAGCTCACGCCGAGAGGCGAGCTGTCTTTGAGTCAACGCAAACCCTTCCCTAACGGGTCGGGCGAATCCCCGAAGGGTTCGAGGCCGATCAAGATCGTCCCGAAGGGCCTGCGATCGTTCGACGAGCACGACGCCGACTTCTTCCTGGAGTTGCTGCCCGGCCCGCGTCGTGCGGACGGGCTCCCCGAATCCCTCCACTTCTGGAAGGTTCGGATCGAGGAGATGGACCCGGATCAGACCTTCCGCGTCGGCGTGGTCTTCGGCCCGAGCGGTTGCGGCAAGTCATCTCTGGTTAAAGCTGGATTGTTGCCTCGACTCTCCAAGTCGGTGGTTCCCATCTACATCGAGGCGACGGCCCAGGAGACCGAAGCCCGTCTGCTCCGGGGGTTGCGGAAGCACGACCCCGACCTGCCCTCTGATCTCGATCTCCAGAACTCTTTGATCGCCGTGAAAGAAAGAAGCGGCGACGGGGCGAAGAAGGTCCTGCTCGTGATCGACCAATTCGAGCAATGGCTCCATGCGAAGCGGATGGAAGAGGATACGGAGCTGGTGCAAGCCCTGCGGCATTGCGACGGCAACCGGGCTCAAGCCATCGTCCTGGTGAGGGACGATTTCTCGATGGCCCTGCTCCGCTTCATGGGGGAACAAGGGGTCGAGCTGCATCAGGGGCAGAACTTCGCCGTCGTCGATCTCTTCGACCTCCGGCACTCGAAAAAAGTGCTGACCTCCTTCGGCCAGGCATTCGGAACATTGCCAGGCGACCTCGATGACCTCACGAAAGATCAACGGGAGTTCCTCGACCAAGCCGTCGCGGGACTCGCCCAGGACGGCAAGATCGTCTCGGTGCGTCTGGCCCTGTTCGCCGAGATGGTCAAGGGGAAGCCCTGGACCCCGGCGACGTTGCGGGAGGTCGGCGGTGCGGAAGGCGTCGGTGTCACGTTTCTTGAGGAAACATTCGGTTCAGCCCAGGCGAACCCAAAGCACCGCCAGCACCAGAAGGCCGCGCAGGCCGTCCTGAAAGCCCTCTTGCCCCAGAGCAGCTCCGACATCAAGGGCCAGATGCGATCAGAAGCGGACCTACGGGACGCCACCGGCTATGCGAACCGTCCCAGGGACTTCGACGAGCTGACCCGCATCCTCGACCTCGAGCTGCGCCTGATCACCCCGACCGATCCCGAGGGCTCGACCGACGAAGGCGAGGGACAATCCACCATCCCGAGCGGCGAGCGGTATTACCAACTGACGCACGATTACCTGGTCCACTCCTTGCGGGAGTGGCTGACCCGGAAGCAGCGTGAAACCCGGCAGGGACGGGCGGAGCTGAGGTTGGCCGAAAGGGCGGCGCTGTGGAACGCCAAGCCGGAAAACCGGCACCTGCCCTCGGCCTGGGAATGGGCGAACATCCGGGTGCTGACCCGTCGCAAGGACTGGGCCGATCCCCAGCGGCGGATGATGCGGCGGGCGGCACGGGTATACGGCCTCCGGGGACTTGGCCTGGCGGTCCTGATCGCCCTCGGCACCTGGGGCGGGATCGAGGGTTATGTCAACCTGCGGGCCGAGGCGCTGGTCGAGTCGTTGCAGACCGCCAGCACGGAGGATGTCCCGGCAATCATCAAACAACTCAAGGGTTACCGCCGTTGGGCCGGTCGTCCCCTCTCCAGGCTGTTGTCGGGTACCGACAAGGAGAAAGGTCCGCATCTCCGTGCCAGCCTCGCAAGCCTCGCACTGCTGCCCGACGACGAAAAACAGGCCGAGTCTCTCTACGACCGTCTCCTGGCGGCCTCGCCCGTCGAATTGCCGGTGATCTGGGGGATCTTGGAGAAGCACACCAAGGGGATGGACAAGCGGCTCTGGAATTTGCTGGAGAATCCGCAGGCCGACCCGGAGAAACGCTTTCGTGCGGCTTGTGCCCTGGCGATCACCGATTCCGCCCGGGACAAGGAAAGCTGGAGCACCGTCTCCCCGTTCATCACCGACCAATTTCTGACCACGGTGAACAAGAACCCCGGTGATTACTCAACGCTGATCGAGACCCTGCGACCCGTCCGGAAGCGACTCCTGACTCCTCTGGCGTCGATCTTCCGGGACACCAGGCGATCCGAGAGCGAACGTCACTTCGCCACGACCATCCTCGCCGACTACGCTTCCGACGATCCGAACCAACTGGCTGACCTGTTGATGGACTCGGAGGAGAGCCAGTTTGCCGATCTTTTCAAGAGACTGAGGAACCACCCAGATCATGCCGTGAGTCTCCTGAAAGCAGAGTTAGCCAAACCATCACCCAGCGGACCCGAAGAAAAGAAGGAAGATCTGGCCAAGCGGCAGGCCCGGGCGGCGGTCGCCTTGGTCCGACTAGGGCATGCCGATGCCGTCTGGCCCAAGCTGGAGCACCGTCCCGATCCCCGGCTCCGCAGCTACATCCTCAACTGGCTGAAGCCACTGGGGGCTGATCCGAGGATGATTGCCGCCGAACTCGACCGCATCAAACCGGTCGCCAAGCCCACGCCTGCCGAGGGGCAGCAGCTAATGGAGGCGATCCTATTCAACACCGAGAACTCGAAGCGGCGTGCGTTGATCCTGGCACTCGGGCAGTATGGTACGGAGCGTCTTCTCCCCGAGGAACGGGACACTGTGATCAACACGCTGCTCGACCTGTTCGAGACCGATCCCGATGCTGGCATCCACGGGGCGACGGAGTGGACCCTGCGGCAGTGGAACCAGCACCAGCGGCTCAAGCAGAAGGATGATGCGTTGCGAGGGAAGGACCGGGCCGAACGCCGCTGGTACGTGAACGGTCAGGGCCAGACCTTCGTTGTGATCGAGGGTCCGGTCGAGTTTCGCATGGGCTCGCCGCCGAGCGAGCCCGATCGGTTCGCCGGGGGCGAGGTTCCTCGCCAGATGAAAATACCCAGACGGTTCGCCATCGCCGCCAAGGAAGTATCGGTCGAGCAGTTTCAGAGGTTTGTACGGACCAACGACGAGTTCGGGTTGGACCCGATCTACCTGAAACGTTACAGTCCTGATCCGGGCGGACCGATGATCGGGGTCGACTGGTATGGTGCCACCACCTACTGCAACTGGCTCAGCGAGCAGGAAGGTTTGCCGAAGGACCAGTGGTGCTACGAAACCAACACATCGGATAAGAATGCCAAGGGGGTGACGATCCCCGCCGATGTGTTGCAGCGGACTGGCTATCGCCTGCCCACCGAGGCGGAATGGGAATACGCCTGCCGGTCAGGTACGAGGACGAGCCGTTACTTTGGCCTCTCGACGGATCTGCTCGACAAATATGCGCGTCAGATGGCAAACAGTCAGGAGCATGCCTGGCCGTGTGGTAGCCTGTTGCCGAATGATCTGGGGTTGTTCGACATGCTGGGGAACGTGTTTGAATGGTGTCAGGACAGGATGAACGCTCTCAGGCCGGGGAAGGAAGGATTGTATAGTGATATCATAAACATATCAGAATCTATAAATGAAATAAACCCTCGTCTCCTTCGGGGCGGGGCGTTCATCAATCGTCCGGCGGTACGTCCGCTCGGCGAGCCGTAACGGGAACCGGCCGTCGTACCGGCTCATCAACTACGGTTTCCGCCCCGCCAGGACTTATCCCTGATCCACTTTACTTCTTTACAACTCCCGTTTTAATTTTGATATTTTGATTTCTATATTTCATCACAAAACAGCGACCCGGCGAAGCCGGGTCGGACCCGAAAAATTGGCCTTGACTGCCAATTTGGCAGTCAACCATGATCTGATTCAACGTGCTGATCACGGTTTCGGGCATGACAATGTTTACCAGTGTAGAAATATTACGTTGAAACTCAACTGAGCTAATGAATTATACCATCCTTCTTGACAAAGTCCATGAAAGAAGACCAGGAATTGATCGTGATCACCAAGACCTACGACCTGATCCTCTGGTCCTGCAATCACACGAGCCGCTTCCCCCGGAACCACCGCTTCGTGCTGGGCGAGCAGATCGAGCGGAACCTTTACGGCCTGCTGGAAACCCTGATCAGGCCAAGTACACCAGGAATCGTCAGCGGCTCCTCGAAGACGAGACCCCAGCCACCCAAGACAGCCTGCCTGTTCAATTGATTTCCTGACAGTCCCTCACTTCGAACCGCGTCCAATCGGTCCGGTGCCGAACGAACCCAACGGCGCGGGCGCCGAACGAAGCCGATTCGGGGCGGCAGAAGATGACAACCTCGGAAGGGGGATCGTGTCCTGGATGACCGACGTCGAAGGAGAGATGCCGGATGCCGGACCTGGTTTTCGGTCGAGACACCCGGCATCTGACCTCTTCAAGTGGTCATTCGCCATCGGTCATCCGTCATTCGGCCTCACGAGAACGCGGGCGTCTTGAAGTACATCACGGCGAGCGGCGGGAGCTTGAGCGACAGGTGGAAGGGCCGCCCCGCGTGCGGCTCGTGCCTGGCCCAGACGCCTCCCTCGTTGCCCACGTTCGAGCCGCCGTAGATTTCGGAGTCGGTATTGAAGATCTCCCGGTAGTAGCCCCCGCTGGGAACGCCGATCTGGTAGTCCTCGCGCACGACTGGGGTGAAGTTGCAGACGACCACCACCGAGTCGTTCGGGTCCTTCGCCCGGCGCAGGAAGGCCAGCACGCTGTTCTCCCAGTCGTGCAGATCCAGCCACTCGAACCCTGCCACTCGAAGTCGACCTCGTAGAACGCGGGGTCGGACCGGTAGAGCGCGTTCAGGTCGCCGACCAGCTTCAGGATGCCCTGGTGGTCGCGCCACTGGAGCAGGTGCCAGTCGATGCTCTCGTCGTGCTTCCACTCGCGCCACTGCGCGATCTCGTTGCCCATGAACAGGAGCTTCTTGCCCGGGTGGCCGTACATGTAGCCGTAGAGGAGCCGGAGGTTGGCGAACTTCTGCCAGAGGTCGCCGGGCATCTTGTCGAGCAGCGACCCTTGCCGTGCACCACCTCGTCGTGCGACAGCGGCAGCAGGAAGTTCTCGTTGAAGGCGTAGATCATGCTGAAGGTCAGCATGCCGTGCTCGTACTTGCGATAGACCGGGTTCTTCGACATGTAGGTGAGCGTGTCGTTCATCCAGCCCATGTTCCACTTGAGGCTGAAGCCGAGGCCACCGAGGTAGGTGGGCCGGGAGACGCCCGTCCAGCTCGTCGATTCCTCGGCGATGGTCAGGACGCCGGGGTGCTCGCGGTGGCAGAGCTCGTTGAGCCGCTTGAGGAAGTCGATCGCCTCCAGGTTCTCATTGCCGCCGAGGATGTTGGGGACCCACTCGCCGGGGTTCCGCGAGTAGTCAAGGTAGAGCATGGACGCGACGGCGTCGACCCGGAGGCCGTCGATGTGGTAACGCTCGAGCCAGAACAGCGCGTTGCCGAAGAGGAAGTTGCGGACCTCGGGGCGGCCGTAGTTGAAGATCTTGGTGCCCCAGTCGCGGTGCTCGCCCAGGCGCGGGTCCTCGTGCTCGTAGAGGTGCGTGCCGTCGAAGTAGCCCAGGCCGTGCAGGTCGCGCGGGAAGTGGGCGGGGACCCAGTCGAGGACCACGCCGATGCCGTTGCGGTGGAGCGTGTCGACGAAGTAGGCGAAGTCGTCGGGCGTGCCGAACCGCGAGGTCGGGGCGAAGTAGCCGACCGGCTGGTAGCCCCAACTGCCGTCGAACGGGTGCTCGTTGACCGGCATCAGCTCGACGTGGGTGAAATGCGTGTTCTTGAGGTGCTCGACCAGATCGTCGGCCAGCTCGCGGTAATTGAGGAAGCGGCAGCCCTCCTCGACCTTACGCTTCCAGGAGCCGAGGTGGACCTCATAGATGGCGATCGGACTGTGGAGGCTCTGCGTCTTCTCGCGGTTCCGCATCCATTCGTCGTCGCTCCAGGGGAAATTCGTGACCTCCCAGACGATCGACGCGGTCTTGGGCCGGAGCTCGGCGGCGAAGCCGTAAGGGTCGGCCTTCTGGACCAGGTAGCTTTGGTAGCGGCTCTTGATCTCGTACTTGTAGACCTCACCCTGGCCGAGGTCGGGGATGAAGATCTCCCAGATCCCGCTCGAGCCGCAGGTCCGCATCGGGTGGCGCCGGCCGTCCCAGTGGTTGAAGTTGCCGATCACGCTGACCCGCATCGCGTTGGGGGCCCAGACGGCGAAGTGGACGCCCCGGAAGCCTTCGTGCTCGCGGACGTGGGCGCCGAGCCGCTCGAAGTTGCGGTAGTGCGTCCCCTCGCCCAGCAGGTGGAGGTCGAATTCGGTCAGGACCGGCCCGAACTGATAGGCATCGATGAACTCCGAAGAATTTCCCTCGTGATCCTCCACGCGCCAGGCGGTACGGGAAGGTCTCCGAGCGGTCGTGGAAGACGTACTCGAAGAGGCCATCGGGGTGGATCCGCTCCATCGGGACCCGGACGCCGGGCTCGCCCCGATCCAGGTCGACCACCCAGGCCTCGCGTGCCTCGGGCAGGAATGCCCGGACGATGCGTGCCTTGGTATTGCCCACCGACACCTCGTGGGGGCCGAGGATGCCGAAGGGATTCCAGTGATCCGCGTGAATCAGCAGGTTGATATCATGCGACGGTACGGTGGGCGCGAGCTGAGTCATCAAGGACATGGTAATCCACTCACTGATCCGAATTCGTTCTTCGAAAACAAGGAAATTCGACCTCAAAAGGGTAGCGACGGCCCCGTGCGGGTGCAACCGACTTTCGGCTGAGCCGTTCGGTGAGCTGAGCTGTCGATCGCCTCGGTCGTTCGGCGCTGGGAACCCGAACGCATCCGCGTGGCTGATGATGCGCACAATGCTCCCCGGGCCGAGGGTTCTCGGCCGCCCACGTTTCCGAACCGCTCTTCGACCACCTTACTCTACTTGCCGCGGTGCGACCATGGCAGAAGAGCCCGAAATCGGCAGAATGATTCCAGGTGTCTTGCTCTGACCCGCGGGCATGGCGAAACCGGTCATCGCGCCGCGCGGCGCGACGATCGGGGGCGAGAGAGGCAGGACGGCTTCGGCAAGCAGAGGCAAGTGATCCGATCCCAGGTCGGGGCCGACCCAGCAACGCGTGATGACCCATTCCGGACTGGCGAGGATGTGGTCGATCCGGAACCAGGGGAACGCCGTCGGCCGGGTGTATCCATAGCCCCACCCCGCCTCGTCGAAGGCGTACTGCAGGTCCGGCGCCAGCGTGGCCATGGTCGAGTGGTCGGCGGGCATGTTGAAGTCGCCCCCGACGAGGAGCGGCGTGCCCCGGACCTCGGACAGGCCCCTCACCACGCGCTCCAGCTCGTGCTCCCACCAGTCGATATGGAGCTTCAGGCCGGCGACGTTTCCGCTCAGAAACCGGTGGAACCCGAACCGGATTGTCGGCATGTGGACCGAGGCCAGGATGAACTCGGCTCCCGAGGGCGTCCGCACCCGGGCGCGGGCGAGCCGCGCGGAGTAACGATCCTCGGTCGCGGAGTCGTAGGGGAGGGGGGCCAGCTCGGCGACGATCGGGAATCGGCTCGCCAGGAAATTCGATCGATCGTGGTGCCATCCTCGGGAGAGATAGGCGTCGAGCGCCGGGTTGGAGGTCCGCCCCTCCTGGAAGGAGATCAGGTCGATCCGCTCTCGCTCGAGCAGGCGGGTCAGCCGGTCGGTATCGAGCCCATCCAGGCCGCGGTTGAAGCACAAGATCCGGACGCGCACGCCCTGGGGCCGGGGGTTCCAGAGTTGCCGGATCGGCAGCGAAACACCCATCAGCGGCCCGGCGACCACCAGCGCGATCGCCCCTTGCATGGCCCAGTGCGAGGGCCGTCTGGCCCAGGCGCTGGCCAGGGCCAGGATCACCAGCGGCCCGAGGTAGAGCCAGCGCGGCAGGAACAAGAGCAGCATCACCCCCCACCAGGCCTGCCCGACCCACCGGATCAGCGTCAGGACGCTCAGCACCAGGGCCGCGTAGGCCCACGTCGCCCCGAGGACGACACGCCCGCGACGCCCGAACGCCTCGATCCGGCGGACCGGCCGCGACTCGCCGCACCGGAGGCAGCGCGTGACGGACGCGTGTCCGGGGTTCGGCGTCCGACACGCGCCGCAACGCCAGGTACTCGGGAGCGGGTGGGCGCGGCCGGGGTCGGACATCTTCACCCTCCCGAGGGCTCGCCTCATTCACGATCCCGTCGAAGGTGTCTGGTCACCTCCCCGAAGAGCGGAGAGCCTCTGGGGGATCGTGGTTAGTGGACTTCCAGCATCCGCTCCAGAGCGACCCGGGCCCAGTGGGCCGTCGCGTCGGGGACCTGGATCCGGTTGACCGGGGTGCCCTGCGCCAGGTTCTCCAGCGCCCAGGCCAGGTGAGGCAGGTCGATCCGGTACATCGTCGCGCACATGCAGACCATGGGCGAGAGGAAGTGGACCGTCTTGTCGGGGTTCTCGGCCGCCAGGCGATTGACCAGGTGCAACTCGGTGCCGACCGCCCAGGTGGAGCCGGCGGGGGCGTCGGCGATCGTCTTGATGATGAACTCGGTCGATCCGACCAGGTCGGCCGCGTCCACCACCGACATCATGCACTCAGGATGGACCAGGACCTTGATCCCCGGGAACTTCTCGCGGAACTGGGCCACGTGCGCCGGCTTGAACATCTGGTGCACCGAGCAGTGGCCCCTCCAGAGCAGGACGCGGCTGTCGCGGAGGAGGCCTGGCACGTTGCCTCCGAGCGGCTCGCGGGGATTCCAGACGCACATCTGGGCGAGCGGGATGCCCATCGCCCGCGCGGTGTTGCGGCCGAGGTGCTGGTCGGGGAAGAACAGGACGCGCTTGCGCTGCGCGAACGCCCATTCGAGCACGGGGCGGGCGTTCGAGCTGGTGCAGACGATCCCGCCGTGCCGCCCGCAGAATGCCTTGAGGTCGGCCGTCGAGTTGATGTAGGTGACCGGCATCAGCTCGTCGGTGTCGATCACCTCGCCCAGATCGGCCCACGCGGCCTCGACCGAGTCGAGGTCGGCCATGTCGGCCATGCTACACCCGGCGGCCATGTCGGGCAGGAACACCTCGACCTCGGGGCGGGACAGGATGTCGGCGGTCTCGGCCATGAAGTGAACGCCACAGAAGACGATCGCGCGGCACCTCCTGCTCTCGCGCGGCGAGCTGGCTGAGCTTGTAGCTATCGCCCCGGAGGTCCGCGAACTGAATCACCTCATCCTGCTGATAGTGATGGCCGAGGATCAGGAGCGACTCGCCCTTCTCGGCCTTGATCGCGCGGATCCGGTCCTCAAGCTCGGCGGGCGCGACGTTCCGATAGGGTTCGAAGGGGAGGCGGAGGAGTTCCAGCGGGGTGGGTAGAGCACTGGGCATGATCGAATAGGTTCCTTGCCGAAATGGGTCTCAGCGGAGGCTCCGAGGCGCCTCATGTGGTTTTCGTACCCTCGTCCCGAAAAATTCATAAAATGCGGATTCGCTTCCGGATTCAGGACGAGCGCACAAATGTCCCGCAACGCGTCTTGGGGTCCTACGTCCCCGGGAGGGGGAAGGTTCGCCGGAGAAGTCCGGCCGGTGAGTGTCGCTCGGATGCCGGATTCAGTATTATACGAAGGGAGCCGCTCACGAGGAATGCGGGTGCATCCTTTCCTCAAGGCGGTGCGAGGAACCGAGTGGCCGCCGACCGTCTGCCGGACGACGAGGGGCGAACGCGGATCAAGAGGGGTTGCGACCGATGAGTGCGGTCCTGATGGTCGATGACAGTCCCACGGATCGGCGCGGTTTCGGACCATCCTGAGCCGGGCCGGCTATCACGTCCACGAGGTAGCCAGGGGTCAGGAGGCGCTGGTCAAGGCGCGAGAGGTCCGGCCGCACGCGATCGTCCTCGACATGAACCTGCCCGACACCGACGGCCATTCGGTCTGCCGGGCGATCCGCGGCGACGCCGAGATCGCGAGCATCCCCGTGCTCATGCTGACGTTCCGCGACCACGACGCCGACGTCCTGGCGGGGTTGGAGGCCGGCGCCGACGACTACGTGACCAAGGACGCGCCCGGAGCGATCTTCCTGGCGCGGCTCCGGCGACTGATCCAGTATCGCCAGATGGCGACTGTCGCCGTCCTCAACGAGCACCTGGTGCAGGTCGGACGGCTCACGGCGGGGATCGTGCACGAGATCCGGAACCCGCTGGCGGTGATCCGGGGGAGTGCGGAGCTGATGCGGTTCCATCTCGGCTCCGACCATCCCCACATGCAATGGATCGAACCGATCCTGAGGAACACGCAACTGCTCCAAGTCCGGCTCGAACACTTGATGGCGGCCGTCCGGAGCGGCCCGGCAATGCTCGAGACGGTGGACCTGATCCCGCTGGTCCGTGAGGCCACCGACCTGTTCTTGAAGGGGAGCGACCCGAGGGGAGTTCGGGTCGCCGTCCAGGTCCGCGCTGCGGAAGACCTGCCCCCGGCGCGGACCGACCCCGGACGCTTGATCCAGGTCCTGTTCAACCTCTTCGGCAACGCGCGGGAGGCCCTCGTCGCCTCGCGGACCCAGGGCCACATCTTCGTGCAGCTCAGGAAGGGTCACAACCAGGAAGGAGATTGGACCCAGATCGAGATCGCCGACGACGGGCCGGGCATCCCCGAGGCCAACCTCGAGCGGATCTTTGAGCCGTACTTCACGACCAAGGAGGGAGGGAGTGGCTACGGCCTCTATCTCGCCACCGAGATCCTCAAGGAACAGCACGGCCGCCTGACCGTCTGCAACCGCTCCGAGGGGGGCGCCTGCTTCACGATCTGGCTGCCGTCGGCCAAAGCCTTGCCTCCGTCACCTTCAAATTGAGGACGCCGCCTTTTCTTTCTCAGAGGCTTGCGCATCATGATCTTCGTCATCCCAATGGTCCCCCACCTCAATGCTTGGTAGGTTCCGGCACCTCGTGTTCCTCATGCTGGCCCTGGCCGCGCATGAAAACACCCTCGCTTGCAAGCGGACCGAGGGGGAGCGGTAGTCAAGCCGATCCATCACCTGGCGCGACAGTTGATGGAGACGGCCCAGGGGCCGACGCCCCTGGAACCGGCTCCCTCCCCCTAACTAACAGGCCGAGCTGCTCCAGGTCGTCCAAGAACTGAAAGCTTGAGAAAAATTAGCCGCTGACTTTCATGCCGAAGACTTTTCCGGAATCTCGCTCCAGGATCTCGATCATGGTTTGTCGCTCCTTGCTTTGGACGGAGGTCGTGGCCGGCCGTCAGGACGAACGCAAGCGCAAGAGGCCATGCTGCTCCGGATCGAAGACCCGGTAGGCGATCAGCTTCGCGCGGTCGTTGACCAGGAACCAGGCCAGCGCGTAACCCCAGACCAGCAGCGCCCGCTCCCAGCCGATGGGGGCCATGAACACTCCATACACCGCGATCAACGTCGCCAGCAGTTGAGTCCCCACGACTGCCCCTAGCAGGATCGGCGCTGGCCGGATGGACCAGAAGGGACCCCGTGTGCGGGTCGCAAAGATGGTCATGTGGCCTGCCACCGAAAGCTTGAGGTACATCAGAGACCGGATCGTCTCCCGGTCGAGGCGGAACACGCGCTCCCCCAGGTAGAAGAGGCCGAAGGAGGCAAGGACGCCCGCCAGGCCCAGGACCGAGGCCACCCCCAGGATCTCGCGCATCCGCCAGACCTCGGGCTGGTCCGAGTAGCGCACCCGGTCGTAGGCGATCGACAGGATGGCGCCGTCATTGAGCAGCGCCAGTAGCACGATCATCACGGCGGTGACGGGGTAGAAGTTGAAGACCAGGATGGACAACGTCATGAACAGGAGCACCCGGATCGTCTCCGCGATGCGGTAGATCGCGTAGCTCGTCATGCGCTGGAAGATCTTCCGGCTCTCCTGGATGGCGTCGATCACCACGGAGAGTCCGGGGGTGAGCAAGACGATGTCGGCCGCGGCGCGCGCCGCGTCGGTGGCGCCGGAGACGGCGATGCCCGCGTCCGACTTCTTCAGCGCCGGGGCGTCGTTCACCCCGTCGCCCGTCATGCCCACGATGTGGCCCCGCTTCTGCAACACGTCCACGATGTGATACTTGTGCTCGGGATAGACCTGGGCAAAGCCGTCGACGCGCTCGATCGCGTCGTCCAGTTCCGCGGCCTCGTGATGCTTGGTCTGGTCGAAAATGCTGGCGTCTAGGATGTTCGTGCCCATCTCCAGTTGCCGGGCGATCTCACGGGCGATGACGATCTGGTCGCCCGTGATCATCTTGACGCGGACGCCCATCTTCTCAGCGGTCTCAATGGTCGCCTTGGAATCCTCACGCGGCGGATCGTACAGCGGAAGGATGCCCCGGAACTGCCAGTCGCCGTGATCGTCGGTCCGCGCCACGCCCAGGGAACGGAAACCCCGGGCGGCGAACACGCCGATCGCCCGGGTGACCTCGGGGCGGACCTGCTCCTCGTTGGCAGACAGGTCCAGGATGACTTGAGGCGCGCCCTTCGCGACCTTGAACTGATGCCCGTCCGGCGCCTCTGACCTCGGCCTCTGTGCGTTTGTGGATGGGGTCGAAGGGCTGGAAGTGCAGGACTTCGTAACTCGTGACGGCCTGGCCGTCCTTCAGGCCACCGAGCACCGCCAGGTCGATCGAGTCCTGGTCCTCGGCGCGAGGCCAGCGCCGCCTCGAGGATCACTTGCTCGGCGGGAGCCCCGGAGACCGTGAAGGGCTCACCCAGGGTCAGCTTGTTCTGCGTCAGCGTGCCGGTCTTGTCCGAGCAGAGCACGTCCATGCCCGCCAGTTCTTCGATCGCCACCAGCCGGCTGACAATCGCCTGCCCCTGGGCCAGGATGCGGGCCCCGACCGCCATCGTGACGGACAAGACCGTCGGCATCGCCACCGGGATGGCCGCCACCGTCAGCACCAGGGCGAACTGGAGGGTGGTGATCAGGTTGTCGCCGCGGAACAGGGCCACCGCGAGGATCAGGAGGACCAAGGCGACGGCGATGACGATGAGGAAGTCGCCGATCTTCAAGACGGCGCGCTGGAAGTGGCTGGCGATGACGACCCCCTCGACCAGACGAGCGGTCGTCCCGAAGTAGGTGTTCGGGCCGGTGCCGTAGACCAAGGCGTCGATCTCACCCTGTTTCACGACCGAACCGGAATAGGCGACGTCGCCGCCTTTCTTCGTGACCGGGAGTGATTCGCCGGTCAGGGCCGATTGATCGACTTCGATCGGGTCGCCATCGAGCAGTTTGACGTCGGCGGGGACGATGTCGCCCAGCCGCAGGCGGATGAGGTCGCCCGGGACCAGCTCACGGGCCGGGATCGAGGCCCAGACGCCGTCGCGCTTGACCTTGGCGGCGAGGGCCAGCTTCTTCTTGAGCGCCGCGATCGCATTGCCGGCCTGGAACTCCTCCCAGAACCCGACGACGGCGTTCACCACGAGCAGGACCAGGATGATGCCGAAGTCCGCCCAGTGCCGGACCAGGAGCGACAGGATCGCTGCCGCCTCGATCATCCAGGGGATCGGCCCCCAGAATGATGCGAGGAACTTGAGCAGCGGGTTCTCCTTCTTCTCGGGGAGTTCATTGGGGCCATACTGAGCGAGGCGTCGCCTCGCTTCATCCTGGCTGAGACCGTCCTGCGGAGCCCCGAGCCGCCCTTGGAGGTCGGCCAAGGAAAGCTTAGCCAGGTCTTCGTGTAGGAGCGTCATTGGTATGCCCATCTATGATATAATCACAACAATTGAATGTATCTGGCGTCGTTCATGCGTCTATGAACACGGATTTCGAAGGCCCCTGCGCCACGCCGGGCGCGTAGGGATCGCTCAAGTCGTCGGTCCACTTCCAATGCGCGATCTCGGGCAGATCCTGGAGGTGGTCGCGAGTGTAGACCTGAGGCTCGTAGCGCTTGCGGTTGAAGAATGCGATCACCTCGGACGCCCGCGACCGGATCCGGGCGACGTGCTTGAGGGCCTCGATGGTGAGGTGATAGCGACTGATCTTGTTGCAGACCACCATGTCGAACGGCGTCGTCCCTTCCTCGATGTAGCCGCGGGTGTGGAACCGGGCCTCGTTGGCCCGGCCGTGCACCGCTGCAGGATCGGCAGCACCGCGCCGTCGCGGACGGGGTTGAGGAACTTGTTCCCCTTCCAGCCCCCTTCGAGGGGTCCCGTCTCGGCCTCGCCATCGCCGACGACGCAGGCCACGAGCAGGTCGGGGTTGTCGAACGCGGCCCCGTAGGCGTGCACCAGGGAGTAGCCGAGTTCGCCCCCCTCGTGGATCGAGCCGGGCACCCCGGGACTGACGTGGCTGGGCACCCCGCCGGGCGTGGAGAACTGGCGGAAGAGGAGCCGCAGGCCCGCTTCATCTGGCGCGACCTCGGGAGAGATTTCCGAGTAGGTCCCTTCCAGGTAGGTGTTGGCGATCAAGGCCGGCCCGCCGTGCCCGGGGCCGGCGAGGTAGTTCGCCGCGGCCAGTAGGCGTCCATCTTCCGAGCGAGTTCGGGGGATAGGAGTTTCTCCCATGAGATTGCTTCTTCTAAAGTTTTGGAACTTCCCTCATGGCAAGACCGATGAGGCCTCGAGAGGACGCATCCGCATGCTTGTGTGGATGATACGAGAGCTCGCAGGTCCTCAAACATTCCCATAAACCAGACGACTTAGGCACTGTCATGAAATAACTTGAACATTCAGGCTGCCTTGGGTGGCTGGGGTCTCGTCTTCGAGACCCCCGGCGCTCGCCTGCGACAACGCCTCAGCCGGGGTCTCGAAGACGAGACCCCAGCCACCCATATTTTCACGGAACCACTCATAGATTGTTCAAGTTATTTGTTGACAGTTCCTTAGCGTCATCTTCCGAGCGGTCGAGCCTCACGCTCCATTTACGGGGAGAGTTGAAGGCTCGGAGTGAGGCGACGCATCAGTGCGCGGGGCGGAAGCCGGCCTCGGCACTGGGTCAGGATTCCCACGGATCGGGTTCCAATAAGATCGTTCCGTCCTCAAACCTGCGGATCGTGCCCCATCTCTTGCCGGTCTGGCCGCTCGGGGGAGGGTCGACGCGTATCTCATCGACCGCATAGCTGCCAGGTGGGAGTTCGGCGACGAGTCCCCTGAGGTATTCGATCGTGTCGGCGCTGCTCAGCAGCTCGCCCTTGGGATCGAGGAGATGGTAAGTGATAGACATGAAGCGTCTCCTGATGATAGCCGAGGTCGCCCGCAGGACCGAAGCGGGGAATCGAAACGGTCTTCTACAGGCCACGACAAATCCTTTTGGCTCATGCAGGTAGGAGTGACTAGCCTGCTCCCGCCGTATCGGGTCCGCCATCGTCTCATTGATGCGATGCTACCTCGCGCTGCACCGGGTCCGGCTCGGAGTCACGCCCATCGGGTCCTTCCAGTTCCAGCTTCAGATTCAGGAAGCGCAGCAGGTCTCTGAGACTGATAATGCCGACAAGCCGATCGCCCACGGCGACCAAAAGGCAACTGATACTGCTACGCTGCATCTTGCCCAGGGCATCCAGGGCGTCGGCATCCGGCGGGATCGTGAGCGCCGTGAGGTCATGTCGCATCACCTCGCCGACGGTATGCCGCTCCCACTCCCCGCGGGTATCTGAGAAAGCACCTGTGTCTCGACGCACCCTTCCAGGTGCCCGTTGGAGACCACTGGGAATGTCTTCCGATGGTAGCGGTAGACAAAGTCCTCGACCCAGTGAAGCAGGTCGAGCGACGCTGGCACGACGATCGGGTCGGGGTTCATGAAGCGGCGCACCGGCTCGCCCTGGAGCGCTTGCCGCACCAAAACCTGCTGGTAACCACTTTGGGCTGCACTGTTGAGGAATAGCCCGATCAAGCCGATCCAGATCCCCCCGAGCCAGTTGCCCGTGAAGAACTGCATGATGCCCCAGGCGATCAGCAACCAGGCGAAAGTCTGGCCAGCCAGCGAGGCCCAGTAAGTCGCCCGCCGCACATTGCCGGTCGCGCCCCAAAGGATCGAACGCAGCACCCGACCGCCGTCGAGCGGGAAGGCCGGGATCAGGTTGAAAGCCAGCACCAGCCCATTGATCGCGGCCAGGTAGCCGAGGACAATCACGACCGGATGCGGCCAGCCGCCATTGTAACCCACCACGGCCAAGAGCCAAAACGCGATGGCCAGGATGACGCTGACAATGGGTCCGGCAATGGCCATGAGGAATTCGGTCCTCGCCGAAAGTGGCTCCTCCCCGATCTCCGCGACTCCGCCGAACAAAAAGAGAGTGATGCCGCGGATGGGCATGCCACGGGAGCGAGCCACGATGGCATGGCCCAACTCGTGGAGCAGGATGCAAGCGAAGAATGCCAGGGCCGTGACCAGGCCCATGACCCAGTACTCACCCGGAGCCAGCTCATGGGTGGCTCCAGGGAAGTAACTCATGAAGGACGGCCGGAAACCCACTCGCGAGGCTCAAGGTCAGCAGGGCGAGAATGATCAACCAACTGGCATCCACGTAGATCGGAATGCCCCGCAGACGAAACAGCCGCCAGCGCATGCCAAACATGATGCACCTCCTCCTGCTCTGGGCCCGCAAAAAGACCTCGGGCGGCCGAGCCTACCTCCAGATCGTAGAAAGCCGCCGCGACGGCGCGCAAGTGCGCCAGCAGGTGATCGCTACGCTCGGCCGCATCGAGGATTTGCGCGACAGCGGCCAACTGGAGCGGTTGCTCCGGTCAGGCGCGCGCTTCGCTGCGAAAGCCATCGTCGTCAACGCCGTCGCCGAGGGCGCCGTCACGGCGAGCGCGGCGCGGCGGATCGGGCCCGCGCTTGTCTTCGAGCGATTGTGGGAAGAGACCGGCTGCCGCCAGGTGATCGAAGACCTCGCCGGTTCCCGCAAGCACGGCTTCCCGCTCGAACGCGCGGTGTTTCTCACCGTTCTGCATCGCCTGTTTGCTGGCGGCTCCGATCGGGCGGCGGACCGCTGGCGCGAGGATTACGCCATCGATGGCGCCGCGGATATCGACCTGCATCACCTTTATCGGGCGATGGCCTGGCTGGGCGAAGAGCTGAGCGAAGATCAACAGGACGGCGCCACACTCTTTGCGCCGCGCTGCCTGAAGGACGTCATCGAAGAGGAGCTGTTCGCGCGCCGGCGCAATCTGTTCAGCACGCTCGACCTCGTGTTCATGGACACGACCAGCCTCTATTTCGAGGGAGCGGGCGGCCAGACGCTGGGACAGCGCGGCTTCTCCAAAGACCATCGGCCGGACCTCAATCAGATGATTCTCGCCGTGCTGCTCGATGGCGACGGTCGACCCGTTTGCACCGAAATGTGGCCAGGGAACACGGCCGATGTCGGCAGCCTCGTCCCGGTGGTCGATCGGTTGCGCAAGCGCTTTTCCATTCAACGCGTCTGCGTCGTCGCCGATCGCGGCATGATCAGCGCCGAGACCATCGCCGAACTCGAAGCGCGCGGGCTTTGCTATATTCTCGGCGTGCGCGAGCGCAGCGACAAACTGGTGCGAGACCTCGTGCTCGCCGATCCCGCTCCCTTCATCCCACTCACCATCGCCAAGCGGGGCAAGGAGATCGACTACGAGGCCAAGGCGGTCATGCTGGCGGGGCGGCGCTACATCGTCTGTCGCAATCGCGAAGAAATGAAGAAGGACGCCGCCGCCAGAACCGCGATCCTGGCCGCGCTCGAGCGTCAGCTCAAGAAAGGCGATAAAACCCTTGTCGGCAACAAGGGCTATCGGCGCTTTCTCGCGACGCCAGACGACGACCATTTCGTCATCGATCGCGCCAAGGCGGAGGAGGACGCAAAGTTCGACGGAATCTTCGTGCTGCGCACCAACGCCGATCTCTCGCCGCTCGAAACCATGCTTTGCTACAAACATTTGTGGATGGTGGAGCGCGCGTTCCGAACCTCGAAAAGCCTGTTCGCCACGCGCCCGATTTTCCATAAGCTCGACGAGACCATTCGCGGCCATGTGTCGTGTAGCTTTCTCGCCCTGGTGCTGAAGAAGGAGCTGGAGGACCGCATCGCCACGCTCGGCCATGCGAGTTCCTGGCCGAACGTCCTCGCCGATCTCGAACTCGTTGACCGAAACGGAGGTCGAACAGGACGGCAAACGCTTTCTGCTGCGCACGCCGCCACGCCCCGCTGCAAGCCTCGCCCTGCGCGCCGCCGGCGTCGCCCTGCCGCCAACCGTCCGGCAACTCGCCGACGCTTGATCCCGCCCAACCCAGCCAAACCACCAGAATGTAGTGCCAAGCCGATTTTCCGGCGTGATTTATGCCGCCCGCTCAATGACTTGCAGATTCGTACTGTAGAAGATCAGTCTAACCGACAGCCGGTTGTCTCGGACCTCTTCGTCAGCCTGTGGCAATAGACCCGGCATCATGCTACGGCCTGTCGCTGTTGAAGATGGACACGGTGACCTTCCAGGTGCCATCCGCCTGGCGTCTCAAAATATTGACGAACTTGCCTTGCTCGGGTGGGTTCGTGCCTGTGATGGCAAACGTTCCTACCTGATAGGCCAGGTCACCCTCGACACCGTATTCCACCAGTTTATTGCCCTTTTTCCACGAGTTATGGGTTGGTCAGGTGCCAGCAAGATAACATCTTCAGTAAAGAATGCGGCACACCCTGCAGCATCACCTTGGTTAAAAGCCTTGTTATACGCAGCGTCAAAGTCTTCTAGTACCTTTTTCATATCCATGGTTTTCTCCTTTCAGTCATAGTTGCTGACAAACCGGCGCCCTCGGCCTCACGAATCTTCGTCCGCTCGCGGCGCTTCAGCTCGCGTTCGACGGCGCTGCGGATCAAGTCAGACCGGTTCTCTTGTACCGCCTACTCGGTCTGCGCGATGGTAAGGTTCGGATCGAGGACAATGAACGGTCCAACGCCGACCGACGCCTCGCGAAAAACGAAGTCGAGCAGCCCTTGGCGGAACAGGACCCTTGCGTCCATGTGGTCGCTGCCATCGTGGACGAAGCCGACATCGATGGCGCGCTCAACCGCGCGCTGATCGGAATCTCCGTGACCTGAGCGCCGATCATGATGACGACGGTTCCGGTCCTACCCTGGTAAGGCCAAGCCTCGAACTTGAGGCTGAAGACCGCTGGTCCAGCGCGCAAACCGCGGAAGTTCAAGTTGACGCCGGCGATGAACGTGGTTGGGAAAGTCGCCGGTAGCCGCCACCAGATGCGATTCACCAGCGGCCCGGCGCTGTACGAACCGTCGAAGGCGTCGAGCCACGCCTCCGGCGTCGCCTGGTAGGGAGTCTGCGCGGTGAGGCGATAGCTCGGGCCGAACAGTGATAAATCGATCCTGAAGCCGAAACGGGCGAGTTGCCGGAGCCGTGTCGCCGCGCTCGGCGCCCGGGCGGTCGACGTCGTCTCGATCCTGCCGCTCGCAAGCTCGACGGCATCGTGGACCCGGCGTGCCGTCTTGGGGAGCTTGGGCGCTTCGGCCGTTTGCGAGGCGGGCGTGCGTCGGAAGCCGCCACGGCCAGGCTGGTTGCCGCCGTGTTTCCGCCGCCCGCCGTCGCTTTTGCGCCTCCCAGGGCCGCTGCTCTTTCGCGTCGCCATCGATGCCATCCTCGGGCAGAACGGACCTGTTGGAAATTACCGCGGCACCCTGTCCTGTGTCACAGGGCGCGTCAACGGCGGAAGCGCGCTTGCCAATCTTGCGACCTAAATGTCCGCTATCCCCTCGTAGTTGAGATGCTCCAGCGGGCTCATGACCGCGCGGATGGTGTTGGTGGCGATGCGCGTGTAGAGCGCCGTCGTGTCGAGCTTCGCATGTCCGAGCAGAACTTGAATCACTCTGATGTCGGTGTTCTGCTCCAAAAGATGGGTTGCAAAACTATGCCGCCTATATCGATCAAGACATAGGAGGCACTATCTACCCCGCCCGACTATGTCGAGTAGCTTAGACCGGAACTACAAACGTCTGAGGAACAAGGAGATTTTCCGCAGAAGCACCCGGGCTACCCGACATAGTCAGCGCGATTTAGAGGCTGTTCAAGAACTCCAGCAGATTGTCGTCGGGCCGAAAGCGGGATGACTTACCGGAATATGGCAACATGTTGCCAATCATCTAT
>CAWDND010000118.1:0-31350 GCA_963803395.1 uncultured Planctomycetaceae bacterium
TGTCGTCCCGAGTCGTCTCCGGTTGGAACGCGGTCGGCGGTTCGGCGACGTCTGGCTCGCCTGGAAACTCTGGCAGGCGCTCGGACTCGATCCGTGGCTGGAGAAACGTCTGCCCCGAGGCCGCGAAGATGTGCCGTGGAGCCTGATGGCGGCCGTGCTGGTGATCGCGCGACTCTGCGAGCCGTCGAGCGAACTGCACATCGCCGAGGATTGGTTCCGGCGCATGGCGCTGGACGACTTGCTTGGGCTGCCCGAGGCCAAGGTCAACGACGACCGACTCGATCGCGCGTTGGACCGGCTCCTGCCGCACACGGACGCGCTCGAAACGCACCTCAAGGAACGCCTCGGAACTCTGTTCAGGCTGGAATATGATCTTTTAATATACGATGTAACGAGTACATACTTTGAGGGCCAGGCGACCGGCAACACGCTGGCCGCGCGGGGCTCTTCGCGCGATCATCGGTCCGACTGTAAACAAGTCTGCATTGGGTTGGTCGTCAGCCGCGAAGGCTTTCCGCTGGGTTCCGAGGTGTTCGCCGGCAATCGGAGAGATTCGACGACCTTGCAGGAAGTCGTCAAGCGCATGGAAGAGCGGTACGGCCACGCGGGTCGGATCTGGGCGGTCGACCGTGGGATGATCGACGCGACCAACCTCCAGTGGCTCAAGCAACGAGGCTCGCGTTCCATCGTGGGAACGCCCAAGGGGGAGTTGAAGCGGTTCGAGCAAGAGTTGCTCAAGGGATCCTGGCACGAGATCCGCAAAGGCCTGGAGGTGCGGACTGTGCCGGATGAAGCCGGGTCGGAGACGTTCCTCCTCTGCCGCAGCGCCGACCGCGCGGCGAAAGAACGGGCAATGCGCGAACGGTTCGAGCAACGCATCGAAAAAGGTCTACAAGCAATTGTGCGAAGATGCGAACAGAAACGTTGCGATCTGGGTGTGATTGAGCGTCGGATCGGCCGACTGCTGGGCAAGAACACGCGCGCTGCGCGGCTCTTCTCGGTCCAGGTCGGTCGTAACGAATCGGGGCGCGTTGTGGTGACCTGGTCGCGGAAACCGTCGGCGCTGGAGTCGGCGAAGCGTCGTGAGGGCTGCTATCTCCTGCGAAGCAATGTCTCGGACTGGACGGCCGAGGATCTTTGGAAGGCCTCCATGCAATTGACGGAAGCGGAGGCTGCGTTCCGGATCCAGAAAGACGAGTTGCGCCTGCGACCGGTGTGGCATCAGACGGCGGAGCGAGTCCAGGCCCACATTCTGGTGTGCTTTCTGGCGTACGTGCTCCGCAAGACGCTGGAAGGCTGGTCGCAACGTGCCGGCTTGGGCCGGAGCATGCCCACGCTTTTGGAGGAGTTCGCGCGGATCCAGAGCACCGACGTTGTCTTGCCGACCAGCGACGGCCGCACCGTGCGGCTACGGTGCGTGGTGCGTCCCGACAAGGCGCAGACGATTTTGCTGCACCACTTGGGCCTGGAACTCCCCCAACGGCTGCGGATCGCAAAAGGAGTCGCTGATTTGTAGTGCCAACTTCTGAACGCAGTCATTGGAAAATAAGCGGGTTTCGCTTCTTCTTCACTGATAACTGCGGAAGTTGGGCTAGCGCCGGAGATCCCCCAGGTCCTGTCCGACGCGCAACTCAGCGCTGACGCGAAGCTCGTGTATCTGGCCTTGCTCAGCTTGTCGGATCCGAGCGCTCAGCTTGTCGGATCCGAGCGGACAGGTCTGTGCGACCGAGCAAGAAATCGCCTGGCGTGCTGCGGCCATCCTGGACGAATTTGAAGGGGGCGATTCGGGGCTGCTCGTGCTGGGCGGGTAGGCCGCACTCAAAACACCTGGCCGCGCCGATCGTCCGTTCGCTCATTCTCCGGAGATGAAGACCCCGGGGTTGACGTGGAAGTAGTGGGACAAGGCCTCGATGTATCTCACATTCAGTTGGCGCTTGCCAGCGAGGACCTCCGAGAGCGCGGACTCGGCGATCCCCGTCTCGCTCGCGACTCTGGCCTGGGTGACGCCCTTGGCCTCGATGAGATGGCGGAGCATCTGGACGCCGGAGACCGGCGGCATGGGATGATGCTCATCCTCATAGCGCTCGATCAACTCGGCGAGCACGAGCATGTAATCGCGCTCGGCGGGCGTGAGTGTGTCCCGGTCGCTCAACACGTCGATCAGGGCGATGGCCCGGTCGAGGTCGGCCTCGCAGCGGAGCGGGCGGAGCGGAAACTCCTGGATCAGCGCCAGGTAGCGATCTTCGATGTATCCCGCGGCGGTCTTGAGCGTGCTCGACATTGAGAGTGTCCCCTTGTTCATCTCCCCGGCGGCGTCTTCCAGAGCCCCTGGTCGTAATCCTTGTGTGTGAGGACATGGCGGACCAGTATCACTTGTTCATCAAATATGATATCTACAATTAAGCGATACTTATTACCGCCGATGTTGAAGACGACGAATTTGTTGACCCAATCGGCACTCCCGTAGACGGCCCTGACGGCGGAGAAATTCTCCTGGCGCTCGCCAGTTGGTGCGCGACAAGAGGAAGGCTGCACAAGATAGAGAAACGATTTTCCGGGGAGATTTCGCTCCAGGGTAGTGACTTTCGCTGTTCAATCGGTAAAAACACGCACGATGGACCCCCATAGTACCAGTTATGGAGATACACCGTGCGTGACACCAACGACCTCCAGACTACCATCACCCTCGGCCCCGTCAATTGCGTCGGTCAGACGCTCTCACTCGAACTGGGGTTGCAGATGGCCTTGCCCATGCCCAATCAAGACGAGCATCTCCCCGACCAGATCGAGGCGTTCGTCCATCAAGGCGGTCTCGAAATCGAGCGCCGGCTCTTCCAAGCCTTCGTCGAGAAGGCCGACCAAGAACTGGTCCTCCAGCGGCGGCAGGGCAAAGGCGGCGCCGGCATCCGGCTTCGGGGGACACGACCCTTCACCTTCAAGGCGACCTTTGGCGAGGTCACCGTTCAGCGGTCGCGAATCGAGCACAAGATGGATGGCACGATGGAGGTGCCGTCGGCGCGCGCCTGGAACACGTCGCACCAACTCCACATCACCCAGAATCTCCGGGACGCGGTCTGTGATCAGATGAGCGATCAATCCACGGAGAAGAGCCGCGCCGACCTCTGTCAGTACGCTGGGGACGAGAGTCTGTTGGGGCGGAGCACGATCATCGACATCGTGCATCAGGAGGGCGAGCAACTGATCGTTGCGCAACGCGCGCGTGCCCGGGCGATCCTGGACGGCGCGTCGGAGGCTCAGTTGGCCTGGCTCGGTCCTGCCGCGGCCGACCCCGACGCCATGACAGGGTTGGTCGATGACGACCCGCCGTGGGACGACTCGGAGGAAGCCCAGGCCGAGTGGGAACAGACTCAGGCCGAGTGGATTGCGACGGGCTTTCCCGGGTGTGAGCCGGCGTTCCCGACGGCCAAGGACGAACCGCGCGCCGTGGACGCGGGCTTCGTGATCGTCGAGCCCGATGAGGTCAAGACCAAGGCCCAACCATCGACCGGCCGCAAGGAGGTGTGGACGTACACGGCGGTGGTGCTGGTGAGCGGGTTGCGGTATGCGCTGGCGGAAGCCACGCCGGAGGGCCTGTGGTTGCAAGTCTCGGCGCTGCTGCTGGAGTTGGGAGTCCTCAGCGGCGAGCGTCGGTTGCTGGTCCTGGGCGACGGTGCCACCTGGATTCGAACGTGGTTCGAGAGCCTGGGGATTTCTCTCAAAGCGATGATCTTGTGCTGGTGGCATCTTCGGAAACGCTGTGATGAGCAGATGAGTTCGGCGGGGGGCCCCAAGGAACGACGCCGCGCGTTCGAGAAGGAACTCCTGGGGCAGTTGTGGGAAGGGAAGGTGGAGACCGCGATCGCCCTTCTGAGAGGGACATTGGAGTGGGTCAGGAACCCCGCGGCGGTCGAGGAGTTGATCGCGTACCTGGAGAAGCGGCGTGCGTACATCCCCAACTACCAGCAACGGCAACAGGCGGGGTTATGGATCGCGAGCACCCGGGTGGAGAAATACAACGACTGGGCGGTGTCGGCACGTTGCAAGCACCAGGGGATGAGTTGGTCGCCCCAAGGGGTGCTGGCCTTGGCCGCGCTGGAAGCCGCGCGACGCAACGGTGAACTCGACGATTGGCGTCGGGATCGTGCGCTGCCCGAGCGAGCGTTGCCAGAACCGATTCGCAAGGCCGCTTGATCGCGGTATCGGCGCACCAACTGGCGAGCGCTAGGGAAATTCTCCCAGGTGGCACGCTTCGCGTTCTTGTACCAGTCGCTCAGCGGCCCTTCGGCGTCAGGATGCTCGGCCCAGAACTCGCGAACTTTCTCCGTGAGATCACATGCATCAAAAGGCTCCGCCTTCAGGTGTTCTTTCCCAAGGTAAGCACCCGAAGCGTCCCTGCTTTCAATGTAACTGGAGTTTTGCAAACAGTGACCTCACAGCCTGGAAGCAGGCAAAATGGGCGTAGTTGACCCTCATCCGCGATGGCGCTGTTGGAGTGCGGAGTATCTGATCATGCCAGGAATTATCGAATTCACACCGCGCAATCGATCCCGCGTGGCTGCGCACCAGGGCTGACGATCTCACGACAGCCCCAACTGGGCGACCACAGGGTCATAGGGACGCCCCCAAGTGGTCACCTGCTCGATCGCCCACGAGAGCGTCGTCCGCAGGGTCTCCTTCTCCATCGCCCGACAGGCCTCGCCGATGGTCATCAGCCTCTGGAACGCCCCTTCCTTCGCACGGCCCTGCTGCAACTCGCTCATGAGCAGACTGTACGCCAGCATGACCAGGTACATGTGCCGGGTGTGGCCCTGGAAGTCACGCAGCTGACAATCACCCAATCCCAGTTGCTGCTTGCCGTCCCGAGGAAACGTCTCCGTGCCCGTCCCACGATGCCGAGACACCCGGACGCCTCGGCCCACCTCCCAGGTGGTCCGGTTGGTGACCAGGATCTTGACCGGTTCGGGGTCGTGGCGATACCGCCACAGGACCATGATCCGGACCTTGTGCTTCACGTCGGGGATCTCCAACGTCACCGTAAAATACCACTGCCGCCGATCGCCGATCCGCAACTCCTTCCGGTCCGCCGCCGGGATCGAGGCGGCCAGGTGATCCACCTTGAGGATCCGGCCTTGCCATTGCACCTTGCGATTGCTCTTGAGGTCACCGACCTAGGCCCGGGGCTGGCCGAAGTGATCGGTCTTGCCGTGGATGTGGTTGAGGATCTCGGCGTTGGTGAAATAGCTGTCCATGGTGAAGTCGCCGGGGATCCGTCGCTGACACACCCAGTCGATCAGGTCGCAGCACAACTTGGTATGGTTGCGGAACGGCTCCTTCATCGCCGCGCCGATCTCCTGCTTGCGGAAGAGTCGGAACTCCAGGGGGTAGTGCTGGCCGCTGGTGCAGACGTAGTTGACGAAGAGGTAGTCCTGGGCGATCTTGTTCCGCTCCTCGGCGTGGTCCCAGTACCAGCCGGCGTCGGGGATCAAGAACCCGTCGCGGTCGATGAGGGTGTTGTCGATGGGGATGACGCCCTGGTCGCTGTAGCGGGTCGTGGGATCCTCCTGGAGCAGCTCCAGTCGTCGCTCATTGAGGCTCTCGGCGTTCCAGGCGACCTCGGTGAGGAAGCGGTTGAGGCAGGACTGGTCGGTGGTGTGGGCGAACGCCTCATGGATGCCGAGGACGGTCTTGCGCTGGGCGACGAAGAGGCCGGTGAGATACTCGGCGAAAGGGCGGCGCTGGCAGTCGTTGGCGAAGAAGTCGCCGTATCGGGCCACGGCGTCGCGGACCACGGTGGGGAATTCGACAATCCCTGGCATGATCAGATACTCCGCGCTCCAACAGCGCCCGAGGAAATTCGGGTCGGAATGCGCCGATTTTACCTATTTTGACGCGGTCGAAACACTGTTTGCAAAACTCCAGCTGGAAGATGATCTGCTGTTGTACGACGTCACGAGCACCTACTTCGAGGGCCAGGCGACCGGCAACACGCTGGCCGCGCGGGGCTCTTGCGCGACCAGCGGTCCGACTGTAAACAAGTCTGCATCGGTTTGGTCGTCAGCCGCGAGGGCTTTCCGCTGGGCTACGAGGTGTTCGCCGGCAATCGCAGAGATTCAACGACGTTGCGGGAAGTCGTCAAGCGCATGGAAGAGCGGTACGGCCACGCGGGTCGGATCTGGGCGGTCGACCGCGGAATGATCGACGCGGCCAACCTCCAGTGGCTCAAGGGACGAGGCTCGCGTTCCATCGTGGGGACGCCCAAGGGGGAGTTGAAGCGGTTCGAGCAAGAGTTGCTCAAGGGGACCTGGCACGAGATCCGCGAGGGCCTGGAGGTGCGGAGTGTGCCGGATGAAGCTGGTTCGGAGACGTTCCTCCTCTGCCGCAGCGCCGACCGCGCGACCAAGGAGCGGGCGATGCGCGTGCGGTTCGAGCAACGCATCGAAAAAGGTCTTCAAGCGATTGTGCGAAGATGCGAACAGAAGCGTTGCGACCTGGGCGTGATCGAGCGCCGGATCGGCCGACTGCTGGGCAAGAACACGCGCGCTGCGCGGCTCTTCTCGGTCCAGGTCGGTCGTGCCGAATCAGGGCGCGTTGTGGTGACCTGGTCCCGGAAAGCGTCGGCGCTGGAATCGGCGAAGCGTCGCGAGGGCTGCTACCTGCTGCGGAGCAACGTCTCAGACTGGACGGCCGAGGATCTCTGGAGGGCCTCCATGCAATTGACCGAAGCCGAGGCCGCGTTCCGGATCCAGAAGGACGAGCTGCGCCTGCGACCGGTATGGCATCAGACGGCGGAGCGAGTCCAGGCCCACATTCTGGTGTGCTTTCTGGCCTACGTACTCCGCAAGATGCTGGAAGGCTGGTCGCAACGCGCCGGCTTGGGCCGGAGCATGCCCACGCTTTTGGAGGAGTTCGCGCGGATCCAGAGCACCGACGTTGTGTTGCCGACCAGCGACGGCCGCACCGTGCGGCTACGGTGCGTGGTGCGTCCCGACCAGGCGCAGACGATTTTGCTGCACCACTTGGGCCTGGAACTCCCCCAACGGCTGCGGATCGCAAAAGGAGTCGCTGATTTGTAGTGCCAACTTCTGAACGCCGTTATTGAAAAACAAGCGAGTTTCGCTTCTTTTCTGCTGATAACTGCGGAAGTTGGGCTAGGTGACATCGTCGGTCCCGAAGGCCTCCTCGACCACATGCAGCAACCAGAGCCACAGCGTCGCCCACCGGAGCCGTTCCAGTAAGATCACCCGACCGCCGCGGCGGGGCATCGCCAGCAGCGTGGCGTGCAGCCACACCCAGAGGTTCCGCAGTACCCGCGCGATTCCCACGTACCACAGGCGCACCTCCGGTCGGCGGGTCGTCGTTCGGATCCGCGCCGCGTGCATCTGGCGGTCGCTCGTCTCGATCCCGAACCGCAGCCGGTAAGTCGTGAACACTGCGTCCGGCGACGGCGGCTGAGAGCCCCAGGAGGCGTAGATCAACACCTGACGCCCGTGCCGCGTCCACTGCCCGCGATAGTTCCGGCACTTCACGCCGAGCGACACCGTCGCCGGCCGCCCCTTCGTGTCGGCCAGGGTGTAGGTCGACCAACCGCGTTTCGTCCACGTCCGGAAGACAGAGCTGCCGCTGGGGCCTTTCGGGTGCTTGGGCGCACGGCCGTGACAGACCACCGGCATCAGGAACGGCACCCGCGCCGCCTGGAGGTAGCGAACGACCGCCACGCGGGAGAACCCGCGATCCAACAGGAGCAGTCGGGGCCGGATGCCCACACAGGCGGCCTGACGGAGCAGACGTTGGACCCCCTGCTTGAGCGACGCGCCCTTCTTGACGCCGGTCAGGGCCACGGTGGAGGCATGCCCCTTGCGGATGACGGAAGCGGTGGCGTAGGCGTGGAAGTGGCTGGTGCCGCTCTGGGCCTGGCCGCGGTAGCTCTCGTCGGGGTTGCGGAAGGGACGGCCGTGGTAGGGGATCAAGGTCCAGTCGATGGCCAGCCTCTGAAGGCGTTTGCGGAGCGCCTTGGGCCAGTGTCCGGCCAAGGCGGCGTTGAGCTGTCGTTGCAGTGTGGCGTCGTCGGGCAGGGTGGCCACGAGCGCCTGGCGTGCCGTCTCGTCGGAGGGGGCGTCGCGGAGGCGTTGGCCGGCGTCGGACAACGAGGTGATCCGGGCCGCGGCGGCCAGCCGGAGCGCCCAGAGGACCTGGGCCGAGGTCTGGCGTTTGTAGTCCTTGAACTTCAGAGGGGCTTGCAGGTGCTCGGCGGCGAGGCGGTGGACCCGGTGGCGGTCCAGGATACGATGGGGTGGGCGCATGGCTCTCTCCGGTGATGACTCTGTCCTCGAGAGTCATTATTCGGGGGGAGCTTGCGTCGATCGGCATTTGTCCTTCGCCATGCAGCCCAATTTTGGAACGACTGAGGCTCCAAATTGATCCCGCCGCCGAAGAAGACGTTGTACCCCGTGACCAGCCCGTCGTAGGTAAAGCTTCGCGTAACCCGTTATGCAAACTTATGCGCGTAGTAGAGCCTTTATCGGCCAAGTGCCACCACATCCCGATCACTTTTGTGCCACCACATCCCGATCAGTCCGGTATAACCTGGACTGAAAACCGCGTCCCTCTCTGGAGGCCGTCATGAACAAAGTGATCGGGAAGCCACTCGCCGTCGAGCCATCGTTGCCGCCGTCCGGAGCGGTCGCTCGCAGCACGAGGTCGCCCACGAATTCGGCGTCAGTCAATCCACCGTTCATGCATGGGTCCGTCGTGCCCAAGGCCAGCGCCTCGACCGAGTGGACGGGCACGATCGCTCCTGCACACCACGCACAACCACTCGAACCCAAGCCGCCATCGAGGGCCTGGTCCTGACCGTGCGAACGGAGCTGGGACAGTGCAGCGACCTGGGCTTCCATGGGGCCAAGGCGATCCACGAGGCCCTCAAGGCCCGCAAGGTCGAGCCGCTCCCCTCGGTGCGGACCATCCACCGCATCCTCGAACGACGGGGGGCCCTGGACGGCCAGAGGCGCATCCGTCGCCCCGCTCCGCCACCGGGTTGGCATCGGCCCGAGGTCGCCTCGAAGCGGCGGGAACTCGACAGCTTCGATGTGGTCGAGGGGCTGGTAATCAAGGGCGGCCCCAGGTCGAGGTGCTCAACGGCATCTCCCTGCACGGCGGCTTGGCCGCCTCGTGGCCGGTGGAAGCGAGCGTGACGGCCAAGGTCGTGGTCGCGTCGCTGGTCGAGCACTGGCGGGCATTCGGCCGGCCCGGCTCCGCGCAGTTCGACAACGACACGATCTTCCAGGGGCCGCACACCCACCCGGACGTGATCGGGCGGGTGAGTCGGCTGTGCCTGGGCCTGGGGGTAATCCCGGTATTCGTCGTGCCCCACGAGTTCGGCTTCCAGTCGGCGATCGAGAACTCCAACGGCACCTGGCAGGCGAAGGTCTGGGCCCGCTTCGAGCACGGCTCGCTGCCGGACTTGCAAGGGCGATCGCAGCGTTACGTGACCGCCCTGCGTCGCCACCGCGCCGATCGGATCGAGTCGGCCCCCCGGCGGCGTGCCTTCCCGAAGCGATGGCGATTGGACCTCCAGTCTCGACCCCGAGGCCAGATCATCTACGTGCGGCGGACCAGCGTGGTGGGGGCGGTGGAGGTATTGGGCCGGAGTTTCGAGGTGGACCCGCACTGGCTGAATCGGTTGGTGCGCGTGGAGGTGGAGGTGGACCTCGATGGGGACAAGATCCGCATCCACCGGCTCCGTAGGAGGGAGCCGCAGGACCAGCCGCTTTTGAGGGAGTTGCACCATCATATCAAGAAGAGAAAGTTTTCAGAGTGAACGGAATGACATGATCGATTGAACATAAAGTGATGGTAGTACATGTCCATCTGATGACTGATCGGGATGTGGTGGCACTTGCCACCGTCTCGTCTTTCAACTGATCGGGATGTGGTGGCACCTGGCCCTTTATCCGTAGTGGATGTGTTGGAACCTCGGGAGTGATTGCCATCGGTGAGGGTTAGGAGCCGCGAAAAAATAACTTGGTCATTTCGATCGTGGAGAGATCTTATAATTCCAATTGCCGTGAAAGTCTGCTCTTGTGATCTGAACCCCCGCTAACTCCGCATCACTGACCTTCAATCCAACCTCATAGTGGTTGGTGTCCGGCTCCGCTTCGCTCCGTAATCCCGTGCGCGTGGTGGTTTGGCCAATCAGGTTCACCATGATCTCCAAGCTCCTCAAGGGCACACCCCGCCAATTCTCCGTGATCTGGCAGAACATCCGGTGCTCGATCTTATTCCATTTGCTCGTACCCGGTGGGAAGTGGCAGACCGAAATCGTCAGGCCAAGCTGATCCGCGAGTCTCTGAACGGCAACCTTCCACAACCGTCCACGACTGCTGTTGCTCCCGCCACCATCGGCGACCACCAGCAGTTCCGTGGCTTGAGGATCGTCCTTCGCTCCCATCCTCAACCACCAACGACGTAACGTCTCGGTGGCGAAGTAGGCCGTATCATGATCGATGCCGACACTGACCCACCCTCGGTTCGTCGTCTGGTCATAAACCCCGTAAGGGATCCCCTTGCCCAGTTCTTCATCCTTGAAATCAGACACATTGACCAGTTCAGGCGATCCCTCGGGCTCCCCTTCCGCACCTGGGTTCTTGAAATTCCCGATCAACTCCTTCTTCTGGGTGTCCACCGAGACCACGGGCTGATTCCGCTTCTGGAATTGGGCCACTTGAGCGTTGATGTATTCAAATTGGGTATTGCGGTCAGGGTGCGACTGGCCCTCGCGCAGTCTTTCGGTTGGCTTGCAAGCTGTAGTTGAGTTGGTGGAGCAAGTGGGCCACGGTCCGCGCCCTGATCTGATAGCCATACTGCCGAAGTTGCTCGGCCAGTTTCCTGGTGCTCTTGCAGGTCCACCGCAGGGGCGCCATGGGCTCACCGCGGGTGGTCGGGTCCACGAGCAATTCGAGTGTGATGAGCAGGGCCAGATCCTGGGTGATGAGTCGTTTCCTCCCGGCCCCCGGACGACGACTGCGTTGGATGGGGAGTGTGCTTCCGGGCGACTCACGCTGGTCCTGGATCTCTTCAATGGCGTGGCTGATGGTGGTCCGGGACATCCCGGTCGCCTCTGCCAGTGCGGCGATCCCACCATGGCCCAAGCCCATGGCTTCGGTCGCGGACCAAAGCCGTCGCACCCTCTCAGTGAGGAAGGGCTGAAGGGTTTCGTACTTCGACCGGAGCGTGGGGATGACGCCTGTGTATTTCATACCCCCACTGAACCAAAACCTGTGCGAAATAACCAACTTATTTTTTCGCGGCTCCTTAACGGCGGTCCCTCTCCGCGGCCCACGTCTGCTGAGCACCCCGATCTTCCGATTTTGTGAATTCCGCCCTGGAAAGTTCCGATATTGTGAAGTAGACTTACATCTGGAGTTTTGCAAACAGTGTTTCGACCGCGTCAAAATAGGTAAAATCGGCGCATTCCGACCCGAATTTCCTCGGGCGCTGTTGGAGCGCGGAGTATCTGATCATGCCAGGGATTGTCGAATTCCCCACCGTGGTCCGCGACGCCGTGGCCCGATACGGCGACTTCTTCGCCAACGACTGCCAGCGCCGCCCTTTCGCCGAGTATCTCACCGGCCTCTTCGTCGCCCAGCGCAAGACCGTCCTCGGCATCCATGAGGCGTTCGCCCACACCACCGACCAGTCCTGCCTCAACCGCTTCCTCACCGAGGTCGCCTGGAACGCCGAGAGCCTCAATGAGCGACGACTGGAGCTGCTCCAGGAGGATCCCACGACCCGCTACAGCGACCAGGGCGTCATCCCCATCGACAACACCCTCATCGACCGCGACGGGTTCTTGATCCCCGACGCCGGCTGGTACTGGGACCACGCCGAGGAGCGGAACAAGATCGCCCAGGACTACCTCTTCGTCAACTACGTCTGCACCAGCGGCCAGCACTACCCCCTGGAGTTCCGACTCTTCCGCAAGCAGGAGATCGGCGCGGCGATGAAGGAGCCGTTCCGCAACCATACCAAGTTGTGCTGCGACCTGATCGACTGGGTGTGTCAGCGACGGATCCCCGGCGACTTCACCATGGACAGCTATTTCACCAACGCCGAGATCCTCAACCACATCCACGGCAAGACCGATCACTTCGGCCAGCCCCGGGCCTAGGTCGGTGACCTCAAGAGCAATCGCAAGGTGCAATGGCAAGGCCGGATCCTCAAGGTGGATCACCTGGCCGCCTCGATCCCGGCGGCGGACCGGAAGGAGTTGCGGATCGGCGATCGGCGGCAGTGGTATTTTACGGTGACGTTGGAGATCCCCGACGTGAAGCACAAGGTCCGGATCATGGTCCTGTGGCGGTATCGCCACGACCCCGAACCGGTCAAGATCCTGGTCACCAACCGGACCACCTGGGAGGTGGGCCGAGGCGTCCGGGTGTCTCGGCATCGTGGGACGGGCACGGAGACGTTTCCTCGGGACGGCAAGCAGCAACTGGGATTGGGTGATTGTCAGCTGCGTGACTTCCAGGGCCACACCCGGCACATGTACCTGGTCATGCTGGCGTACAGTCTGCTCATGAGCGAGTTGCAGCAGGGCCGTGCGAAGGAAGGGGCGTTCCAGAGGCTGATGACCATCGGCGAGGCCTGTCGGGCGATGGAGAAGGAGACCCTGCGGACGACGCTCTCGTGGGCGATCGAGCAGGTGACCACTTGGGGGCGTCCCTATGACCCTGTGGTCGCCCAGTTGGGGCTGTCGTGAGATCGTCAGCCCTGGTGCGCAGCCACGCGGGATCGATTGCGCGGTGTGAATTCGATAATTCCTGGCATGATCAGATACTCCGCACTCCAACAGCGCCATCGCGGATGAGGGTCAACTACGCCCATTTTGCCTGCTTCCAGGCTGTGAGGTCACTGTTTGCAAAACTCCAGGGATACACGGATGAATGGAGTGGTTACGACCACGTTCCGGAACTCGGTCGCGGCCACGCCACGGTGTGTCACACTCCGGGGAAACGGGAGTGGGCGCGGGATGACGATGGTGACGGGGTACGCGAGGTTCATAACAATACGACCGAGGGATTGTGGACTGGGGCACGGAACTTTTTGCGGAGCTTCCGTGGAGTCAGTAAGGGGTTCCTGGGCCAGTACATGGCCATGTTCGAATGGTCATATAACATGAAGGAGGCGACCAAAGCCGTTCTGCGGGCGATCCTGAGAATCAAGGTCGCTACTGATTTGGGCCCATGAGCCTCACGTTCTTCCACCTCGATTGCCTGTGCAGTGACGTCCGCTTGAACGTGGACTTCGACCTGACCCTGACCGTGGTCGCAGACCTCCTGTACCGGAGCTTGGCGGAACGCCTGAAAGGCTTTGCACGTGTTGGCCCTGCGCGTCTGTTCCGGAAGTTCGTCGACACGCCGGGCGACATCGAGATCACAACGGACGGTGTGATCGTCCGCCTGAGCACGCGCGCACAACCCGCTTTTGAAAGAGGCCGGTCTGACGAAGCCGACGCCCCCGGTCCCGTGGCTGGGCAATCGTTCGGTGCACCTGGCCTGCCCGTGACAGCCCCGGGTCATATCCCGACCCCCGCGCGTCAGGGGTATGCCTGCCGCACGACATCACGAAAGTTGAGTATCGATTAGGCAAGTTAATCCCCCCGCGAAAATCGGCGTTCATGGGCCAAGACCATGGGGGCATCCGGCCGGTTGTGGTCGAGGAAAAAGAGCGTTTCGGCCCAATTCGAGTCGGACACCCCCAAAGCGATCCGCGAAACCCGCCCGCGGTCGAACTCCGCCTCGGACCCCTTGAGATCGAGGTAGCGGAGGAACTGAGACCGCTCCCTCGCCCCCCGCTCTGCAGCTCGGCGCAGCCGGCCCGCTTCCTACGCGACGACCTCGCCATACGTGCGGCCCCGTCGCTGCGACCGGCCCCGCCGCCGATGACGCCGCTGGCCATTGCCCAAGGCGACGACGCGGTAGCCCGAGAACCCGGCGCTGTAGCGTTTTCGCAGGAGCTGCTCGAAGTGCTTCGCGAGCTCGGGCTGCCGTTCCGCCCACCGCAGCCTGACGAGCTGCAGGAGGCGTTCGAGGCGCACGGCGTCGTGGCCGACAAGGATCATGAGATGATCCGCCTTGTCGTGGAGTTCCCGCTCCTCATACGCGTCCGGACGTTCGGCGGGGCGGACCGCCGGACGTGAGATTTATCGGTCGGGCTCCCGGGAGCACTGCAGTGGGCCCCGGCGCCGCCGGACCGTGCGGGTCGTGCGGGCCCCGCCCCCGCTCCGCTGGGGGCCCGGCCCCGCCCGCTCCAGGCCCTCAGCGGCCCGCTGGCGGCCCTCCGGGCCCCGGCCGGGGGGGGGACATCCCCGGGCGGCCGCGGTGCCGGGGCGGGGCTCCTGGGCGTTCCTGGAGGGCCTCGTGGGTCAGTCCGCCGGGGGCAGGCCGAGGCGGCGGTGGATCAGGGCGTCCCGCAGGCCGACCTGGAGCAGCCGCCGGACCTGTGGCGTTGCCGTCTCGTACGTCGCGCGGTCAGTGGGATCGGCCTGTTCCAACGCCTCGGCGTCCAGCCGCTCCCGCTCGGCGGGGGTCAGCGCCGCCTGGTAGGCCTGGAGCCGGGCCGCCACGTCTTGCTCCCGGACCTTCACCCGGCGGGTCTGCTCCTGCTGGGCCTGCTCCGCCCGCGTGGCCGCCTCGGCCGCGGCCCGCTCGGCCCGGCTCCGGAAACCGGCCGGCGGCGCGAAGTCCTGGCGGATGGCGTTGGTCAGATAGGCGCCGCCGTCCTTGACCTTCTTGGGCCGCCGCTCGCGGAGCCAATCCAGGACCTCGAGCTGGCGCTGGATGCGCTCCTCGGGGACGTCGCGGACCAGCGCGGTGGCCACGCTCGGCGTCACGCCCCGCTCGACCAGCTCCTTCTCCAGGCCGGTCGGCTCGACCAACGCAAGCAACGGGGGCTCGGCCGAGGGTGGTAGCTTGCGGACCAAACGGATCTTCCAATCACCGCGGCCGACCTTGATGTAGCGGTCGGCGGCCGGCAGCGATTCGAGGAAGCTGATCTCTTCCAGCTCCTCGAGGATTGGCTGCAACACCTGCTTGACCTTCCACGGCGCGTATTTGCGGCTCATCCCGATCCGCTCGTGGGCCAGCTCCCGGAGGTCGAGGTCCCACTCCCGCCGGACGTGGAACCGCTTGTCGAGGAACCGGTAGAGCTGCTTGCTGAGGGAGCTCTTGAGCGTGAAGTACGTCGTCAAGTCGAGCCGCTTGAGGTTCCCGTCCCGGCAACTGTCGAAGAAATCCTTTCCCCAAGTGAAGGACGACACGATCCGGGAGTCGTCCTCGTCGGGCACGACCAAGCGGTCGAGGATGTGGAAGCTGGCGCTGGTCCGTCGTTTCTGCTTGTGGTCCCACCAGGAGCCGTCGTACTTCAACGTCACGGTCACCCAGCGGTGCAGCGACTCGGTCAATCGCCGGTAAGACCACCCTTGATCGGTCCAACCCAGGAGTTCGAGGAGCTCGTACCGGCTGAACTCCACCGCGGGGTCGGTGAAGTCGTTCCGCTGCTTGGTCAGATGGAGCAGGCCCACGATGACATCGGAGTCGAGGGCGGTCGGCAGCCCGTAGGCGTCGCTCCCGATGACGGTCAGCCGGCCGTGCTGGTCCTCGAAGGCCATCGTCTTGCACCCCGGAGGTATCCGCTCGGCCAGTGAGGCGATCGGGAACTCGGCCAGGTTCATCTCGTCGCGGCCGACCCGGCGCAGGTTCTCGGCCTCGTGGCGCATGGTCTTCCTCTCCCCGAAGAAATTAAAACAACACCACTGCGTTGTTGGTGTTAGTTCTTCTAACAAATGGTTGAAGAGTAGGGAAGTCGTAAGTCCAATGATAGTCCCACTTGCGATTGCGAACCCACCACCGTTCATCGGTAAAACCACCACCGTTCATCGGTAGTCGGGCCCCAAACCCACCACCGTTCATCGGTAAAACCCACCACCGTTCATCGGTAGTCGGGCCCCAAACCCACCACCGTTCATCGGTACTGCACAGATCATCACCACCGGTGGCCTGAGACCGGGCGTCCGCTGGCGACACCAACGCTCCAGGCCGCAAAAAATGAAGGGGGCACGCCGACAAACGATCTCGCTACCTGGTGTATTCAGGAACTAAAACCACCACCGTTCATCGGTATTCCAGTAAGTCCAAACAGAGTCGGACTTGTGATCCTAAAGCGCCCCCGGAAATACGGTAGTCGGGCCCCAAAGCGCCCCTGGAAATACGGTAAAACCATCCCCGGAAATACGGTACTCGGGCCCCAAACCATCCCCGGAAATACGGCACTGTACAGATTGGCACTACCAGCCCGGACCTCGCGGGTCGGGCTCACTGCGGAGCGGGGGCGGGTCGGTCATCCCTCTTCCGTGGCACGACCGGCGCCGCCGCTTCCCTCGGTCCCCGCCGGGCCGCCGACCCCGAGGCCGGTGAGCTGGTCGTTCATCGCCTCCTGGGCGGCGGCGCAGACCAAGCGAGCCTCGGCCGGCTGGTCGAGGAGGGGGTAGAGGGGGCGGAGCTGACGTTCGGGGACCTCCCGAATTTCGCCCATGGGCGAAATTCCTTTCGGGGAGAGATTTCCCCGATCTGGGAAAATTCCTCCCTGGAAGGGAATGGCACGAGGATAACGTAAGGCTCTGCTGTTGAATAGCTTGCGGCGACACTGATTCGCAATTGATCCTATGCTTTATTATAAGGTATTATACCCCGCTTGATCAACCGCTTCGCTCTCTTCCGCGGCATCCGCAGCAGCGGGTGCGGCTTCGGCCGGCGCTTCACCGCGCGCGGCTCGTACCGGTCCGGGCGAGCGTCCACGCGTTTCTTCGCGATCAACTCCAACAGCCGCGGAAGATCCGCCTTGATCTGAACCGGATCCTACAGATGACTCTCCTCGAAATGCGCACCGTATGCAACGACCCCGTGAAGCTTAGTGGTCCGTTTCAGAAATAGCTGTAGGGTTTCCCGACTCGCCTGGGTAAGCTTCGAGGACCTTGAGTGGACATCACGATCGCTCCTGCAACTGGACGCGTGCCATGCCTGGTCCTCAGCCATTCTTCCGCCCTGACTTTCCGCCGGATTTCCTGGCTCAAGCCCAGGCCGTTGTGCGCCGACGCACGGTCAGGTTCCAACTCCGACAACGAGCCAGCCTGGTCCTCCTGCTGCATCAGCATCCACTCCTCTCGAATCCCGCGGCGGCGATCCGCGTGCAACTGCATCCCAACTCCGTCCGTCTCTGGCGGAAACGCTGGGCCGAAGGCGACTTCACTCTGGAGGATGGACCGGGACGGGGCCGCAAGCCCGATTTTTCCCCCGCGGGACGAGGCCATCGTCAAAGCGATCGCCTGCGAGACGGTCGCCGAGACGAAATTGCCCCTGTGTCGCCAGTCGTTGGACGACCTGACCACGCGCGCCCATTACGCCCTGGAGAAGCCGATCAGCCGAAGTACCGTCTGGCGGATCCTGGATGGCGACGCGATCAAGCCTTGGCGGTACGAGCATTGGATCTTCCCGCGATCCGCGGTTCGCCGAGAAGGCGGGAGTGATCCTGGACCTCTAGGCGGGGCTGTGGCAAGGCCTGCGTCTTGGCCCCAAGGACCATATCATCAGCGCCGACGAGAAGACGAGCATCCAGGCCCGGATCCGTTGTCACCCCAGCCTGGCCCCCGCTCCGCGCCGCCCGCGTCGGGTGGAGCACGAGTATGGACGTGGTGGTGCGTTGCAGTATCTCGCCGCCTGGGATGTCCGCCGGGGCTATGTCATGGGGCGTTGCGAGCCCAAGACGGGCATCGTGCCGTTCGGTCGGTTGGTGGCGCAAGTGATGGAGCGCGAGCCGTACCGCTTGGCCGATCGCGTCTTCTGGGTCGTGGACAATGGCTCCTCGCATCGCGGGGCGGCCTCTGCCAAACGGCTGGCCAAGGCGTATGGCAATCTGATCCTCGTGCATACGCCGGTGCATGCCAGTTGGCTCAACCAGGTGGAGATCTACTTCTCGCTGGTTCAGAGGAAGGTCCTCACGCCCAACGACTTCGCCAGCTTGGATGAGGTCGAACAGCGGCTCCGATTCTACGAGACCCTGACCAACGGAGAGCCCCGGCCGTTCCAATGGAAGTTCGACCGGGAGAAGTTGGCTGCCTTCCTCGAACGCCTGGAAAAGAAGCGACTCGCAAATGTCATTGCGAAACCCTACAGCTATTTCTGAAACGGACCACTTAGGAGCCGCGAAAAAATAACTTGGTCATTTCGATCGTGGAGAGATCTTATAATTCCAATTGCCGTGAAAGTCTGCTCTTGTGATCTGAACCCCCGCTAACTCCGCATCACTGACCTTCAATCCAACCTCATAGTGGTTGGTGTCCGGCTCCGCTTCGCTCCGTAATCCCGTGCGCGTGGTGGTTTGGCCTATCAGGTTCACCATGATCTCCAAGCTCCTCAAGGGCACACCCCGCCAATTCTCCGTGATCTGGCAGAACATCCGGTGCTCGATCTTATTCCATTTGCTCGTACCCGGTGGGAAGTGGCAGACCGAAATCGTCAGGCCAAGCTGATCCGCGAGTCTCTGAACGGCAACCTTCCACAACCGTCCACGACTGCTGTTGCTCCCGCCACCATCGGCGACCACCAGCAGTTCCGTGGCTTGAGGATCGTCCTTCGCTCCCATCCTCAACCACCAACGACGTAACGTCTCGGTGGCGAAGTAGGCCGTATCATGATCGATGCCGACACTGACCCACCCTCGGTTCGTCGTCTGGTCATAAACCCCGTAAGGGATCCCCTTGCCCAGTTCTTCATCCTTGAAATCAGACACATTGACCAGTTCAGGCGATCCCTCGGGCTCCCCTTCCGCACCTGGGTTCTTGAAATTCCCGATCAACTCCTTCTTCTGGGTGTCCACCGAGACCACGGGCTGATTCCGCTTCTGGAATTGGGCCACTTGAGCGTTGATGTATTCAAATTGGGTATTGCGGTCAGGGTGCGACTGGCCCTCGCGCGTCTTTCGGTTGGCTTGCAAGCTGTAGTTGAGTTGGTGGAGCAAGTGGGCCACGGTCCGCGCCCTGATCTGATAGCCATACTGCCGAAGTTGCTCGGCCAGTTTCCTGGTGCTCTTGCAGGTCCACCGCAGGGGCGCCATGGGCTCACCGCGGGTGGTCGGGTCCACGAGCAATTCGAGTGTGATGAGCAGGGCCGGATCCTGGGTGATGAGTCGTTTCCTCCGGCCCCCGGACGACGACTGCGTTGGATGGGGAGTGTGCTTCCGGGCGACTCACGCTGGTCCTGGATCTCTTCAATGGCGTGGCTGATGGTGGTCCGGGACATCCCGGTCGCCTCTGCCAGTGCGGCGATCCCACCATGGCCCAAGCCCATGGCTTCGGTCGCGGACCAAAGCCGTCGCACCCTCTCAGTGAGGAAGGGCTGAAGGGTTTCGTACTTCGACCGGAGCGTGGGGATGACGCCTGTGTATTTCATACCCCCACTGAACCAAAACCTGTGCGAAATAACCAACTTATTTTTTCGCGGCTCCTTAGCCGCCGCGGCTGCACTGCCCCGGCCCGCGCCGCCTCCGCCCTCAGACCCCGGATCCAGTTGTACGCCAGCAGATGCACCGCCACCTCCTTGGCACCATCGCCGGGCTCTTCGTCCGCAACATCTCCATCTTCATCTGAGTCTTCAACGCCGACTTCCGTGGCGCGAAAATAGCCCACAATTTGTCGGCTCCCATCGATATAACTACGAGTATTCAAACGTGACTGGGAGGTTTTGCAGCCAGGGGACACGTTGGCCATCAGGCGCGTGGTCGCTTCGCGCAGGATGGGATTGTGGCACCGCCTGTCCAGACGCACGATGATGCGCTGGGCCTGGATCTCAATCACCCCGCCCGTCTCCACGAACGTGCGGTAGAGCTGTTTCGGGGCGGTCTTCTCGAAGCCTTTCAGTTGCGTCGCGAGCCAGCGGTAGCAGCCATTGGCCAGCACCGTCAGCATCACATCCACGTCGACATTCAAACGCACCTCGCTGGCCAGGCAGTCCAGATGGAAGAAGTTGACACTGATGCCCAACCCGTCCTCCACGCGGTTGCGTCCTGCATAACGCTTGATCAAATTCCGGGCGCTCTCCTCGCGGTTGTTTGACAAGAAGAGCGTGGGCTGGTCACGACCCAGACCGGTCACAGCCAGTTGTCGAATCGAGCCCTCGTAACCAGGCAACTCAACGGCCTCATCCACGAAGCGGATGTTCTGATGGCGACGTTTGGGGATATCGATGACCCGCAGTGCCAGGCGTGGGCGGGCAGCGCCGCTAGCCGGCGCAACAACCGGGACCCGCGGCGTCGGATCGTCACGAACCAGATGCCACGCCGGTTGACACGCGACAGTTCGGGATAAGGGGCCACCTTGGAGTCGAAGTAGAGCCATTGGGGATCGTGACCGGCCAGGGTGTGCCAGAACTCGACGAATCGCATGACTTCGCCCGCTTGGTCGTCCCGGGTCAGATTGGCGTTCCCATAGCATAAGACGCCGCTCTCTCGCTCCTGGGCGAAGAAGGTGAGCACGCTGGGACCGGCCTTGCGCTGGGTCGCGATGTAGTGCGTGTCCAACCCCGTCGGATCACCGCGGTAGGGGATCGGGTGGTAATCCACGGAGAAGTCTCGTGCCTGGGGGAACAGGAGGGCCGACAAACCGGCGACCCAGTCAGACAGGAGCCGTTGCTGATGAGGCCGCTGAGTCCGGTAGGAGTAGTCAGTCGCGAAGCTCTTCTTGGGCGGGATGTTCAGGCCGGCGAAGAGGCCCACGCCCTCATCACAGTTGAAGTCGTCGATGTGGCTGCGCCGCTCCTTGTCCAGAAGCTTCAAGCTCAGCAGGCTGAGCACGCACTGACGGCGGGGACCATCTGAGAGCCGGGAGAGCCGGCTGGGGCGACGAGTCGGTCGAAGTGGAGCTGGACCAACAGCGGCAGGAAGAGGAAGAGGCCAGCGACTCGGCTACGCACGGATCGTCCCGGAGTGAGGTCGAGGTGACGACAATCGGCCACAGCGGGTATTTCTGGGGCGGCCAAGGGTTGGCACGGGAGTCGGCCGGGGGGCCGTCCCCGTTGCGGTCTGGCAAAAAGGGGGGAAGGTGTTCGGTCTCCCATTGGCCGCGAAAGCGACTGACGAGGGCTCGCATCGTGTCATAACGATAGCCGAATTGCTGGGCGACCTCTTGCATCGACCGCTGCTCCACGAAGACGGCACGAAGAGCCTCGTACTGACGATGGAGCGTGTCGGTGGGTTCGAGGAAGAAGGAGCGGTAGGGGATGCCTTCCATGATCCGACCTCGGTTAGGTGTGGGGGAATTATCATCGGCAACACTGATCCAGGTCGTATGCTAAAAGGCGGGCTGCGCGTGGGGAAGGTCCAGAGGTGAGGGAGCAAATGTCGGTTTTCTGGCTCGAAATGAGGCCGCGCCGAGAGAGACCGCCCCCAGAGTCGCGAGAATCAAGGTGGCCGAGAACATGGGCGACACTCAGAAATCGCCCACTCAGGATCTGCGAGAACGCACACGATTCACGAGAAAAATGGGGTGTCCCACCTCTGAGAGTGTGGGGTATTTTCGGGCCACGGAAATCGGCGTTCAAGGAACGCCGATCCAATTCCGCATCCCACCGCTGACGGAACAAATTCCCCAGCTCTTCGGATCGATACGGCTTCGCCTCCACCAGTGTCGTGGTGTCAAGTCAGCCCAATGGTCGCTCTCGTTCGTCAGCAAGCCCGATCGGGACATTGTCGGCGGTCTCTTTGATTCTCTTAAGTATATTTATGAGAAAATCAAGAAACTAGACTACGAAATCAGGGACAGGTTATCCGGAGATTTCGGCCTCTTGGGCGTCCTTACGATCATCGATGAGAGCGGGCTGATCGACCGGGACTGGCAGTGTTTCGGGACGTGGCACGATTACATGCGGCTTTGTCATAACCGAATCCACGAGATCAATGAAAAGCTCGACGCGGCCGGGCTCGAGCTCCTCGACGATCAAGCATTCCATCCCCCCGAACCGGATGGGCGATTCATTCGATCTTACCGTTCGCTTAACACGGGAAGGGGTTCAGCACAATGCTGAATGAGGCGGTGGAACAGGTCGGCAGGCAAGTCCCACAAGGCCAACACTCTCTCTTGCAGAGGGGTCAAGGGCGTGAGGGGGATGCTCACCTCCCCCGCCCCCTCCACCACACTCAGGCTGATCCCCTGGAACACTTTCAACAGCATCTCCGCGCTGGGTCGCCGCGCCTGCCTTCCCGGCTGACCGGGGTAGACCCCCGTCAGCGTCTGCCCGCTGTCTTGCAGCTTCTTCCTGACCTGCCACTCCAGCAGGGTCAGCAGACGTATGGCCAGGCTCAGCAGCAGCACCCGTCCCTGCATCCGGCTCTCGTCCTGCAGGTACATCGGCGTCAGCGACAGCGACCGGCCCTTCCGCCGCGACCAGTCGTCCTCGATCCGGTATTGACCTCGATAGCCCCACACCACCGCCGTCAAGGTCATCTCCCAGTGGTTGGTCGCGTAGACCTGCCAGCCCATCTCGCGTTTGGCTTGCTCGATGGCTCCTTCCCGCCGCGCCACTTCCACTTGAGGGTCTTGCTCCTGCACGGTTTGCTCCGGGCGGTCGCCGTAGCAACGGAGACGCCGCTCCCGGGTGGTTGTCTCCACCCGAGCCTCCCGCAAGCCTTCCCCGCGCGGCTGCTTGAGGATCGCCTGGGCGGCCGCGTGCAACTCCTCCGCACCCAGGCGTTTCTTGCCCTGCTTGCGTGCGTTGAGCTGCTCCCGTGGCTCCGCGGCCTGTTGCACGCGTTTGTCCCGCCGCGGCTGCGGGCCGGTGGCGAAGGCGACCGACCGCACCAGCCAGCGTCGCTCCGTCCACTGCAACAGACGCCCGTTGACTTCCGCCTGCACGACCACCTCGACGGAAAAGCCCTCGGCGACCAGTTCGGGTGGTTGCTCGGGCATCGCCTGGGGACGATACACCGGCTGCAGCGGTTGCTGGCTGGTCCAGACCGGCTGCAACAAGGCCCGCCGCTCCTCGTGGGACAGTTGCTTCTCCGACAAGGGACAGAGATCGTAGTCCTGGGTGCTGGCCACGTAGGCGCGGGTGGCCCACGCCGCCCTCTTGCAGTCGCCCACGTAGGTCTTGCCGCCCGCGCCGAAGGAGCGTTGCACCTTCTGGATCTCGGGGATATACCACGGGTCGTCCGCGCTGTTGCCCGCGACAGCCAACGTGCTCACCGGCAGTCCGAGCGGATCGAGGGCCGCCGCCGCGATCTTCAACTGGGGCAGGTCGTCGCGGTCCTTGCTGTGGCCGAACTGCAACAGGCCGTGCTCCGAGAGGACCTCGGCAGAGGAGGACGCCGTGGTGGTGTCGATGCGGAACAGGGAAGGGGCGAGGGCGTAGACGCGGACGGTGTGGCCGTTGAGGTCAGCCTCGAAGGCTTGCCAAGGAGTGGGCTGGGCGAGGGCGTCGAGGACGTCGGCGAGGCGGTCGTCATGGAAGTCCAAAGGCCGCAGGGACTTCCCCAGGCAGGCCTGAAGGGTGAGCAAGTGCTCTTCGACCCAGGGAAGGAGGTGGTAGAGGCGGTGGTCGCCCTGGCAGGTGAGGAAGACGAGCCAGACACAGACGACCTCGCCGAAGGAGCGCTCCCCCTTCCAGAGATGGTGCGTCGGGAAGTGGCGGTCGAGGAACTCGGCCACCTGCAAGCGTTGCAAGGAAGCGAACAGAACGGGAATGTCGTCCACCCGTTCGACGCGGAGCACACAAGGCGTTGCAGTGTTCATGGACTCAGTGGTAAGCCTCTCTCGCCTTTCTGAAAAGTGCCTCTTTCGTTAAGCGAACGGGAAGACCTAGCCCTTAAACAAGCGAGGTAGGACAATTGACATGGTGCTGACAGTGGCTCAGATGCTGCGAATTACGGCAGAAAGCAAAACGATGACATTCGGAGTGGCGTCACTCGAAATCGTCACCTCACTCCGATTTGCTTCGGGTCGTTTTCTCCTGGTTTTTCCAGCACGAAGCCCACTGTCAGGTGTATGTCAAACCTCGGCCCTCGCTTGTTTAAGCTGATCTTCTACAGTTGCGCCCCGGTTTTTGACGTAAGTGGCCAGGTGCCACCACATCCCGATCAGTTGAAAGACGAGACGGTGGCAAGTGCCACCACATCCCGATCAGTCATCAGATGGACATGTACTACCATCACTTTATGTTCAATCGATCATGTCATTCCGTTCACTCTGAAAACTTTCTCTTCTTGATATGATGGTGTAACTCCCTCAAAAGCGGCTGGTCCTGCGGCTCCCTCCTACGGAGCCGGTGGATGCGGATCTTGTCCCCATCGAGGTCCACCTCCACCTCCACGCGCACCAACCGATTCAGCCAGTGCTGGTCCACCTCGAAACTCCGGCCCAATACCTCCACCGCCCCCACCACGCTGGTCCGCCGCACGTAGATGATCTGGCCTCGGGGTCGAGACTGGAGGTCCAATCGCCATCGCTTCGGGAAGGCACGCCGCCGGGGGGCCGACTCGATCCGATCGGCGCGGTGGCGACGCAGGGCGGTCACGTAACGCTGCGATCGCCCTTGCAAGTCCGGCAGCGAGCCGTGCTCGAAGCGGGCCCAGACCTTCGCCTGCCAGGTGCCGTTGGAGTTCTCGATCGCCGACTGGAAGCCGAACTCGTGGGGCACGACGAATACCGGGATTACCCCCAGGCCCAGGCACAGCCGACTCACCCGCCCGATCACGTCCGGGTGGGTGTGCGGCCCCTGGAAGATCGTGTCGTTGTCGAACTGCGCGGAGCCGGGCCGGCCGAATGCCCGCCAGTGCTCGACCAGCGACGCGACCACGACCTTGGCCGTCACGCTCGCTTCCACCGGCCACGAGGCGGCCAAGCCGCCGTGCAGGGAGATGCCGTTGAGCACCTCGACCTGGGGCCGCCCTTGATTACCAGCCCCTCGACCACATCGAAGCTGTCGAGTTCCCGCCGCTTCGAGGCGACCTCGGGCCGATGCCAACCCGGTGGCGGAGCGGGGCGACGAATGCGCCTCTGGCCGTCCAGGGCCCCCCGTCGTTCGAGGATGCGGTGGATGGTCCGCACCGAGGGGAGCGGCTCGACCTTGCGGGCCTTGAGGGCCTCGTGGATCGCCTTGGCCCCATGGAAGCCCAGGTCGCTGCACTGTCCCAGCTCCGTTCGCACGGTCAGGACCAGGCCCTCGATGGCGGCTTGGGTTCGAGTGGTTGTGCGTGGTGTGCAGGAGCGATCGTGCCCGTCCACTCGGTCGAGGCGCTGGCCTTGGGCACGACGGACCCATGCATGAACGGTGGATTGACTGACGCCGAATTCGTGGGCGACCTCGTGCTGCGAGCGACCGCTCCGGACGGCGGCAACGATGGCTCGACGGCGAGTGGCTTCCCGATCACTTTGTTCATGACGGCCTCCAGAGAGGGACGCGGTTTTCAGTCCAGGTTATACCGGACTGATCGGGATGTGGTGGCACAAAAGTGATCGGGATGTGGTGGCACTTGGCCCGTAAGTCCTTTGCTGATGGGCCAGGAATCGGATCGGAGTGACAAACATAGTGCCACGCAACACCGTATTATTCCCTTGAAATCTCGATCAGAGACCGTATAATCATGGTGTCCCAGATACGAGGGCGCCATGTTCTTCCGCACCAAGACCTCCGGACCACGCTCCTCCCTCCAGATCGTTGAGAACCGCTGGGAGGATGGCCGGCCCCGACAACGGGTCCTCGCCACCCTGGGGCGGCTCGACCAACTGCAACAGAGTGGCCAACTCGACGCCCGGCTGGTCTCGGGCGCACGGTTGGCCCAGTCGGTCCTCCTCCTCTCGGCTCACGCCCAGGGCCAACTCCCGACCCTCACGACCCGCCGCATCGGCCCCGCCCTCATCTTCGAGCGACTCTGGCGGGAGACGGGGTGCCCACGGGTCATCGAGCAACTCCTCGACGGCCGCCGCTTCGAGTGCGACGTCGAGCGAGCGGTCTTCCTGACCGTCCTGCACCGCCGGTTCGCACCCGGCAGCGACCGGGCCGCCGACAAGTGGCGGGCGGATTACCAGATCAATGGGTGTGAATTTCTGCCACTGTACCACCTCTACCGGGCCATGGCCTGGCTCGGCGAGGAGTTACCTGACGGCCAGCAGAAGGACCAGACGCCGTTCGCACCCCGCTGCGTCAAGGACCGGATCGAAGAGGCGTTGTTCGCCCACCGCCGTGACCTCTGCACCGACCTCCAGCTGGTCTTCTTCGACACCACCTCCATCTCCTTCGAGGGCAACGGCGGCGAGGACATCGGCCAGCGGGGGTTCAGTAAGCTCATCGGCCCGACCTGTACCAGATGGTCGTCGGGGCGGTGCTCGATGGTCAGGGGAGGCCGCTCTGCTGCGAACTCTGGCCGGGCAACACCACGGACGTGACGACACTGATCCCCGTGGTGGATCGCTTGCGGAGTCGCTTCGGCGTGCGTCGGGTCGGCCTCGTGGCCGACCGGGGCATGATCAGCCAGGAGACGATCGCCGCGCTGGAGCAGGACGAGCGGGGCTGGCCGTACATCCTGGGTGCCCGGATGCGGTCGCAGAGCGAGGTGAAGGAGGAGGTGCTGTCCCGGGCGGGTCGCTACCGGGTCGTGCACCCCAAGCGGGTCCAGAGTGACGACCCCTCGCCCTTGAAGGTCAAGGAGGTGTGGGTGGGCGATCACCGGTACGTCGTCGGCCTCAACGAGGACGAGGCCCGCAAGGACGCCGCCGACCGGGAGGCGATCGGGGCGGCCCTGCGGAAGCAACTCCCCAGTGGGGCCAAGTCGCGGGTCGGCAACAAGGGCTACCGGCGTTACCTGGGGGGTGGTGGCCCGGATCACTTCCGGAGCGATGAGGCGAAGGTGGCCGAGGACGCCCGCTACGACGGCAAGTGGGTGCGCCGCACGAACACCGAGTTGGACTCGGCCGACGTGGCGTTACAGGACAAGCAACTCTGGATGGTGGAGCAGTGGTTCCGGTCGTGCAAGTCGCGGTTGCAGACCCGGCCGATCTCCCACAAACGTGACGAGACGATCCGGGGACACGTGTTCTGCTCGTTCCTGGCGTTGGGGCTCCGCCAGGAGTTGCAGTCCCGACTGGAGGAGCGGGGCCACGACCTGGAGTGGGCCGATGTGATCGGTGATCTGGACCGGTTGCAGATGGTCGAGGTGGAGCAGGACGGGAAGCGGTTCCTGCTCCGGAGCGAGGTCCAAGGGAGGTGTGGCCAGGTGTTCCAGACGGCCGGAGTGGCCCTCCCTCCGACCGTTGAACAAGCCCCGCCGACCAGCCCGGGGCAAGACGCTGCGCATAGTGCCACGCCGTCGGGTTGATGCGTCAAGTCCTTGCCACTATCTCACTACTGGAGATGCTAAATTGTGGTGTTGAAGATGAGTTAAGGGGCCAAGTGCCACCACATCCCGATGGCTTTTCTGCCACCACATCCCGATCAGTTCGTTGTAATCTGGACTGAAAACCGCATCCCTCCCCGGAGGTCATCATGAGCAAAGTGATCGGGAAGCCGCTCGCCGTCGAGCCATCGTCGCCGCCGTCCGGAGCGGTAGATCGCAGCACAAGGACTCTCACGAATTCGGCGTCAGTCAATCCACTGTTCATGCGTGGGTCCGTCGGGCCCAAGGCCAGCGACTCGACCGGGTGGACTCGCACGAATAGACCGTGCACTCCACGCACCACCACGCGAACCGAAGCCACCATCGAGGATCTGGTCCTGACCGTGCGAAAGGAGTGGGACACTGCAGCGACCTGGGATTCCATGGGGCCGAGGCGATCCCCGAGGCCCTCAAGGCCCGCAAGATCGAGCTGCTCCCCTCGGTGCGGACCATCCACCACATCCTCGAACGACGGGCGCCCTGGACGGCCAGAGACGCATCCGTCGCCCCCCTCCGCCACCGGGTTGGCATCTGCCCGAGGTCGCCTCGAAGCGGCGGGAACTGGACAGCTTCGATGTGGTCGAAGGGCTGGTGATCAAGGGCGGACCCCAGATCGAGGTGCTCAACGGCATCTCCCTACACGGTGGGTTGCCCGACTCGTCGCCGATGGAGGCGAGCGTGACGGCCAAGGTCGTGGTCGCGTCGCTGATCGCGCATTGGCAGGCGGACGGCCTGCCCGGCTACGCGCAGTTCGACAACGACACGATCTTCCGGGGCCGCACACTCACCCGGACGTGGTCGGGCGGGTGAGTGGGCTCTGCCTGAGCCTGGGCGTGGTTCCGGTGTTCGTCGTGCCCCACGAGTTCGGCTTCCAATCGATGATCGAGAACTACAACGGCACCTGGCAGGAGGAGGCTGGGCCCGCTTCGAGCACGGCTCGCTGCCGGACTTGCAGGGGCGATCGGGGCGATCGTGACCGCGTCCGTCGCCATCGAACCGATCGCATCGAGTCGGCCCCCCGGCGGCGTGCCTTCCCGAAGCGATGGCGATTGGACCTCCAGTCTCGACCCCGGGGCCGGATCATCTACGTGAGGCGGACCAGTGCGGTGGGGGCGGTGGACGTTGGGCGGAGTTCGAGGTGGACCCGCACTGGCTGAATCGGTTGGTGGCGTGGAGGTGGACCTCGATGGGGACAAGATCCGCATCTACCGGCTCCGCAGGGGGAGCCGCAGGACCAGCCGCTCTTGAGGGAGTTGCACCATCATATCAAGAATAAAAAGTTCTCGGAGTGACCGGAAGGATATGCTCGATTGAGCATGATGTGCAAATCACGCATGTCCATCTGATGACTGATCGGGATGTGGTGGCGCTTGCCTCCGTCTCGTCTTTCAACTGATCGGGATGTGGTGGCACCTGGCCGTTACGGCCTAGCTTCCTAAACCGGGAGTATGATGCGGTGGCCACCTGTTCGACCGTCATCCCGATATTCAATGCCGGATGACCGTGCATTCTTCCGATTAACCCTATCTCGAACTCATCATAAAAAAAGTCAGCGGCACGCTCTCGCACGCGCTGACGACCCCGTACTTGAACTGCTCTCCGCGGAAAACGGCATCGTATTGGCCGCGTAGCTCGCCCGCACGTGGATCGACGATTCGGACGAGCCTGAGCGAGCTGTTCTCCTTGAGGCCTGCCGCCAGCAAGTATTTGAAATGTTGATCGGCGGCGGGTATCGAGAACCCGATGAGGATGACCCGTGTAGCCACCTCAATCGCTCGCACGGCAGCATCCCATACCCCCCAGGAGAGCGTCAGCCAGGTTCTTATTCCAGGTGGTGGCAGGAGCGGCGGCGCGAGTTCGTGCGACCGCACGCGTTCGTAGTCCCGACACACAAGGATCGAACCGTCTGCCTTCTCGGCCCAGTTCATAGAGCCGTGCAACTTCAGTATCTGAAACGTGGCCGACGTCTCTAACTTCGGCATCAGGTTCGATCGCGACGCCCGTGCTCCCAGCTCACAGGTAACCGGAACGTTGAGCCGCCTTGCTGCTTCTTCCACAAGAAGATCGTAGTTGAGCGTGATGACGACGTTCTTGCCGCGTTCTGTCCTGTTACAGCCAGTCATGAAAGCATTTCAAAATAGTAATCATATATGGAAGACTCAACGTCATCGAACCCCTCGGTTCCCGACGGCGTCCATCGTTTCGCAGCGCTGCGCCACGTGCAGGGCATGGCCACCCCTTGGACTCGCTCGCGCAGAGACGACCAACGGGAGCGTCGCTCATCCGTGCGGGTGCGATACCAATAAGCGGCGACACGGAGAGTCCGCTTGTAGGATAGTCCGATAGGCCTTTCAGGAGAACCACGGACAAGTCTCCCTGCGGAAGGTCGCAACAATGGAAGTGCATCTTGATGCGGAAGCCGGCCGATCGGACAGAAGAAGCGAAAGGAAAAGCGCCACCACCCGACGGGTCGTGTGGCGTCATCGCCATCCCGTGGTTGCCGAGCAGACGGGACGCGTGTTGGCCGAACGCGAGCACGAGTGGCTCAAGCGACTCACCACCGATCCGGCCAGCTTCGCCAGCGTGGAGCGCCGAGGTTCACGAGCAAGCCCGACGGCAGGCCGATCTCTACGTCGCCGGATTGCTGGCCAAGGCCAGTGAGCAGCCTGAGACGGCTCCGCACATCGACAAAGTGATCGGCCCGCGGAGGTACCGCTCCGCCCCGTTGAAAAAAAAGTCGCCCCCTGGTGGTCCGCCTTCTGGGTGGCCTGGCGATCACGGTGATGACCCTGTGTACTGCTCGCCTCGTGGCCGTACCGGCAGGGGACGAGGCCCAGAGGGAAGCGGTCTCTACCCGAATGGCACCAGGATAACCTAACTTTCAGTCTCTTCGGAAGTTGAGCCGCGTGGCTTTGTGGGGAGCAAAGCGACCTCCTCGGTTGGTCACCTGGCGGTTGAGACCCGCACGCCAGGCACCACACCAAGGAGGTCCCTGTGGCTGAGTCTACCGCCTCATCGCCGCGCAACCAGTACCATGACTTCCGAGACCAGTTCGTCCAGCAGAAGGGGCTCCCCTTCCTCAGGGTTCTCTCGCGGGCCTTCGTCGAGACCGCTTGCCGTCACGTCAACCATCTGTGGCGTCAGCGGATCTACACCCCCTGGATCACCCTGAGCATCTTCCTCTCCCAGGTCCTCTCCGATGACCCCTCCTGCGACGACGCCGTCGATCGGTTCCAGAAGTTCCGCTACGATCAGAACTCCCCCCGGTCACCCCCAAGACCAGCAGCTCCTGCGAAGCCCGGCAACGCCTGCCCGAGAGGGTCTTCTGGGATCTCGTCCGCACGACCGGGCAATCGATCCATCAAAAGGCGAACGACTCATGGCTCTTTCAGGGGCGACCGGTCAAGATCATCGACGGCTCCACCGTGATCATGCCGGACACGCCAGAGAACCAGGCGGCATACCCCCAAGTGGACACCCAAAAGCCCGGCCTGGGGTTTCCGATCGCGCGGCTCCTCGTGCTGTTCAGCCTCGCCGTGGGCACGGTGCTCGCAGCCGCGCTGGGGCCGTGCCCGGCAAGCCGACCAGGGAACTGGCCTTGCTCCGCACGGTCATCGCCCAGTTCCAGCCCGGTGACATTGTCCTGGCCGACCGGTTCTTCTGTTCGTACTGGGTGATTGCGGCCTTGCAGGCACGCGGCGTCGACGTGGTGGTGCGACTGCACCAGCGCGCACGGCCGACTTCCGGCGCGGGCGTCGCCTGGGCCGAGAGGACCACATCGTCACCTGGACCAAACCGCCACAGGTCCCCGACTGGAGGAGCCGCACCGCGTACGACGCGAGGCCCGCCCAGTTGACGATCCGGGAACTCCGCGTCCGG
>CAWDND010000119.1:0-111344 GCA_963803395.1 uncultured Planctomycetaceae bacterium
TCATTGTAGGTTTCGCTGTGAGCCTTTGAAAGAAATAAACGATGCGATCAGAGTTGATTCCCCTGGGATTGGCCGAGCGTAGCGAGGGTGACCGCCCGCACCGCCTCGCCAACCGTGTCGTTGGCCGACGGGCGCACGACATGGTTTGAGTGAACAATAATCCAAGCGGCTGGTTGGTCATGCCGCTTGGCGGTAGGGTCGCTGTCCACTGGCGTCGTCTTCTCGCTGTTTCCAGAATCGGGCCATCGGTTCGGTCTCGCTGAGGTCGTCGGCCCGCAGTTGCAGGATCGCCTCCGCGCCCGGCTCCGACCAGAACTTCTCGCTGCCTTTGACGCGGCGGTTGATCTGCTTGATCATCGACTCCACCGCGCTCGTCATGATCGGCAGACCCATCCGGCGGTAGTCATCGTACCGCATCCGGTCCGCGTTGTTCCTCAAGTAACGCAGGGCCTCGAAGACCAGCTTTCGGGGGTCACTATCGGTGCACTCCAGTGGCGGCGCTCCCAGCGCCGCCGAGTGCGTCTCCAACTCGGGCAGGATCGCCTCGACCTGACCCGACCAGGCCGCTTGGATCCACCGCGCGTACACTGCGGCCCCCTCGGCCCGCGGCCGGCCTGCCAACGCGGCGGCGAAGATGGAGCTCAGAGCGTGGACGAAGTCCAGGATCGCCTGGAAGGAGGGGAAGTGGCGTTGCGGGATCGTCCAGTTGGCCGCCTGGCCGTCGCCCAGGAAGGCCCGCCGCGAGGCCCCGAAGAAGTTCCGCTCCCAGGCCGCCTGGTGCATCATCGGTCCGAAGTCGTCGGCGCAGGCGCGGCTGGCCAGCACGCTGCGGACCAAGCGTTGGGGTCGTCCCGGACGGGCGGCGCGATCGCGGCCCGGAGCGGCCGGCTCGTCCGGCGTGGGGTCCGGCCCCGCGCTCTCCACCTCCAGGCCGCCCGGCAGAGCATGGCCCAGGCCGCGCACCAGCCGCGCCATGCGCGCGTCAGGTCCAAGAAGCAGCGGGGCACGTCGGGATCGGGATCGGTGGGGGACACCTCACTTTGGTAGGTCTCCAGCACGGCCACCTTCGACTCCCGCCAGTGGCTGGACCGTTCCGACGCCGACGCCGACGTCTCCATCGCCGTCGATCGCACCTGCAACCGGCCGCCGTCGACCGACGCCATCGCCACCGGCGGGCAGGGACGCCCTGGCTCGGCCACTGTGTCCTTCTCCATCAGCGGCCGCTCCTGGAACGCCGCGACGGCGGCGTCGCGCTGGTCGAGACGCTCCTGACCGATCCGCTTGGTCAGCCGCTCGACCGGCTTGGGCCCGATCGCCAGATCGCTCAGTTCGTTCAGGTCCCGGGCCGCTTGCTGGTACGAGCTGCTGTGGACCCCGGCATGAACCACCTTCTGTTGCACGCGGGGACTCAAGCCGGTGCGATCCAGGCCCAACGCCTGGCCCTGAGGGAAAAAAAGCCCGCCGACAGCGGGGGCAGTTGCCGACGCGTTCCTTCCAGGCGATCTCGCCTCGCGTGGTCAAAAGCACGCGGGCGCATCCGGGGCCTTGCGGGCCGGCCCCCCGCAGACCGGACATTCGCCGAGCTCCGCCTCGGGCCAGTCGTCGGCCTGCTCCGAAACGTTCGCCTCAATGATCTGCCGTGCGATCTCGTCCCCCAAGGCACCGGCGACGGCTTCCAACTCCGAGAACTTCGTGTCTCGGGACAAACCGTCAGGATAAACCTCCCGCCCCAAGTCCCGAGCCATCTGGGCCAAGCGGGGCTGGAGCTGATCCCGGATGGCGGCGGCGTCCTTACCCATGTTCGCGGTCCTCTCCAGAATGTAGGTCGGCTGGGGGAACAGTCACAGACTTCGAGCCGCCTCATGATACCAACTCAGTTGACCCTGCAAACCATGTCGTGCGCCCTTGGCCGACAATAATATATCGCACCTCTGGACAAACCAGGATGCCATTGATATCCTGGTTCCTCGGCGAAACTGCTCGCGAATGGGCAGGGCGACTCGGTTATGGGAGCCCTACCGTGCGAATCATCGCACAGGAGGGGCTTTTTTCTTTCGCCCAGTACCGCTTGGACTTGAGGCGACCCTGTCCGATGGTTCGAGACGTCGCACCGATCCCGACGGGTGAGCGGCACACGATCACACGCTCGGAGACGTCCTTTCGTGCCCACGAGGGTCCGTGTTGATTGAGGGTCAGGAAAGTTATTCCGCTCGTAAGACCCTCAATGTGGCCCAGCCGCCTCCGACGAGGGCGGGACAGCCGCGGGCGGCCGTCTCACACGGCCATGACTTTTCGGACGCTCTCTCGCGTGTCGCGCCGGCTTTTTCCTGAATGGTCCGGCATCGCTCTACTACGGACCCACGCACTGTGGGGGGAATATCTCTCTGGACGCTCCGCTTCCCCCAGATGGCCCTGGCCGACGACGCAGCGCGTCGAAGACGGCATCCCCACACGGAGCGCTTGTCATTACCCAACTGTTTGTATAGTAACGTGCTCTGAGTCGAAGAGCTACACGATTAACGGAACCTCTGAATTGGCAAGCACTTGTGCTCGAAAAACTTAGATTATCTGATAATAATTAAATATAATCATATAAAAAATGTCAAATTTATTGCCTGGGATTCGGTCTCTATTAGCGATCAGGCGGCTGGAGCAAAGGGAGAGCTGTATTTTGTAAGTCTTTTGTTCCTATTGACTTGTGTCCTGTCCTGATGTCGTTCGCCTCCGGATCTACTATACAAACAGTTGGGTAAAGACAAGCACGGAGCGTGGGAACGAGGAGAAAAGGAGGGTATCATGAACTCAAGAGAATCTGCAAGACATGTCGTTGAATCACTGGTCCGGGCCAGCTGCACATCCCCATCACCGCCGGCCCGAGGTGTCGTCACATCCCCCCTTCACGATCGCTTTCAGCCGCGAGGCCGGGTCGGGCGGCCAACTCGTGGCCGCGAGATCGGAAGGCGACTGAACTGGCCGGTCTATGACCACGAACTCCTGGAGCATCTCGCGAAAGAACTGCAGGTGGACGTGGACCAGTTGGAGTTCGTCGACGAACGGCCGGGTCACTGGCTCATGGACTGCCTGAAAGCGTTCGGCGCTGTTTCGACCGTCAATGAGGTGAAATACTTTCGGCCGCTCCTGAACTTGCTCCTGGCCCTGGGGGCCCATGGCGAATGCGTGATCGTGGGCCGAGGCTCGCCGTTCGTCTTGCCGGCCGACACCACCCTATGCGTGCGACTGTTGGCATCGCGTAAGGACCGGATCGCGTTGATCGGCCGAGAACTCGCTCTCGATCCCACCCAGGCAGCCCAATACGTGGAGACCACCGACCGCGAGCGCATTCGCTTCATCGAGGACCATTTTCACAAGGATCCTACCGATCCCCAGTATTATGACCTGGTGCTGAACTCCTCCCGTTTCTCCGTGGTGGAATGCGGAAATCGTCATCGGAGCTCTGCATCATCTGCAAGCCCGCAAAACGCCGGTGAAACACGGGCATGCATCGTCTTGAGAATGAATCGGGCAATCCAGCGAGGGGCCCCAACCTCGCGGAGTCATTTGGTTTTTCCATGGGGATAGGGATCAAAGGAAATTGGATGGGGGCCAGGATTTCTCCACGGACCCGTGCCCTTGAGTGGCCGGTCCCGCAAAGGTCCGCGGAGAAACCCCTGGCCCACCAGGCGGAAATCTCAGGAGTCTCGAAGAACAGTTGGTGATTTTGCCTCTCATGGGGGACAGCCGCCCTTCGGCTGTCGCGGTCTTGAAAAGCCGAGGGCGGCTGTTCCGCATCAACGTTTACGAAAATTACCAAAATGACCAACGTTTTTTTGGCGGCTTCTTACCTCTTTTTGAATCAGGGATTGACCCTGCCCTGAAAAGGACTCCCACTCTCGCACCAACAAGGTTATTCTGAAACGTGTTTCCGCGCGCAAGAACTCTTCACGAGGTTTAGGACGGTCGCCGAAAATGCACATTCAGGATATTTTCCAGGCTCACCCGACGACGTTCAGCTTCGAGTTCTTCCCGCCCAAGACCGACGCGGCCTCGGAGGAGCTGTTCGCCAACATCGCCCAGTTGCAGATGCTGCAGCCGTCGTTCGTCTCGGTGACCTACGGCGCGGGGGGCTCGACGCGCGAGCGGACGCACGACCTGGTCGTCCGCATCCAGCGCGAGACGAACCTGACGGCCGTCTCGCACCTGACCTGCGTCTGCCACACGCCGGGACGAGCTGGCCGCGATCCTCGACCGCTATGCCGCGTCGGGCATCGAGAACATCCTGGCCCTGGGCGGCGACCCGCCCCGCGAACCTGGCCGACTACGACCGCTCGAAGGACGCCTTCCAGTACGCCGACGGGCTGGTCGCGTTCGTCAAGCAACGGACCGACCGCCCGACCCGCGGCTTCGGCATCGGCGTCGCCGGCTTCCCCGAGGGGCATCCCGCCACGCCGAACCGGCTCAAGGAGATGGATTACCTCAAGACGCAAGGTCGACGCCGGGGCCGACTACATCTGCACGCAGCTCTTCTTCGACAACCGCGACTTCTACGACTTCCGCGAGCGCTGCGAGCTGGCCGGCATCCAGGTGCCGATCGTCGCCGGCATCATGCCGATCACCTCGAAGGCCGGCATGGTCCGGATGGCCGAGCTGGCGCTGGGCGCCCGGTTCCCGGCCGCGCTGCTCCGAGCCGTCGAGCCGCTGCGGCGACGACGACGAGGCGGTCGCCAGCGTCGGCATCCACTGGGCGACCGAGCAGTGCCGCGACCTGCTCGACAACAGCGTCCGCGGCATCCACTTCTACACGCTCAACAGGTCCGACGCGACGCGGCAGATCTACGAGAACCTCGGCGTCAAGGACTCGCTGCGCTCCGGGTCCGCTGAGGTCGAAGAGCGGGCAATCATGCGACTCTGATGATCTGACCGGCCGGCTCAAGGCCGAGGCGCGTCGGCTGGGGTTCGACCAGGTCGGGATCGCTCCGGCCGTGGCGCCTCCCGGCTATCCGCGCTATCTCGGAGTGGCTCGACGCGGGATACGCGGCGGGCATGGGCTACCTCGACCGCCAGGCCGAGGCCCGGGCGCATCCCGATCGCCTGCTCGAAGGGGTCCGGTCGGTGATCGTGGTCAGCTTCGTCTACGGCCGGCCCGAGCCGGCCCTCGTCCCCCGGCCCGACGCAAGGCAAGGTCGCGCGCTACGCCCGGGGGGCCGATTACCACGAGCTGCTCTGGCGGCGGCTGGAGGCCCTGCTGCGACTGGCTCAAGGCCGAATGCCCCGGGGTCCGCGGCCGGGCTGTGGCCGACACCGCCCCGCTGCTCGAACGCGACTTCGCGCGGCTGGCCGGGCTGGGCTGGATCGGCAAGAACACGATGCTGATCGACCATCGGCTCGGCAGCTATACCCTGCTGGGAGCGCTGCTGGTCGATCGTCGAGCTTGAGTCCGACGAGCCGCACCGAGGCGGCCACTGCGGGACCTGCACCCGATGCCTCGACGCCTGCCCGACGGACGCCTTCATCGGTCCCTACCAGCTCGACGCGCGGCGGTGCATCAGCTACTGGACGATCGAGCACAAGGGTCCGATCAGCGAGGCGTTCGCCGATCGACTCGACGGCTGGGTCTTCGGCTGCGACGTCTGCCAGGACGTCTGCCCCTGGAACCGCAAGGCCCCGGCCGGACGCGAGCCCGAGCTGGCGCCGAGGCCCGAATGGACCGCCCCCGATCTCCTGGAGTGGCTGGCGCGACCCCGCCGCGTTCTCCGGGTCGCTGAAGGGCACGGCGCTGTCCCGGGCAAAGCGGTCGGGCTTGCTCCGCAACGCCGCTCCTGGTCCTCGGTCAGCGTCGCGAGCACGCGGCCGTCCCGCTGATGATCGATCGGCTGGCTGACCCCGACCCGGTCATCCGTGCCTCGGCGGCCTGGGCGCTGGGTCGGATCGGGTCTGACGAGGCCCTGGCCGCGCTCGCCGCGCGGCGAGACGACCCGGACCCGTTGGCGCGGGATGCCTTCCAACGGGCCCTGGGTGCGTCCGATCGTCCCGATCGCTGAAGGGGGCGGGGGCCTTGCCTTTCTCTCTCACCTGGCCCACTTCAGCTCTGCTTCACCGGGAGCGCCTCGGTGTTCAGCGCGGCGGCGTTCGTGATGAACGTAACCGGGTCGATGTCGCCCTGGATCGTCTGGCCGAAGGCATCGGTCGAGATCACGTGGAACGTGTTCTGGCCGTTGACGAGAGGGACGAGAATACTGTAATTGCCGGTGCTGTCGGCCATGGTTGTTATCGGGGCCAAATTGGTGTTGACATTGGTGTAGGTGATCGTCGCGCCGGGCGTCGCCTGGCCTGTGAAGTGGACCGTCTGGTGATTGGTGACCCGCGGCTGGAGGCCGACTTGGTCGGCAGGGTCGAGGTTGGAGCTGACGATCGGGGTGATGTTTGTCGAGACGCCCTGATTCTGGAGGGTAAACGCCTGGTCGATCAGTCCGATCCGGCCGTCGCGATTGACGTCGGCATTGGGGTTGTATTTCGGGCTGCTCGCCCGGGTGCCGCGCAGCGACTTGACGATCGCGAGGTCGGTCTTGTCGACGACGCCGGTGCCCTGGGCGTCGCCGGGCAGGTAGAAGCCAACCAGGAAGCTGCCGGTGGTCATCGCCTGGGCCTGGATCTGGACGGTAAAGGTGACCGGCTTGGTGGGGTTGTGAGGAAAGAGGACCAGCGGGCAGAGGACCGCGCTGGTGCCTTGTCCGCTGGCGACCGCCAAGTGGGACAGGTGGGGGTCGTAGATCGAGTGGAACGCCTGCGGGATGATCTTATCGTGCGGGTCGGTGACCGAGAGGATGAGCGGCTTGACGTTGGACTCCGATTGTGGTCGAACGTCGATGCCGATGACCATCTTCCCCTTCGGCAGGGTGAAGTGCGCCGGGTCGATCGTGAAGGGGATGTCGATGGTATCGCCGGGCTTGGTGACGGTTCCTGTCAGGATCGCGAATGTGTCACCAAAGCCGCCCGTCATCAGCGATCGCGATTCCAGGGCCTCCGCGGCCGAGATCGAGTCTCCGACGCCGACGGGAGGAATTTTTCGACGGGTTCATAGGCCCTCCTTGGCCGCTGCCCGAGAAATGTCTGCCAATGGACCAGGTGAGAGGTTTCGGTCAATGAAGGAGGTTATCGAACCGATACCGCCCGCATTTGCAGGAAAACCGGATCGCACCGCGCTTTTCCATCCGCGCCACCGTCCTGGTGTTCGGGCGATTTCGGTGGAGAGTCTTTCATGAGCGAGTCACGACAAAGGCACGAAGGACACAAAGGAATATCGAAAATAACACCCTTTTGTCTCCTCCCTTCGTTGTGTCCTTCGTGTCTTTGGGGTGAGCCCTCTCCCTCAGAGCGCGACGCCGGGTCGCGCCCGCCGAGGCTGTGGGCGCCCGGATCGTCCGGCCCACTGTCGATCCCCTCGGGGAATCCTCGCCCGTGACGCGTCGGCCTTCCACCCGGACACGCCAGGCGGTCAGGATGTAGAGGACCAAGCCGGACCAGAAGAACAGGCCGTAACCCTGCGCAAGCTTGTGCCCTTGGCCGTGACGAACCAGTCCGCCCAGTTCGCTCGAGGTCGCCGCCATCAGGAGCGCCGAGAGCACCAGGCCCGAGGCCAGGGTCGCGCGGACGCGCGCGGTCAGGCCGGGCATGCCGACCCGGTACATCAGATAGGTGTACGGCAAGAGTACCGTCACGTAGTGGTGCTTCCAGCTCCGCTCCGAGACGAACAGCATCGTCAGGACGACCAGCGCGAACTCGCCGAAGAGCCTCGGGTCGTCGCGGCGGTTGGTCCTCGTCTGGCAGAAGACGGCGAGCAGGCCGACCAGGCCGACCGAGAGCCCCTTGATCAGGAGGCTCACGTACCGGGGAGGCCAGGAGACGACGTTCAGTGCCAGGTGGAGATCGTAGCGCCCAGTGCCCACCTTCACCGCGGTCAGCAGCCGGGTCAGGACCCCCACCATCGACTGGTTAACCTCCTGCGGGCTCGCCACGTCCTTGACGAAGTAGGGACGCAACATGCGGTACCACCACATCCCCAGACACTCGCCGTTGAAAGCCGGGCCGATGACCAGGCTGGGCACGAGCAGCAGGAAGATCCCCAGGCCGAGCATGGTCGCGCCCACAGTCCGCCACGAGCGCTTGTACAGGAAGTAGGGCACGAACAGCGCCGGCGTGACCTTGTATGAGATCGCCAGCGCCAGCAGCAGCCCCGCGAGCACGTCGTACCCCTTGCGCCAGACGTAGAGCGCGGCCACGAGCAGGAACATGATGATCAAGTTGTTGTTGCCGTGGTGCAGGTCGCCCAGGATCGGCCGGAAGCTGAGCAGGAGGATGGGGCCTTGCACCCATGAGGGGAGCGCCGTGTCCCCTCGGGCCGGACCATCCGGAAGCAGAGCCAGGCCGAGGCCGCCGTCAGCGCGGCCTTGAGACCGAACCAGCAGAGCGCGCCGGTGACTTTCGGCAACGTCATGAGCGGGTAGAGCGTGATCGGCATGATCGGCGGGTTGGGAAACATCATCTCGTCGTAGATGTTGACCCCAGCCCAGAACTTGAGCACCTGGGGCCGCCATCGGACGAAGGCGCTGCGGTCGTCGTCGGCCTTGTCGGAGTAGACCAGCGCCGCACCGATCACGGTGATCAGCGCCGTGATCCAGACGGCGCGCCGGAAGTGGCGGTCGAAGTGGTGGAGATCGGAATCGGTGGTCGCCCCGAGTGGTGGCAGGTGGCACGGCTCACTCCTTCCCTGGAGATCGGACCACGCGCGGACTCGGCCCGCGTATGTCGTCAATGGAACCAGTTCCACCCTGTTCCGCAGAGGACTGAAGCCCCTTCGGCGAAGACCGATCCAACCGCGTCGCGGCACGGGGCCGCGGGCACGAAACGGAGTGATACCGGAACTCGTCCGAGCGGTCAAGCCCAGTCGTCCACCGTATTGCCTCCTGCCTTCTCCGAAGTGGGGCGAAGGGAGAATGCGGCCCGCAGGATTCGAACCTGCAACCAAGGGATTCAAGTCGCCCCCGCGTTTCCGCGAGGCTTGGACTATCTCATCCTCCCCATCCGTTCGGGGGATAGGGAGGCCGGGCGCTCGTCGGCGGGGGTTATTGTTGGGACTCACCCCGCTAGTCTCTGAACCGTCCTGGCCACCTCAGCCCGACCAAGCTTGGCTGCGGATTGCCATGCCGCCGCCGATTGTCGGCGACGGTTTAGGTTCCCCGCAATTCACCCGGTTCGCGTCCGGGGGTTGACCCCCCGGCGCCACCTTTTTTGATGAGTCCCCTGCTCTGCCGTTGAGCTAGGGCCGCGTCGTCAAAACATCATGATCGATCGAGTTCGACAAGACAAGGCAGCTTCATCCCCGACACTGGAAAAAATCGGGCAATCTTTCGCAAACACTCAAATTTTCTGAGCGATCTGTGCGGCTTGGCGAGAATTTCTGAGAAGCCGCACCTGCACTGGGCGCGAAGAGACACCGGAGGCGCGCAGTCGGGCGCCTCACCGGTGTCTCGCAGGCGTTTGGGACATGGGGGGCGACCCTCAATTGGCAACCCCGACCAGTTCGGTCTCGTCGTTGCGGCGGTCGGGGACCCGCGCCAGTCTTGGCGCGTTCGGCATTCAGGGACTTGGGCAGTTTGATCGCGTAGGCGAGGCCGCAGAACGACATCAGGCGGATGGTCCAGTAGGTCATGTCGACTTCCCACCACCGCAGGCCGTGCCGTGCCGAGGTCTGGTAGGCGTGGTGGTTGTTGTGCCAGCCTTCGCCGTAGGTCAGCAGCGCGACCCACCAGAGGTTCGTCGAGTGGTCGCGGGTCTGGGTGCGAGCGGTAGCCCCAGATGTGGGTGGCCGAGTTGACCAGCCAGGTCGTGTGCAAGACCAGGATCGATCGGACGAAGCCGCCCCAGACGAGCCAGGGCAGGCCGCCGAGCGCGTAGAGCGCCACGCCCATCAGGATCGGGAAGAGGTAAGTGATACTTGTCGAGCCAGCGATGGACCGGGTCCGCGTTCAGGTCGGGGGCCCACCGTTCGTAGTACTCCGGCGTGTGGATCGAGGTGATGTCGGGGGTCATCCACCAGAACATGTGGGCCCAGCCGAAACCGCGGTTCGGGCTGTGGACGTCGTCTTCCTCGTCGGAATGGGCATGATGCCGACGATGGTCGGCCACCCAGCCGATCGCACCTCCTTCCGAGGCGCACGGCCGATGGCCGTCAGCACGTACTCGAGGCACTTCGGACGGGTAGCGAAGCTGCGGTGAGTCAACAGCCGGTGATAGGTCATGCAGATGCCGATCCCGCCTGTGAGCCAGTGCAGAAAGAGGCAGACCGCGAGGGCAGACCAGGAGAACGTGCCGGGGACGAGGGCCAAGAGGGCCGCGAGGTGCAGCCCGCAGATCCAGATCACAGGCCCCCAGGCGATCTGAGTCGGAGCGGGACGGGAGGATGTCGTTATTGTCATGCTGAACCTTTGTTGACTTCGATGTTTTCCGGAGCGGATCATCTCAACGCGGTGGGCCGTTGATTCTCAGCCTCGCGAATCGCGGCGAAGGGCACACTCCCCCGCGAAACACGTTCCACATCCCGCGTTTCGGCGTCTCAGGCCCACGATCTCCAAGGGAGACTGGACGGCGAGATCGTGGAAGATCGCCAATCCATTCCAAATTGGTGGGAATCCACCGAAGGGCGGGTGTGATTCATCGGCAGGGCCGTTCCAGTGGGGGGAGTCAACACGATTGCCCGGGCCCGAAAAAGTTGAAAAATAAGGGATGGAATCAGGAGTCAGGAGCCAGAACGGAGAGCAAAGGACTTTTCGCGAGGCGAGGCCAGGCATTGCTGACATCCAAGCATTTCCAGTAGGCTTTCTTCACCTGGCCCCTGGCTCCTTCATCATCGAGGACACGACCACCATGCGTGGAGTCTATTGCGACGGCACAACGATTCGGCTCCGAAACGACTTGGCCATGCCCGAGGAGGGTGCGGGCGAGGTCGTGCTCGGCGTCCGCGTCGTGGGGATCTGCGACACCGATTTACAACTGGCGCGGGGCTACATGGGGTTCCGGGGAGTGCTGGGGCACGAGTTCGTCGGTCAGACGGCGTCGGGCCGGCGCGTGACAGCCGAGATCAACAACGCGTGTCAGCAGTGCCCCACCTGCTGGGCCGGTCGGCCGCAGCATTGCCCGAACCGGACGGTCCTGGGTATCCTCCGGCACGACGGCGCGATGGCCGACTTCGTCCGGGTCCCGGAACGGAACCTGCACGAGATCCCCGACACGCTGGAGGACCGCGAGGCCGTCTTCATCGAGCCGCTGGCCGCGGCGTTCCGGATCACCGAGCAGATCGAACTCGGAACCGCCGTCCGGATGGCGATCCTGGGCGACGGCAAGCTCGGCTTGCTCTGCGCCGTGGGTCGCGCGACAGTCGGGGGCTCAGGTCAGCCTGATCGGTAAGCACCTCGAGCAAGCTCGCGCTAGCGGGCGAAGGGATCGCCAAGCTCATCCCCTCGACGACGTTCAGGCTCTGAGGCACGCGTTCGACGTGGTGGCCGACTGCACTGGCTCGCCCACGGGGTTCCCCTCGGCGCTCGGGCTGGTCCGGCCGTGCGGGACAGTCGTGCTGAAGACAACCATCGCGGGAACCTACGCGATCGATCTGGCGACGATCGTCATCGACGAGGTCCGCGTGATCGGCTCGCGGTGCGGCCCCTTCCCCAAGGCGATCGCCGCGCTGGCGGGCCGACAGATCGACGTCCGTCCGCTGATCGGCGCCGAGTTCGACCTCGACGATGCCGAGGCCGCCTTCCAGGCAGCCGCCGAGCGGGGAGCGCGCAAGGTCCTCATGCGCGTCAGGAACGGATGACGTCGGATTGTTATATGTGAGATCTTCGAATTTAAAACATAAAAGAGCCGAGGCAAGCTTGCCCTCGAAATCTGCTACATGTCCATTGAAATATCAAATATCGATATCTTTGGCCGTGTACGCCTCGGCCATGATGAACTTGAAGCGGGCCTCGGGCTCCTTGCCCATGAGGTCGGTGACGGTGCGCTCGGTGTAGGGGCGGTCGTCGTCGGGGACGACGACGCGGAGCAGGCGGCGGCGGGCGGGGTCGAGGGTGGTCTCGTAGAGGAGCTGCGCGGGCATCTCGCCCAGCCCCTTGAAGCGGGTGATGTTGGGCTTGGCGTTCTTGGGCAGCTTGGCGAGGATCGCGGTCGCGGGTCGCGTCGTCGGCGGCCCAGTGGGTCTCCTTGCCCCAGGCGATCTTGTAGAGCGGCGGGCAGGCGAGGAAGACGCGGCCGTCGTCGAGGAGGCCGGGGACGTGGCGGTAGAAGAAGGTCAGCAGGAGGGTGGCGATGTGGTGGCCGTCGCTGTCGGCGTCGGTCAGGAGGATGACCTTGCCGTAGCGGAGCCGGGCCGGGTCGTACTGGTCGTCCATCCCGCAGCCCAGGGCGCTGACGATGTCGGTCAGCTCCTTGTTGTCGAGCACCTTGGCCTTGCCCGCCTGCTCGGCGTTGAGCACCTTGCCCTTGAGCGGGAGGATCGCCTGGATGTCGCGGTCGCGCCCCTGCTTGGCCGAGCCGCCGGCCGAGTCGCCCTCGACGATGAACAGCTCGGACTCCTCGGGGTTGGTGCTGTCGCAGTCGTGGAGCTTGCCGGGGAGGTTGAGCCGGTTGCTGATCGCCGTCTTGCGGCGGACCTGCGAGGCGGCGGCGCGGCTGGCCTCGCGCGCCTTGGCCGCCTGGATCACCCGCGCGGCGATCGCGTCGCCGACGCTCTTGTTCTTGAGCAGGAAGTTCTCGAGGCGCGGCCGGACCATCGACTCGACCAGCGAGCGGACCTCGGGGTTGTTGAGCCGGCCCTTGGTCTGGCCCTGGAACTGCGGCTCGTGGACGCAGACCGACAGGACGGCGGTCAGCCCCTCGCGGATGTCCTCGCTCTTGATCTCGATCCCCTTCTTGACCAGGTCGTGGTCGGTCATGAACCGCCGGACGGCCGCGCGGACGGCCTCGCGCAGGCCCTGCTCGTGGGTGCCGCCGTCGCGGGTCGGGATCGTGTTGACGAACGAGCGGACGTCCTCGTCGGTCGCCTCGGTCCAGGCCAGGGCGACGTGGCAGCGGAGGCCCTCGTCGCTCGTCCTCGCGCTCGAGCACGAAGGGCACGGCGGCGACCCGCGTGTCGGCCCGCGCCTGGTTGACGGCGTCGAGGAAGTCGGCGACGCCGCCGTCGTGGCGGAACTCGACGCTCGTCTTGTCCTTCTGGTCGACGAACTGGATGACCAGGCCCTTGTTGAGGTAGGTCTTGACCTCGAGCCGCTCGGCGATCAGTTCGGGGTCGTAGCTCGGCGTCGCGGAAGATCTCGGGGTCGGGCGTGAAGGTGACGGTCGTGCCGGTGCCGCGCGCCGGCTCGCCTGGCTCGACCGGGCCGAGCGGCTTGCCGCGGCGGTAGCGCTGGGTGTACGTCAGGCCGTCGCGGCGGACCTGCGCGACCAGGCTCTTGCTCAGGGCGTTGACGACGCTGGCGCCGACGCCGTGCAGGCCGCCGGCGACCTTGTAGGCGTCGTTGTCGAACTTGCCGCCGGCGTGGAGCGTCGTGAAGATCACCTCGAGGGCGCTCTGGCCGGTCTTGGGGTGGACGTCGACCGGGATGCCGCGGCCGTTGTCGGCGACCGAGATCGTCTTGCCGTCGGCCTCGCAGCGTGACGACGATCCGCGTGGCGTGGCCGTTCATCACCTCGTCGACCGCGTTGTCGACGATCTCCCAGAGCAGGTGATGCAGGCCCGCCTTGTCGACCCCGCCGATGTACATGCCCGGCCGGCGGCGGACGGCCTCGAGGCCCTCCAGGACGGTGATCGAGTCGGCGTTATAGGTTCCCGTGGCCGGTTGCCATTCATTCCTCACTCGCCTTCGTCAGCGACCGGGTCGGTCCGGCCTGACCGTCCATTCCAGTACGATCTCGTCAACTCTCGAGCGGCGGCACGGGCTCGGGCCTCGTCGTGGATGACGGCGTCGAGCGAGCCGCGCTGGAGGATGCCGTAGCCCTTGCCGCCCCGGCTGGTGACGGGATACTTGGTGGCGCGGACGATCTGGGTGCGCGCCCCGGCTGGTCCGGACGGTCAGGCCCTCGCGCATCTTGTTGGCCAGCGCGAAGCCGAGGACGCGGTCCTTGGCGTCGAGCTTGATCGCCGTGACCCCCTTGGCTGCGCCGCTGACGATGTTGGCCTCCGTACCGGGAAGATCAGCACGCGGGCCGAGCGGGTGGCCAGGCAGACGTTCTCGGTGCCGTCGGTCGCCTCGACGCCCACCACCAGGTCGTCCTTGGCACGGACGGGTCGAGCCGGACGACCGACCGGCCCTTGCGGGTCGAGACGGCCGCCAGCGGCGCCAGCGCGAACCGAAGACCTTGCCGCCGGCCGTGAGCGCGATCGCATACGGCGGAGGGGGCAGCGACGGAGCCGCGCCGTCGCCGTTGCCGTTGCCGTTGCCGTTGCCGTTGCCGTCGGAGTCTGGCTCAGTCGCCGTCGAGCAGCCCCTGGACCAGCGTCGGCGGGGTCTGGGGCGTGTTGCCGGGCTCGGGCAGGCAGCGCGGGTCGTGGCAGACGACGCCGACGATGTGCTCGTGGTCCTCGAAGGCGAACTGCTTCTGGATCGGCTCGCCGTGGCCGGTCGTCATCGGCGATGTCGTTGACGCGGAGCGTGTAGGCGATGCCCCGGTCGGTGAAGAACGTCAGGGTCTGCCGGGCTCGGGCGCGGTAGACCCAGCCGACGCGGTCGTCGTCGCGGACCCGGATGCTGGCCACGTCGGTGAACGACTTCTGCCGCTTGGCCCAGCCGTCGCGGGTGACGATCACCCAGGCATCCTCGTCGACGATGTAGTCTTCCTCGCGGATACTCGACCGGGGCCGCGGGACCTCGATCTTCGTGCGCCGGGGTTCGCCGTAAGCACCGGCGATCTGCCTTCAGCTCGCCCCGGATGATCTTCCAGCGCGCCGGCTCGTCGTCGAGCAGCTGCTGGATCTCGGCGGCCCGCTTGCGCTTCTGCGGCCAGCTCGTCGAGGATGTCCTTGATCTCCAGCTTGCCCAGGCGATAGAGCTTGGTTTCCAGGACGGCGTCGGCCTGGACTTCGGAGAGCTCGAACCGCGCGATCAGCTTGGGGGCGGCGTCGGCCTTGCCGTCGCTGGCGCGGATGATCCGGATCGCCTCGTCGAGGTTGTTGAAGACGATCGCGAAGCCTTCGAGGATGTGGATCCGCTCGAGCAGGTTCTCCAGCTCGATGCTGCAGCCGGCGGGTGACGACCTCCAGGCGGAAGTCGAGGAAGTGCTGGAGGATGCGTCTTGCAGGTCGAGCCGGGCGGGGACGGCCACCTCGGCCCCCTCGGCCGGCAGCAGGCAGGTCAGGTTGACGTTGAAGTTGATCTGGAGCGGCGAGTTCTTGAACAGGTACGCCAGCGCCGCGTCGGCGTTCGCGCCGGGCCGGAGCTCGAGCACGATCCGGACGTCGTCGGTGCTCAGGTCCTTGACGTTCGTCAGCTGCGGCACCTGCCCCTTGCCGATCAGCTCGCCGATCCGCTGGACCAGCGCGTCTTTCTCGATGCCGTAGGGGATCGAGGTGATCAGGACGGCGTTGCGCCTTCTCGGGGTCGTGCTCGTAGGTGCCGCGGAGCTTGATCGCTCCCTGGCCGGTCGCGTAGATCTGGCGGATCTCGTCGGCGGTGTTCAGGATCACGCCGCCGGTCGGGAAGTCGGGGCCCTGGATGTGCCGAGCAGCTTCTCAAGCGGCAGCTCGCGGTTGTCGAGCAGCGCGCATCAGCGCGTTGCAGACTTCCTTGAGGTTGTGCGGCGGGATGTTCGTCGCCATCCCGACGGCGATCCCCGACGCCCCGTTGACCAGCAGGTTCGGGAACTGCGCGGGCAGGACCATCGGCTCGTCGGCCGTCGAGGCGTAGTTCGGCCGGAAGTCGACCGTCTGCTCGCGGAGCTCGCTCAGCAGCTCCTGGGCGATCGGGCGTCAGCCGGCACTCGGTGTAGCGCATCGCGGCGGGCGGGTCGCCGTCGATCGAGCCGAAGTTGCCGTAGCCCTCGACCAGCGGGTGCCGCAGGCTGAACGGCTGGGCCATGCCGCACCAGGGCGTCGTAGATCGACTGGTCGCCGTGCGGGTGATAGCTCTTCATCACCTCGCCGACGACCGCCGCGCACTTGATGTACCGGCCGTCGGCCGTGACATGCAGGTCGTGCCACATCGCGTACAAGATGCGGCGCTGCACCGGCTTGAGGCCGTCGCGCACGTCGGGCAAGGCGCGCGAGGTGATCACGCTCAGGGCGTAGTTGAGGTACCGCGTCCGCGTCGCCTCGGCCAGCGCGACGTCCTCAATCACCGACTTGGGCCGCTCGCCCTCCAGCCCCAGTCCATTGCTTGACCGGCGGTTCCGCTTCGCCATCGCTCCGTCTCAGCCTCAGAGTTCCCCGAGTCCTTCCGACCGAGAGAAAACCTCATTCTCCCCACCACAACAATAGCAGTTTTCCCTATGGGGGTGCAATCGTATACTGAACAAAAATTTCGTAGTCTCCGGAATGATCCGCCCGGCCCTCCGGCCGAGCCCGACTCCGGGACTCCGGGCCATCGGGGGAAAGGCTGTTGTAGCCGGAGTCGGGGCGTGCTAGGTTCGCCCGCTGCATTTTTTTAGGATGGCAAACTTCACTGGAGCTGGCCCGAATCCCCTCCGACAGGCTTGCCCCGCCATACCAGTCTACCCAGATCATCGGTAAATCGGTGGTCAGAACGGCTCTTCCAGTCAAATTTGCCCTCCTAGTTTTTTTGAGCGGTCGTGCGGAGTGACTTGATCTCGAGAGGTCGGCCCTGGAGTCCCCATTCATGGCGAAGTACGTCGTTGAGTTCATCGGGACATTTTTCCTCGTGCTCACCGTCGGGATGACGGTGATCGGGACCGCATCCGGGGTCATCCCGCACGCTGGCGATCGGCTCGGTGCTGATGGTCATGATCTACGCCGGGGGACACATCTCGGGAGGACATTACAACCCGGCCGTGACTCTGGCCGTCTGGATCCGGGGGAGCTTCCCGCTGATTGATGTGATTTTCTACTGAGTGGCCCAGGTGCTCGCCGGCCTTGTCGCGGCCTATGTAGTCCTCTCTCTGAAGGGGGGACATCCCCAGCTCACGGCGATTCCCTTCTCGAAGGGAGGGCCCCCCAGATCACGGCGATGAAACTTGACGTCATCCCCTCGCTGGTGGCCGAGGCGCTCTTCACCTTCGCGCTGGCGTACGTGGTGCTCAACGTCGCCACCGCCCAGGGGACCGCCGGCAACTCGAACTACGGCCTGGCGATCGGCTTCACCGTCCTGACCGGCGCCTTCGCGGTCGGAGGGATCTCGGGTGCGGTCTTCAATCCGGCCGTCGAGGCCGGCATTACCGCGATGGGGCTCTCGACCCTGAACAACATCTGGATCTATCTGGTCGCCGACCTCGCGGGCGGGGCCGCGGCCGGCATTGTGTTCCGGCTCCTGAATCTCGGCGACAAGTAGTCGCCAGGATTCCAATAGATCCCAGACGACCGATGCCGGAGATATGCGGGCCTGGGGTCTCGTGGGGAGGGCCGTGGAAATTGTTGACGGACCGCCCGGGCGCCGGGACGCCAGGATGGTTCATCCTTCGGCCAGACGCGCGGCGTGGAGAGTGTTCCTCAGGAGCATGGCCACGGTCATCGGGCCGACGCCCCCCGGCACAGGGCTGATCCGCGAGGCGACCTCGGAGACGGTCGAAAAGCGGACGTCGCCGCAGAGCGTGCCGTCGTTGTGCCGGTGCATCCCGACGTCGATGACGACCGCCCCCGGCTTGACCCAGTCGGCGCGGACCTGCTCAGCCCGGCCGATGGCGGCGATCAGAATATCGGCCTGTCGGGCGATCGCGGCGGCGTCGCGGGTCGCGGTGTGGCAGACCGTGACGGTCGCGTCGCCTCCGGGCCCTTTCTGCATCAGGAGCAGCGCCATCGGCTTGCCGACGATCTGCGAGCGGCCGAGCACGACCGCGTGCGCGCCCGTGTCTCGACACCCGCGTGGCAGAGCAACTCGCGGATGCCCAGCGGCGTGCATGGGACGAACCGGGGGATCCCACTCGCCAGGAGACCGATGTTGTGTGGGTGGAAGCCATCGACATCCTTTTTCGGATCGACCCGTTCGAGGATCGCGCGTTCGTCGATCTGCGGGGGGAGTGGCAACTGGACGAGGATGCCGTGAATCCGGGGATCGGCGTTCAGGCGGTCGATTGTCGCGACGAGCGCGGCTGCGCTCGTATCGGCGGGGAGCCGTTCGACCGTTCCGCCCATCCCGGCGGCCTTGCAGGCGTTCTGCTTGTTCCGGACGTAGACCTGGCTGGCGGGGTTGTCACCGACCAGCACGACCGTCAGGCCGGGGACGCGTCCCGTCTCGGCCTTCCATCGCGCGACGTCGGCGGCGACGTCCTGGCGGACCTGTTGCGCGACGCTTTTCCGTCGAGGAGCCGGGCGGCCACGGGCGAACTCCGTCGGGGGGTTGGGCTGTCCGAACTACTATCATAATGGGAGTCGGAGGAGTCTTGTAGTCCCTTAGAGTTGAGATTTTGCGCACGGCTGTAAAGATTTACGAAGTCCGATGCCTTAAGTCCTTGTGGCATAAGGATCGGAAGCGGCTTTTCTCATGCCTCCGACGTTTTCTGGACGCATCGTCAAATCTAATATAACATCATATGATCTGAAACAGAGATTATTATCTTGTTGGGTTCAGGCTCTGCCGGGTTAGGGCTTAGTGCCGAACCAAAGGACCTGTTGTGCGAGGCCCTCTCTTCGTCGAGTCGGCTTCCGCCTCCCTCCTGAGGCGCCGAGGAGGCAGGCAGAAGCCGACCCGACAGGATCACACCACAGGGCGGTGGAAAGAGACTGTAGCATGGTTACCGGGGCCAATCCGAGGATCGCTTGGAGGGAACAGGAAGCATCGCCTTCGGACCCGCTCCATGACGCCGAGTTGGCCGCCAACTCGGCGCACGGCTCGATCCCAAGCCTGATTGCGTGGACTGAGCCAAAACCGCCCAGTAATGCTCCTCCAGTCTCGTTTTTCGCGAGGGTGCAAAGCTCTCAAAGAACGGATCCCGAGACATTCGTCGTTCCGGAGGCTTGCGGAAGAGAATCCGCTTATGCGGGAGGTGCCTGAAAGAGACGCCGGGGTGGGGCAAAAGGGCCGGACTGAACGTCGCGCACGGTCCGATGAACAAGACGGCCACCCCAGGAGGGGGTGGCCGTCTTGCGCGGGGATGCGTCGATGGTAGACGAAACGGCCGCCGCCCCCTTATTTCACGCCCCGACGCCGGAGGCTGAGGATCGCCACGCTGGCCACGAACGTCCACGCCAGCAGGTTGGTCGGCTCTGGGATCCTCTCCGGCGGGTTGACGGGGATGAAGACGAACTTGGTCCGCTCCTCCCCAATCACATGGTCGTCGGGGGAGCCTGCGAACGCCTTGAGCCAGAAGCCCTTGGTGGAGTCGAGCCCGGGGGCGATCTTGCTGAAGTTGGCGATCGTGAACTCGAATCCGGGGTGATCCTTGGAGGGGTCGTAGGCCAGCGCGCCGAGGTTACCGGGCAGGGGCTTGCCGTAGTTATTCGCGATCCCCTGCGTGACCAGGCCCTTGTACCGGGCGACCGTGAATCCATCGATGCCGGGCCCCGCGGCCGATTTCTCCGCGGGGACGCCCGCCACGATGACCGGCTCGCCGGGCATGAGCGAGCCGTCCGGGTTATTCGGGGCGAACGCAACCGTGATCGACTTGCGCCCCCCCAATTGCGGCGGGTCGATTCCGCCGTGCTGCGCCACGAGGGCCTCGATATCAGCGGCTCCAGCCCCGACGGCGCGACCGGCGATGCTGAAGGTGTTCAGGCCGACGGAGAGCGTGTCCGACGCCGCGTCGTAGCTGGTCCGGATGTCCTTGATCGCCCAGCCATTGATCAGGCCCTGAGCGGTCATCTCCGGCAGTTGATAGATCCGGTTGAGTGGGTTGGGGTCATCGAAAAGCTCGTCGGCGCCGGCGATGTGGACGCTCGGATTGCTCGGGCTGAAGTCCTGCGCGACGGTCCCGGTGAAGGAGATCGGGTCCGCCGACGCGACCCGAGCCCCGAGCACGGCCAGTGTCGCCAGCGTCCAACGGAACGCGATGTGGCGCACCATGATGAGTCTCCTTCCACGTAGAGGTCTCTTGCCCCGCCTCAACCACCGTGCGCCGGGGGTGCGCCGATTTTCGGGACAAAACGCCCCCGGAACTCTCGCGCGGCGGGTCGGCGGAGGCCGGCTCACACCGCAACGGGTCCCGGAAGGCGGGTCACTCCGCACCGCCGGGTCGTCTCGATCCTTGGCCGCCCCGCGACTGGGCCGTCGGGTCACCCTTCCTCGTTGGGTCCGCCGCTAGGAGTGCGGACTCGTTAGAAAGGATGAGGGCGCGATGTCACTGATTTCCAGGCTGCTCCGAATCGTCCCATCGTGGCGGCGTCGTTCCGATGGCTCGAAGACCATCAAGCGGGCCGCTGTGGCGATGGAACACCTTGATCATCGTCAACTCCTCAGCGTCAACTTCACAGGAAACGTTGCAACCGATTTTCCCGCCACGACAAAACCAGGCGTCATTGTCATCCCAGATAATCCCTCCGTCACCCACCCGGGCATCCCCCCGGACCTGCAAAACGTCGTGAAAGTCTCGGGCTTCGACATCTCGGGGATCCGGGTGTCGTACAGCTCGACCGACGACGTCTTGAGCATCGGGCTGGAACAGCCTCCCAGCCAACAGCCGGGTCAGCCCGGGCCCGTCGTCGCGGGCGACGCCGATAACAATGGCAACGCGGGGACGACCAGCACGCAGGCCGCCGCGGCGGGGGTCCAGGATTTTCCGGACTTCGGAGGCTCGGAGTTCATGGGGGCCTTCCTCGACCTGAAGCAGACCGGCTACGCCGACGTGGTGGCCGGCTACTCGGGGAATGACCCCCGGACGCCCAAGGTGGATCAAGTCGCGCAAGCCGTCGTTAACCGGAACGCTCCCCCCGTCCGGCCCGACTTCGGCGCGATGCTGCCCGACAACACCGAGACCGTTTCCAAGGTGAATTCCCCTACGCACCTCAACCTCGAATTCGACATCGACCACTTCGCGCGACTCTACCTGTCCGAGACGGGCAGGACCTTAACTCCCGACAGTGTCGTCGGCATCGGCGCCTTCGGAGGCTCGGACGACGACGACGGCATCGGCGAAGGGTTCTTCCCTGAGCAGCCGTTCCGGATCGGCGACGCGACCATGCCCACCCCCCCGCCCCCAGTCACCACGCCGCCCACAGCCAGCACATCACCCGCGACCAGCACGCCGCCTGCGGTCACCACGACGCCCACGGTGAGCACACCGCCCACGGCCAGCACACTTCCCACAGTCACCCTGCCATCCGAGATCGTCACACCGCCCACGGCGAGCATGCCGCCCCCGGTGAGCACACCACCCGCGACCAGCACGCCACCTGCGGTCACCACGCCGTCCGGAATCGTCTCGCTGCCTCCGGTGAGCACACCGCTCACGGCCAGCACACCACCCACGGTCAGTACCTCGCTTACCGTGAGCACACCGCTCACGGCCAGCACGCCGCCTGTGGTGAGCACGCCTTCCACTGTCAGCGCCGCCCCCCTACGTTTCGCTGAGCAGCCCGCCGTCCCCGACGCCGTCTCCGTGTTCGCCCCTGTCGCCGAACATTTTGATCAACCCGCATTTCCATCGTCACATCAACACAGCGCACCCGACCGACATCCGGGTCAACGTCTTCGGCACCTCCGGCTTCGACGTGACCCAGATCAACCCGACGACGGTCACGTTCGGCGGGGCAACCCCAAGCTTCAGCTTCACCCGGCACATCAACCGCGATGAGTGGCTCGACGAGACCTTCGTCTTCAAGGGGACCGACGTCCACCTGCCCCGGGGGATCATCGAGGCGACGATCTCGGGCAATCTCCAGGACGGCCGGTCCTTCGTCAGCTCGTCGCGGGTCTTCAACCGCGACTTCTCCTACTACTCCCCCGGGCAGGTCGAGCGGTGCAGCGCGACAGGCCGCGAATCCCGACATGCTGGCCACCCCGATCCCGGTGCTCGAAGGGCGCGGCCCGGTTCGTGCGCGAGCCGAGGTCCTCTCGAACGCCTCGCTGGCGGCCCCGGCGGTCCAGGCTGCGGCAGTCCCGCCCCCCTCGGTCGTCGCGTTCCTGCGACGCGAGCCCGTCGTGGCCGGTCGACGCAACGGACCACGGATCCCGCACGCGCTGCAAGACAGCATGAACGGCTCTCTTCGCCAGACCCACGCGCCTGGCTCAGAGTCCGCCGACGGCGCTCAATAAGTCTCGCAAAGGATGGACCTTGCTCCGCCCAGTTCGCCCAAGGTCCCAAGAACCACCGCCTCGCAGGCCGGGTGACCGCCTCAGGCAGCCCAACCCGGTGTCCCAAGCCGGAACATTCCCTTACCAATACATCATAATAAATTATATTAAAATAACAAATTTAATTATAATTCTAGAAATAATGATATTTTCACTATATTGGTGGCAGATTATCCTCGTCTCTCTCAGCTCGGTGCGGACATATACGGGAGCGCACCGACCCGGCGGGACCGGCGGCGACCCGACAAGCAGGCTGTCATCGCGGCCTCCACTCGCTACAATAACCTTGAGACCGCCGGCCTTGCCCGGGCATCCTCGGCGCCGAGGGTCGTCCACACGCCTGTTCCGAGGACTCGGCATGCTGCAGATCAACGACCGGATCGCGATCCCGCTCAGGGAGTTCCGCTGGGATGTCTCCCGGTCGGGGGGGCCGGGCGGCCAGAATGTCAACAAGGTCAACTCCAAGGTCCTGCTCCGCTGGAATCCCACGACGAGCCCCAGCCTCCCCGAGACCGTCCGCGCCCGGCTCTTGCGGTCCCTCGCGAGCCAACTCACGCGCGAGGGAGAACTGCTCGTCACCTCGCAACGCACGCGCGACCAGGCGCGGAACCTCTCCGACTGCCTCGCCAAGGTCCGCGCGCTGGTCCTCGACGCCGCCAGCCCCCTCAAGATCCGTCGCCAAAGCCGGCCGACCCAGGCCTCGCAGCTCCGCCGCGTCGCGGAGAAGAGCCGGCGGTCCGCCACCAAGCGCCTCCGCCGCAAGCCCGAACTGGAATGACCCGCCCTTTGTCCCTCATGACCCGTCCTCTGTCCCTTGGGAAGGATCCATCATGGCCGATTACACGCCCTATCAGCAGAAAATCATCAAGCGGTATTACGACAACTACGACGCCATCAAAATGCAGCGGCTGGCCGAGCTGGTGACCGAGCTGTTCCTGGCCGAGGGCAAGAAGCGCGACCGGCTCTGGAAGCAAGTGGGCGAGAGCCTGGCGAAGCTGGAATTCCCGGCGTCCCGGATCGAGCACTTGTTGCGGAAGCGCGACCCCGCTTTGCTGGCGAACGTTCTCAAAGAACTGGAAGGCAAAGGCTGACGTGGCCTGCTGGGTGCAGGCCAAGTTGATGCTCAAGGGAATGGAATTCTCTTCACTGCCTCTTCGTTTGATTCGGTCAAATGCTTCAGGTTTTCAGCGAAAAAGCGATCGATCTCCCTCCAGGCCGCGGTCGCGGCGTCGGCCTTGTACTGCGGGCCGCCGGGTTTCATGAACCCGTCTCCCGCGCCCTCATGGATGTGGATGGTCACCTCCTTCGAGTCCTTGTCCTGGAGGAGCCTGCCGAACTCCTGCACCTTGCCGACCGGGATTCCCCGGTCGGTGGCGCCGAAGCGACCCAGGATCGGCTTGCTTTGCAGCAGGGCGACCTGGTCGGACTCGGTGCTCATGCTCCCGTAGCAGATGACCGTCGGGCCAATGTCGTCGGATGGGGACCGAGGCCAAGTCGGCCACGCCCTGGACTCGGTCGAGGGCGGATTCAGCCCCGGTGTACTCGCCGGTGTTGCGAGCGGACCGCCGTTCCGACCCGCGGCCTGGACCTCCCATTGCAGGCGGCCCTACTGAGCACGCGAGAGGAGCATGACCAAGGCGTCGTGGTCGATCGGCTTCACGAGGTGATAGTTGATGCTCGCCTGCTTCGAGCGGCGGCGGTCCTCCTCCTGGCCATACCCCGAGATGGCGACGAGGACGGCGTCCTTGCAACGCTCGTCCTGTCGGAGCTTCCGAGCGACCTCATAGCCATCCATCCCTGGGAGGCCGATCTCGAGGAGCACATATTCCGGCCGATGCTCTCGAGCCGCCTCGAGCGCCGAGGAGCCATCATGGGCGGTCCGCACGTCGTGGCCGAGGAGCTTCAGGAGCCGGCCCATTCCCCGGGAGGTGTCGACGTTGTCATCAACCACGAGGATGCGAGAGCTCCGGCCCTCGGAGTCTCGGGGCTGTCTGGTCGCGTCGGGCTTCGACAGCGGCGGGGCAATGGCGGGCAACCGAACGACGAACTCGCTCCCCTTGCCGGCCCCCTCGCTGGTCGCTATGACCGTCCCGCCGTGCATCTCGGCGAGGCTCTTCACGAGCGTCAGACCAATGCTGAGCCCGCCCTCCGAGCGCCAAGCGAGCGGTCTCCCTGAACGAAGAGCTCGAACATTTGAGGGAGCTTCTCGGGCGGAATGCCCACGCCGTTATCCTGGACCGTGATGGCGATCGCGCCGCCCTTGCGCCGCGCCGTGAGCCGAATCTCACCCCTGTTCTGGGTGTATTTCGCCGCGTTCGTGGACACTGTAGCATGCATACCGGGCCCCTGTATCATGCCGCCCTCGCCTTGTGAAGGGTCTAGGTCGTCTCGGCTCGGCCGCGTGCCTGACGCTCGCGCAGCAGGTCCAGCGCTAGACGCACCTCGATCGACCGACGCGTCCGCACCCGGCAGACCGTCTTCTGCATCTTCCGATCTCGACGGTTCCCGCGCTCCACCGCGTTCGACGTCGCCCCCCAGCAACTTCTCATCCAGGAACATCCAAGCCTTCTCCAGGCCCGGCGCGAACAGCTTCTTCAGGACCGTTCGCAGTCGGCCGAACCGCCGCAATCGCGACCGTAGTGGCGCGAGCTTCGCCAGCGCCGTGGCCGTCCGACAGCACCGATCGAACAGCCGGTAGACCTCTTCCCTCAGTCCACGCAGGGCGCGGAGCTGCGGCTGACCGCGGCTGATCCGCCGCAACGTCGCACGTCCGGAGGCGCTCCGCCGCCTCCGGACGAAGAGGGAGCGGTGCTCGAAGAGCTCACCGACCTTCCGCTCGAGCCGCTTCTTGACGCCGGGCGGCCTGCTTCGCCGTCTTCGAGTTGGGGCGGCCCCGTGGCGACTTGGGGGCCCCGGACGCCAGATCCTTGCGGAGCTTGGCCACCGCCCAGAGGGCCGCCTTGGTCACCTCCTTGAGAACCTGGAACGTGTAGAGTGGGTGCGGCACCGCACCGAAGACCGTGGCGATCGGCTCCGGGTTTAAGGAGGAGCCGTCGGCCGTGATCCCCCGTGGGAGAGCACCAGGTCGCCATCGGTCAGATGCCGTTGGGCCAGCTTGGTCTCGATGGCCTTCTGGTGCTCCAGCCGCCAGTCCATGGCGGCAGAGAGCTCGTCCTCGATGGGGAGTTCTTCTTTGCCAACGTGGACTGTTCGTGGTTTGTGCAACATACGCTTGAAGATTTCAAGGCGATCTGGGGAGTGTCAAGGGGTCTCCAAAAAGATTTTGGCTACAAAATGCAGGCGGAATCGCAGAGAAACCCCAGCAATTCCCGGACAGCCATTTCGCAAGGAAAAACAAGGGGTTCCAGAAAACGCTCTTCGCAAACTCTTGTGCAGTATATCTTCTCCCTGATTGGTCTCCATCAAGGGAAATTACAGGGGATTTTGAGTATGCCACCCTGTTGACACTACTGAACACCTCCGGGAATTGCTGGAGAAACCCTTTCCTGGAAACGGATTGCACCAAATTCTGGTCAGCAAATCCGGTCTAGCCACGGTCGGCGGCGGCCCTTCACCGTCCCGGAATCATCCCTGCGTCCGCGGCCCGACCGGCGGGCAAGAGTCCGGAGAATCGGGCGAAATCGGAGGAGGGATGAACGTCTGGCCGCTCACGACCCTCTCCTCCCGGCGCGATGCCATCTTGCGGAGTGGAAGGGCATCGGGTATGAAAATTGCTAAAAACTTCCAACATGAAGTCGTCGCTCCAACCGCAACTGCGGCGTTTCATGGCCACACTTTCGCGACCGGGATGTTGCTTCAACAGCGACAAGGTGAGGCGTCTGAGCCATGCAAAGTTTTCACGCATGTGTTTATTCTGAATGCGCGACTCATCCTCACGATAGGTGAGATCGAGACTCCAGTGACAACTATTTTCAATCCCTCAAGGACTGCGGATTGCAGTGGCGAATCGCTTCACGCTCACCGCAAGACTGCTGATGTAATAGCGAATCTCAACCGTCTCTTTCCCGTTGCGAAGGCACTCCGACACCACCATGCCAATCGACTTCAGACCTTTCCACAGTTCGAGCCCCGGCAGGTTCTGCGGCACCGGCATCTGAATGTAGCTTCGCGTCTCGTGACGTCCATGCCCCGTCTCCTCGGTCACATGCCGACGAGCCGTCACGGTTGCAAAGTCGTTCTCGCTCTGCTCGTCGATATAGTCGATAACCGCCTGATGCAACGTCTCATGGTTTCCTTTCAGTGCCAGCACATAATCCGCTTCGCCATCGATGATCTTCTCGGCAATGGCTTTCTGCGTTCCCATGGCGTCGATCGTGATGATCGCGCCTTTGATGTCCACCAGTTTCAGAAGCTCGGGAATGGCCGTGATTTCGTTCGATTTCTCAGCGCAGGCGACTTGCCCCAGCGACAGGCCGAACTCGCTGGCCCAGACGCTGACGGAATGCAAAGCACCCAGGCCTTTGCCGCGATCGTGGCTCCGCCGCGCCGTCTTGCCGTCAATTGCCAGAACCGGTTGCTCCACGCCGGTCGCCTCTGCGGCCGTCGCACGCAACGACTGCAGCCAGTTGGCAAAACAGGCTTGAAACGCGGTTGGCTTCAACAGGACCAAGACGCTGCCGAAAGACGTCCTTACGTGGAATGCCATTCGGCAAGTCGAGCGCCTCCAAGAGGAACTCTTCCTTCAATGCAGCCCACTTGGCAATCGCAGTTGGTCCATCGGCACCGGCCAGCACTGCCATCAGAGCGATGACGACCACACTGACCAGAGGATGCTGCCGATTGACGGTCGAGCGCGGATCCTCCAACGCCTCAAAGTGCCGTGCCACCTCGTCCAAACCGATCCGATGAATTTCCGCCATCGTTCAGTCTCCGTGCGCCGCCGTCAATGGAACAACACAGAGAATGGTAGACAAACAGAGAACCAGGGGGATACCGGTTGGATCATCAATCCCATTGTTCCTCTGACATGAGAGAATTCCATCGATATCGGGCCCTTTCAAATGAGAGGTCTCACGGGCCCTCGGAGGATTCAACCGACCCATCGGCGACGGCACGGTGATTTCGAAAAAATAGAATGGCGGCTTCTCGCTTTGATAGGCGGATTCCTCGGGCTGGCGTCGGGAAAACGTGAGGTTTGTCTTCTCCCCTTCGGATTTGCTAGACTGAGTGGGTCATGCACAAGGGAATTGCGGTTAGTCCTGGCGTCGTCGTGGGTATCGCGTACCGCGTGGACACGGTTTTCGGGTCGACCGAGCCGCAGACGCTCTCCGAACCGGATCAGGTCCCGGCGGAGATCGAGCGGTTCGATCACGCAGTGGCGATATCAGCGGCCGAGCTGGAGGCGATCGTCACCAAGGTGGCCCAGCAACTCGGCAACGCCGAGGCGGATATCTTCAAAAGCCACTTGCAGATCGTCAACGACCAATCGCTGCTGGCCAAGGTCCATACGCTGATCCAGACGCAGCAGCTCACGGCCTTGTCGGCGCTGCAACTGGTGCTGCAAGGCTACGCGGCGACCTTCGCGCGGATTGAGCATGATTATTTCCGCGAGCGGATGGCCGATATTCGCGACGTGGTCTCGCGGATCGGCTCGCACCTGGCGACTCCAGTCCCCCTTGTCGCCGGCCGAGCACGGCGCGGCTTCGGGCGAAGAGCCCGTGATCCTGGTGGCGCATGAGATCCTGCCGAGCCAGGCGATGAGCCTCGGGAGCCTGCCAATCGCCGGGATCGTGACCGAGACCGGCGGCGGCACCAGTCACGCGGCGATCCTGTCGCGGAGTCGCGGCATCCCTGCCGTCTCCGGTGTCGTCGGGATCACCAGCGACGTCCATTCGGGCGACCTCATGGTCGTCGATGGCCGCGACGGCCTCGTGATCGTCCGCCCCGATCGCGAGGAGACCGCCGCTTATCGCAAGATGCAGCGCGAGTTCTTCGACCTGAAGGACCGCCTCGTCCTGAACCGCGACCTGCCCGCCAAAAGCGCCGACGGGTCGCAGATCGAGCTGCTGGCCAACATCAACAACCTGGCCGACGCTCAGGCGGCTTGCAAGGTCGGCGCCACCGGCGTCGGCCTGTTCCGCACCGAATACTTGTTCCTGACCCACCAGGACGTGCCCGACGAGGAAGAGCAGTATCAGGTCCTACCGCCAGATCATCGAGGACTCGCCCAACCGGGTGGTGACGATTCGCACCCTCGACCTGGGCGGCGACAAGACGGTCCCCTACCTCGGTCGTCGGAGCGAGGCCAATCCGTTCATGGGCTGGCGCTCGATCCGGCTGTCGTTCGAGCACCCCCGGCTCTTCGAGCGCCAGATCCGCGCCATCCTCCGCGCCGGGCGGCACGGCAAGGTGTCCATGCTCTTCCCCATGATCACCACGCTGGAAGAACTGCGTTACGTCAACAAGCTCGTCGAGGAGACGCGGAGGAATCTCCGGCGCGAGGGGGTGCTCTTCGGCGAGGACGTCAAGACGGGCGTCATGGTCGAGGTCCCCGCCGCGGCCGTCTGCATCGACGCGATCCTCCGCGAGATCGATTTCGTCTCGATCGGCTCGAACGACCTGATCCAGTACCTGATGGCCGCCGACCGCGACAACCCCAAGGTCGCCCACCTGTGCGAGCCGTTCAGCCCGGCGATCTTCAAGGTGCTCCAGATGGTCCTCGACGCTAGTCAGCGGACCGGCAACCCGGTGACGCTCTGCGGCGAGATGGCCGGACAGCCCCGCTCCGTCCTGGCGCTGTTCGGCATGGGGCTGCGCCGCTTCAGCATGAGCCCGGCCTTCGTCCCGACCATCAAGGCGCTGCTGTCGTCGGTCACCACCGCCCAGGCCGAGCGGTTCGCCCATCAGGTGTTGCAGCTCAAGACCAACGAAGAGATCCGGTCGTATCTGACCGCCCGTCTCCACGAGATCTCCAGCACCCTGGAGGTGCTCGACTCGGCCTGAATCCCCGCCCGACGATTGGCAAGGGCTTGGCCCCGGAGTATGATGAATCTCGAACGCTTCTCAGTAAATCCCCGGTGCCGGAGCCGATCATGGTGGATCATCGCCCCTCGCTCGAATTGCTCGAATCGACCCATTTCTTCCCCGGGGTCTACCAGATCAAGGCCATCGGTGTCGCGGAGGATGACTTCGCGAGTCGGGTGGTCGATGCCGTCGTCTCCGAGGTCGCGACCCCTTCCGAATTCGATTACTCGGTCCGGACCACCCCCGGTGGCCGGCACGTCGCGCTGACGCTGGATATCACCGTCCAGAACGCCGAGCAGGTCCGCGGCATCTACGCGCAGGATTCGCGAGCTCAAGGGGCTGACACTCCTGTTCTAATGGTCGATCCGGGAGGCCTCGCCGAACTTGAGTTTTTTTCGAAATCGCCCTCTCCTCCCTCGTCGCGGTCGCTTGTGAGGAAAGGGGTGGGTTGACGGCGTCTTGAGAGACGTCGTAGAGTGTTGGCGAGCCGCCAGAATGACCCGGCAATGACGTTGGCCTGACGGTGACCCGATGGCGGGACACAATGGCTTTCCCCTCGACGGCCTCATCTATGACCGGACCGCACTCGCAACCCGAAAGGATCGACCTGGCGCAGGCCGACGACCCGCGTGACGTGGTGCACCGCGCAGTGGCGTGCCTGGCACAGGGCGGGATTGTCGGGCTGGCGACCGAGACGGACTACGGCCTAGCGGCGAGTGCCCTGCACTCGGCCGCGGTGATCCGCCTCTGTCAGATCCAGGGAAGCGACGCGCCAAGTCCCTTGACCCTCCTGCTGCGGGGGCCGGTCGAGGTGGCCGACTGGGTGCCCAATCTCTCCGAGCTGGGCTGGCGGCTGGCACGTCGCGCCTGGCCGGGTCCGATCACGCTCATGTTCCCTGGCCCCGTGTTGTGTGGCCTGGCACATCATCTCCCGACCGACGTTCGCCTCCTGATCTTCCCGAATGAGACCGTGGCGCTCCGCGTCCCGTCGCATCGGTTTATCAGGGAGGTCCTCCGCCTCCTACCTGCCCCGCTCGTCCTGTCCAAAGCCCCAGGGCCGGACAACAGCGTCGCGACGACCGCAGACCCCCTGATCGCGCTGGAGGGTATCGACATGATCGTGGACGCGGGGCCGACGCAACTGGGCGGGGTCTCGACCGCCGTCCGGGTCGAGTCCGACCGCTGGAGCATCGTCCGTCCCGGAGTTGTCGAAGCGTCTGAGCTAACCCGGATGGCCGGAACGATCCTCCTGTTCGTTTGCACCGGCAACACGTGTCGGAGCCCGATGGCAGAGGCGCTCTGCAAAATGCTCCTAGCACAGCGGATCGGCTGCACGATCGAGGAGCTCGAGCAGCACGGCTATGTGGTCCTCTCGGCGGGGATGGCGGCTGCGCCCGGCATGCCCGCCGCGACAAACGCCATCGACGTCATCCACGCCCGAGGTGGGTCACTCCAGCACCACGCCAGCCGCCAGTTGACCGCCGAGCTGGTCCGACACGCCGACCACATCATCGCCATGACCAACGACCATCTCGAATCGCTGCTCGACCAGGTTCCGGACTGTGCTCCCCGGACCCGTTTACTCCACCCCTACGGCGAAGACGTCCCCGACCCTGTCGGGGCCGACCGCGAGACCTACCTCCGGACCGCCCGAGAGCTCGAGCGTTATCTGGAACGTCTGCTCGATGAGATGGGGGTCTGAGGGGGGGCGAGGGATCCCCTCAGAGTCTGTGAAAAAATCCCCGCTCGTCTCGAAGTGGTTTCTCATATGGTAAAACTGGCGCTATAATTTCCCTATAAACACTCTCCCCGATTCCAAGCGGTCCCAGTGCCACCAACCCACACTCTTTCGAGTGCCCTGCCGAGGAGGCCCCGCAGACCGAGCCCGTTGCGCAAGCGGGCGGCACACCTCGGCTCAGGAATCGCCCACCGCCAGCAAATCCTCTTCCGCGCCGCTCCGCTCGATGCCCTCCTCCCTTACGATCACCGCGCGCACCGTCTGGGACTATGTCGCAGGGCTCGACCTCACGCCGCTGTACGACCGCTTCAAGGCCGTCGAACGCCGCCCCGGACGACCGCCGATCGACCCCAAGATCCTCATGGCCCTGTGGCTCGACGCCACTCTCGAAGGCGTCGGCAGCGTCCGCCAGCGCGACGAACTCTGCCGCTCTTGAAAGCTTAACTCCCGAAGGGGAGCTGCAAAGTGGGTCTAACAATGCAAAGCAGGTCTAACAACTCGAGACCTTCGCGTTGAAAAATCCGACCTTGACTCCAGAGAAAGTTAAGCGCTATTATTGAATTAGATTGCTCTTGTCGGGCAACTTCATGTTGGCTATGGCGGCCCCACGTTGCGTTCTCACGCAACAGTGGGTTTTTTTTTGCCCGTGACCGTCTGATGACCGGATATCCGGAATCGTCCCCCGCCAGGCGATACCGTCTTTCGCGGTAATGGCTGCCGCGTCTGGGGATCTCGCGAGGGCCTCGCCCTCGCGGATCTTACCCAACGGAGTCGGCAGTGCGTTTCACCGAGATCACTCTCGCCCGGATCATCATCCCTTCTGCCCCCCGACGGAGCGCCTGTCGCGCCGGGCTTCGATATGACCGCCGATCACCGGTGCGGCACCGGCACGCCTCTGTCGCGGCAGAAAGAGCATGGTGAAAGCGAACGACATGCCGCGGCACGGAGGGTTGCGAAGGGGAGACCGCCATGTCGAATTCGAGATTCAGGGCGCCGGGTTCGGACTCGTTCCGCGACCGAGGAACGCACATCCGCTCTCCTAGGGTTGGGACCACAAGCATTTCCACTGAAAAGAGGAGACAGCCATGGCGGAAGTCAAAGAGGTTCCCAAGCCAACGACCGAGAAAGGGTATGGACCGGTCCAGGCGATGGAAGTCGCCCCGAGCAAGCGGGGGCGCGCCGATGAGGTCCATCGATAGCCCGTTCGCCTTCATTCGCTGGTTCGCCGAGGAGATGGACCAGTTCTTCGAAGATTACGGATTCGGGTTCGGCCTGCGGATGCCGAGCCTCCTGATCTGTGGGCACGAGTTGCTCCCTCGCGAGGCCGGGCTCGTCTCGGCCGAGTGGTCGCCCCGCGTCGATATCCTCCAGCGCGAGGATCAATTCATGGTCCGAGCCGATCTTCCGGGGCTGACCAAGGATGACATCAAGGCGGAGGTCACCGAGCGCCTGATCACGCTCCAGGGTGAACGGAAACAGGAGCAGAAGACGGGAGCGCGAGGGCTACACCTTTTACGAGTGCAGCCAAGATCGCTTCTACCGCGCCATCCCGGTGCCCGAGGGTGTCGATGCCTCGAAGGCCACCGCGGAGTTCCGCAACGGCGTGCTCGAGATCGTGATGCCCGCCCTGGCTCGGGCGGAGAACAAAGCTCGCCTCCTGGAGATCCGAGAGGGTAAGTAGCCACTCCATCATGGCGACGTGGGCGGCATCCCCGAAACCCGGGGCTTGCCGTCCAGTGAGATCGGACCGCACTCGGTATCCCGAACGTCTCTTGGTCGAAAACGCGTGAGACCCCGCCGGGAAGCCGGCCTGGTTCGGGAAACCGAAGAACATGCAACGATATTCTCATGAGATGTCCCATGCCCCAGACGCGAATCCCGCTGCCGTTGTTCCGGACGATCGTCTTCGCGGCGGACTTCTCGGACTGTTCCCGCGAGGCATTCCAGGTCGCCTGCTCGCTGGCGCGAAGAGGCGACCCGCCTGTTCGTCGTGCACGTCATTGAGTCGGCGAGCTTCAACGAGTCAATGGTCGTCCTCGGTGAATTGGGAGTCCCGTTTTCTCTTCCCGAGGAGCGGTCGGTCGATCGATCCCGAGTCCTTGATGAGGAAGATGCGCGAGCACTACACCCTCGGCCACCCCAGCCCGGTGGAATATCGAATCGCGAAGGGCGACGCCGCGACGGAGATCCTCCGTCTTGCCGCAGAGACCCGGTGCGACCTGATCGCCCTGGGCACTCACGGTCGGACCGGCCTGGAACGGCTCCTGGTGGGGAGCGTGGCCGAGACGGTCATGCGCCAGGCGCATCGCCCGGTCTTGACCGTCCATTCGCCCTCCTGCATGCAAATCCCGGAGTTAGACGTGGAGCCCCCCGGAAACCGTGACCGCTCGATCTCATCGAGCAAGGGTCAGCCCTCGCCCATGCGGGCATGATCACTGAACGGAGCATGCGATGAACCCACTTCGGACCATCCTCTATCCGACGGATTTTTCAATGAACGCCGAAACCGCCCTTGATGTCGCCCGCTCACTCGCCCGCGATCACGGCGCCCGCTTGGTCATTGTCCATGTCGCGCGCGAGGAGACCCTCGCGCACGGGATGATGTCCATACCGAGCGATCCGAGAATGTATCACGATCTCCTGGGAGAGATGCGGAACCGGGTCGATGGGCCGGACCTGAAGCTCCCGGTGGAGACCCAGTTGTGGCGGGGGAACACCGCCGAGGAGATCCTCCAGGCGGCGAAGGAGATCGGATGCGACCTGATCGTCATGGGATCGCACGGCCGGTCTGTAATGGGTCGGCTCCTCCTGGGCAGCGTGGCCGAGGCGGTCATGCGCGGCGCCGACTGCCCCGTCCTCACGGTCAAGGTTGCCACGCCCAAGGCGACACCATCGGCATCGCAATCGGAACCAGCAAACGTTTCCTAACGCTCGCCAGTTGGTGTGCGCGGGCGGGGGTCGGGCGGTCCCTTCGACCGGGCGGGGCCGCCTCAGGCCGTCCGGACTTGCGCACCAACTGATGGGCGCCTAGAAACGCTTGAGGGTCGACTGCCCGCTTTCCAGGAATTCCGTCCGCTCACTGAGTGGATGCAGGACGGTAGATCGACGCGGTTGATGTGCGGAAGTCGTTCCGGAGCGGCGACGAGTGGATCGAGGCTCTGTGCGGGGTCACGTACCAGATTCCCCTGGGCCGTTGCGCGTTCATCGTCGGACTGTCCTGGTCGGGCAAGAGCACGCTCCTGTATCTCCTCGGAGCTTTGGATCGCCCGACCTCCGGGACGATTCGGATCGAGGACCGGGACGTGATCGTCATGACCGAGGACCAGCAGGACGACTATCGCCGCAACCAGGTCGTAAATGACCGCCGAACCCGTTTGTACAGTAGTGGCCCTTGACGTAAGTCCAATGATTTCATCGAAACTGGGAAGGATGCGGAAACAAGAGAGACCCTCCTGACGGGTTCGGCGAATCTTTACACCAGGTCGGCTTCATCTTCCCGTCCTTCAACCTGATCGAGAACCTCTCCGCCGTCGACAACGTCCTGATCCCATTCCTGCCCCTGGGGAGCCCGGCGGCCTGGAGGCAGAAGGCCGTCGATCTGATCACCCAGATCGGCTTGGGATCCCGCCTCCACCACCGCCCGCACCAACTGTCGGGGGGCCAGCAGCAGCGCGTGGCGATCGCGCGGGCGCTGATCAAGAACCCGGTGCTCGTCCTGGCCGACGAGCCAACCGGTGAGCTCGACTCGAAGGCCGGCGACGAGATCTTCCACCTCCTCCGGCAGCACCAGAGCCTGCGGCAGAGCACCCTGGTGGTCGTCACGCACGACCAACGCTTCATCACGCCCGACGACCTCGTCCTGGAGCTGGAGGATGGACACCTCGTCAACGGCGCCCCTGGCATGCCCCACTTGGAAACGCAAACAAAATGACTTCGAGCCATGAAGCTCCTGCAAGCTGATGCCTTACCTGAGGTCGATCGACTTTGAGTTCCGCGGAATCGTGCTGCTGACGTGTACGGTCTTCGCCGTGCCGAAACACGGCGACGGCTGCCGTTGCTCCTCACCATGCTGGGTTGGGGCCTCTGGATCTCGTCGCGGGCGCGCTGGTGTTCTGGGTCAGAGCCTTCGCAGGGATTTTCTTCAGGGCGTTCCGGTTCCGGAAGCAAGGTCGCCTGATCGGCCATACGGTCCCGCCCTCGCCGCTTCGGATCAGTGGAAGAGGAACAGCGGGACAGGGCTGTCGCGGAGGAGGGCCTTGGTGACCGACCCAAGGATCAATTCGCGATACGTCGGCTGACCGTAGGCGCCCATTACCAGCAACCCGGCTTCCAGTTGCCGCGTCTGCTCGAGGATCATCTCAGACGGCGATCCTGAAAGGATGAGCGGATGGGCGGTGGCCTTGATCGCGTGGAACCGCAGGTAGTCCACCGCCCGCTCGGCCTGGCGTGCCGCCTTGAGCCGGTCGGCATGGATGCTCACGACGTGGACGTCCAACGATCCGCTCAGGCCCGCATTCTGAAACTCACTCAGGGCACGTGCAGCCTGGAAGCTCTCGTCGTAGGCGATGACCACCGAACGGCCCTCGCTCCAGGTCTCCGGGACCAAGACCACCGGCCGGGGGCTGCTTTTGAGGACCCTCGGCACAGTGTCATTGTGTTGGTCCTGGATTTCGAAGTGGAACCGGGTCTGCCGGCCGAGCAGGATCAAGTCATAGCGCTGGGACTGGAGCACGAGCTGCTCGCAGGGCGAGCCGACGTCCTCCAGCGCCTTGCACGCCACGCCCGCCTCGGCGCACCGCAGCGCGAATTGCTCCAGGGCTTGATCCACCTGGTGGCGGGCGTCCTCCATCCGAGCCTGATAGAGGATCGGATCGGTGTAGGGTACCCCTCCCAGGAGCATCGGTGCCGCCCTGGCGATGGTCGGCTCGTCGATGATCCCGAGCCCAACCAGCAGGGCATCGTACCGTCGCGCCCACTCGATACCCAGTTGCACCGTGGACGAGTCATGGAGAGTGCAATCAAGACCGATCAGGATGCTGCGCAACATGGAAGGTGTCCCAGTCAGATGGGGGGGCTTTGCTCGGAGGGTTGAATATGAGGAGCTCTGGGGCGGAATAAGAATCCCCATTCATGCGGGGGATCGCATGGTGAGGCCGCCCTAGCCGATATCGCACTGCCCGTCACGAGCGGCACGACACATCATGAATATAAGGGACTGGCGATGAAAAAGCAACGACCAATTTTCCTCTCTTCAGTGTGCACCAGTCCGTCTCCCTTCGCGGGCATCGAATCCTGCTGCCCGACCCCGGCCTCTTCCCCTTGGGACTGCAAAGCCGCGGTCGAAAAAACAATGTCAATTCCTTCTGAACAGGTCCAGAGGAGATGTTGTCGCTCATCGACCGGGATCGGAAGCGAGTGTTCTTCGGATTCAATGAACCCAGCACTTGGAAGACGGCTACCGGCTGTTCCTTGCCTTTGAGCGCCGCCTGACCCCGGTATCACGTCTCTGTATTTATTATTAATGCGTATTATATACAATAATAATCTTATGTTGAGCAACGGGTCCCCAAACCCCAACCCTTCCCTCCAAGGGGGAAGGGTTGGGGTTTGGGGAAAACATCTTTTAATATTGTTCATGGAAATTGGATTTTCGCCAGCTTGTAAGCGGGGTCGTGCATCGGGAGGAAGGCCAGCTCGACCGCCGCGATGTTGCTCACCCGGGTCCGCATCGCGTGCACTTCGCCCTGCGCCACGCCGTCGATGAAGCCCTCAAGCGGCCGCTTCGCCGGGTCGAGCGTTGCGACGTCGACCCGCGAGTTCAGGGGCAGGACCGCCGGCTTCCAGTGCGCCGGCTTGAGGACGTTCGAGCCGACCAGCAGCAGCGCCGGCGTGTTCAGCGGGAGTGGCATCGCCCCCATCGCCCGCGCGTACGACGTCGAGCCCGCGGCGGTCGCGACCAGCACGCCGTCGGCGACGAGCTGCGGGATCTGCTCGCGGCCGTTGACGCTCAGGCGGATCCAGGCCGTCTGGCCAGTCGCCCGCTCGACCCACGCGTCGTTGAACGCCAGCGCCGTCTTGGTCTCCCCCTGGATCGACTCGACCTCGACCCAGAGCAGCGGCATCGGGTAAAGCACCAGCTCTTGCTCCAGGAAGTCGATGTCGCGCGAGTCGTTGAGCAGGAAGCCGAGGTGGCCAGTGTTGATCCCGTAGAACGGGACGCGCCGCCGCCAGTGCTCGCGGATGGCGCGGAGCATGGTTCCGTCGCCGCCGATGACGACGATCAGGTTCGGGTCGTCGGATACGAACGGCTCAACCGGTGCAGCGACCTGGTGCGACTCAGTGTTGCGCTCGTCGGCGACGATGAGACAGCGCAGGCCGTCGGGCCGGAATCGGACTTGTCGGGGCGCGGCCACGCCGCGGTACAAGCCGTGCCGGTGGATGTAGCCGGCGACCTTGGGCACGACCAGGTGGTCGATCGTCTGGTGATGGAAGATCCGGCTACGGATCACCTGGCTCGTCTCGTCATGGTCGATCTCGACGACGTGCGCGTGCGGCGGCAGCTCGGAGAGATCGAGGGTGCTGCCCGGCCGCTGGATGACTACGAACTGCGCCTCGCGCCAGAGTTCCGGGCCGCGTTTCCATTCGCGATGGATCTCTGAGTCCTCGTCCCGGCCTCCTCGGACGCATTTGCTCGAGATGATCAGCCAGGGGCGGCCTTCGCTCCGGAAGCGTTGGTCGAGGTCGTACGACCGGGTAAAGGAGCTCGCCTCCAGGTCAAACAACTCGACACGGCACCGGGGCAGATCGCGGAAATTGAGATCGACCATGGTGGCGCGGTGGACGGGCTCGACGTCGTTGGTCGTCGCCTTGTCGGGCCGGGGCCCGCAGGGGACGATGATCACCTCATCGAAGTGGCGGCCCAGCCGCTCGACGACCTCGCGGTGATGGCGGCCTGGCGGGTTGAAGCTCCCCCCATAGATGGCAATATCTCGGTCCATGGTGTGTCTCGTGTCGAAGAGGCTGTTCGCGCTCGTTGCAGGAGTGGCCGTCAACCTCTCTGTAACATTGTCTTTTCGGAGACGGTGTGGAACACACCATCCCGGCTTTCTCGTGGCGCAGGGGGATGCGACGGTGCGCGGACCGACGCCCGGGACCCGTTATCGTCGGAGCTGCTCGTAGAGCTCCCGTGCACCCCGGTATCCTCGAGCCATGGCCTCCTCGGCGCTGCTCAGGGCCAAGTCCCGATCGCCCTGGGCTCGATGGGCGAGGGCCAGGTTGTAGTGGATGCGGCCGATGGTCTCCAGATCGGTGGCGGAGTGGAGGCTTCGGCGGAGGTCGGCGATGGCTTCGGAGTGGCGACCTTCCTTGTAGGCGAGGATACCTCGGTTGAGGGCAGCCACCGACAGGCCAGGGTCGAGTTCGAGGGCGCGGCTGTAGTCGCGGCGGGCCTGGTCGGTCTGGCGGAGAGCCTCGGTAGCCAGGGCGCGGTTGTAGTAGCACTGGGCGACATCGGGTGCCAGCGCGATGCAGGTGCGGAAGGCGGCGACGGCCTCCTCGAACCGGCTAAGGCGGTAGGCACAGAGCCCCTGGTAGAAGTTGGCCCAGAAGTCCTGGGGCCGCAGGTCGAGCGTGCGGCGGAACTCCTCGGCGGCCCGGACGATCTGGCCGGACCGGAGATAGGATCGCCCCAGGTCGTAGTGCTCCCAGGCCGACTGCGGAGCGAGCCCAGGCCCGTCGGAGAGATCGGCCCGCCCCAGCGCATGGGCGTAAGTTCGGCGCTCGCGGTCGAGGGCAGGGCTCGGGCCGAACGCGGCGTCGGCTTCGTCGAGCACGCACAAGGCCTCCCGCCGCGCCTCGTCGGCGGTATCGGGTGAGGCGAGACGGACGCGGAGGTCGGCCCAGACGACGGCCAGCTCGAGCAGATCGGTCCGGATTTGCCGCTCGGTCTCGGGAGCGAGCACACCGTCGCGCGGTCGGATGAGGCCCTCGCGCTCCTCCCAGACCGCCCGGCAGTGGCGGACCAGAGTCCGGGCTTCCTCCTCGGTGGGTGGGGCGATGCCGTACCGGAAGCGGATAAGGTCGGCCAGGCCGTGGAGCTCGGCGGCCTTCTGGCCCCGCCGCGCCATGCGGAGCTGCGCGACGAGGGTGCGGGACATTCGATCGAGGAAGGGGACCGACTCGGCGGCCTCCAGGCCGCGGCTCAGGACGCGGACGGCTTCGGCATACTGGCGGTCGGAGCAGTAGTTCTGGCCGTCCGCAAGCAAGGTGGAGATCTCCCAGACGCGCTGGCGGTAGAATACGCCGGCCAGGCCAACCGCCACGACGACAGCGACCAGTGCCGAGAGCCAGGCCGTCCCCCGCGCCAGGGCGCCGGGCCTTCGGCGCCGCCACTTGCGCAACCGCTCGAGCAGGCTGCGATTGACGACCCCACGCAGCGGCAGGTCGTTGAGGTGCCGTTGCAGGTCGTCGGCGAGGGCCGCCGCGTCGGGGTAGCGGTCGGTCGGCACCGGGGCCAGACACTTCTGGACGATGTCGGCGAGCCCGGCGCTGACGCTGGGATTGCGCCGCGGCCAGGGCCGCCCGAACATCCCGTCCACCGCCGCGCCGGGCCCTCCGAGCGTCTCGCAGAGCAGCAGGCCCAGCGCGTAGAGGTCGGAACGGCGGTCGATGGCCTGGGGGATCGGCCGCCTCATGCCGACCGCCGTCATCGCCGCCTCCTGCTCGGGCGACATCCAACCCGGCGTTCCCCCGAGCCGGTCGCCGCTCCACTCGCCGGGCGCGATCGGGCCCCGGGCCAGGTGGAAGTCGAGCAGCATCGGCTGGCCGTCGCCCGCGATCAGAACGTTCGAAGGCTTGACGTCCATGTGGACAAGGCCGCGCACGTGAGCATATTGCAGCGCGTCGGCCAGGCAAGCCACGATCCAGCAGACCGCCTGGACGTACGACGCCTGCTCGAGGTAGCGACGGTACGGGCCGTCGGTGAGCGTCAGGGCCGCCAGGCGCTCCTGGGCACGGTCGAGGGCCTCGACGAGATGATGGCCGCGGCGCCGCTCGGGCGGGAGCTGGGACAGCATCTCCAGAATCCGGGACAGGCTCGCGCCGCCGAGGTAGGGCATGCAGAGCGCCCGAAGACCGCGGTCGGGCAGCGCCTGCTCCGAGAACAGCGGGACGATGTGCGTGTGCTGCATCCGAGCCAGCGACAGATGCTCTTCGTGGTCGTCGGGGATGACCTTCAAAACGACCAGCCGGTCGGCCAGCGAGGCTTCGGAGGCCAGGAACGTTTTCCCCAACGCCCCTTGGCCGAGTTCGGCTCGCAGTCGGAACGGGCCGACAACGTCGCCGACCTCCGGGAACGCGACAGCCGAGGCGTGCGGCCGCAGCATGCGATCGCAGCCGAGGAGTATCTCCAGCTCGTCTTTCCAATGGGGAAATCGGCGCACGACCTCGGCCGTGGCCACCTCCTGGCCCGACTCACGGCGGAGACAGACTTCTTCGTAGATCAGCCGGATGGCGGCCTCGGTGTCGAGGCCGGGGTGAAGCGCCAGGATCTCCGCGGCCGTGAGCCGCTCCCCGCGACCCCAGGCCGCCACCATCGCCTCGACCTGCCGCGTGATCCAGGTGCTCTCCGGGCCGTACCCGGACTCGCGGCCCATCTCCCCCACGCCCGCTATCCGCACCGTTGTTTCGGAGGGAAGAGTCGGCATGGCGATCCCCTCAAGAGGACGCGAACCCCATGACGTCCACAGCCGAACGCGCCCTCACCCCAACCCCAGGTGAAGACGATTGATCTCAATAACTCTTCGCGGAGTTGATCGACGGACCGTGCTGATATCATACGCTTCCCGGAACGATCATGCTCCTCGCCGGGGGCGGCGGTGCTCCAACGGGGGAGGCCCGCCACCCCCGGCGGGCACCACAGTCCCGGGAGGCATCTCACATCCAAGAATTCACTAGGAGTTACGCAGTTGTACAGTTTCTGTACAGTAGGTGGCCGAAATATGCCTTACCGCGCAAACGCTACCTTGCCCATGTGCCGGCTCGACGGGCCACTTAACTATACATTAGCCAACTAACTGCGTAACTCATATTCACGTTTGAGAGTTCAATTTCCATCATCCGGACGCGTGAATCATTCCTACACGACGGCGGATCAGTCCCCCTCTGTGGCCGCTTCGTGGGAGTGGGAGGAAGGCGTGTCGTTCGGGTCGACGGCCATGCGTCGCGCCAGCTTGTAGAGGATGCGGCGAACGCTCCCCTCGTGCAGTCCGGACCGGGCGGCGATCTCGGTCATGGGGAGGCCCTGCCGCCTGAGCGTCAGGATGTCGCGGTGCGCGGGGGGACAGTGCTCCAGCATCCGCTCCCAGAGCTCGTGGACCTGGGCAATCTCGCTCGGCCGGGGCTGGTTCGACCGGGGCAGGTCCTGAGGGGCGGTCTCCGCCAGCGGTTGCTCGCGCTCCAGGGCGCGGTGGTGCTGGCGGCGGCGGTCGATCAGCCGGTTGCAGGCCACGCGCATGAGAAAGGCTCGCAGATGGGCGCGGTCGGCGAAGCGCCAGCCCGCCTCTCGGAAGCCGCACAGGACGTCGGCCCAGACCGACTGGACGATGTCCATGGAGTCGAGCTTGGATCGGAGCGGCCCGTTCAACTGCCGCCGAACTGCCATGCGCAGGTAGGGCTCATACGCCAAAAACGCGCGCTCCGCGGCATCGATGTCGCCGTCGTTCAGCCGCTCGATCAACTCGTCGAGGTGTTCGTTGCTCATGACGGCCTCATGGACCAGGGGCCAGGTAGTCTGGGGAGCGAAGAGAGGCCCATCTGCGCGTCCGGGCACCGCTCAAGGGCGGCCTCCGTATCTCCCGACGTCCGCCGGAGCTGCCTCCAGGCTACCTCCATCGCCGTCGCTGCGATCGCCAGGGCCAGCGCCGGCGGGATCGGCGTCGGCACGCCTTGCCAACCGAGCGGCCCCGCGCCAAGGTCTTCGATGCTTTCGAAGAAGCGGTCAATGGCTGCTTCCAGGGGTGCCCGGTCGAACGGGAGGACGTCGGCGATCAGGCCGGCCCCCTCGGGCGGAGGCATCTCTTCCTGGCCTTCGACCGAAGATTCGGACGAAGCCACGAGTTGGACCTCGGTCTTGGGATCGTTCGAGGTCAGGGACGCAGGACTCGACGCGGTCGCAGGCTCCCGCTTCGGCTCGAGCGGGCTGACTGGGGGATCGTCGGAGGGCGCGGGCCCGGCCCCTCGATCGTCGTGGAAATGCCTGAACGGAAACGCGGCACGGACGGGCAGGGCGGCTCGGGCCTGGGTGGCCGGTTCGTCAGGGACACGACCGGGGCGCTCGTCGTCATCCCGGCCATCTCGGGCGAGGATGACGACTTCGCCGCCATGGGGTGCGGCTTTGCTGTCAAGATGAGAGGCGGACATAAACTCGTTGTGGTCGGCCTGGCTACTCTCGACGCGGCGTGCCAACGGCCTCATTAAGTTCGGGCGATCCCCATCGTTGTTGTAGACGGTGGCGCGATCGCTCTCGGCCAGCAACGCGGGAAATGCGGGCGACCACGCGACCGCGTCGGAGCTGCCTGGCAGCGCGTGGTGGGTCCAGGCACTGAACGCAGGAGGAGGCGACCGCCCCGCAACCGCGTCGAAGCCACCTGGGAGCGCATGATGAGTCCAGGCCAGGGAGGCGGGAGATACGGGCCTCCCTCCCACCGCGTCGGAACCGCTCGGCGGCGCGCGATCGGTCACGGCCATAGGTGAGGGAGGAGCTGGTGGCCCCGCAACCGCGTCGGGGCGGCTCAAGAGATAACGCTCCTCCAGCGTATCCATGCACGGCCTGCGACGGCGGGTTGGTCCGAAGTTTTTCCCCATGGACTGCTTCGTCCCTCGAAGCCGACATTACACCCTTCCACCACGCCATTTGAAGAGATGTGCGGGGCTCGGTGGATCTTAACCGAATGGGTCATCGGCATCCAGGCGAGTTGCGAGGTTCGACCGTTTCGGCGTCGTACCGCCAATCACCTCGGTTCGAGATTCGAGGTTCATCGACCGCACGCGACCGCCGGCGCCGTTCGCGGAACGTGGCGATCGGCGCCTCCTTCCTCGCGTGGCTTGATGGCCGTCGGGATGCCGTAGTGCATGCTGCCGAGCTCGTAGGCGAGCCAGAGCCGCAGGAGCGTGAGGGTGAAGACCCGGTTCGGGCTCCCACCTCGGAGGAGAAACTGGCGATAGGATGGCTCGCGGAGCAGCCCAATCGCGACTCGCCTGGCGCAGATGGACCAGGTTCGCTTGACCTGCCGGCTGACATCCTCGAATGCGACGGGGGTGAGTCCCGCGTCGCGGGCGAGCCGGTGATATTCGGCGGCCGATCCCATGCCCCGCAGCCGGCCCTCGCGGCAGATCGGCTTCAGGAGGAACCGCGACTCCCAGGGGCGCGGCATCTCCCTCGTCAGCCAGGCGCAGACGACGAACCGGCCGCCGGGCTTGAGGACCCGAGAGACCTCGGCGAAGAAAGGGGCCAGGTCCGTCATGTGCTCAGAACTCTCGATCGCGATCACCGCATCGAACGACTCCGACGTCAGACCGTTCGCCAGCCAGTCGCGCAGGAGATACGTCGGGTTGGCGACGGTCGGGTCGAGGGCCACGGCGTGCGCAGTGCTGCGCCTGCGAGACTGTCAGGGCCGTGACCCTGGCCCCGTACTCTCCGGCCAGGACTCGCGCCGTGCCACCGTACCCGCAGCCCACGTCGCAGACCGCGTCCCCCGCCTTCAACCCGGCCTGCTCGGCGACGACGGCGATCAGGCGGCGGGTCGCCTCTTCGGGCGTCGCCTGGGGCGACGCCCAGAGGCCGTGGTGGACGTGCTCGCCCCAGATCTCCCGGTAGAAACGGTCGAGGTCGTCATAATGCGCGGCGACCTCCTTGCAATCGACCTCAACGTGTGCGGTGATCATGGACCCGATCCTGTCTCCGGAAGACCGATGCATTCGGGCACGGGCCACGCCCGCGCGGCCGATGGACCAGGCCAACGCTGCCTACTATACCGAAGAGTTCGAGCCGGATCACCTCACTAACTTTCGACTCTCAGAGGATTGCCCGGATTCCGCGATCGCCTCGAACTTGAAAAAATCGGCCGCACGCTTGGCGGCCGCATTTCCGCTTCTCCTGATGAGGGAGCGGAGCCGTGGGGCGCACCGACGCCCGACCACGGTCGAGAGATTCCGGCACCGGCACCCACCGCTCCCAGTGACGATGCACTACCGTTCCAATGTGGCGAAGGATTCTCATGCGACACTCGATCCCGCGCTCGTCCCTGGTCGTGACGTCCGTCATCGAGCGGACCGAGACGCCCGGCGGCTTCCGCCTCTCTCTGTGGCGCGTTCTCGATCCTCCAAACCAGCTTCGGGATCACCCCCGACTCGGTCCTCGGGGGTATCGGGGACGTGGCCGATCGGCTGGACAACTGGGGCGAGCTGGTGATCCGGACCCTCATTCGCTGATCGTCTCCCCTGCGGCTAGGACGACTCATGTATGGAGACGCGCGGTGACGCTGGCCGCCAGGAGCGCAACCGCTGCCCTCGGCCGTGCCCGCGACGAACTGGGATGAATGGACCTCGAGGGGCGCGCAAACCACTTCTCCGAGGCGCTCTCCGATGGGGAGATGCAGCGGGTGGCCATCGCCCGCGCTCTGGGGACCGATCCCGAGCTGGTCCTCTGCGACGAGCCGACGGGGAACCTCGATTCGGCGGCCGGACGGCAGATCCTGGCGCTGCTTAGGACCCTGCCCGAACCCGGTCAGCGGGCCGTCGTCATGGTCACCTACAATCCCCAGGCCGCCGCCTTCGGCGACCGGCTGATCCCAATTCGCGACGGTCGGGTCAAGGCCGAGGAAACCCTGGAGGTGCTTAATTCCTGAGGGCCGATTCCCGACGCGTCCAGACCCCGGCCCTTTCCCGGAGGGAGAGGGGGGAAGAATCTCCCTTTTCAGGGGGGAAAGGGGGAGGAAGTCCCCCTCTCCCTCCGGGAAAGGGCCGGGGTGGGAGGCTTGCTCCTTCGCTGGCGACTGGCGGGGCGCCCCGTCCTCGTCGATCGGCTCGGGTGTTCCTGGGGCCAGGCGCCGCTCGCGACCGGGTGCGTGCGCAATTTGAGTCACTGCTGGCCGAGGCAGGCCAGGTGTTGACGCCCGGGAACTTTCTCACTGCAGGAGGGCAGACTGGTGGACAGCGCGGACACTTTGCCCAGCAAAGATAGCCCGTGATGCCGCAGTAAACTTCAATAAGGCAAGCATTTCCGCGTCACTTACTGCCACAATGACCACTACTGAAACTGCCCGCGCTTGTCCACCCGCCACGAGAAAGCCCCGCACCCTGTCTACCTGAGCTTCCTCGGCCTTGTCTGGCTGACAGCGGAAATGACCTTCGACCGCGCCACGCTCGCTCTGACCTGGACCGCCACCGCCCACATCTTCATCTTGAGCTACCAGAAAGATCGCCGACTGGCCTACTATAATCGGTGACGTTTACCGGCGCTACCGGATGCGCAGTTCCTGGCGATCCGTTCCTGCCCTTCGAGCCCCTCGGCAAGCTCTCGCCGCCGGGACGGGAGGCCTGACCGCCCGTCATCGCGGCATCTGATTCGCGTCCCAGGGAGGACGTGTGTCCTGTCCCGGACCTCAGCTTTGAGATCCCAGACTTGATCGTTCCGATTTCAAATTTGCGATTTCAAGTCTCTGAGAGCAGATCCGCGTGAATGCGCGTCCTCTTTGGAACACGGAGGATGGACGGATCGCGAAGCGCCTCGAAAGGTTTCCCTTTCACACCCAGGATTCAGGCCGTCGCATGCGACACGTGGAACTCCGTCGAGTGGTCGTCACGGGGATCGGGGCCGTCAGCCCGAATGGTCATGATCGCGAGGCCTTTCGCCGCGCCACCCGCGAGGGCCTCAGCGGCATGCGCCGGATCGAGGAATTCGACACGTCGAGGCTGCGGAGCCGGGTCGCCGGGGTAGTCCGCGAGGTCGACCTGACTCGCGCCCTGGAGTCTCGGCAACTGAGGCGGGTCAGCCGGATGGTCCCCTTGGCGATCCTGGCCGCCGCGGAGGCGCTCGAAGACGCCGGCCTGCCCCACGAGCGGCTCGACCTGGAGATTCGGCGCCAGGTCGGCATCGTGCTCGGGACCGGCGGCGGGGGGGCGGAGTTCATCGAGGCGATGTACGCCCACTGGTACGATGGACACCCCGAGCGCGCAACGTCTTTACGCTCCCCGCCGGGACCCACGGTAACTGTTCGTCGGAGATCTCGATCCGGCTCGGCCTGCGCGGCCCCTCGCACGTCGTCTCGACCGGCTGCACGTCGAGCACCGATGCCCTCGGCTACGCCCTGCGTCGGATCCAGTTCGGCGAGGCGCCCCTGGTCCTGGCCGGCGGGGCCGACGCGCCGATCGCGCCGGGGATCATGGCAGGGTTCGACCTGATGAAGATCACGTCCCGCGCCTGGAACGACGAGCCCGGCCGCGCCAGCCGCCCGTTCAACCGCGACCGCGACGGGTTCGTCCTCGGCGAGGGGGCGTGGATGCTCGTGCTCGAAGACCGTGAGCACGCCCGCGCCCGCGGGGTCAAGGTTTATGGCGAGGTCCTCGGCTACGCCAGCACGTGCGACGCCTGGCATCGGGTGGCCTTGTCCATTGATCTCGAGGAGCCGGTCCGCGCCATCCAGCTCGCGCTGAAGGACGCCGGAGTCCGGCCCGAGCAACTCGGCTACGTCAACCTCCACGGGACCGGCACCCCGCTCAACGACCGCGTGGAGACCGCCGCGATCAAGCGGGCGCTGGGCGGCGTCGCGTACACCATCCCGATGTCGAGCACCAAAAGCATGATCGGCCACCCCCAGGGGGCCAGCGGCGCGGCGGGCGTCGTGGCGACCCTCCTGGCGCTCGATTCCGGTATCCTGCCCCCGACGATTAACTATGAGGCCCCCGACCCCGACTGCGATCTCGACTACATCCCGAACGTCGCCCGAGCGACCGGTGCCCGGATCGCGCTCTGCAACTGCATGGGGTTCGGCTCGAAGAACTCGGCGCTCGTCCTCCGACAAGGCGCAGGAATGATCCGCCACGCGCGGGTGTAACCTGGTTGGTCGTAGACAGGATCGGACCGTCCCACCCATCCGGCGGCGGTGAGAGGACAGGACGAGAAAGGCGGCTTGAACTGCCCGAAAAATGATAATATATTATAATTTATATTAAAATATATAGTTATCAACTTATGAAAATACAATGAGTTCGATAATAATAGAGAAGAGATCCAATTTGCTGGCCAAGCTGCAACATATTATGATTGACCTACGGTGGACGGCCAGTTAGAATTGCTTCTTTCGACCTCCTTGAGGGCCGAACGATGCGATTACCTCAACCGCGAGACCGGTTCCTCGTCCTTCTTGTCGCGCAGCTCATCACGATTGTCGTCCTCGCGGTCCTCTCCGATGTCGCGGCGTCACGCAACGGCGATTATCCCGATTGGTGGCTCGTCCTGCGGTATCTCATGGTCGCCGTCATCCTCGGGACGATCTTCCTCCACGTATCCATCCAGGGTGTCATATCCCTGCACGCATCGTACCGACACTGGAAGCAACGGCGTTTCCTCCGACGAAAAGCGTACCGGGTCTTGATGAGACGATCCCTGTACGAATCGATGTCTCACTACACGCCGCCGATCCGCCACCGTCGGGACCGTGAGGTTGAGCGACAATCCGGAGATCACGGCTCAGCGCATCGAGAGGCCGACCCTGCGACCCTCTCGCTTCCGGCTCCGGAATCCGATGATCGCCGTGGCGATGATCGGGGCATTCTTGAGTCGAGGGATCGAAGTCGTCCGGCTGAGGGAACGGTAAATCGATTGTCGGATCCAGGCCGAATCCCACGCCGAGCAAGTGCAACTTGCCGGGGGATTCGCGAGGCGGAATCCGAAGACCAGGGGGCCGCAGTCGTTCCCGATCGGAAAGAGGAGGGCTATTCCAGCGGACGTGAGCCGTGAAACAGCATCGAGAGGGGGCACCTTGCGCTTCACCACGATTGAGGCCCCGAACTGGCACGCGATGTGGGAACGGGAATACCGACGCGCCGTGGGGTGGACCTGGGGACCCGTCCCGCCCGAAACGTCACCCTTTGAATGCAGTTTCAACCGTCCTGTTGTGTGATCCTGTCGGGTCGCCTTCCGCCTGCCTTCTCGGCACATCGGACGGCAGGTGGAAGCCGACCCGACGAAGAGGGGGCCGCGCACCACAGGTCCTGTGGTCCTGCGTGAAGTGATTTGTCGCGAACGATTCACGGTTCCGGGCGACCCGCGCGGGGCTTTCCCCGGGCGGGCTGGGGTACGGAGTTGCGCGGGCATCCCCTCGGGAAGACGCTGAATTCTCCCGGCGACCATCGCGGGTGGTGCACGAAATTCCTGGACTCCGTATCATTCGGGCTGCTTCGGGGCCGGATGCGATCTTTTCGTTCAAAAGCGAAGACCTGGAGCGCATCGTCAAGCGCTTCCCGTTCTGGTTCGGCCCCCGACTCGGTCCGTTCATCGGCCGGATGGATCGCCTGCAATTCGATCGACATATGAACAAATTCCTAGTGGTGCCTCGGACACTGCTCACGATCGCAGGGCTGGGGGGCCTCCGGGCCAATCCGAAGGGAACGCAGATGATCCAACAGGCCGCCAAGGTCGTCTATGACTTCCTCGGCGCCAGCGACAAGATCGGCTCGAGTCCCGCCCCGGCGGCCACGCCCAGCACCTCCAGAACTGGCAGACGCTGCTCGATTTCGCCGCTCAGCAACTCCTCGGCAAGGACGTGTCGCGGCGGTTCGACGAACGGCCCTTCCCGAAAATTCGCGGGACTATTTCACCCGGACCGTCCCCAGTGGACCGTGACGGCCACGCACCGGCCGTTGGTCGGTCGCAGCACCGTTCCACGATGTCGTGTGTGTCTGCTCCCGGCTCTCAGGTTGTGGCGAAGATCCGGGCGGACACCATCAGGACGGGCTGATCGCACGCGATCCGTCGACCCAGGGCGCAAACGTTGGGCAATGGACAGATGGATCTCGGAAGTTCAGGGACGACTTTATAAAATGCTTGGATGGACTTGAGGGATACGCCCGGACTGCTCTATCCAGATCCTCCGCGTTCAACTATAATAATGCCGGTTGGTCTGACGACCGAGCAAGCACCGTCGGCTCCCGAAACCGGCTCCTGCTTCCCTCCCTCGCCGTTCCTTCCAATTGGGCAATCCTGTCAGCCCTTTTCCCTTCGACCCGGAAGTTCTCGCGGGTCGTGATGCTTTCGCCCAGGAGATCAGTGGTGGGCAAGAAGCTGTATGTCGGAAACTTGACTTACAAGGCGACGGAAACCGATCTGGAGGAGCTGTTCTCTCAGTTCGGGACCGTGCAGAGTGCGCAAATCATTCAGGACCGTGATACGGGCCGGAGCAAGGGATTCGGCTTCGTAGAGATGGACACGGATGCTCAGGCGCAGTCAGCCATTGAGGGGCTCCACGACCGCGAATTCGATGGACGGCGACTCACCGTGAATGAGGCCAAGCCCCGCGAAGACCGCGGGGGCGGGGGCTTTGGCGGTGGCGGAGGGCGTGGTCGTAGCGGTGGTGGTGGCGGGTACGGCGGCGGTGGCCGGCGCTATTGATTCGATGTCGAAATCGTGTCGAGGAGCCACGGATGCGGGGCTCCTGACTTGGGCTGTCATCCACCGACCGCGGGCGTTCAACGGCTCCCGCCCTGTCCCTGTACCCCTCAACTCCTCCGAAGGACCTCCTGATGAACCCGAAGCATTACCATACGCCAATATCCGCCGGTCCCCAGAGGAGACGCTGTCCGGTCTGCCACCAAGCGGTCTATTCACGGGCAGGCATCCATCCCCAATGCGCGATGAAACAAGCCGAACCGCCGAAATCCAGCGGCAAGCGGCAGGCGACCGCGCCGCCCGATCTTCCCGTCGCCGTCCTGGCACCTGGGAACGATACCTCGGCGATTGCTCCCGAGTTGACGTCGTAGCAAGCGGCGCGGGATGGGTTTTTTCGCCCTGAATCGGCATCGGATTCGGATCGATCGGGTGAGTTCGTGGGGAAACTCCACAGCTCATCCCGTCTCGGTGGCTTGGTTGGCGATCAAGACGGTAGTCGTGTTCAGCAGGCCCGCCCGGGTATCGACGAGCCTCTGCACGTCGCGCCGGCGGACGTGGTCGATGTTCGAGACCGGCTCTGTCTCGTCGCCGGTCAAGTTATCAATTTCGACCGACTGACTGTCGGACAAGTCGCGGCAGAACCGCCAGTTGATCCCGCGTTCCAGAGCGAGTCGGACTACCGTTGCCCTGCGGTGGCCGATCTCGACGGCGGAGATTAGCGGCTTACGGCGCTGCACGCAGTCGAGGAAGTTCTGATGGTGGTTGCTGTTCTTGATAGAGGTGGACGTCGCTGGCCGAGAGCGGCTTGCTGATGCTGTCCGCAGGCGTGCTCCTGAGCTTGCCCCGATCGACGTAGATCATCCCCTCCGAGTCGAAGAAGGTCGCGCCTTCGGGGATGTCTTTCTGGCCCTGGCCGACGATCACGGTCACGCCGTTGGTATAGGTGTGGGTGACGCGGCAGCTCTGAGTCAGCTCGTACCAATGCTGGGGATGGAAGGTGGCGGTCCCCTCGGTGGAGACCGGGCCGCTGCTGGCGATCGCCCCGTGCCTACTGGTTTCGCGGTCGGGGAGCGGTGGCACGATTCAGCCCATCTCCCAGCCCTTGTCGACAGTTCCATCTCGATCCGAACAGTGTTCCCAGCAACTCGTCACGATGTAAGAGCATGAGCCAGGACGCCTCGCGGCCGACCCCGGCGCTGGGGCGACGACGGACGATTTCTCCTCGACGGCCACACCCCTCGCGACCTACACTGGGATGCCCCGGCACGTACGATTGACGGGCGGTTCCTCGCCCCGAGCGTCCGCCGTGCGGGAAACGGGGAATGAGGTTTCATTTGTCCGGTGTTGGGCGATGTGCCATGAGTGTGGAAGCGGCCTACGAAGAACTGATCCGGCGTTCGCGCGAGCAATCGCTCCTGGCCTCGTGCGCTGCGCTGCTCGGCTGGGACGAGCAGACGTACCTGCCTCGTGGGGGGGTCGAGCACCGGGCCAACCAGATGGCGTTGCTGGCCGGGCTCCACCACGAGAAGGCGACCGACCCGAGGATCGGCGAGCTGCTCGGCGAGCTGGAGGGCTCATCCCTCGTCGGCGATCCCCGCGCCTCCGCCGCGGTGAACGTCCGCGAGCTCCGGCGCGCCTACGACCGCAGGACCCGGCTGCCCCGGGCGCTGGTCGAGGAGATCGCTCGGACCACGTCGGTCGCCCAGCAAGAGTGGATCGACGCCCGCCGAGAAAGCGACTTCGCTCGGTTCCGGCCGTGGCTGGAGAAGATCGTGGCCCTGAAGCGCCGAGAGGCCGATTGCCTCAGCGAGCAGGGCGCCGCCTACGACGCCCTGCTCGACGAGTACGAACCCGGTGCTCAAAGCCACGCGATCGCGACGCTGTTTGAGGCGCTCCGGGAGGAACTGATGTCGCTGGTCGCCGCGATCGCCGGCGCCCCTGTGCGACCGGACCGGACGTTCGTCGCACGTGAGTTCCCGATCGAACGGCAGCGGATCTTCGGCGAGGCGGTGGCGGCTGCCGTCGGTTTCGACTTCCGGCGCGGTCGGCTCGACACCGCCGCGCACCCGTTCTGCTCCGGGATCGGCCCCGGGGACTGCCGGATCACCACGCGCTTTAACATTCGCAACTTCGAGGACGCCTTTTTCGGCATCCTCCACGAGACGGGCCACGCACTCTACGAACAGGGCCTCGATCCCGAGCACTACGGGACCCCGATGGGCGAGGCGGTCTCGCTCGGGGTCCACGAGTCGCAGTCGCGGCTCTGGGAGAACGCCGTGGGACGGAGCCGGCCGTTCTGGACGCACTTCTTCCCCATCGCCCGCCAGGTCTTCCACTCGGCCCTGGACGACGTCTCTCCGGACGACTTCTACCGCGCGGTCAACCTCGTCGAGCCCTCGCTCATCCGGGTGCAGGCCGACGAGGTCACCTACAACCTGCACATCCTGATGCGCTTCGAGCTGGAGCAGGCGCTGATCTCCGGCGACCTGACGGCCGCCGACGTCCCGGTCGCCTGGAAGGAGAACTCTACCCGCTACCTCGGCGTCACGCCCCGCACGGATGCCGAGGGGTGCCTGCAAGACATCCACTGGAGCGCCGGGCTGATCGGCTATTTCCCCACCTATACACTGGGCAACCTCTACGCCGCGCAGTTGTTCGCCCGAGCCAGCGCGGAGGCGGGCGACATGGCCGGATCGTTCGCGCGGGGCGAGTTCGCCGACCTGCTCGGCTGGCTTCGCGAGAAGGTGCATCGACAGGGCCAGCGCTACCGCGCGGCCCAGCTCATCGCGCACGCGACCGGCTCGCCCCCCGATCACCGCCCCCTCGTGGCGGCATTGTGGCAGAAATATGGGGAAGTCTACGATATTTGATCCGACTCTCGGCATCCTTCACCGAAGGATCGAGAGATAGGAGCTTGAATTAGCAGGGCTTGCCTGATAAAAATTTGTAAGCTGATGGATCGACTCTTGACTCTTCTGGTCTACGCGATGAAGATTAGGAGCGGCTCGAAGGCACCATCTCCGCTAGACTCCGGACCCCCACTGACCGCGCGAAGGAGCGCGGACCCGAGGCCGAGCCGATCCTCTCTCATTCACCTTCCCCAAAATCTTGGACCGATCCTCTTCCGGTCGGCCGTCGGTTCCGAACACCCCGGGATCGAGTCCCGCACCGGGCCTGTCATCCTGTGACCGTCTCGACCCTCGAGGGTCATCCCGACCGGTGAGGACTCTCGGAAGCGGTGTGGGTGAACGAGAATCACGGCCATCCACAAACTCGGGAGCTGTCCGTCGTCCCCCAGTCCTTCCCGAAGTCGATGTCGCCTTGAAGTGGGAAGGAATGATGTCCCGCCCGCAACCCTGCCCTGGAGACCTGCACATGCCGTCCTCGCAAGCCGTCGCTCTGACATTCGCCTGCGGCTTGGCGGTCCTCGCCGCTCCTGCCATTGCCCAGCAGGAGGCCAAGGACGCCGAGAACCCGCCGGCCATCAGCCCCGAGCAAGAAAAGGCGCTCAGGCTCTACCAGTCGATCTCGTGGCAGAAAGGGCCGGGGGTCGCCGGCCTGGGCGACATGGCCCAGATCAAGATCCCCGATGGCTACCAGTTCACCGGTAAGGAAGGCGGCTGGGCGATCGAGGAATTGACCGAGAATCCGCGGAGCGAGAACTTGCTCGGCGTCCTGACTCCGGCCAACTCGCTCGAATGGTTCATCGTTTTTCAGTTCAACGACACGGGCTATATCCGCGATGACGAGAAGGACAAGATCGACGCCGACGCCATCCTGCAGTCGATCCGCGCGGGAACTGAGGAGTCGAACAAGATCCGGCGGAGCAAGGGATGGTTGGAGGTCCAGAATCTCGTCTGGCAGCAGCCTCCAGCCTATGATCCCTCCAGCCACAACCTGGTCTGGGCCATCTCCGCCGAGAGCGAGGGCCATCGCTCGGTCAACTACAGCACCCGGATCCTGGGACGCCGCGGGGTGATCAACGCGAACCTGGTGTGCGACCCCAACCAATACGCCACGGTCGTGCCCCCGGTCAAGAAACTGCTCAGCGGCCTGGAGTACAAGGCGGGGCTGCGCTATGCCGAGTATCGCACGGGAGACAAGGTGGCCGAGTATGGCCTGACGGCTCTGATCACGGGCGGGGTGGCGGCTGCGGCGATCAAGACCGGCTTGCTCTCCAAGCTCGGCGTGCTCCTGGCCAAGTCGGGCAAGCTGATCTTCGGCGGGATCGCCGCCATCATCGCCGCGATCTTCGGGACCCGGAAGAAATCCCAGGTGTGATCCACTTCGAACATCTCAGCGACGCCGAGGTCATCCTCCTCGTCCTGGCCGCGTTCTACCTGTCGGAGTGCGTCGCCTGGCTGCGTGAGGGGGCCGTCTGGTTCGTCCCCTCGTTCGGGGGACGGTGCCGGCCCGTCCGTTCCGGGATGTCCATCGGTCCCGATCGGGGCGGCCTCGTCTTGATCAACATCCTCCCGATGGGCCAAGCGTTCCTCTGCGAACCCTGGCCCGTCTCAGTCTCTCCCGAGGGCCTCTACTCCTACATCGCCCCGACCTTCAGCCCGCGCGGCCGCCCCGACCAGCCGGGCCGGTATCTCCGCTTCGCGGAGGTCGCGGAGGTCGAGAACGTCGGCAACGAGGTGCACGTCAATGGCCGTTCCTTCGTCAAGGTTGGTTCGCCCGATCACGCGGCCTTCGTCGCCGAGTCCCTGAGGCGGCTCTCCGCAACCCCCGAGCAGAAGCGCGAGGCGGCGATCCTCGACCTGCTCGCGCGGATCACGGACGTCGCGGAGGTCGAGGCGCATCTCGGGGAGCTCGACCGAAACGCGGGGCATCTGAAGGCCACGTGTACCCTGCTGTTCCTGCACGTGTTCGCACTCGGCCCAGCGCTGCTCTATACGTTCCGGCTCCATCCGCTCTCGATGCTCGTCCTGTCGGTCTATCTGTTCGTTCTCCTGGTGTGGTGGATCGAGATCATTATCGTGCACGCGCGCGTCCATCGTACGCTTGCCCCCGAGGCGACCTCATCGCGTCGGAAGTTGGTGCTGACGATGGTCTTCTCGCCCGTCGCGGCGATGCGCGCCTGGAGCGTGCTGGCACGCCATCGCCTGCCCTCACATCACCCCTTGGCCACCGCTGGCGTCCTTTGCTCCCGACCGACGACCGAGGCGTTGGTGCGGATGGTCCTCCGCGACGCACTCAACCCCATCGCCCCAGCCTGCCCGACCGACGAGCCCTCCCCGAGCGCGACCGAAGCCTGGTTCCGCGCCCGGCTGACCGACGCCCTGTTCCGACTCACGAGCCGAATCGGCCTCGACCCCGAGGCATTGACCGCCCCCCCGACCCCCGAGCCGGGCGCGCTCGCCTTCTGTCCTCGGTGCGCCGACCAGTACGATGTCGCCGAGGGGGTCTGCTTTAACTGTGGCGGCCTGCCGCTCCAACGCTTCGACACCCCTCTCCCGATCCCCTCCCGCGAGTTGATCCCCGGCTCCCCTGCCGGCGGCGAATAATACGTATCCCGGGACGTTACGCGTCTGAGAGGAGGGTCACTGCGGCTCGTGCCTGAACTTCGCACGGGATCGTCGCGCGGTCATGGTGCCTCATAAATCAAGATCGATAACGCGGTTTCAACTGCCCTGTTGCGTGAGCCTGTAGGGGAGACTTCAGACTGTCTCCTCGGCGCATCGGACGGCAGGTGGAAGCCGACCCGACAATTTAGGGGGCCGCCGCCCCACAGATCCTAGGGCGTGTGGACAATATCTGGGCAGGATGCAAAATCTGGGCTAGAGCAATAACACCATGATTGCAGCCACATGAACGAACCCCAGGAAGTTCCGAGCCGTCTTCTCATCCCGTGTCGCCACCCGACGGTATTGCTTGATCCGGTTGATGAACCGCTCCGCCAGGTGGCGCTCCTTATAAAGATGCGCGTCATACTCTCGCTTGAAAATCCGATTCTTCCTCGGCGGGATCACTGCGGCCGCTCCGCTGGCCTCGATGGTCGCAACGAACTTATCCCCGTCATATCCCTTATCTGCGATCACTGCATCAGCATCGTGACCTTTGACCAATGCAGCGCCTTGATTGATGTCGGCCTCTTGTCTCCCGGTCAGGATGAACTCGACAGGGTTGCCCAACCCGTCTACAGCGATGTGCAGCTTGGTCGAGAAGCCGCCGCGCGAGCGTCCCAAGGCTTGGTCGGCGCCCCCTTTTTTACCGCCCCGGCGGCGTGCTGGTGGGCCCGGATCACGGTGCTGTCGAGGCTCAGCCACTCCAAGTCAGGGTCCTTCAGCTCCTCGAAGACCCGGAGCCAGACGCCCTTGGCGGACCAGCGATCGAACCGCCTCCAGACCGAATTCCAATTCCCGAAGCGTTCGGGGAGGTCACGCCAGGGGGCCCCGGTCTTGGCGATCCAGAGGACGGCGTCGACGAAGAGACGGTTGTCTTTGGCGGTCACGCCTGGGTCGCCGGCTGGGCCGGGGAGGAGTGCTGCGATCCGCACCCAGTGTTCATTTGTTATCGAATGACGGTACATGGTTGAGTGCTCGATCAGCCTGGAAACGCGAGCTTTGATACCCTCCTTACGAAGTTCACCCAGGTTTTGTCCACACGCCCTAACGTCTCAAGTCCTCCGAGGGGCAATGGGGACGATCCCGTTAACCTCTCCAGGTTTATGTCTCAGTGTCCGTGCCCGTTGGCGTGGGCCGCGGGCTCCGGATGGCGGTGGGCCATTTCGGGAGAGGGCGAGGACGTGCCGCCGTCGGCTCCGGTCCGGGGTCGGAATCCGAGCAACCACCGCAACGCGGTCTGGACGAAGCCCCCTTCAAGGCGGGTCGCGACGAACTGGTTGGCGAGCTTGCGGGCCAGGGCCGCGTTGGTGGGATAGGTGTGTACGGTCGTGGCGAGGTCGTTCAGGGTCAGGCCGTGCTCCATCGCGAGCACGAATTCCTGGAGGATCAGGCTTGCGTCCGCACCCACGATCGTCACGCCGAGGATCTTGCCCGAGGGAGTCGCGACCAACTTGGCGAACCCCTCCGTGCGGCCGTCGATCCGGGCGCGGTCCAGCTCCGAGAACTCGGTCCGGAAGACGCGGACCTCGGGCTGCGTCTCGTGCGCGGCCGCTTCCGAGAGGCCAACAGTCGCGACTTCGGGATCGACGAACGTGGCCCAGGGTAGCGCGGTGTAGTCGATCTTCTTGGGAAGGCGGAGCACGGCGTTCTGGAAGGCCACGGCGGCCTCGCGCTCGGCGGCGTGAGTGAACTGGTGTCGGTGCAGGACGTCGCCGATAGCCAGGATGCGCGTTGCGCGGGTCTGCAAGTAATCGTCCACCTCGATGCCGTGCTCGGGGTCGGCGTGGATGCCGACGGCGTCGAGGTTCAGGCCCTCGATGTTCGCCAGTCGGCCGGCGGCGACCAGCAGGTGCGTGCCCAAGACCTCCGCGATCGTCCCCGACTCCTTGTCCCGGTACGTGCAAACCTTCTGGCCGTCGCGGACGGCGACATGAGTGACCTCGATCCCCGTCTGGAACGCGATATCCTCGGCGGCCAGCAGCGCCTCGACGTAGTCGGAGACCTCGGGGTCTTCCTGGGGCAGGACATGGTCGGAATCGGCCAGGACGGTGACCTTGGACCCGAGCCGCGCGAACGACTGCGCAAACTCCATGCCTGTCGGCCCGGCACCCAGGATGATCAACGCGGCGGGCAGCGTATCGAGGTTCCAGATCGATTGATTGTCGAGCGGACCGGCCTCGGACAGGCCGGGGATCTTGGGCATGGCCGGGCGCGACCCGGTCGCGATTACAAACCGCTGCGCCTCGATCCGCGTCTTGCCGTCGAGGATGACCGTATCATACGCCTCGAACGCGGGCGAGCCGCGATAGACGTCGATGCCCTTGCGCGGAGCGAGTCGCCCGAGTCACTGCCAGCGAACTCGGCGACGACAGAGCGGATCCGCGCCATCACCGCAGCGAAATCGACCTCGGGGGCGGCGACCCGGATGCCGTAATCGCCCGCCGAGCGGATCTGGTGGGCCTGGCGGGCCGCCTGGATCAAGGCCTTGCTCGGCACGCATGCCGAGTGGGTGCAATCACCCCCCAACTGGTACTTCTCGATCAGCGCGACCTGCGCCCGACGCGGGCCGCCGCCGATGCCACGTTCAGCCCCCCCGAGCCTCCCCCCAATACCACAAGGTCGTACATCGGTTGTTCTCACTTCGCAGTAGTCACGTAGTTCGTCGTCAGTAGACAGTATCCAGCAGAGGAGACCCGGTCAACGAGGCGGCGCCAGACGAGGAACACGAAATGGTCTGGAGCCTTCCGTCATCATGGGGACGTTGTTAAACTCAGGGGGTCACTTTGCGCCGGATCCTCGAGGAGGTGCGGATGATGGGATTATGACGCTGGCACCCCTGGTTGTCGCGTGTGGCGGATGCGGCTTCCGCACTCGGATCTCCCAGCCCGATGTGGCGTGCGCCCGGCACTGTAAGCGGTGTGGGATACCCCTGGACCTGACTCTGAGACAGGCTCAGGACTCTCCGACGCCCTTCGATCCGCGCCCGGATGGGCTAAAATTGTCGGATTCCCGCGCGGCGGGGTCGCGTCCGGTGCGGGGCCGGCTCCAGACCGGGATCGGGATCTTGCTCGCCCTGGCAGCGATGGTCCTCTCGATGAGCCTCAGACTCGGGTCCGGCCATGACCCGCGATCACACCAGACCTCGGGGTCATCGAAGGCCCCCTCTACCCCGGCCCCGGCGAGCCTGCCGATGACCCCTTCCCGTGCCGAGGTTCCACCACTGCGTCCAGAGGTTACGGCGGCCGCGCGGGAGCCTCTCGCGGACGAGAAATCGCCATCGAGCGTCTCGAGCCCCCCGCCGTCCCTCCATCGGCCCAACGCGGTTCCATCGCTGCTCCGAACCGCGCCGTTCGGCCCCTTCGCCGAGCGTCGGACACTGCTGGACATCCCACGTGGCGGCGACCTCCTTCCCCCTCCGACCCTTTCGGAGATGCTCTCGCTATCTCCTGAACCCGAGAGCGCCTTGCCTCCTCGACCTACGAGCGCCCCAGTTTCGCCACCGCCGACTCAGGACGTTGCCCTCGGAGAGTCCCCACGGATCAATGTCCGCATGCCGAACGGCGAACGGGTCGTCGCGCGGATGCACGGCATGATTGATGGCAAGGTCAGCGTGATCTTGCCGGATGGTCAGCTCGGCTTCTCGAGCGGCCTGGCCTACACCGACGAGCCGTTCCGACCCGAGATGGCCGAGCGGATCCGGGACACCTTGTGCGCTGGCCCGTTCGCGAACTTTCAGGTCTTGCAGTCGCCGCACTACGTGATCCTGTATCAGTCCACGACCAGATTCGCCGAGGCGAGTCTCAAGCTCCTGGAAGACCTGTATCAAAACCTGTTCGAAGCGCTCCGCAAGCGGAACGTCCCGGTCCACGAGGCGGAGTTCCCCCTGGTGGCGATCATCTTCCGGACCGAGCGCGACTTCCGGGTCTACCAGCAGGTCGATCCCGACGTCCAGGCTTATTACGAAATCTTCACAAACCGGATCTATTTCGCTCAGAAGTCGGATCGCGACCAGCAGGCCCCCGAGGTCGCAGCGCTGCGCAAGCCGCAAACGGTCGCGCACGAGGGGACGCACCAGATCCTGCAAAACATCGGCGTCCAGCCCCGCCTGGGCGACTGGCCGCTCTGGCTGGTCGAAGGTCTCGCGGAATATTGCTCGCCTCCGACCTCGACGCGCTCGGGCACGGCCTGGGGGGGGCTCGGCCGGGTCAACGCGATGCACATGGCCACGCTCCGCGATCTCGAGGACCCGCTCTCGCTCCACGTTCGGGGCGGGAGCGTTCCCCGACACTTCGGCGGCCATTCCAAGGTTCCCCTGGTCGAGTATCTGGTGACCCGGACCGAACTGTCCCCCACCGATTACGCGCTCATCTGGGCCATGACGCACTACCTGGCGCTGAAGCGTGGCAATGAATTCCTCACCTTCCTGAAGGCGATGAGCCGGACGCCCCCGCTCCAGAAGCGAACCCCCGCCGACCATCTGGCCGCGTTTCGCGAGGCGTTCGGCCCCGACCTGGTCAAGATGGACAAGGCCATCGCCACCCACCTCTCCAAACTCCGCTACGATCCCCTGCCCTACTACGCCGTGCTGTTCGAGCAGCGGGTCGTCGGTGGGATGATCAAGCGTGCGGCGCTCGTCAGCCAGTCTCCCTCGATGATCCGCCAGTGGTTGGAAGAAGTCCGCTCGCCACAGGGGGATGACCCCGCCTGGCAAACCCTCCCCCATCCGAACCGGGCCCGCGCCCTGCTTGCCGCCGATGAGTGGTTGCGGGCCCACTGAGGAAGGGTCGGATCGCGGCCGTGCCAAGGATTGCGGGGAAATTTGAGCGTTTTGGCTCTTGGTCATGCCCTGAGTTCCTCAGCGCAGGGCTCGATATCCTTATTCGAGTCGTCATGCCTCTATAGTGTTACCCAGAATCGCATGAAAATGACCAGAAGCAGCGGAGTTTCCCGCTCTGGGAGAAGACGAGGCAACTCGGCATCAAGAATCTCTGCTTCCAAAAGGGGCGGCCCCTGAGCACCTTCAACGAGGAGAGCTGAATGGTTGGGGACCTCGAGAAGGTGGTGAAGGACTGGCGCCTCAAGGAGCCTCGGTATGCCCATCATGGACAATGCCCACGCCTTGGTCGTCGGCATCGCTGATTACCATCACATCAACAAGCTCCCTCAGGTCAAGGACGCCCAGCACGTCGCTGACCTGCTGATCGACCCCCACTATTGCGGCTTCCCGACAGACCACGTCAAACTTCTCATGGACGGGCAAAACACCCAGACCATCAAACCTCTCATGGACGGGCAAAACACCCAGACCACCCTGCGTCAGGGATTAGTCGAGCTGGCAGGACGGAGTAACGTCGATTCCACCGTCCTGATTTTCTTCTCAGGCCACGACGGGCGAATCAAGTCCGGCCTCCATGCCGGCCAGTACCTGCTGCCGGTGGACACCGTCTACCCGTCCGTCGAGGATCTTGCTCGGACAGCGATCTCCGGCGCCGAGTTCACCGCAGCCCTGAACACCATCCCAGCCCGCAAGGTCATCATCATCTTCGACTGTTGCCACTCCGGCGGAATCAGTCAGCCCAGAGATTTCGCGGCGCCGGAATTGAAGGCGGGCCTATCCGAGAGCTATTATACAGAGGCTTTGAAATCCGGCCGGGGTCGGGTCATCCTGGCTTCGTCGCGGAGCACCGAGTACCCTACATGCTCCCTGGAGCGGAGTACGGCCTGTTCACCGAGCACCTGCTGGGCGGCCTGCGCGGCGGTGTCGCCAGCGACGACGGCCTGGTCCGCATCTTTGACCTGTTCGAATACCTCCAGCCGAGGGTCACCAAGGCTCACCCTCACCAGCACCCGATCTTCAAGGCCGAGCTGGAGGAGAACTTCCCGATGGCCCTCTTCCGCGGCGGGACCCGGGGGTTCGTGCCACGGACAGCGGACGGCTTCCGCTACGACGCCTACATCAGCTACGTGGAACGGGAGCTGGACGCGACGTTCGTTTGGGACACGTTGGTGCCCCGATTGGAGCAAGCCGGCCTGAAGATCGCCGTCTCCAACGATTCGCTAGAGCCCAGAGTGGCCCGCGTGGTGGGCGTCGAGCGGGGCATCCGAGCGTCGAAGCGCACGGTGGTCGTGCTGTCGGAGGGGTACTTGGCCGACCACATGGCTAACTTCGAGAACGTCCTTGCGCAAACGATGGGGATCCAAGAGGGGACGTATCGGCTCCTGCCGGTGAAGATCGCCCCGATCAACGAGGGGCGGCTGCCGGTGCGACTCAGCCGGTTGGTCACGCTCGACCTGACGCATTCCCTCCGGGCCGAGGCGCGAGTTCGATCGTCTGGTCAGCTTGTTGCAGGGACCACTGCCGAAGCGTTGACGCGATGAGCAGTCGGGGTATCGATGGTGGCCCAACCTGGGTGGGGAGCACATGGCGGAGCCATCGCGATACAATCGTTTCGTCTCTTACGCTGACGCCGACCGTGCCTGGGTCGAGGGTTATCACGGGCGGACCTCCTCCTCGTGCCTCGGTTTCCGAGGCTCCTCGGCGGCTGCGCGGCCCTCGACCGAGACCGACCGGACCTTGTAGGCCTCGATGATGTAGGCCGGCCGGCACTTCGTCTCGAGGAAGATGAGCCGGATGTACTCGCCGAGGACGCCCAGGCTGATGAGCTGGACTGAGCCCATGAACAGCACGACCCCGAGCACGCTCGCCCAGCCGCGGGGGGCGGTGTGGTTGACGAGGGCGTCGACCAGGACCCAGACCAAGAGCACGGCGGCCAAGGCCGCCGTCGCGAGGCCGAGGTAGGTGGTGCCGAGCCGGAGCGGATAGCTGCTGAAGCTGATGAGCCCGTCGACGGCCAGCCGGAACAGAGAGGCGAGCGTGTATTTCGGCTTCCCCGCCTCGCGCGCGGACCGCTCGTAAGCCAGGCCCACCTGGCGGAAGCCGACGAACGTGCGGAGTCCCCGGACGAATCGGGCCTGCTCGGGCAGGCCCCGCAACGCCTCGACGACCCGACGGTCCATGAGGCAGAAGTCGCCCGAGTCGAGCGGGATGTCGATCTCGCTGATTGCCTTCAAGAGCCGGTAGAACATGAAGTAGCCCAGTTGCTTGAACACGTTTTCCTTCCGCTGCCGGCGCATGGCGTAAATCACGTCGTTCCCCTCTGCGCCAGAGTCGGACGAACTGCGGGATCACCTCGGGGGGATCCTGAAGGTCGCCATCCATCACCATCACGGCGTGGCCGCGGCGTAATTCAGACCGGCCGAGACCGCGGGCTGGTGGCCGAAGTTCCGGCTCAGGTGGATCACCGCCACGTTCGGATCCCGCGCGTGCAACGCGTCGATCAGCCGGGGCGTCGCATCCCGGCTCCCGTCGTTGACAAAAAGGATCTCGTAAGGGACCTCCAACGAACTCAACGCGACGCTCAGCCGTCGGTGGAGTTGCCCGATATTCTCCTCTTCGTTGAAGAGCGGGACGACGACACTGATCTCGGGCCGATCGTCAGGCGCTGGGTCGATTTCGTGCATGGCGTGTCCTGCGAGACCCATCGAGCGAGGCGGATGTCCGCACGCACCCCGATGATGACGAGGGGCCGGAGAGCCCGGAGAATGGTCGCCCGTCACCACCAACCGGAAAAGCGTCCTTCGTGCGCCCGGACGATGGGCGAGGATTCGGAAATCCCGAATGGATTCGAGGCGAGCTGGCATGCGTGGGGATGGGTCACACGAAACGCGACATTTGCTCCGTCCGATTTCCGTCGCCAGGGGAACACCTTCTGGTGGAAGCCACCGAGCTCCCGGTCCACCGCACGGGGAACCCAGCGCCCTGTGAGCTCGGTGCGAAGGAGTTCATCGATCCGTTGGCGAAGCTGCCGGATCTTCCGGTCCTGGAGCCCCTGGCCGCAGGCCCCCGAGGCAGAAACGTTGGCGAGGACGGCGAGCAACCGGGTCGAGCAGACGCTCGCGTGTTTGATCCCGGGCCTTTTCATAGAGCGATCCGCTGGCGACGAGGTTTATGCGGACTGGAGCAACTCCAGCATTGCGTGATCGAGCTTGTGACCGTGCCAGTTCTCGTAAGTGACATCGTCGCGGGCACTCTCCAGGATGCCGAAGTCGCCCCAGAAGTTCCAGAACGCCCAGCCCCAGTCCGCCGCCTTCCAGGCGTCCAGGCAGTCGCGCATCCACGCCAGGACGGCAACGTGGGGAGTCCGGTTGAAGGCGCCGAATTCCCCGACCATGACGCCGATCCCTTGCCTCTCCAGCGCCTTCCAGGGCTCGACCTGGTCCCGCTGGAGTCTCGTCTTGTCCCAGACCGAGAGGCCTTCCGTCAGGGGGTAGGTCGGCGTCGGCCACCGATCCGAGCCCTCGACCCAGTTGGCGTGGTAATGGGTCAGATGAAACGGGGCATAGCCGCGCGTGGCCGCGGCCACGCCCAGACCCACTAGCTCCGTCGGCGGCCTGGTCCCCCAGTCGCGACCGTCGCAGACGATCAGCCGGTCTCGATCGTGCTCCCAGATCGCATGGACCATGCGCTCGACGACCTTCTTGTGCGGTCCCGGGTCCACATGCGCGGGTTCGTTGAACAGATTGAAACTGACCGCGCGGCTGGGAATACCCTGGTAGCGCCGGGCAAACTGGCCCCAGTGGAGCGCACAGACATCCTGGGCCTCGGGATCGATCCAGAGGGACCTGGGCTCGGGCGGCTTCGCCACCGTGTACCCTGGCGCCCGATGGAAGCCGAGCTGGACGTGGATCTCATGCTTCTGGCCAAGCTCGACCGCCTCGTCGATCCATCGGAGCGGTTCGTTCCGGAGCTTGGTCCAGTCCCCAGGATCGGTCCAGCAGCGGTAGTCCAGCGGCAGCCTCACGAAATTGAAACCCAACTCGGCGATCGCGGCGAAATCCTGCTCGCGAAACCGCCCGGATCGAGGTGCCTGGAACATTTCCAGCAGGTTGAACCCGCGCCAGCGCGACAACTTGTGCGGCGAGGGCTCGGGCAGTTCCCGGTGTTCGTCCGATACCCAGGCGACGCCTCCGGTCGCGACCAGCCCGATCCCCGCGTTCACCATCCACCCGAGCATCGTGCGTCGTTTCATGGCCGGTCTCCACCCCTGAACCGAGTTTCCCGAGTCCGAGCCGCTCGACCTCCTCAAGGGTCGATCCCCAAGGAACACAACCGAAGAGTATACCAGCTCGAGAGATGATCGTAACATCTCGACCGACCGGCCCGCTCCCGTAACCGGGCCAGATCCACCGAGGACACGCGCGAGGTGAACGTGATCCGGCGCCATCGGCGGTCGTTCCAGGCCGTTGATGGCCCGGATCGCCAAGTCATCAACGGTCGACTCGTTGCTTCCCTGAGCGTTGCTTGCCCGCACGCGATTCATCGCGGGCTCTCTCTCGACTCCTTGATGTTGATCATGGCTAGAATAGAGGGGCCAAATCCCAGACCCAAGCCGAGACCGGGCGCCGAAGATGGCCGGCGCGAGGGCTCCCAGGAAGGAGGAGTTGATGAAGCCACGCGAGGACCCCCGTCCCGACCTGGAATGGGAGCAGGACAGCCGATTCCCGTCCGGCCCCTGGAAGGGCTTCTTTCTCCAGCCGGTATTGTCAGGGCGGCATTGGATGGAGCTGAACTTGACGTTCCGCCGGGGAGAGCTCCGCGGCGAAGGGCGGGATTGGGTCGGCGCGTTCCTCTTCCGGGGCCACTATGAGATCGAGAGCGGCAAATGCTGGTGGACCAAACAGTACCTCGGCAGGCACGCCATCAGCTATCAAGGCTACAACGAGGGGAAGGGCATCTGGGGGACATGGGAGTGGCCACGCCCGACCCCCTGGCGTGGCGGGTTTCACATCTGGCCCGTCGCGATGGGCGACCCCACCCAGCGTCGCCTGGCCGAGGCGCTGGATGAGCCAGTCCCGGTAGACAGTCCGATGCGGGAGGCCTCGGGCGTTGGGGTCTCCTGACGTCCGATGGCGGAAGATGGCGACTCTGAGCTCGGCCGGTGTTCGACTGATCCAACGGATCGAAACTCGAATCGACCGTTTTTTCTCTTCGTCCCGACGTGCGGAAGCCCTAGTGGTCCGCCACAGCAGAGTTGACAGGTCGTCGCGACATCTCAAGTGCGTGCACTGTATATGGTTAGATCAGATAAGCAACCTGTCAAATCAGGTGTGGTGGACCACTAGTGTTTTGTCCATCTTTAATTGACAGGTTGAGTGGGAACGACTTTTCTTGAGCCCATGAGACGACTTTGGGCCAAGGGAAGGAGTACCACGATGGAGAAGTATAAGGTGACCCTGACCGTCGAGGAACGTCAGGCCCTGGATCGGATGGTGTCCTCTGGCAAGGCCGCGGCACGAAAGCTGGTCCATGCACGGATCTTGCTTCTGGGCGACGAAGGGCCGGGCGGCCCCCGCGGCACTGATGAGGAGATCGTCGAGGCGTTGAATCTCGGTCTTTCGACCATCGTTCGCGTGCGAAGACGGTTCGTGACCGCGAGCTTGGAGTCCGCCATCCATCCTCGGCCACGGCCTCCACGACCCGACAAGGTCAAGATCCAGGGGGAGGTTGAACAGCACCTGATGAGACTGGCCTGTAGTGACCCTCCCGCAGGGCGTTGCTGTTGGACCTTGGAGTTCCTTGCCGACAAGCTGATCGCCCTGGGCTGCTTCCCGAACGTCTCCCGCGAGACCGTGCGACAGGCGCTAAAAAAACAACGATCCAGCATAGAGCTAGACCGACTTTTCGCAGTTGAAAACGAATGAAGCAAGGAACATTCCCTGCTTTGCTCTCTTGCCCAGCTTCACGCCGTTGCCTTCATCAGCGGACGACCCGTAAACGTCCAGCGGAACGGCTTGGCGAACACCCGATTGAAGGACTCGATAAAGTTCAACAACTTGGTGCGCCAGTCCTCCACCGAGCTGAACGACCCACGACGGATCACCTTCCGCATGATCACACCGAAGATTACCTCGATCTGATTCAACCACGAGCTGTGCTTCGGGGTGTACACGAAGCGGATCCGGTGACCCAGATCCGACAAGAACTTCTGTCGGCTGGCCACCGACTTCAGCACCCCATCCACCCCCTTTTTGCCCAACTCCGTCTCGATCCCACACGTCTCCGCCACCAGCTTCACCAAGGTCTCCGAACAAGGGGTGTTCAGGTTATCCATCACGAATACCCACGACGCCTCCGGGTCCAAGGCCACTGTCTGCTCGCTGTGGCTGGCGAAAGCGGCCTCGGTCCGCGTCGGACCGATCGTCGGCGCGATCAACTCCCCCGTCGTCACCTGGAAGTTCCCGATCAGGCACAAAGTCCCGTTTCGCGTGTACTCGAACTCGATCAACTCACGCTGCCCCGCGATCCTCGGCCGGGTGGGAGCGTTCCGCTCCCGCGCCTGCATGCCGGTCATCTCGTCCACGCAGACCGTGAGGGTCCATGGCTCTTCTCCAACGCAGGCGCCGCCAGGTACGTGTCACAGACGGCCTTGGTCTGCTGGGCGAACTTCTCCGGATCCTTCTCGGTGGTCTTGAGCCAGTACCGACTCTTGTGGGGCTGCAAGGCGGCCGCGCGGAGGTAGTGGCCCACCTGCGAGGGCGAGATCGACGCGACGATGTCGCGCATGACCACCTCGTCGGCCCACTCGTGCGCCGTCCCGTGGGTGATCGGCCGGCCGGACTTCTCGGGGGGCTCGCAGGCGACGGCGAGGATCTGGGTGACCTGCTCGGGGGTGAATTTGCCGGGGGCGCCGGGCCGGGGCTCATCGGTGAGGACCGCCTCGATGGCCCGGCGGAGCGCGGCGCGGGTCTCGGAGCCCTCGATGGGGATGAGGCGGTCGAAGGCGCACGCCCAGCGTCGCCGCCAGAGTCCGACGGGGCCTTGGGCCAGGCCGACCTCCTGGGCGATCTCGTCGTTGCGGCGGCGCTCAAAGGCGAGCAGGATGAGGGAGGCGCGTGGTCGGAGCCGGGACGGAGCCGGGACGGCGTTCCGCAGGGTCTGAAGGATCTCTTGCTGAGGTTCGGTGATCGTGATCTTGGCAGCCTTACCCGGCATGAGGAGCACTGCTTGGTCAGTGGGAAACTGGCGAAGCCGGGTAATTTTAACGTGACAGTCAACTTCTTACCCACATTCCAGGTGCGTCCGTAACTTCGTTGATCATAATGGTTTGTGGCGAGACGCACTCATGGACAAGCGTTTAAGCCATGCGGGATCGCCGATGGATCAAACGACGTAATCACATCCAGGCTCAGGGGTTGCGTCTTTCTATACAGACGTCCATTTGCGAAAGAAGGGTTCTTAGGGTCTCAATTACGGATTGTTGGTCTAGGATGCCGGCGATTCGCGGTAGCGTCGTTCCAATTCGGCAAGGAGGGCCGGCCGCTGCTTCTTGGAGCGGGCCTTCCTCATGATCTTGCGCCGGTCCAACGCCTGAGTTTGGCTCGGCGGCTCGCGCACCGTCCGATACCCAAGCAGGTCGGCCACCGTAAACGGCTCGGGATGCGCCGCGTGGGCGTCCAGCGCATGCACCAACGTCGGACCCTCCACCACCAGCCGGATCCCCGCGTGGCGACGACCGTGGATCCGACGCTCGTGGCTCTTCGGCAGGCGAAACCAACGCTCCAGATCGAGATTGTCCCGGATCCCTTCGTACTCCTCCTCGCCGACGAACAGACCGGCCAGGAAGCTGAGCATCAACCGGGCCATGCCGTGCCGGATCGGATCCTCGGTCGCCTCGAAGCGATCGATCAACGCCTCGAACTGCTCCTGCCGCTCCGTGACATCCTCCGTCCCGGGTTCCAGCGTCGCGGCCACCTCCGCGATCACCGCGACGTACTCTCGGATGACCTCTTGCTGTTCCTTGACCTCGTCCAGCCCACTCCGGATGCAGTCGGCCAGGCGGCCGAGTTGCTCCTCCGCGAACCCCCTTTTTTCGCCTCCAAGTTCCGTTGCAGCGACGCATGGACCTCGGTGAGGGCTTCGGCCATCCGCACGCCGGGAGGGGGGAGCGGCCCCCCTTGATCGTCCTTGAGGATCCCCCGCACCGCCGCGCAGGAGTCCAGGACCACAGAGCCGACAGGATCGACCTCGGCAGGAGGCCGATCCGCCGCCGCGGGCGCCGGGACGGTGGCTCCAGGAGCTGCGGGCGTGAGGTCCCCCTTCGTCTCAGCCTGCGGCCGCGCCAGCACGGCCTGTTCAATCGTCCGCAGGCCGCGGCACCTTCTTCCGCATCTGGACCTTGGCATGGCTGTCGGCCTCCAGGACGGGCTGGGCCAGGTCGCGGAGGAAGTGGTTGTCGCAAGAGCGATGGGGCACCTCGGGGAACTCCGCCGCGATCCCCGTGACGAACGCGTCCTGCTTGTCGGAGAGCCAGAGGGCCACCGGCTTGCCCAACGACTCGGCCCACTCCCGGGCCTTCGTGATCAGGCGGCGGACCTCCGCCGCGGTGGCGGAGAGCAACGGTTCGGCGAACCAGACCCGTTTCTGGGTCAACTCGCGGATGACGTAGAGGGTCTCGTGCCCCTTCTCGGGCTGGAGGCCGTCGATGCAGAGGATAATCTCCGCCGTCGTGGCGTAGTGGCGGCGGAGCGACTCGGGGTCTTGCTGCCGCGCCGCGAGCATGATCTGGTCGCGTCGGATGTCCTGGTCGAGGGCGGTCTCGGTGAGCTTGATCCCAGAGTCGTCCCGGAGTTCGGATCGGATCAAGGGGATCGCCATGTGGCGGGAACAGCGTCGGTGACCGATCCAGCAGAAGACATCCCAGGCGAGGGCCCACTTGGGGAGGGCGATGCTGACTTCGGTCTCGGGGCTCTTGGTCTTGGCGTGTCCGGGGCAGTCGGGATCGGGGCAGCGGTCGAGCCTGCAAAGCAACTCGACGGGCCCCTGGAGGGTATGGAACCGGCGAGAGCGGTGGTCACAGACGTGCATCATCCGTCCGCAACGCGGGCAGTTCCGATCCGTGACGTCGAGCTCCCAGGAGGCGAAATCGGGATCCTCGGGCCAGTCGTAGGGCATCGCGCTGATCTCCCTGGGGGACTGAGATCCGTCGCTCGGGCAGACCAGCCAAGAGGTTACACGTGCAGGAGCCGAGTTCCTAGCCTTGTGCTGGATCGTTGTTTTTTCTGTCTTCACTGAAACTGCTTCCTCCAAGGAGGTCGGCAGGGAAGGTCGTGGCGTCTTGATTTGACCCCGGCCATGGATTAAAATCTCGATTGTGGGAAAAGGGTCTTCGCCCGAGCGCTGAGAAGGAAGGAGCCGAACCGTGCCCAGGCGACTTTGGATCGCGGCCCTGTGCGTTTGGCCGGGCTTGCCCCAAATCTGGTCGGGCCAAGAAGTTCTGGGAATGATCCTGGCGGTGCTCGTTCGCGACGACGCTGAACCTGGCGCTGGTGGCACGGTTCATCTGGACCGAGTCATTCGCGCCGGGATGGCCGGAGTTCTTCGCGGCCCTGGCGGCGTGCCACTGGGCGGCGAGCTTCGGCTACACGCTCTGGTGGATCTGGCTCTGCCATCCCGAACGGCATCGGGCCGAGATCGACCGGCTTTTTCGCGAGGCGACCGAGGCCGTATCTTCAAGGACGATGGAACGAGTCCCGGCGGCGATTCGAGCGGATCTTGGCAATGGACGAGACGGACGCGGATGCCCTGATGCAACTGGGGACGCTGTTCGTGCGGACCGAGCAGCCCGCCCTGGCCCGTCGGGCGTTTCGCCAGTGCCTGGAGCTCGAGGGCGGTGCCAAATGGCGCTGGGAGATCAACCAGGCCCTGGCCCGGCTGGGAGACGGAGCATCGTCCTAAAACCGAGCGATCTGTCAGGGATCGGCAACCAGGCTCGGGCCGTCGCCAGGATCGGGGTGACGGGCTCCGAGCCTTTCTCTTCTCCGGAGGCAATCGAAGGCGCGAACTCCCTCCGATGAATGGGCACAAGTGGAGGGCGGGACGGGCCCTGCGCGACCGCGAGAGGTCGATCGGCCTTCCCTCGTGGCCACCGCATTTGGCGGGATCGATACGACGGCGTACTATTGAGAAGGGGGCAGGCACTCGACCACGCCGAAGACGGGGTGGGACCTCGAGCCGTGAGACGACCCGAGAGAATCCGAAGGAGACGGACGGGCCCGGCCCAACACTGAACATTTGGCAAGCTATTGACGTCAATTGAGAGCAGGCCCTGGACCGGCAATGGCCCGGTGGAAACCGTCGGAGTCGACCGCATGTATGAACGCTTCACCGACCGTGCCCGCAAGGTGATGCAACTGGCCAACCAGGAGGCCCAGCGCTTCAACCACGAGTACGTCGGCACCGAACACGTCCTGCTCGGCCTGATCAAGGAGGGCAGCGGCGTCGCCGCCAACGTCCTGAAGAACCTGGACGTCGACCTGCGGAAGATCCGCAACGAGGTCGAGAAGATCGTCCAGGCCGGGCCCGGACATGGTCACCATGGGCAAGCTGCCCCAGACCCCTCGGGCCAAGAAGGTCATCGAGTATGCGATCGAGGAAGCTCGCAACCTCAACCATAATTACGTGGGGACCGAACACCTGTTGCTCGGGCTGTTGCGCGAGCAGGAAGGCGTGGCCGCCCAGGTCCTGATGAATCTGAGCCTGAAGCTGGACGAAGTGCGCGAGGAGGTGCTCAACTTGCTCGGTCACGGGATGGACGCGGGCGGCGAAGGGGAACGCGCCGCCGCAAAAGGCAATAAGTCCAAGACCCCGGCCTTGGACTCGTTCGGCCGCGACCTGACCGACCTGGCCCGGCAAGGCAAGCTGGACCCGGTCATCGGCCGCCAAAATGAAATCGAGCGGGTGGTCCAGGTCCTCTCGCGCCGGACCAAGAACAACCCCGTGCTCCTGGGCGAGGCGGGCGTCGGCAAGACGGCGATCGTCGAGGGCCTGGCCCAGATGATCATCGACGGCAACGTCCCCGAGCTGCTCCGCGACCGCCGGATCGTCGTGCTCGACCTGGCGATGATGGTCGCCGGCACCAAGTACCGCGGCCAGTTCGAGGAGCGGATCAAGGCCGTCATGAACGAGGTCCGCCGCGCCAAGAACACGATCCTGTTCATCGACGAACTGCACACGCTCGTCGGCGCCGGCGGCGCCGAGGGGGCGATCGACGCCTCGAACGTGCTCAAGCCGGCCCTGGCCCGCGGCGAGGTCCAGTGCATCGGCGCCACCACCCTCGACGAGTACCGCAAGTACATCGAGAAGGACGGCGCGCTGGAGCGGCGGTTCCAGACGATCATCGTCGAGCCGCCGTCGAAGGCTGAGGCGCTGGAGATCCTCCGCGGCCTTCGCGACCGCTACGAGGCGCATCACCGCGTCCAGATCACCGACGAGGCGCTCGAGGCGGCCATCGAGCTGTCGGACCGCTACATCACCGGCCGCTGCCTGCCCGATAAGGCGATCGACGTCGTCGACGAGGCCGGCGCCCGCGTCCGCCTCAAGGCGATGACCCGGCCGCCCGACCTCAAGGAGCTCGACGACCAGATCGAGCGGCTCAACCAGGACAAGGAAGAGGCCGTCGCCAACCAGGACTTCGAGCGGGCCGCGGCGCTGCGCGACCAGGCCGACAAGCTCAAGAAGAAGAAGGAGACGATCAATCGCGAGTGGCGCGAGCACTCCAAGGAGGTCGACGGCACGGTCGATGAGGAGGTCGTCGCCGAGGTCGTCAGCAAGATGACCGGCATCCCGCTCACGCGGCTCGAGGCGGAGGAGACGGGTCGGCTGCTCAAGATGGAGGAGGAGATCCAGAAGAAGGTCATCTCCCAGACCGAGGCGATCAAGCGGATCAGCCAGGCGGTCCGCCGGAGCCGCTCCGGCCTGAAGGACCCGAAGAGGCCGATCGGCTGCTTCATCTTCGCCGGGCCAACGGGCGTCGGCAAGACGCTCCTGGCCAAGGCGCTGGCCGAGTTCATGTTCGGCGACTCCGACGCGCTGATCCAGATCGACATGTCGGAGTACATGGAGAAGCACAACGTCTCGCGGCTGATCGGCGCCCCGCCGGGCTACGTCGGCTACGAGGAGGGGGGCCAGCTCACCGAGAAGATCCGCCGCCGCCCCTACGCAGTGGTTCTGCTCGACGAGATCGAGAAGGCGCACCCCGACGTCTACAACATGCTGCTCCAGATCATGGAGGAGGGCCGGCTGACCGACAGCTTCGGCCGCAACGTCGATTTCAAGAACACGATCATCATCATGACGACCAACGCCGGCGCCGAGACGACCTCGACGTCCAACATCTTCGGGTTCGACCGCGGCCGCGACGACGCCTCGAACTACGAGAAGATGAAGGAACGGCTCAAGGTCGCCATCGAGAAGTACTTCCGGCCCGAGTTCCTGAACCGGCTCGACGACGTGATCGTGTTCCACGCGCTGAACAAGGAGAACCTCAAGCAGATCGTCGACATCGAGCTGTCGAAGGTCCGCAACCGGCTGGCCGACCGCGGTCTTGAGCTCGTCCTGACCGATGAGGCCAAGGATTTCATCATCGACAAGGGCTACAACCCCGACTACGGGGCCCGGCCTCTGCGGCGGGCGATCGAGAACATGGTCGAGGACCCGCTCAGCGAGGAGATCCTCCGCGGCGCCTTCAAGGGCAAGGACGCGATCAAGGTCACGGTGGAGGGGGCCAGCGACACCCGGCGGCTCAAGTTCGAGGCGACGACCAAAGACGACGCCAAGGCCTTGGCTGGTGTCGTTGGAGCAGCCGAGTCGAAGTCCGAGACCAAGAGCTCCTGATCGCGAAGGCCGATCGGGGCCGATCCCACAGCACACGGGGTGGGAGGGATCAATTTCCTCCCACCCCGTCCTTTGCGCGCCAGGTATGTCGTGAATCTCGGAGGTGTATGCCCCTCGGGGCGATCCCCGAGAATCGTGACGTAGAACCTCTCCCCAAAGGGCGGGTGGAGCGCGCCGCGACCCACCATATGAGGTTGAATAATGGTGAGTCGCGCACTTCACCCGCCCTCCTCTGGGAACCTCCTGAGATCGGCTTTTATCCCGTCGTGGGGAGCCTGCTCCCCTGATTGCCGGAACTGGAGGTTGTGCCGGGACCGGGGGTTGTTGTGGCCTTGCCGATTTTGCCGGAGCCAGAAGTGATGGCGGCTTTGCTGGTGCCGCGGGAAGCGGTTGTGCTGTTCTTCGGCTTCGACCTAGATGTCGTGAGATGGGTCGGTGCGAGTGCTTTGCGTGTGCCGCTCGCGCTGGGCACGGGCGTGGGGATCGGGACCGCGCGGCCGTTGACGTTCTTGAAGAAAGTGCCGCCCGGGGCGTTGTGATGAAAGAAGCTCTTGCTCGGCGGCGGGATGACGCCCGCGAAGATCTCGTCGGTGGTGGCGGTGGGATGGAACGCGACGTGTCCCTTGCGGCCGATCAGTTGATTCGGGCCGGTGCCGCCGAACAGGTTGTTGAACCCGAACCAGCCGTGCTCGCGGGTCGATCCCGCGGCGGCGTGGAGGTTGTTGCCCCCGCCGTGGCCGCCGTCGAGGGTCACGAAGATGGCCGGGTCGACGCTCGGGTCGATCGTGACGTTGTCGCTCGCCTTGGAGCCGAAAACGACGATCCGATCGATGTCGGACACCAGCGGCTGAGTCGCGTCGATCGTCCCGTTGACGGTGACCTGGAGCATGTCGTTGATCTGGGTGACGTTGATCGTGTTGGTGCCGCCGTCGGTCCGGGGCACGGGGGTCACGGCCAGGACGCTGCCGACTACGCGGACCGCCCCTGTGTTCCCGAGCGTGACGTTCAGGGTCACGGTCGCCGACTGACTCGTGATGTTCGGCGAGGCGCTGGTGTTGGTGACCTGGTATTGGAAGGTGTCGGTCCCGCTTGTGTTCGGCTTGGCGGTGTAGGTGAACGATCCCATTTGGGAGTTGAAGTTGGTGATTGTCCCCTTGGTCGGCTGCGTAAGGAGCTGGTAGGTCAGGGTCGGCGGGTTCTGCGGGTTCGCGCCGTTGCCCTGCAACTGGATCGTTATCGGCGTGCCCGCGGTGACCGTCTGCTGGATCGGCAGCGCGATCGGCGGGAGGTTGATCGGAGTCGGGTCCGAACTGACGTTCAGCTTGATCTGGCGATACTGGAAATTGGCCGGGTCGTCGATCGTCGCGTTCGGGTTGCTCGACTGCAGCGCGGTTGACCTGGTCACGGACGCCGACGAGCAGGTAAATCGGCCCACTGTAACCCTGGTTGGGGGTCACGGTGACGATGCCGGTTGTCTGGTCCACGGTGGCCGTGGCGTTCTGGACCGTCGCGAACGTGGTGGTGGACTTACCGGTGGAATCCGTGGTCGTCTGGAGGCCCCCCTGGACGGTGTAGGTGATCTGATCGCCGGGCGAGGTCACGACCGCCGGGATCCGGAACACATCCTGCTGATTCAGGCCGACATACTGCTGGAAGTAGACGGTGGGCTGGTTGTTGAGGGTGGGCGAGGGCTGCACGACGGTCGAGCCGGGCAAGGGGTTGACATAGGGGCGCGTGGCGGGCGTGGGGACGGCGGTCGTGGTGACCGAAAACGTTTGCGTCGCCGTGGTGTTCGTGCTCGGGTCGGTGGCGGTGACCATGATCGTCGACGACTCGTTCGGCTGGGCCCCCGAGGCGTCGATGTGGACCACGCCGTTGGGGTTGGTGCTGGTAATGCTGGCGCTATTGATCAGGATCGGGCTGATGGGCTTCGAATTCTCGTTATTGAGCAGCGCGTTGGGCTGGTTCATTACCTGGGTCATCTTGGGTACGACGCCATTGGGGTCGGCGACGAGCTGGGCGAAGATCGTGTGGTGGAAGTCGAGGCTCTGGGGCTGGCCGGTCGTGATGAAGAATTGGGTGCTGTTGGTGTCGGGCCCCGCGTTGGCCATCGCCAACTGGTTCGTGCCGGTGAACGCGAGCTGCGGGTTGAACTCGTCGATAAACGGGGTGGGCGGCAAGCCGGACTGGCAAGGTGGTGCTTCCCGTGGTGGCGTCGCTGGATGTCCCTCCCTGGATGATGAAATCATTGGTGAGGTTCTGGCCCGTGAAGTTGCCGACGACCCGGAAGAATTGACCTTGTGACGAAGGACCAGGTTGTAGATGCCCGACAGTGACGAACGATTCGATATTCGAGGCCGTCACCGGCGTCAGGTCGTCGAAGAGCTGGAACGTGATCGCGCCGTCGAAGCTGACGTCGCCGGAGACGGCGGCGGCTGCGGTATGCGTCACGTTGAAGGTGAGGAATTTTCCCTGCGCCACGGTCGCCTTGATGTCGGGATTGCTCGACGTGACGGTGAACGTCTGCGGTACGCTGGCCGCGCTTCCATCGAGGGGGACCTGATATCCCAGGCTCGCCGGGACCGAGATCGGGCCGATCGGGGCGAGCGAGGCCGCCAGCAATTCGCGACCCTCCAGGATCTCGAATCGGGGCCGTAGTCCCCCCGCGGCGCCTTGCAAGTCGCTCCGAGATGATCCTCACGGCTCCGGCGGATCGCTCCGCTCCACGCGTGGTTCCACATCAGCCATCTCCTGCGCCTCGACCGATCCGACCGGGCCGAACCGAAACGTGCATGCCCGGCACTTGCGCCTCTCTCGTCTCCTTCATCGATCGGTTGTAGGAGCCGTTCGACTTTGAGCCAAAGAGGCGCAAAAGAACGGCGGCGGGTTGGACCGCGCCAACCTGCCGCCGAGTGCCTGCCGACCGGAAGCCGCTCAAGGCGGCACCAGGCTCAGGGATTCGCCTTCCGCAGGGTGAAGCTCGTCCAGGTGAACCCCTCATCTTCCATCACGCCGTATCCCCCCCCTTGCGAAAGATACTTGGCGAAGATGGAGAAATCGGGCAGCTTCTCCTTATCGAGGATCTTGCCGAGCTTCGACATGTCGGGGCCGCCGGCCACCGCGGCGCCCTCGAGGGCCTTCTCGAACTGGCCGCTCTTGATCATGTCGTAGGAGATCCGCGCCTGCTCCTCGGGACGGACGTAAGACAGGCGCGCTGACCTGGTCGGGGATCTCCCGGGCCACGGCCTGGTAGCGCGGCGCTGTCGGCCAGGTTGGGGCCACCGCCGCGGAGCACCTGCTCGAGCAGCGTCGGCTCGTTGGCGAGGAAGAGCGTCTCCTTGGCGATCGCCACGCTGATCGGGCCCTTGAACGTGACGTTGCCGCCGGGGCCGTTGGGGTTGTTGTTCAGCATCTCGGGGACCTCGAAGTCATAGATGGTCGTCCCCTGGAACTCGCGCTTCTTGGGCGTGCCGCCGCTCAGGGCGATCAGCTTGTTCATCGTGTTCTGGAACGTCTTGGAGTCTTCCAGCGCGACGGCCAGGAGCATCCGCTGGTTCTCCTCGCTGATCGGCTTCTTGAAGTCGCTGATCAGGGTAACGCGGTCGCCCAGCGGGTCGAAGATGTCCTTCTTGAAGCTGAGCGGTTCGCCGCCGTTGGGGCCGACCAGCTGCTGCTCGAGCACGTTGAGCATGCCCGGCTGGAACATGTTGACGACATCGTTGATCGCGGTGTAGGCCGTGTCGAGGTCCCAGCTCAAGGTCTGGTAGCTGGAGACGGTGGCGGGAACCCACGACTCGGGCCGGAGGTTGACCTTGGGCAGCATGAAAATCCTGCAAAGCACCCTGTGCCGGCGCCGGGGCGAGGACGATGGTCTTGGTCACGCTGTCGAAGTTGCCCGTGTTGAGCACGAGACTGCCCCCGGCGGCCTTCAGACCGTTGATGCCGAGGACCTGGAGCATCGCCTCCGTCTGCTGCGTCTGCGCGGCATTACCCTTGGCGCTGGAGCTCGCGACCAACTTGATCAGCTTGCCGAGGTCCACGAACCAGACGACCTGGGAGTCCGAGCCGAGCTTCTTCTCTAATTGGACGTACGACTCGTTGCCCGCCAGCGCGTCGTCGCGGCCCTGCGCGTGTGCCAGCATGTCCTTCACGAGATCGACGTCGCTGCCGACAAAGAACGTGCTCCCCTCATGGGTCCAGACGACGGGGGGCTCGGGCCGGTCCGCGTTGGCCTTCTCTTTGTCCTTATCCTTGTCCTTGTCGTCCTTGGGGCGGGGAGGTGGTTGGATCACGTGGAGGGTGGCGTTCTTGAAGGACTCGGACGTGACCTTGGCGCCGGAGTCCTTGCTCTGCTCGGTGGCGCGGCTCAGGACGTCGGTCATCATCGAGGTGTTCTTGCCGGCGTCGGCCGTCAGCACCAGCGACAGCGGGAGCTTGGGATCGTCCCGGCTGACGATCGCCACCGAGACGGTCCCCTGGGGCAGCTCGAAGAGTTCGCGATACGTGACGCCGAGCTTGCTCTTGAGTGACTTACTCGACTCGTCGATCCGCTCGGCCAGGTCCTCCTTCCAGGCTTTCAGACCTGGATCGTTCCAGAGTTGGCCAAACTGGCTCTGCCGGAACGACTCGCGCAGCGCCGCGGCATTCTTGATCTTCAGAAAGGCAATCGTCGCCTCGGGGAGGACTTTCTCCGGGGGTGTCGCGGCCCAGCCCTGGGCCGCCACGAGCGACAGACCAGCCAGGCCAAGCCAGCCGGCGAGGGCGAGGCGGAAAGCCGCCCGCATCGGGGTACGCATCGCTGAAGACTCCGTTTCCATCATCAGGATATTTCAATCCAGCCCCCCGTCTCACCGGCGGAGGGACCTTGCCAAACACCCCTCGGCTCGCCGGGCGAGTCGGGGCACGTTTCAGCCAACGAGGCCTCAAGACCTACACCTGCAATGCCCCTGACTGGGGGACCGTCCCCCTTTTCGCGAAAGGCGACGGGGGTCCCTCGGCTCCAGACTCTCTGATCAGGGCACGTGCGGACGTTCAGTCGCGCGGGCCGACACCTTCTCCTTCGGCGCCAACCGTGCCCCCGATGGACGTCCCGCGCGGAGCCGGCGGGGCGGGTCGAGGTAGCGGTAACCGGTGTTCGGGTTCTCCTTATCAAACGAGAACGCCTCCCGGTTGCGGAGAAAGTCCTTCACGTAGTTGATCGGGATCGCGAAACCGAGGTTGTCACCCTGGGTCGCCTTCATGTTGGTGACCCCGATCACCTCTCCCTTCAGGTTGAACAGCGGACCTCCCGAGTTGCCGGGGTTGATCGCCGCGTCGGTCTGCAAATAGACCAGACCCTCGAAGTTCCGGTTGCGCGTGCTGATGATCCCCTGCGAAACGCTCCGCTCCAGTCCCAGCGGGTTGCCGATCGCGAAGACACCTTCCCCCGCATTCAAGTCCTCGAGGCCCCCCAAGACGATGGGGTTGAACTTCAGGTCGTTCTGGGGGGGCAGCTTCAGCAACGCAAGGTCCACGAAGGGGTTGAGCGCCACGATCTCGACGTTCTCGATCCGCCGCCGGGCCAGACCGCTGGGCACGTTCTGGTAGAGGACCGCAGCGATCCGGGTCTCGCCCTGGATGACGTGGTTGTTCGTGACCACATAGCCGTTGTCATTGATGACGAAGCCCGAGCCCTTGCCCGACGGGGTCTCGATCGAGACCACCGCCTCGCCATACTTGTGGACCAGTTCCTTGACGGGCGCGGGACGGAGCACGCCGGTCGCGAAGAACCCAGTCGGGTCGGCATCGACCAAACGGGAGGAGGCCGCCGCGGTCGGGATCGCCTCTCCCACCTTCCCCCGATGCAGGACCTGCTCGCGAGGGATCCGGAGGATGTCGAAACCGAGATCAATATAAACCGCGTTGGGCTTCTCGGCGACGATCTCGCCAGTGACTTGATGCCCATCCTTCAGGCTGATCACCTCGGCCGCGCCACGGACCGGCCTCGGCCCGAGGAACACCAGAACGAAAGCCGTGGCGGCGATCGGCACACACCAGCCCATCATCCGAAGTCCCTTCGTATCAGGCGCAGTCGATTCGTCCCAACTTTCCTGTGAATCGCTTCATTGTAAGAATCCGCCCCAGGGTTTCAACCCTAAGCCCACGCCCTTCATGATCTCGGGAGGCTTCGGCTCTCCCTTTGAAAGCCATCCTCTTTGCCCACTTTGTGCCGAATCGCGAGCCCCGTAACATCGGCTTGACGTCGATCCGCATGGGCGGTTAAAGTGTCTCGTACCTCGATCATCCCTCTCGCGATCTCGTCCTCTTGTCGCCTCTCCACCATTCACCGACGCTGGGGAGCATGGTCCGTGTGTCACCAACCTTCTCGGATGGTCTTGACGGCGTTGATCGTCGCCGCGCTGGCGCCGACCTGGGTGAGGGCGCAAGGGCCGGAGCCTGATGACAAACCCCAGCCCCCCACTCCCGAGGCCGATCCCCGGAACGCGGCGGCGATCCCTGACTTACCCAAGCCACTGCCCATCCCGGAAGTCACCCTTGTGCCGCCGCTGAACACGATCCCGGTCCGCAGAGGATCCGCGAGCTACAACATGCAGATGGTGGACGCCTCGCTCCTCCCGCGCGATAGGGAGGGGATCTGGGTCCTGGACTTCGCCTTCAAGCCCGTCCGGTTGCGGACCGTCGAGGTGCCGGGCAAGGGCCGGCGCGTGATCCACTACCTGTATTACCGGGTGATCAACCACACCGGTAAGCCACGGATGTTCGCACCACAGTTCAGCCTGGTCACCGACACGAGCAAGCGCTCCGAGGACACAGTCCTCCCTGAAGCAGTCAAGCTCATCCAGGCCCGCGAGGATCCGACCATCCCGCTGCTCGGCGCCGTCAATATCATGGGCATGATTCCCCCCAGCACCAAGGAGGGGATCGATGACGCGGTCTTCGGCGTGGCGCTTTGGGAAAATGTGGACCCCAAGGCCGACCGCTTCAGCATCTACATCCGAGGCCTCTCCGACGGATACCAGGAGATCTCATCCCCTCACGGTGACAAGCCGATCATCCGGTACAAGACCCTCCGGATCGACTTCATCCGTCGAGGCGACGAGCGCAACCTCAACGAGAGGGAGATCCAGCTCCTCGACCCGGCTTACGAGTGGATCTACTGGTGAGGCCGGCCAGAGCCTCCGACTCCACGTGATGGGAGGCTCTCACGTGCATAGTTGACCGGGTCGGTCAATCCGAGCCGTTCGAAGGCCGACAGGCGGAGATGGCAGGCATCGCACCGGCCGCAGGCGAGGCCCTCGGGAGTGGGGTCGTAGCAACTGTGGGTCAGTCCGTAATCAACCCCCAACTCCCGCCCTCGGAGGATGATCTGCTCCTTGGTCAGTTTCAGCAGCGGCGCGTGGAGGACGAACCGGCCGGTCCCCTCGACGCCCGCCTTGGTCGCCAGGTTGGCCAGACTCTCGAACGCGTGGAGATACTCGGGCCGACAATCGGGGTAGCCCGAGTAATCGACGCAGTTGACGCCGACGAAGAGGTCGAACGCGCCGAGGGTCTCGGCCCAAGCCAGGCGCGAGCGCAGGAAGATCGTGTTGCGGGCCGGGACGTAGGTGATCGGGATGCCGGTGGCGATGGTGTCGGCCGGGCGGTCCTTGGGGACCGCGATCGCATCGGTCAAGGCGCTGCCACCGAAGGCGCGGAGGTCGATCGTCTGCTCGACGTGCCGGACCACGCCGAACGCGCGCGCCACCCGGCGCGCCGCGTCGCGCTCGAGGGCGTGCCGCTGCCCGTACAGGATCGTCAGCGCGTATGGGGCGAAGCCGGCCACCTTCGCCTCGGCCAGCGCGGTCGCCGAGTCCAAACCTCCACTGAGGAGCACCACCGCTTTCTTGGGCTCGTCGCTCATGTCAGCCTCCCGGGTCCGTCGTTCCGCCCTCTCTTCATCCTGGTGTCGGGGACGCGCCTCCGCAAGGCGAACTCGCAAATCCGCGCACCGATCTCACGGGACGGAATCCCTGGACGAACGGGGCCGCGATCGTGATGATGATCGTAAGAAGGAAGAGGGAAGGTCAACAGAGGGGTCGTATCCGTTTCGAGAGAATGATGAGCCATCCCCACCCACCCGAGTTCGGGGCTGTGGAACGGCGACAATGCCGAGGTCCTGATCGATCTGGCGCTGGCCGAGGATCTCGGCCAGTCCGGAGACCTGACCGGAACGGTCACGATCCCGAGCCAGGCCCGGGGCGCGGCGCGGTTCGTGGCGCGGGCCGAGGGGGTAGTTGCGGGCCTCCCGGTGGTGGCGGTCCTGACCGAGCGTTTCGAACTCCACGACTGGCAGCCGCTGGTCGGAGATGGCGGCTTTGTGGCGCCGGGGACTACCATTGCGGGTGGCCGGGTCGATGCGGTCGCTGCTGGCCATGGAGCGCACGGCCTTGAACTTCCTCCAACGGCTCGGCGGGATCGCCACCCTGACCGCGCGGTTCGTCGCCGAGGTCGCGAGAGCCAAGGCCGTCATTCTCGATACCCGCAAGACCACGCCAGGCTGGCGGGCGCTGGAGAAGTACGCGGTCCGATGCGGCGGTGGGAAGAATCACCGAATCGGGCTCTACGACGCGATCCTGATCAAGGACAATCACCTCGCCTGGCTCGCCGGGGAGGGCGACCCGATCGGGTCGGCGCTGGCGGCGGCCCGGGCGCATGCGCCCTCGGGGTCGTTCGTCGAGGTCGAGGTCGATTCGCTCGAACAGCTCGACCGGGCCCTGGAGTGTGCTCCTGACATCATCCTGGTGGACAACCTTGGCCCCGAGGCGCTGGCCGAGGCGGTCCGTCGGCGGGACCTCGGGCGCCAGGCATCCGGCTCGAAGCGTCCGGGGGCGTGACCCTGGCCACCGTCGCGGCCCTGGCCCGGACCGGCGTCGATCGGATCAGCGTCGGCGCGCTGACTCATTCGGCGCCCGCGTTCGACATCGGGCTCGATTTCTCAACGGAGTAGTCAGTAGCCAGAAGAATCATGCGAAGGGAGAAGCGGACAGACGGCGTTCGTCCACGCTGTCAGCTTCTTTCTGCCTCCAACTGGCTCCTGGCGAGTGAAGTGAATATCCCCCTGCTTCGCCGACTGAGAGACGCTCAGGGTACGTTCATCCCTCTGGTCGAGTTGGGGACGGACCTTGCCAGGGTCGCGCGGCGACCTCGATGAGCTGGAGTTGTTCGGGTTCGTCCTCGAGCATCATCCTTATCAGGGGGTGGCATATCGGGGCCCGGCAAAGCGGTTGTGCCCCGATCAGATCGATTTCGAGCTGGACACGCGGCGGGTGGGCCGTCGGGTCGCGGTCTGGAACCGGGTGACGAGCACCAACGACCTGGCGGCGCGGGCGTCGGGGTCGTTGGCGAACGAGGGCCTGGTGATCCTGGCCGAGGAGCAATCGGCCGGCCGGGGTCGCCGCGGGCGGTCCTGGACGGCGCCCGCGACCTCATCGCTCCTGATGTCGGTCCTGTTGTTCCCCCCGCGACGCTCTCCGAGACCGGCTGGCTGACGGCGCTGGGGGCGGTGGCCGCCGCCGAGGTCGTCGCCGAGTGGACTGAGCGCAACGCGCGGATCAAGTGGCCGAACGATGTCCGGGTCGGCGGTCGGAAGATCGCCGGCGTCCTGGTCGAACGCGGGCCTGGCGCGGTGGTCGGCGTCGGACTGAACGCCAACATCGCCCGCGACGACCTCCCCGGCCCGCTCCTCGAGTCGGCGACCTCACTCCGGATCCTCCTGGGCGAGCGGGTCGACCGTTCCGAACTGGCCCGCGCCTTGATCCGGCGGCTCGACCATTGGTATGACCTGGGACGGACCCGGGGGCCCGACACCCTCACCCCTGCCTGGCGCGACCGGAGCGAGCACCTGGGCCAGACGGTCCGCGTGATCACGCCCTCGGCCGACCTGGTCGGCTACCTCGACGACCTCGACCTCCAGCGGGGTCTGACGCTCGCGCTACCCGAGAGCCGATGGTGCCACGTCCCCCTCCGCGACCTCCTGGCACTCTGCCCGATAGGACGGGAGCCTGGCGACACGGAAACTGGCGATCGAGCGGAGGGGAATGTTGGGTCGTGAGCAACGCGCGACGCAATCGACGCCGTTTCCTCGCACGACTCTGGTCTGGCGATCGCAGGACTGATCCACTCGCCAGCGTGGGTCGATGCTTACAGCGAGGAACTCCGCAAAGTCGTGGCAGCCCTCGAAGCCGAGGGCGATTCTGAGTGTCCGTTTGTGCCTTCGTGATGAACTCTTCGGATCCCTCAGAGGGGGGCGAGAGGCTCAAACGCCCAGCGGCCCGGGGATCCCGACCTACAGTGGACTTCACGCCTTCCCCCCCGGGGACATGAAGCCATCCATAGGCCGGGATCGCCGGGCCGTCACCGCGCGACATTCTGTTTCAACCGAGGGACCGATCTGGCTTCCCGAAGATCCCGAGCCACAGCAGGCCCCATGCCTTCCCCCCCGGAGACATGATGCCGGTCCATAGGCCGGCATCGCCGGGTCGCCGGGAATGCTCCGCCCAGGCGGGGAAGTCCCGAGACTTCCACAGCCCATTAGGCGAGGGGCCACGCCTCCTTCACCAGTTTGGCAATTTGGATATACACGGGAATTCCTACGGTAACATTGTAGGTGAAAGTCAACCCCAATGACGCCGCCAGTGGCAGGGTCGGGCTCGCCTCGGGAATCGCCAGCCGTTGCACCGCGGGGACCGCGATGTACGAAGCTGCGCCGCAGAGCACCGCGAACAAGACGTACGTGCCGATGTCGAAGTGCTGCTGGGTAGCCATGCTATAGAGGTGCGCGACCATGATCCCGATGGTCGCGAAGAGATTCGGGGCGAGCAGGCCGAAGACGACGAACCGCCAGCCCGCCAGCCTCAGGTCCATCAACTTCCGCGAGGCGGTCATCCCCATCTCCAGCAGGAACAAGCAGAGCAAGCCCGGGAAGAGGGCCAGGAAGAGTCGATCGGCCTCCGAGGTATAGCCTTGGAAGCCGCTGATATACCCGATCGCAATGCCGGCGAACAACAGATAGAGCCCCGGGTTGAGGAAGACCTCGTGGAGCAGTTCGGGCGAAAAGATGGGCTCGTCCTTCCCCGCAAGTTGATGTCCGTTGCCGTTCGGTTTTTCCAGGGCCATCTCGGCCTCTTCCTGGACACCGTGGTTCCGGGGGGTATGTTGGGGCCCATGCCCATCCTCGGCGATGTCCATCAGGGCGATCTGCGGCCGCGCCTGGGGATCGTACCCCTCCTCATCCGGCAGATTGCCCTGCGGATCCATGCCCTTGCGTCGCAACAGCGCTACGAGGAACAGCGCCACCAGGCACCCCGGGATCTCCATCACAGCGAGCATGACCGGCATGTAGGGAGCATACATGATCTTGGCCGAGGTCAGCACGCCCACGCAGGTCACGAACGTGCCGGCCGAGTCGGACCCGTAATAGCCAGCCACTGTCGACGCGTCGACGCGACGGAGTGGGGTCATGGCCCGGAGGATGAAGTATGCAACACAGCCGATCACGAAGTTGGTCAGGAAGCCGACCAGCATGAATCCCACGGCATTGGTCAACTGATTCTTGGGTAGAAGTGCCAACTCCTCACCTCCATGCCAGCCGATCGCCAGAAGCAGGTAGATCGTCAAGCCCTGGTAGATGACGTGCGGGAAGTCGAGCTTGACCCCGAGGAGGGGGACGGTAAATCCCGTGTAGAAGAACAGGAGCAACGGCTTGAACAGGTTATGCCGAAAGTTTTCCCAGAACTCGAGCAGGATCCTATGCATCGCCGACCTTGTCCTTGTCTTCGTAAGGAAAGAACGGATCGTGAGGGTCATCCCTCAACAGCTTGTGAACCCGATCGCTCCGCGTCTGCTGGAGAGCGAACAAAAAGACCCAAATTGTCGGGCGGATCCTGGCAGGACAGAACCGCTCGTCGAGCAAATTCACACCAGGGAAGATTCAGAGTTTCTCAACGCTCCAAACGCGAAATCCCCAGTGGGACGACCGGACAGGCCGTCGCATCTCCAGATCCGAGTCGGACCAAGATCTCGAACTTTGGGTGAAGTTCAGCAGCGCAGAGTGGGAGGGGCGACTGAGAAAGGTCGCGACAAGCAACGCCGCATGGGGGGAGATAACAAATCGCTGACGAGGGAAACTGCGAAATCCAGGGGCGCGAGGCAGATGTCCTCGGCGCCTCCGAGTTCATTCGGATCTTCCTCTCCGAAAGCGGTCTCATCCAGGCTTTCGATGATGGGCTCGGGGCAAGGAGGGAGATCGGCGGGACCGGGGATCAAGTCGCCACCCTTGTGGAGCAACCGCACCTGAATCGCATGGAGGAATCCCGCTTCCACCGGATTCGCTGCCTCCTGATTCCCGAAGGACAGGAGAACGGCCAGGTAAGCGAGAAGGGTGGGGAGTGGCAGCATACGCTGAAACTTCACATCTACAAGGGAGGTAGGCCCTTTAGACACTTCGTTGATTATCCGTGACGCCCCGGCTTTTGCAAGATAGATTTCCCAAAAATCCCCAAACCCAGATCGATCGATCTGGCGCCGTATGCGACGGGCAAGTGGGTTGCGATGGAGGGGGAAAACCGCCTTGTCCGGCCGCATCCGGGCCGTTACGATAATTCACTCTCGTGTCGGCGCCGTAGCCAAGTGGAAAGGCAGAGGTCTGCAAAACCTCCATCGGCGGTTCGAATCCGCCCGGCGCCTCTTCCCGACTCACCCCGACAGGATGCGTCAACTTCCCTCATTTCCAGTGAGTTACGGCAAGCCCCTTCATCAAGAGATGGGGACTCGATTCCGCCACTGTCCGCTACAACCCACCCCGAAACGTCCCCTGTGAGTGGCAAATGAGTGGCGAAGACTTCGCTTAGAAACCATCCGAAAACGATCCTAACCCCTTGATGTTCCAGCGTCTTCGGCGTTCTAGAAGGTGTTTTCGGCTCGTTTCTTATACGTTCCTCGTCCGTCCCCGTCGCGGCCAAGTGACAGCAATTCCCAGTCAGTAGAAACGAGAATCGATGGCAAGAGACAGCAATTCCCGGTCACTCTTGAAACCGCCTGCGGGGCAGCGGGTAGGAGACCTCGCGCAGCTACGGTTGATGCTTCGGCTCGCGGCGTCGCAGGGCGAAGAAGCGGATCTGGTTCGCATCGAGATCGACCTCGGCTCGGACCAAGCGGTGAGGCCACAACGGTTCGACCTCGAAGTGATGGCCCAGCAGCTCGACGCCGCCCTGCGCGTCGGTGCGCCTCAGGAAGATGAGCCGACCCTTCGGCCGGGCCTGCAGGTCTAGCCCCCAGTCCTAGGGGAAGGGGCGCCGGCCCGGGGCCACCTCGATCCACGCCGCGGCGCACCGGCGGCTGGCGGCCACAAACCTCCCCGACTGCTGGCACAGGCCGTCGAGCGAGTCAGGGACGAAGCGGGCCTAGACCTTCGCTTGCCAGCGGCCGTTGGAGCTTTCGATCGCCGCCTGGAAGCCGGTCTCCCGCGGCGGGGCGAAGACCGGGACGACGCCCAGGCTCAGGCACAGCCGCATGACCCGCCCGACCCCGTCGGCGTCCTGGTGCGGCCCCTGGAAGATCGTGTCGTTGTCGAACTGGGCGTAGGCCGGCAGCCCGACCTGCCGCCCATCCTCTGTCAGGGCCTGGACCGCCGTCCGGGCCGTCACATCGGTCATCGGCCACGAGGCGACCAAGCCGCCGTGCAGCGAGATGCCGTTGAGCACCTCGACCGCGATGCCCCCCTTGATGACCAGCCCTTCGACGATGTCGAAGCTGTCCAGCTCGGCCCGCCCGGCAGCGACGTCGGGCAGAGACCAGCCGGGTGGCGGGGCGGGCCGCCTCCAGCGTTGCGGTCGTCCAGAGCCCCCCGGCGTTCGAGGAGCCGGCCGATGGTCCGGACCGAAGGCCAGCGGTGGATCCCCCGGTCCTGGAGCGTGCGGCGGATGACGGCGGCACCGAACTCACCCAGGTCGCTGGTGTCCTTCAACTCGCGGCGGAGGCTCAAGACGAGGTCCTCCACAGTTCACGCGGGGATCGATTGGCCGGCTGTCGCGGGCTGCGGGGCCGGCTCGCCCAATCGACCCGATCGAGTCGTTGCGTCCCGGCGTGAGCGACCCAGTGCTGGACGGTCGACAGGGCGACCTTGAAGTGTGCGGCGGCCCTGCGCATCGAGAGGCCGCGCTGCATGGCAGCGACCATCGCGCGGCGGCGCTGCTCGATGTGGTTATTGGCCCATGGAGCTCAGAGATGGGTTTTAAACTCCTGTCAGCTCGTTTTCTGACCGGAAATTGCTGTCATCTGGCCCGACATGACGCTTCTGCAGGCGGGATGCCGGGGTACACCCGACCGGGCACTCCAGCCTTATCACCGGTGGCCGAGGGGCTCTCTCACCTTTCGATTCAGGGGAACCGGAAAATAAGCTTTCCCTGATCATCCATGAACCGGAGGTAAGGCTTCCCCTTGGGTGGGGCAGCGATCGTGATCCGCTTCTTCCCTTTGTTGTCAAAGAACTGCAACATCGGACCCTCCTCTTCCCCGAACCCCAAGGTCAGCCCGTTCTTCTCCTCGCCTGACTCGGAGAACAGAAGCACGGGGGTACGGTCCTCGGTGATGTCGAGTGTCAGTCGGCCCTTCCCCGCAGGGTCCAGGAACGTCATGTCGGGGATCCCTTCCTCAGCGGTCAAGATGATCCGCTCTTTGCCCTGCTGATCGACAAGCCGGAGGGTCTGGACGCGGAGATCCTTGGCGTGTTCGGCCAGGGCGCCGGCGGTCCCGACGATAACGGCCAGCGACAAGGCCGCCAAGGCCCCCAGCCTCCAACGACGGAGCTCCCGCTCGATCCGATCGAGGCGCTCCCGGATCTCCTGGTCGCGAGCCTGATTCTCGGACATGATCTCCATCTCCGCGACATTGGTCGGTTCAGCTTCTAAACATCCTAACACGTTTTGCTCGGCCGCTCTCCTCTCACACCCGCCCTGGGCGAAGTGGTTCGGGAGGGGCGGCGCGCGCCTCGGACGATCACTTCAGTGTACCGGAAGCCTCAGTGGGCGGCGATCGCCGTCCGGGTTGACCATGAAGGAAAATCAGTGCGCGGAGCCGATCGCTCAGCCCGATTCGTCGGGTGCGTGAATTCGCACCGAAACCGAACCGGGATCGGCTTTCTGGACATGTCTGACGACATCTCCCGGAGGACAGGGGAGACTGTCAGAACCGGAAGGGGTAACTGACCCCATTGGTGTTGATCATCCCCGTGAAGAAGACCCCGAAGCTGCCCGCGCCGGTCGCCCGCGGGGGAGATGTCCACCGGGGGTATAGAGGACCTGGCCGGTCCCCTGCCCGGTCGAGCCCGAGAAGGTGCCGCCGCTGCCGCTGTTGACCGTCCAGGTCATTCGCGTCGGCACGCCGTGGGCGAGCGACTGCGGGTCGCCCACGAGGTCGAGGATGAGCAGGTTGCCGCTGTTCGAGTAGTTCTTGACGAACATGTAGACCGTCCCCGTGATCGGGGCCGTGGGGTCGGTGGGGACAAAGAAGATCATCTGCATGTTGGCGTGGCGGAACGCGCTGGAGTTGCCGGCGCCGATGAAGAAGACCTGTCGTGCCTGGTCGGTGAATCGGCCGGACCCGATCGTGTAGCTCCCCTGGTAGCGGGCGCTGAACGCCTCCCGGCGCACCTCGTGCGGCGTCGGCTGGCCCTTCGTCGCGATACTCGCTGCCGCGGCGTGGATCGGCGGGAAATGGCCGGACAGGGCGGGCAAGACGGCCATGAGCCCCGAGAGGAGTTCGCGCGACTCGACCCGCTCCAGCGCCGGCGTCAGGCGACGCCCGCGGGAACCGGGGTCGTTCTGGGTACTCATCGGAAGGTCATCCTCTTATTCAGTTTCAAGGCAGGATCCTGGTCCCGACGGCCGTGTTCAGGTCGAGCATTGCCCGGCGGTGCCGGACCAGTTCGTCGCGGAACCGCCGGACGATTTCGTTGTAATCCTTCTGCGCGTCGAGGTACTCCAGCGCGCTGGTCTCGCCCCCCTGCCAGCGGCGGTAGGCCGAGTCGCGGACCCGCCGCGACGCGGGGACGACCTCGCGCTCCAGCTCGATCACGCTCTGGAGGCTCAGGTCGAACTCGCGCACCGCTTCCTCGACATCGTAGATCACCTGGCGCTCCTGGTTAGCCAGCTCGACCTGCGTTTGCGTGACGTTGAGCTGCGACCGCTCGATGTTGCCCTGGTTCCGGTTGTAGACCGGCAGGGCGACCGTTACCCCGATGGCGTACGAGATCGGGCTCTTCAGACCGAAGGGACGGTTGTCCTGCAAGGTGTATGGCTGATAGAGCAGGTACACGTCCGAGAACCGATTGGCCCGCGCCAGCCTGACGTCGGCCTGGGCGCGGGTCAGGCCCAGGCGGTAGGAGGCGAGGTCGGGCCGCGTGCCGACCGCCGTCTGGACGAGCTCCTCTTCCGGAATGGGGAGCGGGCGGACGTCGCGGAGCACCGCGCGGACATGGAGGGCGTCGGTTTCCTCGCGAGGCATGTTGAACAGCAGGCCCAGGGTCCGGTTCGCCTTGCGGAGGGCCTGCTCGGCCTCGCGGACCTGGAGCTGTGCCTGCTCCAACTGGGCGCGGAGTGCATCGGTGGTCGCTGCAGTGATCTCGCCGCGTTCGAGCAGGTTCAAGTTAAGCCGGTACAAGCGATCGATGCCCTGGACGTACGCCGTACTGTAGCGGAGGGTCTCGCGGGCCGCGACCACGTCGACATAGGCCGTGTACAAGTTGTCGATCTGGAGCCGGACGGCATCTTGGAACTGCGCCTCGGTGACCCGCTTGGCGACTTCGGCGGAGAGGATCCGGGCCTTTCGCTTGCGCCAGACATCGAGCGGATAGGTGATGTTGACGTCGTACTGCAACTGGCCCCCCGGCCGGTGGATCGAGTATTTCCCGTACGGGACGAGCTGAGCGTCGGCGTAGAAGATCGGGTTGGCGCGGAGGCTGGCGGTCAGGATGTCGGCTTGCGCCATGGGGATCTCGAACCTCAGCGCGATCAGGTTGAGGTTCTGCTGGAGCAGCCGCCCGATCGCCTCGTCGAGGGTCAGGCCGTTGGGCGGCCCAATGTCTTCGGGTTTGCCAAACTCCTCCAGCTCGCCGTACGCCGGGACCGTTGCCGGCTTGAGCACCACGGGCTTGAACCGCACCTTCGGTTGGGGGATCGCCGGCGCCGGACTGCCGAGCTGATTGATCGGGCGCGGGTGACCGTGGGACCAGGCCGACCTGCGAAGATGCTGTCTTGCTGGGTGATGGGCAGGACATCGAAGGCCGAGGACCCAGCCGCCCCGACCGAAGGCCCGAGGGATCCGCGACTATTGGATGCCCCCGGTGGGTTCTCGATATCCACCTGCGGGCCTTGCGCTCGAGCCAAGGATGACAAGGTCAGCAAGCCGAGCACCACCAAACCCACGCATCCCGGCCCCTTCCTTCTTCTCGAGAAAGATTTGCCCATCGAGACGACCTCCTGTCGTCGGATCAGCCCACCAACGACCGATCCGCCGAGACCATCAGGTGTCCGGGGCGAAGATCACACGGTCTCGTATCGGATTCTGCGATGAATTCACTGAAACCGATCCTTGGGGCAGAATGCAGAGAATGGGAGAATTTAGGAGAATCCGTCTGCGGAACCTTGCCCAGCCAGTCCAGCCCTTTCTATCCGCTTATCGTCGGGTGGATGCCCCAGCCTCGCGTCGAGATCGTGTCCGTCCCGGTCGCCCGGACCTGGGATCGTCCCAAAGTCGCCTCTACACCGTAGTGTACAGCTCGCCGGGTTTCTCAAGCTCGGTCTCAAGGTTTATCATTCGAGAAGATCGCCGGTTATCGTGACTCCTCGAGGGCCTGCTCCTCCGGCGTGGCATGGGCTGACGAGGTGGGGACGGACCCATGACTTCTCTGCCGATCGACGCCCGGATTCCCGAACTCCTCGCAAGCCTCGGGAAGCATCGTTGTCTGGTCCTGGTCGCGCCGCCGGGGGCGGGCAAGACGACGCGCGTGCCGACGGCGATCGTCAAGGGGGGCGTGCTCGCCGCCGAGCATCCCGGCGCTGGTCTTGCTCCAGCCCCGACGGGTCGCGGCGCGGGCCTCGGCGGAGCGGATCGCCGAGGAGAATGAGTGGACGCTCGGCGAGGAGGTGGGATACCAGATCCGCTTCGAGCGCCGAATCGGCCCGAGGACCCGCCTGCGGGTCGCGACCGAGGGTATCCTCAACCGCCAGCTCGTCGCCGACCCGTTCCTCGAGGGCGTCGGCGCGGTGGTGCTCGACGAGTTTCACGAGCGGAGCCTGCACATCGACCTGGCCCTGGCGCTCCTACGCGAGGTCCGGGAGACAGTCCGCGATGACCTGATCCTGGTGGTCATGTCGGCCACGATGGACGCCGAGCCGGTCGCGCAGTTCCTGGGCGGCTGCCCCGTGCTCCGCGTCGAGGGTCAGGCCTTCCCGGTCGAGGTCGCCTATCGGCCGACGCCCCGCCTTGCGTTGCCCGAGGCGATCGTCGCGGCGGTCGACGAGGCCCTGAGGGCGTCGGCCGATCCCGGCGACATCCTCGTCTTCCTGCCCGGGGCCGAGGAGATCCGCCGCACCGCCGTGCGGCTCGAACCGCTGGCCCGGCGCGACAACCTGCTCGTCTTGCCCCTGCACGGGCGCTCTCGAGCGAGGATCAGCAGCGTCCCCTGCGGCCGAGCCATCGCCGCAAGGTCATCTTGGCGACGAACATCGCCGAGACGTCGTTGACGATCGAGGGCGTCGCGACGGTCATCGACAGCGGCCTGGCCCGTTTCGCCAGCGTCAACCCACAGCGCGGCCTCGACCGCCTAGAGCTGGGCCGGATCAGCCGCGCCTCGGCAACGCAGCGCGCGGGGCGGGCGGGCCGGACGGGCCCGGGGCGCTGCGTCAGGCTCTGGTCGGAGCGCGAGCAGCGCGGCCTGATCGAGGCGGATGTTCCCGAAGTCCATCGCGTCGATCTCGGCGCGACCGTCCTGGCGCTGCACGCATGGGGACTGGCTGATTCCGGGCGGTTCGCCTGGTTCGAGCCGCCGTCGGTGGAACGCCTCGACGCGGCCGAGTGCCTCCTGACAATGCTCGGTGCCCTCGATCACCAGGGCGGCGGCTCACACCGCTGGGCCGGCAACTGCTCGGCGCTCCGATCCACCCACGGCTTGGCCGCCTGCTGATCGCCGCCGTCGGCGACGGCTTCCTGCGCGAAGGGGCCGCGCTGGCGGCCTTACTCTCCGAGAAGGATATCGTCCCGATCGAGGAATCGGACAGCCGATCGCGCCTCTCGGGGCGGGGCTCGTCCGACCTCCTCGGGCGCCTCGATTTGCTGACCGAGGCGGAGCGCAGCGCTTCGCACCTCGACTGCGGACCCAGAATCTCGATCCGAGTGGGGCGCGGCGGGTGGCCAAGGTCCGCGATGAGCTGCTCCGGATCGGCCGGCAACTTCCCGGCGCCGGCGACGCCGACACTCGGCGAGCCCGACGAGGAAATGATGCTCCGCTGGGTCCTGCTCGCCTACCCCGATCGCGTGACCCGACGACGTGGGGGTGAGGAGACCGGGGTCATGGTGGGCGGATGCGGCGTCCGCCTGGCGCCCGAGTCGGTCGTCCGCGACGCCGAGTTCTTCGTAGCGCTCGACCCGCGCGAGGATCGCCGGGGCGGGACGTTCGAGGCGCGGGTCCGGATCGCCAGCGCCCTCCGCGCGGAGTGGCTGGAGGACCTCTTCCCCGAGTCAATCCGACGCGAGCGCGGTTCGGTTCGACGCCGAGCGCCAGCGGATCGTGGGTGTGAGCACGCTCTGGTATCGCGACCTCGCCGTGCGCGAGGACCGCAATGCGCGGGTCGATCCGGTCGAGGCATCACGGATGCTAGCCGCGGCGTTGCGTGACCGCGGCGCCGCTTCTCCAGGAGGATGAGGCCGCCGCGAAGTGGTTGGCCCGTCTGGCGTTCCTGCGCGCGCGATGCCCGAGCTCGAGTGGCCCGAGTTCGGTCCCGAGGTTCTGGGCGAGGTGATGAAAGAGGTCTGCGCGGCCAAGCGCTCGCTCGAAGAGGTCAAGCGAGTGGCGCTGGTGCCCATCTTGAAGTCGCGGCTCACGCACGCCCAGAACTGGATCCTCGACGAGCAGGCACCTGAAACGCTGGAGGTTCCCAGCGGCAGCCGGATCCGCCTCTCGTACGCGCCCGACCACCCTCCCGTGCTGGCCGTCCAGGTCCAGGAACTGTTCGGTTGGAGCGACACGCCCCGGGTCGCGGGGGGACGGGTCGCGGTGGTCCTGCACCTCTGGGGCCGAACTTCCGCCCCGTCCAGATCACCGACGACCTGCGGAGCTTCTGGGCGACCACTTACTTCCAGGTCCGCAAGGACCTGCGTGCCCGCTACCCCAAGCACGCCTGGCCCGAGGATCCACTGACCGCCCGGCCCGAATCCAAGAGTGGGCGAAGGCATTGACGGGCCGTCGTGTCCTCCGGAACGACCAGCCCCCGGCCATCATGGCGCCGCATGGGCGGCCTCGATCGCTGCCTGCAGCCGTGCCGACCGGCGCCTTGCGATGCGTGTTGAGCGTGGCGAGCCGTCCCAGCCATCGGCTTGTGCAACCATATCTATGTAATATTATTGAGATTGCGGCCGCGCCCGGCCCGGACGGTCAGATGGGGCAAGAGACGTCTCGCCGACGGCGGCGGGAGAGAGCCGAGCGGGATCGCGGGGTGGGGGTCGAAGGTCGACAAGGCGGCGTCGAGGGGCGGGGTGCATCCGCGAGAGAGCCTCACCCACTCGGACGCGCAGCGCCGAGTCGTCCTGCGGCCGGAGTCGGTCGAAGTGGATGAGGCCCGCATCCTCGCCCGCGCCGGTTCCCGAGACCCGCCGTTCGGCTGAGAGGTGTATCGCCTCGCGGACACGCTGGCCGATCGCCCCGCGCGGCTCACCTGTCACCTGTGCCAGCAGCGTCAGGGATTCGATATCTTGCTGCCCGCGCCGATAGGCTTTCAGGCGGATCGACGGGACGGGCTCCGTCGCGGCGCGACCGGGGTAGAACATCGCGAGCGTGTCGGCCCGGGTCTAGGATTCGGCCTTGCCGAGCGTCTGCCAGGGCAGGACGCCGTCGCTCCCCAGCGACCACGCGTCGAGGCACCAGCCGACCGGTTGCGTGTTGGCATCCTCGATCGCATTGGTGCTCCCATATTCGATCACGACCTGGCCGTCGGCGTCCTTGCGGTCGAGGACCATCCGGCGATACGCGCGCATTGCCCCGCCGACCAGGTTGACATCGAGCAGACCGTCGAGCGCGTCGCGCTGCCATTGGGGCCGCGAGATGTCGCAGCGGAAGACCGCCTTGACCCGGCCTCGGGCCGGTTGGACACCCTCATGGAACGCGGCCCCGAAGAATCGCAAGGCCCAGAAGTCCTGGAAGCTGCCCGGCTCGTCAAGGAGCCAGGGGGATGACCCGCGTGACCACCCCTTGATCTTGAAGTCAACCTTGACGTTACCGACAGAACTCTGCTTGTGAGTGGTCGCTGATTTTTGCTCAGGCGGCGCGGAAGGCCGTGAAACCGTGGGAACAGCCGTGAGAAGCCCCAAGATACCATCGGGAAGCCGCCCCAGAGCCGCAGAACGAGGGCACAAGGCCCCCCAATCGGCTCAGATTCGCTCCCTTTGAGGGTCTGGGCCACTTGGGTCCTCACCCAGGCGCGCAGTTTCTCAGACGCCGCCGCTCGCAGCACGTTCCAGCCGGCCACTTTGTGAAGGATCACACGGAACACGCTCCCGCGACCTCGCACTCGCAAACGGCCCAGGCCGAGACGATTCTTCAAGCCGCTGTTGGTCGACTCGATCCCCGACCGCGGCGCGTAACGCTCCTGGAACACCTCGGTCGCCTCTTCCACGCGACGTCCCGCGAGCCGACGCTCCTTGTCGCTGAATGTCAAGAGTGAACTTGCCATCACGTGTCTTCTCGATCGGGCATTGCTTCCGAAACGGGCACTCGGAGCAGGCCGACGCAGGCATCTCGATTCGCGTCGTCGCCGTCGCCGCGTCGCGCGAACACGACGTCGGCTTGTGGCCCGCGGGGCAGGCGTGGATCGTGCCGGTGCGCTCGTCCCAGGCGAAGTCGTCGACCGTCAGCGCCGCGGGGTCCAACTCCGGCGCGCGGCCGGGGACGGGACCGATCAGGTCCACGCCCCGCGCCGCGGCGGCCTGCACGTTCTCGTCGCTGGTGTAGAGCGTGTCGGCCAGCATTTCCTCGGGCAACCGCCCGGCTTGATCGAGTTGATCGAGCATCGGCACCACGGCGTCCGGCGTCCGGCTCACAGGCGGTCTGCGGCAGGGCGGCGGTGATCAGTTGCACCTCGTTGCCCGGCACGCAGGTCTCGGTCGAACTGCACCTGGTAGCCGGGCCCTTTGTGGCCGCTGTAGGTGGCGTCGAGGTCGGACGGGTTCTGCACGCAGTCGCCGCCGGTCTTGGTCTTCACGACGATCTTTTCGCCACTGAGTTCGCACTGCTGGTCGAAGATCGTGATCAGCGCCTTATAGGTCGATCGGCTCGTGTGGTCGGGTCGATCGGCGAAGCGGGTGATGAGGAAGTGGAGGTCTTCGGCGGCTTGCTGACGGCAGCGGGCGCGGGCCTCGGCGTCCTTGGCGTCGGCGAAGAGTCGCGATTGCGCCGGCGCGTAGCGCTGGCGGAGGTCTTCGGGCAACGCGGCGTAGGCGTCGGGGTCGTGGCGCTGGAGTTGGGTCAAGAACCGCTTGATCGCCACGGCCATGAGCTTGGTGCGGCCGAAGGTGGCCATGTGGCTGAAGACGTGGGTCGAGTCGAGTCGTTGGCGGGAGACGTCGAGGTCGAGGGCGTCGGATGAGTTTGGTGGTGACCGTGTCGAAGACCCGCGCGGCGAGGTCGTGGTCGCGGAAGAGTTGTTGATAGCGTTCGAGGGTGCGGGTGCAGAGCGTGGCGCCGGGTTCGAGGTTCAAGGCGTACTGGACGTCGGAGCGGAAGATGTAGGCTTCGATGGCCTCCTGAGCGTTCCAGTCGAAGAAGTCGGCGAGGAAGACGAGGCCGGCCATGGAATAGAGTTCTTTGGGGGAGAGAGAAAATCGCACAGCTCTCGTTGGTGGCGCTGTTTCGCCGCTTTGGTGCGTCCCCGGCACTCCCCCCGCGACGGCGATCCTAGACAGCCCGCCTTGCCCGATCGGGCGAAGTCGGGTAGGTTTCCGCTCGTCCCCAAGCGAGATCTCGACATGGTCGGGATCCGTTCGCGCCACCAGGCAACCAGGAGGCCGGAATGGAGGCCAGCGTCCGAGGTGGTTCCGCGCGGGTGGGTCGGTGGTCGCACCCGGACCTCTCGGGTCTCCGGGTGGCGCTGGTGCACGACTGGCTGACCGGGATGCGCGGCGGGGAAAAGTGCCTGGAGGTGCTCTGCCGGGCGTTTCCCGACGCCACGCTGCACACGCTGATCCATCAGCGAGGGGCGCTCAGCCCTGCGATCGAGGCGCTGACGATCCGGACCTCGCCGCTCCAGCGCCTCCCCGGCGTCTTCCGGCACTATCGCAAGCTGCTCCCGCTGATGCCCCTGGCGGCACGGTCCTGGACGACGGGCCGAGTGGACCTGGTCGTCAGCCTGAGCCACTGCATCGCCAAGGCGGTCCGGCCCCCCGCAGGCGTGCCGCACGTCTGCTATTGCTTCACCCCGATGCGCTACGCCTGGCAGGGGCGCGACGCCTATCTCGACGGCTGGTCCGGCCACCCCGTCCGTCGCGGCGCTGGCGGGCATGCTGCTCGACCGGCTCCGCGACTGGGACCGAGCGACCGCCGCGCGGGTCACGCACTTCGTGGCGATCTCGGAGACGGTCCGCGAGCGGATCGCGCGGTGCTATGGCCGCGACAGCAGGGTGATCCAGCCCCCCGTGGACACCGACTTCTACACGCCGGATGGCGGCCCGCGCGACGCCTTCTATCTCTGTGTCTCGGCGCTAGTCCCCTATAAGCGGGTCGAGCACGCCGTGATCGCCTGCACGCGCTCAGGCCGTCCGTTGCTCGTCATCGGCGAGGGTCCCGAGCGCGCCGGCTCGAGCGCCTGGCCGGGCCGGGGGTCCGGTTCTTGGGCTGGCAGCCCAACGAGGTCATCCGCGACTCACTACCGCCGGTGCCGGGCGCTGCTCTTTCCCGGCGAGGAGGACTTCGGGATCGTCCCGGTCGAGGCGCTGGCCTGCGGCGCCCGGTGATCGCGCTGGCGCGCGGCGGTGCGGCCGAGACGGTCGATCGCGCAGTCGGCCGGACATACGCCCGTCCGACCTCCGACGGTCTGCGCGACGCGATCGACGTTTGGGAGTCGGCCGGCCGTCCCCACGACCCTCTCCTCGCCCGCCGACGCGCCGAGGCGCTGGCCCTGCCTGTTTTCCGCGACCGGCTCCTCAGCTTCCTGGCCGAGGTCGTCGCCGGACCAGCCCAAAGCCCCGGTCCTCCCGCACCTCACCTGCCCTTCCAGGCACCTACCCCGTTCTAACACGCATCTCAAGAGCTGACTGCGACCGCCGCTCCGGCGGGCGTATCAGAATTCCGGGAGTGCGGATGAGCCTCTCACACCCTGACGTGAGAAGTGTCGAAAAAAGGGTTCTCGGCGAGAAACCAACTACGGAATCGGGTGTTTCATCGAGAAGAGCGGTTGGCTACGGCCCGCTCGTCTCGTCCCTCCTCGACCGCCCCCTTCCCCGGGTCGAATTCTTATCGAAGCAATGTCGAAATCCGTGTGGACGTTTACCTGCGGAGCGAGTGAGCCGCCTGGATTTTTTCCGGTGGTCGAAATTTTTCAAGACGCCCATCAGTTGGTGCGCAAGTCCGGGCGGCCTGAGGCGGCCCCGCCCAGCAGAAGGGAGCGTCCGACCCCCGCCCGCACGCACCAACTGGCGAGCGCTCGGAAAAGATTTCGGTGAGGAAGTGGTGGCGCTGAGAGAGGATCCAGCCGTTGGCGATCTGGAGGAAGGTCAGGAAGGTGGGGGCGGTGAAGACGGGAACGAACTGCTGTAGCAAGACGAGGAAGGAGGCGGTAAGTTCCATGGGTCGGCGTCCTGAGCCAGGAAAAGTTGTCCGGTGTGAGACCCAGACAATTTGCCAAAATCTGGTAGAGGAGCCGACATCTTTTTTCGCGGCCGACACACTCAAGGATGCGAATCCAACCTGTCCAAAAAACGGGAGGTGGCCCAAGTTGGTTGAACTCCCGGTGAGGAATTCGATCAGCGAGTTACGCAGCGGGGACTCTGGGTAAGCTTGAACGCGGAAATCCGGGCGTTTTTCTCCATTTTTTTTGCCCAGAATACCAACTGCGAAACTCTTATCGACGTCGCGATATTTAGACATTTCGCCCGCCCCTCTCCTGAGCGCGTCCGGTCCTTGCTTCACCGGGTCAACCAACTTCATGAGGAGTCGGGATGAGGGCGGGGGTCTGTGGATTTGCTGGATCGGACCGCCGCTGGCGATCGATCGAATACTGAAGACGCGAACGGCCATTGGCGATCGCTGCGACCCTGCGAGCCCAAGGATGGAGACGCATGCGGATCGGAATTGATATGCTCGGGATGCAGTCGCCCAATCACCGAGCCCGGAGGAGCGGGCGTAACTGCGGCGAACTGGTCCGTGCGATGTTCCGCGAGGCCTCGTCCCACCGATTCGTCCTCTACAGGCACGACAACCTGCCCGGGGACGGGCTGCCCGAAGGGCCGAATAGTTCGATGCGGACCTTGCCCCGGGACCCAGATGGCCGGACATCGTCGGCGGCCCTGGCGCGCATCGTCGCCGCCAACCCGGATGGTCTGGACGTGCCGCTGCTGCCCAGCCCCTTCGAAACCGAGCGCCGACTTCCGGATTCCGTATCTTCCTGCGCACGGGCTGCGGCTGGCCGCCGTGGTGTATGACCTGATTCCCCTCCTGTTCCCCGAGTGCTACCTGCCGGACGCGCGGGTCCGGCGCCGGTTCCACGAGGCGATCTCGGCGCTGCGGCGGTACGACGCGATCCTGACGATCTCGGAGTGGACCCGGTCGGATTGCCTCCGGCTGCTGGGCCTGCTACCCCACCAGGTCGTCACGATCGGCACGGCCAGCAACCCGGACTTCTTCACGATCCTCCGGCCGCCGACCAACGGCGAAACATCGGCGGCCCTGCTCGACCTGCTCCGCCTGGGCGTGCCCACAATCGTCGGCGACGTCGGGACGTTCTCGGCCTCTTCCGACACGGCCGTGCGAAAGGTCCCCTGGGCGGGCGACGACCTGAGCCCCCGGGTCCAGGCCATGGTCAAGCTGGCCGACCACCCCGACGCTCGCGCGGCACTCGGCCGCTCGGCCCTCCAGTACATCGTGGACGCGCACGACTGGTCGAACCTCGCGTCGAACTACGCGGAGATCATCGAGCAGACCTACGCCCGGACCCGCTGGCGCCGCGACCGCGACGAGGACCTGCGGCTCGGGCTCCGGTCGTCGGAGGTCTTCTCGGGTCGCCCGACGCTCCACGGCACACGGTCGCGGGGATCCTGACAACGCGGCCTTTCCGATCAGACAAGGAGGGGCGCGGCGTGTCCGCGCCGAGACATCGATGGCGAAGTGGATCATCACGGGCGGGGCCGGCTTCATCGGGTGCCATGCCGCGCGCGCGCCTCCAGCGCCAGGGGCACGACGTCGTTCTCGTCGACAACCTGAGCCGGCGCGGGGCCGACGAGAACCTCGCCTGGCTTCGGCAGCATGGCGTCACCCGATTCGTCCGCGCCGACGTCCGCGACGCCGCCCGGATGCGCGAGATCCTGGCCCGGCACGCCGACGCCGACGCGGTGCTCCACCTCGCGGCCCAGGTCGCCGTCAGCACCAGCGTCGTCGACCCGCGGCACCGACTTCGAGATCAACGCCCTGGGCACCTTCAACGTGCTCGAGGCCGTCCGCACCGCGGCCAAGGCCCGCCCGGTCGTCCTCTACAGCTCGACCAACAAGGTCTACGGCGACATGGAGCACGGTCGGGGTCGTCGAGCGCGACGGCCGCTACGCCTACCGCGACCTCCCGCAGGGCGTCGACGAGGAGCAACCGCTCGACTTCCACAGCCCCTACGGCTGCTCGAAGGGGACCGGCGACCAGTACGTCCGCGACTACGCCCGCATCTACGGGCTCAGCACCGTGAGTCTTCCGCCAGAGCTGCATCTACGGGACACGGCAGTTCGGGATCGAGGACCAGGGGTGGATCGCCTGGTTCTGCGTCGCGGTGGTCACCGGCCAGCCGTTCTCGATCTTCGGCGACGGCAAGCAGATCCGCGACACGCTCTGGGTCGACGACCTGGTCGACGCCTACGAGGCCGCCTACGAGCGGATCGACTCGGTCGCTGGCGAGGTGTTCAACGTCGGCGGTGGGCCGGCCAACACGCTGAGCCTGCGCGAGCTGGTGGCGCGGCTGGAACGGGAGTTCGGCCGGTCGCTCGACCCCGCCTACGGCCGACTGGCGGCCGGGCGACCAGCGCGTCTTCGTGGCCGACATCCGCAAGGCCGAACGCCGGCTCGGCTGGAAGCCCCGGGTCTCGACGACCGAGGGCGTCGGTCGCCTGATCGACTGGGTCCGCGACAACGCCCACCTGTTCGACAGGAGCCACCCGATAGGCATCCGGACGACGGCCCACCCACCGCACCCGACCGCCGCGCGATCGCTGCTGGCGAAGGCCCGGCGGATGCTCCGCCCGGCGCGACGGCCCTGGCCTTGAGGTGCGGACGCGACGACCAGAAATTCGAACCGTCTTCCGGCCACGAGCGTCACGACCCTGGACCGACCTCGGCCCCACCTCCCTTGCTGTCATGTGTTTACGGTTTTTCGGCTCGAATTTTGGACGGCCTCCTCTTGCATTCTCGGCGAGGGATGCGCCCCATCGCGTGCGCCGAACGCTCCGAATCCTCGGAGGAGGGGCGTGGGCCAGGATCAGCCGAGTGGCTCGGCTTGACCGTTGAGGCCCTGGCCGCCCTCGACGAAGACGCCGATCCGGCGAAACTTCTCGTAGCGGCGCTGGAGGAGTTCGGGGCGGGGCTGCGCGGCGATTTCGCGGAGCGCGCGGATCAGGAACGACTTGACGACGGCGGCGGCCTCGCGGTGGTCGCGGTGGGCGCCGCCGAGTGGCTCGGGGATGATCTCGTCGATGATGCCGAAGCCGAGGAGGTCGCGGCTGGTCATCTTCAGCGCCTCGGCGGCCTTGGGCGCAGTGCTCACTTGCCTTCCAGAGGATGGTGGCGCAGCCTTCGGGGCTGATGACCGAGTAGTAGGCGTGTTCGAGCATCGCCAGGCGGTCGCCAATGCCGATGCCCAGCGCGCCTGCCCGATCCCCCTTCGCCGATGACGACGCAGACGATCGGGGTGTCAATCTGGCTCATCGCCATCAGATTCTCGGCGATGATGGCGGCCTGGCCCCGTTCCTCGGCGGCGATGCCGGGGTAGGCGCCGGGGGTGTCGATGAAGCTGATGATCGGGAGGCCGAACTTGGCGGCCGTCCGCATCTTCACCAGCGCCTTGCGGTAGCCCTCGGGGTGGGCGCAGCCGAAGTTGCACGCGGTCCGCTCGGCGAGGTTCTTCCCCTTCTGGTGGCCGAGGAACAGGACCTTGTCATCGCCCAGGTGCGCCAGGCCGGTGACGATCGCCTTGTCGTCGCCGAGGGTGCGGTCGCCGTGCAACTCGACGAATTGATCGAAGATCAGGTCGAGATAGTCGCGAGTCTGGGGCCGCTGAGGGTGGCGCGCGACCTGCACGGTCTGCCACGGATCGAGGTTGGCATAGATCATCCGCTTCAGCGCCGCCAGCTCGCGGCGGAGGCGTCGGGTCTGCTCGGCGAGGCCCGAGATCTCGCCCCCCACCCGGTTCTTGGCGTAGCTTGCTTCCATCTCCGTCAGGCGCGCCTCCATCTCGTAGATGGGTGCCTCGAAGGGGAGTCGATGCTCGCTCGGTCTGGGCATGGGGGAGACGTCCTTCGGATCGGGATCGGCGGCGACCGAAACTGGGGCGGCGGGGCGGGACGGGGTCGTTCGATTCGGCCCACAGCGAACGGTTAACGGTCGGCCATCGGGTCGGGGTCGTCCTTGAAGATCCGGATCCGCGCGAACCTGGTCGCGAAATCGTGCATGCTGGCCAGACGCGCCTCGGGGCGCTTCTGGATCATCTGCATGACCAGGTCGTTGAACTCGGAAGTGACCGCGTTGTTGTGCGTCGTGAGCGGGGCGGGACGCTCGCTCAGATGCTTGTTCAGCAACTCGGTCGTCGAGTTGCCGCGGAACGGCGGCCGGCTGCACGCCAATTCATAGCAGGTGACCCCGAAGCTGTAAACATCGGCCGAGGGGGCGGGAGGCTCGCACCGGATCTGCCCAGGCGATATGTAGCTCGGCGTCCCCTGTCGCTTGGGCTTCCCCCCGAACAACCTCGCCAGCCCGGTCCGGAACCGCATCGCCAGCGCCAGGTCGATGAGCCGGACCTCGCCCGCCTTGTTCACCAGGATGTTCTCGGGCTTAATGTCGCGGTGGACCCAATGCTTGTCGTGCATGTAGGCCAGCGCGGCGCCGCTTGCATGATGATCCGGTGGAGCTGGCGCAGCGGCATCGGATAGACGGCCGGCCGGGCGATCGGCAACTTCAGGTGGTATCCTGTGAACAGGTCCATGATGAAGTAGGGCTGCTCCAAGCGCATGAAGCACTCGTGGACGTGAATCAGGTTCGGGTGGTGCAACAGCATGCCGATCTTGGCCTCGAAATGAAAAAGCTTGCGCTCATTCGAGTCGAGGGCACGTGAGGCGAGCAGTTGCTTCAGCGCGAACCGTTTCCCGGTCGATTCCTGGACGACCTCCTGAACCACCGACGTCGCGCCGGGATGGATCGTGCGGACGTAGCGGAACCCGCCGATCTTCTCACCGCCGGCGATAGAGGTCTCCGCTGACACGGTCTTTCCTTCCGCTCGATCAGCTTGACCCGAGCCAACTGGGAACCCCCGACTCCCGCGGCACGTTCCCGCGACATCGTGCCACGCACAACCAGAAAGCTTACCAAGTGTGAAGATCCGGGGCAACTTGGAACGATCCCTCAACGGAAGTCTGGAAGTCTGAAGGCTTTTTCACCGAGGAGATCCCTTCCCGCGAGTTCCGGCGTTTGAGTGCCCTGTCCACGTCATCGTGGGCATCAGGTGGGGCCGCGGCGACCCGGGCCCCTTTTTCACAAGAAGTTTCTTGTGGTGACCCGTGCTCAAGAAGGAGTAACAACACCAGAGTACGCGCTCCGCGCGCGTCACGGCTGGTCTCGAAAGTCCAGCAGATGATCCCGGTCGAGCGACATGGCCTCGGGCGGAAGGGCCGTCAGATGACGACGCGGTCCTGGAGGATCGTGTACTTGGGGATGACGACGATCCCGTCGCGGATCACGTAGTGGGGCGCCTCCTCCGAATCGACGACCCCCGCCTCGTTGGTGATCCGGACGCCGCGGCCGATCCGCGCGTTTTTGTCGATCAGGGCGTTCTCGATCACCGAGCCGGCACCGATGCCGATGTGCGGCCGGTTGGCGCGGTCGTTATCAGCGATGTGGAGGGGCTGTTCGTAGTTGTCGGCGCCCATGATGTAGGTGTTCCGGATCGAGACGTTCTCGGCGATCTGCGATCGGACGCCGATGACCGAGTTCTCGATCACCGTGCCCCGGCCGATGACGCTCCCGTCGGCGAGCAGGCTGTTGATCACCGTCGCCCCCAGGAGCCGCGTGGGGGGTAGGTAGCGCGGGCGGGTGAAGATCGGGTGGTTGCCGAAGGTGAAGTTGAACGGCGGCTTTTCGCTCGTCAGGTCGATGTTGGCCTTGTGGAAGGCGCCAATGGTCCCGATGTCCTCCCAGTAGCCGTCGAACAGGTGGGCCTGGACTCGGTGCTCTTCGATTGCCTGGGGGAACAGTTCCTTGCCGAAGTCGGTGGCGTTGCCCGCGGCGAGCATCTGGACGAGCATGGCGCGGTTGAACAGGTAAATGCCCATGCTGGCCAGGTAGGGGCGGCCCACCGCATGGATCCCGAACCGCGCCATCCACTCGGGGTCGGTCCGGACGCGGCCCAGCTTCTCGGCGGTCTTCGGCTTCTCCTCGAAATCGATGACGCGGCCCGAGGCGTCGATCCGCATGATCCCGCACGCCTTGGCCTCGGCCTCGACGACCGGCAACGTGGCGATCGTCGCCTCGGCCTTGGTCTCCAGGTGCGTCCGGATCATGTCCTGGAAATCCATCCGGTAGAGCTGGTCGCCCGAGAGGATCAGGACCAGGTCGTAGCGCTTCTCAGTGAAGTAGGGAATGTTCCGGCGCACCGCGTCGGCGGTCCCCTGATACCACGTCTCGTGCTGCATCGTCTGCTGCGCGGCCAGGACTTCGACGAACCCGCCACCGAACGGGTCGAACTTGTAGGTGTTGGCGATGTGCCGGTGCAGGCTCACCGAGTTGAACTGGGTCAGCACGAAGATCTCGCTGAGTCCCGAGTGAGATGCAGTTGGAGATTGGGATATCGATCAGGCGATACTTACCCGCGATCGGGACGGCGGGCTTGCTCCGCGACTTGGTGAGCGGGTAGAGCCGAGTCCCCCGCCCACCTCCCAGGATCAAACAAATCACCCTGACCATGGCACTCCCCTGACCGAGAGGGAAACTCAGCCCGCGGCGCCCGGACGGGCGACGGCGCCGGTCATCGACTCCGATCGCGAACGCGATCGCGACGGCGGCTGAGACGGAGAATAGATTCGTGCGGTCGTCGCGCGGTCCCGCCGCCCGCGCGCCGTAAGGGATTCGCCGAAACGAGAGTGAAACGCCCCCAGGGCGAGGTCTGGGATGGGTGCAGGGCACGGGTTGCGCGCGCCTCCGAGGGTTCAGGGATCGCCCGGAGGGCCGACGGCGTCACGAGCCCCGCGCGGCTGGCGAGTGCCTCGCCTCACCAGCCCATCGCCATGTTCGACTCGATCGCCTTGCGGGCCCCGTCGAGGTCGCAGCCGGTCTGCTGCATGTAGAGGCGGACCGCGTGCAGCTTGTCCCCTGCGCCTTGGCCAGGCAGTCGCGCGCCGTGACGCAGGGATCGATCGATCCCTTGATCCCGAGCAGGTTCTTCGAGATCACCCAGGCGTCGCGCGGGCGATGGCTGACCCGCAGAACCTCCTCGGTAGGATAGTTCACGTACGCAAAATCACGCGCGGCCGCCTCGTTGTCGACGCAAGCAATCATGATGTGTGATGTGGTTTCAACCTCGTAAAGGGGCATGACCGATACCCTTTCCTGGAAGTAAGTGAGTCAGGGGCCAAGTGCAACTCGCGATCGGAATGCGGCTCCTTCTGGCGATCGTACACCCCCGCCGGAATCGGGTCAAATCCCCCTCCGTGATCGCGGGGGGATTCGGCGGAGGGGCCCGCCCGGGTCGCGGTCGCGGTGGGAGGCCACGACCCGGGTATCGTTGGGATTACTCGAGGGGCTGGCCGGTTTGCACCGTACCCCGGTCTTCGAAGAGCTGCGCCAGGATCAGGCTGCCGTTGGTGGCGACCACCTCGCCCGGCTTGAGCCCCTTTTGCACGACCACGATGTCGTAACCCTCCTGTGCCACCTCGATCTTGCGGCGTTCGAACTTGTCGCGCCACTTCCTCGCACCCTCCTTGACCTCGGCGTCGCTGTCCGGGCGGGACTTGCGGACGAAGACGTACTCGCTGCCGTTGGTCGAGACCATCGCCAGCCGGGGGACGGCGGTCTGGCCCGGGACCGGCGGGATCTCGAGCATCGCCTTGACGAGCATGTCGGCCTTGAGCTGCGTGCGGGGTTGGGGATCGAAGCGCGGACGCGAACGGCGCGGGTGTCCTTGGAGACCTCGTTGGCGACGTACTGGACCTTGCCCTTGATCTTCTCCTCCAGGAACGGGAACTGGATCTCCATCGTCTGGTCCGAGCTTGACCTTGTCCTGGTCGAGCTCGTAGACGTTGACCAGGACCCAGAGGTGGTCGAGCGGGGCGATGACCATCAGGACGCTCGAGGTCTCGTAGAAGTTCTGCGGGACGACCTCGCGCTCGATGATGATCCCGTCGACTGGCGAGACGATGGTCATCTTGGCCTTGTCCTCGATCGAGCCGAACTGGTGCTTCTCGATCGAGACGTCGCCCAGGCCCTTCAGCAGCGGTTCGATCTCCGCGTTCGGGGACCTTGAAGATCCGGAGCTTGTCGCCGGCGAGGATGTAGTCGAGCCGGCTCTTCTGCTCGTCGTTCTGGGTGTCGACGAACTCCTTCCGCGAGATCGCCCCCTTGTTGACCAGGTCGCGGCGGACGTCAAGCAGGTTCTTGTCGTGCTGCCACTGGACAAACTTGCTCTGAAAGTCGCTCTTGGCCTCGGCCAGGTCGGTGCTGTGGAGCTCGACGAGCGGGTCGCCCTTCTTGATCTTCTGGCCGAGCGCAGCCTGGACCTTCTCGACCGAGGCGTCGAACCGCAGGCGGATCTTGGTCAGCGAGTCGGTGTCGTAGGCGGTCCGCCGGTCAATTCGAGCTTGATCGGCTGGTCTGCGCCTTGACCTCGTCCGTCTTGAGGCCGATGGCGTTCTCCTCATCCTCGCTGAGCGTGATGAACCCGTCCCACGGCGTGTTCTCCTTGAGTTTGACCGGGACGGCGACCTGCGGCGAGGGGGGCTCGGTCGTCATGCGTCGCCCGTTTCTCCACGTATCTCAGAGCTTCTCTGACCCGGTCCTTGGAGACCCCGCTCAGGTAGACCGCCCCAGCCACGCTCACGACCGCCACCGCCCACGAGTAGTCACTCTCCAGAACATGGAGTTGCTCTCCGACGGATGACCCGTGGCTGCGGGTCAGGATCTTGATGTATCGTCGCCTTGCCGCCGTTCGTCACACCTCGGCCTCGCCGCCGTTCGACCGGCTCGGGGAGGAATTCGTCGGTGTAATGCGAGCCCTCGATCAGTTCGAGGTGCCCGCGCCTTGGCCGGCGGGGGCGGGGAAGAAGGTGTAGAGGACCGGCATCAGGTAACTGCGTCAGGAACAGCGTGACGAGCATCCCGCCGACGACGACGATCGCCAGCGGCTTCTGGGCCTGCGAGCCGATCGAGTTGGCCAGCGCGGCGGGCAGCAGGCCCAGGACCGCCGTCAGCGAGGTCATCACCACGGGCCGCACCCGCAGCTCGGCGCCGCGCATCACCGCCTCGCGGACGGGCAGCCCGGCGGCCCGCATCTGGTTGAAGTACGAGATCAGCAGGACGCCGTCCTGGACGGCGACGCCGAAGATCGAGATGAAGCCGACCGCCGCCGAGATCGAAACGGCGTGCCGGTCAGCTTCAGGGCCCAGACGCCCCCCATCGTCGCCGCCACCACGTTGGCCATGACCAGGAGCGCGTCCTTGAGCGAGTTGAACGCCGTGTAGAGCAGGACCATGATCAGGCCGATCGAGAGCGGCACGATCCACAGCAGCCGGGCGTTGGCCTGCTGCATCTGGGCGAATTCGCCCGACCAGTCGATGTCGTAGCCCGCGGGCAGCTGGGCGCCGGTCTTGGGGTCCTCGACCTTCTGCTGCGCCTCGGCGATGGTCGAGGCCAGGTCGCGGCCCTGGACGCTGAACTTGATCGGGATGTAGCGACGGTTGTTCTCGCGGTAGATGTACGAGGCCCCCGGCTTGTGCGGGTCGATCGTCGGCGAGCTGCGCGAGCGGAATCCGGGCCCCGGGCTTGCCGTCCGGTCCCGGGGGTGTCGACCGGGATCCGGCCGATGACGTCCGGGTCGTCGCGCAGGTCCATCGGGCAGCCGCAGGACGATGTCGTAGAGCTTCTCCCCCTCGACCATCTGCGTGAAGGCCCGGCCGCCGATGGCGACCTGGACCACGGCCTCCACGTCGGCGACGTTGATCCCGTAGCGGGCGCACGTCGTGGCGGTCGATCTGGATCTCCAGGTTGGGCTGGCCGACGATGTGGAACAGCCCGACGTTCTCGATCCCCGGCACCGTGTTCAGGATCGTTGACGACGCGCTGGCCGGCCTCCTCCAGCGCCTTCAGGTCGTTGCCGAAGAGCTTGATCGAGTTGGCCCCCTTGACGCCCGAGAGCGCCTCCTCGACGTTGTCGCGGATGAGCTGCGAGAAGTTGAAGTTGATCGCCGGGAACTCGCGCGAACTTCTCGGTCAGCTCGTCCTGGATCTTCGTGCGCGGGTCATGCCCCGGCTGCGCCACTGCTCCATCGGGCATCAGCGGGGCGTTGAACTCGAGGTTGAAGAAGCTGGTCACGTCGGTGCCGTCGTCGGGCCGGCCGACGTGCGACATGACGCCCCGGATCTCGGGGATCGAGGCGATCACCTCGCGGAGCCGCGGCGCCATCCGCGCCGCCTCCTCGAGCGAGACGGTCCGCGGCAGGATGGCCCGGATCCAGAGGTTCCCTTCCTCCAGCTGGGGCATGAACTCGCCCCCGAGGCCGGGGACCAGCGTGATCGTGAAGGCCAGCAGCCCGCCCATCGACCGCCAGGGTCAGATAGCGATAGTCGCAGCACCCGGTCGAGCGTCCGTGAGGTAGCGCCGCTTCATGATCCGATCGACGAGCGTGTCCTTCTCCTCCTTCTTGTTGTGGAACAGGAACGAGCAGAGCACCGGCGTCAGCGTCACGGCGAGCATCAGGGCGCCGACAGATCGCGAACGCGTAGGTGTTGGCCATCGGCCCGAACAGCGCCCCTTCCGGGCCCGGTCATCGAGAACAGCGGGATGAAGGCGCAGACGATGATCAGCGTCGAGAAGAACAGGGCCCGCTCGATCTCGTGCGACGCGTCGGCGATCCGGTCGATCAGCGGCCGGGTCCGGTCGGCGTCCGTGCGCCGTGATGTGCCGGTAGATGTTCTCGACGATGATCACCGAGCTGTCGACGATGATCCCGAAGTCGACCGCGCCGATCGACAGCAGGTTGGCCGACTTGCCCTGGAGGTACAGCACCGAGACCGAGAACAGCAGGGCCAGCGGGATCACCAGCGCCACGATCCCCGCGCTGGTCAGGTCGCCCAGGAAGACGAACAGGACCGCGATCGACCAGCCCCATGCCGACGACCAGGTTGTGCAGCGACGTTGTGCGTCGTGACGTGGACCAGGTCGGTCCGCTGGTTGAAGACCCGATCTGCATCCCCTTGGGCAGGAGGTTGCCCGTCGTTGATCTCGTCGATCTTCTCCTGCGACCGCGCTCGGCGGTCGGGCAGCGACTTCTCGTACTTCCGCATCAGGACGATGCCCTCGACGACGTCGTCCTCTTCACTGTCGCCTCCGACGGCCGACGATCCCCAGCCGCGGCCGGTAGCCGATCGACCACCTTGGCGATCTGCTGGACGTAGACCGGCATGCCGTTGGTGGTGGTGACGACGACGTCCTGGATGTCCTCCAGCTTCTCGACCTCGATCGCATAGCGCCTGGTCGACGTTGGCCGGGTCGAGCGGGTCGACTCCCTCGCCCAGTAGCCGATGGCCCGGACGTTGTGCGACTGGCTGCCCAGCGGTGAGGATGTCGCCGCCGACATTGGCGTTCGACTGCGCGATCGCGTCCGTCGACCAGCTGCAGCGTCACGTCGTACTGCCGCAGCAGCCGGGTGTCGAGCAGGACCTGGTACTGCTTGACCGTCCCGCCGAAGCCGGTCACGTCGATGACGCCGGGCACCGTGCTTCAAGGCCCGGTTGAGCACCCAGTCCTGAACCGCCTTGAGCTGGTTGAGCGTGTAGCCCGGCCCCTCCAGCACGTAGCGGACGATCTCGCCGGTCGGGCTCCAGGGCGAGAGCCGCGGCGTGACGCCCGGCGGCAGGTTGCTCGACCATGCCGATCCGGTTGATCACCTCCTGCCGGGCCGCCCAGTAATCGGTGCCGTACTCGAACTGGCACTTGATGTCGTTCAGGCCGGCGAGCGAGGTGCTCCGCAGGTCTTCCAGCCCCGGCATGCCGTTCAGCGCCGTCTCGAGCGGGATGCCGATCAGCCGCTCCATCTCCTCGGGGCTGGCGCCGGGGTTCTGGGTGATGACCTCGACCAGCGGCGGCGTCGGGTCGGGATAGGCCTCGACGTTCAGGTTCAGCGCCGAGTGGATCCCGACGCCGATCAGCGCCGAGCGTCCCCAGCAGGACGATCAAGCGATTGTGCAGGCTCCACGAGATGATCGCACGAACCATAAGCGCGGCGTCCTCTGTTCGTAGAGTGGGACGAAGGGATGTGGTCACGGCACACCGGAGTGGGGTGCCGCCAGGCGACTAACACATCAGAACCGGAACGGTCATCGAGACACCAGCTCACCGGCGCCGTCGAGGAACGCGGGCGCCCCCTCAACACCGCAGGTGACAGAGCCGCGCCATCGGCAGCGAAGAGTTCGGAGCGGCGCCGCGTGGTGCGCGGCTGGAGCGACCGCGACGGGCGTGACCTCGATGAGCGATGGCCCTGATGCGAGCGGTAACGCCCCTCCATCGTCCTCTTCCGACGTGTCACAGACTTGAGCAAGCGCCGGGCCGCCCGTCTGGCTCCATCTCCCAAGCCGCCCGGTCCGCTGGACCCGAGGCGAGACCGGGACGAGCAACACTCCTTCTCGGCTCGACAACGCGTCGCCCGGAGACGGCTCAACGGCCCCCAACGCAATGTTCCACGGCCCGGCCATCTGCACGACCAGGGTGAACGCGATCCGCGCACGGTTCGGGCGGAATGAACCACGGTCGGCTCGCTCGATTTTGCACGGAAGGTTTGAGAAAATCCTAAGAACTCATACTACATGTTTCTGACAGAAGTCTGCCGGCCCTAGTTTTTGGCGTAACTCTTTGAAATTCCTGACCTTACGGTCGCTTTTTCCTTGACAACCCTGGGCGCGATTCTATACTTAACTAGAGCTTGGATAAGGAGTTGCGCTCGCCATGATCTATTCCGTCGATCCCCGACAAAACCGCCTCTTCGACCCCTTCGACGGGGTCATACCCCCGTCGGGCGGCGGATCATCGCCCACGGCTGGCAGGGCGTCTTTCGCCACGTCCTCCTCGAACTCATGCCCGTCGCCGAGCTCGCCCAACACTTCAGCGACTCCCTGGGCGCCCCCACCAAGGAGCTCTACTCCCTGGCCGCTCTGGTCTTCCTCGCCGACTTCTTCGGCTGGACTGCCCAAGAGGCTGCTGAAGCCTACATCTTTCGCACCGATGTCCAGTACGCCTTGAACCTCGAGCC